>JAVJQD010000026.1:0-578566 GCA_040218025.1 Hoeflea sp. | reverse complement strand
CTAACGCGCAAGCCAGCCGCCATCCACCGGAACCACACTTCCGTGAATGAAGCGCGAAAGATCGCTGCAAAGAAACGCAACCGGTTCCGAGACCTCAACCGCCTCACCCCAACGATCCGATGGAACCCGCGCCAGAAGCGCCACGAATGCCCGTGGAATCTCACCTTGAGCATTGGCCACCGCTCAAGGGGGACTGTTGCCCCATACGACAGCATCCTCATGGCGCTTGATCAATTGGCGGAGGTCGTCGAACCGGGTCGAGATGTGGCGGGCCAGTTTTTCGGCGGCGGGGATCCTAGGACGGCCTTCAAGCCGCAGAATGCCGAGTGTTCGTGTCGGCTGGGGGATTTCGACCGGGAGCACAGTAACCTTGCGGTCTCTGCGGTGGGCAAAGACCACCGAATGCGGAAGCACCGTCAGCGCGTCGCTTTCTTCAAGGTAGTTGAACACCGACAGGAGTGAGCCGCCGGAGTAGCGTATGCTGATCTCGGTCATACCGATCGACAGCAGAATGGCATGAAGGTCGGCAAGGAGCGGCGATCCGGGCAGAGGGGCGATCCACGGGTAGTCGATCAAATCACTGGTGCTCAGGCGGCGGCGGCTGAGCAACGGATGAGTGACCCGACAGGCAACGATGTTGCGGCCCGGCAGGATCGGCGTGAAGGTCAGGCCCTTCGCCGCATCCACGAGCCCGAGCGGGCATATGGCCAGATCAAGCTGATTTGCCACCAGCCCGGTGCCGAGATCAGGCAGGTTTCCGTAGGACTGATCTACCCGGATGTCCGGTTCTCGGGCCTGGAACTCGCCAATCATCCGGCTGATGAAGGCATCCATGAAGAACGGGACGCCGGCGATGCGCACCGTGCCGTTCGAGCCTGCGCGAAATCCAAGGATCGTTTCCGACGCGCGGCGCGACGCTTCGAGGATCACACGGCCATGTTCGGCCAACTGCTGGCCGATCACCGTCGGCTCGAGCGGACGCTTGCCCGGCTTGAATAGCGGTTCGCCGACCCGCTTCTCAAGGGTCGACAGTGTGCGGGAGACAGCGGGCTGGGACAGGCCGAGCAACTGGGAAGCCTCGGTCACGCTGCCGGTTTCCACGACGGCCGCCAACTGGGTGAGATGCTTTTCGTCAAACTTCATATCAATATGTTATACTAAGACCAAAAGAAATAATAGAGACCGCTCATGTGCCTCCTATACTCATGATTGAGGAGGAGCAAAAGGATGGATGTCCGCACGACAGACGCCACCATGAAGAGCGCGGCAATAGCGTTTGCCGAGCGGCTTCACAATGCTCCTGACCAGCGGCTGGCGCTGCTCATCTGCGAATTTCTGCGCGGCTTCGCCGATCTTGCCGACAGAACGGACATGAGCCGTGCGGAACTTAAGGCGCTTATCGGCTTTCTTACCGAAGTTGGCGAAACATGTTCGGAGCGGCGTCAGGAATGGGTGCTGCTTGCCGATGTTCTCGGCCTGACCAGCGCCTTCGAAAGGCGTGACGCCCAGCTGCCGGAAAGCGCTACGCCGAATACGCTTGCCGGACCTTTCTACCGCCCCGGCGCGCCACGCCGCGCCGATCGTGAAAGCATCTGCCTTGACGGCAAAGGGACACCGCTCGTGTTTACGGCGCAACTCACGAATTGCGACGGGAAGCCTGTTCCAAGCGCCCGCATCGAGGTCTGGCATGCAAATGGCGACGGGGTTTATGAGAACCAGGCCCCGGATGTGCAACCCGAATTCAACCTTCGTGGAACCTTCACCTCGGGGCCCGACGGAAGCGTGCGCATCGCCACGGTTCGCCCGCGCGGCTACCGTATCCCCGATGACGGTCCGGTCGGACGGCTGTTACGCCGGCTCGGACTGCCGACGGTCCGGCCTGCCCATCTTCAGTTCCGGATCTCCGCATCGGGCTACCAGACCCTGATTACACATGTCTTCGACCGGAGCGATTCCGCCATCGGCGCCGATCCGCTGTTTGCAGAAGATCCGGCGCTTCTGGCCGATTTTGACGGTTCGAAGGACGGAGGGTTTGCCTGCCATTTCACCTTCACGCTGGCCAAAGAGCAGCTTCATCATCAACAGACATGAAACCTGGGAGAGAGACAGTGTCGCAGATCAGCGGTTATCATCACCTGACAATGAGCACGGACGGTGCACAGGAGGACTACGACTTTTTCACGAAGGTGCTGGGCCTTTATTCGGTCAAGAGAACCGTTCTTTTCGATGGCACTATTCCGGTCTACCACCTCTACTACGGCGCCAAAAACGGCGATGAGTCGACGATCATCACAACCTTTCCGTTCCGCAAGCCGGGAATCTACGGACGCAGGGGCACCAACCAGTCGAAGGTGGTCCAGCAGTCGATCCCGGTCGGCGCATCGGACTTCTGGGTCAACCGTCTTGGCGAGCGCGGCATCGCAGCCCGAAAGACCAACCGCTTCGGCATTGACCGGGTCGAGTTCACGCACCCATGCGGCATAGAATTGCAGCTGGTGGAAAACCCCGCTGACAATCGCGCCCCCATCGTCAACGAGGCCCAGGGCCTTTCCGCCGAGCACGCCATCAAGGGCATTTATGGCGGCGTGATCGCAGTTACCGATCGCAATGCCATGGACGACTTCCTGACCATTGCACTGCCGCTCAAGAAGATGGCGGATGATGCGGACGGCATGGCCTATGAAGTGCCCAATGCCAATGGCCCGACAAGCGTCGTGGAAGTCACCGAGATCAGGGATCAGCCACAGGGAACCTGGACACTTTCGGGCGGTACGATTCACCATTTCGCACTCAACACCGGAAACGAGGAAAACCAGCTCAAGCTCAGGGCTCATATCGAGGGCCTGGGCTTCACCGACATATCCGAACAGAAGGACCGGAACTATTTCAAGTCCTGCTACGTCCGCTCGCCTGGCGGGGCCCTGTTCGAGATTGCCTGGACGGTGCCTGAGGGGTGGGCCAAGGACGAGCCCGCAGATGCGATCGGCACCACGCTCGTGTTCCCGCCCTGGTTCGAGGACCGCCGCGAAGAGTTGATGGCAGGTCTTGAGCCCGCCAGCTTCCAGAACGCCTGAGGCTGAATGATGGCGCAGAGCTTGACATCAGGAGCGTCGATCGGATCCGCGCGTGCGGCCTGCATCTTCCTGCATGGTCGCGGACAGAGCGCCGCGCAGATGATTGACGACGTGATCTCACGGATAGACGCGCCGGACATTCATTTTGTCTTGCCTGAAGCGCCGAAATCAGCCTGGTATGATGCCCGGGCGGTGGACGGAATGACGCCGGCCACCGCAGCCCAGCTGGACGACGCCTTGTCTCTGGTCCGGACGGAGGTCGCGCTGGCGGGCGGGAAGCTCTCCGGCAGGCCGCTGATCATCGCCGGGTTTTCGCAAGGCGCCTGCCTGGCGGTCGAGTATCTGCTCCGTGGTGGCAGGGCCGATGCGGCGGTACTTCTGACCGGGTGCAGGGTTGGCGCGTCCGACGATGCCCTTCCTGAAAATCTCCGGGCTTCGATTCCGGTTTACGCCTCCAATGGGGATGAGGATCCCTGGGTGCCGCTCTGGGCCTGGAACAAGGCACGGGAGGCGTTCACCCGCAAGGGCGCGCGGGTGCACTCGGAGATTTTTCCCGAACGGGAGCATCTGGTTTGCGACGATGAAATCAAGGCCTTTTCGGGCCTGCTGACAGCGGTTGTCGAAGGCCGGGACATGCCGGAGTACTCGACATGAAACTGCCGACGGATGGCTTCACATTTCCCGGCATTTCCACCCGCGTCGTGTTCGGGACCGGGACGCTTGCCCGCACGGCGGATGAGGTGGAGCGTCTGGGCGGCAAGAGGGCCATGGTGCTTTCGACGCCGAACCAGTCCGATGACGCTCGGGCGCTGGCGACCCGTCTTGGTGGATTGTCGGCGGGGACGTTTTGCGAAGCCGCGATGCATACGCCGGTCGAGGTGACTGAAAGAGCGTTGGACGCCTTTGCACAGAGCAAGGCCGATTGCGTGGTTTCGATTGGCGGCGGCTCGACGATCGGGCTCGGTAAGGCCATCGCGACACGCACCGGCGTCAACCAGATCGCGATTCCCACGACCTATGCCGGCTCGGAAATGACCGATATCCTGGGTGAGACCCGGGACGGAAGGAAGACCACGCGTCGCGATGCCTCGATCCGGCCCGAGACGGTTATCTATGATGTCGATCTGACAATGACATTGCCGGCCGACATGACAGTGACGTCGTCACTCAACGCGATCGCACACGCCGTCGAGGCGCTCTATGCGCCCGACGCCAATCCGGTAACAAGCCTGATGGCTGTGGAGGCCATGAGAGCTTTCAAGTCCGGACTGCCGGTCCTGCGCGATGCACCACGCGACGGCGAAGCGCGCGGGCTGGTGCTGTACGGAGCGTGGCTGTGCTCGACGGCGCTGGGATATGTCGCGATGTCGCTGCACCACAAGCTTGCCCATACGATCGGCGGGAGTTTCAATACGCCCCATGCGGAGACCCATGCCATTCTGGTGCCGCACACCACGCATTTCAATGCGGCGGGGACCGATGCGCTGGAGCCGATGCGGGGGATTTTCGGCTCCACCCCGGGCGGGGGGCTGTGGGACTTCGCCAAGGCGGCCGGTGCGCCCTTGCGGCTTTTCGATCTCGGCTTGAGCGAAGCGGACCTCGACAAGGCGGCGGAGATAGCCGTGCAGAATTCCTACGAGAATCCGAGGCCATTCACGCGGGACGACATTCGCGCCCTGCTGCAGGCCGCCTGGGAGGGGCAGAGGCCCGAAGACTGAAGCAAACATTCATGGGAGGATAAGCAGATGATTTCACGCAGACGCATTCTCAAGACGGCCGCCGCCGGTGGTCTCGTCGTCGCAGCAGGCGGACTGGCCATGCCGGCCATCGCGCAGAACAGGAAGGTTCGCATCGGCTATGTCAGCCCGCAGACCGGCCCCTTGGCCGGGTTCGCGGAGGCCGACGCCTTCACCATCGAAATGTTCAACCGCTATGCGGCCGAACAGGGCATGGATGTCGAAGTCATCGTCAAGGACAGCCAGTCCAACCCCAACCGTGCCGCTGATGTGGCGCAGGAACTGATCATCGACGAAGAGATCAACCTGATGCTGGTGGCCTCTACGCCGGAGACCACCAACCCAGTCTCGACAGTGTGCGAAAGCGAGGGTGTGCCGACCATTTCGACGAAGGCGCCCTGGCAGCCTTGGTTCATCGGCCAGCAGGGAAATCCGGGCGACCCGGAAAGTTGGAAGCCTTTCGATTTCACCTATCATTACTTCTGGGGTCTGGAAGACGTCATCGCCGTCTTCACAAACATGTGGAACCAGCTCGACACCAACAAGCAGGTCGGCGGCCTGTTCCCCAATGATGCCGATGGCAACGCCTGGGGCGATCCGAATGTCGGTGTGGCGCCCGGCTTCAAGGCCGCAGGCTATGAGACCGTCGATCCGGGGCGGTTCCAGAACCTCACCGATGATTTCACCGCGCAGATCAACGCCTTCAAGCAGGCCAATGTCGACATCGTCACCGGTGTCGTGATCCCGCCCGACTTCACCACGTTCCGGAACCAGGCGATCCAGCAGGGGTTCTCGCCCAAGGCGATTACCGTCGCCAAGGCAATCCTGTTCCCGCAATCGGTGGAGACGCTCGGAGAATCGGGCCACAACCTTTCATCCGAGGTCTGGTGGTCGGCAAACCATCCGTTCACATCGTCGCTGACCGGTCAGAGTTGCGGCGAACTCGCCGCCGCGTTCACCGAGGCCACGGGACGTCCGTGGACCCAGCCGATCGGCTTTGTCCATTCGCTGTTTGAAATGGCGGCGGACGTGATCAAGCGCGCCGAAGACCCGACCGATCCCGAAGGAGTTGCCGAAACGATTGCATCCAGCGATGTCAATACGATCGTCGGCCGCGTTGCCTGGAATGGCGAGGGGGTTCCGCCCTTTGCGGCTCAGAACGTCTGCAAGACGCCGCTGGTCGGCGGGCAGTGGCGCCGCAAGGATGACGGTACATTCGAGCTTGTGGTCGTCGACAACAAGACAGCGCCGAACATTCCGACACAGGGTGTAATGGAAGCGCTGTCCTGAACATGAACCGTGCCGCCCCGCGAGAGCGGAGCGGCACAATTTCCCCTGCGGCATCCGCCTCGGCAACGTTCACAAAGGAGACAGGCATGACAACTGCGAAGATACTGGTCGCGTTCTACAGCACCTATGGCACAAACCAAGGTGTCGCCGAGGCCGCGCAGACGGCTGCAAAGGCTGCCGGCGCCGAAGTCCGGTTCCGCAGGTTTGCCGAAACCGCACCCCAATCGGTGGTCGAAGGTCAGGATGCCTGGAAGGAACAGGTGGAGCGAGCCTCATCGATCGAAGAGATCAGCCATGACGACATGCTGTGGGCCGACGGTTATTTCTTCTGTGTGCCGACACGTTACGGATCTGCGCCGAGCCAGGTTCGCGCCTTCATTGATACGCTCGGTCCGCTGTGGATGGAGGGCAAGCTCGCCAACAAGACCTTCACCGCAACAACCAGTGCACAGAATCCGCATGGCGGCCAGGAAACCACACTGATCGGGCTTTACACCACGGTCATGCACTGGGGCGCCATCATCGTAGCCCCCGGGTACACCGACGGCAGCCTCTTCGAGACCGGTGGCAATCCCTACGGTTTCTCCATGGAGCCCGGCGCCATCAGCGACAAGGGCAAGGCATCGGTTTCGCACCAGGCAAAGCGCCTGGTCGAGATGACCGCGAAACTGGCCTGAGGGCAGCCCCATGATCAATCCGGCGGAACCGATCCTGAAACTCGAGGGGGTGTCGAAGAGTTTCGGCGCGCTGAAGGTGACGGACAACGTGACATTCGAAGTTCCGCCGGGTGAAGCGCTTGGGATCATCGGGCCGAACGGGGCAGGCAAGTCGACCCTTTTCAATCTCATCACCGGCAACATTCGTCCCGACAGCGGTTCGATCAGCTTCATGGGCGTAGATGTGACAAGGGTGCCTGCAATGCAGCGCTGCATCGCAGGCGTCGGACGATCTTTCCAGATCCCGCAGCCATTCGACAAGCTGACCGCGTTCGAAAATCTTCTCGTTGCGGCCACCCATGGCCGGCCCTGCAGCGAACGCGAGGCGGAGCTCGAGTGCGTCGAAATTCTCGAACGCACCGAACTGATCGGTTCCGCCAATACACTTGCGGGGAGCCTTTCGCTTTTGCAGCGCAAGCGGCTTGAACTGGCCCGAGCGATGGCGACCAATCCGAAACTGCTGCTTCTCGATGAGATCGCCGGTGGTTTGACGGAGGGGGAGTGCATCGCACTGGTTGAGACCATCCGGTCTCTTCACGGCGATGGGGTCACTATCATCTGGATCGAACATGTGCTGCATGCGCTCAACCGCGTGGTCGAGCGGC
The DNA here is from genome assembly GCA_040218025.1 of Hoeflea sp. Taxonomy (GTDB): domain Bacteria; phylum Pseudomonadota; class Alphaproteobacteria; order Rhizobiales; family Rhizobiaceae; genus Hoeflea. The sequence continues at coordinate 571,145 of JAVJQD010000026.1, read as the reverse complement.
TGTTGGTGCTTGATTTCGGCAAGATAATCGGTCTGGGGGCGCCGGAGGTCATTATGGCGTCGAGTGACGTTCAGGAAATCTACCTTGGGATCGAGGTCTGATGGCGCTTCTTCAAACCCACGGCCTGACCGCCCACTATGGCGACTTCCAGGCCCTGTTCGGCGTGGACATTACGCTTGATGAGGGGGAATGCGTCGCCATCATCGGCGCAAATGGGGCTGGCAAGTCCTCCCTCATGCGTTCGCTTGCAGGCGTCCTGCGCCAGGATCCGGAGATGGTCGTGCTGGATGGACAGCCTATCGGGGCGCTTCATGCCGATGACATCGTCGCCCGCGGCATCTCGATGGTTCCGGAGGGTCGCCGCCTTTTCCCCTCGCTCAGTGTCGAAGAGAACCTCCAGATCGGCGCCTATCGCAGCAGCGGCAACGGCCGTTGGGATCTTGATGCGGTCTACGCCATGTTTCCGATGCTCAAGGAGCGCCGCAAGACGCCCGGAAACGCCCTGTCGGGGGGGCAGCAGCAGATGGTCGCCATCGGACGGGCCCTGATGAGCAACCCGCGGGTCTTGTTGTGCGACGAGCTTTCGCTCGGCCTGGCGCCCGTCATCATTCGCGACATCTATGCGGCACTTCCCGAAATCCGGAAGGCCGGGGCTTCCGTCATTGTCGTCGAACAGGACATTGGCCAGGCGCTCAAGGTCGCCGATCGCGTCTATTGCATGATGGAAGGCAAGGTGACCCTCGAAGGAAAGCCCGGCGATCTGAGCCGTGAGGCGATACACAAGGCCTATTTCGGAGTTGGCGAATGATCTGGGTGGACACAATCGTGCAGGGAATCCTGCTGGGAGGCTTGTACGCCCTGTTTGCCGCCGGCCTCTCGCTGGTGTTCGGGATCATGCGGCTGGTCAACCTGGCGCACGGAGATCTCATCGTGCTTGCGGCTTATCTCCTGCTTGTGATCGTCACCATGCTCGGCCTGCACCCGTTCGTTGCAGCGCTCGTTGCAACGCCAATCATGTTCGCCGTGGGCTACGGCCTGCAGCGCCATGTGCTCAACAGGGTGATCGGTCCGGATATTCTGCCGCCGCTGCTTGTCACCTTCGGCCTTTCGGTGGTGATTCAGAATGCGCTCCAGGAAGGTTTTTCAGCCGACAGCCGCCGCATACCGGCAGGCTCGCTTGAAACCGCCTCGCTGCCTATCGGACCGGTAACGGTCGGGGTAATGCCACTTCTCACATTGTTTTCGGCCATCGGGGTGATCCTTGCGCTGCAATGGCTGTTTTACCGGACCTCGCTGGGCCGCGCCTTCCGTGCGACCTCCGACGATCCGGTGACGGCAAGCCTCATGGGCATCAAGCCGCAACGTGTCTTTGCGCAGGCCACCGGCATTGCGATGATCGTGGTGACCATCGCGGCGCTTTATCTGGGGACACGCTCGAATTTCGATCCGTCCATCGGTCCGGCCCGGCTGATCTACGCATTCGAAGCCGTCATCATCGGCGGTCTCGGGTCGCTGTGGGGCACGCTTGCCGGCGGGATCATCATCGGCGTGGCCCAAACACTTGGCGCGGCCATCAACCCCGAATGGCAAATTCTTGCCGGACATCTGGCATTCCTGCTGGTCCTCCTGGTTCGCCCGCGGGGACTGTTTCCGAGGGCGACCGACTGATGCGCGTAGAATCCTATACCGTCTCGACCCGAACCCGAACCTCCACCTACGCCGCGATCGTCGCGGTCTGCCTGGTGATTGCGGCGGTCATTCTTCCCGCCTTCGCGGATCGTGGACTGATCCAGGACCTTTTCTTCATTTTCACCATGCTGGTGCTGGCCCAGTTCTGGAACCTGCTTGCGGGCTATGGCGGATTGGTCAGCGTCGGACAGCAGGCCTTTGTCGGCTTCGGGGCCTACATGCTTTTTGGCGCCGTCATTCTGGCGGGCTGGAACCCGATTGCCGCGTTGCTCCTGTCGGGCCTCGGGGCGTTTGTGCTGGCAATACCGACGGCATTTTTCGCGTTCCGGCTTCAGGGCGCCTATTTCGCCATCGGAACATGGGTGGTTGCGGAGGTTGTGCGGCTGGTCGTGGCCCAGTGGCGAGCGGTCGGCGGCGGCACGGGCACATCTCTTCCCCGCGACGCCCGTGATGCGATGTGGGGTGTCGAGTGGATCGAGGCGGTCTTCGACGTTCGCGCCTCGGCAGCACGCGACATCCTTGCCTACTGGTTGGCATTGGCGCTGGTCGTTGCCACCATCGGCGGGATCTACTGGCTGCTGCGAACGAAGCGCGGTCTGGCGCTTGCCGCGGTGCGCGACAACATGCAGGCAGCGCAATCCGTCGGTGTCGACGCCGCGCGAATGAAGTGGGCCGTGTTTCTGATCGCCGCCTTCGGCACAGGGCTGGCCGGAGGCCTGATTTTCCTGCAGAACGGGCGCATCAGTCCGGACGGCGCGTTCTCGGTCATTGACTGGACCGCCTTTGTTATCTTCATCGTCGTGATCGGCGGGATCGGGACCATCGAAGGCCCGATTATCGGCGTTCTGGTCTTCTTTGCCCTGCAGACGCTTTTTGCCGACTACGGCTCCTGGTATCTGATCGTGCTCGGCCTCACCGGCATCTTCATCATGCTGTTTGCCCCGCGCGGGCTATGGGGGCTGATCAGCGACAAGAGCGGCATACAGTTGTTTCCGATCCGGCGACGCCTTTCAGGCGTAGAGCGCGCCGGGCAGACCAGTTCATCAATGGAGGAATAATCATGGCGGACATCACAACGGATGTATTGATCATCGGGACCGGCCCGGCCGGTTCCGCTACCGCGGCTCTGTTGTCTTCCTACGGTGTCGAGAACATGGTGATCAACCGCTACCGCTGGCTTGCCAATACTCCCCGGGCGCACATCACCAACCAGCGAACGATGGAGGTCCTGCGCGATCTCGGACCGGAGGTCGAGGCAGAAGCCTACATGCACTGCACCGAGCAGGACCTGATGGGGGAAAACGTCTTCTGTGAAAGTCTGGCGGGCGAGGAAATCGGCCGGATGAAAAGCTGGGGCAGTCACCCTCTTTCCAGAGCCGAGCATCACCTCTCTTCGCCGACGATGATGAACGACCTTCCGCAGACGCTCATGGAGCCGTTGCTGTTCAAGACAGCCTGCTCGCGCGGCACGCAAGCCCGCATGTCGACCGAATACCGGTCACACGTTCAGGACACAGAAGGTGTGACGACGACCTGCCTTGACCGTCTGACAGGCAGGGAATTCACCATTCGCTCGAAGTATCTCATCGGCGCCGATGGCGGAAACTCGAAGGTTGCGGAACATCTGGGCCTGCCGTTCGAGGGGCAGATGGGCGTGGGCGGGTCGATGAACATCCTGTTCCGCGCCGACCTCTCCAAATATGTCGCCCACCGGCCGTCTGTGCTTTATTGGGTGATGCAGCCCGGCGCGGATGTGGGCGGAATCGGAATGGGGCTGGTGCGCATGGTGAGGCCGTGGAACGAATGGCTGATCGTGTGGGGATACGACATCAACGAACCCGCGCCTGAAGTGACGGAGGAGATCGCCACAGGCGTGGCGCGGCAGCTGGTCGGCGATCCCGATCTGGAGATCGAACTGCTGTCGGCCAACACCTGGACCGTCAACAACATGTACGCCACGCACATGCAGAAGGACCGCGTCTTCATCATGGGCGATGCCGCGCACCGGCATCCGCCATCCAATGGCCTAGGGTCCAATACTTCCATCCAGGACGGGTTCAACCTGGCCTGGAAACTGGCGGCAGTCATCAAGGGCCAGGCGGGTGCGGGTCTTTTGGAAACCTATTCGCAGGAGCGCGCTCCCATTGCCAAACAGATCGTGACCCGGGCGAACCAGTCGATCGGCGAGTTCGGTCCCATTTTCGAGGCGCTCGGCATGGATGGCGGAACCGACATCGAGAAGATCCAGGCGTCCATGGATGCGCGCTGCGACGCGACCGAGGCTGCGGAGAAGCAGCGCGAGACGCTGCGCAAGGCGCTGGCTTTCAAGAAGTATGAATTCGATGCTCACGGCGTGGAAATGAACCAGCGCTACAAGTCGGCGGCAGCGGTCACCGACGGCCAGCCGGAACCGGATTTCTCCAAGGATTCGGAACTGCACTATCAGCCGACCACGTGGCCGGGCGCGCGCCTTCCCCATGCCTGGGTCTATGATGCGGACGGCAGGCGGCATTCGACCCTGGATCTTGCCGGCAAGGGCCGGTTCACTCTGCTGACCGGGATTTCCGGCGAGGGATGGATTGAAGCAGCGAAAGCCGTCGGAGACGCACTCGGCGTCCCCGTCGAGGTGCATGTCATCGGTCCGCGCAGGAAGTGGGTCGATCATCATGGCGATTGGGCGACGTCGCGCGAGACAGCGGAGAGCGGCTGTGTCCTTGTCCGGCCTGACCACCATGTGGCCTGGCGCGCCAACACTCTGCCGGCCGATCCGGCGGGGGAGTTGATGCGGGCGCTGAGTTCGGTTCTTGACCGGGATGCGACGAGCGTCGCGCAGGCAAAGAGGGAAATGGCATGAGCACCGCAAAAGGTATCGATTATTTTACCGAGGCCGCCTCGGTCGAGAGCGTCAACGCCCGCGTCGGTGAGGACGTCAATCCGCGTCTGAGCAAGGTGATGGCGTCGCTGGTCCGGCATCTGCATGCCTTTGCAAAGGATGTGGAACTCACCCAGGAAGAATGGGGCGTGGCCATCGATTTCCTGACCCGAACCGGCCAGATGTGCGACGGCAACCGTCAGGAGTTCATCCTGCTGTCGGACGTGCTCGGAATGTCGATGCTGGTCGACGCCGTCAACAACCGCAGGCCAACGGGCGCAACCGAGAACACTGTTCTCGGACCGTTCCATGTCGAAGACGCGCCGGTGCGCGCCATGGGCGACAATATCTCGCTCGACGGCAAGGGTGAGAGCTGCCTTTTCGAGGGGCGCATTCTCGATCTGGACGGCAAGCCTGTCTCAAATGCAAAACTCGACGTGTGGTGCGACAATTCGGACGGCTACTATGATGTCCAGCAACCCGACATCCAGCCGAAATGGAACAATCGCGGTGTGTTCATAACCGGCGAGGACGGACGCTACGCATTTCGCGGCATACGCCCGGTTTCCTATCCGATCCCGGATGACGGGCCGGTCGGACAGATGCTTGCGGCGCTTGGCCGCCATCCGAACCGGCCTGCGCACATGCACTTCATTGTTTCGGCAGACGGTTACGAGACAGTGGTCACCCACACATTCGTGGCGGATGATCCGTGGCTGACGTCCGACGCCGTGTTCGGGGTCAAGGGATCGCTGCTGACAGATTATGTCCCCGGCGATCCCGGCGACACTCAATGGAAATCAAGTTTCGACTTCATCCTGAATCCTGACCGCTGAGACTGAATCCGTGCCGGGCCCCTTGTTGGGCCCGGCAAACCGGATTGCAGTCTGCAGGGCGCCGTGAGCCGGTGAGTTGCGAATGCAAGAGCCGAACCGGCGGCGCTCAACACATTGTAATAATCAGATATATTTGACCCAGATCAAGCCGCCGACCCCTCCCTTGTGGCAGGAACACGGGAGGACAGGAGGACTCTCTTATGACCGGTTCAAGTATGTCGTTTTCCAGACGCATGTTTCTGGCTCTGGCCGCAGGCGGAGGTTTGACAGCAACACTGTCCGGCACTGCCGCCAAGGCCTCAAGGATCAAGACAGCGGCACGGATTGTCATCATCGGCGCGGGGGCTGCCGGGACGGCGCTGGTCAATCGGCTGGTTGACCGGTTGGAAGGCGCACGGATCACTGTCCTCGACGCCAGAAGGGAACATCTCTACCAGCCCGGATTGTCGCTGGTGGCGGCAGGGTTGAAGCCTGCGTCCTACACGGTGAGCCAGACCACGGACTGGCTGCCCGGCGGCATAAACTACATCAATGAGGTGGCCGCTGGTATCGATCCGGTGGCGCGGACCGTGTCGACTGCCTCCGGCAAAACAATTGGATACGATTTTCTGGTGCTGGCCCCCGGTCTTGTGCTCGATCATGACGCTATCGAGGGATTTTCACCCGATCTCGTCGGCACCAACGGAATTGGCGCACTCTATGGAGGCCCGGACTATGCCGCCAGGACGTGGGAAGCTGCCCGCAAGTTTACGCAGGAGGGTGGAGTGGCTCTCATGACCAGGCCCTCCACGGAAATGAAATGTGCGGGCGCACCGCTCAAGCACACATTCCTGGTCGAGGACATCGCGAGCCGAACTGCCGGGACGGGCAAATACGAAATCCACTATGCCGCCCCCCAGGCCTCGCTTTTCGGGGTGCCGATTGTCGCCGAGAAGGTGCGGATGCTCTTTTCAGAGCGAGGCATTGCCACCCATATGCGGCATGAACTGGTTTCGATTGACCCCGGCCGCAAACTTGCGCGCTTCGCGCAGACGAGGCCGGACGCCAACACATCGGCGGAAGTCACATCGATGGTGGAGCTGCCCTATGATTATCTGCATGTCATCCCTCCGCAGCGCGCTCCGGAAGTTATCCGCCAGTCTGGGCTGTCCTGGTCGGACAAGTGGACCGATCAGGGGTGGGTGGAATGCGATCCCTCCACGATGCGCCATCTGCGCTATCCGGAAATCTTTGCGCTCGGCGACGTCGCCGGGGTTCCAAAGGGCAAGACGGCCGCTTCGGTGAAATGGCAGGTTCCGGTGGTCGAAGACCATCTGATAGCGGCCATCGACGGGCGCGAGGGAACCGCAATCTACAACGGATACACGTCCTGCCCGCTGATTACGCGGGTGGGTCGGGCCATGCTGATCGAATTCGACTATCAGAACAATCTGGTTCCATCCTTTCCGGGGGTGATCGCGCCGCTGGAGGAGCTCTGGATCAGCTGGCTGATGAAGGAAGTGGCGCTGAAGGCAACGTACAATGCCATGCTGCGCGGCAAGGCCTGAGGAGGCGGATCAATGCAGGAACTTACACTGGAAACCATGCTTGCCGTATTCGAGGAAATCTTTGGCCGCGGCCTGTTCTGGACAATGGTACTCGCGGCTACGGGGATCACCGCAGCCTATATCTACGTGCTGATACGCGATCGCTCGATGTCCATGCGGAAGTTCCTGCTGGCGCAATTGTCCATGCCCCTCGGAGCGATTGCCGCAGTGCTGTTCGTCCAGTCGGTGACCGATTCCGGCTTCCGTGACGTTGGCGGCCCGATTGATCTCATCGTGCTCCTTGGCGTCGCCGTAGTGGGCGCTGTCGGGATCGCAGTGCTGGTCTACACACTTCAATCGTTGATCCGCCGCACCCCGCAAAGCACGGCGGGCTCCTGATAATCGTTTCTCCGGAGTCCGGTGTGGCTGTCAAGGCTGGAATTTTCCGCTGATCACGGCCTCGGCCTCGATCTCGACGCGGAAATCCCCGATCAGATTGCCGACCAGAAATGTGGTGTTGGCGGGCGGATTGGTGGTGAAGCGGAACCCGTGCGCGCGGGCAGCGGCTTCGACATCCTCGTCGCCGCGCAGATACATGCGGGTTCTCAGAATGTCCTTGGGATCTCCGCCAAGCGCACGCACGGAGGCTGCAATCTTGTCGAGAATGTAGGTCGTCTGGGCGCCGGCATCGTCGAGCGCCACCGTCCGGTCCACGCCGTGGGTGGCCGTGGTGCCCGAAACGACGATCCGGTCCCCGTCGCGCAACGCGCGGCAATAGCCCGCAATCGGCTCCCAGAGTGAACCCGAGAACACCCGGGCGCGCCCCGGAACCTCTGGATCATCGACCGCCTCCAACTCCGTGGGCATGCTCGCCAGATGATGGCTCAGGTCACCCGAGGCTGTCAGGAACGGGGGCTCGCGATACTCGTCGCCGCAATCGCCGGGAATCGGGACGGATGTGGCGAAAGCGCGGTCGAGCATTTCGTGGTCGTCGGCATCCAGCTCGAACTGGAAGAGCTTGAGATTGTCGTCGCGGTGCTGGTTTTCGCCAAGGCGCGCGCCGACGATGACGCCGGCGACATGGGCGTGTTCGAGCACCCACCGTGTGGCGACATTGGAGATCGAGACGCCGTGCTTGCGGGCTATGCCGCCGGCGGCGCGCAGGATCGTTTGCAGCACGTCCCAACCGCCTGCGGTGTTGATGAAGCGCAGATATTTCGAGCGGCTCCAGTCGGCGATCGTATCGGGCTCGCGCTTGCCGAGCCAGCGGTCCGAGAGGAACCCGCCGCACAACGTTCCGTAAGCGAGCAACTGAACATCATGCTTGCGGCAAGTTTCGGCGAGCCGTCCCGCCGCACGCCGGTCGATCAGCGAAAATGACACCTGGTTGGAGACCAAAGGAATGCCGTCGGCGAGCGCCAGATCAAGATGGGCGGCATCGAAATTGGTGACGCCGATCTCGCCGATCAGCCCTTCGGCGCGAAGCTTTGTCATTTCGTGCAAGGCGTCGAGCCAGGCCGGATGCTCGAAACTCCACCAGTGAAACTGCAGAAGATCGACACGCCCGACACCCAGCCGGTCGAGACGGTCCTGAACACCCGCGCGAACGATTTCCGGGGTCATCGGCCCGGGTTCGGGGCACCATTTGGTGAAGGCCCTTGGTCGGGTTTCACCATTCCAGCGGTTGAGCATCTCGCCGGTAATCAGCTCGGCGCTGCCATAGTGGTCGGCCATGTCGAAGGTATCGAAACCGGCCTTGGCATACTCTGCGAGAGAAACTGCGCCGGTGACGGGGTCCATCTGCTTGCCGTCGCGTTCCTGATCCGCAACCTGCCAGAGGCCTGTCAGGATGCGGCTGATGGAAAGTCCGGGTGCGAGATCCTTGCGATCGGGTTGCATGGTTACTGGTCCTTGTTGCGGCGTCCCAGATGACGCGAGACGGAGCGGGTTTCGGGCAGAATGCCCTGCGGCCGCCACAGAAGAATGATGCAAAGCATGACACCGATGATGACAATCTGCAGGGAAGCGGCGCGGGCCTGCTGATCGGCGGGAAACAGTTCCGATATCAGCGCCCCCGACAACGCCCAGATCGCCCAGACCAGCACCGCGCCGAGGATTGCGCCGCGGTTGTTGCCCGAGCCGCCGACGATCAGCATCGCCCAGACCTGGAACGTCATCATCGGCAGATAGTTGTTGGGGGCGATGAAACCTATGAAATGGGCTTGCACTGCACCTGCCAGCGCCATGATCGCGCCACCCAGAGCGAAGGCCTGAAGTCTCAGAAAGACCGGGTTCTTGCCCAATGCCTGGGCTGCCACCTCATCTTCGCGCACGGCGCGGAGAGCCCGGCCCCAGGGACTGCGCGCCAGATGCTCGAGCAGCAGGTAAAGCACCAGCACCACGGCGCAGGTGACGCCCAGATTGGCGAGATTGAACATGATCGCCTCGCTCTGCATGGCTGCAAAGGGGCGCGGAATGAATGCCATGCCGAACGCGCCGCCGGTCAGGCTTTCCGCGTTCTGGAACACGAGCTGAAGCGCAACGGCAATCCCGAAGGTGGTGATCGCGAGATAGTCCGCGCGCATTCTGAGGGTCAGAAGTCCGACGGCCAAGGAAAGCAGTGCCCCGGTTGCCATCGCCGCAGCCCAACCGACCAGTATCGGAAGATCGAAACCGCCGACGCGATCGATTGTCTCCGGCGTTGTCAGCGCCCCCGAGACATAGGCTCCGATGCCGACAAAGCCCGCCACACCGACATTGAAGAGCCCGGTCTGCCCCCACTGGACGTTGAGCCCCAAGCAGATGATGGCATAGGTCATCGCCACGGTGAGGAAGAAGGCGGCATAAGCGATCAGTTCCATTATGCCTCCTTCCGACCGAACAGGCCCTGTGGCCGGAGCATCAGCACCAGAACCAGGATGATGAAGGAAACCGCTGCGCGCCACTCCGCCCCGATGATCTGGACGGTGAAGGCCTCGGCCAGTCCGATGATCAGTCCACCCAGCATGGCGCCGGGGATGGATCCGATGCCGCCAAGAATGGCCGCGGCGAACAGCGGCAGGAGGAGGTCGAAACCCATATAAGGGCGGATCTGCACCAAAAGGCCGGCCATGACGCCGGCAATGCAGGCCAGCCCCGCGCCGATCACCCATGTGATGCGAACAATCTGGGCGACGTCGATCCCGTAGACCCCGGCAAGCGCCGGGTTCTCGGAAACAGCCCGCATGGCGCGGCCGGTCGCCGTTTGCGTGACGATGAGATGAAGACCGACGACCAGAACGGCGGTCATGCCGATCACCAGCAACTGGTCAGGGGTGGCGCGCATACCGAGACCCAGTGGCTTGGCGATCTGAAGCGCGTTGGTGAAATAGACCGGCTTGGCGGTGAAGATGAACTCGAGCAATGAGCGCAATGCCATCGATGCGCCGAAGCTCGCCATCACGATGATGATCACGTCTGCGCCGCGGGCCCGCAGCCGTCCGAAAAGAATGCGGTCGAGCCCGAGGGCAAGCAGGACCGTGAGTGCGGCGCCGCCGAGGATCGCCAGCGGTAGCCCCCAGCCGAAACTGAACGGATGGACGGGTGCGCCGAGACCTGCGGCCAGTCCTCCCAGCAGGCCCGAGACGGTCAGCGTGAGATAGGCACCCCAGGCAAGAAAGTCGCCATGGGTGAAATTGGCAAATCTGAGAATCGAATAGGCGAGTGTCAGCCCGATTGCACCGAGACCGATGGTGGAGCCGGCGATCAGCCCGTCGATGAAAGCCTGCGGATTCATGCCGAAGGCCCTTTCGCCCTGTGGCCCAGAAACAGCTCGCCCAAGAGCCTGTTGTCGCGCAGATCGTCGGTCGGCCCGTCATGGGCAAGTTGACCATCCACGAGAACGAGGGCCCGCCCGGTCAGCGCCAGCGCGGCGCGTACGTTCTGCTCCACAAGAACCAGTGTGACGCCGGCATCCGAGATCCGCCGCAGGGTTTCGAACACCTGTCCGACCAGTTTCGGCGAGAGCCCTGCCGACGGTTCGTCAAGAACCAGCACTTCAGGCTCTGTCAAAAGCGCACGGGCGGCTGCGAGCATTTGCCGTTGTCCGCCTGACAGCGCACCGGCAATTTCGCCCGGACGACTGCCCAGGTCAGGGAACATGTCCAGCATGGCGTCGATTCGAGACCGGCGGTCGGGCGCGGGAAGAAGCTGGGCGGCAATCTGCAGGTTTTCGAGGATGGTAAGCCTGGTGAAGATGTTTTCGGTCTGCGGCACGAAGCCGAGGCCCTGACGAACAAGCGCATGGGGGGGAAGCCCGGCGACAGAATTCTTGCCCAGGTTTACCGATCCCCCGAGAATCGGCACCAGTCCCGCGATGGCCTTTATCATGGTGGATTTCCCGGCGCCGTTGGGGCCGAGAATGCAGACGGCTTCGCCGTAATCGACGGAAAAGTCCACTCCCTTGACGATGGCGAGGTCGGGATCGTATCCGGCCTTCAGCCCTTCAACGGAAAGGGCGCTCATGCCGGCATCCCCTCCAGATAGACATCGACCACATCGGCGCGTTTGGTGACTTCCGCCGGCGAGCCAACGGCCAGGGTCTTTCCGGCAGCCATCACGATGATCCTCGGACACAGCCGCGCGATCATTTCCATGTTGTGCTCGATCAGCAGAACGGCGATGCCGAGCGCATTGATGTCGGCGATGCGTTCGATGATGAGGTCCAGCAACGCCGGGTTGACCCCCGCGGCGGGTTCGTCGAGCAGGATCACCCGAGGCTCGGCCATCAACACACGCGCCAGTTCGAGCAGCTTGCGCTGGCCTCCCGACAGAACCGAGGCCGGCTGATCCTCAAGATGGGACAGGGATACGAAATCCAGCAGTTCACGCGCGCGGGCCGCGTTGGCGCGCTCCTGGCCGGCGATGCGCCATGGTGTGGTCAGCGCCGCGAACATGCGTTCGCCATCCTGCTTCTGGGCGGCGGTCATCACGTTTTCGAGCACCGACATGCGGGCAAAGGGCCGCGGAATCTGGAAGGTTCGGCCGAGACCCGCGCCGATCCGGGCCTCCGGCCGGGCATGGGTCAGGTCTGTCTCGCCAAGCCGTATGCTGCCGCCATCAAGGGGCAGGGCGCCGGCCAGGAGGTTGAAGAGCGTTGACTTGCCGGCGCCGTTCGGGCCGATCACGCCGAGGATTTCGCGCGCCCCCAGGTCGAGCGACATGGAATTGACGACACACAGGCCTCCGAAGGATTTTGTCACATCCTTCGCGACGAGGATCGGGCGCTGTTCCTGTTCCGACATATGCTCAGCCAAAGTTGATCAAGTATCAATTATCATTTACATGATCATGGTCGGCGTCTATTGTAAAGACGTCAACGGACAAGGGAGTGCACGGAAGATGAGCATTCGTACCGGCCCAGGGGCTGCTGGTCCCGGTCTCGATCAACTCGAGCCGGTGGAACGCGAAACCGTGCAGGACCGGATCTACGGACAACTCCGGCTTTCATTGATTCAGGGGAGTTTCGACGCGGGAGAGGTTTTTCTGCCGGGCGATATCGCGCGCCGCATGTCAGTGAGTTCCATGCCCGTGCGTGAAACACTCGCGCGCCTGGTTTCGGAACGGGCGCTCGAGGCGATGCCGAACCGAAGGGTGCGGGTGCCGCTGATCACGCTTGAGCGCGCGCGCGATATCTCCCAGGCGCGCGCGTTGATCGAGGGTGAACTGGCGGCGCGGGCGCTTGCAAACCTCACGGCCGGGAACATCTCGCAGATCAAGAAACTCACGGACGCCTATGAAGCGACCCGCGACCCGCGGGAGATCGCGTCACTCAACCACGCCTTCCATTTTCAGCTTTACAACGCGGCCGGTTCACCGGTGCTGCTGCCGATCGTCGAAAGCCTCTGGATGCAGGCGGGACCTTACGTCCGTGCCGCAGCGCGGTTGCACAGTCCGGAAATCGACCTTTCGGCAACGCTTTATCATCGCGGCATTCTTTCCGCGATCGAACGGCGGGACCCGGAGCGGGTGTCGTCCGAATTGAGGGCGGACATCAACCAGGCTTTCGCCATTCTCGAACGCGCGGGCCCGGAATTCTGGGAACGTCAGAGCAGGGACGCCGCATGAGCAGCGAAGGTAACAAGGACGAGGGTTTCGAGCTCTGGGATCTGAAGGTCGAGGTTGTTGCGCCCGAAGGCGCCAAGATCTGGTGCGGGGCGACTGTCGGCGACAGTTTCGAGTTGCGTGGCGAAATGCTGTATCTGCCGCCCGGCCAGGGCATCTCGATCTATTCACTTGCCTCCGTTCTGCCGCTGCTTGCGGCGAAGCAGCGTCCGACACACGAAAATGACTGGATGACCACGGACGCCGAGATCGCATGCCCGGATCCGAATTGCCCGTCGCGGCTCAAGATCACGCGAACGAAGCTGCGCAGATTCAACCATTCGGACACGACCGCGGTGCCATTGGGAGACAATGATGGAAAAGACTGAACTGGCGCCGGGACACCGGATCACACGGGTGATCAAGGGCGGTTGGCAACTGGCCGGCGGTCACGGGGCGGTCGACCGCAATGCCGGCATTGCGGACATGATCGCCTTCGCCGATGCCGGGATCACCACCTTCGACTGTGCCGACATCTATACCGGCGTGGAGGCGATGATCGGCGACTTTCGCACCGAATATCAACGCGTTCGAGGCGCGGAAGCCCTGTCCGGTATCAAGGTGCACACCAAGTTCGTGCCGGATCTCGGAAATCTTGCCACGCTGACGCGGGAAGACGTAGCCAAGGCGATCGATACGTCCCTTGGTCGCCTGAAAATGGAGCGGCTCGATCTCGTGCAGTTTCACTGGTGGGACTATGAGATCGATCGTCAGGTTGAAGTCGCCGGCTGGCTCGCCGAACTGCGTGAGCAGGGCAAGATCGCCAATCTCGGGGGCACCAATTTCGATACGGCGCAGATGCAGCGGATTCTCGATGCCGGCGTGCCTCTGGTGTCGATGCAGGTTCAGTATTCGCTTGTCGACGATCGGCCGCAGCGCGCGCTTGCGGCGGCTGCCCAGAAGGCCGGCGTGCAACTCCTTTGCTACGGCTCCGTCGCCGGCGGTCTGTTTTCGGAGCGGATGCTCGGGGCGCCGGAGCCGGAGCCGCCCTTCGATAACCGGTCGATCAACAAGTACAAGCTGATCGTCGACGAGTTCGGCGGTTGGGCTCTTTTTCAGGATTTGCTCAAGGCGCTCAATTCGATCGCAAAGGCGCATGGCACCGACATTGCTTCGGTGGCCAGCCGCGCGGTGCTGGAGCGGCCGGGCGTTGCCGCGGTGATCGTCGGTGCCCGCAATCGCAATCACATGGAACGAAACCTCGCCATTCCGGGCCTGGCGTTGACCGGCGAGGATTTCGGTCGGATCAATGCCGTGCTGGCGCGGGCGAACCCGGTGCCGGGCGATGTCTATACGCTCGAGCGGGACCGCAATGGCAGGCATGGCTCGGTGATGAAATACAATCTCAACACGGCGGGGCATTGAAACGTGGATCTGATCGAACGAGCCAAGGCCGAAGTCATCAACCGCCACAAGTTCTTTGTCGAGTGGTTCACCGGGCGTGCGCCCGAAGCCGAGATGGAGGCTTCCGCACGGGCTTTTGCGAGCGACATGCGCATGGTCGAGCCCGATGGCAGCATGATCGGTGCAGATCAGGTCAAGGCCATGCTCAAGGGCGCGCGCGGCAAGCGCTCGGTGGGATTCGAGATCCGGGTGGATCTGATCGAGGCGCATCTTGTCGGATCGGATGCGGCGCTGGTGGTCTACGACGAACATCAGGTGGTTGACGGACAGAAGAGCGCCCGTCGTTCCTCCGCCTTGTTCAGCGCAGACAAGGATGCACCGGAGGGCGTTGTATGGCGCCACCTGCAGGAGACCTGGATTACACAGGATTAAACAAAGGGCGAGAGAGGCCCGATAACAAGGAGAGCGAGAATGAACAAGATCAAGACATCGGGCGTCGCGGCCGCCCTGCTTTGCGCCAGCGCGCTCAGTGCCCAGGCATGCGACATCACCATCGGCCTGGTGATGGAACTGACCGGACCTGCCGGGGCCTATGGCCAGGCCGGAGCGAAATCGGTGGAAATGGCATTCCGCGACATCAACGAAGCCGGCGGCGTGCTGGGTTGCGATCTGGTGACCGACACCCGCGACAGCCAGAGCCAGGGCAACGTCGCAGTCGACCAGGCCACGCAGCTCGTCAACATCAAGGAAGTGCCGGTCGTCATCGGCGGCATCATCTCTTCTGTATCGATTCCGATCCTGACATCGGTCACCGCTGCGGCAGGCGTGGTTCAGGTCTCCCCTGCGTCCTCCAGCCCGACGCTGACCCAGCTGTCACGTGACGGCAAGACCGGCGGCTATTTCTTCCGCACCATCACATCGGATGCCCTTCAGGGTATCGCAGCGGCAAAATATGCGATGGATTCGGGCCTGACCAAGCTCGCGATCATTCACGTCAACAATGATTTTGGCGTCAACCTGATGCGCGAATTCTCCGCTTCCTACGAGGCGCTCGGCGGGGAACTGACTTCGGTCACACCCTACAATGAAAACCAGCCGAACTATTCCGCGGAAGTCACCTCGGCGATGAGCGGAGACCCGGAGGCGCTTTATCTGATCTCCTACCCGGTCGACGGCGCCACCATTGCGCGTGCGTGGGTCAGCCAGGGCGGTCCGCAGAAGTTCCTGCTCAATGACGGGATGAACTCAACCGACTTCATCGAGGCGGTGGGCGCCCAGTATCTCGAGGGCGCCTACGGCACCTCCTCGGGTACGACCGAAACGGACTCGACAAAGTATTTTTACGAGAATTACGAGGAGTTTTCGGGCGGGATCGCTCCATCGGCTCCTGCGGCCGACCGGTCCTACGATGCCGGTGCGATCGTTGGCCTCGCCGTGGCGAAGGCTGGCAAGGCTGAACCGGACGCGATCCGGGACGCCATCCGCACCGTTGTCGATCCGGAAGGCGAGACCATCTATGCCGGACCAGAAGAGTTCAAGAAGGCCCTCGCGCTCATCAACGAGGGCAAGGCGATCAACTATCAGGGCGTCATCGGCAATGTCAGCTTCGACCAGTATGGTGACATCTCCGGTCCGTTCCGCCTTTGGCAGATCAAGGACGGCGAGGTCGTCACCAATGGCCAGATGACCGCGGATGACGTGGCTGCCGTCAAGGCTTCGATGCAGTAAGGTTCCGGATTCCCGGTTTTCCGGTCCCTCATGCATGAAAGGGCGCCAGGATCTGGCGCCCTTTTCTGTGTCTGACGTTTCGGTCTGCGTACCGTGCGAAGCCATGGAGCATTTGGCTCTGGGCCGGCTTGAGACCTGCCTCAATCTCTCATTTTCGGTGGTGGTTTACGGCCTCGCGAGGGTGTATGAGTTCGTGGAATCAAAACCGGGGTGGGTATCTCATGGCCAGAACGCGGATCGGCATGCTGGTTTTCCTGGCTGTGCTGAACGGTGCGACGCCGGCTTCAGCGCTGGCTCAGGAAGCGCTGGCGGTGGACATTGTCGAGGCCGAGGTCACCACGACGGAGCGTCGCTCGTCACTCACCGGCGAGATTCAGGCGAGCCAATCGCTGATGGCTGCGTTTCCCATTGGCGGACGTGTGACCGAGGTGATGGTTGAGCTTGGCGCGAAGGTGGAGCAGGGGGCTGCACTGGCGCAACTGGACTCCATTCAGCAGGAACTTGCAGTTCGCGCAGCTGAAGCGGGCCTTGTCACCGCGCGTGCCGACCATGTCCAGGCGAGAGAAGAATTCGACCGCGCTGAAGCGTTGCTCACGAGCGGCGCCGGGACCCGCGCGGTTAGGGACGCTGCAGAAGACCAGCTGCGTGCCGCTGAAGGCGTCCTGGCGCAGGCCGAAGCCGAACTCGATCGTGCCAAGAAGGCGCTGCTCGACACCGTGCTGCGAGCGCCGTCCTCGTCCACCGTGATACAGCGAATGATCGAGCCAGGGCAGATCATTGGAGCCGCCCAGCCGGCGCTGGAATTGGCGCTGGACAACGGCTTGCAGGCGGTTTTCGAGATTTCCGAGGCGATGCTGATCGAGGGGACACCTTCTGCGATCGAATTGTCGCGGCTTTCGTCGCCGAAGGACACGTTCGATGGTGTGGTTTCCGAGATTTCGCCGCTGGTCGACGCCGCAACCGGAACGGTTGCGGTCAAGGTTGCAATTCCCAATCCACCCGACGGGATCACCTATGGCGATCCGGTGCGCGGGACTGTCACACGCAGCCGGGGCCAGTTGATCAGCCTGCCGTTCGATGCGATGACGGCCTCGGCGGACGGTCCGGCGGTCTGGAAGGTCGATCCTCAAACCATGAAGGTGTCGCTGCACACTGTCGAGGTCGAGCGATATGCGACCGGCGAGGTCCTGCTGGCCGAAGGCGTCGAGGGCGGGGAGTGGATCGTGACCAGGGGCGCGCAACTGCTTTTTCCCGGTCGCATTGTGCGACGAGCGGAGGCGGGGCAATGAGATATCTGGCCATCGCCCTGACGATGTGTTTTTCGACCGTAGCGCTGGCCCAGGATGCAGCGCGCCCGGTGGTTTCCATGATTGTCGACACGGCGGATGGCATTCCGCTGAGCTACACCGGTATTGTGGTTGCCAAGACCGAGGTCAATCTCGGCTTCCCGATGATCGGCACTGTTGCGGCGCGGTCGGTCGATGTGGGTGAGGTTGTGGCGCGCGGCGACGAACTTGCGCAACTGAACAATGAAGACCTGAGTTCCGACCTGCGCAGTGCGGAAGCCGGCATCATCGTTGCAAAGGCCCAGCTCCGCTCGGCATCCAGTGCCCGCGACCGGATCAAGCAACTGGCTGAACGGGGCGTTGCGAGCCCTAGCCAGCTTGAGGATGCGGAGCGCGCGCTTGTGTCCGCGCAGGCGCGGCTCGAGCAGGCCGAGGCTTCCAGGGCCAGCGCCAAGGACATGCTTGATCTGGCGACATTGACAGCTCCCTTCGACGGTGTGGTCACGGATACCCTGGCGGAAGCCGGAACGACTCTTTCGGCCGGTCAGACAGTGCTTCGGCTTGCAGATGTCGGCGAACGAGAGGTTGTCATTGACGTTTCCGACGAGGATGCGGGTCTTCTGGCCAAGGGGGATCGGTTCAGCGTCCGGCTGCTGGCGAACGAGAGCGTTGCCGCCGATGCCGTTCTGACCCGCATCGATCCTGTCGCCGAGCGCAGCACAAGGACACAGCGACTGCATCTGGCGCTCGAAGATCCATCCGCCGCGTTCAGGCTGGGCGCCTTGGCGCGGGTCGAACCCGCTCGCGGCACCGACGGAAGGATCGCCGTTCCCGCTTCTGCACTGCTCGATCCTCCGGCCGTGTGGGTCGTCGATCGAACCGGGAACACGGTGGATCGGCGTTCGGTCATTGTGGGAGAATCCAATGATGCGCTCGCAATCATCGCGTCCGGACTGAAGGCCGGAGACGAGGTGATCATCAAGGGCGTCAACTCACTAGAGCAAGGCCAGGTCGTTGGTCCGCGGGTATCGCAATGAACAAGTTCAACCTGTCGGACTGGGCGCTCAATCACCGGTCCTTTGTCTGGTTCCTGATGATCATCTCGATGATCGCCGGCGTGATCTCCTATGTCTCGATCGGACGTGAGGAAGATCCGAACTTCGACATCAAGACCATGATCATCAGCGCCTCCCTTCCGGGCGCCGATACCCGGGAGACACTGACACAGGTCACTGACCGGATCGAAAAGAAACTCGAGGATCTGGACGAGCTCGACTTCACCCGCTCGGTAACCAGACCGGGCCAGAGCATTGTCTACCTGGAGCTTCTGCCGACCACCCGCGGCGAGCACTTGTCACAGGTCTGGCAGCGTGTGCGCAACATGATGGCCGACATACGGCCGGAGTTTCCCGCCGAATTCGCCGGGTTCCAGTTCAATGACAATTTCGGGGACGTATTCGGCAATCTCTATGCCTTCACATTCGACGGATTTTCCCCCCGCGAGGTGCGCGACTATGCGGAATCGGTCCGACGCGCCGTCCAGGCTCTGCCCGATGCGGGCAAGATCGAGCTGTTCGGAACGCGCGATGAGGTGATCTATCTCGAATTCTCGACCGAACGCCTTGCCGCGCTCGGCCTCAACCAGCAGGCGGTACAGGCGACCCTGGCCGAGCAGAACGCCATTATTCCGTCAGGCGTTATCGATGCGGGCGCGGAGCGCGTGCTGGTGCGGATCGGCGGGCAGTTTTCCGGCACGCGGAGCCTTGAGGACATCAATCTCCGGGTCGGTGACAGGTTCTTCCGGCTTGCCGATGTGGCCGACATCCGCCGCACCTACGAGGAACCGCCGAGCCGCCTGTTCCGCTACAACGGGCAAGAGGCGATCGGGCTGGCCGTGGGCATGCGCGAAGGCGCCAACATCATCGACTTTGGTGAAGAACTCGGGGAGGTTATCACCAGGGCCCAGGCTCAGTTGCCCATCGGGGTCGAGATCCATCAGGTGGCTGATCAGCCTGACGTGGTCCAAGAGGCCGTGGGAAGGTTCCTGACGGCGCTGCTCGAGGCGGTTCTGATCGTTCTTGCAGTCAGTTTCATTTCGCTCGGGATCCGCGCCGGACTGGTGGTCACGATGACCATTCCGCTCGTTCTCGCCATCACATTCGTGTTCATGCACTACACCGGCTTCACGCTGCAGAGAATATCGCTGGGCGCGCTTATCATTGCCCTTGGACTGCTCGTCGACGATGCAATGATTGCAATCGAAACCATGATCACAAGGCTTGAAAAGGGCGAAAACCTGAGCAAGGCCGCCTCCTATGCGTGGACGTCCATCGCCTTCCCGATGCTCACGGGGACACTCGTCACCGTTGCGGGGTTCATACCGATCGGGCTCAATTCATCGGCGGCCGGAGAGTTCACGTTTTCACTTTTCGTGGTGATCGCGGTTTCGTTGCTGGTGTCCTGGGTGGTGGCGGTTTTGTTTGCGCCGCTGCTCGGCGTGACATTTCTGCCTGCGAAGATGAAGCATGAAAATGTTGAGGCGGGGAGGGTGCGACGGGGGTTCCGGTCCTTGCTTAAGCTGTCCATGAACCACCGATGGTTCACGATTGTCGCGACCGTTCTGGTCTTCTGTGTTTCAGTCTACGGAATGCGGTTCGTCGAACAGCAGTTCTTCCCGAATTCGGACCGCCCGGAACTCATTCTCGACTTCACCCTGCCACAGAACGCCTCGATCTCGCTGACCTCGGCCGAGATGGGGCGGATGGAAGGCTATCTCGAAGGGAACGAGAATGTATCGTTCTGGTCAACTTATGTCGGCGGCAGTGCGCCAAGGTTTCTGCTGTCCTACAATGTGGAGACGCCGGGACCGAATGTCGGTCAGATCGTCATCCAGACACCGTCGATCGAGGCGCGCGATGCGCTCAGGGCCGAACTGACAGAAGTCGCGGAAAACCGCTTCCCCGGGGTCGATATCTTCGTCAAGCTGCTTGAGATCGGGCCGCCTGTCGGACGTCCGGTACAATACCGGATCTCGGGACCGGACATCGAGGAACTCCGGGACAGTGCGCGTGACCTGACGGCCGTGATCGCCGGGGACGAAAGGCTCAATGCCATTCTCATGGACTGGAACGAGCCGGCGCGCGTGGTCCGGGTCGAAATCCTGCAGGACAAGGCGCGGCAACTGGGGATCACCCAGAGGGACATCGCCTCCGCCCTGAACGCCATCTATGACGGCTCGACCGTCACGCAGCTCCGCGACGAAGCTTACCTTGTCGACATCGCGGCACGCGGAGATGCGGCATCGCGTCAGTCGGTGGAGGCGCTGTCGGAACTGCAGCTCTCGGGCAAGGGGTCGGTGACGATCCCGCTCGGCACGGTCGCGACCTTCAGCTATGGCACCGAACAGCCCGTTATCCATCAGCGTGGCAGGATGCCGACGATTACGATCAAGGCGGCGATTTCGGGCAAGGATCAGCCAGCCACGATCGTCGCGGCACTGGCCGAAGATGTCGCCGAGTTCAGCGAAACCCTGCCGCTCGGCTACAAGGTTGAGGTCGGCGGGGCGGTTGCCGAAAGTGCCAAGAGCCAGGCGCCGATTGCGGCGGTGGTTCCGCTGATGATCCTGATCATGCTGACATTGATCATGATGCAGGTGCAGAGCTTCCGGCTGAGCTTCGTGGTGCTGTGCGTAGCGCCTCTCGGGCTGATCGGCGTGGTCGCGGCGTTGCTGCCATCGGGCGCACCGCTGGGCTTTGTGGCGATCCTGGGTGTTCTCGCGCTGATCGGAATCCTGATCCGCAACTCGATCATCCTCATTGATGAAGTCGAGGTTCTGCGCGCCAAGGGTCTGTCGGCGTGGATGGCGGTGTTCGAGGCTTCCGACGCGCGGGCGCGACCCATTGTTCTGACCGCCGCGGCCGCCAGCCTGGCGCTGATCCCGATTTCGCGCCAGATTTTCTGGGGGCCGATGGCCTACGCGATGATGGGCGGCATCATCGCCGGCACCGTGATCACCCTGTTCTTTGCGCCAGCGCTTTATCTCGCGGTTTTCCGGGTGAAGAAGGATGAGGAGCCGCGGGCGCCGGAGTCCGGGAAGGACACAATTGAAGGTCAGGCGGCGCTCTGACGAGGCGCGTTTCCGGTTCGGAGCGTCCCGGTCCTCCCCGTTCTTGAAAGGGAGAGAGGATCCGTCAGGCGGTTCAGTTTTCCTGATCGGCGTGTTGGGTCCGGGGCAGATGGTTTTCCAGGTCTTCGGCGTATTCCGCGATCAGCGATCGGACGACTTCTCTCTGTGCTTCCTTTGCGCTGGCGCCTCCGGCGATCGCGCGGGCGTGGACCGAGCGCTGCCGGTCGGCGCTGGTTCCCTGTTTCACGATCCGGCGGGCCGCCTGAACGTCGTCCCAGCATTCAAGCGCTTCCGCGTCCTCGCGAACCAGTTCGATGAGTTCCTCAAGCAGTTCGGAAAAATGGACCACTTCGCCCTTGGCATAGTCGATGAGGCCATTGGAAACACCGTAGCGCTGCGCCCGCCAGCGGTTCTCCCCGATCAGGAACCGGTCATAGATTCGCCATCGCTGGTTCTTCGTGCGCAGCCGCCACAACATGTGTGTGATCGACTGGGTCAGCGCCACGATGGCAAGAGTGTCATCGAGCCGGGGCGAGATATCGCAGATCCGCGATTCGAGCGTCGGAAACCGGTCAGACGGCCGCAAGTCCCACCAGATCTTCGTGCAATCCTCGATCAGGCCGCTATCGATGATGATCTGTACGGAACGCTTGTATTCCGACCATGAAGCAAAGCGCGGAGGCAATCCGGTGCGGGGCAGGTTGTCGAACACCGTAAGCCGGTAGGCGTTCAGGCCGGTGTCGTCCCCCTTCCAGTAGGGCGAGGACGTCGACAACGCGAGCAGGTGCGGGAGAAAATAGGGAAGCTGCGACATCAAGTCGATGCGGGCCTCGTCGTCATCTATCCCGATGTGCACGTGCATTCCACAGATGAGCATCCGGCGCGCGACGCCCCCCATGTCACGTTCAAGTTCATGATAGCGCTGCTTGTCGGTGTAGTGCTGCTTGTGCCAGTCGGCAAAGGGATGACAGGAGACGGCGAGCGGCGCAAGGCCGTACTGGCCGGCAATGCGTGCAATCTTTGTGCGCAGATGGGCGAGGTCCGCGCCGGCATCGGCCACCGTCCTGCAGACGCGTGTTCCGACCTCGATCTGGCATTGAAGGAATTCGGGACTGACCTGTCCTTCGAGTTCCTCGGTGCATTGCCGCATCATTTCCTCGGGCGCTGCGGTAAGGTCGAGGCTTTCCTGATCAACAAGAAGATACTCTTCCTCGACGCCGAGAGTGAAACTGGGACGATGGTAACTCATGACTGGATTTGACCCCGAAACCGAATGCCGTGCAAGGCCCGACATTGGGCCGGAAGCTTGTCCAAAACGCGTCAAGCGGCAACCTGTTCCGCCGTGGCGCGGGCGATGACCAGTTCCTCGTCGGCCTTGACGATGAAGGCGTTCGGTCTGCTTCCGCCGCGCGTGATGCACTGCGCCGATGCAAGATTTGCATCCGGATCGAGCTCGAAACCGAGCCATTCAAGCCGCTCAACGGCCATGGCGCGTATGGCGTTGGCATTCTCGCCGACACCGCCGGAGAAGACCAGGCCGTCGCAGCCATTGATCGCTGCTGCGGCCGCGCCGATTTCCTCGACAAGGCGGTCGACATACATTTCGAGGGCAAACCTTGCATCATCGGTGCTGCTCTGCATGAGAACCCGCATGTCGCCGGAAATGCCCGACACGCCGGCGAGACCGGAGTTGCTGTTGAGCAGCCTGTTGACCGCACCGGCATCGCCCCCGTGCTGCTCGATCAGCCACAGAACCGCACCGGGATCGAGCCTTCCCGGCCGCTGTCCCATCATCAAGCCGTCGAGAGGGGTAAATCCCATCGATGTCCATGAGCTCCGGCCATCGATCATGCCGCAGATCGAGGCGCCGTTGCCCAGATGGCAAGCAATCACACGTCCCCCGGCGAGACCGAGTGAGGGCAGGGTGGCGGACACATGCTGATAGGACAATCCGTGAAAGCCATAGCGCAACAGACCGTCGCGGGCATAGGCGCGCGGCAGCGGCATCTCGCGGCGGATACTCGGGACCGTGGCATGGAAAGCGGTGTCGAAACAGGCAATCTGGGTCACGCCGGGAAGTTTCTCCGATATGGCATCGATGCCGGACAGATTGTGGGGCTGATGCGCCGGCGCGAGAGGAGAAAGCAGGGCGATGGCCTGGCGGGTCGCCGGGTCGATGCGCGCCGGAGCATCAAAATCCTCGCCGCCATGGACCACCCGGTGCCCGACCCCGGTTATGCTTCCGCCGCGAGGCACGATGACCTCCTCGATAAGCCGAGGGAGCAGGTCGGCATGGCCCTGGCCCCGCTCGCCGAAGGGTCTTGTTTCCTCGCCCGCCACTTTCAGACGCGGCGTCTCGCGGCCGCCGATGGCTTCGATCAAGCCATGGGAGGTTTTTGCGAGCCCGAGCGTGAAAAGGGCGAACTTGATGGAGGAAGACCCGCAATTGAGCGCCAGAAGGCTTGGGGTTTCGTCTGCGGACATGAGGCAGGATCCTTCCGATATGCCCGATTGGTGGTGATTTTGGCGTTCGGGCCTTGGCGCAGCCTGCGCCGGTCGTAACCTGTGCTGTCGTGGTCCCTTTGTGCAACCCCAATCGCGCACTGGCCCGACCCTGATCGCGGAATTGGCATGGCGCGACTGCCGGAGCGCGGAGGATGGGGTCGGGTCGCCCATGCCGGGTCATGGCTGATCGCGGCCCCTGGGCCGGATTTGTTTCCAGCGTTGGGCTGCCCGAGACACTTGCTTTCAATGCGGGACGGGAATGCCGGGACGCAGTGACATTTGGTCACGGCTTTGACTTGCCAAGCAGGCAAGGGCGTTTTATCGTTTGGTCAAAAATAATGACGGGTACAGCCAAAATCATAGTCCAACAGGAGCGTCAGCCATGCCCAGAATCGTCTCTTCCAGCCTTGTCTCTCATCTCAACCGCCGCCAGTTGCTCGCAGGCGTGGCAGCCGGTGCAACCGCGCTCACACTTCCCGGTTTCATTGGCCGCGCGCGCGCCGAAGGGCCGCTGAAGGTCGCCGCAATCTACACCGTTCCGGTGGAGCAGCAATGGGTGAGCCGCATTCACAAGGCCGCCAATGCGGCCGTCGAGCGCGGCGACATCGAGTATGTCTTTTCCGAAAACACCTCCAACAACGATTATGAGCGCGTGATGCGCGAATATTCCGAGGCCGGGCACGACCTGATCATTGGCGAGGTCTTCGCGGTGGAAGAGGCTGCACGCCAGGTGGCGCGAGATTATCCTGAAACCGCGTACCTGATGGGGTCGAGCTTCCTGCCGCAGGACGACACGCCGAACTTCGCCGTGTTCGACAACTACATTCAGGATGCCTCGTACCTCTCCGGCATCATTGCCGGCTCGATGACCAAGACGAACAATATCGGCATGGTCGGCGGTTTCCCGATCCCGGAGGTCAACCGACTCATGCACGCCTTCATGGCCGGCGTCCGCGAGACCGCGCCCGAGGCCGAGTTCCAGGTCGCCTTCATCGGCTCCTGGTTCGATCCTCCGAAAGCCAAGGAAACAGCCTTTGCGCAAATCGATGCGGGCGCGGACATCATGTATGCGGAACGCTTCGGCGTTTCGGACGCCGCGCAGGAACGCGACATTCTCGCAATCGGCAACGTGATAGACACCCAGTCGGATTATCCCGAAACCGTTGTTGCCTCGGCGATCTGGCATTTCGAGCCGACGCTCGACCATGCCATCGAGATGGTCAAGGCCGGCACGTTCAAGGCCGACAATTACGGCGTCTTTTCCTTCATGAAGGAAGGCGGATGCTCGCTGGCGCCGCTTGGCACCTTCGAGGGCGAGGTTCCGGAAGAGGCGATGGCGCTCGTCGCCGAGCGGGAAGCCGCCATCAAGGCCGGTGACTTCGTTGTCGAGATCAACGACGAAGAGCCCAAGTCCAGCTAATGGAGCCGAACGGCACGCCCGAGGCGGGGATTGTTCTCCGCCTCGATGGCATTACCAAGCGATTTGGCGCGCTGATTGCCAATGATTCGATCACTTTGTCGCTCAGGCGTGGCGAGGTCGTGGCGCTTCTCGGAGAGAACGGCGCGGGCAAGACGACGCTGATGAACATCCTTTTCGGCCACTATACGGCCGATGAGGGGCGGATCGAGGCGTTCGGAGCGCCGCTGGCTCCCGGTGATCCGAATGCGGCCCTGGCCGCAGGTATCGGCATGGTGCACCAGCATTTCACGCTTGCCGACCAGATGAGCGTTATCGAGAACATCGTGCTCGGAACACGGCCGCTCTGGTCGCTCAATCTTGGCAAGGCCTCGGCACGGGACAAGATCCGGGCGCTGTCGGCCGATTACGGGCTTGAAGTCGACCCGGACCGCCAGATTTCCGATCTGTCGGTCGGTGAGCGGCAGCGGGTGGAAATTCTCAAGGCGCTTTATCGCGAGGCGCGCATTCTCATTCTCGACGAGCCGACCGCGGTGCTGACTCCAATGGAAACCGAAGCGCTGTTTGCCACGCTTAAAAAGCTGGTGGCCGCAGGGCTTTCGGTCATCTTCATCTCACACAAGCTTGGCGAGGTGCAATCGGTTGCCGATCGCGTCGTTGTGCTGCGCGGAGGCAAACTTGCCGGCGAGCGCGTCACAGGCCAGGCCACGCGGCGGGAACTCGCGGAACTGATGGTGGGCGGGCAACTGCCGGTCAACGAGATCGGTCCGCCAAATCCTGGCGATGTGCTTTTCGAGCTCAGGCGGGTATCGGCCCGCGGTGTCGGCGGATCCGCTCTGAACAAGGTTTCGATGCAGCTTCGCGGAGGCGAAATCACCGGACTTGCGGGAATCTCCGGAAACGGACAGGCGGCCCTTGCCGCGCTCATGGCCGGAACGCTCGAGGCGCGCGAAGGCGAGATCGTGGTTCACGGGGGTACGGCCCGGACATGGTCGCCGCGCGCCGCGCTCGACAACGGTCTTGGCCGGATACCAGAGGACCGGCATGCCACCGGGATGATCGGCGACATGAGCGTGGCCGAGAACGTGATCTCGGAAGCCTACCGGAGTTCCCGGTTCTCGCGCTTCGGGTTCCTCGACTGGAAAGCGGCCGAAGAGTTCGCCAGCGGCATTATCAAGGCCTATGACGTCAAGTGCCCCTCTCCCGACGCACGGGTGCGGTTACTTTCGGGCGGCAACATGCAAAAACTCATACTGGGAAGGGCGCTGGACGGCGATCCGGACATCATCCTTGCCAGTCAGCCGACGCGCGGTCTCGATGTAGGAGCCGTCGCCTATGTGCATGCACGCCTTATCGAAGCCCGCGACCGGGGTGCGGCGGTGCTTCTGATTTCCGAGGATCTGGACGAAATACAGACGCTTTCGGATCGAATTGTCGTGATGCATCGCGGCCGATTGTCGGCCCCGACGAAACGGGGGGAACTGTCGGTAATGGAGCTTGGCGAACTCATGGCTGGCCACGGGCTGGACGGGGATCACAACCATGCGGCTTGAGCCAAGGGCGGCATCCTCTGCCACCGCAACCGTGTTCTGGCCGGTCGCGGCGATCGTTGCGACAATCCTCATATCCTCCATTCTCGTGATGATTGCGGGGGCCTCGCCCTTCACGGTCTTCTATCTTGTGTTCAAGGGCGCAGCTGGATCCCAGTTCGCGCTCGTTGAAACGCTGACACGCGCCACGCCGCTTATCTTCACGGGGCTCGCAGTCGCTGTCGCCTTCAGGGCGCGGCTTTGGAACATCGGAGCCGAGGCCCAGCTTTATCTGGGTGCGGTGATGACCGTGGTTCTGGGAACCGGCGCCGTGACGCTGCCGTCAGCCGGGCTCATTCCGCTGGTGATGGTGGCGGCCATGCTCACAGGCGCGCTCGCGCTTCTCGGTCCCGCCATTCTCAAGACCCGGTTCGGCGTCGATGAGGTGGTCACCACGCTGCTCTTGAATTTCATCGTGCTCCTGTTCGTGTCGATGCTGCTCGAGGGTGTGCTCAAGGACCCCATGGGGCTTGGATGGCCGCAATCCCGCCGGGTTGTCAGCGAGGCGCAGCTGCCGCGGCTGATCCAGGGCAAACGGCTTCACTTCGGGTTCGTCCTGGCGATTGTCTCGGCCGTCGTTGTCTGGGTCATCATGAAGAAGACCGTGCTCGGTTACGAGATGCGGGCGGTCGGCCACAATGCCGAAGCCGCCCGTTTCGCAGGCATTCCGGTCAACCGGGTGATCGTCAAGACGGCGCTTCTTTCGGGCGGTCTCGCAGCACTTGCCGGGTTTTCGGAGGTGGCGGGGCTCAAGGGCAATCTGACGCTCGATCTGTCTCCCGGCTACGGCTACACGGGCATCGTGGTCGCCATGCTTGCGCTATTGAACCCGCTCGGGGTCATCGCCGCGGCGATCTTTGTGGCCGGCATCTTTGTCGGGGCCGACGCCATGAGCCGCAGCGCCAACGTCCCGAGCTATATCGCCGATGTGATGGTGGCGACGTCGCTCCTGACCATGGTCACTGCGATCATGCTGATGCGCTATCGCGTGCGCTGGAGGTGACATGAACGAGGCCATTGAAATCCTGTTCACCGCCAGCTTCTGGGTCGCCGCCATCCGGATCGCCTCGCCGCTGATTTTCGCCACGATGGGTGAACTGATCTGCGAACGTGCCGGCGTCCTCAATCTCGGCATCGAGGGGATCATGGTGGCGGGAGCGTTCACGGGCTGGTTCACCGTCTATATGGGTGGCGATCTGTGGACAGGCGTGTTTGTGGCGGCCATGACCGGTGCGATGTTCGGTCTGCTGCACGGCTTCCTGACAGTGCCGCTCGGGCTCTCCCAGCACGTCACAGGCATCGGGATCACGCTTCTGGCGACGAGCCTGACCTATTTCACCTACCGGATCCTGCTGCCCGAAGTGACGTCACCACCCAAGATCGAGGCGTTCCAGCCGCTGGCGATCCCGCTCCTGTCAGACATCCCGGTCCTCGGTCCGGCGCTTTTCAACCAGACGCCACTTACCTATCTCGCCTATCTTACGGTCGCGGTCGTTGCCTTCACGCTCTACCGTACACCGGTTGGGGTGGCGGTTCGTGCGGTTGGCGAAAACCCCTCCGCAGTCGAGGCGCAGGGCATTTCGGTCAGCGCGATCCGCATCGGCGCGGTCATGACCGGGTCGGCGTTGATGGCGATCGGTGGCGCATTCCTCACCATGTCGGCGTTCAACTCATTCTTCTTTGAAATGATCAATGGCCGCGGCTGGATCGCGATCGCGCTGGTGGTCTTCGGTTCATGGCGCCCGGGCAAGGCGCTCATCGGCGCGATCCTGTTCGCGGCCTTTGACGCTTATCAGGTGCGGCTGCAGCAGATCACCGGAGGCGTCATTCCCTATCAGATCTTCCTCATGATGCCGTTCGTCCTCTCGATCGTTGCGCTGGTTGTGGTCGCCCGCCGGGCCACCTATCCCAAGGCATTGATGATCCCCTATCAGAAAGGCGAAAGATGAGTTTCGACATACTGCTGAAGGGCGGCGTTCTGCCGGACGGAACCCGTGCGGATATCGGCATTAAGGATGGCCGTATCGCGGCTATCGAACCCTCCGTTGACGGGGAAGCGGGGGAAACCATCGATGTTGCGGGCCAGCTGGTGTCTCCGCCGTTCGTCGATCCGCATTTTCACATGGATGCGACGCTTTCCTATGGTCAGCCGCGCATCAACGCATCGGGAACACTGCTGGAGGGGATCGCGCTATGGGGCGAGCTCAAGCCGCTTCTCACCCATGACGCTGTGATCGAACGGGCGCTTGCCTATTGCGATTGGGCGGCCTCGATGGGGCTCCTTGCGATTCGGACCCATGTGGATGTCTGCGACGACCGGCTGCTTGCGGTGGAAGCGCTAGTCGAGGTTCGAAAGAAGGTGGCGGATTACATCGATCTGCAGCTCGTCGCGTTCCCCCAGGACGGGTTCTACCGTTCGCCGGGGGCTCGCGAAAACACGATCAGGGCCCTTAATCTCGGCGTCGACGTGGTTGGAGGCATTCCGCATTTCGAGCGCACCATGGCTGACGGGCGGGCTTCGGTGACGGAGCTTTGCGAGATTGCCGCGGAGCGGGGTCTGATGGTGGACATGCACTGCGACGAGACCGATGATCCGATGTCGCGGCATATCGAACAACTGGCCTATGAGACGCAACGCCTCGGCCTGCAGGGACGGGTGGCCGGCTCGCATCTGACATCGATGCATTCGATGGACAATTATTATGTTTCGAAACTGCTGCCGCTGATTGCCGAGGCCGAGGTTGCCGCCATTCCCAATCCGCTCATCAACATCACGTTGCAGGGCAGGCACGACACCTATCCGAAGCGACGCGGCATGACCCGGGTCCGGGAAATGCTCGGGTACGGAATCCGTGTCGGCTTCGGTCAGGATTGCGTGCTGGATCCCTGGTACTCGCTGGGCACCGCGGACATGCTCGATGTTGCCTTCATGGGCCTGCATGTGGGGCAGATGACGAGCCCGGCCGACATGCGGAAATGCTACGACATGGTGACGACTGAGAGCGCCGCCATCATGGGGCTTTCCGACTACGGTCTTGAGGTCGGCAGGCGCGCCGATCTTGTCGTGCTTGACGCAGGAAATCCGATCGAGGCCATCCGGTTGCGTGCAACGCGGCTGATCGTGATGGCGCGCGGAAAGATCATTGCCCGGCGCGAACGATCGCCGATGCTGGTAACGATTCCCGGGCGCGAAGGCGACATCGATCGCCGTTTCACTGTGCCGGCAGATCGGTGAATGAAACGCATTCGGTATGCTGCGGTGCGCAAATTTCTGCCGATGCAATAGATGCAGGGATCATAGTTAACACTTGGGAAAGCCTATCGGCGTAGGCTCTTTCTCATTGTTCTGCGTCAAGGGTGTTGTGAGTATGGCTGCTAAGAAGCACCGTCTTTTCCATGCGTTCCGTATTTCGCGGAAGCTTGTCTTGCTGTCGGGCGGGTTCCTGCTGGTGCTCGGCGTCTCGGGCACCGCGGCACTTGTCTTCGCGCCGGCGCATCTCATTCCTGGCTATGAGGAGGAGATCACCGGCTCCTGCAAGACCGTTTACCGCTCTGACTTCAGGCGCGGTGAAGAAACGCGGTTGATTTCCATCATCTCCACGCCGGACCCCAATCCAAACGACAGAGTTCGCACTGGAATGCGGATTGCACGCCATCTTGCCGAGACGGAACACCCCGACCTGGTGATTGTCCAGGTGATGGACGCGCATGGCCCGACCCAACGCTCCGAGTTGCGCGGTCCGGCAATCGGCGCGGAAATCGTGCACGCGCCCAATCCATCCAAGACGATGGCGACAAGTCGCCCCTGGGAAGTGCGGTATGTCCAGGCTCTGCCGACAGGCGCCGGCCTGTTCTTCGGCTCCCGCGTCGACATGCGGCTCATAGAGCTCGAAGCGATCAACCGCGAGATCGAACTGGCGGAAGGCTGTGACGGGGACATCGTGGACGAAGAGGCCGCGACGGTCTCCCAGAAGGAGCCCGCCAAGTCATCGGGTCACTGAAGCCGTCCGCCAATGCTTGAAGGTCAAAACCGCGCCTGTCGACGGCCCCGGCCGGCACACAAGCGCCCACATTGCTGCTGATCGAAGCCCGTGTGGCCGGATGGCCACCCTGAACTACTCGACCCGCCCCTTGCGCGCGGGGAAGAGAATGACGTCGCGGATTGAAGGTGCATCCGTCAGCAGCATCACCAGCCGGTCAACGCCGATCCCCAGCCCCCCTGCGGGCGGCATGCCCTGATCGATGGCATCCAGGAATTCGTCATCGAGCTGCTTCTCGATCTCGCCGCGGGCATGGGCCTGCTCGAGCTGCTCGACCATGCGCCTGCGCTGTTCCTCGGGATCGTTGAGCTCCGAGAAGGCGTTGCCCAGTTCCCAGGTATTGCAATAGGTTTCAAAGCGTTCGACGAGGCGCGGTTCGCCCGGCACCTCCTTGGCAAAGGGCGAAATGTCCTTGGGAAAATGCGTTACATGGGCCGGCTGGATCAGCGTCGGTTCTACCTTTTCCTCGAAGAGAAAAGCCAGGCATTCACCCCATGTCCAGTCTTCCTCGACTTCCGCGAATCCGGCGGATTTGGTCGCTGCGCGTGCTTCCTCGTCGGTGCCTATGGCGAGAAAGTCTATGCCCGTAGCCTCCTTGACCGCGTCGGGCATCGGGACCCGTCTGAACGGCCCCTTGAATGAGATTTCGGTCTCGCCATACATGAACTCGGTCTTGCCGTGGACCTGCATGGCCAGCGTGGCGAATAGCCGCTCGACCAGATCCATGGCGTCCTCGTAGTCGGCATAGGACCAATAGCACTCGAGCATGGTGAATTCGGGATTGTGGCGGGTCGACACGCCTTCATTGCGGAAGTTGCGGTTGACCTCGAAGACCTTGTCGGTGAGGCCCGAAACCAGAGCCCGCTTGAGATAGAGCTCAGGCGCGATCCTGAGATACATGTCGAGCTTGAGCGTGTTGTGATGGGTCTTGAACGGCTCGGCCGAAGCGCCGCCATAGACCGAATGCAGCATGGGCGTCTCGATCTCCATGAAGCCGTCATCTTCCATGAAGCGGCGGATGCCCGACACGATCTTCGAGCGCTGCCGGAACCTGAGCTTGGAATCCGGGTTGGACAGGATATCCAGATGCCGCTTGCGGTATCTCAGCTCGATGTCGGACAGGCCGTGCCACTTTTCGGGCATCGGCAGCAGCGACTTGGTGAGCATTGT
The DNA here is from genome assembly GCA_040218025.1 of Hoeflea sp. Lineage (GTDB taxonomy): Bacteria > Pseudomonadota > Alphaproteobacteria > Rhizobiales > Rhizobiaceae > Hoeflea. Next base: position 538,876 of record JAVJQD010000026.1, on the reverse strand, counting down.
GATTTCATGCGCGTTGACCGTCAGTTCGCCGCGCTTGGTCCTGCGGACTTCACCGGTCACGCCGATGATGTCACCGAGATCGATCAGCGGCAAAAGATCGCGTGCCGATTCCGGCGTCGTATCCTTGTGGCTGAAGATCTGCACTTTCCCGGACGCGTCATGGATATCCATGAACATGCCGGAGTTGCGCGATGAATAGACCCGGCCGGCGACGGTGACGATATCGCCGGTCAGCGTATCGGGCTCGATATCGGCATATTTCTCGCTCAGTTCCTGATTGGTCAGGCTGCGATGGAAATGCGCCGGATAGACTTCGGCCACGGTCTGGCGAAGCCTGGCGAGTTTCTGAGCGCGGACTTCCGCCTGATCGGAGGAGAGGCCTGTTTCTTCAGGGGTCTGGCTCATGTCTGGTCGTTTCCGCTCTCTGATGTGTGGATTTGATTCTCGTCGGGGTCAGGCTGCCGTGGCGGCTGCGAGGACCTGGTCCGCGACCTTGAGGCGCTGCCGCACCATGGCGCGACCGAGGATGGCCATGGAATCAAACAGGGGCAGTGACCGGGCAGAGCCGCTCATGGCGACAAACAGCGGCGGCAGCATCACCCTGAGCTTGCGTCCCGAACTCTCGGAAAGATCTCTGAGCTCAGCCTCGATCGCTTCGGCGGTCCAATCGGGCAAGGCCTCGAGTGCTGGTGCAACCTCGCGGATGATTTCGAGGCAGGCGGCGTAGTCGAGCTTCTTCAGGCCATCAAAATTCTCCGCCTTGAGGCCAAGGTCGGATTTCAGCAGAAAGCCGGTCAGGTCCGGCAGTTCCCCGAAGGTCTGCACACGGCTTTGCGCAAGCTTCAGTCCGGACATCAATCGGTCGCCCTGCATTGCCCAGGTCTGGACGCGGACAAGGAACTCGTCCTCGGAAAGCTTCTCGCGCAGCCAGCGGCCGTTGAGCCAGTCGAGCTTCTGAATGTCGAAGATTGCGCCTGCCTTGGACAGGTTCTCGGGATCGAACTTGGAAGCCAGTTCATCCATATCCAGCAGTTCCTCGCCTTCGGCGATCTGGATGAAGAAAAGCCCGAGGAAGTTCATCAGCGCCTCGGGCAGGTAGCCCAGAGCGGCGTAATAGGGAATCGATGTCGGGTTCTTGCGCTTGGAAAGCTTGGACTTGTCAGCATTTCGCATCAGCGAAAGATGCATGAACACCGGCGGCTCAAGGCCGAGATACCGGTAGATCAGGATGTGCTTCGGCACGGAGGCGAGCCATTCCTCGCCACGGGCGACATGGGTGATCTGCATCAGGTGATCGTCGACCACATTGGCCATATGGTAGGTCGGCATGCCGTCGGCCTTGAGCAGAACCTGCATGTCGACTGCGTCCCACGGGATCTCAACTTCGCCATAGACGCCGTCGACGAACCGGCATGAGCCTTCCGTCGGGATCTTCATCCGAACGACATGCTGTTCGCCGGCCTCGACCCGGGAGGTGACTTCCTCGGCAGTGAGGCCCAGGCAACGGCCATCGTACTTTGGCGGCTTGCCGGCGGCGCGCTGCGTCTCGCGCATTTCCTCAAGCCGCTGCGGGGTGCAGAAACAACGAAAACCGTGCCCGTTTTCGACGATCTTCTCAACGTATGGACGGTAGATGTCCTTGCGCTCGCTCTGGCGGTAGGGGCCATAGTCGCCGCCCACATCCGGGCCTTCGGCCCATTCGAGGCCGCACCATTTCAAGGCGTCCAGCACCTTCTGTTCATATTCCCGGGTCGAGCGCGTGGCGTCCGTGTCCTCGATGCGCAGGACGAAGGCGCCTCCGTGCTTCTTGGCGAACAGATAGTTGAACAGCGCGATATAGGCTGTGCCCACATGCGGTTCGCCGGTTGGAGACGGTGCAATGCGCACCCGCGGTGCAGAGTTGGCCATGATTTGTCTGCCTGCTTTCAGGTCCGGTTGGATGATGTGCCCGAACGCGCCGGAGCGCGGGGGAAATCCGCCGGTTCCGGCGCAGCCTGAAGCGGCGCGGGCCTTGACCGGCAAGCGCTGCCTTAGGCCATATTGCGCCCATCGCGTCAAGTATTGGACCGACCGGCATCGGATGTCGACCCACTCCCGAGCGGTCAGGTGGCGCCATAATCGCCTCAGATTTCTGATTTACGTACCTCAAAAACTGATCTATGTGGTGCACCGGGGAGGAGCCGATGCGGCCGACGGTGCATGACATTGCCAGTGAAGCGGGCGTGAGCCTGGCGACAGTGGACCGTGTGCTCAACGGCCGGCCGGGTGTACGCCGCCAGACCATCGCGAAGGTCGAGGAGGCGATCAAGCGTCTTGGTTATGTGCGCGACGTCGCGGCCGCCAACCTCGCAAAACGCAGAATCTATCCGCTGGCCTTCATCGTGCCCGGAGGCCCCAATTCCTTCATGCGAAATCTTGAAGCCGAAATTCGTGCCGCGGAAGCCAGATCGCTCATCGACCGGACTTCGATCCGGATCGAGCGTGTGACCCCATTCGATCCGTCGGCTCTGGAGCAGACGCTTTCCACGGTCGACCCCGAAACAGTGTGCGGCGTTGCCCTTGTTGCGACCGACACGCCGGGCGTCCGGGCGGCGGTCGAACGGCTGATTGCGGCCGGGGTTGGCGTGGTAACGCTTGTATCGGATCTGCCGGGTTCACAGCGGACGCATTTCTCCGGCATCGACAATATTGCTGCCGGCAGAACCGCAGGCAGACTGATCGGTCGCTTCTGTAGCGACCACGGGGGCAAGGTTCTGGTGGTGGCCGGATCCATGACCCTGTCGGACCACATGCATCGCGCACAAGGTTTCGCAGAGGTGCTTGAATCCGAGTTTGGACACCTGAAGATCGTGGGCCCAAAAGAGACAAACGACGATGCGGCCCGGGTCGAACAGGAAGTCGAGCATGCACTTGCCGGGGATAAGGATATCGTCGCAATCTACAACCTCGGCGCGGGCAATCGTGGTTTGATCGAGGCTCTTGGAAAGCATCGCGGAAGACGGCTTTCGGTGGTCGGCCACGAATTGACCGCGCATTCGCGGCAGGCGCTCGGCGATGGCCTGTTTGACGCGATCATCAACCAGGATTGCGGCCACGAAGTGCGCAGCGCCATCCGTGTCCTCAAGGCCAGGGCCGATGGCGTAGATCCGCTCACCGCCCAGGAGCGCATCCGCATCGACGTTTTTCTGAAGGACAATCTGCCGTGACCGTTGCCGCCACCAGCAATGCAGGGTCGCATCATGGTCAATTCAATGAAAGGACCGTTTCCCATGTATCTAGGGCTTGATCTTGGAACATCCTCCGTCAAGGCGCTGCTTATCGACGACAAGCAGGCCGCTGTCGGTTCCGCGAGCGCGGAGCTGACCGTTCAGCGCCCGCATCCCGGCTGGTCGGAGCAGGATCCCGACTCGTGGATTGCGGCGACGCGGGCAGCCGTCGGTTCACTCGCGAAGACACATGCCGGCGAGCTCTCCAGGGTTTGTGGTATCGGTCTTTCGGGGCACATGCACGGCGCCACCGCGATTGATCGTGACGGGAAGCCGATCCGGCCCTGCATCCTTTGGAACGACACGCGCAGCCATGTCGAAGCGGCCGCGCTCGATTCCGATCCGCGATTCAGGAAGCTGACCGGCAACATCGTGTTTCCCGGCTTCACCGCGCCGAAGCTCAAGTGGATGGCCGAGCACGAACCCGAAAACTTCGCGCGCGTGGTCAAGGTTCTTCTGCCCAAGGATTATCTCAGGCTCTGGCTGTGCGGCGAGGCGATTTCGGAAATGTCGGATTCGGCTGGAACGTCGTGGCTCGATGTCGGCGCGCGTGCCTGGAGCGATGAATTGCTGGAAGCCACCGGGCTCGAGCGATCGCAGATGCCTGCGCTGGTGGAAGGGTCCGAACGCGGCGGCAGCCTTCGTGCCGAGGTCGCCGCCGAACTCGGCCTGCCAGCCGGCATTCCCATAGCCGGGGGTGCGGGCGACAATGCCGCATCGGCCTGCGGGATGGGCACGATTGCCGATGGCCGTGCGTTCGCCTCTCTCGGAACCTCGGGCGTGCTGTTTGCCGCCAACAACCGTTACCTTCCCAATCCCGACAGCGCGGTGCATGCCTTCTGCCACGCGCTACCGGAAACCTGGCACCAGATGGGCGTCATCCTTTCGGCAACCGATTCGCTGAACTGGCTCTCCGGTGTGACCGGGACCGATCCTGCCCATCTGACGGCTCAGCTCGGCGACAGCCTCGCTGCCCCGGGTTCGGTGCTGTTTCTGCCATATCTCTCGGGCGAGCGCACGCCGCACAATGATGCGTCCATTCGCGGCAGCTTCGTCGGGCTCGGACACGAGTCTGATCGTGCGGCGCTGACGCGGGCGGTCGCCGAGGGCGTGGCCTTCGCCTTCCGCGACAGCCTTGAGGCGCTTGCCCATGCCGGTACCCGGCTCGAGCGGGTAACCGCCATCGGCGGCGGCTCCCGGTCGCATTACTGGCTGGAAGTGCTTTCCACCGTGCTGAACCTGCCGGTCGATATTCCCGAAAGCGGCGACTTCGGTGCTGCCTTCGGGGCGGCGCGCCTTGGCCTCATGGCCGCCGAGAACGCCGAACCGCTCGATGTGTGCACGCCGCCCGAAACCGAGCAGACGATTCAACCCAATCGCGAACTTTCCGCAGCCTTCGAAGAGGCCTACGGCAAGTATCGCGCCCTCTATCCCGCAATCAAAGGAGCAATGTCATGAGCACCGGCTTTTTCGGAGACGTCACGAAAATCAAGTACGAGGGACCGGAGAGTGAAAACCCGCTCGCCTTCCGCCACTACAACCCCGACGAGATGGTCATGGGCAAGCGGATGGAAGACCATCTGCGCTTTGCGGTGGCCTACTGGCATTCGCTGGCATGGGAGGGCGGAGACCCGTTCGGCGGTCGTACTTTCGACCGGCCATGGTATCCGCAGGACGAGATGGGACGGGCGAAACTGAAGGCCGATGTCGCCTTCGAGATGTTCTCGGCGCTCGGCGCGCCCTTCTACTGCTTCCATGATGCGGATGTGCGGCCGGAAGGATCGAACTTCGCGGAGAACACGAAGAACCTCGAAGAGATCGTGGATTATTTCGCCCGGAAACAGGAAGACACCGGTCTCAAGCTTCTGTGGGGAACGGCAAACCTGTTTTCCAATCGCCGCTTCATGTCGGGTGCTGCGACCAATCCGGATCCGGATGTCTTTGCCTTCGCCGCCGCAACGATCAAGACCTGTATGGACGCCACGCGGAAGCTTGGCGGGGCAAACTATGTGCTGTGGGGGGGGCGTGAAGGATACGAAACGCTGCTCAACACCGACTTGAAGCGCGAGGATGCGCAGCTTGGCCGGATGCTCAACCTCGTGGTCGAGTACAAGCACAAGATCGGATTCGAAGGCACGATCCTGATCGAGCCCAAGCCGCAGGAACCGACGAAGCACCAGTATGACTACGATGTCGCGACCGTTTACGGGTTCCTCCGGCGCCACGGTCTCGAGAGAGAAGTCAAGGTCAATATCGAACAGGGCCATGCTATCCTCGCCGGCCATTCCTTCGAGCATGAACTTGAACTGGCGCAGGCGCTCGGAATTTTCGGCTCCATTGACATGAATCGCAACGACTACCAGTCGGGCTGGGACACCGACCAGTTCCCGAACAATGTGCCCGAAGTCGCCCTTGCCTATTATGCAATCCTCAAGGGTGGCGGGTTCACCACAGGCGGCACCAATTTCGACGCAAAGCTGCGACGCCAGTCGCTCGACGCCGAGGACCTGCTCTATGCGCACATCGGCGGAATGGACACCTGCGCCCGTGGCCTCAAGGCGGCGGCGCGCATGGTCGAGGATGGTGTGCTGACCAGTTTCGTCGAGGATCGGTATAAGGGGTGGTCGGTTCCGGAAGCCAAGAAGATGCTCGATGGCGGACTTTCGCTGGAAGAGATCGAGGAATGGGTCCGCAAGGCCGACATCAACCCCGAGCCGAAGTCCGGCCGGCAGGAGTATCTGGAGAACATCGTCAATCGCTATGTGTGACGATAAGCTTTAAAGACAGGTGGCGGCCCGGTGGCAGCGGAGCCGCCACACTCCCGGCGCGCTGTATTTGCGTGCCGGGCCTCAGTGGCGTACATCAGGCCGCGACCTGACCTGTAAGCCCTGAAGGAATTCGAAACATGCAATTTGCCCGCCTGAACGGCGTCGTCATTCATCACCAGGTGATTGGTGCTGCGCCGGACAAGCCCACCATCGTGTTTGCCAATTCACTGGGGACAGATTTCCGGATCTGGCGCGATGTGATCGTTCGCATGGTCGGTGACTTCGGGTTGCTGATGTACGACAAGCGGGGCCATGGCCTCTCCGAAACCGGCGCCGGACCGATCACGATGGATGATCACATCGACGACCTCGCGGCATTGCTCGATCATTTCGGAAGCCGCGACGCCATCATTTGCGGACTGTCCGTTGGCGGCATGATCGCCCAGGGGCTCGCGGCGAAACGGCCCGATCTGGTGCGCGCGCTGATCCTGTGCGATACCGGCCACAAGATCGGCACAGCAGACATGTGGGATGCGCGTATTGCGGCAATCCACGAACAGGGGATCGTCGGCATTTCCGACATGATCCTGGAGCGCTGGTTCACACCCGAATACCGGAGTGCGGACAACGCGGATTTCTGCGGCTACCGGATGATGCTCGAGCGCACGCCGCTTGAAGGGTATACCGGCACCTGCGCTGCGATACGTGACTCCGATTTCACCGAATCAAGTGCTGCGCTCGACATGCCGGTAATCTGCGTGGTGGGTGATCAGGATGGCTCGACACCGCCCTCTCTGGTCGGTGATCTCGCCCGGCTGATCCCCGGCGCAATGTATCAGGAAATTCCCGGTGCGGCGCATCTGCCCTGCATCGAGCAACCGGTCATTCTCGCTGATGTGATCAAGAGCTTCATCGCCCGTCTCGGGTGACGGTGGCGGCAATTGCTGCCTCACAAAATAAACGCGGACACCAACATGAGCATCGAACCCCTAATCCAGTCGCTTGCAAGACGCTTTCCGAAATCCTTCGTCTTTGGAACGGCAACCGCCTCCTACCAGATCGAGGGCGCCGCCATGGAAGATGGCCGCAAGCCTTCCATCTGGGATGCCTTTTCGCACATGCCCGGGCGGGTAAAAGGCGGCGATACCGGCGACGTGGCCTGCGATCACTTCAACCGTCTCGATGCCGATCTCGACCTCATGGCGGAGCTCGGGATTGAGGCCTACCGGTTCTCGATCGCCTGGCCGCGCATTCTGCCCGATGGCCGCGGATCGGCAAATGAGCGCGGGTTCGATTTCTATTCCCGTCTCCTCGACGGTCTGAACAAGCGCGGGATCAAGGCTTTTGCGACGCTCTATCATTGGGATCTGCCGATTGCGCTCGCCGGTCGCGGCGGCTGGACGGATCGCGACACCGCGAGCGCCTTCGCCGACTATGCGGGTCTGGTGATGGCCCGGCTGGGCGACCGTCTCGACACGGTCGTCACCCTCAACGAACCCTGGTGCATGGTCTATATGGGCCACCTGATGGGTGTTCATGCGCCGGGTGAACGGTCAATGGCCGCAGCGATGGCGGCGGTTCACACTACCAATCTGGCCCATGGCAAGGCAATGCAGGCGATCCGGGCAGAGCGGCCGAACCTGCCGGCCGGAATCGTCTTCAATCCGATGAGCGTGATGCCGGCAAGCGACAGCGACGCCGACGCGCGAGCCGTCGAAAGAGCGAATGACTTTCACAACGGCGTCTTCTTCGGACCGGTCTTCGAAGGCGCCTATCCGGCTTCGGTGCTTGAGAACTGTCCGGATCTTGCTCACCGGATTGAGCCTGGAGATCTCGAGACCGTTCATCAGCCGATCGACTTCTGGGGATTGAACTATTACACGCCGATGCGGGTGGCCGACGCGCCTGATGAGGCGTTTCCGGGCGTTGCCCCGGCGCCTGCCGTCAAACCGGAGAAGACCGATATCGGCTGGGAGATCGAGCCGGCGGGTCTGTCGCACGTGGTCCGCCACCTTTACGGGCGCTACCAGATGCCGGAATTCTACATCACCGAAAACGGTGCGGCCGACAATACCGGGGTCGAGAACGGCGCTGTGAGCGACACCATGCGGCTTACCTATCTTTCGGACCATCTGAAAGTTGCCGCCGACCTGATCGATGAAGGCTATCCGCTCAAAGGGTATTTCGCCTGGAGCCTGATGGACAATTACGAGTGGGCCGAAGGCTACTCACAGCGCTTTGGCATCGTTCATGTGGATTATGAGACGCAAAAGCGGACCATCAAACAATCCGGTCACTGGTTCAAATCGCTCATGTCGGCCCACCGCGGGCTGCAAACGGGGCAGGGCCACTGAAGCCCCTGGCTCCCACGAGACGCGTGAATTGTCCTGCAATTGTGGTGATCTGATGTGTCAGCGGACCACGAAACCGTGGGCGAAGGGGTCTTCCTCATCGTCGATGGTGATGGTGTTCAGGCCGGTTTCCACGGCCCAACCGGCGATCGAGGGGATGATTGCCGGCCTGCCCGCAATCTCGGTGGCTTCCTCCACCCGTCCATGAAACAGTGAGCCGATGATGCTCTCGTGCACAAAGGCGTCGCCGATCGAAAGCCTACCCTTGGCAGCCCACTGCGCCATCCGCGCCGATGTGCCGGTGCCGCAGGGCGAACGGTCGATTGCCTTGTCGCCATAAAAAACTGCGTTGCGCGCAGTGGCGCCGTCGACTGTTGGCGCGCCGGTCCACAGGATGTGGCTCAGGCCCCTGATGTCCGGCTTCTCGGGATGAACAAACTCGTATTTGGCATTCAATGCGGCGCGGAGCGCGGGGCTCCAGCGAACGAGATCCACCGCTGAAACATCCGCAATGTCGCGGAACTCCCGCTGGCTTTCGACGATCGCGTAAAAATTTCCGCCATAGGCCACGTCGACGGTGATCTCGCCAACGCCGGGACATTCGGCGGTCAGATTTTCGGCGTGGAGGTAGGCGGGAACATTCGTGAGCCTGACTTCGGCGACCTTCCGGCCGTTCCGCTTGTAGTGGGCCACCACCTTGCCTGCCGGTGTGTCGAGATTGACGATGCCCTCTACTTTCGGGGCGATCAGCCCGTTCTCGATCGCCATCGTCACCGTGCCGATGGTCCCGTGACCGCACATCGGCAGGCATCCGGAGGTCTCGATGAACAGGATCGCAATATCGCAGTCTTCGCGCGTGGGCGGGTAGAGAATTGAGCCCGACATCATGTCGTGACCACGCGGCTCGAACATCAATCCGGTGCGGATCCAGTCATACTCAGCTAGAAAGTGTGCACGGCGCTCAAGCATGGTTGCGCCTTCGAGTTGCGGGCCGCCACCGGCGACGAGCCGGACAGGATTGCCGCAGGTGTGGCCATCGATGCAGAAGAAGCGGTTACGCGACATGACGAACTCCGAAACGGAATGGATCAGAAACGGTCGGGGCGGAGGGCGTCAATGTCAATGGCCGGCGGGCGGTCGTCCACCAGGTCGGTAAGCAGCCGGCCCATGGCCGCAGATTGCGTAAGTCCAAGGTGACCATTGCCGAAGCCGAGCAGGATCGAGGGGTTCCCGGGCAAAACGCCAACGACGGGCAGGCTGTCAGGCATGGAAGGTCGGAAACCCATCCATTCGGTGCCGCCACAGGTGCTGAGACCGGGCAGGAACCGCGCCGCCTTTTCGAGCATGGTTTTAGACCGCGCATAGTTCGGCGGCAGATCTAGGCCTGCCAGTTCGACGGCGCCGCCAACACGGATGCCGGTTTCAAGCGGGGTGATGACGAAGCCGTGGCTTCCGAAAATCAGTTGCCGATTGAGCGGGAAGGCGTCCGGCGGCAACGTGGTGTTGTATCCGCGTTCGGTCTCCAGCGGGATGCGAAGCCGGGTGAGCGGTTCCAGCAGGCGGGCCGACCAGGCGCCTGCACAGAGGATCACGCGATCCGATTGCCGGGACGTGCCGTTGCCGAGTCTGACCGAGGGGCCGCGGCCGCCGGTTTCAATCGCGATAACCTCGTCCCGGACGAAGACGGCGCCGAGCCTTTCCGCATAGGACCAAAGCGCGAGAGCGAAGGAATGCGGGTCGGAGACCGTTTTCCAGCCCGGAACGAATGTGCCGGCCACGAACTGGCGGGAGAGCCCCGGCTGTAGTTCGGCCAACCGCTCGCCGCGCACATGTTCGAAGGCGATTCCGGCATCCGCGCGTCTTCGCCATCCCTGCTCAGCGGCCTTCAACTCCGCTTCGGATTCATAGAGCTCCAGCGATCCGTCATGGCGGACCATGGTTTCAATTCCGGCGCGCCCGACAAGAGCCATCATCTCGGTTTCGGCGATGCGCATGAGGGCGCTTTGGGCAGATATCGATGCCTCAAAACGAGACGGCATGCTCGCCTTCCAGAATTGCCAGAGCCAGGGCGTGAGGCGCGGCAGGTAGGATGGCCGGATCGACAGCGGGCCCAGCGGATCCAGCAGCCACTTCGGCGCTTTCGCCATGATCTTCGGCGAGGCGAGCGGCATGATGTCCGAGAAGGCAAAGGCTGCGGCATTGCCCTTGCTGGTCTCCTCAGCGATGCCTGACCTGTCGATGACCGTGACCGTGTGCCCGGCTTCCGCGAGCACGGCTGCCGTGGCGATGCCGACAATGCCTGCTCCGACAACCGTGATCGAGAAGCGCGGGTTGGTCATGATCTGTCTTTGCCGGCCTGTGCGGCGCGTTCGGCGAGCATCTGTCGATGGCGCATCCGGAAACGTTCCCGGTCTTTTGCAGTGCGTTCATGATAGCAGTGCGGGCAGGAAGCGCCTTCTTCGTAAAGCGGGGAGGCCCGTTCTTCCGCGGTCACCGGGTTTCGGCAGGCGCGGCAAAGGGTCTCGTCTCCCTCGCGAAGGCCATGGGTGACGGCCACACGCTCGTCGAAGACGAAACAGGATCCTTCCCACAGGCTCTCCTCCTCGGAGACGTTCTCGAGATATTTCAGAATGCCGCCCTTGAGATGATAGACATTCTCGTAACCCCGGGCCCGCATGAATGCCGTTGCCTTCTCGCAGCGGATACCGCCGGTGCAAAACATGGCGATGGGTTTGCTCTTGTCCGCGATGCCGGCCTTTTCGACCCACCCCGGAAATTCCCGAAACGTGCTCGTTTCCGGGTTGACCGCGCCCTTGAAGGTGCCGATCCCCACCTCGTAGTCATTGCGCGTGTCGATGACGATCGTGTCCGGATCGGAAATCAGCGCATTCCAATCCTGCGGATCCACATAGGCGCCCACACCCTCAAGAGGATCGATATCCGGCACGCCCATGGTCACGATCTCGCTCTTGAGCCGGACCTTCATGCGCCTGAAGGGCATCTTGTGCGCTCTGCTTTCCTTGTGTTCGAGTGGAGCCAGTTCCGGTATCGCGCGCAGACAGGCAAGCACTGCATCTATGCCTTCACGCGAACCGGCAATGGTTCCGTTGACGCCTTCGCGCGCAAGCAGCAATGTCCCGCGCACCCCGGATTCGTGGCAGAGTTCCGCCAAGGGGCCCTGCAACGCCGCATGATCGGGGAGCCGGGCGAAATGATACAATGCCGCTACGATGACCGGCTCATTGGGAACAGGCTGATTGGACGCCGACTCCGCAGCGTTTTCCGCGGTGATGCCTTTCGCCTTGGATGGTCTGTCTGGACTGGTCATTGTGGTGGCACTTGGTGTCCTGATCGTCACTGGTTGCGGGAATAGCGCGTCCACCCGGCACAAGCAATCACCTGCGACAGCGTGCGTTCGCGCCAAAGCGGGCTTGAAACGTGGACAAGCATTCCCCGAACGGCTATGCGATGACACCATTTTGTCGATGCGAAAGGACAAGCGTCATGGGTGACACAACCCAAGTCCTCACTTCCATTCTTGAGCAGCAGCCGGTCGTTCCGGTTCTGGTCATCCATGATGTCGCCACCGCGGTGCCGATAGCGCGCGCGCTTGTCGACGGCGGACTGAAGGCGATCGAGATCACCTTGCGGACCCCTGTCGCACTTGAAGCCATCCGCGCAGTGGCGAATGAGGTCGAAGACGCCGTTCCCGGCGCGGGCACGATCCTCAACGCCCGCCAGTTCCGCGAGGCAGAGGATGCCGGCTCGAAATTCATCGTTTCGCCCGGCACGACGATGGAGCTTCTCGATGTGGCGCGGAAATCGAAGGTGCCGCTTCTGCCCGGCGCGGTCACGGCAAGCGAAGTCATGTCGCTTCGCGAAGAGGGATATGAGATCCTGAAGTTCTTCCCCGCGGAACAGGCAGGCGGTGCAGATTACCTCAAGTCCCTTTCCTCGCCGTTGGCGGGAATGAAGTTCTGCCCCACCGGTGGCATCAGTCCGGCGAATGCGCGTGACTACCTGTCGCTTCCCAATGTGATCTGCGTGGGCGGCTCCTGGGTCACACCTTCGGCCCTGGTCGAAGCTCAGGACTGGGACGGCATCGCCCGGCTTGCATCTGAAGCCTGCATGCTGGCCGGTTGAGGTTTCGCGGCCCCGTACGGAATCTGATCTGTATCGCCAGATGGGCCTCGGTTTTTTTCCGTTTCCAATGCGTCGTGAGGTTTGAAAGCTCAGAGCGGCATTCCTATCTGGTTGTTGACGGCGAGTAGCCCGCCCGCCAACCACCAGATGTGGAGTTGTCCTATGTTCGATCCGAAAACCCTTCTCGACCAGTTTCTTGGGTCAAACGTACCCGGAACACAGGGCACCGTGCGTGAAAAGGCGGGCCAGGCGAGCCAGCTCGCGAAAAACAATCCTCTTGCCACGGGCGCCATCGTCGCTGTGCTGCTGGGAACCAAGACCGGCCGTTCACTCGGCGGCTCGGCGCTCAAGCTCGGCGGCATGGCCGCCATTGCAGGGCTCGGCTATCACGCCTGGAAAAATTACCAGGCAGGCAAGGCGCCGACCGACAGCGCAAAGGACGAACCGGAACTGCTTCCGCCTCCATCGGATTCAGAGTTTTCAGCCGAGCCTGCGGACGTTGACAGCGGGTTCGCGCTTTCCCTGGTTCGCGTCATGATCGCGGCTGCCCGCGCCGACGGTCACGTGGATGATGCCGAGCGCGCGCGGATACACGACAAGCTGGCGCTGTCCGGGCTGGGCGATGATGCGGTGGCGTTTCTTGACAGGGCGCTCGCAGAGCCCGTCGATATGGATTCCCTCATAGGGTCCGCCAAGACAGAAGCGCAGAAGGTGGAAATGTTCACCGCCGCCCGGCTGGCGATTGATCCAGACACCCGTGCCGAACGCGGCTTTCTCGATCTTCTGGCCGGCCGGTTGGGCCTTGCCGACCCGCTGGTTGATCACATTGACGCGACGGTTGCCGCCGCCAAGGAGTGATGCCTGGGGCCGTGACCGTCGGTCGCCTCCGGCGGTGCTTGCCCGGATTCTCAAAGCGGCTAATGTCAGGCGATGCGATCGCGCCCCGCCATTGAACGACGTTTTCGACGGATCCGTACCGGACTGTTCCTGGCGTGGGGGTTGATTGCGGCCGCGTGTGTATTCTGGTCGGTAAAGGTTGCCGGCGAACGTGCGCTGACAGATGTCATGCAGAAGGCGGGCGAAACGCTTGCCGTCCAGGCGGAGACGCTCTCCGGCGTACTCGACAAGTTCCGGCTGATGCCGCCCATGCTCTCGCGCCAATCGTCGATCGGCGCCCTGTTCCTCAGGGATGCGAACGGAAATACCCGCTCCTTGGAAGCGCGTCGGGCCGCCAATGAAATCGCCGGAATGTCGGCCGCGCTGGATGTCGCCTTTCTGTTTCCTGACGGCGAGGTTCTGGCCTATGCGCGCGGCGATTTCGTCGAAAGCGGCGAGGGCCTGCCTCAGCTTATCGAGGCAGCGCGTCAGGGGCGGCTGGGACGCGCGGCGCTTTCGATCGGCGAAGCGCGCAGGACCTACGCCTTCTCGTCGGGCGTGCGCCGATTCGGGCAGTTTGCAGGCGTTGTGATCGTCTATGTCGACTTCTATCGGGTGGAGGCCGCCTGGGCCTTGTCGGCGCGGCGGATTTTCGTCAGCGATGCCGCCGATACGGTGTTTCTCGCCAATGACGCGGACTGGCGACTCAGGCAGATGGACGAGATCCATGACGGTGAAAACCGTTACCTGATCAACGGCAACTGGAGCGAGCGGCTTGACCTGACGCGCCGTCTGCCCTTGCTTGGATGGGATCTTCACGTTCTCGCGGACCCGGCGCCGGTCGGCGCCGCGCGCCTGAATGCCGCGGTGATCGCCACTCTTGCCGCGCTGCTTGTCGGTGTCCTTGCGCTGCTCGCGCTCAGACGAAGTGAAATCGCGACTGTGCGGGCGCGCCGCGACCGTGCGACGGCGCTCCGGCTGGAGCGGGTGGTGCGCGACCGCACACGGGCGCTTTCGGTCACCAACCGTTCGCTGAGCCATGAAGTGGATGTGCGAAGGGCGGCCGAGGAACAGCTTCGCCGGGCCCAGGCGGAACTGGTGCAGGCGGCAAAGCTGGCCGCACTCGGGCAGATGTCCGCCGCCTTGAGCCATGAGTTCAACCAGCCGCTTGCAGCAATCCGGTCCTATGCCGACAATGCCGGGCGTTTTCTCGAACGTGGCGACGCGGATGAAGTTTCGGGGAACCTCACACGCATCAATGCGCTGGTGGAGCGTATGGCGGAGCTGTCGCGCACGCTTCTGTCGTTTTCGCGCAAACCGAACACAACGGTCGGTCCGGTGCCTTTGGGCACAATCGTGGAAGAGGCGCTGTTGCTCGCGCGTCCGCGGGCAAGGGCCGAAGGCGTAGCCATACAGGTTGGCGCGGAAATTGAGGGGCTGGAAGTGCTGGGCGGGCGGATCCGGCTTGGTCAGGTGTTTGTCAATCTGATCAACAACGCGATCGACGCGTTGTCCAAAACCACGGATGCCATGATAGAGATCTCGGCTGAAAGGCAGGATCATTTCGTGATCGTTTCGGTGGTGGACAACGGTCCGGGGATTGCGCCGGACGAGGTCTCACAGATCTTCGATCCGTTCTTCACAACCAAGGGGGTGGGCGAAGGGATCGGGATCGGCCTCTCCATCGTCGACAACATCGTCCGCGATTTCGGCGGGTCGATCCATGCCGGAAACCGGCGGGAAGGAGGGGCGGCCTTCACGATCAGACTGAGATCCGAAATTCCCGGGCCCGTGAAGAGCAAGGTCGAGGCTCCAATCGCCGATGAAACGGTTTGATGCTGGACAAGCTTGACGCCGCGTGGTTTTCAGTCCGCGATGTGCCGGGAACTCGTCGGCAGGCGATCCGGCCCGGTGTTTCGTCATGCCCGGGTGGTGAGGGAGGGCAGTCTTGCAGGACAGTGTCTCTTTGAGAGAGCAGGATCGAGTCATCCACCTGATTGACGATGATGCAGATCTGCGTCACGCTCTCAAACAGTCTTTCGTACTGGAAGGGCTGGATGTGGTTTGCCACGCCTCCGCCGCTGCGGTGGCGGATCTGCCGTTGCGCAGCCTGTATGGCGTTCTGGTTTCCGATATCCGGATGCCCGGAATGGACGGCATGGCGATGATGCGTCAGGTTCTGGCAATCGACCCAACCATGCCTGTGGTTCTGATAACGGGCCATGGTGACGTCCAACTCGCAGTCGAAGCGATGCGCGCCGGCGCCTACGACTTTATCGAAAAACCTTTCCCTGCAAGCCGCCTGTTCTCCGTGGTTGAGCGTGCTTTGGAGAAACGCCGGCTGGTGCTTGAGAACAGGTCACTGCGCAATGCACTTGAAGGCGGGGACGATCTCTCGGCGCGACTGGTCGGACGCAATCCCGCAATCCAGAAATTGCGCGCCCAGATTTCCGCAGTTGCCGACACCGATGCGGATGTGCTGGTTACCGGGGAAACCGGGACCGGCAAGGAGGTTGTGGCGAGGGCGCTGCATGATTTCGGTCCGAGACGCAAAGCCAACTTCGTGGCCATCAATTGCGCCTCGCTGCCGGCCGACATTTTCGAGTCCGAACTGTTCGGCCATGAAGCGGGCGCTTTCACCGGCGCCCAGAAGCTCAGGATCGGCAAACTGGAGCATGCAGACGGGGGCACGATCTTTCTCGATGAGATCGAATCCATGCCGCTCGATCTGCAAGCCAAACTGTTGCGCGCGATCGAAACGCGGACCATCGAAAGGCTGGGGTCGAACCGGGAGGTATCCCTTGATGTCCGCTTTGTTGCGGCGACCAAGACGGATCTCGCAAATACGCCGTCATTCCGCTCCGATCTCTACTATCGTCTCAACGTCATAACCCTTGCGATCCCGGCCTTGCGCGAGCGGAAGGATGACATACCGCTGTTGTTCTTCCACCTTGCGCGTGAAGCCCGGGCCCGTTACCGACGTGAAATCCCGGAGATCACGCCGCAGATCGAAGCGGGGCTGCTATCGCATGATTGGCCCGGAAATGTGCGTGAACTGCGCAATGTGGCCGACCGCTTCGTTCTCGGCATGTGGTCCGGCTTCGGCGGGGTTTCCGAAGCGGTGGTTGGGGCGGGGTCGGGGAGCCTGTCCGAACGGATGGATACCTTTGAGCGTGCGGTGATCGCCGCCGAGATCGCAAGGAACGATGGCGTTCTCAAATCGACCTACGAGAATCTCGGGATCTCCCGCAAGGGGCTCTACGAAAAGATGCGGCGCCTGGGCATTTCGACAGATGACACGTTCGATGGGTCGTAAACGACACATAGGTGGTCTTTCGATGGGTACTCCCCCGCCCATGCTGTCCTGATCCACATGGCGTTCGACGGAGATGTCCGACGCATACGCCCGGATTTGCGACTGAATCAGGTGATCAAATCGGGTTGGCACGCATGTTGCGTAGCTCTGCTTTGAATGCGATGGACGGGAGGTCATCGCCGGGAGGGGGTGCAATGAGCTTCCCGATCCAGGTTTTCTCTCGTCTCCGCTTCATCATTCTGTTTCGGGCATTTTGCCCAGTGGAGGACACCCTATGAAAAAGTATCTTCTCGGCGCCGTATCCGCCGCCGCCCTCGCCATGAGCGCAAACGCAGCGTCGGCCAATTGCGACGATGGCGAAATGGTCATCAAGTTCAGCCACGTCGTGGCCGCAAGCGGCCATCCGAAAGGTGACGCCGCGACGCTGCTCGCCAACCGTGTCAACGAGGAGATGAATGGCAAGGCCTGCATGGAAGTCTTCGCCAACTCCACCCTGTTTGATGACGACAAGGTGCTCGAAGCCCTGCTTCTGGGCGATGTGCAGCTCGCCGCACCATCGCTGTCGAAGTTCGAGGCATACACGCTGAAGTACCGGCTGTTCGACCTTCCGTTCCTGTTTGCCAGCCTGAAGGCAGTGGAAAGCTTCACCACTTCGGAAGACGGCAAGCAACTGCTGACCGTTATGCAAGATGTCGGCTACACCGGTCTTGGCTACTGGTCGTCGGGCCTGAAGCAGTTCTCGGCCAACAAGCCGCTGATGGTGCCCGGCGATGCCGACGGTCTCAAGTTCCGCGTGCAGACCTCCGATGTCGCCGTGGCGATGATCGAGGCTATCGGCGCTTCGGCGCAGAAGCTTGCCTTCAAGGAAGTCTACGGCGCACTTCAGACCGGCGTTGTCGACGGGCAGGAAAACACCTGGTCGAACATCTACACCCAGAAGTTCTTCGAGGTGCAGGACGGCATCACAGAAACCAACCACCAGCTTCTGGCCTATCTGCTCGTTACCTCGACCGAATGGCTCAACAGCCTGGATGAGGATGTGCGCACGCAGTTCGTGACCATCGTTGACGAGGTCACTGCCGAAGCCAACGCCTCGGTGGCTGCCCAGGAAGCGGCAAACCGCCAGAACATCCTGGATGCCGGCGGCGAAATCCGCGAACTCACGGCCGAGCAGCGCAAGGCCTGGGTCGATGTGATGAAACCTGTTTGGAGCAAGTTCGAGGACGATATCGGGGCTGACCTGATCGCCGCGGCCGAAGGTTCGAACGCGACAAACTGACGGACATGAAACAACCGGACTCCGGGGCGCTTTCGTCCCGGGGTCCGAAGATTCGATGCGCTGCAAAGCGTCGGCTGCGGGACAGCGGCCCCGGAAGGTTCTCACTTTCCGGTCTTGGGGCGGACATATCAGCAAGGGCTTGCAGGCCGGCGGCAGCCGCATTTTCGGGGGACCTCATGACTGCAATACTTCCCTATCTCATCATGGGAGCGGTGATCGCGGTGTTCTGGATCGCAGAACGACGCAACCCGGATTCTGTCACCCGTTTCGAGGAAACGGCACTGGCCGTCATACTGGCGTTGATCACACTGGTGTCCTTTTCCCAAGTGGTGGCGCGTTACGGGTTCAACAGCGGATGGTCTGGCGCGCTCGAGTTCACCCGCATCCTGTTTGCCTGGATGATCCTTTTCGGCATGAGTTACGGTCTCAAGCAGGGAATGCATCTCGGTGTGGATGCGTTGCTCCGGTTGTTTCCGAAGAAGCTGTTCCGGTTCTTCGCCATCTTCGGCGCTTTCTGCGCCTTTCTCTATGCGGCAATCCTGATCAACTCGGCATGGCTGGGTATCTTCGGCGTCGATACCCAGGGCGGGGCAATGGTCTATTGGTCAAAGATGTACCAGGTGGGTATCGGGCTCGATGACCTGCGCTATCCGGAGTGGATGCAGGATACGTTCGGACTGAAGGAGCGGGTGCAGCGTTGGATAGCCTACCTCATCCTGCCGATCGGTCTCGGTCTGTTCGGCTTCCGGGCCTTGCAGGCGATGGTGGCGATCTGGCGGGGCGAGCGCGAAATGGTCATTGCCGGGCATGAGGCCGAAGAACTGGTTGCCGAAAACCGCGGCATTTTGAAGGACTGATCCATCATGGAAACCGCTATCCTGTTCGTGCTCGTCCTCGGGCTTCTTTTCGTCGGCGTGCCGGTCGCGGTGTCGCTGGGTCTCTC
This sequence comes from Hoeflea sp., assembly GCA_040218025.1. Classification (GTDB taxonomy): domain Bacteria; phylum Pseudomonadota; class Alphaproteobacteria; order Rhizobiales; family Rhizobiaceae; genus Hoeflea. The sequence continues at coordinate 519,934 of JAVJQD010000026.1, read as the reverse complement.
GTCGATCCTGCTGATCGCATTCTTTTCCAACGACTCGATGTCGTCGGTGGCCATCCAGCTGTTCACGGCATCACAGAACTACACGCTTCTCGCCATCCCCTTTTTCGTGCTGGCTTCAGCCTTCATGTCGACCGGCGGCGTCGCCAAGCGCATCATCCGGTTTGCGATCGCCACCGTGGGGCATTTCCGCGGCGGGCTCGCCATGGCGAGCGTGCTCGCCTGCATGCTGTTTGCGGCCTTGTCCGGGTCGTCGCCTGCGACTGTGGTTGCGATCGGCACCATCGCCATCGCCGGGATGCGGCAAGTCGGCTATTCGAAGGATTTTGCAGCCGGCATCATTGCAAATGCCGGTACGCTGGGCATCCTCATCCCGCCGTCGATCGTGATGGTTGTCTACTCGGCCGCGACCGACGTTTCCGTCGGGCGCATGTTCCTGGCAGGTGTGATCCCGGGGATCGTTGCCGGGTTGATGCTGATGACCGCGATCTACATCGTCGCCCGCATCAAGGGCCTGCCTGCAGAACCGTGGCGCGGGTTCTCTGAAATTCTCAATGGCGGCAAGGAAGCCGGGTGGGGGTTGTTCCTCATCATCATCATCATCGGCGGCATCTATGGCGGGGTCTTCACCCCGACCGAAGCAGCAGCCGTGGCGGCGGTCTATTCGTTCTTCATCGCCGTGTTCATCTATCGCGACATGGGACCGATGGCCGGTATCACCTGGATCAACGACGCGGACTCGCGGGCAGCCCGTGCGGGCTTTTCCGGTGTGGTCTATGCGCTTGCCTTCTATTTCGTGTGGATGATCCTTTCGTTCTTCGCGACCGCCGAAGCCGAGACGATCACCTTTGCCAGCCGGTCAAATCTCGGTCTCGTCATCGCGCTGGCGCTCATGATCGCCTACACCGCCTGGCGCGGTGAGAAGGGGCTCGCAGGCGTTCCGGCAGCAATCGTGGCCGGTTTTCCGATCTGGGGACGAAACCTCAAGCTGATGGGCCGGAACTTCGGCCGGGCGTTCTTCAACGAGGACACCCGCAAGGTGATGGTCGACGCCTCCAAGACGACGATCATGCTGATGTTCATCATCGTCAATGCGCTGCTGTTTGCGCATGTGCTGACGTCCGAGCGGATTCCCGACGCGATCACCGAACTGATGCTCGGTTACGGGTTCACCTGGTTCACCTTCCTGATCGCGGTCAACATCCTGCTTTTGATCGGCGGGCAGTTCATGGAGCCGTCGGGTCTGCTGCTGATCGTGGCGCCGGTGGTGTTCCCCATCGCCATGGAACTTGGCGTGGATCCAGTACATCTCGGCATCATCATGGTGGTCAACATGGAGATCGGGATGATCACACCGCCGATCGGGCTGAACCTGTTCGTTACATCCGGCATCACGGGAATGAGTCTGGTTCAGGTGGTGCGCGCAGCCCTTCCCTTCGTGGCCGTGCTGTTCGCTTTCCTCATACTGGTCACCTATGTGCCGGTACTGTCCACATGGCTGCCCTACAGTCTTATGGGGCCGGAGATTGTGACGCGCTAGCTGGTCAAACACCGCTCTGGTTCCGGGCCGGGACGCGAGACGTGTCCCGGCCCTTGTTCGTGCAGGGCGGGGTCGCTCACATTCCATTCGGTGATGGCTGATGTCAGCAAAAGTCATGGCTCCTGCCGTTGTGTGCGTGCTGAACCGGTGACATTCTCGTCGGAGCATGACCGATGAGATCAACTATCTGCTTATACTCGGAGCGGCCTTTCTCGCGGTTGCCAGTCCGGGCCCCTCGACACTCGCGATTGCCGGTACGGCAATGGCGCAGGGCCGTCCGCAGGCGTTGGCGCTTGTGGCGGGGATCAGTACCGGATCCTGGACATGGTCTGTCGCTGCGGCTCTTGGGTTGAGCGCACTGATGCAGGCCAATGCCTGGGTCTTCGAGATTCTGCGTTATCTCGGTGCGGGCTATCTTCTTTATCTTGGATATCTGAGCGCGCGCAAAGCAGCGGGACGGACACAGACGACTTTCCGGTCGGTCTCCTCGGCCAGCCCGAAGCGGGCATATGGCAAGGGGCTGGCGATGCATCTGACCAACCCAAAGGCGATCCTGTTCTTCGGCGCGCTTTATTCCGTCGGTGTGCCGGCAAGTGCAACGCCACTTGAAATCGCCTCGGTTGTGCTGGTCGTCGGGGTGCAGAGCATGACGGTTTTTTCAGCCTACGCGTTGTTGTTCTCGCGGCCGCGGATTGCTGCAGTCTATGTGCGGCTGACGCGCTGGTTCGAGACAGCGTTCGCGCTGGCTTTCGGTTTCGCAGGAATCAAGCTTCTGACCGCACGACTGGTGTAGAGACCTTTTCTACCCGGCCGTGACTGGCTGCACACAAGATCAGTCATCCCCCGAATCCAGCAGTCGCGCCATGATCGCCGTGATCTGCGCATTGCGGCCATCCGCTTCCAGCTGGCCGACGCTTTTCAGGCGCCCGGAACACAGCAGGTCCGCCATTCCATGGGCCAATGCCCAGGTGGCAGAGACCTGTAGCATGGCTTCCTGATTCTCGAAGGGATTGGAGCCGGTCAATCGTTCGATGTCGGCAACCAGCGCCATGAAGCCTGCGGTCGCCGCGCCATCCAGTTCTTCCGACCGAAAGTCCGGCCGATCTGAAGAAAACATCAACCGGAACAGGGCCGGATTCTCAAGCGCAAAGTTGACGTAGCCCAGGGTGGCCGCCTTGATCTGTTCATCCGGGCTGGCGCTTGCCTGTCTTTTGAAATCCTGTTGACGCTCCAGAAACATGTGGAACCCGCGTGCGGCAAGGGCGCTCAGGAGCCCGTTCGAATCTCCGAAATGATGTGCCGGGGCGGCATGGGAGACACCGGCCCGCTTGGCGACGCCGCGGAGCGAAAACCTCTCTATGCCCTTCTCGGCCAGTTCCGCTTCGCTTGCATCGAGAAGTGCGGAGCGCAGATCGCCATGGTGATAGGGCGCCCGGGGCGCGGTCTGCGTGGTCGAGCCGGGTTTGATCACGTCATTCATGAGCGAGGAGTACTGCCGCCTGAAAAAAAAGTCAAAGCAAACTTGACAATGGAAAGATGTCCTATCAATGTGATCTTGACACTGTAAAGTCGGAGTTGCGCAGATGCTCGAAACACTCTTTTCCACCGCGGGCGCACTGGCGATGGCCGGTTGGCTCGCCCTTCTTGCAAGCCCGTTGGCGCCGAGGCTCTCGGATCGAATTGCCGCTGTCGCGGTACCGCTCATTCTCTCGGTAGCCTATGCCGGTCTGGTTCTGGCGAACTGGTCGACAGCGGAGGGCGGGTTTGACTCGCTCGACAATGTTGCGCTGCTGTTTCAGTCGCGCGAACTGCTGCTCGCCGGATGGATCCACTATCTCGCGTTTGACCTGTTTGTCGGCGCCTGGGAGGTGCGCACAGCCAGGGCCGAGAAGATCAGGTTCTTTCTCGTTGTTCCCTGCCTGATCCTGACATTCCTTTTCGGCCCCGCCGGTTTGCTGGTGTTTCAGGCACTCCGCCTCGTCGGTTCATTTCCCCGCTCCGGTTCCCGCGCGAATTGAAAGGATCCCGCAAATGAAGTCGATCGATTACACGCCTGCTCCTGCGAACCTCTTGCCGCGGCCGCTCCCGCGAAGGGTTGACCCTTTGCAACTGGTGACGGATTCCCCGCTTTACGCGCGCCTCGGGATTCTGCTGTTTCTCGCCATGGCGCCAACCTTCGCTGCGGCATGGCTCGATGACCGCATGCTCCATGGGGTCAGTGTCTGGCAGAAACCGCTCAAATTCGAGTTCGCGCTTGGTGTCTATCTTCTGACACTCGCCTTCTTTGCCCGCTATGTCCCCGTTTCCGTGCGGGAATCGCGGGCAAACAGGTTCTTCGAGATCATCGTCGCCTTGGCCGTCATCGGTGAAATCGTCTGGATCGGTGCGGCCGCCTATCTGGGTATTGCTTCCCACTTCAACACACAGGAGCCGTTCTTTGTCCTTCTGTATCCGGTGATGGGCCTGATGGCGACCATCCTGACATCGGCGACCGCGGTGCAGGCCTATGCAATCCGGAACAATCGGCAGACCCGCCTGCCGCCGGCGCTCAAGGTGGGTATCGTTTTGGGCCTTGCGCTCACCTTGCCATTGACACTGATTTCGGCAGGATACATGTCGTCGATCGGCAGCCACTGGGTCGGCGGCGTGGCCAGTGATGCGGGCGGGCTCAACTTGATGGGCTGGGTACGTGACGGCGGCGACCTCAGGGTGGCGCATTTCTTTGCTACGCACGCCATGCATTCGGTTCCTGCGTTTGCTCTTGTGTCGGCCTATGTGTTCGGCGCGAACAACCGCCGTCCGGTCATGATGTTCGCAGTCGTTTACGTTGTTTTTGTCGCCGGTGTTTTCTTGCAGGCACTGGCCGGAAGGCCCTTTATTTGAGCGCCGCGTATCTAAACATACCGGTGAGAGTCGATTACACGAAATTAAGACCTGGTTAACCCGAAACCGGCATTTTCATCATCAGACATGCCTCTTCACTCCTCCCAAGAACGGCATGACGAGAAGGGCGGCGAAAGCCGCCCTTACCTTTTGTGGCACTCCATCGCCTTTGTCAGCTCTTCTCCGTTTCCAGGAATTCACCAAACCTTGTGATCGCAGCAGCGATGTTGGCTTCGGAATTTGCACAGGACACGCGGATATATCCCTCACCGAGAATGCCGAAATCCGGCCCGCCGATCAGCGCCACGCCAGCTTTCTCAAGAAGCGCGTTTGCGAGTGGCTTTGCTTTCCAGCCGGTCCCGGAAATGTTCGGGAATGCGTAAAAGGCGCCCTTTGGCAGCACGCAGGAGATGCCTGGCAAGGTGTTGAGCCGATCGGTGACGAGTGTTCGCCGCCGATCGAAAGCCGCCAGCATCTGGTTGACGGAGTCCTGCGGTCCGTCGATGGCGGCAATGCCCGCGAACTGCGAAGGCGCATTGACGCAGGACCAGCAATTGACCGCAAGCTTGCGCACATATCCGATCAGGTCATCGGGCCAGATCGACCAGCCCATGCGCCAGCCGGTCATCGCCCAGGTCTTCGACCAGCCGTTCAGCACGATAAGCCGGTCGCGAATTTCCGGATAGGTGAGCAGCGAGGTGTGGCGTTCCCCGTCATAGGTCATAACATCGTAGATCTCGTCCGACATGATCACGACATGGGGATGGTCGGCCAGGCCGGCGACAAGCCTGTCGATCTCGGATTTGGGCGTCACGCCGCCGGTCGGGTTTGCGGGCGAGTTGAGGATTAGCAAACGCGTCTGCGGCGTGATCAGCGACAGAGTTTCCTCGGCCGAGAATGCAAAGCCGTTCTCTTCACGCACCGGAACGGGAACCGGGTTCGCACCCGCATGTTCGATCATGGATCGATAGATCGGAAAACCCGGATCCGGATAAAGAATGTCCGTACCCGGTTCACCGAGCATCCGGATCGCCGCATACATGGTCGGCTTCCCGCCCGGCATGATCATGACATTGTCAGGCGAGATCTCGGCGCCGGTCATGGCATGGGCGCGCCGGCAAACCGCCTCGCGGGCCTCGAGGATTCCCGCGGCGGGCGTATAGCCGTGATGGCCATCCCTCAACGCCTTGATCGCCGCCTCGACGATATGCTCCGGTGTCTTGAAGTCCGGCTGACCGATGCCGAGGTTGATGACATCCCTGCCTTCAGCCGAAAGCTGGGTTGCGCGGGCGAGAACGGCAAAGGCATTTTCCTCTCCGATCCGGTCGAATGCTGCGACGGGATGTATCATCAGTTAATATTCCTGTGCGGGTGGTTGTCTTGTGACCTCAAGTCATGTCCTATCCCGGCGCGAAATTCAATTCAGGCCTTTTCATGCGCGATCTGACTCAATGGATACCCCGCCAGCCACCGGCGGAATTTGCCGTGACCGGACGATATGTCATGATCGAGCCGTTTTTCCGCAAGGTTCACCAGAGCACGCTTTGGGACGCACTCGGAGCGGAAGCGGTCAACGATTTGATCCGGTTCTTTCCGAATGGCCCCTACCGACAGCCTGCGGAACTGAGCGACTGGCTAGAGAACTCCGTGCAGAACCTGGGCTGGGTTCCGTGCATCTTTCGCAGCCGCCGGACGGGCGATGTCGTCGGCATGGCGTCTCTGATGCGGCCGGATACCGCCAATGGCGTGGTCGAGGTGGGTTCGGTTGCGCATGGCCCTGCGATGGCGCGAACGCCGATTGCGACCGAGGCCCATTATCTCCTGGCGCGGCATGTTTTCGAGGATCTCGACTATCGGCGCTATGAATGGAAGTGCCACAATCTCAACCGGGCATCGAAGATCGCCGCGAAACGGCTCGGCTTTCACTTCGAAGGTGTTTTCCGACAGCACATCGTTTCCAAGGGCGCCAATCGCGACACGGCCTGGTTTTCGATGATCGACGGCGAATGGCCTGAGCTCAAACAGGCATTCGAGGCCTGGCTGGATCCGTCGAATTTCGATCCGGAAGGCAACCAGATCATGCGTCTTGAAACCATTCGCGGCGAGGCTGCATGAAGGGTTTGAGAAGAGCAACCGCTGCAGACAGGCCCAGGATCGAGGCGTTTCAGCACGCCGCCTATGCACGTACCGAGAAGGTGATCGGAGCACAGGCGATCCCGCTTGGCTGGGATTACGGGGTCATCATGCGGGAATGCGAGATCTGGCTTGACGAGCGGGAGGGCCGGATTGCCGGCGTGCTGATCCTGCGCCCGCGCAAGGACGACCTGTTCCTGGAATCGATTGCCAGCGATCCCGCCATCGCGGGCGCCGGTGTTGGTTCCGCATTGATGAAGGCGACCTTGGAACGGGCTGCGGAACTGGATATGAGCACGGTAAGGCTCATCACCAACAGTCGCAACCCGGCTGCACAGTGGTACGTGAAGCTGGGTTTTGTGACCGACCACGAAGAGATCGAGGACAGCCGGATCGTGCTACATATGTCGATGAATATCGATAGCGCTGAGGGCGACAGCAAGGGAGAAAAGGATGACTGGACGGCTTGAAGGAAAAATCGCGGTGGTCACGGCTGCGGGGCAGGGGATCGGACGGGCCATTGCCGATGCTTTCGTCGCGGAGGGCGCGAGGGTTTACGCGTCGGATCTCGACCAGGCGAAGCTCGACGGCTTGAGCGTTCATGATCTGGCCAGCCTGGATGTTCTGTCGACCGACGCCGTCAATGCCTATGCCGAGCGGGTCGGGGAAATCGACATCCTCGTAAATGTGGCCGGCTATGTGCACCATGGAACGGTGCTGGACGCGTCCGAGAAAGAGATGGATTTCTCCTGGGATCTGAACGTCAAGTCCATGCATCGGACGGTGCAGGCCTTCCTGCCTGGAATGGTTGCGCGGGCGGACCGGCAAGGCAGCTCGGGGTCGATCGTCAACCTGTCCTCCGTGGCTTCGTCGCTCAAATCGGCTCCGGCACGCTATGCATACGGGACGACGAAGGCAGCGACGATAGGCCTCACGAAATCGGTGGCGCTGGATTTCGTGTCTAGGCGTATACGTGCCAATGCAATCTGCCCGGGCACGGTGCACTCTCCCTCATGGGAGGACCGGGTCTCGGCGCTCGGAGCGACCATGGAGGGCGGAGCGGAAGCCGCCAAGGCGCAGTTCGTGTCGCGCCAGCCGATGGGGCGTATTGGCACGCCGGAGGAAATTGCCGCCCTGGCGGTTTATCTGGGATCGGATGAAAGCGGCTTTACCACAGGGCTGGCCATTCCCGTCGATGGGGGATGGTCGCTGTGAGCGAATCGTCCTCATCGGGAAAGTCTGCCGCGATTGCGGCCGCGATCATCCTTGGTGCGACTGGGCTGGTGTTCTACTTCATGCCTGCCATGATGATGGCATTGTCGGAAGTATCGCCTTGGCTGTCCTACGCCCTGGCAATCGCATTCGTGCTGGCCTTTTTCGCCGTATTCTGGCTCCGGAGCAAACGGCAAAGCAAGGATTCGGGGGCGGAGAAATAGCGGCGCGGGTCAGGCCTGGAGGGCCGCCGCTAGAAGCACCAATCCAAGAGTGAGAACCAGAACCGCGCCGAGGATCTCGATCGCGGTTCCGACCCGGTTGCCCATCGATGCGCCGGCAAAACGGACCGCTGCGCCCTTGGCGCTGACGGCAAGCGTCGCGAGCACCGAGACGGTGATGGCGGTGCCGACCGCCATTGCGAAAGCCGAGGCGACGCCCGCCAGCCACAAGCCGTTCAACATGGCGAAGGTCAGTACGATCAACGCGCCGGAGCAGGGGCGAAGCCCGACCGCGATGACCGCGCTCCAGGCTTCCCGAAGGCTGAACCTGTTGCCGGAAAGAAGTTTCGGATCCGGCATGTGGGAATGTCCGCAACTGGGGCAGACGTGCCCTTGGGCATGGTGATGATCATGCGCATGGTGAGCGTGGCCATGATCGTGGTGCGCATGGTCCGCGGCGGCCAGAACGGCAGCTTGTTGAGGCCGCAATGCCATGAGCTTGCGGCCAAGCAGCCAGAACCCGAAGGCTGCGATGAGTGCGTAGCTCGCAATTTCGAGAAACCGGGTGGTCTCGGACATGGTGATCGCAAGGCCCCGGAGCAGATAGTAGGCTGCCGTAACCACGATCACGGCGGTTATCGCCTGAAGAAACGAAGACAGAAAGGACAGCATCACGCCACGGCGGAGCGCGACCTCGTTGGCGATCATGTAGGATGAGATCACCGCCTTGCCGTGTCCGGGACCGGCGGCATGAAACACGCCGTACAGGAAGGACAGGCTGATCAGACCCCACATCTGCCACGGATCCGTACGCATCGCCTTCAATGCTCCGGTGAGCGCACGGTAGAATTCCTGTTGCTGCTGATTGACCAACTGGATCAACCCGCCACCGAAACCGGTGGGCGCGACGGAAGGTTCAGCCGACCCGATGCCCAGCGACGACTGCGCATGTGCCACGGTTGCGGCCAGAACAACACCGATGATGGCCGCGGCCGCGCAGACAATCCCTCGCATGGCCGGAACTGTCTGACGGTTCATTTGCAATCCAGTTCGAGCCGCGTGGCGAACAGCTTTGAAAGATCGTTGCCCGTGGGGTCACCGAAAAAGGCCTCGGTCAGGCTGCCCTGGTTCTGGGCGATAACCTCGTCGGGATCGGGTCGCACAACCCGGCTCGTGCACCGGTCTGCGGAAGCGCCGGTAACCACCATGTCGTCATCGGTCATGAATTCGAGCGCGGCATACATGGTTGGATCAAAGACACCCACGGCGATGGTGCCGTCGAGCGGCAGCGGTTCCTTCGGCAAGACCGCGAAAAACATCAGCAATTGCCCGTCCTGAAACGAGACCCTTATGGGGTCGGGCAGGGAGATGGAGCCGTTTGCCCCATCGATTGTCAGCGACGTGTAGTAGTCGAAATCGGAAAGCGAGTCGGTGACGACTTCGCTGATGCTTGCGAGTTCCGCATTGTCGAGAACGAAGTCGCCGTTGCGATCAAAATCGAGCATCACGCTCGAGGAGAACACCTCATCGAAACGCCAGACATGACGCAACTCGGAAATGCGCCCGTTTGAGGTTGTCTCCACTTCCAGCCGGGCTTCGGCGAAAACATGCGGATGCGCAAAGGCCGTAGCAGGCATCGTCAGCGCTGTGAGAACTGCGAGGCCCGGCAGGCCTTTTGCAGAGAGCTTCATGATCCTGTCCTACCTGTCGGTTGGGTTCGTTCGACACGGAGTTGCACCCAATGTGGACTATATTTTGGCATCGGCAAGCTTGAGCGAGAATTACGCTACTGGTGGGTCTTGAACCATTGGGTGAGGTAATCGACAAAGGCGCGCACCTTGGCGGGGAGATAGCGCCTGTGCGGGTAGATCGCGTAGATGCCGCGATCTTTCGGCATGTAGTTCTCGAGAATGGGAACCAGCGTGCCGGCGCCGGAACGTTCGCCGAAAACGAAATCGGGAAGGAATGCGACGCCGAGGCCGGCTTCAGCAGCCCGCATTGCGGTCAGAGGACTGTTGACCTCGAGCCGGCCGGAAACGGAAACGGTGTAGGATGAACCATCCGGCTCTTCGAAGCGCCAGTTGTTTAGAAAGCGGCCATTGGTATCGACCACGCAGGGCACCTCGGCGAGTCGTGAGGGGTGCTCGATGGGGCCGTGGCGCTCAAGGAATTCCGGAGAGGCGCAGGCAACCAACGTGAAAGGCGAGAGCTTGCGCGCGATCAGACCGGAGTCCTCGAGCCTCGTGATACGAATGGCAACGTCATAGCCTTCCTCGACAAGATCGACAAAGCGATCATCCGAGATGATCTCAAGCGTCACGTCTGGATGGGCGACGGCAAAATCGATCAGCGATGCTCCCACGGCCGCATCGGCGAAGGTTCGCGGGGCCGACACCCGGATCCGGCCCTTGAGGTCCTTCGATCCCTCACGCACGAGGTCGGCGAGATTGTCGATTTCCTTGAGGATGTCGGATGCGGTTCGATAATAGGTATGTCCGGCTTCGGTCAGCGAGAATTGCCGTGTTGTGCGGTTGAGAAGAAGCGCGCCGAGATCGTCCTCGAGTTCACGGACATACTTTGAGAGAAGCGCCTTGGAGCGGCCAACCTTGCGTGCGGCTGCCGAGAACCCCTCGGCTTCGACGACATCGATGAAGGCACGAATGCGTGTGAGTGTATCCATCTGGTGATCTTTCGGCTGGGCGCCGCGGCGGGAGCGGCCAGGGGCTGTCTCAAGAAATCGAACGACACTCCGATATTCGTTCAGGAGCCTGTTTTTTCAAGGGCGCCAACAGAAAACACTTGATTGCGTCAGTGGAAGAATCTACATGCGTGGTGCCCAAAGTCGCACGTGCCTGTGGGTGTCCGCCGACCCTCGATATGGTGAGGTCTCGGTAAGGTACCTGGAACTAACCCCTCCAGTCGTTTGTCCGACCATCCGGATGAGCGAGGACATCTTGAAGCAACGACGGTGCGGGCCTTTCTGGTGTCTGCCGGCATTCCAACCGCCGGGGTTACTGAAGAGGCACACCTTCATTGCCGGAAGTGCGGTCGGGTTCTCCCTCCAATCCAAGGCAGACAAGAGCGGATCTTCGCCCTGCAAGGCGCGGGTCAACGACGCATCAAGCGTCCATGCCGGTGTCCGGTGCCTCCAAAGGCCGGATTCGGGCTGTGGCCGTACGATGCTCTGTCTAGATATGGCCCGGAAGCGGGCCGGGAACGGAGCACCCGATGACGACTGCACGCATTCTCGACTTCCTTCGCACCCGCCGTCCCGATGGTCCCTGCCTGGTGGTGGACCTCGACGTGGTGCGCGACAATTTCGTCTCGTTCCGGAAGGCGCTGCCCGACAGCTCGATCTATTATGCGGTGAAGGCAAATCCCGCGCCGGAAATCCTGCGCCTGCTTGCCGGTCTCGGCTCCAACTTCGATTGCGCCTCGGTCGCCGAAATCGAGATGGCCTTGCGGGCCGGCGCCACCCCGGCGCGCGTGTCCTATGGCAACACCATCAAGAAAGAGCGCGATATCGCCCGCGCTCATGCACTCGGTGTGTCCCTCTTTGCCGTCGACAGCCACGAGGAAGTCGAAAAGATTGCCCGCGCGGCTCCCGGCGCGCGCGTGTTCTGCCGCGTGCTGACAGATGGCGAAGGCGCTGAATGGCCGCTGTCGCGCAAGTTCGGTTGCGTTCCGCAGATGGCTGTCGATGTGCTGGTCTATGCGCACCAGCTCGGACTCGTCTCGCACGGGGTCTCGTTCCACGTGGGTTCCCAAATGACCAAGCTCGATGCGTGGGATTCCGCGCTCGCGGACGCACGCCGGGTGTTCGACAAGCTCGCGCAACAGGGAATATACCTCAAGATGGTCAACATGGGCGGTGGCTTTCCGACCCGCTATCTCAAGGACATTCCGACCGCCCAGGCTTACGGTCAGGCGATCAATGGTTCGCTGCGCAAGCATTTCGGCAACCAGATTCCCGAAACCATCATCGAGCCGGGCCGCGGTATGGTCGGCAACGCCGGCGCAATCAAGGCCGAGGTCGTTCTGGTGTCGCGCAAATCCGACGAGGACGAGGTCCGCTGGGTTTTTCTCGATATCGGCAAGTTTGGCGGCCTGGCCGAAACAATGGATGAAGCGATCCGCTACTCGATCGTCACTCCGCGTGACAATGACGTGATGGAGCCTTGCGTGCTGGCCGGCCCGACCTGCGATTCCGCCGACGTGCTCTACGAGAAGACGCCCTATCCGATGCCGGTTTCGCTGACCATCGGCGACGAGATCCTCATTGAGGGCGCGGGCGCTTATACGACCACCTACTCGGCAGTTGCGTTCAACGGATTCGAGCCGTTGCGATCCTACGTCATCTGATCATTCCGCAGTCTTACGCGGGAGTTTCCCGGGCGCCATCTTGCGCCCGGAGATCGCTTTCACGTCCGGATTTCCCACCACGCCTCAGCGGGGACCCTTTGATGACCTTCATCGATCTCGCCTCATCGTCGCAGAATTTCATTCTTGATGCCGAGTCGCCCGCCGATCTTGGTGCGCGCGAGGCGCTGCTCGACCGTGCATTGGGGCCGGAGCGCAAGCGCAAATCCTCCGAGATACTGCGGCGCGGCAGGCTGCCTTCAGATGGGCTGGCGCTGGTCGCGCGAGACATGGCCGGGAGGCTTGTGGGTACGGTGCGGCTTTGGGATGTCACTGCCGGTTCGAAGCCTTTGCTGCTTCTCGGACCGCTATCCGCGGATCCGTCAATGACAGGTTTGGGAATCGGTTCGGCCCTGATGCGCCGGGCAATCAGTCTGGCCTTGGGAAAGGGTCACGGCGCGATCGTGCTTGTCGGCGATGCGCCCTACTACAGGAGGTTCGGTTTTACATCCGAAAAAGCCGCAGGCCTGCTGATGCCCGGACCGGTGGAGCGAGAGCGCTTTCTCGGGCTTGAGCTTGCGGAAGCCTATCTCGAGGGTGCGTCGGGCCTGCTTGCTGCGGCAGGACTGAAGGAATCAATCGAGCACGATGTCGAGACCACAAGATTGGAGCGGGTGGCCTGACGTGGGCCAAAAGATCGGCACATGGGCTTCCAAGGAATTGCTGAAAATTTGCGCCGCCCGGTCCATCGGGCACGGCAGGCCGGTTGGACATCTTCAGGCGATGCATGTTGCGCTCTGTCGAATTCAACTGAGCGCAACATGCTTTCATCGCCGCGCCGGAGGGAGGCGCGGCGCGGGGCGGGGGCAGGATCAGAACACGACGCCGTTGCTGAAGGTGACAGGTCCGTCGGGGTAGGACCTCGCCGCGTCGCCCCGAGCAGTCCCGATATCGGAAGTTGCGGTGCAGTCGATGCCCGCCTTTGCGGCCTTGACAGGGGCTTCGTGGCAGAGTTCGGTTTGAGTGTTGGCATTCTGCTCCAGGGCGGTTGATGCGTGAATCGGCAGCAATGCGGTTGCGGCGAGGGCGGCTGCGAGGGTCAGTCTGGTCATGATCGTCTCCTGGGAGGCTGTTGAAATTGCATGTCCGGTTCCATGTTGCCACTCCGGGGGCAGAGCGGGTCCGGCGATGACCTGAACATGGCGATTGCCCCTCCGACGTTCCGCGCAGCTTTGGAAAATGGAGCATCGATTTCAGTTCCGGCGCGAATCTTCCGAAATCGATTGGACTGAGGTGCGCGAGACACCTATCTGAGGGAAATCGGCCGGGCCACTGGAGAGGTTGCGGCGCCTTTGCGGATCTCGACATGGCCATCGAACTTACCACTGCCGGATTTATCGATCTCATATTGCGCGGCGGAACCTTCGGCATCCTGCTGCTGATCATTATTCGTTTCGTACAGCGGCCGGAATTCGGCTCGTTATGTGCGACCGGCATCCTGTTCGGTGTCACCGGTCTTGTGGAGATCATTCTCAATGCGCCGCCGGTGCTTGAGGTTCTTGCGCCAGCCGATTTCGTGGTTATCGGACTTCAGCAGTTTCACTTCATTGCGCTTTGGTGGTTCATTCAGGCCTTGTTCGATGACCGGTTCAGGTGGCGGCCGACCTGCTTTCTGCCGCTGACAGCATCGATCCCGCTGATTGCGGGGGCGTCCTTCGCGCCCGGCGATGCGCGCTCGTGGTTCACCCTGGCGCTGGTCGGGCTGAACGTGGCGCTGCTGGGGCTGATCATCCATACCGCGCTCAGGCACCGCTCGAGCGACCTTGTCGATGAACGGCGAAGCTTCAGTCTGGCGCTGGCCTTCACAGTGCCACCGTTCACGCTGTTCGTTTTCGCCACGGGTCTCATAAGTCTCGATGCGCCACTCGTTTCAACGCTTTGTCTTTTCTACTCCTCGATCTATTTCCTGCTCGCGCTCGGGTTCTCCTACTGGCTCACAAGCCTCAAGGACGGGCTGTTCGAACAGGCCGGCAACCGGCTTCAGTCGAGGCCGGACTCCGGCGAACTGTCAGGGGCCGACCGGCTGGAACTCCAGCGGGTGATCAAGGCAATGGACGGTGGACTTTATCTCGAACCGGGGCTGACCATCGGCGGCCTTGCGGTCAAACTCCGGATTCCCGAACACCGGTTGAGGAAGCTGATCAATCGCGGTCTCGGGTATCGCAATTTTGCAGCCTTCGTGAATGACTACCGGATTACCGAGGCAAAGCGCCGTCTCTCGGATCCGGAGCTTGCGCGCGAACAGATCATACAGCACGCCTTCAGTCTCGGTTATGCCTCACTTGCACCGTTCAACAGGGCTTTTCGCGAGCGCGTCGGTGTCAGCCCGACGGAATTCCGGGAAACCGCGCTGGGGGCATCCCTTACACACTGATCTGCAACCACCGGTTCGGTTGTCGAGCGGCTTTCCGGCGATACTGTCCTTTATGGAGGTGTGGGCTTGGATGGTCGTCGATTGACATTGTCTGTTGGCATGCCTATCTGACCGACATCGGGTCTGGAGCCCCGGCCGTCCGCGGGCAGGAATGCCATGGTGAAGCCTTCAGCTTTCAAGCAGTCACCTTTTTCGATGACATGCCGGACAGTGGAATGCGGGCACCGCTTCGATATCTGCATGTCATGACAGGAGACCTGCCATGCGTGATTTCACGCCCTCACACGACTTGAATTCTCTTCCCCGCTTGAGTTCCCTGAAGGATCAGGCCCGCCGTCTTCGCGCGGGGCTTGGCGCCAACGGCAATGCGATCAGCCATTCGAGAGCGCTCGAACTCGTTGCCGCCCAGCACGGATTCAAGGACTGGAACACATTGCACGCAGCGCTTGGAAACAGGGTCGGTCCGGAGCGGCTGAAGCCGGGAGCAAGGGTGACCGGCGCCTATCTGGGTCAGCCTTTCAGCGCACGTGTGCTGGGGGTTCAGGCCCTTACGTCGGCGCCCGGGAACTACCGGGTGTCGCTTGATCTCGATGAAGCCGTGGATGTGGTCACGTTCGACAGCTTCTCGTCGTTCAGAAAGCGCGTCAACGGCGTGATCGGGGAAACCGGAGCCAGCCGTGAGCGGACGTCGAACGGACGGCCGCAGCTCGAGCTTTCGTGGTCCTGACGAGGGCGGCCTTCATCCGGCGATATCTATCACCCCGCAGTCGCCTGCCTGCGTTCCGAACGCGAGCAGGCGGCCCGGTTTGTTCCAAGCCAATGACGTGACTGCGCCATTGCCGGGGCGCCTCAGCAACGCTTCCTTGCTGTCCGCTATGCGGACGGCGAGCACCATTCCATCGCCGAAACCGATGGCCATCATGTCCTCGACCGGGTGGCAGGCAACGCAGGTGACCATGGTGTCGGCGCGCTGGCCGAGTTCGAGCGGCGCCTTGCCCATTGGACCGTCCTTGCCGGAAAAGGGCCAGACAACAGCCGAGGGCGCCCCCGAGGACGCAAGCCACTTGCCCTTGTTCGACCAGGACAGCGACTTCACCTTCGCCGGGTAGCCGGTCATGCGCATATGGCGCTGGTCGCCGCCGGGTTTTCCGTCGAGCTTCCAGCCGTGAAGCGCGTTTTCCTGCATGGCGGTGACCAGAAACCGCCCGTCCGGGCTGAAGGTTACCTGATTGTGGGCGCCTTTCCACTCGAAGTCGAGAGCCGGCGCATTGCCGTTCACGAAGGCGAGCGAGACACCGTTGTAACGCGCCATCGCGATTCTGAGCCCTTTCGGGGCGAAGGCGAGACCTTCGACGGTTCTGGCTTCCTCGAACATGCGCTCGGTCTTGTCCGATAGCAAAACGGTCACGGTGCGACCCTCGGAAAATGCAAAAGAGCCCTGAGGACCCGATGCGACCGCGGATACCCATTTCCGGCCCGGACCGCGCAACTCCAGCAGGGTTCCGTCTGCCCGCAGTTGGACGACCTTTCCGTCTTCTCCACCTGAGATCAGCGATTGGCCGTCCCAGGAACGCGTTGCAGCAAGCAATCCATCGTGAACTTCATGACGGTGCGTGCCATGATCCAGCCGGACCACCAGGCCGGAGGCAAGCGCGAAGACCGGGACCTCTTCAAGAAAGGTGACCGCAAGGCAATGGTCATCGAGATCGACGGGAGCGACTGTCGGCATGACTGCGCGCCTCAGGCCTGGCAGGCAAGGAAGGTGCGTTCGAGCTTCTCTCGATCGAGATCCCGACCGATGAAGACGATGCGGCTTTCCCGTTTCTCGCCGTCTTTCCAGGCGCGCTGATGGTCTCCCTCCACAATCATGTGGACGCCCTGGACGACATAGCGGTCCTCGTCTCCCTCGAAAGCGATGATGCCCTTGAGCCTGAGGATGTTGGGGCCGTCGATCTGGGTGATCTTTTCGATCCAGGGAAAGAACCGCTTCGGGTTGAGGGGGCCGGCGCGCAGCGAGATCGACTCGACGGTCAGATCGTGAATGGCGGCCGGCGTCGCATGGTCATGATCATGATGGTGGTGATGATGATCGTGATCGTGGTGATGATCATGGTCGCAACCGGGGCCACAGACATGATCGGGATCGTCGTGATCCAGGAAATGCGGATCATTGTCGAGGGCACGCGTGAGGTCGAACGCGCCGCGGTCGAGCACCGCGTCAAGCGCCACGGCTGCCCGTTCTGTGTGATGAATGCGGGCGGAAGGATTGATGGCGCGCACGGTGCGTTCGACGGATTTCAGCTCCTCGGACGACACAAGGTCGGTCTTGTTGAGAAGCACCACATCGGCAAACGCAATCTGGTCCTCGGCCTCGCGGCTGTCCTTGAGGCGTGCGGGGAGGTGACGCGCGTCCACGAGCGCGACCACCGCATCGAGCTTCGTCTTGGCGCGCACATCCTCGTCCATGAAGAAGGTTTGCGCAACCGGTGCCGGGTCGGCCAGACCGGTGGTCTCCACAATGATGGCATCGAACCGGCCCGGGCGCCGCATCAGCCCTTCCACGACACGGATCAGGTCTCCCCGAACCGTGCAGCAGACGCAGCCATTGTTCATTTCGTAGATTTCCTCGTCGGACTCGACGATGAGATCATTGTCGATGCCGATTTCTCCGAACTCATTGACGATCACCGCGTAGCGCTTGCCGTGGGCTTCGGTCAGAATGCGGTTGAGCAAGGTGGTCTTGCCCGCGCCGAGATAGCCGGTCAGCACGGTTACGGGGATGGGGGCGGCGGTTTCGCTCATAGTCATATGGCCTTGTCGGGATTGGGTCTCGAAATGGTCATATAGGTGGTTTGTGTCGATTGCGCCACTCGGCTGGAGGCCTTCACAGTGAAGCAATATGCCGGGCGGCCGCCAGACCCGACTGGTGGGCGGCCTCGATGCGCGCACCGATGCACCAATCACCACAGGCCAGCAGGCTCGAATCGGCATTTGCGATGAACGGCGCTCCCAGGGGGGTCCGGGTCTGCGCGTAGCGCCAGCGATGTACGCCAACATGCACGGGCTGGGGCATCATGAAGTCTTTGGCCACCATCAGCTGCATAGCATCCAGCATCGCTTCCGTAACCGACGGCTTGTCATCCTCCAGATGCGCGCGGCTCCATTCGGGCGATGCGTGCAGCACGAATGTTTCACCGGTTCGGCCCGGTTTGGAGCTGTTCCGGCTGACAAAGGACAAGATGTCGGACGGCTCGCCGCGGATCAAATCGGGAACCGCATCCAACTTCGCGTTGAATGCGATCATCGCGCACCAGCACGGCGCCATTTCCACTTCGGTCATTCCGGAAAACGAGGGGTCGACCGGCGACAGGAGCGCATAGGCCTGCGTGGCGGGTATTGCGACGATGATCCGTTTTGCCGAGATCGAATAGGTTTCCTCTTCGGCGGTTTCCACCTCCGCCCGGTAGCCGCCATCGGTACGGGCGATGGTGACCGCGCGGCTGCGCAGACGAATGTCGAGGCCTTCGGCGAGCGCCTTTCCCAGCGCCGACATTCCCGGTTGCCCGACCCACCAGGGACGGGAGCTGTCCTTTCCCTCCGGGCGCCAGGGGGCCAGAACCCCGCTTTGGGCAAGACGGTTCACCACCGCATTCAGTTCCGGTGTGCGGCTCGTCATGTACTGCGCGCCATGGTCGAACTCTCCGCCATCGGCGCGGCGGGTCGAAATCCGGCCGCCGGGCGAGCGGGATTTTTCGATGATCAAGACGTCGTGGCCTTCATCGGCAAGATGCCGCGCGGCGGTCAACCCCGCCAGACCGGCGCCAATGACCAGTGTTCGAGGACTGTCCATGCTCCACCTATCCTCCCGTTCCCGTTGGATCGACCAGCCCCAGAAGACCGACCCGATCAAACATGTGCGGCGAAGAAAAATCAACCACAGGTCTATGAGTGACCCCCCGGTGGTTAGGGGAGGGGCATTTCCGGATACGGGTCAGCGCAACTCGCCGGGGTCGAAGCGGGACATGTCCTGGAGCAATTCGCAAAGTCCGCCAACGGCGTGTGAGAGCAGCGCCTGTCCCGTTTCAGCTGTTGCCCTCGAAGCATTGCCCGCGGCTCCATCGGGGTTAAGGTCGGCCATCTTCCAGCCGAAGGCATGTTGTCCGTAGGCGCGCAGGTGCTTGAAGCGTTGAACAAATTCGGCCTGCCGTGAACGAAAGTCCTGTACCTTTTCCGAAAAGACAAGATCCGGTCTAAGCGCCAGCATGACCGATGTTTCGATTTCGCCCGCATGAATGTCGAATGCCTTGTCCTCAAGCGAAATCACGCCCTCCGGCACTCCAAAACGGGTCCAGCTTGTCGCCACCACCAGCATGTTGAAACGAATTCGCGCCTCTGTCGCGACGATGGTCATGAGCGGCGAATTTCCGCCATGGGCATTGAGAAGCATCAGCTTGCGGATGCCACGATCCGCACAGGCTTGAGCAATGCCGATCCAGCGGTTGACGGCCTCGTCAAACCGCAGGCTCCGGGTTCCTTCGACATCCATGTGTTCGACGGAATAGCCCTCTCTTTCGACCGGCAGGAGTTCGATAGGGATTTCCGGCGGGGCTGCGTCTGCAAGCCGTCGAGCAATCGCGCCGGCAATGATCGTGTCGGTCTCGAAGGGAAGGTGCGGCCCGTGCTGTTCGTGGGCGCCGAGGGGAAGGATGGCGATCACTTCCGATTGTGATGTCATGTGGTGGTCTTCCCGGCAAAGCTTGTTTAGAGTTTGAAGAAGGGTTTGAGTCCGTATTGTCACTTTTCTAGTGATATGGATGTGGCATGTCACCGGTTGTTGGGAAACCCGGAGTAGAGACTGCACAGCAGGGAGTTGTCCATGTCCTCCAAGAAGAAGCAGAAATCCAGGATGACGAAGCGGGAAAGCCAGGCCGAGGCCCTCGGCCTTGTCAACCAGGTCGCACGCAACGCGCGGACTGCCCTTTCACGCCATCTTCTCGATCTCGGCCTCTACGCCGGTCAGGACAGCGTCATGCTGATCCTTGACGACAGCGACGGACAGACGCCAGGCGCGATTGCGGCGCGGCTCGGCGTAAAGGCGCCCACGATCACAAAGACGATCGGCCGGCTCGCCGCGCAGGGGTTCGTGCGGCGCGAAACCTCACCGGATGATGGCAGGATGCTGCTGGTGTTTCTGACCGACGCCGGCCGCGACAAGATCAAGGCGATTCGCAAGGCGCAGCGTCGCACGGAGAAAGCCGCGTTTGCCGGATTGAAGAAAAGAGACATAGCCGATCTTCTGGACCTGCTTTCGACGATGGATGCGAACATCGCGGCGACCCTGAGCGCAACGGCGCCCTCCATCGACGATGAAACCGGCCAAGACCGAGTCCGTCTGATGGAAGAAGACAGCGGCCTCATCCCCGAAGAGCTGATTCTGCCGTCAACAGATTGATTGTCAGCCCCCTTTTAAAGCTTTTAGCCTTGTTTAAAAGTTTGAATTGGAGTTTAACGCTCCGCCAGGGGGAACGGTATTTGGCGCAAAAGGTAAAACTCTCCACGATCGCTGAAGCGCTTGGGTTGTCGACCGCAACAGTATCGCTGGCCCTGCGTGACAGCCCGCTGGTGGCCGACGCCACAAGGGAGCGGATCAAGGAAAAGGCGATCAGCCTCGGCTATATCTACAATCGCCGCGCCGCCTCGCTTCGCACCTCCCGTTCCGGCATTGTCGGAGTCGTGGTTCATGACATCATGAACCCGTTCTACGCCGAAATCCTGAAGGCCATCGAAACCGAACTGGACCGCAGCCGGCAGACGTTCATCCTGTCCAACCACTATGACTCGGTTGAGAAGCAGCGGAGCTTTATCGAAACGCTGCTGCAACTGGGAGGCGACGGCGTGATCATGTCGCCGGCCATCGGAACACCCGCTTCGGACATCCGGCTCGCCGAAGACAATGGCATGCCCGCAATCCTGATTGCGCGATCGGTCCCCGAGATCGATGTTCCCACTTTCAGGGGCGACGACGCCTACGGCACGGCGCTGGCGACAAATCACCTGATCAGCATCGGGCACACGCGAATCGCCATGATTGGCGGCACGGACCACACCTCGACGGGACGTGACCGGTATGCAGGTTACGCGGACGCTCTGCGCAAGGCCGGGCTTGACGTCGATCCGGCATTACGAATACCCGGCCCCCGCACCAAGCAGAGCGGCTTCGAGGCCGCAGTGAATTTTCTCGCCAATCCGCTCAAGCCGACGGCGGCAGTTTGCTGGAACGACCTGGTCGCCATCGGGCTGATGAACGGTATCGCTCGGGCGGGTCTTGCACCAGGAAAGGATATCTCCGTGACAGGTTATGACGATCTCGAGGAGGCGGCCATTGCCACTCCGGCCCTGACCACAGTCTGGAACGGGCAATCCGAAGTCGGCCGGTTTGCGGCTCGGGCGTTGCTCGACAAGCTCAACGGCTCAAGCGAGGCGGACGGCCTTCACCTGATAAAGCCGGAAATGCGGATCCGGCAATCCACATCTCCCCTCAACCCCGGCGCGGGCCGGCAGGGGGTGGCGCAATGAGTGCCGGAAACACAAGAACGATCCTTGTCCCGGGCAAGGTCAACCCCCGGGTCCGGGAGCGGCTGGAGCGTGAATTCGAGCCGGTGTTCATCGACAGGGCCGATCCCGCATTGATGGATGAAGGCGCGCGGGCAGGCATTCGCGGCATGGCGGCGATGACAGCAATTTCAGGATCGTTCATCGATGCATTTCCCAATCTTGAGATCATAGCCAATTTCGGGGTCGGATATGATGCCGTGGATGCGGCCCATGCGGCATCGGCCGGAGTCATCGTCACGAATACCCCGGATGTGCTCACCGACGAGGTTGCCGACACCACGATAGGATTGCTGTTGAACACGCTCCGGGAACTTCCGAAAGCCGAAGCTTACCTAAGGGCAGGGCGCTGGGCGGCTGAAGGGGCGTATCCGCTTACGTCACTGACCTTGAGGGGCCGCACGGCGGGCATCTTCGGGCTTGGACGGATCGGGCTTGCGATCGCAAGGCGGCTCGAGGCGTTCGGGGTCGGGATTCACTACCATACCCGCAACAAGCGCACCGATGTGGATTATCCATGGCACGAAACATTGCTGTCGCTTGCAACGGCGGTCGATCTTCTCATCGTCGTGGTGCCGGGCGGTGCCGCCACCGACAATGCGGTGGACGCCGAGGTTCTCGATGCGTTGGGAACCGATGGCGTTCTGATCAGCGTCGGGCGCGGTTCGACGATCCACGAGCCTGCCTTGATCGCGGCCCTTGAGCAGAAGCGGATCGCTGCCGCCGGTCTCGATGTGTTCGCCGATGAGCCCAACGTGCCAGGGGCGCTCATCGATCTTCCCAATGCTTGCCTGTTGCCGCACGTGGCCTCGGCATCCGTTTTCACGCGAAACGCCATGGCCGACCTGGTGGTCGACAATCTTGCCGCCTGGTTCGATGGCCGCCCGGCGATCACCCCGGTCCCGGAATGCGCGGGGCTCAACAGCAGGGACTGACCGCGCGCCGGACGGGCCTGCCTGCCGGGTCTATTCGGCTGCCTGAGCCGGCCGTTGCCGGTGGTCGCGCACGGCCTGACCGAAAGCGCCGAAAATCCGGTCGGACACATCATCGCTGCCGACCCAGTATTCGGGGTGCCATTGGACGCCGATGGCGAACCCCGGCGCGTCGATGACGCTGACAGCCTCAATGGTTCCGTCTTCCGCGACGGCCTCTACCGCAAGCCGCGGTGCGAGGCGCGAGATCGCCTGCCGGTGAAGCGAGTTCACCTGCGCCTCTCCGTTGCCGAGAATTGCCGCGAGACAGCTGCCTTCCTTGACCTTGATCGAATGGCGGATCGCAAATGCCTCGTCCCAGTTTTCGGTCTGGGGTTTGCGATGGTCCATCCGGCCCGGCAGTTCCTGGATTTCAGTGGCCAGCGCACCGCCAAGAGCCACGTTGAGTTCCTGTATGCCGCGGCAGATGGCCAAGAGCGGGATTCCGCGTTCTATGGTCCGGCGGATGAGCGCCATTGTCAGTTTGTCGCGTGCCGGATCGAACGGCCCATGACTTTCGGTTTCTGCTTCGCCATACAGCGACGGATGTACATTGGTTCGCGAACCGCTGATAAGAACGCCGTCGACTCGGTCAAGAACCATGTCGATATCGGTCTCATCCTCCAGCGCCGGGACCACGAGCGGCAGCACGCCCGATCCGTTGATTGCCGCGCGGATATACTGGTCCGGAGAGGCGTGCCAAGTGTATCCGTCGAATGCGCGGATGTCGGCAGGTATCGCCACAATACCGTGATGCATGGCTTAAATCCTTTGAATTCAGGGGGCTCGAGCCTCCTCACATCTTTGCCAGTTTGTCGCGGCTGTCCCCGGTTTTGTCAATTCACAGTCCGAAAATTGCCTGTTTGCAGTGCACTGCTTCGCGCTGACCTAAAGCGCATCAACAACTGGCAAAAAAAATTGACCATTGCACTTCATATCTCCGGCTTTCGCTTGAAAGCCATATCGCAACATGATTATGTCTTTGCATGTCGCCGGGGTGCAATTTGGAAACATCCAGTGCCTCGGGGCTGAAGCTCAACTGGGAGGTATTTATGGACCGTCGTTCCTTTATCAAGAAGGCTGGTGTTGCGGGTGCGGGCGCTGCTGCAGCGACCACTCTGGCCGCTCCGGCCATCGCACAGACAATGCCGAAAATCACCTGGCGCTGTTCCTCGGGATTCCCGAAGGCGCTGGATACCATCTATGGCGCGGCAGAAGTGTTTGCGCAGGCCGTTTCCGAAGCCACTGACGGCAACTTCGAAATCCAGACCTACGGCGCCGGTGAAATTGTCGGCGCGCTTGAAGGCGCCGATGCCGTTCGCGACGCCACCATCGAAATGGCGCACACCGCATCCTACTACTTCTTCGGCAAGGACCCGACCTGGGCTTTCGGCACGGGCGTTCCGTTCGGCCTGAACCAGCGCATGACCAATGGCTGGCTCTATGAGGGCGGCGGTCTGGATCTGCTCAACAACGACTTCTATGCCGACAACAACATGATTGCGTTCCCTGCAGGCAACACCGGCGCCCAGATGGGCGGCTGGTTCCGCAAGGAAATCAACACCGTTGCCGACATGCAGGGTCTCAAGTTCCGAATCGGCGGTTTCGGCGGACGGATTATCCAGGAAGTTGGCGTCGTACCGCAGAATATCCCGGGCGGCGATATCTATGCTGCGCTTGAAAAGGGCACCATCGACGCGGCCGAGTTCGTCGGCCCCTATGACGACTCCAAACTGGGCTTCAACAAGGTTGCTCCGTACTTCTACTACCCCGGTTGGTGGGAAGGCGGCGTGACGCTGATGAACCTGATCAACCTCGACAAGTGGAATGAGCTTCCGAGCGCCTACAAGGGCGTGGTCAAGTCGGCTTCGGCACTTGCCAACAGCGTGATGATGGCGCGGTACGACACCCTGAACCCGCCGGCTCTCAAGCAACTCGTATCCGAGGGCACGAAGCTCCGTCCCTACAGCCTCGAGATCCTTGAAGCTTGCTTCAATGCAGCCAACAAGGTCTATGCGGAAATCGGCGCCGAGAACCCGACCTTCAAGAAGATCCATGACAGCTACATGGGCTACCGCGGCGACGGGTACCTCTGGTTCCAGCTTGCCGAGTACAACATGGACACCTTCATGATGATCCAACAGCGGGGCGGCAAGCTCTAGTCCTGATCGGATCGTCCGATACTCCGGGCCCCCGGTGTTCGCAGGAACATCGGGGGTTTTTGCGTTTCCCGAGAGTTGGAAGACAGGCCAGGCATCGCCTGAATGCGGATGTTTGCTTGCGACCAGCAGAGGGGTGACCCGGCTTGTCCGTCCCTGCATGTTGCGGCGATCGTGGCGGGTGTGCGCCGTTTCGAGGCCATGCCGACAGGCGGCGGCTTTCTCATCAGCGGCCGGCGATCGAAGCGACCGCCTGGACACTCTGTGACATGTGAACAGGCGTTGCCAGTGTGAAACAGAAAACCCGGCGGCTGTGTGACCGCCGGGTTTCGCTTTTCTTACGAGCCGAGGGCTGGCTTCAATCGAAGTTCGGCAAGCCGGTCGCGCCGCCGGGAGCCGGAAGACCGGCCGGCGCCGGGAGACCACCCGGCGCGGGAATGGCGCCGTCGGTTGCCGGTTCGTCCGACGTTCCGAGGTCCGGAGGTCCGTCGAGATTGGGCGCTCCCGGCAAGCTCAGACCCGACCCCGGCAGACCGAAGCCGCCGCCGCCGATGCTGTTGATCTCCTGATCGATGTCACCCTGGTCCATGATCACCGGAGGCGTCTTGTAGTGGGTGACAAGACCGGGGAACGCAATCAGAAGGCCGAGCATGACCACCTGAATGACGATGAATGGCAGCGTTCCGGTGTAGATCGCCCTGGTTGAAATCGGTTCGACCATGCGGTCCGTGGCCCTGTCGTACCAGGCCTTGATCGGTGCGACAGAGCGCAGATAGAACAAGGCGAAACCGAATGGTGGCGTCAGGAAGCTTGCCTGGAGGTTGAAGCCCAGAAGCACGCCGAACCAGATCAGGTCGATGCCGAGTTTCTCGGCGACGGGCGCAAGCAACGGCACCATGATGAAGGCTATCTCGAAGAAATCGAGGAAGCAGCCCAGAATGAAAACGATGATTGAGACAGTGATGAGGAAGCCGTTTTCGCCACCGGGAAGCGCGAGCATCAGTTCCTCGACCCAGATATCTCCCGAGATGCCGTAGAAGGTGAGCGCGAAGACACGGGCTCCGATGAGGATGAACATGACGAAGGTCGCAAGCTTCGCGGTCGAGTCGAGCGCCTGCAGAAGCGTCTTGAGGTCGAGCCTGCGCTTCATCAATGCCATCACCAGCGCGCCGGTTGCGCCCATGGCGCCGCCCTCGGTCGGGGTCGCTATGCCGAGGAAAATTGTGCCGAGAACCAGGAAGATCAGCGCGAGAGGCGGGATCAGCACGATCACGACCTGCTCCGCCATCTTTGACAAATAACCGAGATTCATCGTCCGGTTCAGGAGCGCGAAGACATAAGGCAGGATCGTGGCAACGAGAGCTGACCACACAACCCGCGTTTCGTAGCGCAGGCTATCGAAGACAAGATAGTAGCAGCCCACGAACAGCAGCACGGCAACGCCGAGAATGATGTAGAGCGACGGCCCGCCGTCGCCCAGCGGCCTCGCCTCCGAAGGCAAGGCCGGCGCCCATTCCGGCTTCAGGATCGTGATTGCAAAAATGTAGGCGCAGTACATTCCGACAACGATCAATGCCGGGAAAAAGGCGCCGACATACATGTCGCCAACCGAACGGCCCAGCTGGTCGGCCATGACGATCAGAACAAGTGACGGAGGAATGATCTGCGCCAGGGTTCCCGACGCCGCAATCGTGCCAGCGGCCAGACCCGGATGATAGTTGTAGCGCATCATGATCGGTAGCGAGATCAAGCCCATGGCGATCACGGATGCAGCGACGACGCCCGTTGTTGCAGCGAGCAAAGCGCCAACGACCACGACGGCAAAGGCAAGGCCGCCACGCATTGTTCCGAAGAGCTGCCCGACAGTGTCGAGCAGATCCTCGGCCATTCGGGAGCGCTCGAGCAGCAATCCCATGAAGGTGAAGAACGGAATCGCCAGCAACGTGTCGTTGCGCATGATGTCGAAAACACGGTTCATATTGGCCTGCGCCAGCGGCCAGAATAGCCTGATCTCCGGCGAGATGTGGCTGAGTTCAACGCCGACCACGAAGAAGTACATGCCGCCGGCCGCAAGGGTAAAGGCGACCGGATAGCCGAGCAGGAGCATGGCCATCACCGAGATGAACATGATTGGCGCGAGATTGTGAGCTATGAGGTCAAGCATCGTTTCCGCCCTTCATTTCGGAGGCGGCCTCTACCTGGGGAGGCATGTCATGGTCATGTCCGGGCTCTTCGTCAATGTCGCCCCGGATAATGGCGATGCGCTTGATGATTTCGGAGAAGGCTTGCGCCGTCAAAAGGATGAAGCCAACGAGAATGCTGAGCTTGGCAGGCCAGATGATCAGGCCGCCGGCGTTGCTGGACATCTCCCCCGACAGGAATGAGCGCCAGAAAAACGGCCAAGCGAGATAGGTCATCATGAAGCAGAAAGGAAGCAGGAAGAAAAAGTGGCCGAGAAGGTCGATCCAGTCGCGGGTGCGCTTGGAGAGATTGCCCGCAATCACGTCAATCCTCACATGCTCGTTCTTGCGCAGCGTATAACCGGCCGCGAGCATGAACACAGCCCCGAATAGATACCATTGCACTTCAAGCCAGGCGTTTGACGACATGTCGAACGCCTTGCGGATCGTCGCGTTGCCCGCGCTGATCAGCACTGCCGCAAGCACCAGCCAGGACACATTGCGGCCAACAAACCCATTGATCCGGTCGATCAACCGGCTCAACATCAAAAGACTTCCCATCGTGTCCTCCCGGTCAATCCGCCTCCGATTTTCCAGAGTGCGAACAACCACCGTTCCCTTGTGGGCATCATTATCACCAATGCCGCGCCGGAAAAGTCCATATCAGCAAAATTGCGCGCAAGGCAACGAGTGGTGCACTTATTTTACCAGTTGTTCTCATAGCCATTGGTGGCGTCCGGCCGTCCATCTGTCTATACCGTTGCGCAACGGATTTGAGCCCATGGGAGTGCGCTGTGTTGGCAAGTGAATTGTTCGACGTTTCCAGCGAAGTCGTTCTGGTCACCGGCGGAGGTAGCGGGATCGGTCTGGCAATGGCACAAACCCTCGCCAGCAACGGCGCCAGGGTGGTGCTGGCCGATGTCGCGCTGGAGCGCGCGGAAGCTTCGGCTGCAGCGATCCGTTCCGAGGGTGGTGCTGCACTCGCAATCGGCCTTGATGTTCGAAGCGAAGAAATGATCGGCTCCGCGTTTGATCGTGCGGAAGCAGAGTTGGGGGCAGTAGGGGTTCTGATCAACAATGCCGGCATCGCCCATCGCGACAAGGCTGCCGCTCTTTCGCCAAAGGCGTGGCGTTCGGTGATGGAAGTCAATGTGGACGGCGCATTTGCCGTTGCCCAGGAAGCGGCACGTCGAATGATCCGTGATCGGCGCGCGGGCTCGATCATCAATATTTCCAGCATTCTTGCAGACCGGCCAATTCGCCAGGTTGCCGCCTACAGCGCATCCAAAGCCGCGCTGAGTCAATTGACCAGGTCGCTGGCGCTCGAATGGGCGAAGCACGAGATTCGCGTCAACGAGATCCGGCCTGGCTGGTTCGAGACCGGCCTGACCGATCCGTTCCTGAAGGGGCCCGGCGCAAAAATCATGGCCGCGCAAACGCCGATGGGACGTCTCGGAATCGGGCTCGATCTGGCCGGCGCTGTATTGCTGCTGGCTTCCGATGCAAGCAGGTACATGACAGGGAGCACGATCACCGTGGATGGCGGGCACTCGATAGGAAAGTAATCTGTCGATCCGGGGCAGACGTGCGACAGTTTGTTGCGGCCAGGGTTCGAACCCCGGCACGGCGTTGCGCAGTTGGGCAGCTCACACGAATTCGATTGACCGCCGCCGCCAAGACTTCAAATATCACCGTTGTGGATTGAATGCGGCGCTGCCCACTGAATGGAACCCCGAACGTTCGGCACCAGCGCGCGTCGCAAGGCCGTCCACGCGGAGGAGGCATTTGATGACCGTTCACGACGTATCGCTCGATGACAAGTTCGACCTCGACAAGGAGCGGATCTTTGTAACCGGGTCCCAGGCGGTGGTCCGGCTGCTTATGATGCAGCATGAGCGCGACCGACTCGCAGGGCTGAATACTGCCGGCTTCATCTCGGGATATCGCGGTTCACCGCTGGGCGGGCTGGACCAGCAGATAGCCCGCGCCCAGAGACATCTGCAACGCCGAAACATCATTTTCCAGCCAGGCCTGAACGAGGAACTCGCGGCCACTGCCTGCTGGGGGACGCAGCAAAGCGGTCTTGACGGGACCGGCAAGTATGACGGCGTCTTTTCGCTTTGGTATGGCAAGGGTCCGGGGGTCGACCGCTCGGGTGATGTCTTCCGGCACGCCAATCTTGCCGGCTCGTCCCGCCACGGCGGCGTTCTGGCGCTGATGGGTGACGACCATACCGCTGAAAGCTCGACCAATGCGCATCAGACAGAGTTCAATTTTGTTGATGCGATGATTCCGATTCTCAATCCTGCCGGCGTGCAGGAGATGATCGATTACGGTCTTCACGGATTTGCA
The DNA here is from genome assembly GCA_040218025.1 of Hoeflea sp. GTDB lineage: Bacteria > Pseudomonadota > Alphaproteobacteria > Rhizobiales > Rhizobiaceae > Hoeflea. The sequence goes on along the minus strand of JAVJQD010000026.1, from coordinate 490,881 downwards.
ATGTCCCGCTTCGCCGGCACATGGGCGGCGCTCAAGTGCGTCAAGGACAACGTAGAATCAACGGCTTCGGTGGAGGCCGGGCTTGACCGGATCAAGATCGTGCTTCCGGATTTCCCGATGCCTCCGGGCGGTCTCAACATTCGCGCGAATGACCTTGATTTCCTGGGGCAGGAAATGCGGCTTCACGAGTTCAAGCGGGATGCCGCCAGCGCCTATATCCGCGCCAACGGGCTCAACCGGATCATTTATTCAGGCGGGGCGAAGGCCAGGATCGGAATTCTCACGGTCGGCAAGAACTATCTCGATGTTCGCCAGGCGCTGGATGACCTCGGAATCGACGAGGCAAGGGCCAACCGGATTGGTGTGCGGCTGTTCAAGGTGGCCTGCCCGTGGCCATTCGACCGCGAGGACATGGCAGACTTCGTCGATGGGCTGGACATGGTGATCGTGGTCGAGGAAAAGCGCTCGCTCTTGGAAAGCCAGCTTCGCGAAGCGCTTTATGGTCAGGCGCATCAACCGGTTGTCGTCGGAAAGCGCGACGAGCGTGGCGACTGGCTGTTCCCGGTCAAGGGCGCGCTCGACCCCAACGACATTGCTGTTGCGGTGGGCGAGCGGGTCCTCCGGGTCATAGGCCACGCCGAGGATATCGACGCAAAGGTCAAGCGTATTCGCCAGTTCCAGGGCATGCTCGCGGAAAGCGCCGACGTTGCCGGCCGAACGCCGTATTTCTGCTCCGGCTGTCCGCACAACTCGTCGACCAAGGTTCCGGAGGGGTCCGTTGCAGCCGCCGGCATCGGTTGCCATTTCATGGCGCTTTGGATGGACCGGGACACGGCAGGCTTCACCCAGATGGGCGGCGAGGGGGCACAATGGGTCGGTCAGGCGCCATTCAGCACCCGGAACCACATCTTCCAGAATCTCGGTGACGGCACCTACAATCACTCCGGCGTGTTGGCTCTCAGATTCGCGATCGCTTCGGGCGCCAACATCACCTACAAGATCCTCTACAACGACGCCGTGGCCATGACCGGGGGCCAGACCCATGAAGGCGGACTGACCGCCGATGCAATCGCGCGTCAGGTTCGCGCGGAGGGCGTGGACAGGATTGCCCTGGTCAGCGACGAACCGGACCGGTATCCGGCGGGAACCGACTGGCCCTCGGCAATCAGCATGCATAACCGGTCGGAGATGGATGAGGTGCAGCGCGAATTACGCGAAGTGCCGGGCGTTTCGGTTCTGATCTACGATCAGACCTGTGCGGCGGAGAAGCGCCGGCGGCGCAAGCGGGGCGCATATCCCGATCCTGACAAGCGGGTGGTGATCAACGAACTCGTGTGCGAGGGCTGCGGCGATTGCGGCGTGAAATCCAATTGTGTATCCATCCAGCCGGTTGAAACAGAGTTCGGTCGCAAGCGCCGGATCGATCAATCCGGCTGCAACAAGGATTATTCCTGCATCGAAGGGTTCTGCCCGTCCTTCGTTACGGTGCATGGCGGCCAGCTGAAGAGGGCCGACAGCAATTCCCGGGGCTCTTTCGGAGATCCGCTCGCCGGGGTTCCCGCACCGCGGATTGCGCCGCTCGACCATGGCTGGGCCTCGATCATCGACGGTGTCGGGGGAACCGGCGTTGTCACGATCGGCGCCATCCTCGGCATGGCCGCGCATCTGGAAGGCAAGGGCTGCGGAATGATCGACATGGCCGGCCTTGCGCAGAAGGGCGGGGCCGTATTCTCCCATGTGCGCATTGCCAGCAGGCCGGCCGACATCCACGCCATCCGGATTTCTGCCGGCAAGGCCGACCTGATCCTTGGGTGTGATCTGGTCGTTTCCGGATCGAAAAAGGTCCTCACGGCAGTGCGCGAGGGCGAGACATCGGTTCTGGTGAACACGAACGAAGTGATGCCGGGTGAGTTCACCCGTGACGTCGATTTCTCACTTCCGACAGAGCGTCTGAAACGGGCGATCATCAAGGCTGCCGGCGCCGAGCGGTCGACGTTTTTCGATGCGACGCGTGTTGCCACCGGTTTGTTCGGCAATGCGATCGCCGCGAACATGTTCATGCTCGGCATGGCTTCGCAGAAGGGGGCGCTGCCGCTGGCGCCCGAAACGGTGGAGGAGGCCATCCGTCTGAACGGCGCGGCTGTCGCGATGAACGTGGAAGCGTTTCGCTGGGGCCGGAAGGCCGGCCACGATCCGCAGTCCGTGCTAGCACTTGTGACAAGGCAGGATCCCGTGGCCGAGGAACCCGGTGAAGAAAGCATCTCCTCGTTGATTGATCGGCGCGCCGCGTTTCTCGCGGAATATCAAGACCACAAATGGGCGCAGAAATACCGTGACAGCCTTGAGCCGTTGATCGAGGCGGAGACCAGAATGATTGGGGCTGCCGGTGCGGTCTCGGAGGCGGCGGCGCGGTCCCTGTTCAAGCTTATGTCGTATAAGGATGAGTACGAAGTTGCCCGCCTTTACAGCGACGGGAGCTTCCGACGCCAGTTGGCAGGCCAGTTCGAAAGTTTCGAGCGGCTTGAATACCATATGGCGCCACCGGTTCTGGCCCGCAAAAACCGCCAGGGCCATCCCGTCAAGTCTTCGTTCGGTCGTGGAATGTCCGTCCTGTTCCCGGTCCTTTCAAGGTTGCGGGTGCTCAGGGGAACTCCGTTCGATCTGTTCGGTTATTCCGGCGAACGGAAGATGGAGCGGCAACTCATTGACAGGTTCATAGGCGATCTGGACTTTGCCCGGCATCGATTGGATGCCGAAAATGCTGGCCTGATGGCTAATTTTCTTTCGTATCCACTCAGTATTCGGGGATATGGACACGTAAAGAAGAGAAACATGGAAGATCAACTAAAGAGAAATGATGAAATTAAGCAGTTGATAACGGGTTCCGCCGATAAGGTGACTTCTGTCGCGGCCGAGTAGCCGGTCAATGAGCAGACCTCGGCGCCGAGCATGCGGACCCGAGGAGTGCCGGCTCGGCACCAGTCGTTCTTGGATGTATGAATTCGGGCCACCGTTAAATCCAATCTTAATCTCCTTCCGATATGTCATGATGCTAACCAATCAAGGCGGCGTTCATGCATTCGTCAAACAGTACAGCATTTGCAGACGATGTCCGGCTCTCGTTCGTGGCTTCGTTGTACCAGCAGCGGGGCACGCTATTCGCCGGTATGATCGCGCATGTGGTGACGACGACCTCCGTCTACTTCCGGATTGACGACCCCTTCTATCTTTATGCCAGCCTGGCCCTGTTCTTGATATGGTTGTGCCGCAACCTCGACATGATGCGGTTCGACCGCCTCGACAAGGCGCACTTCAGGCTCCACGACACCCTGCGCTGGGAAAAACGCTATGTCGTCGGATCGCTTGTGGCGGCATTCACGCTGGGAACGGTTTGCGCGCATTCACTTGTCGTCGCCCAGGACCCGTTTGCCGAGATGGTTACGGTTTCGGTGACGCTTGCGACCATGATATCGGTCGTCGGACGCAATTTCGGCTCCCGGCTGAACGTGGACATGATCATTCTGGCGGCCTGTCTGCCGATGATGGCGGGATTTGTGCTGGCGCATGACCCCTACATGATCCTGATGGGGTTGCTTCTGCTGCCACTGTTCCTGACAACGCGATCCATGGCCAACGGGGTTCGTGATTTTCTCTTCAATTCTGTGACGGCGGAAAGAAAGACGGCGATCCTGGCGGAGCGGTTCGATACGGCGCTCAACAACATGTCGCATGGCCTGTTCATGCTTGACGGGGAGGGCCGGATCGAAGTTGCCAATCTCAAGGCCCGCGAGTTCTTCCATATCGACCGGAATGTCAATCTGAGCGGCCGCGCACTCAAGGCCGCGCTTCGGCTGGGAACACGAAACGGTCTTATTTCACGGGAGTACTTCGCCGAGATCAACGCAACCCTTGCGGATCTGATCGCGGGCCGCGAGCACAGGGCGCTGATGCGGACGGATGCCAACACATGGCTTGAATTCAGCGCCAGACATCGCGGCGAAAAGGGCGTGGTGCTGACGTTCGAGGATGTTTCCGCGCGAATCGAATCCGAGAAGCGCATCCTGCAACTGGCCCGGTTTGACAATCTGACGGGATTGCCGAACCGGTCATGGTTCCGCGAACTGGTCGCCAAGAAAATCGGCAAGGCACGGGCTGACCAGACTTCCGCTCTCGCAGTTATTGACATCAACGATTTCAAGCATGTCAACGATACGATGGGCCATATCAGCGGCGACAAGCTGCTCAGTGCCCTCGCGGCGCGGCTCAGATCTTTTGCCAACAAGAAAATACTCGTTTCGCGGTTCGGCGGCGATGAGTTCGTTGTTTTCCTGCCGGACATCGGCGGTGAGGCTGACCTCAGCGCGACGATGGATGAAATCGTCGAAACGCTTGGCGGAACCTACGTGATCGATCGCCACAAGCTCTACATCAGCCTCTCCGCAGGCGTCGCCATGGCCAAGACCTCCGATGCGCAGATCGAAGACATGCACATCCACGCGGATCTGGCGCTGTACGAAGCCAAGCGTCGCGACAAGGAGCGCTGGTGCCTGTTCGAGACATCGATGGATCAGGAGTATGTCCGCCGCCAGCGCCTCAAGACCGATCTTCGCGATGCCATCAGAACCCACTCGATGAGCCTCGTCTATCAACCCATGTTCAATCCCGAGGGGACGCGGATCGTCGGCGCCGAAGCACTGTCCCGCTGGGAGCATCCGGAATTCGGTCCGGTGTCACCGGCTGTCTACATTCCGCTTGCCGAAGAAATGGGAATCATCAGCGAACTGACCCACAGCGTCGTCGCGCAGGCAGTGAAGGTTTGCGCTACCTGGCCCGAGGAGATGTTTGTCTCGATCAATCTTTCGGCGCACGATCTCGGGGATCGCACGATCGTTTCGACCATTGCCGACGCGCTTGACCGCAACGCATTGGCGCCAGAGCGTCTGCAACTCGAAGTCACAGAGAGCGGATTGATGGATGACATTGCCAAGGCGCGGGAGATTCTCTCCGAACTGCGCGGGATGGGCATGGCCATCGCCATCGACGATTTCGGTACCGGATATTCGAGCCTGAGCTATCTCAATCTGCTGCCTCTCAACAAGGTCAAGATTGATCGGTCCTTCGTCAGCAACCTCACCGAAGATCCCCAGAAGCTCAAGCTGCTGCGCGGCGTGGTCAACCTCTCGCGGGAACTCGGTCTCGAAATCATTGTCGAGGGCGTTGAGACCGAAGAGCAACTGACCACGATTCGCGACAACAACTGCGCGGATATCATCCAGGGCTACATCTTCGGAGCACCGATCCGCGAAAGCGTATTTGCCGAACTTGCTACCCGGCTTTCGCGTTCGGCAAAGCGCGTCCGGCCGCAACCGGCTCTTGTGCGCGCCTGAAACCCTTCAGGAAGTCTGATCAGACCGCTGGACCCGCGAGGTTGTCGCCGGGATGAAGTGACCACTATTTGTTGCAGGTGCTTTTCTGGCGTTCCGTTGCGAAATAACGCTATCTCCCGGTTTTTGTTAACCATAACGGCAGGTTAATGGGGTCGTTAGAACGCTATCGGATTGATTAATAGAATTTTAACGATAAAGTTTTCCCGTGTTCAACTGCGGGGATGCGAAGCCGATGACTGTCGCGGACAGCAAGAAGTTGACGGGGTTCAGCGACAGTGTCATTCGCTTCCTCGAGAGTATCGAGTACCGGCGGATCGACAATGCCGACGATCTGGAGGACGTTGCCCGCTTGCGCTACAAGGCTTTCACCGCAGTCGGCCTTGCACCGCAGTCAGGGCCGCTCCTGATCGATGAACTCGACTTCAAACCCAACGCGCATGTGCTTGGCATCTTCTACGACGAGCAACTGGTGTCCACGATCCGCGTTCATCACGTGACAGCCGCCGAGCGCGACAGCGTGGCCGTGTCCCATTTTCCCGATGTGATGAACCCACTTCTCGATGCCGGCAAAACCTTCATCGATCCGGTCAGGTTCGCAGCTGACCCGGAACTGATGCGTGATTATCCAGCCTTGCCGTATCTCACTCTCCGGGTTGCCACAATGGCAACCGTCTATTTCGATGTCGACTACTGCCTGTCCGTGATCAAGCCCAATCACAGGGCCTTCTACAAACGGATCTTTCAGTCTGTCGAAATGACCGAGCCGCGTTTTTTCGAGCGCTACAACAGCAATATCGAACTGCACGGCGCCGATGCACACCAACTTAAACGCACCCTGTTCAAGCGTTTTCCCTTTTTCAGTTCGCAGCCGAGTGAACGCAAGATGATGTTCGCCCCGCGCAGCGAATTGATGATGCCGCCGCTGACGATCAGACCGACAGCCCGATATGCGCTGCAGCGAGCCGGATAACCGCTATCTCATCGGCGGTTTCCCCCGAATGGTGTCATTCGGGGGATAAGCGGGCCTTGATTGCTTCCACACAGGCGGGTGTTGTCCATTGCACATTCACGGTGGTTTGTGTAATCCCTCGTTCAATCGCCACTTTGGGAGTTACAGCATGGCTGAGCACATGAGCGGTCCTGTCGAGACCGGCGCTGAAATGGACTATTCCGAACACGAAAAGACCTATGAAATCTTTCTTGCCGGCGCAAAGTACGGCTCGATTGTCATCATCGCATTGCTGATTGCAATGGCGGCCTTTTTCTTCACCGCGGCCGGAGGCATCTCGAGCTTTCTCCTGTTCCTGGTGCTGAGCATCGGCGGCAGCGTTCTCGCGCGCTGAACAGTCCCAAGCGAACCGGGGACCGGGGCGACCCGATCCGGATCGCCTCATCACGAATGCCAGAGGAGGGGCTCGCGTGGGCGCCACAGTTTTTGTAGCCAAAGAATCAGATCCGCTTGAACCGAGAGTCGCTGCTTCGCCTGAAACAGTGAAGAAGATGGTTGCGCTTGGTCTCGACGTCGTTGTGCAAAAAGGCGCCGGAGAGAAATCCCGGATCTCGGACGATGATTTTGCCGCCGCCGGCGCCAAGGCGGGAACCGCGACTGAAGCCAAGAAGGCGGATGTGGTTCTCAGGGTGCGCCGCCCGTCGGACGCGGAGATGAAATCGCTCAAGAAAGGTGCGATTGTTCTGGCGCAGATGGATCCCTACGGCAACGAGAAGGCCCTGGCGGCGCTCGCGAAGGCCGGCGTTACCGCATTCGCAATGGAACTGATGCCACGGATAACACGTGCGCAGTCTATGGACGTGCTGTCCTCGCAGGCAAACCTCGCGGGGTATCAGGCCGTGATCGAGGCATCCCATGCCTTCGATCGTGCCATGCCGATGATGATGACTGCCGCGGGCACGGTGCCGGCGGCCAAGGTTTTTGTCATGGGCGCAGGCGTCGCGGGACTTCAGGCAATTGCAACCGCCCGCCGGCTCGGTGCGGCGGTTTCGGCCACCGATGTCCGCCCCGCGGCAAAGGAACAGGTCGCCTCACTCGGAGCAAAGTTCATCGCCGTGGAGGACGAGGAGTTCAAGGCAGCAGAAACTGCCGGCGGCTATGCCAAGGAAATGTCGAAGGAGTATCAGGCCAAGCAGGCCAAGCTCGTTGCGGATCACATTTCCAAGCAGGATATCGTGATCACCACCGCGCTCATTCCGGGGCGCCCCGCGCCCAAGCTGATTTCGCGCGATATGATCAAGAGCATGCGTTTCGGGTCGGTCGCCGTGGATCTGGCTGTGGAGCGTGGCGGCAATATCGAAGGTTCGAAGGCCGGAGAAACCGTGACGATCGACGGAGTGACCGTGATTGGCGTGCTCAACATGCCGGGCCGGATCGCTGCCAGCGCGTCGCTCTTGTACTCCAAGAACCTGCTGACGTTCCTCGACACCATGATCGACAAGGAAAGCAAGTCGGTCTCGGTCAATTTCGAGGACGAACTGGTCAAGGCAACAGCGCTTACTCATGACGGCGCAGTGATCCATCCCGCCTTCGGCGGCGACACCAACAAGGGGGAAGCGTGATGGCGGGTTCCGCACTTGACACCGCTCTTGAAAATCTCGAGCAGGCCGTAGGCGCCGTCAGAACCGCGGCGGAGAATGCCGGACCTGCCGGAGACGGTGTGGCCGCGGCGGTGCACGCGGCGAGCGGCGGTGCGATCGATCCGTTCGTGTTTCGTCTGGCGATTTTCGTGCTTGCGATCTTCGTCGGCTATTACGTGGTCTGGTCGGTGACGCCGGCGCTGCACACGCCGCTGATGGCGGTGACCAATGCGATCTCCTCGGTGATCGTCGTTGGCGCCCTTCTGGCGGTTGGCGCCTCGCTTTCGGGTTGGGCGACAGGGTTCGGGTTCGTTGCGCTGGTGCTGGCTTCGGTCAACATCTTCGGCGGCTTCCTGGTGACCCAGCGCATGTTGGCCATGTACAAGAAAAAAGAGAAGTGAGGGTCGGCTGATGTCTGAGAATTTCGCCGCGTTCGCCTACCTCGTCTCGGGTGTGCTGTTTATCATGGCGCTCCGAGGGCTGTCGCATCCCACCACTTCCCGTCAAGGCAACATGTACGGCATGGTCGGTATGGCGATTGCCATCATTACCACCCTGCTGCTCGCACAACCGTCGTTCGGCGGCTTCGTGATGATCATCGCAGGGCTTGCCGTCGGCGGTGGGGCGGGCGCCTTTGTCGCCCGCAAGATCGCCATGACCTCGATGCCGCAACTTGTGGCGGGCTTTCACAGTCTTGTGGGCCTGGCTGCTGTGCTGGTGGCGGCGGCCGCGCTCTACTCCCCGCATGCCTTCGGTATCGGCGAGGTGGGTGAAATCCATGCCCAGGCGCTTATCGAGATGTCGCTGGGCGTGGCAATCGGTGCAGTCACCTTTACCGGTTCGATCATCGCGTTCCTCAAACTCGATGGCCGCATGTCGGGCAAGCCGATAATGCTGCCGATGCGCCACGTCATCAACGCAGCACTCGGAATCGGTATCGTTGTTCTCATTGCTGCGCTGGTGGTCACGGAAAGCTATACGGTTTTCTGGCTGATCGTGGTGCTGTCGCTGGTGCTCGGGGTTCTCATCATTGTGCCGATCGGTGGCGCGGACATGCCCGTCGTGGTGTCCATGCTCAATTCCTACTCGGGCTGGGCGGCCGCTGGCATCGGCTTTACCCTCGGCAATCTCGCGCTCATTATCACGGGCGCGCTTGTGGGCTCGTCGGGCGCAATCCTGTCCTACATCATGTGCAAGGGCATGAACCGGTCGTTCATCTCGGTCATTCTTGGCGGGTTTGGCGGCGAAACCGCCGCTGCGGGGGGCGATGACATCGACCGTACGGTCAAGATGGGATCGGCCGATGATGCGGCCTTCCTGATGGCGAATGCCTCAAAGGTGATCATTGTGCCCGGCTACGGCATGGCTGTGGCCCAGGCCCAGCACGCCACCCGTGAACTGGCCGACAAGCTGAAGGAACACGGTGTCGAGGTGAAGTATGCCATTCATCCGGTTGCCGGACGCATGCCCGGCCACATGAATGTGCTGCTGGCGGAAGCCAACGTCCCCTATGACGAGGTTTTCGAACTGGAAGACATCAATTCCGAGTTTTCCCAGGCTGACGTTGCCTATGTGATTGGAGCCAATGATGTGACCAACCCTGCGGCGCGGGATGACAAGTCCTCGCCGATCTATGGCATGCCCATCCTGGATGTCGACAAGGCGCGGACCTGTCTGTTCGTGAAGCGCTCGCTCGGCTCCGGTTACGCCGGCATCGACAACACGCTGTTCTACAAGGAAGGCACGATGATGCTCCTGGGCGACGCCAAGAAGATGACCGACGATATCGTCAAGGCCATCGAGGACTGACAGGCGCGCAAATTTCGGCCTGAAACAGGAAGGCTCGGCATCATGCCGGGCCTTTTGTCGTTGAGCTCACGTCTTCCGGTGATCAGTTGGAAACGGAACGGAGTTCAAGTTCCGCGACGCCAACTGCGATGTTCACTCCTTCCTGAGCCTGAACGCTTACCGGCTGCAGCGACACCGTGTTCCCGGATCCGCCGACCAGAACGTTAACGCCCCCGCCGGCAGTGGCGCTGGCTTCCGCGGAAACGCCGCGATAATCGCCTGCCAGCGAACCGAGCGTGTACTCGTAATCGGTCGTGGGGGCCAGAACCAGCCACTGGATCAATGATGCATCTGTGAAGCCGATATCGATGCCGAATTTGTTGATGACGCCGAAGTAGGGCTCGCGTGCCTCGCTGTCGTCTGCGGGAATGAATTCGCAGGCAAGGTCCTTGGATGAGCCGAACACAAAGCCGGCTCCGCCCTCAACGACGCATTCCAGCAAACCGGCCTCGACGCTGTCGGCGCTGGCTGTTTGGACCGGTGCGCCGAAGGCCAGTGCGGTTGCGACACATGCGGTAGCGGCGATTTTCCTGTTGACGATCATGACGACCTCACTTTCCGATTTATTGCAGTATGGTCGGGTCACAACGGTTTTGGGGTCTATCGGTTCCGGCCCTGCCACAGCGATCTTCGGCGAGGAAGCTATTACGGGTCAGCGCGGTACGAATAATGTTGTGCGGTCAGGCTGACCGAAAGGCTGTTGCATGAGTTTACCGGGCCGGGCGCATCCGGCCCGTCAAGCCGCCTCGATGCTCGTTCAAAACGGGTGCAAAGATGCTTCGGCGCGAAATTCAGCGAACGCGGGCCAGCCCGTCGATTGCGGGGCCGTACTTCGGATCGAGTTGTGCCGCCCGGGCATAGGAACGCCGAGCCTTGGCCTTGTCGCCTCGCCGCTCGTAAATCAATGCCTGGTTTGCCCAGGATTCGGCGACCTGCTGGTCAAGTTCGATGGCTCGATTGAAATCGCTGAAGGCGTTCTCGTCGTCATTCAGCGCCACATAGGAAATGCCCCGGCCATTATAGGGTTCCGGCGAATTCGGAGCCAGCGAGATGGCTGACGAGAAATCCTCTATCGCCTCGGCATGCCGGCCCTGCAATTGCTTGATCAGGCCCCGGTTGTGGAAGGCACGGGGATCCGTGGTGTCGAGGTTGATCGCGCGGTTGTAATCATTCATCGCCTCGGAGTTGCGGCCGGCTTGCCGATAAAGGTTGCCGCGACCGATAAAGGCGACATCGTAGCGCGGATTGATCTGGAGCGCGCGATTGTAGTCGTTCGCAGCTTCCGCCACATTGCCCATGGAACGGTGTATCAAGGCCCGGTTCGCATAGGCCTGATAGAATGAAGGACTGAGCTGGATGGCGCGATTGAAGTCATCCATGGCGTTGCGGAACTGACCGGAACGGCCATAGGCGGCGCCGCGCACATTGTACCCCTCGGGATCGCTCGGGTTCCGGCGGATGACCTCTGTCAGCGAGGCGATATTCTCCTCGGTGCCCTGGGAACGGTCGATCTGGATGGCATCAACCGGTGCCGTTGTGTTGCAGCCCGACAAAGCCAGCGCAACAACGGCAGCCATTATCCAGACATTCTTGCCCTCCGCAGTTCGCTCACTTGTCTTGAAGGCCGAAGTCAACCGCATCACCTGTGTCCCATTCAAGCGGCCGGATTGGCCCGTGCCGTTTCAAAATGCGCCCTCCGCGCCGGTCTTCGCACCGTCGGCGCCAACTTCGGTTCAAGCACTGTCTTTGCTTAGGGTTCCAAAGATCGAGAGCCGTGTGCGAAAAAAGGCGGAGACGAATTTTCGTCCCCGCCTCGCATTGATGCAACCCCAAAGGGGCAAAAAAACGGCTGGATCAGCGCGATGCCGGACGACCGCCACCGATCAGGCCCTCGCGCTGCGCACGCTTGCGGGCCAGCTTGCGAACGCGACGAACGGCTTCGGCCTTTTCTCTCGCGCGCTTCTGCGACGGCTTCTCGTAAAAATCACGCATCTTCATTTCACGGAAAATGCCTTCGCGCTGCATTTTCTTCTTGAGAGCGCGGAGCGCCTGATCGACATTGTTATCGCGGACAAGTACCTGCACGTTAATCCCGTTCCTTCGAGTTTTCGGTTGGCTGAAGCAGCCCTTAAAGAACAAACAGTTCACGTTCGTTCGGCCAGGGGCTTTACGATTGAGAGCGGCAATACCAGTTTCGGCGCTGCAAGTCCAGTCCCCCGGCCGCTTGACACCTATTGGAGTGGCGTATTTTTTGCGTAATGCCCGCTGTCGGGATTGCAATTGCCGCGGGTCCGTTCGCCGGGATCGCGAGGGTCGGATCGCCTGCGCCGCAATTGCCCGCTGCGACACTGAATGCCGCTTGGAGGTCGCAAAGCAGCCGATGCGCGGCGGGCAAATTTGCTCTTGCTTGTCGGGAATGACGTGCCTGAAACCAAATGCCTGACATTCATGGCAACCATCCGGAGCCACATCGCCATGCGCAAGTATTCCGCTTTTGCCGTCGCCCGGGAGGCCCTTCGCGGCCACAAGGGCTGGCCAGCCCAATGGACATCCCCCGAGCCCCGCAAAGACTATGACGTGATCATCGTCGGCGCCGGAGGGCACGGGCTGGGAACCGCCTACTATCTGGCGAAGGAGCACGGGATCACCAATATCGCCGTGATCGAGAAGGGTTGGCTCGGTGGCGGCAACACCGGTCGCAATACCACCATCATACGCTCGAACTACCTCTATGACGAAAGTGCGGGCCTGTATGATCACGCCCTCAAGCTCTGGGACGGGCTGTCGCAGGATCTCAATTACAACGTGATGTACTCGGCGCGCGGCGTGATGATGCTGGCGCATAATGTGCACGACGTGCAGGTGTTCAAGCGGCATATCCATGCCAATCGGCTCAATGGGATCGACAATGAATGGCTGACGCCGGAAGAGGCCAAGGAGTATTGCCCGCCGCTCAACATCGGCCAATCTGCCCGCTATCCGGTGATGGGGGCCGCACTCCAGCGTCGAGGCGGTACGGCCAGGCACGACGCCGTGGCCTGGGGCTATGCCCGTGCCGCCGCCGCGATGGGCGTGCACATCATTCAGAATTGCGAAGTAACCGGCGTGCGCCGGGCGAATGACGGGTCTGTCTCGGGGGTCGAGACCAGCCGCGGCTTTATCGGCGCAAAGAAAGTCGGGATCGTGGCGGCAGGGCATACATCCGTGATCATGGAAATGGCCGGCGTCAGGATGCCGCTGGAAAGCTATCCGCTGCAGGCTCTGGTCTCCGAACCGGTCAAGCCGGCCTTCCCTTGCGTGGTCATGTCCAACACCGTGCACGCCTACATCTCGCAGTCGGACAAGGGGGAGCTGGTGATTGGCGCCGGCACCGACCAGTACACCTCCTATTCGCAAACCGGTGGATTGCACATTCTGAGCCATACGCTCGACGCGATCTGCGAGATGTTTCCGATGTTCACCCGTATGAAGATGCTGAGGTCATGGGGCGGCATTGTCGATGTGACGCCGGACCGTTCGCCGATTCTCGCCAAGACACCGGTAAAGGGGCTTTACGTCAATTGCGGCTGGGGTACCGGCGGCTTCAAGGCGACGCCGGGATCCGCCCACGTTTTCGCCCATACCATTGCGCGCGACGAACCGCACAGGATCAATGCGCCGTTTACGCTCGAGCGTTTCAGAACCGGGCGCCTGATCGATGAAGCGGCTGCTGCGGCTGTGGCGCACTAGGGCTACGCGGATGTCGAACCAGCCAATCAAGCTCAGCGAAAAGCTCGCGACGTTCAACGAATTCTGGTCCCCGAGAATCGTTGCGGGCTTCAATGGCCACGACGTGATGGTGGTGAAGGTCAAGGGCGAATTCAATTGGCACGCACACGCCGATACGGATGACCTATTCTTTGTGCTGTCGGGACGGCTGACCATCCAGATGCGCGATGGCGATGTCGTGCTCGAGCCGGGTGAGATGTTTGTCGTTCCGAAGGGCGTCGAACATTGTCCCCGGGCCGATGTGGAAACCCATCTCATCATAATCGAGCCGGAGGGCACGCCCAACACCGGCGATGCCGAAACCGCTGCGACCAAGACCAAGATCTGACCAAGGACCAAGCCATGCTTCTGATCCATTGTCCCTATTGCCGGGAAGACCGGCCCGAACTGGAATTCCGGAATGCCGGCGAGGCGCATATAGAGCGCCCGAAAGATATTGCCGCGATCAGCGATGAGGATTTTGAGGCCTTCTTCTTCATTCGTGACAACCCGAAGGGCGTCGCCTATGAGCGCTGGCGGCACATGCACGGCTGCGCGCGGTTCTTCAACGCGGTTCGGGATACGGTGAGCGACAGGTTTGTAACGACCTACAAGGCCGGTGAGCCCCGCGTGGAAGTTGCCCGTGCGGATGACGGCGTGGTGCGGGTGGCGGGAGCGGCAGAATGACTGGCGCAAACCGGATCAAGGGCAAGGGCCGGCTGACGCCCGCCAAAACAGTTCGCTTCAGCTTCGACGGCAGAAGCCTGACGGCAGTCGAGGGGGATACGCTCGCCTCCGCGCTGCTTGCCAACGGCATTCACCTGGCCGGCCGCTCCTTCAAGTATCACCGGCCGCGCGGCATGCTTTCCGCCGGACCGGAAGAACCCAACGCGTTGATGGATGTTGCGCGCAATTCTGCGCGGCGGACACCCAATGTGCGGGCGACGGTGCAGGAGGTGTTTGACGGCCTCCAGGCGAAGTCGCAGAACCGTTGGCCCTCGCTCGGTTTCGATGTTGGCGCGATCAACAACTACGCTTCGCCGTTCTTCGCGGCCGGGTTCTACTACAAGACGTTCATGTGGCCGAAAGCCGCCTGGAAAAAGGTGTACGAACCGGTCATCAGGGCTGCCGCCGGTCTCGGCGTAGCTCCGACCGAACCGGATCCCGATCACTACACCAATCACTTTGTCCATTGCGACGTGCTGGTGATCGGCGGCGGCGCCGCCGGGCTGTCTGCGGCGCTTGCTGCGGCACATGCCGGCGCGCAGGTGGTTCTTTGCGACGAGCAGCCCGAGACCGGTGGCGCCTTTCACCATGAGATTGATGCGGTCGTGGACGGGAAGTCCGGATGGGACTGGGCGCAGGCGGTCACACAGGAATTGAAGGCCATGCCGAATGCGCGGGTTCTCACCCGCACCACAGCCTTCGGATACCAGGCGCAGAACCACGTCGGTCTTGTCGAACGGGTGACGGAGCATCTTGCGCGTCCCGATGCGTCATTGCCGCGCGAACGGCTCTGGCAGGTGCGGGCGAAGCAGGTTGTTATCGCCACCGGGGCGATCGAACGGCACATGGTGTTTGCGAACAACGACCGGCCCGGCATCATGCTGGCTTCGGCCGCGCGCACCTATCTCAATCATTTCGGTGTCGCAGTTGGCGCAAAGGTCGGGGTCTATACGGCGTGCGATTCCGCCTGGGCGGCGGCATTTGACCTGAAGGCGGCGGGTGTTTCCATCCCAGCGATCGTGGATGTACGGCCCGATCCCGATCCGTCCCTGGTGGCGCGGGCAAAGGACCTCGGCATCGAAGTTCTGGCGGGACAGTCCGTGCTCGACACGTCCGGTGCGTTGCGGGTGAAATCGATGAAAGTCGGCAGGCCGTCAGGCGGATCGGCACGGACCATTTCCATCGACGCGCTGATCATGTCGGCCGGCTGGACACCATCCGTGCACATGTATTCGCAATCGCGCGGCAAGGTGGTCTGGGACGAGGACATGGAGCGGTTCCTGCCCGGCAAGAACGTGCAGGACTGTGTGAGCGTTGGCGCCTGCAACGGCGTCGATGATCTGGACGATGCGATCGAAGGGGCCGCGAAGGCGGGGCTGGATGCCGCCAAGGCCACAGGGATCAGGACAAAGTCTCGCTGGAAAGCGCCCGAGGCAGAGGCGGGCACGTCATGGTCGGGCAGCATGATGGGGTCAGCGGGTGGCGCAGGCCCGGATGCCACAGTGAAGGCATTCGTCGACTTCCAGAACGATGTAACGGCCAAGGACATCCGTCTTGCCGTTCGTGAAGGCATGCATTCCATCGAGCACGTCAAACGCTTCACCACCAACGGGATGGCGACCGATCAGGGCAAGACGTCAAACATCCACGGTCTGGCGATTGCCGCGGAGATGCTCGGAAAGCCGCTGCCGCAGGTGGGACTTACGACATTCCGTTCGCCCTACACACCGGTGACTTTCGGTGCGATCGTCAATCACTCCCGGGGGGATTTGTTCGATCCGGCGAGGCGTACGCCCATGCATGGCTGGGAAGAGAAACATGGCGCAGTGTTTGAGGATGTCGGACACTGGAAACGGGCGTGGTATTATCCCCGGGCAGGCGAGGATATGCATGAAGCCGTCAACCGCGAATGCCGCACCGTTCGCGAAACGGCGGGCATGTTCGACGCATCGACACTCGGCAAGATCGAAGTCGTCGGCCCGGATGCGGCCAAGTTCCTCGACCTGATGTACACCAATGGCTGGCAGAAGCTGGCGTCCGGCCGCTGCAAATACGGCATCATGCTTCGCGAGGACGGCTTTATCTATGATGACGGCGTGGTCGGACGGCTTGCAGAGGACCGGTTTCACGTGACGACCACCACCGGTGGCGCGCCGCGTGTGATGCATCATATGGAAGACTATCTGCAGACCGAGTTTCCCGACCTCAAGGTCTGGCTCACCTCGACGACGGAGCAGTGGGCCGTGATCGCGGTTCAGGGCCCGAAGGCGCGTGAGATCGTTGCTCCGCTGGTGGAGGACATCGACCTTTCCAATGAAGCGATGCCGCACATGAGCGTGCGCGAGGGCAGGATCTGTGGCGTGCCCACGCGGCTGTTCCGGATGTCGTTCACAGGTGAAGCGGGCTACGAGGTCAATATTCCCTCCGATTACGGTGAGGCCGTGTGGGAAGCCCTTTGGGCGCGGGCGGAGGCGCTCGGCGCCTGTGCCTATGGCACAGAAACAATGCATGTTCTGCGCGCCGAAAAGGGATACATCATCGTCGGTCAGGACACCGACGGCACGGTGACGCCGGATGATGCCGGCCTCAACTGGGCTATCGCCAAGAGCAAGCCCGACTTTGTCGGCATTCGCGGAATGAAGCGGCCGGACCTGGTCGCATCGGGCCGGAAACAGCTCGTGGGACTCAAGACGAAGGATGCGAAAACTGTTCTTGAGGAAGGTGCGCAGATCGTCGCAGATCCGAACCAGAGCGTCCCGATGACCATGATCGGCCATGTGACGTCTTCCTACTGGTCGGAGAATTGCGGCCGCTCGATTGCCATGGCGCTCGTTGCAGACGGACGGGCGCTCATGGGCAAGACGCTATACGTGCCGATGCCGGACAGGACCATCGAGGTTGAAGTGACGGATACCGTGTTTTTCGACAAGGAAGGAGAGCGCGTAAATGGCTAAATCCGCTCAAACAGCAACAGCCGCCCGCGTCGAACCGCTCGCCGGCCGGACCGGAGGCGCAGCGGGTGCGACCGTCATCCCGGCAAAAGCGGCGTTTCGGGTGTCTCTGCGCGCGGATGTCGCCGACGCGGCAGCGCTTTCAAAATCGCTCGGCGTCAAATTGCCGCTCGAACCCAAGGCTTCGGCGAAGAGCGCAAAGGGGCGGCTGGCCCTTTGGCTCGGCCCCGATGAATGGCTGATTATCGACGAGACGGCAGATCCGATGGCCGATCTGGCCAAATGCAAGTCGCTCCACAGCGCGGTCGACATTTCGCACAGGAATGCGGCACTTCTCGTCAGCGGAAAGGGTGCGCGTGCGACGCTTGAAGCCGGGTGCCCCCGGGATCTCGGCGAAAGCGTATTCCCGGTCGGTGCGGTGTCGCGCACCATTCTGGGCAAGATAGAGGTGGTGATCTATCGCGGCAGCGAGACAGAGTACCGGGTCGAATTCTGGCGGTCGTTCTCGGCCTATGCGTTCGGTTTTCTCAATGAAGCGGCTAAGGATTGCCTGGTCTGATTTCATTCGGTGGGAGCGAGGTTCTGCTTCAGCCGGGTATTGCAGGCAGGTCCTTGGGATCGAACTGTATGACCGTCAGCCAGGTTGCCGTCAGCGCAGGTTTCTTGCCGCCCTCGATCTGAACCGTGACGTCATAAGTGGTCATCAGCAGCCCGGGTCCGCGCATGCGCGCTTCCTTGAGCACGAAGCGTCCTCGCACCCTGGCTCCGGAGGGGACCGGGGCCATGAAGCGCAGCTTGTTGAAACCGAAATTGATGCCGACATTCGGCTCGCGCAGCCTTGGAACACAGTCTGCATGCATTGCCGAAAGCAGCGACACGGTCAAAAACCCGTGGGCTATGGTGCCTCCGAAGGCCGTTTCCGCGGCGCGCCCGGGATCCACATGGATGAACTGATGGTCGTCGGTGGCTTCCGCGAAAGCGTCGATGCGCGATTGCGGGACATCGATCCATTCGGAAACGCCGAGTTCGGTGCCCACCAGCCCATCCACGTCTGCAATAGAAATCTCGAGCGGCACAATTGTCTCCAACTGATTGATCCTTCGGCGAACCATAGTGCCAACAAGCAGCCAGTCCATTGCCAATTTGTGTCAAATGCCGATTTGTCCCGAAGTCATTTCATCCAGAGCCTGCCAAGCCGCCGGGCGCCGTTTCTTCCCAGGCGATCACCGAGCGCCCCGGCGCCGTTCCGTCACCGGACAGTCCCGGAGACGCGGGTGTCCATTGTCCAAACGGTGCGGGAAGCTGCGGTGTGACGGCCTCATGCCCCCGGTTGAAGAGAACGGCTATGCGTTGCCCCGGAGCGCCCAGCACCATCAAAAATGCATTGAGGATGGCGCTCTCCCAGTCACCGGGCGTCATTTTCCGTCCGTCAGGCGTCATCCACTCGACCTGGTCCGGCAACTCGGTCCCGTCGGCATCCTGCAAGAAAGCCGTGCCGGACAGTGAGTGGCTGCGTCGTCGGAGTTCGGACCAGGTTCTGGTGAAGTCGAGCCGCTCCCGGTCCATTGCCGACCAATCGCGCCAGGTGATCTCGTTGTCCTGGGCATAGGCATTGTTGTTGCCCTTCTGGGAGTGACCAAACTCGTCGCCGGCAGTCAGCAACACTGTCCCCCTGGAGGCAAAGAGTGTGGCAATCAGGGCTTTGGCATCGGCATTCCTAGCTTCCCGGATTGCCGGGTCGTCACTGGGGCCCTCGACCCCGTTGTTCCAGGAGTGATTGGCGTCGTGACCGTCCCGATTGTCCTCGCCATTGGCCTCGTTGTGCTTGTGCGCATAGGTCACCAGGTCACCGAGCGGGAATCCGTCATGGGCGGCGACGAAGTTGACGCTGCGTGTCTTGCGGGCCCGGTTCCGGCCGAAAATATCGGATGATCCAGCGAGGCGGGTCGCGAGAGCGCCGGTCATGCCGGTATCGCCGCGCCAGAACCGGCGGATGTCATCCCGGGCGCGGTCGTTCCACTCAAGCCAGGGCGACTGGAAGTTTCCGAGCTGATAGCCGCCCGGTCCGATGTCCCAGGGTTCGGCGATCATGATCCGGTCGTGGAGAAACGGGTCGTCGATGATCGCTTTCAAGAGATCGGCATCCGCTGAAAAGCCTTCGTCGCTGCGGCCAAGGATCGGGGCAAGATCGAAGCGGAAGCCGTCGACTCCGGCCTGAACAACAAAGTGTCGCAAGGCTGTCAGCACAAGGTCCTGAACCGCCGGCCGATCGCAGGCGAGCGTGTTGCCGCATCCGGTGTCGTTCACCGGCTTGCCGGGATTGTCCCGCTCATGGCGGTAGTAGGTCGAATTCCCCAGGCCGTGGAGCGACAGCGAGGGCCCCTGATTGTCGCTCTCCCCGGTATGGTTGTAGACAACGTCGAGAAGAACGCCGATGCCTGCACCGTGCAGAGCCTCGGCTGCGAACCGCAGATCGGCGATACCGCCGGGCGCCAGTCGCGGGTCGAGCGCGAGCATGGTGACAGGGTTGTATCCCCAGGCATTGGCGAGCCCCAACGGCGGCAGATGCCGTTCGTCGATCCAGGCGGCAATTGGAAGCAACTCCACCGCGCCGACATTGAGCGAGGTAAGGTGATCCAGAATAGCCGGATGAGCCAGCGCTCTCAGCGTGCCGCGGTCCACTTCCGGCACTTCGGGATGGAGCATGGTGAACGCCCGCACCGGAAGTTCGTAGACCAGGCCGCCGGGCGCAAAGAGCGGGCGGCCCGGATTGAGGGGGGGCAGAGGCGCTTCGAGCACGGCCTTCGGCATCAGCGGCGCGGTGTCTTCCCCGAAGACGGCAAGCCGCGGGTCGAAAGCAAAGGGGCGATCGATCCGGATCGCATAGGGATCCACCAGCAGCTTTGCCGGATCGAAGCGGTCGCCTGTTTCAGGCGACCATGGCCCATGGGCACGAAACCCGTAACGGTCTCCGGGCTTGATGCCGTCTATGGCGCCGGAAAAGACATTGTCCTTTCCGGCGGAGAGTTCCTGTCGGTGGGTTTCGGTATCGGCCGCATCGAAGATGCAAACGCTGACGGTTTCTGCTCCCGGCGCATGAACGCAAAAGCGCGCGCCGGACGGCGTCAGGCAAGCGCCAAGCCTTGTTGGCGGCAGAGCGTCTCCGGTATCCCCCATCAGGTGATGACTGTCGGAGCGTTGCGACCGGTCCGCTTGCTGATCTCTGCAATGGCTTCAGCCGCCGCAATGACGGGTTCCAGCGCTGCCTGTGTCTCCTGATCATGCAAGTCCGGATCGGGTTCGTGACGCTCCATATAGACCCTGAGTGTAGCTCCCGAGGTGCCGGTTCCGGACAGCCTGAACACCAGCCGCGCGCCACCTTCGAAGAATATCCGGAGGCCCTGGTTGCTGCTGACCGAGCCGTCAACCGGATCCTGATAGGAAAAGCTGTCTGCTTTCTCCACGGTCAGCGCGTTGAGTGATGTCCCGGGCAAGGCGCCGAGCTTGTCTTCAAGCGCTGACATCAGCCCCTGGGCCTGTTCCGTCTCAATGCCCTCGTAGTCGTGGCGCGAATAGAAGGTGCGCCCGTAGGCCGCCCAGTGCTCGTGCACCACTTCCCTTACGCTCTGGCCGCGCGCAGCCAGAATGTTGAGCCAGAGAAGCACAGCCCACAAGCCATCCTTTTCCCGGACATGATCCGAGCCTGTTCCAGCGCTTTCCTCGCCGCAGATCGTGCAGCGTCCGGCATCAAGCAGATTGCCGAAGAATTTCCAGCCTGTGGGTGTCTCGTGCATCTCCACGCCCAGTTTTTCCGCAACCCGGTCAGCCGCTCCACTGGTCGGCATCGAGCGGGCGATACCCCTGAGGCCGTCCTTGTATGCCGGCGCCAGATGGGCGTTGGCCGCGAGCATTGCGAGCGAATCCGAGGGGTTGATGAATATGCCCTTGCCAATGATCAGGTTCCGGTCGCCGTCTCCATCCGAAGCAGCACCGAAATCGGGCGCATCCTCGCCCATCATGGTGTCGTAGAGGGCTTTTGCATGCACAAGGTTGGGGTCTGGATGGTGACCGCCGAAATCCTCAAGCGGCGCGGCGTTGAGCACCAGCTCAGGGGAGACGCCCAGACGTTGCACGAGGATCTCCCTGGCGTAGGGACCGGTGACGGCGTGCATGGCGTCGAACATGACCTTGAAGCCGGATGCAATCATCGAACGGATTGCATCGAAATCGAACAGGCTTTCCATGAGGTCGGCATAGTCGGCAACCGGGTCGATCACCTCGATCGTCAGCCCGTCCGCATCAAATGTGCCTGTCTTATCGAGGTCGACGTCCTTGAAAAGGGCGATCTTGTAGCGATCGATTTCCCGGGTCCGCGCGTAGATCGCATCGGTGATCTTCTCGGGAGCGGGGCCGCCGTTTCCCACATTGTACTTGATTCCGAAATCGCCATCCGGTCCTCCGGGATTGTGGCTGGCGGACAGGATCAGCCCCCCGAACGCACCGTATTTGCGAATGACGTGGGACGCCGCGGGCGTGGACAAAATCCCTCCTTTTCCTACCAGAACGCGACCGAAACCGTTTGCGGCGGCCATGCGGAGTACGGTCTGGATGACCTCGCGATTGTAGAAGCGCCCATCGCCGCCGACCACAAGTGTCTTGCCCTTGAACCCTTCAAGGCTGTCGAAAATGGATTGAATGAAGGCCTCGGTATAGCCGGGAGCCTGAAACACCGGGACCTTCTTTCTCAGTCCCGAGGTTCCGGGTTTCTGATCCTTGAAGGGGGTGACTTCTACGGTCTTGATCATCAATCATCACTCGGTTGTTTTGTCGGTATGCGCTGCAAGGAGGCCGGAATAGAGCTCAACGTACCGCGCGGCGCTGCGTTCCCATGATACGTCCGATTTCATGCCACGGTCCTGAAGCCGGTTCCAGGTTTTCGGATCCGCGAAAGCGCGGATCGCGGATCGCACGGCCTGCAACAACGCATCCCTGGTCACAGGGGAGAACTGAAAGCCCGTTGCCACGCGCGCTCCGATTGCAGCCTCATTGGCGTCGATGATCGTATCGGCCAGGCCTCCTGTCCGGGCGACAATCGGGACATTGCCGTAGCGCAGACCGCAAAGCTGCGTAAGACCACAGGGTTCGAAGCGCGATGGCACCAGAAGCGCATCGCCACCGGCCTGCATGAGATGGGACAGGGCCTCATCATAGCCAATGACCACGCCGATCCTGCCCGGATGCCGTTCGGCAGCGTCCGTAAGGGCTGCCTCAAGCGCCGGATCGCCGGCCCCCAGAACGGCCAAACGTCCTCCCATGGCGACGATGTCATCAGCCGCCTCGGCAAGAACGTCCATTCCCTTTTGCCAGGTCAATCTGCCGACCACCGTAAACACCGGGCCGGGTGCATCCTCCAATCCGAACCGTTCGGCCAGCACTTTCCGGTTGACCTGGCGCTGCTTGATTTTGCCGTGGGAATAGCTTGCGGCAATCATCGGATCGCCCGCCGGGTCCCAGACATCGGTGTCGATGCCGTTGACGATCCCGCGAAGATCGGCCGAACGCGCGTTGATAAGGCCCTCCAGTCCCATGCCGAATTCGGGCGTTCGGATTTCCTGCGCGTAGGTCGGACTCACCGTAGTGATCGCCGAAGCCAGTTGCAGACCGCCCTTGAGGTAGCTGACGTCGCCGTAATACTCGACGCCGTCCATCGCGAACACCGATTGGGGAAGCCCGAGCTCGGCGAATACGGACGGACTGAACTGTCCCTGAAACGCCAGATTGTGGACGGTCATTACGGTTGGGACCGTCGAAGCGGTGGTATGCGTGATGTAGACGGGAACGAGGCCCGCCTGCCAGTCATGGGCGTGAACGATGTCGGGAAACCAGTCATCCAGGCCTGTCTCCGCGATCATCGCGGCCGCTCGGCAAAGAGCTGCGAACCGGCGCCAGTTGTCGGGATGATCCTTCCCGGATGCGTCGGTATAAGGCCCGCCTTCGCGGTCGAACAGTTCCGGCGCATCGAGAACGAGATACTGGATGCCATCGAGCCTGCAGGCGAGGATGGATGCCTTGACGCCGAACAGATCGTCGAACTCCAGAAGTCTCACCGGATTGACCAGCTTTGCCATGACCGGTCTGTAGCCGGGCACAAGCACATGCATGTCGACCCCATGGGCTGCAAGGGCGGCAGGAAGCGCGCCTGCCACATCGGCAAGACCGCCCGTCTTGACCAGTGGGTAGACCTCAGAGGCGACGGACAGGATCTTCATTCGTAAATCAATCCGGCGCGATCGAGCATGTCCTGCGTGATCAGGCAGATTCCGGACTCGGTTCTGCGGAACCTGCTTGCGTCCAGTTCCGGGTCCTGACCGACCACGAGACCTGCCGGGATCTTCACCCCGCGGTCGATGACGACACGGGACAGGTCCGCGTGCCGGCCGATAACGCATTCGGGCAGCACGACGGCCTCATTGAGCTTCGAGTAGGACCTGCAAAGCACGCCGGAAAAGATCAGCGACCGGTTCAACTCGGCGCCCGAGATGATGCAGTCGCCCGACACCAGAGAAGACAGCGCCATGCCGCGGCGGCCATCCTCGTTGTGCACGAATTTCGCCGGCGGGCGGATCTCCGCATAGGTCCAGATCGGCCAGGAGCGGTCATAGAGGTCGAGATCCGGCAGGATGTCGGTCAAATCGATATTGGCCTGCCAATAGGCATCTACCGTTCCGACGTCCCGCCAGTAGGCATCGTGCTCCGGAGTTTCGCGAACACAGGACTCCGTGAAGCGGTGAGCGACGGCTTTGCCGTGATTGACGATGTGTGGAATGATGTCCTTGCCGAAGTCGCGGCTTGATCCCGGCGTCTCCGCGTCGCGCCGCAATTCGTCCATGAGGAAATCGGTATTGAAGACATAAATCCCCATTGAGGCCAGGGCCATCTCCGGTTTGTCCGGCATGGCGGGCGGATCGGAGGGCTTTTCAATGAAGTCAACAATCCTGTCGGTTTCATCGATATGCATGACGCCGAAACCTGTCGCCTCCATGCGCGGCACCTCAAGACAACCGACCGTGACATCTGCGCCGGAATTGACGTGCTGCTGCAGCATCAATTCGTAATCCATCTTGTAGATGTGATCGCCGGCGAGGATCACCATGTATCTGGGCTCGTAGCTCTCGATGATGTCGATGTTCTGGAAAACCGCGTCGGCCGTGCCGTCATACCACTGCGTCTCCGAGACGCGCTGGCTTGCGGGCAGGATGTCAAAGCTCTCATTACGCTCGGGGCGCAGAAAGTTCCAGCCGCGCTGGAGATGTCGGATCAGCGAGTGGGCCTTGTACTGGGTTGCGACACCGATGCGCCGGATGCCGGAATTGAGGGCGTTGGACAGCGCGAAATCAATGATACGCGTCTTGCCGCCGAAATAGACGGCGGGCTTTGCGCGCCGGTCCGTGAGTTCCTTCAGCCGACTGCCGCGTCCTCCGGCCAGAACATAGGCCATGGCGTCACGCGCCAGCGGCTGGACTCGTTTCTGCTCCATGTTTTCCTCCCGTCTCCGGATCTATTGCCGGATCATTCCGGTGTCAGCATCAGCGTGGCCAGGGGCGGCAGCGTGATGTCGGCGACCGCGCGTCCGTCCTCCAAGCGCGCGTTGACCACTCCCATATTCCCCTGACCGGAACCGCCGTAATTTGTTGCGTCCGAATTGAAAATCTCCCGCCATGGTCCGTCTTCCGGCAACGGCAGAATGTAACCGGTTCGCGGATTTGGCGTGAAATTGGTGATCACCACGACGGGCTTTTCACCCGGCGCATGGCGCGCCCAGGCAAATACCGAACTCGCGGCGTCATCGGCGATCAGCCATTCGAATCCTTCCGGTTCGCAGTCGCGCGCATGAAGTGCCGGGGTCCCGGCGTAAAGCCGGTTCAGGTCGCGGATCAGGTCCTGCATGCCGTGATGGCGCGGGTCATCCAGATGATCCCAATCCAGTTGACGCGACTCGGCCCACTCGCCACGCTGGGCGAACTCCTGTCCCATGAAGAGCAGCTTCTTGCCCGGGTAGCCCCACATGAAGCCGTAATAGGCGCGGAGATTGGCAAATTTCTGCCATTCGTCCCCGGGCATTTTGGCCAGCAACGAGCCCTTTCCATGCACAACCTCGTCATGGGAAAGCGGCAGCACGAAATTCTCCGAGAACGCATAAACCAGCCCGAAGGTCAGTTCGTTGTGGTGATGCTTTCGGTGGATCGGATCACGGCTCAAGTAGGTGAGCGTATCGTGCATGAAGCCCATGTTCCACTTGAAGCCGAAGCCCAGACCGCCCTCGTGCACCGGAGCGGACACCTTTGGCCATGATGTGGATTCCTCGGCGATCGTGACGATCCCGGGATGGCTGGCATAGACCGCCTTGTTCATCGACCGCAGAAATTCGACGGCCTCGAGGTTTTCCCGGCCTCCCTGCTTGTTGGGAACCCATTCCCCTTCCTTGCGGGAGTAGTCGAGATAGAGCATCGAGGCCACGGCATCCACGCGCAGGCCGTCCACGTGATAGGTCTCGGCCCAGAAGAGGGCGTTGTTAACGAGAAACGACGACACCTCCCGGCGGCCGAAATTGTAGATCGCCGTGTTCCAGTCGGGATGAAAGCCCTGGCGCGGATCGGCATGCTCGTAAAGGGCTGTGCCGTCAAATTTCGCCAGCCCGTGCTCGTCGGTGGGGAAATGGGCGGGCACCCAGTCGAGAATGACGCCCAGGCCGACCTGATGCGCGCCGTCGACGAAGCGGGCGAACCCCTCGGGTTCGCCGAACCGGGCTGAAGGCGCGTAAAGCCCCGTGGTCTGGTAGCCCCAGGAAGGATCGTAAGGATGCTCGGAAACGGGCAGGAATTCGATGTGGGTGAACCCCATCTCGGTGCAATAGGGGATCAACCGGTCGGCGAGTTCGTCCCAGGACAGAAAGCTTCCGTCGGGATGGCGCTGCCACGATCCCGGATGGACCTCGTAGATCGACATGGGTTGGCGCCTGGCGTCGACATTAGCCCAGTGGTCGCGGTGCGCCTGATCACCCCATTCACGATCCGGCCTGGAGGCGACTATGGACGCGGTGGCCGGTCTGAATTCGGATCTGCGGGCGAACGGGTCGGCCTTGAGCGGCAATTTCTCGCCATCGGGCCCGATGATCTCGAACTTGTAGGCGGCCCCCGCTTGCACGCCCGGAGCGAAGATTTCCCACACGCCGACATCCGCGCGCCGGCGCATCACATGCCGGCGTCCGTCCCAAGCGTTGAAATCCCCCACCACCGACACCCGGCGGGCATTCGGCGCCCAGACCGCGAAATGAACCCCTTCGGCCCCTTCATGTTCGATGATGTGGGCGCCGAGGCGATCAAACAGGCGCCGGTGCGATCCCTCTGCGATCAGGTAATCGTCTACCGGGCCGAGGACCGGTCCGAAACTGTAGGGGTCGTCGACCAGCCAGACATCTGCGCCGCGGGAGGCCCGGTAGCGCAAGGGGCGGCGGGCTGCGATTTCAACACCGCCCTCGAAAAGCCCGGGGACAGCACCCGGCTTCAAATCTCCGATGGCGGCCCCGTCGAGTGTCAACGCAACGATTGTTTCGGCGCCGGGCACAAAGGTGCGGGCGAGGAAGCCGTCGCCGGCCTGATGCACGCCCAAAACAGCAAAAGGGTCACCATGCGCTCCGGAAGCGATCGCTTCTGCTTCATCCGCCGTCAGGGCTATGCCCGCTTGATCGGCGTCGCGCACGGTTCCCTTTGAGATCATGGGCCGGCTTTCCAGATTTCCTTTGCGTACTGCCGAATGGTCCGGTCCGAGGAGAACCATCCCACCCGTGCGGTGTTCAGGATAGTACGGCCATACCATGCCTCCTCGTCAACCCACAAAGCGTCAACCCGGCGCTGGGCTTCGGCATAGGCCTCGAAATCGGCGGCCACCATGAACCAGTCATGGTCATACAGACCGGCGACAAGATCGGAGTAGCGATCGCGGTCATCGGGGCTGAAGACGCCCGATGAGATCGCGGTCAGTGCCTGGGAAAGCTCCCGGGCCGTCTCGATGATGGCGCGGGGTTCGTGACCGTTTTCGCGGCGCTCCGCAACCTGCTCGGCCGTCATGCCGAAGATGATGATGTTGTCCTCGCCAACGCATTCGCGGATTTCCACATTGGCGCCGTCAAGCGTTCCGATGGTCAGCGCGCCATTGAGTGCAAACTTCATGTTTCCTGTGCCTGACGCTTCCATTCCCGCGGTCGATATCTGCTCGGAAAGATCGGCGGCGGGCACCATGATTTCCGCCAGGGAGACATTGTAGTTCGGGATGAAAGCGATCTTCAGAAGTCCACGCACGGCCGGGTCGTTGTTTATGACCCTTGCGACGTCATTGGCGAGCTTGATGATGAATTTGGCGTTGTGATAGCTGGGCGCGGCCTTTCCTGCGAGGAACTTCACCCGCGGCACCCAGTCGCGTTCGGGGTGGGAGCGGATCTGGTCATAGAGAGCCACGGCCTCGATGATGTTGAGCAATTGCCGCTTGTACTCGTGAATTCGCTTGATCTGGATATCGAACATCGCCGAGGGGTCGAGCTTGATCCCCATCCGGCGGGAAACCAGATTTGCGAGCCTGACCTTGTTGTCGCGCTTGATCTCGGCGAAACGGGACCGAAAACCGGCATCCCTGGCGAAGGCGTCGAGCGCAGACAGCGCTTCGGCATCATCCATGAAGCTGTCGCCGATCGTTTCGCGGATCAGTCCGAAGAGCCCGGGATTGCATTGCATCAGCCAGCGGCGCGGGGTGATGCCGTTGGTCTTGTTGTTGATCCTGTCGGGGTAGAGACCGTGCAGGTTGGAAAACACCGTCTGCTTCATCAGTTCCGTATGCAGCGCTGAGACGCCGTTGATCGAGTGGGATCCGACGAAGGCGAGATTGCCCATACGCACCCGCCGATCGCCGCCTTCATCGATGAGGGAAACGGCCCGTATCTGTTCGTCGTCATAGCCGCGCTCCTGCCGCGCCTGGCGCAGGATCCTGGCATTGATGGCATAGACGAGCTGCATGTGCCGCGGCAGCAGCCGTTCGAACAGCGGCACCGGCCAGCTTTCAAGCGCCTCGGGCAGCAAGGTGTGGTTGGTGTAGCTGAAAGTCTTTTGGGTGATGTCCCAGGCCTTGTCGAAATCCAGGCGATGGATGTCGATGAGCAGCCGCATCAGTTCGGCGACGGAGACGGCCGGATGGGTGTCGTTGAGCTGAATGGCGGCCCTGTCCGGCAGGGAGCGCAGATCGCCATGTTCCTGCAAGTGTCGCCTGAGGATGTCCTGAAGCGATGCCGAGGAGAAGAAATACTCCTGGCGCAGCCGGAGTTCCTGTCCGGCGGGTGTCTGGTCGGCCGGATAGAGAACGCGGGCGAGGGCCTCCGCCTTGTTGCTTTCGCGCAATGCGCCTATGTGGTCGCCGGCGTTGAACGCATCGAGGAGGATCGGATCGATCGGCTGCGCAGTCCAGAGCCGGAGCGTGTTGACCCGCTTGGCGCGCCAGCCCACGACCGGCGTGTCATAGGCGACCGCCATCATGCGTTCCTGGGGTTTCCAGACGCAGCGCTGTGTGCCCGCACCATCGGCGCCAATGCTGTCAACCGATCCGCCGAACCCGATCTCATAGGCGCTTTCCCGGCGGTGAAATTCCCAGGCATTGCCATTGGCGAGCCAGGTCTCGGGCAATTCGACCTGCCATCCATCGCTCATCTGTTGCCTGAAGAGACCGTGTACATACCGGATCCCGTAGCCGTAAGCCGGCACATCCACGGTCGCCATGGATTCCATGAAGCAGGCGGCAAGCCTCCCGAGGCCGCCATTGCCCAGTGCCGCATCGGGCTCTAGACCTGTGACCGCATCGAAATCGACGCCGAGCGACCGAAGCGCTGCCCGTACTTCGTCAAGCATCTCGAGATTGGAGACGGCATCGCGGGTGAGCCTGCCGATCAGGAACTCGAGCGACAGGTAATACACCCGTTTTCCGCCTGTTTGGTAGGTCTGTCGCGTCGATTCCATCCAGCGATCGATCACCCGGTCCCTGATGACCAGAATAGTTGCGGTCAGCCAGTCATGCGGCTTGGCGACCTTGGCATCCTTGCCGATGGAGTAGGTCAGGCGCTCGATTATTTCCGCCGCAAGCGCATCGGGATCAGCACTGCGCGGCGCTGGGGAGGGCAGGTCGGCAATGGCGGACTTGGTAATCATCGTTCGCTTCCAGGATGATGAAACGCTGTTGAGGGGCGCGACACCTGTACGCTGTGTCTTGATTCAGATCTCAAGCAATGAATGATTTTCGCGCTGATTTCCAGCGATTAAATCCATTAGATCGATATGTCAGGCGTGTTCGTGGACGGCGCGCCTCATGGGAGGCCTGTCGCCGGAAGGGATTAAAGGCCTGAGGCTGGGTCAAAGGCGGCCTTTGCGTTTCACCTGGAATGCCCTGCGATTGCGCTGGCGCAAGCGGTCTGTTGACGAGGAACCTTCAAAGGAGGCTGACGTTGACATTCTGAACATCAAGGAGAGAGAACAATGAAAACCCGTTCCCATATGACCCTGATGCTTTCCTTCATGGTCAACGCGGTCTTTTTCGGAACCGGCGCCATCATCGTATTGAGCATCGATAGTCTGCGTGCGCATGCATCCTATCTGCTTCCGGCGGTCATTGTAGCGGCATTCATCACCACACCCATCGTCAGCTGGTGGCTCGCGCCGCGCTTGCGGTTGCAGAACAACTCCAGCTGATTTGTTTCCGCCGGCATGTGGAGGCGATTGGGAACCGTTATGGGAGACCAAAGCCGATCTGGGCTCCGGCTCGGTCGCTGATTCCCGCCACCGTGCGAAAAGGGTTGCAAACTTGCTAGAAACTCTCGGAGGCCGGTCAACGCCCGATGGCGTCCAAGACGGTTGGGTCCAGATGGTGGGCGTGACAGGGATTGAACCTGTGACCCCTACAATGTCAATGTAGTGCTCTCCCGCTGAGCTACACGCCCATCTGATGGGCGCATACACCACAAAAAGCACACTGGCGTCAACACGAAAAGAAGCTGTTTTTCCGCTTTGCGAGTTTTGCCGGAAAAGGCCGTAAAAATGCAGTTGAACGGCTAGGCGCCGGTCGCAACCCCAAGGGTTTGCGGCGAGGTTTATGAAGACCTTGCGGTCGGGATACCATGAACCGGGTTTGTCGTCAGGCGGCAACAATCATCTTGTTGACCTCGTCGACCAGATCGCGAAGATGAAAGGGTTTTGAAAGCACTTTGGCGTCGCGCGGAGCCTTCGAATCCGGGTTGAGCGCAACTGCGGCAAATCCGGTGATGAACATGACCTTCAAATCGGGATCGAGCTCGGTCGCACGGCGTGCCAGTTCGATTCCGTCCATTTCAGGCATGACGATGTCGGTCAGCAACAGGGTGAAGGGTTCCTCGCGCAGACGGTCATAGGCGCTGGCGCCATTGTCGAACGAGCGGACCTCGTATCCGGCCTTTTCGAGCGCCTTGACCAGAAAGCGGCGCATATCGTTGTCGTCTTCCGCGAGAAGAATCTTGGGAGTCATGGTGTTTCCAAACCTGTCATCATGCACATGGAACTCTGTCTCGATCCTATATGGGGCATCCCAGTAAACATCCAGTGAATGATGGCGCTTTTGCGGTTGGCGTCCTGCCCGACTGGACAGCCACCGGGGCAACTGGCAATGTGCCCACCATAAGGTACGGGACGAAGGAAAAGACATGCTTGAAGGGGACGGGGCAACTCGCGGCGGCGCGGCCGGACTCTCGCAGGCGCCCGTTCCGTTCGAGATCCTGCGCCCGGCGCAACAGACCCAACCCTTTGTTTTCAACTCGCCGCATTCAGGGCGGGTCTATCCGGATTCATTCCTGAACCAGTCCAGGCTTGACCGGAAGTCGATCCGCCGTTCCGAGGATCATTACGTCGACGAGTTGTTCGCCGGGGTCGTTCTGCAGGGTGCGCCCATGCTGGTGGCCAATTTCCCTCGCGCCTGGCTCGATGTGAACCGCGAACCCTATGAACTGGACCCGAGAATGTTCGATGGGCCGTTGCCGTCCTACGCCAATATCGGATCGCTGCGGGTGGCCGGCGGATTGGGCACGATCCCGCGACTGGTCGCAGAAAACATGGATATCTACAAGCGCAGGCTCAGTGTCGAGGAAGGACTTTCGCGCGTCGAGCAGGTCTATCGCCCCTACCATGTCAGCCTTCGCAGGTTGATCGCCCAGACACATGTGCTGTTCGGCAGAGCAATCCTCATCGACTGCCATTCCATGCCAGCCAGCGTCAGGATCGCCGGCGGCGCCCGCCGGCCGGATATCATCATCGGCGACAGATACGGCGCGAGCGCCTCACACGATCTGTCCCGCGTCGCGGTCTCTCTGCTCTCGGCGCTGGGGTATCATGTGGTGCGCAACAAGCCTTACGCCGGCGGGTTCATCACCGAACATTACGGCCGTCCCGGGCGCGGGCTTCATGCGCTGCAAATCGAGATCAACCGCGGTCTATATGTCAATGAAGGTACGCTCGAAAGAACCGCCGGGTTCGATCTGCTGAAGGCCGATTTGAATGATTTCGCAGCCAGGATGATGGCATATGTACACGACGATCTGGCAGATGGGCGTCTGGCCGCAGAATAACGCCCGGCTATCGGCAGGTTTTGCTGAAACCGCCGTGGCCGATGGAAGCAAATGTCAAAAAAAACCGCGCTCAAGGCGCGGCAAAGTCTAGGGAGGAAACGCCCAAGGAGGGCATTTACAGTCTAGGACTGTGATGAAAACTCTAATGTTGCGCTGCACAAATGTCAAGCGGATGGCCGCGGAAAATTGTGCGGGTGCGAAGGGCTGCCTCCTCGAGCTTTCACCCTTGCATTTTTGAGTTGGACGGGCCACGACGGAGACGTGTCCGCTTGGGGACCGGTCTCAGTGACCGGGTTCTCCACTTCACCGAGAGTGACCAATTTCCTTCTGCCCATGGAGTCCACAGTGCGTCCCGATTTGTCTTTCTTTGAAGCGGTCGCCGAGGCTGCAGCGGCGGAAACCCTTCCGCGCTTCAGGATTCCGGTCGCCATCGACAACAAGGAAGCGGGCGGCTTCGATCCGGTCACCGAGGCCGATCGTGCTGCCGAGCGGGCCATAAGGGCCTTGATATCCGAACGGTTCCCGGAGCATGGCATACTCGGTGAAGAGCATGGCGATGTCGGCCTTGACCGGGAATATGTATGGGTCATCGATCCCATCGACGGAACCAGGGCCTTTATTTCCGGATTGCCTTTGTGGGGCACGCTTGTCGGTCTTTACCACAACGGCAAGGCCGTGATGGGCATGATGGACCAGCCATTTACCGGTGAGCGATTTGTCGCCGAGCCGGGCAATGCAATGGTTTGGCGCAACGGGCAAATGTCGCTGATGCGCACCCGGACCGGCGTCGCGCTCGATCAGGCGATCCTGATGACCACATCCCCGTTCATCTTCCCCGACACTCTCGCTTCATCCTACAATAGGGTCGAGAAGTCAGTTCGGCTCGCACGTTACGGCTGCGATTGCTATGCCTATGCAATGCTGGCTTCAGGGTATGTCGATCTGGTGGTCGAAAGCGATCTCAAACCCTATGATGTCGGCGGATTGATCCCGCTGGTTGAGCAGGCCGGTGGAAGGATGACGACCTGGAGCGGCGGATCGCCGGAAAATGGCGGAAACATCATCGCCGCCGGTTCGGCCGAATTGCACGCCGAAGCTTTGGAGCTGCTCAACCGGTCTGGGTGAGTGGAGCGTCTTCCGTTTCGGTCTCCTGGTCGGGCGGAATGAAGGCGTCGATCGCCGAAAGGGTCGCCAGGCGGTACCGGTCCGCCTCCTGAAGGAGTTCGTGGCGGGCGCCATCGATGATGATCGCACGCCCGGCTCGAAAGCGGTTTCCCAGCTCTTCAAGGGATTGCGGGGAGACGATAGGATCGTTTCCGGCCCCGATCAACAATGTCGGCACCTGAATGCTGTGCAGATGCTCGAAGCGGGTCACCTTCTTCATCGTGCGCAGCATCTGTGAAATCCAGGAGGCACTCGGCGGACCGAGGCGCAATTCGGGATGTCGCATATAGAGGTCGATGTTGCGCGCATACCGGACGCGGTCTGACGTCAGCGCGTTGTTCTCGAAAGCGCGCGGAAACCGATCCCTGCCGGTGCCCACCCAGCCGAGTCCGATCATGCGGAACGCGCCAGCGATCGCACGGATCATCCAACTCGGCAGACGCTGGTTGGACAATTCGATAAACGGCGCAAGAAGCACCATGCGCTCGATGCGGTTGGTGAGTTGTGGAGCCATGGAAAGCGCAACCAGCGAACCCATCGAGTGCGCGAGCATGCAGAATGGCAGCCGGGTTTCCGGCAGTACGATGGTTTCCAGAAAGATGGAAAGGTCCGCCTGAAGATCCTCGAAGCGACGCACATGCCCGCGGAGCGGGTTTCTGGTCAATCTGTCCGAAAGTCCCTGGCCGCGCCAATCGAATGTTGCCACCCAAAGGCCGCGAGCGGTGAAATGCCGGATGGTCTCATAGTATTTCTCGATGCATTCGTTGCGGCCCTGGAGCAGAACCACGGTTCCGCGGGCGCGCACCGCGCGGGACTTGAAAATCGCATAGCGCAGCCGTTTCTTGCCCGCGCTTTCGAACCAGCCCGTGACATGATTGTCCGGAGCCGGGTTTTCCTCGGTTTCGATCAGCAGCGCCGCATCCTGTTTCATTCCGCATCGATTAGGGCTTCGCCGGGCACAGGTCAAAAGGAAAAGCATCAATGGCGAGATCTTCGGACTGCCTGGCCATGAAACCGCGGTTGTCCCGACTTGCCTGTTGCCGGTTCAGGGAGACTTCGGGAGGCGCATGAATTCCGGAAGACAAGCGCCTTTTCCGGCGGGTTCGCAGCCCTTTGCCCGAGGACGCAATTCTCAAGGCCTGTCGGCCCTTATACGGAGCGCTGAAAAGCTCTTGAACCGTGGCAATCCAGTTCCCACATTGTCAGTGCGGACGCCAAAGGACGGGTCCGCTGGTCAGGATGCCGCCCGTTGCGGGGCATGCCATCGACCAAAACGCAAAACCGAATGTCGCTCTGAAGGAGGACCCCTTATGCGTCACGTTGATTTTTCACCACTGTATCGTTCCACTGTCGGTTTTGACCGGCTCCTGACCATGCTCGACAGCCTGGCGCAGCCCGATCAGACCCAGTCCTATCCGCCCTACAACATCGAACGCACCGGCGAGACCACCTATCGCATCACAATGGCGATTGCGGGCTTCGATGAAACCGAAATCTCGATCGAGGCGCGGGAGCATGCCCTGACCGTCAAGGGCGAGAAGGCCGACGAGGACGATGCCGGCAACAGCGAGTTCCTGTACCGCGGCATTGCCAAGCGCGCGTTCGAGCGCCGCTTCCAGCTTGCTGAGCATGTCGAGGTTACCGGCGCTTCGCTGCGCAACGGTCTTCTGCACATCGATCTGGTTCGCGAGATTCCCGAGGCCATGAAACCGCGCAAGATTGCGATCTCCAACGAGACCGGATCAAAGCCGAAGCAGATCGAAGCCAATCAGGCCTGACCGGCATCCGCCCTAAAGGCTCACCACATGGCGCCCGGGAAACCGGGCGCCATTTTCGTAGGTGAATGATCGATGATGTGTTGGATGGCGACGCCTGTCGCCGCTCAGATTTGGGCGGGCTGGGCTCTGACCTTGTGGTGACGCCGCCTGTCGAAAAGGGCGTCGAGGGACAGAAGCCCCGGACCTTTGAGTATGACCACCGACAGCGGTACC
The DNA here is from genome assembly GCA_040218025.1 of Hoeflea sp. Taxonomy (GTDB): domain Bacteria; phylum Pseudomonadota; class Alphaproteobacteria; order Rhizobiales; family Rhizobiaceae; genus Hoeflea. The sequence continues at coordinate 455,795 of JAVJQD010000026.1, read as the reverse complement.
ATCCAAAGCAGCCGCTGGTCGGCAATCACCGCGTCTGGAAACCTGTCGAACAGGGCGCCAACGGCCTCGGCGCCGATCTGATGAACCGTGATGTCCACAAAGGTCTGCACCGCGATGAACCCGATCATTCCCAGCGCCGCCAACCGGGAAAACAGGCCAATCACGATCAACAGTGGAAGAATGAATTCCGCATAGGTTCCAAGAACCACCATCAGACCCCAAGGAAAAAGCGGGACAGCGCCGATGTCGCCGCCGGCGGCTTCCACCGCGGGGTAGGCGATCTGGTAGTATGCTCCGGGCTGGATCGAGAAGAAGCCGGACACTCCTTCGCCGACTTTGGTTCGCGCCGAGTTGAGGAAATAGCCCCAAAGCACGGCCGCAAAGGCAAAGCGTGCAAGCAGCCCCAGCAACCATGCATCCGCGATGCGCTCCATGGCGCCGAAGACGCGATGATAAAGCGTCGTCAGGCTTTCGATTGCTGCGCTCATCTCCGCGCCTCCCCGATTGTTGTTTCGTCAAGCCGGAGCGTTGTGAATGCGCCCGATTCCAGCAAGGCCGAAATCGCGCCGGCAAGATCGAACTCCGGGTAGTGTTCATGTGTGCGATTTGCCGCTTCGCCCAGGGATCTTCCCTGAAGCAGATCCTGAAAGAACGAAGCCGCGCCCTCGGGCAACAGACGGATCTGAACCTCATGATGCGGCCGGGTGATTAGGCCGGTTTCGGGGTTCATCGCCCTGATCGTGTCGAGCGGTCGTTCCGCGCGGCTTGCCGAGAAGATCGACACAGCCGCATATCGGCTCTCCACGATGCGGGCTGCCGGATGCGGCACGAGACGCACCCGCTCAAGATCTTGGGGGGAAACGGCGGCCAAGGCTGCCGACGGCAGGGGATCCATGTCAGCGGCATGGGTTGCGTCCAGCCATCTCCGTTCAAGTCGGGCGACGTCCGGCAGGTAGGGAAGCTTTCCGACCGGTTCGAAACGCGCGAGAAAGTCGGGGAATCGCTGGCCATATTGGAACAGCAACGCCGATCGAGGCGGATCCCCGGCGATGTAAATGCGGGCCATGTTGCGGAAAAAGTCTGCTCCGACCAGTCGCGCGACAGCGGGGAAAATGTCTGCGAGCGCATTTATCAGGCTAACAGTCACGTTGTTGCGGTAAACGGCGAACCGCTTCGTGGCGGCTTTGCCGCGGGGGCCGACAATCCCCTCGGGCAGCGGCAGATCCGGGTCGAGAAGCGCTGCTCCGAATTCGGAGTGATCGGTGTCATGCATCTGATTACTCTGCTGCATGGCGTGATCCGAGCATGGATGCCGGGCCCATCCGGTCGAGGATCGCTTCCGCCAGCATGGCCTCATGGCGCAGGACAGGCCATTCCGGCACGTCATTGTCCCATTCGATCAGCGTGGGGAGGGGACCCGCCTGGCTGATGACGATCTCGTAGAGCTTCCAGACGGGATCTGCGACCGGGCGGTCATGCGCATCTATCAGGAGAAGGTCGCCCTCGTCATCGGTGTCCTCGGCGTGTCCTGCAAGGTGGATCTCCTCAACCAGTTCAAGCGGGAAATCCCTCAAGTATTGAAGCGGCTTCCAACCATGATTTGTGGCGGACACAAAGACGTTATTGATATCGAGCAGCAATCCGCAGCCCGACTTGCGGGCGATGTCGCGAATGAAATCGGTCTCGCTCATGGTGGATTGCTCGAACGCGACATAGGTCGAGGGATTTTCCAGAAGGATCGGACGCTTGAGGCTATCCTGAACCTGGCCGATATGTCCGGCGACACGGTCCAGGGTCGCCTGATTGTAGGGAAGCGGCAACAGGTCGTTGAAATAGCCCGCGTCGTGGCTTGACCAGGCAAGGTGTTCGGAAACCATGCCGGGCTCGTAGCGTTCGACGACGCGCGCCAACCGATCAAGGTGGTCCGGATCGATACCCGTCTCGGAACCGATGGACAAGCCGACGCCATGAACCGAAAGTGGAAACTCGGCACGAATGGCCGAAAGAGCACGATGAGCCGGGCCGCCGTCGCCCATGTAGTTTTCCGCGTGAACCTCGAGAAAGCCGATGCGATAGTCATCCGACAGAATTGCATCGATATGCCCGGTCTTTAGCCCCGCTCCCGCGCGAGGCGGAAGCGGTTTGCTTGGGAAACGGGAACCCCCGGTGGTCGGTGTGCTCAACGCAAACTGTGTCATGCCGATGGTTCCGTTTCAAAGAGTTGCTGATCAGGCCGGAAGGTCGCGGTCAAGCGGCTCAAGCGAGCCCATGCGGTCGCCTTCGACGCTCATGGAAGTGCAGGTTCCTGCTTCGACGCTCTTCCAGGCATTGCCCTGATAGTCGACCGTGGAGGTGCCTGCGCACGTGGTGCCCGGGCCTGCGGCGCAATCGTTCTTGCCCGCAAGAGAAATGCCGTAGCATTTTTCGGTGGCTGCGGCGGCGTCACCCGTGGAGGCGACCAGGCTTGCGCCGGAAATAGCCATGGCGACTGCGCCGGCGAGCGCGGATGCGCCGATGAGTGATTTTTGCGACATGCTGTTCTCCTTGAAGGTGTTTTCAAACCATTGCCGGTGACTGTTTTCGTTCCGGCAGGAGAACCATGACAAAATGGCGCATCACTTGGAAATCAAGCGCGCGTTATCCGGCATCACTTGGCCGTGAGGCTTAAGTGAACGCTGCGTGGACCGGGAATTGGGTCCGGAATGCGGATGAATACCTGGTCAGTGGATGTGTTTAGCGAAGAACTTCAATGAAGCGCTCGACATCGGCTTCCGTGGTGGCGAAGCTGGTCACGAGCCGGAACATTCCCTCGTCGCGAGCGACCAGATCCCTGTGGGGGCGGGGCGGGTTCCAGTCGTAGAACATGGCGCCTTCCTTCCGGAGCGTTGCCGCCTTGGCCCGCGGAATGATCGGGAAGATTTCGTTGGCATCGCATTTCCAGGCCAGTCGGGCATTCTCGCTGGCCAGCAGACCGTCCTGCAGTTTTGCGGCCATCCGGTTTGCGTGTTCCGCGATCTCGAGCCAGAGGCCGTTTTCGAAATAGGCCTCGAACTGGGCGGCAATGAACCTGCTTTTCGAGAACAGTTGGGCTGCGCGCTTGCGGATGAACGGAGCCTCGGACGCCATCGCGGGGTCGAGGAAGACCAGCGCTTCCGCGCACCAGCATCCGTTCTTGGTGCCGCCGAAAGAGAGAATGTCGACACCGAGATCGGCTGTCATCTCGGCCGGAGAGATATCGAGGGAAACAAGTGCATTGGCGAAGCGCGCACCGTCCATGTGCAGGGGCAGGTCATGAGCCTTCGCAATCTTTGAAATCGCACGAATCTCGTCCGTCCGATACACCGTGCCGGCTTCCGTCGCCTGGGTCAGGGTGATCGCCATTGGCTGGCCGGCGTGGATGAACTCCTTCGGATACCTTGAGATTTCGGCTTCCAGCGCCGCCGGATCGATCTTGCCGTCTGCGCCGGAAACCGGGGCGAGGCGTGCGCCCTGGCTGAAGAACTCCGGCGCACCGCATTCATCGGCAATGACATGGGCGTCGTGGTGGCAGAATACGACCCCGCCGGGCCGGTTGACCGAGGACAGGGCAAGCGAGTTTGCCGCGGTGCCCGTGCCCACGAAAAGAACCGCGACCTCACGTCCGAAGACTTCATTGAAGGTTGCTTCGACCTTGCGGTCGAGGTCGCTTGTTCCGTAGGCGGGGGCGAAACCTGCGGCATGAGCGTTTAACGATGCGGCAATTGCAGGATGGGCGCCGGCCCAATTGTCCGAGGTGAAAATCATTGTGAAATCTCCGGAAATTCAGTCTGTCCGGCTATGGCATGATTTCAGGGGAGATTCAAAGCGGGGCAGCAGAATGGATTTCCATGGCGGCTTTTCGCTGCGCGGGAGTTCTTATTGCGGTGCCACCGTTAGGGCAGCAATGAACTTCAAAGTTAAGACTTTGAGCAATAATATTACGCCTACCGGTCGATGAAGGGAATTATCAGTCGCATGAGGGCTGTTTTTTAACCACTCCGGCTTGCGTCGAGGGGCACATTCTGCCATAGAGTACACGAAATAGGACAGCCTTGCTGTCCTATTTCGTGTCTGACTCGGTCATCTGGCTGGGACCGGAGCAGGCGTTGGAGGTGAAGACAGGGAACCCGGCGATGGACGATCCATTGCGCCCACGTGACCGTATCGCCTCTGCATGATACAAAAGCGCGCCGCGTCCGGCAGACTTGCGGGGGCGGCAAAAACGGTGCGCGAAGCCAGGTGACAATTTATCGGGAAAGCAAGCGCGGCCCGCGGCGGCGGTTGCAACGCGATGCGCCGGAAATCGACCGCTGCGGCGGCCATGAAGGAGGAATGAAGATGGCAGGAAAAACACCATCTGCGATGGCACAGGAAGCTGGTAAGGCTCGCGCCAAAACCAGGCAGGCCTCGGCACATGCCTTCGGATTGCCCGCAAAGCAGGGCCTGTACGATCCGCGCAACGAGCACGATGCCTGCGGCGTCGGATTTGTGGCCCACATGAAGGGCAAGAAGTCTCACAAGATCGTCCGCGACGGTCTCTTCATGCTCGAAAATCTCACCCATCGCGGCGCCGTCGGCGCGGATCCGCTGATGGGCGACGGGGCGGGCATTCTTGTTCAGATTCCGGACCGTTTCTTCCGCGAGGAAATGAGCGCGCTCGGCGTGACGCTTCCTGAAGCCGGGAAGTATGCGGTCGGTTTTCTTTTCATGCCGCGCGACGAGACTGTGCGCCGGCATCACAAGGACATCATTGCCGAAGTCGTGGAGGCGGAAGGGCAGGTTCTTCTGGGATTCCGTGACGTTCCGGTCGACAACTCGTCGCTGTCCAAGGCCGAAGATATTGCCGCGACCGAGCCGTCCCACGTTCAGGTCTTCATCGGCGCCGGTGAGGGAGTGGAGAGCCAGGACGAACTCGAGCGGCGACTGTTCGTCTTGCGCAAGGTCATTTCGAACCGGATCTACGGCGAGACGAACGGAAAGGACGACGGCTTTTATTTCGTGTCGCTTTCCACGCAGACCATTGTCTACAAGGGCATGTTCCTCGCCTACCAGGTGGATGCCTACTACAAGGATCTGAAGGATCCGCGCTTTGAATCCGCGGTTGCCCTCGTGCACCAGCGGTTCTCAACCAACACGTTTCCCTCCTGGAAGCTTGCCCATCCCTACCGGATGGTCGCCCACAACGGCGAAATCAATACCTTGCGCGGCAATGTGAACTGGATGGCCGCGCGCCAGGCTTCGGTTTCCTCTCCGCTTTTCGGTGACGACATCTCGAAGCTTTGGCCGATTTCCTACGAAGGCCAGTCGGATACGGCCTGCTTTGATAATGCGCTCGAGTTTCTGATCCGCGGCGGCTATTCCATGGCCCACGCGGTCATGATGCTTATCCCGGAGGCGTGGGCCGGCAACATGCTCATGAGTGAGGACCGAAAGGCCTATTACGAATACCATGCGGCCCTGATGGAGCCGTGGGACGGCCCCGCCGCAGTGGCCTTCACCGACGGCCGGCAGATCGGCGCCACGCTCGACCGTAACGGGCTTCGGCCCGCGCGTTATATCGTGACAAGCGATGACCGTGTGATCATGGCGTCGGAAGCAGGGGTTCTTCCGGTCGATGAAAACGAGATCATCGCGAAGTGGCGGCTGCAGCCGGGCAAGATGCTGTTGATCGACATGGAAGAAGGCCGGATCATTTCGGACGAAGAGGTCAAGTCGCGGCTTGCCGCGAAGCATCCCTATCGGGAATGGCTCGATCGTACGCAGCTCATTCTGGAGGATCTCAAGCCCGTGGAGCCGCGCGCGCTCAGGCGTGATGTGTCGCTTCTCGATCGCCAGCAGGCCTTCGGCTATTCGCAGGAAGACACGAAGATCCTGATGGCGCCCATGGCGACGACGGGACAGGAGGCCATCGGCTCGATGGGCACCGATACGCCGATTTCGGCAATGTCGGGGAAGTCCAAGCTGCTCTACACCTATTTCAAGCAGAACTTCGCCCAGGTGACCAACCCGCCGATCGACCCGATCCGCGAAGAACTGGTCATGAGCCTGGTGTCGTTCATCGGACCGCGGCCCAACCTTCTCGATCACAAGGGCGCTGCGAAGAAGAAGCGTCTCGAGGTTCGTCAGCCAATCCTTACCAATGGCGATCTGGAGAAAATCCGCTCGATCGGACATACGGAGGATCGCTTCGACACCAAGACGCTGGATTTCACCTATTCGGCCGACAAGGGCGCCGACGGCATGAAAGGCGCTCTCGAGCGGCTTTGCGACCGGGCCGAGGAGGCGGTGACAGGCGGGTACAACATCATCATCCTGTCCGACCGTCAGATCGGACCGGACCGGATCGCGCTTCCGGCGCTTCTTGCAACGGCCGCTGTGCATCATCATCTGATCCGCAAGGGGTTGCGCACGTCCGTGGGGCTCGTCGTCGAATCGGGCGAGCCGCGTGAGGTGCATCATTTCTGCTGCCTGGCCGGTTACGGCGCGGAGGCGATCAACCCCTATCTGGCTTTCGATACGCTGCTCGACATGCACAGCCGTGGCGAGTTCCCACCGGAAGTCGACCCTTACGAAGTTGTCACGCGCTATATCAAGGCGATCGGCAAGGGCATCCTGAAGGTGATGTCCAAGATGGGCATTTCGACCTACCAGTCCTATTGCGGGGCCCAGATCTTCGACGCCGTCGGCCTGTCGAGTGATTTCATCGACACCTATTTCACCGGTACGGCGACCATGATCGAGGGCGTGGGCCTCGAAGAGGTGGCGATGGAGACCACAAACCGGCATCGGTTGGCATTCTCCAACGACCCGGTGCTTGCGACCTCGCTGGAAGTGGGCGGCGAATACGTCTACCGGATCCGCGGGGAAGAGCATGCCTGGACGCCGGATGCCGTGGCGACGCTGCAACACGCAGTTCGCGGCAATGCGGAGGATCGCTACCGGGAATTCGCCGAGATGGTCAACCGGTCGACCTTGCGGATGAATGCAATTCGCGGGCTGTTCAAGGTCAAGACCGCCGAAGAAACCGGTCGTCAGCCGGTGCCGCTCGACGAGGTGGAGCCGGCAGCCAACATCGTTCGGCGGTTTTCGACCGGCGCGATGTCGTTCGGTTCGATCAGCCGCGAAGCGCACACCACGCTGGCGGTTGCGATGAACAGGATCGGCGGCAAATCCAACACCGGCGAAGGCGGCGAAGAACCCGACCGTTATCTGCCGCTGCTCAATGGCGACAGCAACCCGGAACGCTCGGCGATCAAGCAGGTGGCTTCGGGCCGCTTTGGCGTGACAACGGAATACCTGGTCAACGCCGACATGATCCAGATCAAGGTGGCGCAGGGCGCGAAGCCCGGCGAGGGCGGCCAGCTGCCCGGGCACAAGGTTGACGCGACGATCGCCAAGACCCGGCATTCAACCCCGGGTGTGGGGCTCATCTCGCCGCCGCCGCATCATGACATCTATTCGATCGAGGATCTGGCGCAACTGATCTTCGATTTGAAGAACGTCAATACTTCCGCCGACATCTCGGTCAAGCTGGTGTCCGAAGTGGGCGTCGGCACGGTGGCCGCCGGTGTGGCCAAGGCTCGCGCCGACCACATCACGATCTCCGGCTATGATGGCGGTACTGGTGCATCTCCGCTGACTTCGCTCAAGCATGCCGGCAGCCCCTGGGAGGTCGGTCTTGCCGAAACGCACCAGACGCTGGTTCTCAACGGATTGCGTTCCCGGGTGGCGTTGCAGGTCGATGGCGGCCTCAAGACGGGCCGTGACGTGATCGTCGGTGCGCTGCTCGGCGCGGACGAATTCGGTTTCTCGACAGCGCCGCTGATCGCTGCGGGCTGCATCATGATGCGCAAGTGTCATCTCAACACTTGCCCCGTCGGCGTCGCAACCCAGGATCCTGTGTTGCGCAAGCGCTTCAAGGGCACGCCCGAGCATGTCGTCAATTACTTCTTCTTCATCGCCGAGGAAGTGCGGGAGTGGCTCGCTGCCATGGGATACCGCAAGCTGGACGATATCGTGGGAGAGTCCGAACTCCTGGCCAAGGAAGAGATGATCGAACACTGGAAGGCCAAGGGCCTGGATTTCAGCCGCATCTTCTACAAGCCGGCAGCGGTCAAGGAGGCGACCTACTGGACAGAGCGCCAGGTGCACCCGATCGCAGACGTGCTCGACCGCCAGCTCATCGAAAAGGCGAAGCCGGCTCTCGAAAACCGCGAGAAGGTGGAATTCGACGTCGAGATCAAGAACGTCGACCGGTCTACCGGCGCGATGCTCTCGGGTGAGGTCGCAAAGCGTTACGGCCACAAGGGGCTGCCCGAGGATACGATCTCGGTAAAGCTTACCGGAACGGCGGGGCAGTCCTTCGGCGCGTTCCTCTCGCACGGCGTTACTTTCGACCTGACCGGTGACGCAAACGACTATGTCGGCAAGGGGCTTTCGGGTGGCTGCATCATCGTGCGCCCGCCGGAGAACTCGCCGATCGTTGCCGAGAAGTCGATCATTGTCGGCAACACCGTTCTTTACGGCGCCATTGAGGGCGAATGCTATTTCCGTGGTGTTGCGGGAGAACGCTTTGCCGTCCGCAACTCCGGCGCCATCGCTGTCGTCGAAGGCGTGGGCGACCATGGCTGCGAATACATGACGGGCGGGCTTGTTGTCGTCATCGGCGAAACCGGACGCAACTTCGCCGCCGGCATGTCGGGCGGCGTGGCCTACGTGCTCGACGAGGCCGGGGATTTCGCAAGCCGCTGCAACATGGCGATGGTTGAGCTGGAGCCGGTTCCCGAAGAGGACGACATTCTCGAGAAGCTGCATCATCATGGCGGCGACCTGGCGCACAAGGGCCGCGTCGATGTTTCCGGCGACATGACCCGGCATGACGAGGAACGGTTGTTTCAGCTGATCTCGAACCACATGCACTATACGGGGTCGACCCGGGCCAAGGAAATACTCGACGACTGGGCTGACTACCGTCCCAGGTTCCGCAAGGTGATGCCGGTCGAGTATCGCCGCGCGCTCGAGGAAATGGAACGCATGCGTGTGGGAGTGGCAGCCGAATGAGCGGAATGATCACGTCAACCACGAACACGATCGAGGGGCGCGACATCACCGCGTACAAGGGTATCGTGACCGGCGAGGCAATTCTCGGAACAAACATCTTCCGGGATTTCTTCGCAGGCATTCGCGATATCGTCGGCGGGCGCTCCGGTTCCTACGAAAAGGCCTTGCGTCAGGCGCGCGAGATCGCGCTTGCCGAGATGCAGGACGAGGCGGCGAAGCTGGGCGCAAATGCGGTCATCGGCGTGGACCTAGATTATGAAAACATTTCTGCTGGCGGGAATTCCTCGATGCTGATGGTTTCGGCGTCCGGAACGGCCGTGGTACTCAGGTAGACAGGACAGCGACATGGGCAAGGTAACGGGTTTCCTCGAGATCGACCGGCAGACGGCGAAGTATCAGCCGGCTTCCGACCGGATTCGCCATTTCCGCGAGTTCACCATCAGGATGAGCGACCAGGAAGTGTCCAAGCAGGCTGCGCGATGCATGGATTGCGGCATTCCCTATTGTCATGGTCCGACCGGTTGTCCGGTCCATAACCAGATCCCGGACTGGAACGATCTCGTCTACAATGGCAACTGGGAAGAGGCGATCCGCAACCTTCATTCGACCAACAACTTCCCCGAATTCACAGGTCGCATCTGCCCTGCGCCTTGCGAAGAAGCCTGCACCCTCAACCTCGAGGATGCACCGGTCGCGATCAAGACCGTTGAGCAGGCCATCGCCGACAAGGCTTACGAGATGGGTTTCATCGTGCCTCAGCCGGTCACATCCAAGACCGGCAAGAAGGTCGCGATCATCGGATCGGGGCCTGCGGGCATGGCTGCCGCTCAGCAGCTCGGCCGGGCCGGTCATGACGTGCATGTCTACGAGCGGGAGAGCCGCCCGGGCGGATTGCTGCGCTTCGGAATCCCCGATTTCAAGATGGAGAAGCACTTTATCGACCGGCGTGTCGAGCAGATGGAAGGCGAGGGCGTGACGTTCTTCTGCAACGTCAATGTGGGTGTCGACAAGAGCGTCGAAGACCTGCTCACCACCTATGATGCCGTGCTTTACTGCGGCGGTTCGGAGAAGCCGCGTGACGCGGGCATTCCCGGCGCCGACCTGATCGGCGTGCACGATGCCATGCCCTACCTCGTCCAGCAGAACAAGCGGGTGGCGCGTGAGAGCATAGACAATGTCGGCTGGCCATCCGAGCCGGTGCTTGCCGGGGGCAAGCATGTGGTGGTGATCGGCGGCGGTGACACGGCGTCCGACTGCGTCGGGACCGCCTTCCGGCAGGGCGCTGTTCGGGTTACCCAACTCGACATTCGCCCGCAGCCGCCGGAGAAGGAAGACAAACTTGCGGTCTGGCCCTATTGGGCAACCAAGATGCGCACCTCATCCTCGCAGGCCGAGGGCGCCGTCCGCGAATTTCAGGTCGGGACCTTGGAACTTGTCGGCGAGAATGGAATCCTCAATGCCGTGAAATGCTGCCAGGTCGACGAAAAGCGCAAGCCGATCGCCGGAACCGAGTTTCTGATCAAGGCCGATCTCGTCTTCGTCGCCATCGGCTTCAGGGGCGCCTATGATACCGGCGTGATCAGCGAACTTGGTGAGCAACTGACGATCAATCAGGACCGCCGCGGCTCGACCAATGTTGCCGCCAACGAGGACGACTACCGGACCTCCGTCGACAAGCTCTGGGCGGCGGGCGACGTGCGTCGCGGCCAAAGTCTGGTTGTTTGGGCGATCCGCGAGGGCCGGCAGGCCGCGCGCGCAATCGATCTGAGCCTTATGGGCGAGACCGACCTGCCGCGCTGACAATGGACCGTGGCGCCCATTCGGGCACACCATATCTCGGCGCTTCGCATCACAAGCGCCTGATAGCGACGGCCATCCGATGGGATGCGCGACGGCGTTGACTTGATGCATGTTCGTTGCCGCTCGATTGACCTCAATTCGGCGTGACATGCACCTGTGCTGATTACGGATCGGATCGCGGCCAGGCGAAATTGTCCGCCCGGCCTTCCGGGGCCTCTGGAAGGGTTCCGTCAATGACGAGCTGGTCGCGTGGCGAGCGGACCAGGCTTGCGGTTGTCGGCATCTCGTTGAGAAGTGCCGATCCGCCATCCAGATCGGGATCGGTCATGGCCACGGGCCGCGTCCGCATGACTGCCGCCGGCGTATCGCCCGGCGCGGGCGGCATGAAAATCTCCGGCAGGCTTTCCGGACCGAGCGTGGCGACGCCGGCCGCCGCAGCGTCGCCGAGAAGGCGGCGGGCGGATTTCTCGATGTAGAATGCGATCTTCCGGCGCCCGGCCTGGGTGACATTGATGCCGTCGGATCCCCTCAGTCGAACCTGGCGGCCATTGATGTCCGATCCGGTGAAGATGAACTTGCCGTCCTCATCGACAAAACCGTCCCAGATGTCGATGAACTCGCCTCCCGCCAATGTCACCTGCTTTCGGTAGACCCCGTTGAGCGCCACGATATCGGTGGTCATTGAGGGCGACTGGAACGCCGGCAGCCCGACCCACAGCACAGGCGCATTCGCCGTTCGCAGACGCGAGATGAATTCCCGTGTGCGCCGTTCGTACTCAGCCTGCCATTTGGTCGAACGAACGGCCTCGCGCTCTCCGTCCACGACGAGTTGCTGGCGGTCGTTGGATCCGATCTGAACGACGATGATCGATGGCTGGACGTCCTCCAGAATGGCCGGCGTCTCACCGATCCAGTCATAATAGTCGTCGCGAACCAACCCGGAAGAGCCGTTGGTCCGGTCGACAATGACAACACCCGGCGACTCGGCGAAGGCCTCGCGCAACCCGTCCGCAGCGCCGTTGGCAATGAAATCACCCAGCACCAGAATCTTCCGCGCGTTTTCCAGCTTCTCGATCTTGGGGGCCGGTGGCGGGGCAGGGGCGGTGCTCCGCTGGGGTTGCCGCACCCGGCTCGTGCGCTCGGGTTCAGGATCAGCCTTCCTCGTGTTTCCGCCGCCGAACAGCAACTGCAGAAGAGATTTGCGCTCCTGCGCGACAGCGGGTGTGGCTGTCTGGACGGCAATGACCGTCGGGACCACGCCGAACAGCGTGACAGCCAGGAAAACGAGTGCGATCGGTCGCATAGGCAAGATCTGGAGACTCCGTTCCGGTTCCGGTTGTCGCCGGTCCGTTACCAGGTGGGATCCTGCCGTTCCCGAATTACCTGTAGCGGCGGATCGCTTCGAGTATGTTCTGCGTCGGAAGCGCCTCTCCCGTCAACCCTGCGCGCGCCTGGAACGCGGCGATGGCTGCGCGGGACCCGGAGCCGATATTGCCGTCGATCTCGCCGTCGTAGAAACCGAGTTGCTTCAGGCGCGTCTGCAGTTCGAATTTTTCCTTGACGTCCAGCGCGCCGGCAGGGCGCGGCCAACGCTGATCGACGCCGCCATAACCTGCGATCTCGTCGGCGAGAACACCAACGGCCAGAGCGTAGCTGTCGGAATTGTTGTAGCGCTTTATGATGAAGAAGTTCCGCGTCATGAGGAACGCCGGGCCGGACGCACCGCCGGGCATTTTCAGCTCGGCGCGGCGCGAGCCCACCGGAAAGCCCTTGCCTCCCGGCCGGGTGAAGCCAAGCGCCGCCCATTGCGAAAGGGTCTTTGTCTGGCCCTCGTACCGGGATCCGTTGCTCGGAGCCACAGCCTCGTAGCCCCATGTCTCGCCGGTGCGCCAACCGTTCTTCTTCAGTAGGTTGGCGGCGGTCGCCAACGCATCGGGTATGGAGTTCCAGATGTCGCGATGTCCGTTGCCGTCGGCATCGACCGCAAAGGCGAGGTAGCTTGTCGGAATGAATTGGGTGTGACCCATGGCCCCGGCCCAGGATCCCGTCATCTCGCGTGTGCTGATGTCACCGGATTGCAGGATCTTCAGCGCCGCCACAAGTTGCTGACGGGCGAACTTGGCGCGCCTGCGGTCCGCATAGCCGAGGGTTGCCAGGGCCTGCGGGACGTAATGGAGCCGGTCGGTCTTGGTCAGGATCTCGCCGTAGTTCGATTCCATCGACCAGATTGCGAGAAGGACCGAGGCATCGATCCCGAAGTGGTTTTCGATCGCGGCAAGCGTGTTGGCATGACGGGCGCCCATCTCCCGGCCCTTGGCTATGGTGTAGGGATTGACGCGGGAATCGAGATAATCCCAGACCTTGGTCGTGAATTCGGGCTGATAGCGTGCTTTTTCAAGTACGCTCGGGTCGGGAGAGGTTACGCCCCGGAACGCCATGTTGTAGGTTTCCCGGGTTATGCCGGACTTGGCAGCGGTGCCGTAGAAATCGGCAACCCACTGACGGAAGCCGGCATCGGCATTTGCCGAATGCGGCACTGAGACAAGGGCTGAAAGGCTCAAGGCCGCGGCGCAAACGAATCGAATGGGTGATCGGAGCATGTTCCAAACATCCTGCTGTTGGGACCGTGTTAGGTGGCTGACCTCTAACCGTAGCCTCTAGCCGTCAACAAATCGTTTACCATATTGAAGTTGGTAAGCGCCAGTTTCGCAGGTTTTCCGCGCGGGAGGATTGGGCAACCGTCTCACGCACATCACCATGAAACCCGAGAGTTTATTAGGAATAGGGAAAATAGATGACGATGACGAAAAAAATCAGAAAAGCAGTGCTTCCTGTCGCCGGGCTCGGGACCCGGTTCCTGCCGGCCACCAAGGCCGTTCCGAAGGAAATGCTGACTGTCGTCGACAAACCCGTGGTCCAGTATGTCGTCGAAGAGGCAATGGATGCCGGAATCGATCATTTCGTTTTCGTCACCGGACGGAACAAGGGTGTCATCGAGGATCACTTCGATATTCAGCCCGAGCTCGAGGACACGCTTCGCTCGCGTGGAAAGACCGCCGAACTGAAGACGCTGGAAGACATGCTGCCTGCAGCGGGCGCCGCCAGCTTCACCCGGCAGCAGGCGCCGCTCGGTCTGGGCCATGCGGTCTGGTGCGCGCGCGACATCGTCGGCGACGAACCGTTCGCATTGCTGCTGCCGGACATGATCATGCGTGCGGATACCGGATGCATGTCCGGAATGGTGAAGCTGTACGAGAAGGTCGGCGGCAACATCGTGTCGGTTGGCCAGTGCGACCCCGAACTGGCGCACAAGTACGGGATCGTCGGCAAGGGCGAGGATGTGGATGGCGGTTTCCGCATCACAGGGATGGTTGAGAAGCCTGAAAAGGGCACCGCGCCGTCGAACTACTTCATGAACGGACGCTACATCCTGCAACCCGATATCTTCGAGATTCTGTCCCGGCACGAGCGCGGGGCGGGCAATGAGATCCAGGTCACGGACGCGATGCTGAAGCTTGCGGAGGCCCAGCCTTTCGCGGCCTATCCGTTTGCTGGCGAAACCTATGACTGCGGCTCGAAAGATGGTTTCATTCTTGCCAATGTCGCCTATGCGCTCGACCGCTCCGACATCAAGCCGCTTGTTGCGGATGAATTGAAGCGGTTGATCGGTCGCGCATGAGAGGCGCAGCCGGGGAATCGACTTTGCCGCAACTCGACGCTTGGGCCTTTGGTCCCGGCATTTGGTGGACAAGGTCCAGGATGTATCGGGCTGCCTCTGGTGTCCGGATTCAGCAGATGCATTCCCGGGGTGTCAGACCGCCGAGCGTTTTCGTCAGACGGACAAAGTATTAGGCTTCCGGGAAGTTCGCGAGATGTTCGCGCAACTGATCGCGACTGTCGCAATGGAAGCGCTTAAAGGTCGCGTCTTTGGTTGTAAGGTTCATGCGCGCGACCTGACCCCGGGGCGAGAGGGGCGGGCTGGTCAGCCGGTGTTCGATCCCATTCGAGCCCCAGTTTCCAAGGCATCCGACTGCGTGTACAGGCGCCAGCTTCAACATTGACAGGAACCTGGGGCAGTGCGCAAATAAACCGGTCAAGGGTAGCAAGTGACACAACCATCGCTTCGAGTCTGTCCAAGGGGAAATGTCGTTTCATGAAGGCCCTCGAATATCTCAACATGCCGTTCTGGATTCTCGGAGTTGCCGGAGCCGAGAAGTCGCTGCGCAAGAATCCTATCCTTGGAAGTCCGTATCTGAACCGGTTGGGGCTTCATCGCACACGTGTGTCAGTGGCGGCGAAAATGGCGAAGATGCGGCGCGCCCGGCTGGCGTCGAGCTTGTCTGAAGCGGACCGCGCCTCATTTGACGAGAATGGCTATTTCCTGACCGAAGATTTCCTGCCCAGGGAAGACTTCGAGGCCTTGCGCAAGGCCGCCTTCGAAGAACGTTTTGAGGCACGTGAAATGCGGCAGGGCCAGGCGGTTACGCGGATGGTGCCCTTGCCGCCCGAAGTTCTGAGCCGCCATCCCGCCGTTGCCCGAGCGCTGCGCGATCCTCGGGCTCTGGCCCAGATACGCTATGCCGCCTCACAGGGAGGTGAACCGATCAGTTTCTTCCAGACAGTGATCGTTGATCCTTCCGGTCAGAAAGATCCGCAGTCCAACGTCCATGCGGACACTTTCCATGCCACCTCAAAAGCATGGTTGTTCCTCCAGGATGTGAGCGACGAGGATGGTCCGTTCTGCTTTGTCCCAGGATCCCACCGGCTGACTCCCGAACGGCTCAACTGGCAGCATCAGTGTTCTCTTTCCGCAGCCACCGACCCAGATAGCCATCATGCCAGCGGATCGTTCCGTGTACAGCCCGAAGAACTGACCGAACTGAACCTGCGACAGCCCGTGCGTATGGCTGTCCGGGCGAACACATTGATCGTCGCCGATACATTTGCTTTCCATGGACGAACCCCGTCGAACAAGCCGACAATTCGCTGCGAACTGCATTGGCACATGCGCCGCAGCCCGTTTCTCCCGTGGACGGGCCTCGACCCCAAATCCTTGCCGGGAATCCGGGGGCGGGAGTTGCAGTTGTTCATGGCAGTGTCGGATGCGAAGGAAAAATACCTGAACAAACCGCACATCTGGCGGCCGGTCGGTGCGGTTCCGGTCAATGCGCCGGCTCAGATCTGAGAGAGCGTTTCAATGCAGCTGGAGACCTGCAAGAACGGTCCGGTTTTCTGATGATCTCAGAAGGCTCGTGGCGCTTGACATCGGGTGATACGCCGTTTGGCACTCTTTGATGGCTGCTCCTCGCCTTATTTGTTGCGCTGTTCTGGTGCTGGCGCCGGAACGGCATCAACGATCTGGCCGGACCTTTGTATGTAGCCCTTCTGGTGGGCTGCCAGTCGAGCGCCGGGCGCCCGCGCCGGGTTGCGTCGTGATAACCGAGCGGTTCGACCAGCCAGCCGTGGAATTACCCGAGGTCGGTCGTGGTATCGGGCGCCTCCACTCAATCAATGTATCATAAAACGTCAAAACAGCCGGGCTCACACGGGCCTCCGGTCGGACTTTGGTGGCTGCAGAAGTGCATCCCCAGGCACAACGGTAGATCTCGGGCATGGTTTGAATAATCCACGTTCCCAAGATCAACGCTGCATCAAACGGAACGGATCAGTTCACTCCGCGGCAACGAGCTCCGGTGTGATCCAAACGCCGCTTTCGACTTCGTCAATTTGCGTGTCTATCTGCTGAACGACATAGCGTGAGAACGGTCCGAGATGCACATACAGAGCGATCATCATCATGACTGGCTTGATCGCGCGGAAATTGTGAAACGCGGTGTGTATCAAGGTGCGCCAGAACGGCCCGCGATAGGTGGTGTTGGTAAATGTCATGGACCAGATGAGCTTGCCGAACATTTTCAGGTCGTGACCAAACCCCGCCCCAAGAAGCGCGCCGTTTTCGCCCTTCAAGTCGAGCATGTCGGCCACATTCCGGACCCGGCGGAAATAGGCTTCCGGTTCATATATCCGGTCGACAATCTCCCGGAAATCCTTGAGGATCTTGACACGATCACGTTTGGTTTCGAAATTCAGCCCAGCTGTGCACTGGTCCCCGAAGTGGTCTTCTGTTTCTTCATCGAAGGTGTTGAACGTGGTGTGAAGGCGACCTTCCCGCTCTAGCCGGCGGGTCAGCTGCGTTGTGGGCAGGGCAAACAGAAGCCCTACCATTGAAACCGGGATGGCCGCCTCTTCAATGAGCGCCGAGATCTCCTCGGCGACATGATCGCTTTCCTCATCAAACCCGACAATGAAGCCTGCCAGAACCCAGATTCCCGCATCGTATATGCGGTGAACGCTCTTGGCGATGTCACGCCGTGTATTCTGTTTCTTCTGCGCCGCAACCAAAACATCCGGATCAGGACTCTCGATGCCGATGAACACCGAGAAAAACCGTGCCTGCTGCATCATTTGAAGAAGCTCTTTGTCGTCGGCAAGGTTCAGCGATGCCTCTGTGGACATTTCGAACGCGTTGTTGTGTCTCTTTTGCCATTCGATCAGATCCGGCAGAAACGCCTTTACGGCCTTCTTGTTGCCAATGAGATTGTCATCGACGAAATCGACATGGCCGCGATAACCCAGTTCGTACAGCCGGTCGAGTTCCGCCAGCATCTGCGCATTGGTTTTTGTCCGGGGCCTGCGCCCGTAGAGCTCGATGATGTCGCAAAATTCGCAGGTGAAGGGACATCCCCGTGAAAACTGAACGTTTACCTGCACATAGTTTTTGAAATTCAGCAGGTCGAAGCGGGGAATGGGCGTCGTTGTCACGTCGGCCTTGAACTTCTCCGCAGAAAACGTTCCGCTCCGCTCACCGCGTTCCCAGGCCTCGACGAATTTTTCGAACACACCTTCGGCCTCGCCAAGAACGCGAAATTCAGCTGATTCGTAGATTTCCGGGCTCGATGTCGCATCGGGACCGCCCACAACGGCGGGCACGCCCATCTGCTTGCACTTCCGGATCATTTTCAAGGCATCTGCCTGTTGCGGTAGCATGCCGCCGGTGAACACCATGTCGGCCCATTCGAAATCGGCATCGGTCAGTTCATCGGTGTTGCGGTCTATCAGGCGGGCGTTCCAGGATTCGGGCAGCATCGCCGCAACCGTGATCAATCCCAGGGGAGGCGCGGGATACTTGGCCCCGATCAGTTCGCACGTGGCGCCGTAGTTCCAGAAAGAGCCGGCGGTAAAGCGCGGGTAGAGAAGCAAGACATTGAAACTCTGTGTGTTCATTCCGAGAATCCGTTCTGCGTGACACTCATGCCTGCAAGTTCAACGTTTCGTTTGGCTTCGGCTGGCGGATCGAAGCTTGCGCCGGGCGAAGGATAGTCCTTCATTCAAGGCGGTGTTATGTCCGCAGCCTGGGCGGTAGACCGTCGCTGTGGCAACGCAATGAGAGGGTTGTTCGCAACGACGGTCGATTGCTGTGGGTCTTCACGTGCATTTACCCAATCCTCCTTGCCGCAGAATACACGGGGGGCTGTCCGGTGTCACCTTGCCGTGGGCGGTCACACTTCGGCATCTGGTTTTGGGCAGTCAGTTCTCTTTTTCGTTGCAAATCTGCCGGGCGCCCGACCGTCCTTGGCCGCAGGCGCTCCTATCGACGCGGGTTGTATAGCGGCGCAAGACAAGACAGATCAGGATGACGCTGATCGGCGCGACGGTTCCAAAACCCCGCCATGGCGGGAAGCGACCCTAATCAGTTCGCAATATCGGTGACGGTTTTGGCGACCGATACAGGCCCCTGTACGATGGCCACGAATTTCGCCAGATCGACTGCCGGGTGCCGTGAAAGATATACGACGTCGCGGCTGTTGACGCGGAAATTCTGCGCAACGAACAGACTGTCCGGCTTGCTCATGTCGAACTGATAAACGATAGGATAGCGGTTGAACTCATCAGGCTCCATGCCCTTGGCGAGCAACTGATGGAACTTTTCCTTGCCGAGCACGGCCTCCATGACTTCGCGCTGCTCGAAGCGGAAAACGAAATAGCCGTTCGCATCGACCCGGTTGTCGGACCCGCCTCCGGCGAGCGCAACAGCTTCAGCCAGATTGAGATTGCTCGAGCCGAACTCGATGCGCTTGTTTGTAGTGGCTTCGCCAAGCACGGTGAAGGTCTGCGGGTCACGGGTCAGGAAAATCTGGTCGCCGGGGTAGATGTAGATATTCTCGCTCGAGTTTTCGATGATCGAGCTGTAGAGAACCTGGGCAATCTTCTTGCCGCGCATGACCGTGACCTGGGTTTCGTATGGTTCGGCACTGTTGCCGCCGGCCTTGGCAATGACTTCGGCGATCTGACTTCCATTGAGACTGATCGGAATGAGGCCTGCAGAATTGACGGCTCCCGAGACAGTTGCAGTGCGCGATGCTGTTCCCACGGCCGTGACAATCACATCAGGTTGGACTGCCTTGCCTTCAAGCCCGGCTTTGATTGTGGCGCGCGCCTGGGCCAGGGTGCGCCCGGCGAAGCGAACATCGCCCACATAGGGAATTGCCCCGGTGCCATCCGGCTGAACAACCAGGTCAAAGGATATCTGTTTCGTGTCGGTTGTCGAAAACAGGCCGTCGCTGCCGGCTTCGAAGATCGTGATCTTCAGCTGGTCCCCGACGCCGATGGCTGCCGAGTTCCTGCCGTGGCCGAACCCGAAACGCGTGTTCAGGGTGCGGGCCCGGTATTGCGACAAGAGCCGTGCCGAGGGAGTGTCCATCTGATGCAGTGCGAAGACTGTTGCATGCGGAATGGAAAGTTCTTTCGCAGACCGGCCGGCGTTATCGACGATTTCCGACGTAAGCGGTCCCTGGCCTGGAACAATCTGGCATGCACCCAGGGACAAGCAAAGTCCAATTGTCGCCAAATGCTTGGATACTATAGATCGTCTCAAACCAGATCCCCGAAACCGTAGCCATGCGATAGTCGCACACTCTCTACAACGTTAAATTCAAAATGACGAGAAGGGTGCCGATTTTTTCTGATGAACCCGTCGAGTGTGATAATTTTGCACGATTTCCTTAAGGAAACTTGAGCCATGCCGGGATTCCCTGAATCCATGATCCGCGTTGTTTTTCAAGCCGGGTCGGAGCAGTCCGGCTGATCCGGCGGGTTGAACAATTCGTCTTCATATCTAAACGAGGGAGTTCCGGTGAAGTCGTCATGACTGGTTTTCATGGCATTTGTCTCGATTCGGGCCGCCATGTTCCGCCCTCCCGCTTCCATGGCAGGCCTGCCGATGAAACCGCCGCGAAAATGCGTAAGCTCGATCAGCTTTTCCGCAAAAGCTTCGGGAAGACCGGGCTCGGGGCCCTGCGGCGCGGTCCAGAAATCCCGCATGCTGGGCTGATGTGTAAGCCCCTCCTGATCGTAGATGGCCCGGCCCAGCGCCAGAACCGGTTTGTGCGCCAGCAGCGCTGTGACCCCGACGGTCGAGTTCACCGTCGCCACCCCGAGCGATTTCTCAATCAGAGTGTCTAGATCCCCTCCATCGATCACGTCGATGCGGTCTTCGACGCCGTACTTGCCGGCTTCGGCGGCGATGTTGCGCGACCAGTTGTAAAGCCCATTGTCGAGCGGATGGGTCTTGAACAGGAGCCGGCAACGGGACGGTGCATATTTTGCAAATGACCGGATGACACCATCGACGATTTTATAGAGGCTGCCGGCCGGCGCATGGTTTCGGATCTGGTAGTCACCGAACAACTGCAAGGCGAACAGGAAGTAATCGGGGGCCTCGTCCCGATAGCGGGCCTGCATATGCTGCGCGTCACGACGGCGGCTTTTTCGAAAGAGGCCCTTCTTCACCCATCCGGCATATTCCACGAACGGGTGAACCGGGCCGTGGGTCCGGTAGTGTGGATGGACAAGGCGTCCCAAAAGCACATTCGGGACGTGAAAAGCCAGGTCATACAGCGATGAGACAAGAAAGCTCTGGGTAAAGACCGGCCGGGTCCACGATTGATCCGGCTTGGCCTTTTCCGCCAGGCTTTTGACGTTGAGAGCGGCCGAGGGCCGCGGCGTTTCTTCTGACGAACTGCGGGTTTCAATCATCAGCCAGTCAGGGCGCAGATAGCCGTGCTCAAAAACATGGATTCTTGTTCCCAGCGCCTGAGCGACCTTGACCGCTTCGGCATGGCGGGTCCGGCCGTCGCCGAGCATCGCCATGTCGGTCACGCCGCGATCCAGGATGTATTGCCGGAGAAATGCCGGCCACTCGGCCATTGGCCTTTTGAACCAGTCGCCGGGCTTCGGCCACCATAAAACGGCGTCTCCCATGCAGAAATGCAACTTGTGAACAGTCCAGCCGTTGGACTGAAGACTGTCAGCCACATACTTCAGGTACGGTGAAGACGGTCCCTGCAGAAACAAGATTGTTTTCGCCATGAGAAATCCAAAACATCAACGCGTTGTTCGCGCCCTTATCATCCATGCGCCGGCTTGTGGCAACCAGACCTGTCCCGCCGGCCCTTGCTTTGTGGCGGGTTCCGATCATTTCCGTTGGCGATTCGCGGTACGTCATCGTGACGCTGTCACATTGAATGTGGTTTAGTCACCTGGCCGATTTCAATTTGATCCGTTTTCGAGTACAGCCACACGCGATTATTATTGAACGCCTTGGTTGTCCGACGGCAGAACGCAATGATGCATGCAGGGCAGGCCTTTCGCGCAACCGCGCCAGAGCCGCTCCGGCAGGTCAGAAAGTGTCACGTAATGTCAAGTTCGCTGCGGCAGCCTGCCGTATTGTTGCTACAAGGTCCAGCGTCTGTGTTCTGGCGCGAATTGGGCGAAGGCTTCGAAACAGCGGGCATTAAGGCCGTTCACGTCAACTTCTCGCTTGGCGACTGGCTTTACTGGATGAAATCCGGAGCGATCAACTTCAGAAAGCCATTGTCTGCCTGGGCGGGTTATCTCAGCGAGCTCATTGTCCGGGAAAATATCACCGATATTCTCTATTACGCCGATCAACTGCCCTATCATCGCATCGCTGCAGACGTGGCCAGTCGCCTGGGCGTAAAGTGCCACGCCGTCGAAAACGGATATCTCCGTCCTGACTGGATCACGCTCGAGCGCGGCGGCATGGGCCGTCTGTCGCATTTCCCCGACCAGCCCGGGCAGATTGCAACGATTGCCGGGCAGGCGGGTCCGGCCGACATGGTCGTGCGGTACCCGCACCCTTTCTGGCAGGAGGCTTCCAATGAGGTCATTTACAATATGGCGGCCTATTTCGGCCGTCTGATCTTCCCGCGCTACCAGTCCGACAAATATTACGACCCGTTGTGGGAATACATCATGTGGTTGCCTCGCATGTTCCGCCGCCCGAAATCCCTGCCGGCGCGCTACACGAGGGACGACAGCCCGCCGTTTTTCCTGCTTGCCCTGCAATTGCAAAGTGACTACCAGATCCGGGCGAATTCTCCGTACACTCACCTGTCGGAGATGCTGGCGCAGGTCATTGGTTCCTTCGCCGCCCATGCGCCTGACCATACGCGCCTGGTGATCAAGCAGCACCCGATGGACAACGGCCTGGAGAGGTGGGAAAGGGTTGTGCCGGAGATTGCCGCTCGTCATGGCGTTTCCGGACGAGTGGATTTTATCGACGAGGGCAATATCAACGCTTTGTTGCCCAAGGTCAGTGGCGTGATCGTTGTCAATTCAACGGTCGGCCTGCACAGCCTCATTGCGCAAAAGCCGACAATCGTGCTGGGCAGCGCCATCTATGACCTCGAGGGTTTGACCCATCAAGACGGGCTGGACAGTTTCTGGCGCGATCCGACTCCGGTCGACAGCGTATTGCTTGATCAATATGTCAGGGCGCTGGCAGCGTCGATCCAGGTCAAGGGCGATTTCTATAACAAGTCCGGGCGCAAGGTTGCGATAGTCGAAATCGTTTCCCGCGTAGTGAACGGTACGGTTAACTGTCCTGATGCGTTCGTGGACGTGCCGCCGCGCTTGGTGGATGGGCAGAAACAGCGTGATAAAGTGTGAGTTTGAAGAGAGTTGAAAGGTGATTCCCAATCCGTTTGCCTCTGGGCGTCACTCAGACAGGCGTACCGGTTCCTTCAGCTGTAGGTAGCGTTATAGTGAGCGGGTCGCTTGTGTTGCGTAGATGCTTAAGTATATGAAGGAAGGCCGTGGCTTGGGGGACTTGGGAATGAGCCTGTGAGGCTTGAATTGGACATGAATGAGGGTAACTCGATATAGTTCGCGTCGACTCTTCCGATCGGTAGACGGCGTATGTCGAGTGTAATTTAGGGAAGCCGTTCTCGTGAGTATAGAGATTATTGGTCGTTCATGCCGAGTCCCGGGAGCGGATTCCCCAGAGGAGCTGTTCAAACTGCTGTGTGAGCGGCAGTCTACAGTCACCGAGATTCCAGATGAGCGCTGGGACAAGGCCCGCTATTGGCACCCGCAGATCGGGGTTCTGGGCAAGACCTATACCTATGCGGCCGGCATCGTCCCTGACACCCTGGATATCGATCACGCGGTCTACGGCATTTCCCCGCGTGAGGCGGAAAGCCTGGATCCGCAGCAGCGGTGGATTCTGCAGCTGGTCTGGCGCGCCATGGAGGATGCCAATCTCACATCGGAACACATCAAGGACGAGCGGGTAGGCGTCTATGTCGGCGCCTCGAACATCGAATACGGCAACCTGGCCGTCGGGGATCCGGCTGCCGCCAGTCCCTATTTCATGACCGGAAACACGCTTTCGGTCATTTCCAACCGGGTTTCGCATGTTCTCGGCGTCAAAGGGCCGAGCATGACTGTCGACACCGCCTGTTCTTCGGGTCTGGTGGCGCTTGACCTGGCCGTGCGTGCACTCGAGGCCGGCGACATCGACACGGCCATCGTCGGCAGTATCAGCATCCTTGCCCACCCCTTGTCGTTCGTCGGTTTTGCGCAGGCCCGCATGCTCTCGCCTGAAGGCCTGTGCCGGGCTTACGGCGCCAATGGCGAAGGCTATGTCCGTTCGGAAGGCGGCGTCGCGCTTGTTCTGCGCAGATCGGATTACGCGACCGCTCGGGGCGACCGCAGTCATGCCCGTATTGTCGCGAGCGGCGTCAACTCGGCCGGCCGCACCAACGGCATCTCCCTGCCTTCGCGCGAGGCGCAAGCAACCCTGTTGCGCTCCATCTATGAAGGCGGCAGGATCGATTTTTCCCGCCTGGCCTTCATCGAAGGCCACGGAACCGGCACAAAGGTCGGCGATCCTGCGGAAGTCTGGGCCATTGGCACCGAGATCGGCCAGCGCCGCAACGCGCCGATTCCCATCGGCTCGGTCAAGTCGAATATCGGACATACCGAACCCGTATCCGGGCTGGTTGGCCTGATGAAGGCCATGCTTGCGCTGGAACATGATTTCTTCCCGCCGACGCTGAATGCCGAAAAGACCAACGAGGAGATCGACTTCACGGGCCTCAATGTCAGCGTTGCCTCGATGGGGCTTGACCTGCTGTCATCGAAACACACCCGTTATGCGGGGATCAACTCCTTCGGTTTTGGCGGCACCAATGCCCATATCGTCATCTGCGATCCGGATCGCACCGCACCAAAACGCCCGGAGCCGGAGAACAATATCCTCTTTGTCAGCGCGCAAAGCGAGGACAGCCTCAAGGAGCTGCTCGCATCCTATCGGGACGTGATTGCCGAAACCGAGACCGCTGATCTGCCGGGCCTGTTCGCCGCCATCGGCAGCAACCGCCACCACATGCGCAACCGATTCGTGATCGACGGGCGCAACCCTGAAACGGTCAAGGCGGAAATCGACAACTATCTCAATGATCAGGCGCCGGAAGTCGCGGCTGTCGGCCGCACCTACCAGAACCAGGCCAAGACCGCCTTTGTATTTTCAGGCAATGGCTCGCAATGGGTCGGCATGGGTCTCAATGCGCTGAAGAATTCAGACAGCTTCCGGCGGAATTTCGAGATTATCGACGCGCTCTACAAGACAATCGCCGATTTTTCGCTGCTCGATCTGCTCAAGGATCCCGAGCTCGAAACCAGGCTGGCCGACACAAGGATTGCGCAGCCGCTGTTGTTTGCGACGCAGATTTCGCTTGCGCGCGGCCTGACAGAAGCCGGGATGACGCCCACTGTGACCTACGGCCATTCGATCGGCGAGATTGCCGCGGCACATTTTGCCGGCGCGATCTCACTGGTCGACGCCGTCAAGATCGTCTTCCTGCGCTCGAAATACCAGCATGCGCTGGCTGGAAAGGGCGGCATGGCCGCTGTGGCGCTAGCGGCCGAAGATGCTGTTGCAATGGCAGCCGAAGCCGGGCTTGAAAACATTGTCTGTGCGGCCTTCAACAGCCCCAAGTCGTCGACCGTCTCCGGCCCGAATGACGAAATAGCGGCGTTCCGTGATGTTGCCCGCAAGCAGGGCGCCGCCGTGCGCGTGCTGGATATCGATTATCCATTCCACCACCCGATGATCGGCTCCGCGCATGATCAGTTTGTCAAGGAATTCGGATCGATCGAACTGCGCAAGACCGAAATCACCTGCATTTCGTCGGTGACCGGCGAAATCCTGACGGGCGAGGAGCTCGGGGCCGACTACTGGTGGCGCAACATCCAGCGTCCGGTCCAGTTCATGGCGGCCACCAAAACCGCCATTGGCGTAGGCAGCGAAGTCTTCGTCGAGGTCGGTCCGCGGCCGATTCTCGCGTCCTACCTTCGCGAACTGATTGCCTCCGAGGAGGTCAATGGCGCCGTGATTTCGACGCTGGAAGTCAAGGAATCCCCGGACCATGATCCGGTCTACCGGTCCTTCTGCAAGGCCGCCGCCTCCGGCGCGGCGTTTGACAGGTCGCGGGCCATCGGTGAGCGCGATGCACGGAAGCAACTGCCGCCATTGCCCTTCCACCCCAAGGCGCCCCGTTATTCCAGAACGATCGAGGCCCTCGATCTTTACGGCGACCGCAATGTGGATGTGCACACACTGATCGGCTGGCGCATCGATCTGGCCGGCAATGTCTGGCACAACAATATCGACGCGCATCTCTACCCCGATCTGGCCGAGCATGTTGTCGACGGCAATGCTATTTTGCCGGCAAGTGCGTTCATCGACATGGTGATCGCTGCAGCGCGGCGGTTCCACGGCGAGCACGCTTTCGAAATCACCAATCTCGAAATCCTTCAGCCGCTTGCACTGTCGGCAACCAAAATACTCGAGGTTGCGACAGTGGTGTCAGCCGAAACCGGCCATATCGAGATCAAGTCGAGAGAGCGGCTGAACGAAGCCGATTGGTCGCTCAATGTCGTCGCCCGCACGCGGCGCTCGACAAGCGCCGTGTCCCCCGGCGTCAAGGCCCCGTCCGGTGCGCCGTCCGAAATCATCGGTGCGGATGACGTCTACAGGATCGCCCGGCGCTTCAAGCTGGAATACGGCCCCAGTTTCCAGCTGCTGAAGCAGGTTAAGCGATTCGGTGACCGGATTCTCGAGGTCGATCTCGCAGCGCCGTCCGGCAAGGGTCACCCTTACCTCGTGCATGAGCTGAATCCGATTTCCACCGACGCCGCCTTGCACGGTCTGGTCGGCCTGTTCGCACATCTTGCGCCCGACAACGGAACTGCGCCCTATATCCCGGTGCACTTCGGTGCGATCCAGATCTATCAACCGCGAAGCATTATCCGGCGTGCGCTCATCACCATCGAGCGGGCCAGCAAGTACTCCGTCAAGGCGAGCCTCAACCTGGTAGACGAGAACGGCGCTCTTGTCGCCCGCCTGAATGATTGCCGTCTGCGCCGCGCCCATTTGAAGGCCCGCAAGCCGCTCTCGGGCCAGACCTATCACTATCAGGCTGTCGCCAGCGACCTGCCCGCCCAGATCGCGGATGCAGCCACGGCCCGGCCCAACGTCCCCGCCGATCTGGCGGCGCTCGACTTTTCGGCAATCGCCAATCCCGGACAAAGCGATGCGAGCCAGATTCTCAATGCGGCGTTGTACCGGGCTGCCTTTGACGTCGCCAGAAATTGGATGCCGGCTTCCGGGCGTCTGCCGATTGCCGATCTGGGCGAAGACAAGGCCAGGGATTGCTTCATCGTCAGCTGTCTCCAGGCATTGGCGTCTTTCGATCTCGCGTCCTTTGATGAAGCCGACGAAAGCTGGCAGCTTGCCGCGGACTGTCCGCTCCCGGAATTTACAGCGCTGCTCAAAGAATTGTTCAAGGAAGATGGCGCGCGCTCCGTCGAGGCCATCCTTCTCAACGACGCCTATTACACGGCCATGAATCTGGGCTCCTCAGCCACTGAGGACGAGTCCGGCGGCGTCATCGGGCAGATGATGTCTGCCACCACGCTCGAACATATTCACAGCCACGGCCGCACCGTATCGTCACGCAAGCAGCACCTGCTTTCAGCCCTGCGTCAGACCCTGCAAGCGAGCAAGGCCGCGCAGCGGCCGGTGCGCCACATCGTCGAGCTCGGTTCGGTCTCCAAGATCCTGTCCCAGCACCTGGCCGGAATCGCCGAGGAATACGGGGCCGCATTCACGATCAGCGAGATCAATGAGCGCCGGCGCAGCGATCTCGAACTCGCCTTCGACACGTTGCCGCATGTCGAGGTTGTGGCGGAGCCGTCGTCAGACCTGTCTGCGGATATTGTGGTCACCGCCTCAGCCGCCAGCTACAAGCAACTTGCATCCGACGGAGCCAGCCGTGGTTTTCTGGTCGGCGTGCTGGAAAGCAGCGGGGCCTTCCTGGCCTGCGTCAACACCGGCGGGTTTTTTGACGATTTCGTCTTTGGCTTGCGTGACGACTGGTTCGCCGGAACTCTCGATTCCCGGTTCCCGGTCGGCGACCAGCCGACAATCGAGGACTGGCAAAGTCTGGCGAAACAGCTAGCGGTCGCCAACAGTGATCAGGCCGTCATCGCCACACCTGCCGGCGAAGTGATGATGCTTGCCTGGGGCGGCGAATCCTCTGCACCGGCAGACATCGGGGAACCGGCTCCTGCCATCATCGTTGCAAGCCCGGAAGCCGCAGAATTTGCGGCAACCGAAACCGGACTGCCCGGCGCGCAGGTCTGGCTCGCTCCGGCTGACACGGACCGGCTTTTTGAAAGCGGCGCCCAGGAATGGCAGTCCGGCACAGTGCTGACCTTCGTGGCCGGAGATTTCGAAGCCGCGCAAGGCTCCGACGCTCTGCTTGCCAACATCGATGTCCTGTCCACAATCCTGATCAAGGCCGCCGAAACCCGGACTGCGCCCGATCCGGACGCCGCGCCGTTGCAGCTTGCAGTCTTGCTGCCCGGCGGTGCGCCGCT
The DNA here is from genome assembly GCA_040218025.1 of Hoeflea sp. Taxonomy (GTDB): domain Bacteria; phylum Pseudomonadota; class Alphaproteobacteria; order Rhizobiales; family Rhizobiaceae; genus Hoeflea. Next base: position 427,610 of record JAVJQD010000026.1, on the reverse strand, counting down.
GCTTGCCGCGTCCTCCGACGATTTGACCGCCGCCCGCAATGCAGGCCTCTGGCAGTTCCTGCGGGTCGCACGCAACGAATATCCGGGCATCGAGATTCACTCTTTCGATTTGCTTGGATCCGGCCTTTCGCTCGCCGGGCAAATCAGGCTCGCCGGCCAGATCTGTGAAGCTCAAAGCGAAAACCAGGAATGGTACTGGGACGGCGATGAAGGCGGATTGCGCGAGCTTCGCGCGGTGCCCGGTCCGGCTGCCCCGGACATGACGCTGACCAGCACTTATGACTCTGCGCTGGTAAGAAGCGACGCGGTGTCCTCCATCGCCACTTTGGGCTGGGAAGTCGGCACGCAAAGGCCAGTCGGGGCCGGTGAGATACGGGTGGAGGTTGCCGCAACGGCGCTCAACTACCGCGACCTGATGTGGACCATGGGTCTGCTTTCCGAAGAGGCGTTCGAAGACGGCTTTGCCGGGCCGTCGATCGGCATGGAGTTTTCCGGACGTGTGACCGAGGTCGGCAAGGACGTCGACACCTATGCGGTCGGCGATCTGGTCATCGGCGTGGCGCCGCAGGCCTTCGCTACTCATGTTGTCACCGATGCAAGGGGCGTGGCCAGGCTTCCCGAATCGGTCCCCGTTGTGGCTGGGGCAACCTTGCCTGTCGCCTTCCTGACCACCTACTACGCCCTGATCGAACTCGGCCGCCTGCAGGCCGGCGATACGGTTCTGGTCCACGGCGGCGCCGGCGCTGTCGGATTGGCTGCGCTGCAGATCGCAAAGGGCGTTGGCGCCACGGTGATCGCTACCGCCGGCACCGATGAGAAACGCAATCTGCTGACCACCTTGGGCGCCGACTTCGTGTTTGATTCGCGATCGCTGGATTTCGTCGATGGCGTGCAGGAAGCCACCGAAGGCCGCGGCGTGGACGTTGTGCTGAACTCGCTGTTCGGCGAGGCGATGGAACGCAGCATTTCGCTGCTCAAGCCGTTCGGCCGGTTCCTGGAACTGGGCAAGCGCGACTATTATTCCGACAGCAAGATCGGACTGCGCCCCTTCCGTCAGAACATCAGCTACTTCGGCATTGATGCCGACCAGCTTCTCAAGTTCCGTCCGGGCATCACGGCACATGTGTTTGAACGCATTTCGGCGCTGTTTGACAGTGGTGACAATTACGTCATCCCCTATCGCGAGTTCGCCTATGACGAAATCCGTGATGCTTTCCGGCTGATGCAGGCTTCCGGCCACATCGGCAAGATCCTTGTGGTTCCGCCAAAGCCCGGCCAGGACCTGGTCGCCCGCAAACCGGCAAGCGTCCGACTTGATGCAAAGGATGGCGTCTATCTGGTCTTTGGCGGTACGCGCGGATTTGGTCTCGCCACCGCCGAATGGCTCGTCGAGCGCGGATGCCGGCGGCTCGCGCTTGTCTCATTGCGCGGCGAACTCAGTGAGAGCGGCAAGGAAAAGGCTGCCCGCTGGCGCCGCCTTGGCGTTGTTGTCAGCACCCATGCCTGTGACGTGACATCCGAAGCCGATCTCGACGGTCTGCTCACCGGTCTTCGCGCCGAAGCTCCCCTGCTGGGCATTGTTCACGCCGCCATGCAGCTTGACGACGCGCTGCTGGTCAATCTCACCCATGAGCGCAACAAGGCAGTCATCGACACCAAGGCCCGCGGTGCGGAACTTCTGCACAAGCTGACCCGCAACGACGCGCTTGAAGAGTTCATCATGTTCTCTTCGATGACCACGCTGATCGGCAATCCCGGCCAGGCCAACTATGTGGCCGCAAACGGCTACCTCGAAGGCTTGGCGAGAGCCCGCCGCCAGATCAACCTGCCGGCGCTGACCGTCGGGTTCTCTGCGATTTCCGATGTCGGCTATCTGACCACCGATGAGGAAAACAAGGCGGCCCTGACCAAGCGGCTCGAGAAATTCTCGATGACCTCCGGCGATGCGCTCGAACGATTGAGCGAAGTCATGTCGATTGATCCGGGCACGGTCGATGCGGCCTCGGTCTATATCGCCGACATCCACTGGAACGCGGCGCAGAACCTCAAGATCGTCGAATCACCGTTGTTCACCGTTCCCTCGCGGATTCTCAAGCTCAATCCGTCCGATCTCAACGATGGCGAGTTCGATCTCGCTGGCGCCATAGAGGGCAAATCGCCGGAAGAGGCCGAGACCTATATCTATGAACTCATCGCCGGCGAAATCGCCCGGACACTGCACATCCCGGCCAGTGAGATCCGTCGCAACCGCGTCATCCGCGATATTGGTATCGACAGCCTGATGGCGATGGAACTTGGAATGGGGTTCCAGCAAAAAACCGGTTTCAATCTGCCTTTGAACAATATTACCGATGCGACCACGGTTGGTGATGTCAGCCACAAGCTCTATTTGCGCATTGTCGGGACAAGCGAACAGGATCCCGATGAGGACAAGAAGGAAATCCTCGAGGAACTTGCAACCCGGCACAGCAAGGCCAACGACGCAAAGGCATCGGCTTCATGACAAACGAGTTCAAGTCCTCCGGAACGGCTGGCGGCGGCATCAAGCGCGCAGCACTTGATTTCATGAACGCGAAGACCCCGAAGACGCAGCCGCCCGCCCGTCAAACCAACGGAGCCGCACCTCTCAGACCGGTTCCAGCGTTTTCAGACCTGCCGCAATACAAGCAGATGAAGGCGCACCAGGCTGCCGGTGTTGCCTTGGGCATTGAAAATCCGTTCTACCGCGCACATGAGGGGACTCCCGGCGCCACAACCCTGATCAGCGGCTCGACCTACACGAACTTCGCGTCCTATGACTATTTGAGCCTGAACCAGGACGAGCGGGTTCGCACGGCTGCGGTTGAAGCAGTTGCCAGATACGGGATTACATCGTCTGCCAGCCGGTTGGTGGCGGGTGAACGTCCCATTCACCAGGAGCTTGAGGCCAAGCTTGCCGCGTTTCACGGGGTGGAGTCGGCCGTCGTAATGGTCAGCGGCTATCTGACCAATCTGACCACCATATCCTGTCTGATGGGGCCCACAGACCTCATCCTTCATGACGAGTTGATCCACAACAGCATTCTTGCCGGCGCCCAGGCCTCCGGCGCGACTCGGCGGAGCTTCAAGCACAATGATCTCGTTGACCTGGAGCGCATGCTGCTGCGGCTGTCGTCTCGGCATCGGCGCGTGCTGGTGATCGTCGAAGGTCTCTACTCGATGGACGGAGATCTTTCGGATCTTCCTGAACTGGTCAAGCTGCGGCGCAAGCACGGCTTCTGGTTGATGGTCGATGAGGCGCATTCCGTTGGTGTTTTGGGTGAGACAGGGCGTGGATCGGCGGAGCATTTCGATGTCGATCCGGACGAGGTCGACATCTGGATGGGAACCTTGTCGAAGTCGACCGCAGCATGTGGAGGTTACATCGCCGGAAAATCCGGGTTGATCGACATTCTGAAAGGATATGCCGGCGGTTTTGTCTACAGTGTCGGCCTGCCGCCGGCGATTGCCGCCGCGGCCGCCAGATCGGTCGACCTGATCACTGAGGAACCGGAGCGCGTCGCCCAGTTGCGCGACAGGTCGCAGTATTTTCTCAAGCAGTTGAAGGCGCTTGGCCTCGAAACCGGACATTGTGCCGGTTATGCTGTCGTTCCGGTTATGGTCGGGGATTCGATCAAGGCGGCAATGCTTTCGAAAGCCATGATGGAAGCGGGTATCAACGTATTGCCGATTCTTTTTCCAGCAGTGCCCGAGGGATCGGCGCGTTTGCGCTTTTTCATCAATTACGACCACACCGAAGAGCAGCTCGACCATGCCGCAACCCAGACGGCCAAGGCACTGCAGGCAATCGTTGATCTCGGGATCGATATTTCATCCATCGACATCAACGACGTCATGGAATTCGTAAACACGTGAGCCGGCGCTGCCGGAGGCCCGGTACGGCCGACTGCGCCACAAGCAACAGCCTCTCGTGGCTGCCCGGAGCGGCTATCGGCCTGATGATGTCGATCTGCGCTGCGGTCGTCGGCGCGCCGTCGGCTGCAGCGGAGGAGCCGCTGTGGTCAAACGAGGTCCGCCGAATTGACCCGAGCCAGCAGACTTACGAGAGGCTGCCGCCCAAGCCGCCAACGGTCTTGCCCAACGCCCGGCCAAAGGGATCTTTTCGTCTGCGTGGCTTCTTTCGCGTCCGCGACAGTGTAAGCTTCGTCTACAAGAAAAAGTCCTACCGATTGTCCGGCGCGGAACCGGTCGCCAACTCGAAGATATGTCTCGACGAGCAAGGCAGGCGATGGGGATGCGGCATCATCGCCCGCAATAGTCTTGTACAGTTGCTTAAATCCAGGGATGTCTTTTGCGTGCCTACCAGAGAGGCAGAGCAATGGACCTATGTCGACTGTGGCAAGGACGGTCTCGACGTCGCAACCGACATGATCGAAAACGGCTTTGCCGTCGCGCCTTAGCCCCGGTCCTGGTGGGGCCGACGGCGGGCAGTCCTCTCGGGGTTACACTCATGCGGGGCGGGGTTGCGTGAATTCCACAGCAGTTGCCAGGTGAATTTTATAGGATGATGCGCAGCAACGAGCCTTAAAAAATCGACGGTTATGAAAGCAAATGATGAATGGCACCGTGAAAAAGACGAGCAGACCGCACTGGAACAGCGCTTTCTTCGTCGTCACTCTGGTCGTCATCTTTGCGGGGCTGGCAAGTGTCGTGCTGCTTGCCAACGAGGCGCGCAACCTCAACAGGCTTCTGGCATGGGCCGGCGTGCCCCCCGATGCAACGCCATCCGTTGATGCAGACATGTCAACGACCGAGTCTGCTCAGCCGCCAGGCCCGACCATCCATGTGCCCGAACATCTGACAGAACCGCCGGTTGTCGCCCCTCAGGATGGATTTTACCGCACCATAACGAAGCGGCGCGAAGACATCTGCAGCGCGTTGCAAAAGAAAGGCTGGGTAAGCGGGCAATGGCAGGCGGCCGACCCGGGGCAGCGGACCTGGAGTTGCGGCGCGGAAAAACTCCTTGCCGCCAACGGAGATCCGGATTCACCGATCGGATCTCTGTTCGTGTCAGCCCGCGGCATGGAAAGCGACACTGTTTCATCCGTGCGGCTCAAGGCGAACTTCCTTGATGGCGACATTTCGGGTCCGGTGCGCGCGCAGGCAACAAACGCGGCGCGTGATATACTCGATGCGATCGGATGGGGCGAGGACCCGGAAGTCATGGAGAATCTTCGCCAGTGGAAGGTGTTCAAGCTGGAAGGGAATGGCAACTCGATCTCGTTGTCCCGGGAGCCGTCCGATGTCCCCCGCTACAACTTCCTCATCGCCAGCGACCCGCCTGGTATGATCGGCGAAGGTGCACCACTGGGCGGACAAGGTAAATGGCTCAAGTCACCCGGTCCGGAGAACTGAGGACCATTGTCACGTCCCGTTCGGGGAGCCTCGACCACACACTTGCGCCGGCAGCGGATTATTGAGCGTTATCCGGCTTGGTGTGCTCGAAGCCCTCAAGTGTTTCGTCATATTTGGGGTAAAGGGTGCCCAGCATCCGGTCCCAAATCGAGAAGGTATGACCAAAATTGTAGGCGAAATGGGAATGGTGCTGATCGTGAAACACGGTGCTCGCCAGTGGAAACGGGGTGCGGCCCGCAGGTGAGGCGAAATGCTCGAAACCTGCGTGACCCAACATGCCGCTGACCTGATCATAGAGCTTCTGCAAGACCAGCATTTGCCAGGGAATGGGCAGAAAAAACGGAATGATCAGGTAGTAGGCCTGATTGAAAAAAGCTTCGGGCAGCGATTCATGGTGGTTGCTCCACACTGTTGGCGCCAGGCTTTTGTGGTGCAAGGCATGAAAGCGGTAAAACGGCTTGCAGTGCAGCATCCGGTGAATCCAGTAAAACCAGGTGTCGTAGAGCAAGACCGATACCGCAAGGAACAGCGGGCCTGTCCACCAGTTGAGCTCGAAGGGCGTGATTGTCCAGCCCTTCATTTGCGCGAACAGGCCGCCTGAGAAACACAAGGCTATGATCACGAGCGATCCCGGCGCCCGGTAAAGCTCTTTCCATTTGCGCTTGTTGGTGCGGCCTTTCTGTATCTTGCGCTCGGGATGGCGCGCGTTGAGGAATTCGAACACGAGACCAACGCTGACAAGGACAATCACCAGGGCAGCCAGAACGACGCCGAACAGAGACAGAAACTGTTTGGCCAGAGCAAGCCAGCTGTCGGCATCGCCGGGATTCATGATTGCCATCATTTCAGGTTTTCTCCTAAGACAAGAAGACACATCCGCCGCCAGGCGGCGTTGCGATCCTGGATATGGTGCCTCTATAACGCATGTGGTAAGGCTTGCGAAAGAGGACGGCGCAGACCTAATCGTCGCGGCAGAAATGCCCATACAGCGGGAGGCTGACCGAACAGTCCGGATGCAGAAGACCGGCCTCGATTCGGGAATGCGACTTTCTTGGGAAATTTGCCCGCCAGCGCAAAGCTCTGCCAGCGGAAACTGTAAGCCTTGATACTGACGAAAGCAGCTGAATTGGAAGACGGAGTGAGCCTGATCGATCCTGTCAACAAGAGCCGGTACGCAGACGATTTCGTTCCACCCTATCCCTTCCGCCATGAAGTTTCGCCCCCGGTCTGGACCCTCATTGGCCTGGCAAAGAAGAACTTCCTGTCGATCTGGACTGCCAACGATTTCAAAGGCCGACTGAAAAGCCAGAAGGTGTTCAGCCGTGAGCTGATCGTGTGCAACCGTCCTGATGTCGTGCGTGAATCGTTTCAGACCAACCACGCTTCGTTGCAGCGCAAGAGCCCCCAAATGCGTCATGCACTGCAGCCACTGCTCGGCGACGGTCTGTTTGTGAGCGATGGCGAAACATGGGCAAAGCGGCGCAAGCTGGTCGCGCCGATCATTCACGGCTCGCGGGTTCCCGGCTTTGCCCCGATCATGGTCGATACAATCGAGGAAAAGCGCGCCGAGTGGGCGTCGCGGCCCGACGGTTCGGAAACTGATGTGCTTGCGGAGATGGCGCACCTGACGGCGGAAATCATCTGCAGAACCATCTTCGGGCGCCAGCTCGGAAAGGACTATGCCCGAGAAGTCGTTCGGGGTTTCAGCGAGTACCAGAAGCATATCGATCAGGTGGATCTTTTTGCCATTTTCGGCCTTCCGGATTGGTTCCCTCGCTACCGCAGCAGGGCGATCAAACAGGCAAAGGGCCGTATTCTCGAGGTCCTCGACGAGATCATCGACAGCTATCACGCGCGCAAGGAAGCCGGTGAGGTGTCCGTCATCGGGGGGCTGCTGGAGGCTCGCGATGACAATGGCGATCCGTTGTCACGCGAGGCAATCCGCAACGAGGCTGCGGTCATTTTCATGGCTGGTCATGAAACCACCGCCAACACGCTGGCGTGGACCTGGTTCCTGCTGTCGCAGTCGCCCCGGGTTGCCGACAAGCTGCATGCCGAGATCGACACGGTCCTTGGCGACCGGACGCCAACCTTCAAGGATATCGCGAGCCTGCCCTATGCCAAGGCCGTCATCGAGGAAACGCTTCGGCTCTATCCGCCGGTACCCATTCTGGCCCGGGAAGCCACACAGAACACCTCGATCGGCAACAAGCCGATCAGCAAAGGCTCGCTGGTGCTCGTGGTTCCGTGGCTCATGCACCGCAACCCGGTGCTCTGGGATTTGCCCGATACATTCCGTCCGGAACGATTCCTCGAACGCAGCAAAAAGCCCAACAAATATGGCTATGTTCCTTTCAGCATCGGTCCGCGGATTTGTCCCGGGCTTCAGTTCGGCATGACCGAGGCGATCTTGAGCCTGGTGATGCTGGCGCGGCATTTCGATCTGAGGCTGAAGCCCGGCGCCGACGTGCAGCCGGTTTGCCGGCTGACGCTGCGGCCCGGCGATACGCTGCCGATGATCCTCCAGCATCGTTCCGCGTGAACCTCGGATGAAGGACAGCACCGGCGGCGACGCAGAACGCGCTGTACTGACGCTTGCGGACATTCCCTTTTCAGAAACCTATCCGCAAGAACCCGCCACGCCGCCGCTCCAGGATGTTTGGTCGAGAGAGCCGGCAAAGCGATCCTGGGCCCGGCGCTACTGGTTAAGGCAGCAGATACAAGGTCGAATCAACCAGATTTCTCACACGCTGTTCCGCTTCATCCCGTGTGACCTTGGCTCGGGCCTTGCAGGTCGGCTCAGCCTGCTTGCCTTCTGGCGATACGGGGAGCGGGTCTTTGCCAAAAGAATTTCACGGAACTTGCAGGTACTTGCACCGGAGCGATGCGGCACGACTGCCAGCCACCGGGTCGCATTGCGAAACTGGTGGAGCAATACAGGTCGGACCATCGCCGAGTTCTCCGTCGTCAATGCACTCTGGCGGCAGGGACGCGTTTCCATGGAGGGTGAGGAGAATCTGGCGGCGGCACGGGCACAAGGCGGCCCGTTGATCTTCGTTTCAATGCACCTTTCCACCTGGGAAGCCGTTTTCGCTGTCGCCCATCAGGCCATAGCGCCGCCAAACATCGGACCTTTCCAGCCCGAACCAAGCCGGTTCACCAACCGCATCGTCTATGCCAGCCGCAAGCGGCGCAACCAATACATCTTCCCGCCGGGTCAACGCAGCGCCTTCAGGCTACAACGCCTGCTCGCCGGCGGCAGTGCCGCATCAATGACCATATTCGTAGATGAGGTGCGCGATTCTCAGGTTCATCTGCCGCTTTTCGGTCGTACACCACCGGGAAAGGGCAATGCGGTGGTTGCGGTCAAGCTCGCCAATTCCACCGCAGCAACGCTCGTGCCGGTTTATCTCAAGCGAACCAGGGGCGCGCGCTTCACCCTTGCCATACTGCCGCCGCTTGCCAAGACGGTCGATAACGGCAAGCCCTATCCGATCCCCGAAACAATCATGAAGTTCAACGAGATCTTCGAACCGCTGGTCATCGAGAATATCGAGCATTGGTACATGCTCGGCGAGTTGCGTTTGCCGGAGCACTATGATTTCTGACGACGGGATCGCGGAGCAAGATGTCTTTCTGGTTGAGGCCCACAGCCCTGATGCCAGCGCCTCGACGTCCGGGTCGCATGGACGGGTCTGACCAAGATGCACCGAGCGACGAGTACGACGAGCGATTCAAAGTTCCGCGTTCCAGTTTCCGAAGCGCTCCGGCGGGTCTGCAACTGACATTGTGAACCCGGAAATAGTGCAACGCTTCAACAAACAGCGGCTCTCGCGCCCGCTGACGCCCATTGGCGCAGCGCCGCCCGGAACAGAACCAAGGCGTTGGCCCAGGTCTCATCCGTCATCCGCGTGGACATTGGCGACCCTCCAACTCAGTCGGCAACCATGGATCACATCGAATCCGGTCGGGGCATCCTCAAACGGTTGCCTGAGTCAATTCGTCCACGCGGCTTGAGTGCTGGTCGTCTCGTTGATTTCTGCCAGCCCACGCCTGCAGTTGCCGTTTCGCAGGCTCCGGACCAAACACCAGCCTGTAAAAATCAAAAAGATCAGACCGGGGCGAGGCAAAGAAATAGCAAAAATGCAGCCGGAAGAAGCGGAAGCGCAAATACCGGAATCTGCTCGCGGACATCCGGTCGGGAATGCACACGCTGAAGCGTCTGGGCTCCCTCCAACCAGAGGTCTCGCCGCTCTTCGATGCGTAGCGTGCAACCGGCGAGGTTCGACCCCCGCATACGATATCCTGGGGTCCATAGATATCCGTCCAATCGACATCAGCGCGGGCAACCGCCGCCATTGCGTGACCGAATCCTTTCCCGGCCCCAAAACCGCCGAGGCATTCAAACGCCGGACCCAGTGTTGCAAACGTGAATCCGCCTGATCGCTTTGCGATATCCGGGTTCCGGCGTAGCACAGCAGCGAGAATGTAAATCGCCACGAATGTCCCGCAGCTGTGCGAGACAAGAACCAACTCCTCATCGTCATCGGCCTTGTCGCTCAGGTCCACGATCGTATCGGCAAATTCCTCAATACGCGCCAGCATTTCCGGATGCACATTGCGCGCCAGCCTCGCCATGAAATACCAGCTGTTCACCAGGTACCAGAAATAAGTCCATGGCTCGATCAGCCGTGTGAAACCGTAAACGCCAGCCATCCACAACGCACTGCCGGCAAACAGGAGGAACCACGAAAACATGCTTGCCATACCCGGCGGCGCCATCGCGCCGCCCCACTCCAGGACGGCAGGGGCCGTCAAGGCCGGGGGAATAAGGCTAACGGCGCAGTAGAGCGCAAAGCCGACTGCAGGATAGAGACAGAAGATGCTGTGAGCCCAATTGCTTTTGAGTACGGCCCTGTACCCGCCCGCACGCGCATAGTGATAGAATGACCAGAGGCTATCCGTCATCATTCGAAACCAAGCCCTTTCGAAGTCGGGTTTGATCGTGTCCTTCCAGCCAAGTTGCACAAAACGCGTTTCGACCGTGCCTTCCGGCCAGGAGACACGCCCGCTCCATGTGGCCGTACCGTCGTCCTTCTCCATTCCAGCGTCGACTGGCGAGAGCTCCCCGCCAATCTGTCGAATCCTCAGGAAGTTTGCGAATTCCGACCTTATGAGAGCGAAGCTGTGCTGGACCGGGCGCAAATCATACCCGGGACAATAGACAACGAGCCGTTTCAAAAGATGCTCCGTTATTGTGTATTGCCCGCACCGGGATTGCTTTGGGGTGCACCGATGTGTTTTCGCCGGTTTGCGCATCCGGCATTCCGGTTTCGGTCACTGCCGGGCATGCTAATGGCACCCAAATCCGTTCGCAACGATTTTGTCGGCCTTGCACTGTTCTGACGTAGGACCCGATTCTGGACGACGCGGCTGGGGTATTTCCCAAGGCTAATACTCGCGGCGGACCGGGTGCGCCGGAAGCATTCATGAGCGATATCGGCGGCTTGTTGCAAATGGTACTGTGAGGTCGAACCTCGTTGTAGTCTCTACGCCATTCCTCCATCTTCTGGCGGCTGTCGTCCGGATTGTCAACATGGACGGGATCATGATTGCATCGTCCGGAGCGACTGTCCCCGGGACGGGCGCTCAAGCGATCTTCTGAAACCCTTCACAGGCGATACCTGGCTTCACATCGGCACACTCGTCTCAACCATCCATTTCAAGGAATGTGCGAACTATTTGCAAAACGCCGGATCTGTTTCCGAGGGACCGCGAAACGTTCTGGCGATGGCTTTTCTGGGGGGCGAGGGTCGAACGCAAGCCCCCCGACAGGGTGATCGTGTTCACTTGTCGCAACGGCGATGTCAGTCTCCAGCCTTGATTTTCCCCGGAAATGGCTCCGTCATCGCCGATTTCAGATCTGCCAGCGCCGCGGCGGATCCAGTGGCTTGACGAGTCCCACGGGCGGCTGGCCCGTCGGTCCCCGCCGCGCCTTCCAGTTGTTGATCGCATCGTGTATCTCCGCCTGGCGGTCGCGCAGGCCCGGCAGGCTGAAGGGATCTAGGCCGGTCCACGGCACGAACGGATTGCGGCGCAACGAGCCGTACAGGCTGAGCCGAACCGTCGGTTTCTCACTGACCGCGCGGGCGTGAAACCCGTGCGTATCGGCCACCACCAGGGTGTTGGCCGGCACCGCGATCCGGGCCGGCGCCGGGTAGCCCAACTCCCGGATCTCATCATCCGATATGCGGAACGAACCGTGCGCGTGATGCTTGTTTGCGTGGCCGTGCGCGGTCAGGCTTTGCTGGCGTTCCCAGTCCAGCCGCGCGGGCGTCATCCTGTGGGAGCCCGGAACATAGGTCAGCGGTCCGCCGTCTTCGGCGACATCGGAAAGGAAGAACCAGGCCTTGGCGGTCGCGTGGAAAGTGTCGGAATGAAACAGCGTCTGCGGATCGCGTGGCCCCCGATGCGGCTCGCCAAAAACCGTATGCACAAAACTGATCGGATCCGCATTGGCGGCGGCGACATAACGCAGCAGTCCCTGGAACATGCGTCCGCGAACGAATGCGCCAAGCTCGGCATGGGTGTCCATCATCGCCCGCGTGATCGGGATGAAACGGGTGACGGCGTTACCCTGCAACATTTCCTGGGCCTGGAACTCATGGTCTTCCACCTGGCGGCGCAGGCGCGCGAACACATCGGCGGGCAGGGCGTTGCGGCGGACCACATAGCCGTCGCGGGCAAAGCTCTCCACATCCTCGCTGTCGACGAGATGGGTAAGCCGCCGTCGTTTGCTGTTCGCCATGCTCTCGGCGCTGCGCAACCGCGCAATGTGCAGTCCTTTGTCGTTGAGCCAGGGGCTGCCGATGACAGGATTGTTTCTGAACGATTTGGCGCCGGTGGCCAGTTGCGCCAGCCATAGCGGCGTCTTGATCACATCAAGTGGCTTCAATGAGAGACTCCCGCGTTTTGTATAGCGTGATTGTTTTGCACAAGGGGTGCGCCGTGTGAAGCGAATGACCGTCGGTAACCACCACGCATGAAATACGTCGCAGCATTCTACAAGGCAAACCGTCAGTCGCCGGAAGGCGTGCCCGAAGCGGCAATTTTCCGGTCGAAATGCCAGCGCAGCAAAGGTGCAATCAGGGTTCCGAAACGTCCCAGCAGCGCCATTTCCAATCCCGGGTAGATCTCGAACCGGCCGCGGTCCGCCCCCTTCACAATGGCGCGCGCCACCCGTTCTGCCGGCCGGGATCTTGCCATCCCCATGATCGCCGAAGCCGCCGGCGAGCGCAGCGGAAGTTCCGCCGCCAGTTGCGGCGTATCCGTGTCCGGCGGAAAGCAGATGGAAACCGCAATCCCGTTCGGCTTCGCTTCCTGCCGCAAGGCTTCGGCAAATCCGGTCAGTGCGTGTTTGGAGGCGCAATAGGCCGAATAGCCGTGAATGCCGATGAGCCCGGCGCCGGACGATATGATCACGATCTGGCCGGATTGCCGCTGGACCATCGAAGGATAGACGGCCCGGACCGCGTGGACGGTGCCGAACAGGTTGCAATCGATTTGCGTCCTGAAACTGGCAGGCGATTGCGAGATCAGTTCGCCCGGCTCGACAATGCCTGCGGCGGTGACAAGCCGGTCGCAGGGCCCGTGCCGGGCTTCGCAGCTTTCAATGGCCGCGGTCAGGGCGGTGGCATCCGTAACGTCTGCGGCGCAGATGTGAACCATAGCCCGCGGAAACCGTGCGAGCAGGCGCGCACGCTGATGTGTGAGCAGGTTCTCACGCCTGGCGATCATTGAAATCCGGCCATCGCGGGCTGCTTCAAGCTCAGCTACTGCGGCGCCAATGCCGCTCGATCCGCCGGTAATGATAACATGCATGGTGGCAGCTTTTCCCGAGGGTGCGGGGGCGTTGGTCAGTTGAAACCGCCCTGAACACAGACATGTCTCGTATCGCAGCAATCAGTCCCACTGGCAACAATACGGCGCATCGGGAGTCAGCTTGAAATGGGTTCCTTGGCCTTTGGCATGTGGGGCCGGGCGTCGTTTTCCTCCCAGCCCTTGATGATATGGTCATAATGCGGGTGGATGGTGCCGCAGATCCTGTCCCACCAGCTGAAGTAATTGGCATAATTGTAGACGAACTCGGAATGGTGCTGATCGTGATAGGTCGTGCAGATCATCGGCCATGGCGCCCTGCTGGTCGAGTTGGCGAAGTACTCGTACCCCGAATGGCCGATGATTGCGCTGATCTGGTCGAACAGGCGATGCGCGATCAGGCTCAGCGCCGGTATCGGGATCACGAACAGAACGAGCGCATAATAGCTGTGCGCGAAAAGCGTATCGACCGACGAGCCGGCGTCGTTCGACCATACCGTCGGCGTTATGGTCATGTGGTGGGGCTTGTGAAACCGGTACAACGCCTTGGTGTGCAGCAGCCGGTGGCCGAAGTAAAACCATGCGTCGTGCAGCACGACGCTGATGGCGAAAAACACCGGGAACGACCACCAACTCAGCTCGACCGGTGCAATCGTCCATCCTTTCCATTGGGCAAACAGACCCACCGACAGGCAGGTCGCGGTTACCGCGATCTGTCTGAGAGACGATAGAATGTCCTTCCGGGCTGAATGCGTCGGCTCCCGTTTCTGAATCTTTCGCTCCGGATGCCTCTTGTTGATCTGGAGGATTACCAGGCCGACGACAAACATGATCGTGACCCCGGCCACGTAGGCGATGGTCCAGAACAGTGCGAATTCTGCTATCAACTGCATCAATGATCCGTCGTCCCTGTGCGGTATGCAATTTCACGCCGCCGCCTGCCGACCCAAACGGTATGCCAGACGACCACGAATTCGGCTCAAGCCCGGCAGGCAGGGTCAAACTGCCGGATTCGCCGGTGAGACCGGTTTTGCCCTAGCTTTAAGGATTAAGTGCAGGAGGTTCAATGCGGTTCGTGGCCACATCCCCGATTTGAGGCTTGGCCTGACCCATTCATACCTGGGACGAAACCCGGTCTGTACCTTGCCATGTTCCGCGGGACTTTCGCAGTTCGGCGCGCGCATCTGGCCGGGGGGTTAAACTTGTGTACCGGGTGAGCTATATGGGACTACTCGACCGTGCTTGGACGATGGCTTGGCTCCGGACTGCACAGGCGGAGGCCCGGCACATGAAAATCAGGAGAATTGTATCGGCATGTCGTCTTCGTTGATGGACCCGGTTCTGCAATACTTGTTTTATTTCGCCATCGTCTATGGCGCGACGGTGGCGATATATTTCGCCACCGGAATCGGAATGACCTACATCAACCGGCGGCATCCGGATCGCCGCATCCAAAAAAACCGCAACGGCGACAAGCGGATGTGGGTGGAGATCCGTTCGTCCTTGTCGGCGCTGGCGGTCTCGGCTGCGTTGCTCTCCTTCGGCTATTTTGCCCAGGTGCGTGGCTGGACGATTTCGCCGCTGGAAACAAACTGGTGGTCGGTGCCGCTGATGTTTGTGGTTTCGATGGTGCTTTACGATGCATGGTTCTACTGGGGCCACCGGTTGCTGCACCTGAAAATGTTCTATCGCTGGCACGCGCCGCATCACAAGTCGGTGGCGCCCACCGTATGGAGCAATGACTCCTCCACCACCGTCGATACCTTGATCGAGCACGGATACTATCTGGTTGTGTGGTTCGTGCTGCCGATGCCGGCGCTCGCGCTTGCTGCGCAGAGGGTGTTCGACCAGGTTTCCGGCATGATCGGCCATTCGGGGTTTGAGTATTTCGCCTCGCCAACTTCGCGCTGGCCGTCACCCATGATTTGCACATCCTTCCACGATCTGCATCATTCGACGTTCCGCTACAATTACGGCAATTTCTTCTCCATCTGGGACCGGATGATGGGCACCGTGCATCCCTCCTACGACAGAATGGTCCGCGATTTCGAGAGTATCGGCGAAGAGGCTCCCGCCACCGGCGCCGAAACGGATCGGTAGATGAGAGCGCAATGCGGCCCACAAGATCAAAGCCTCTGTCGTCAGGCGCAATCCGGAGCATTCGCCCGCCTGTGACGCGTTGCCGCGAAGAAGCGTTTTTCAGCTGTCGGGCTTGATGCATGCGCTTAAAGCCAATCAAACCATCAGAACAGACGGCGCCCGGCGCAGGAATAAGCGATATCGGCACCGAGCTGCCGATATCGCTTATGAATGTTCATGGCGCCTCCGATCCGCCTACAAGGTCACATTCGGGATATTCCCCAGCCGCGTGGTCCAAAATCGGGCTCCAAGCCGCGGGGTTGGTAATTGGGGCGCAGCGAATTACCACTTCGGCCTCACAAAGAAGCGTACATACATTCGAGTCCGGGCGACAAAGCCCGTTCGGGCCCTAATTGGATCTCATCGTTGCGGCGTTGGTGCGAAAGATCAACATACCTGAAAAAAACACCACAATGACCCAGGTGTAGACATAAGGCAGGTCCAGACCGATGGCGCGGTATTCGGGATAGAAGCCCTGCCTGAACAGCATGACGACATGGATGCCGGGATTTATGAGGAGAAGTTCGCGAAAAGGGTGCGGAATGGCATCGGGCAGAAAGAAAATTCCGGAAATCAGGTAAAGCGGCCGGTTAACAACCGCATAAAGCCGTTCATAAATTCGGTATTTGATAAACAACACATTGTTGGCCATGGCGATGCCAAGAGCCATGATGCTTGCCAGGAATGCCGCCTCGACAAGCGGAAAAAAATTGATCACAGGCGGATTGCGGATGACCTGCATCAGGAACCCGAGGACAACGAGGGCGATGGCAGTTGTTGTCGCCAATTGCAGCACATAGCGCGCGATGATGACATCGACAGGCGCCACGTTGGGGTAGCTCAGAAGCGTCTTGTTGGATTTTATTCCTGCCGAAACATAATTTTCGATCGACCGATAATAGTGAAACGCAATGAAGCCCGTGGCAAAGAACATCGGGAAGCTCGTGCCAAGGGGAGGGTTTCTGGCAATTGCGCTGAATATCAGGGTCAGGAAGGTGATGTTTGCAATGGGATCCAGCAACGCCCAGAGATAGCCGCCGGGATTGTTGCCAAAGCGCGTCACCATCTCGCGCGAGATCAAAGCCGAAACGACACGGAAATGCGTGGCGAAAACAGTGCTGACAACGCTGGTGTTTTTCATGTCCATTGATGGCTCTACTGCCCGCGCAACTCACTGCGAGCCAACGCGCTTCAGTTCCGATCCCGTATGTTGTAATAGCCCATCAGGACGATCGACCAGAAAAACAGCAATATGCCGGTGACGAGGAAGGAATTGAAAATCCTGTTGGGGTATTGCGCCAATTCGGACGTCGTCGGCTTCAGAAACACCGCCAGGTAGCGCTGACGGCTATTGGCGTCCATGCGGGCTTTCTCCAGGCTCGTCAATGCGGCCGCATAGGCGCGCTCGGCAAATTCGCGATCGGTTTCCAGCACTTCGTAGGCGGCGATGCGACTGGCCACGTCGTTGCTTCCCGTCAGCCGTCCTGTCTTGGGGCTTGGCTCGGTCGATGTTCCGCTGCCAAGGCGTGCGCGTTCGATGCGTATCTGTTCCTCAAGGCTTGCAATCTGGTTTCTCAACAGACGCACACGGGGAGAGTCGTCGGCCATCTGCGAGCGTGCGGTGGCATAACTCGAATTCAACTGGACCAGCTGCAGCTCCAGCGAACCGATCAGTTCCGCTGCCATTTTCGCACCTTCGCTCGGATCGACCTCCTGGGCGCGGTCACGGTAGGCAAGCAAAGCCGATCGTGCGGAGGAAAGCCGCCGTTCCGCCAGATAGACCTCCTCGTGGGCCGACTCGAGCACGCTGTTCCGGGCTTTGCTCGAAAGCTCATTCACCAGTTTTTCGCTGGTCGCAATTATGAAATCGGCAATTTCGCGGGCCTGGTCGGGCTCAAAAGCGCGGACTTTCAGATCAATAATGCCGGATGTCTGGTCAAAATTGATCTGGATTATGCTGTTCCAGAAGTTGAGTTTGGCTTCGATGGGCGCATCCGGGGAAAGCGCGTAATAATAGTCGAGACCACGGACCGCATAGATCGAGTTAAGGTCGAATTTCTTGTCGACCATTTTCACCATCTGCTCGCTGCGGACATAGTCCAGCAATATGTAGCTGTCCGACACCGTGCTGCCGGCCGTCGACTGGGTGAACATGCCAAGGACATCAGACGCGGAAGTATTCTCGATCGACCTTACCGCAAAGGACGAAGACGAGTGGTACTGATCCTGGGCCACAAACAACATGTAGGAGGTTGCGAGGGCGCCGGGAATGAGCACCACCGCAATGAACGATATCAGGATTGCCCAATGCCGCAGACGAAGGAGGCCCCTCAATTTCGATTTCTTCTTCAGGTTGGGCATCTGAATGGCTGCCGGAATGTTCAGCAACTCCTTCAGCAACTGGACATTCTTCGGTCGCTGCGTGTCCGGCTTTTCTGCTTTGACAGCGGAACCATCTTTTAGGGTCGACGCTGCCTGGTCCTGGTCCTTGTCCGGAGAAGTTTCGGCGGCAGGCTTGACGACAGCGATTGCCGGCTTTGGTCCGCTCATGCACTTTCCTTCATATTTCTGTTGTGAACTTCGATGGCATCGTTCACGGCCTCGTAAAACATCAGCTTCCCGTGTTCCAGGACGATACCGCAATCACAGTACTCACGGATTGTCGCTGTGCTGTGAGAGACCATGATAACATCCGAATACTGAAGACGGGTATCAAACACCATCTTGCACTTTTTCTTGAAATTGGTGTCGCCCACCGCTGTTATTTCGTCCACAAGGTAATAGTCGAAGTTCACCCCCATGCTAAGCCCAAAGGCCAGCCTGGCTTTCATGCCAGAGGAATATGTGGAAACTGGGGCGCGGAAAAATGCCCCCAACTCAGCGAAGTCCTCGACGTATTCGATCAGTTCCTGAGTATCAACGCCATAGATGCGCGCCACAAACCGAACATTCTGTTCGCCGCTCAGACTGGGCTGGAAGCTTCCCTGAAAGCCAAGAGGCCAGGAAATCAGCCCCTGGCGGATGATTTTCCCTGAATCAAGGCCCAGGGTTCCGGCGATCAGGCTGAGCAATGTCGTTTTGCCGGCACCGTTACGGCCCAGCAATCCAATGCTGCGTCCGCGCGGAATAGTCAAACTCACCCCATCGAGTATGGGTTTCTTTATTCCCTTTGCCCGCGCATATTTGGTTGCATCTACAAGCCTGATCATTGCGTCTCAAAGGTCCAGAGTCCCAGATACCAAACGTTCCGTAACTATCTCAAGTTTCAGCCGGAATGTCCAACCGTTCATGTGTCGTCGAAAGGATATAGCAACCGCCCCAAGAGCCGGTGCATGGGCGTCGGAAGTTCGCGAAAGAACTCGATCGGGTTGGCGCGGTAGTTCCTGGCTTCAGACGCATTGCCGATATGCGCAACCACGGGCGCGACCAGCGGTGTAAGCATATGCCGCCATCCAAACAGGCCGTACGCGCCCCACATTTTCCATTCGACTCCTTTGGAGAACTGCTCACTGACAAGGTCGGACCGGTCATCCACCGATTTGTCCATGAGCCATTCCATCGCCTGCTCCATGGTCCAGGGCTCTCCGGTATGCGGGTCAAAATAGTCCGGGTAGCTTATGTAGGCGCCGACGAACAATTCTTCCAGTGTCAACGTCCGGCTGCGCCGTCCGGTATCATGCCGGTCATCCGTCAGGCCCCATCCTGAGTAGAAGGGAGCGCCAAGGACCGTCACCGGTATTTTTCTCAACAATGCTTCAAAACCCACCAGCGAGGTCATCGTATAGACGTGGTCAACGCTGGAGAGAACATCGGCCAGTGGGCGCGGCAGCACATCGACCTGACAAATATGCGCCACTTCCGCGGGGTCACTGCCCATGGGCCTTACTCCCGCAAGAACGTCCGGGTGAGGCCTGTAGATGATCGTAGCTTCCGGATTTTCCGCTGCCGCAATCCGAACCAGATCATTGTTCTTCATCGGCTTCGGCAGGCCGTAGCGGATCGAGGCATCCTGCTCGACCTGGCCGACCACCAGGATACGGCGTTTCCCTTCTGTCAGGATGCCGTTGGACGAGGCCTCGCCAGATCCGTTGTATTTGGTCAGTCCGGCATCGACAATGACACTGATAGCGTGACGGGCGCGCTCAAGCAACTCCGGCTCAAAGCTCGTATTCATCAACAGGTCTTCGAGATCCGATGGGCCACGGCAGTCAAAGTAGGGCCGTTGGCGGTCGATCGTCAGAGACAAGGGGGCAGTGCGGCTCGAGGCTTTGCGTTTCGAGCGCAGGAAACCGTCTTCCATGTGAAGGACGGGAATATTGTGCTGCTCTGCCAACGGCTTGATCCGCGCGGGACAGTCCGGTCCCCAGACAAGGAGTTCCGCACCCTTGGCGGATATCAGTTTTTCCCGCCAGCGCAAGAATTCCCGTTTTGTCGGGTGCATTGGCAAGAAATGAGCGCGACGCTCGGGATAGTAACGCCGGATAAATTCATGTTTCCAGAACTTGAAACCGACAGCAAAGGTTTCTATCGGCTTCGGCTGAGCGTTTGGCATGTCTTTCAAGGGCAAATCTACACAGCTGTCGCATCGACATATTCACTTGGTTCATACGTCAATGCGCGAGGTATTTTTATGTGCCGCGCTTCTCCAGACATCGACTGAGGTCTTCGTTTGGATCGGTGCACGGGTGAGCCCAAGCTCTAGCAGATCCGAGTCCATGGTCCAAAGCACATTTTACGCTTGATCAATCGATTTTCGGTTCCGGAAGATCTCGTTTCTGCCGCAGCTATGCGCTGTACAGGCGCGAATACCGAAGTCACTTCAAGTGATCTACTTTCTGGCTGATGTGGGCATTGAGTTCAATCAGTGCGGGACGTTGCGACAGAAGGGCCTCAATGTCTGCGAACCCGAACTCTTCGCCGGGTTTGTAGAGCGCCTGGTAAACCGCCGACACGAACGCGAAATCCGCCTCGGTATCCAGGGTCCATCGCCAGTCGGCCCGGTCGATCGGTTCCTTATGGGCCTTGATGTCGAAAAGATCCGGATTTCGATAAATGTAGGGCGTCACGTGCTCTCGCTCATGCGGCTGGCGCGCCTGCCGCCAGGCCTTTTCGAGGGACGGGTACTCGAACAACTCTGCGTCGAGGCCGCGCGGCAGCCCGGGCTTCAGCATATTGGACATATAGTCCGGTTTGAAGCGTTCGAACGACCGGTGCATGTTGTCCACGATCTGGGGGTCGATCAGCGGGCAATCGGAGGTGATCCTGAAGATCCGGGTGGAGCCGAAATGGCTTGCGGCCTGAAAATACCGGTCGAGCACGTCGGTTTCGCTGCCCCGGTAGACAAAATCGGTGAGCGTGCATGCGTGCGCGGCAAGCGCATCGTCTTCAGGTGTGTCGGGCAGGGCCAGGATGACGCGGTCGACCGACCGGGCGCGCCCGACACGCTCACAGACATGGGATAAGACGCTCTTGCCTTCGAGATCGAGCATGACCTTGCCGGGCAGGCGGGTGGAACGTGTCCTCGCCTGGATTATCGCATCTGCCACAGTCATCCCCCTCTCGAAAGCATATCTCGTTAACGGTCAATCACCTGAGGTTATGTGTGTATCCATCGCTACGGCGCGAAGCCGCAGCACATATTCATGCGATATCCATCAGCGGATACGCACATATCTGAGCATCTGGCCGGGCAGGTCGAAACCATCCCAGATAAAATCGAAATCCAGCGCACTGCCAACCGGAACGAACCTGTCCGCGCCACGGACGCTGAGCATCCGAGCAAGCTCAAGGAGTTCGTCGCGGTCAAATCCGAAATAGGCGATCGTCTGGTCCTTGCGGCGGAGAAACGCTTTCAGTTCCTGAGCCTCGGCAACATGGGCGGAATAAAGAAACCCTCCGCCGGAGGCTTCCTCGCGGACATCTTCGAGCCCGGAAAGCTCGACGACCGTCAGTTCCGCCGATCTGGAAGCCAAGCCGCTTACCCGGTGATCGATTGTCGACCGGTTGGCGGCGGCAAACTTCGCCATGCTGGTGTGGGGGGCAACCTCGTAGTTCATGCGCCGTGCCTGAGCGGACAGGCGGCCGGAAAAGTCGGAGATTGCCTCTTTGTACAGGCTATCGGTTCCGCCGAGCCATGCAACGAGCCTGGAGGACGAACAGGCGAGTTGATCAAAGATATAGACGTCGTTGTACGCCTTTCGCACCAGCTCGTCCCGCTCGGTGCCGGACAGTCCGGTATAGGCCTCCACCTTGTAGAGTCCCAGGGAAAACCTGTCTGCGAAGTTGAGCGTGTGGCAGGACGGTTTTGCCTGCATGGTCGACAGTGCGCTGATCTTCTGGTCCCCACCCCAGATCAGCCGCATGTCCGCCAAGGCAAACATCGACGCATTGATGCGATTGTCCGCCGGATAGGTCACAAACAGGTTGGAGGGGCCAAGCCCCGATTTTTCAAGCGCATCGGTAAGATAGTTGAGAACGATATCGATCTGTTCCGGACGCGACGATGGGAGGCGAACCAGATTGACGTTGCCGCACAAGAGCGACAGCGCCCAAGAGTAAACGAAAATGGTGTCAACATTAGCCGGCGGCAGGTGCACGGCAACGCCCCGCGGTGCGATGATGGTGTCGGCTGGCAGCCGTTCCATGAAATCGCTCTTCAGCTTGGCGAGTGACGCGCGGCGCAGCCAATAGCCCAGGGCCGTCCATTCTGCGCGCCCGGCAAGACGGCGGTCGGTCATCAGGAATCGGGAAAGACCGTGCAAAAGCTCGATTTGCGCGGCTTCGAAAGGCGGGGCGGGTTGAGCTTTCGCGATCCTGCCGCACAGCGTATCCAGCGAGATATCATTGTCGGGAAACAGAGTGATCGTCATAATATCGGGCGCAATCGAAAACGGGTTGAAGACATGTCCCAGGATAGCGGAGATAGCCTGGACCAAGGCATGTGGCCACCGAGAGCTTTAAAGTGCGGCATCGAGTACGCGCTGGCTTTCGGTGGCAATGACATCGCTGCACCCCCGCAATTCGACCTTGGGGAGGCGGCCGACAATCCTGACGGCCTTGCCAAGGCGTCCGCCAACGCCCGCGTCAATTGTTTCGATGACGCCGACGTCTTCGGTCAGGATACTGTGTCCCGGATAGGAAGTGGGGATCAGGCTCAGGACCTGAATCACCCCTTCCACGCCCGGGGGGCAAGGTTCAAAGGTCAATGGATCCCTGATGATCACATCACCGATATTGGGCGGGTAGAGCAAGCCATCGTCGCCTTCCAGGAAGACCACTCCCATCTGCTCCACCATGCCATAGAAATTGTAGCTGTTGCGCAATCCGGCAAGTTCCCTGAACGTGCGCCGGAACACCTCCGGACTTACCGCTTCGGATTGCAGTTTCTTCCAGCCGCCGGAATGGACGAGCGTCGCTTTGGACAGGTCACTGCCGAGTTCCTCGGCGAGGCCGCGGAGATACTGCCAGACGAGGAAGGTGAAGCCGAAAATGAAGATTTCCTCGCCGCTGTGTTTGGCAAGCCATTCGCGTACTTCATCGAGCCTGTAGTTCATGCTCCCGTCCAGCGCGAAACAATGATCGCGGCCGAAGGGCATCATGCCGAGAACGCCCGCACCCCGGGCCGACATCAGCGCGGGATCGGAGACGACGGCCAGCGAATCGATCACCAGCATCGGCCGCCGCTTCCTGCCAAGGATCGCGGCCATGGATGCGTTCAGCGAGAGCTTCTGGCGGCGGGACGTCTCATTGTCGACAGCGATGCGGCTGACGGCTGCGCCGGTTGTCCCGCTCGAGGTCATGGTGATGCGGATCTGGTCCTGCGGCACCGACTGCAGAAGATGGGTCTTGAACAGCGAGACCGGAAGATAGGGAATATCCTCCAGCTTCCGTGCCGGGGCAACCTGCCACAGACCGCCCAGAATCCGTTCGTATTCGCGGCAATTCAGCCGATGGTGGTCGACCAGTTCCGACAGCCCCGAAAGAAGCCGCGTCTCGCGGTCAGTTTGCGGCATCGACCATTGCGGCGCCTCGTTAAGCGCATGAAAATTTTCAGAAGCTGGTGAGCTTGACATAGTCGGGTTTCCCATTGGTCTTGCGCGGCAACCCGTCGATCCGGTGAACCTCTACGCTGCCGTTCGGCAGTCTGAGTTCCCGGCACAGAGCCAGTTCGGCCTCGACCGGCACCTCGTCAGCCGCTTCATCCCCGGAGCGTTCGATGAAAATGCGAACCTGATCCGGGCCCTCGACGGCGACGCATTCCTGATTGAACCGCGCGGCAGCAATCTTCTCGACATCATGAAGACTGACACGGACGCCATGCACCTTTGCAAAACGCGCCGCGCGCCCGGTGATGGTCAGATAGCCCTCGTCGCTGAGAAAGCCGAGATCTCCGGTCTTCAGGCAGCCGCCGGTGACATCGGCCAATTTCAGATCGTCCGCCGATGAGGCGTAGCCCATCATGACGTTGGGTCCATAATAGACGATCTCGCCGGTTTGACCACCGGGCAGTTCCCGGCCATCGGCATCCTGGATGACAATGAGTCCGCCTGGAAGCGCAGCGCCGACAGATCCCGGATGCGCTGCAAGCGCCTGCGCGGGGAGCGTCGTTATGCGCGGCGATGCCTCGGTCTGGCCGTACATGACGAAGAAACGTCCGCCGCGCTCCTGCAACTGCGAGTGAAGCCCGGTCAGAATGTCCTGGCGGCAGGCGCCTCCGGCCTGGATGATGGTGTCAAAATGCTCCAGCCGCAGCCGCTTGAGCCCCAGCCTGTGAAGGTATTCGCAATGGAACGGCACGCAAGGCAGAACCGCAACCTCGTGTTCGCGCATCGCCTCCCAGAAGCCACGTTCGGCAATTGTGGCTCCGGTCAGCACCACCGTACCGCCTGACAGAAGATGGCTGGTCAGAACCGACAGGCCGAAAGAGTAATGAAACTTGAGATGTCCCAGGGTTGTAACGCCGGGGCCGATCTCCAGAACCTCGGCGATCGCCCTCGCGTTGGCAATCAGGTTGTCTGAAGACAGCCTTACGAACTTCGGCGTGCCTGTCGACCCCGAGGTGGAGAGCAGACAGCAAAGATCCGGATGGGTTTCAGGCGCCGGTTCATCCGCGTCGCGAAGGAGCTGGAACAATCCGGCCGCGTCATTTCGGTGCAACGAGTAGCCGGAAAGGGCGCAGGCTTCCAAAACGTCCCGGTCACCGATCAGGCTTGCGGGTCTGTAGATGCCGACGAGTTCGGCCAGACGCTCCGGAGCGAGCTCGGGATCGACAAGAGCCAGCGGGACTTTCCGCCGGAAAGCGGAAAGGATCGTCAGCGCATGGTCCATGCCGTTGCGGGCAAGCAGGAAATGTGGCGCACCGGGTTGCCAGCGGTCAAGCCGCCCAGCGGTCCGCTCAAGTGCGTCGGACAGCTCGGCATAGGTCACCGTCAGGCCCTGGTCCGCATCGACGATTGCTGCCGTCCCTGAAAGCGGAAATGTCCAGTCTCTCATATGCGTCCCTTATCCGTCTGTTGCGCATCGCATCCCGCCTCGCGGCAAGGACTGCCCGGCTCAGATCGCCATGGAGCCGTCGACGGCAATTGCCTGCCCGTTCACATAGGACGAGAGATCGCTTGCCAGAAACAGCACCACATTGGCGACTTCGTCAGGCTTTCCGGTGCGGCCGAGCGCGATATTGTCGATGCGTGCCTGGAGCATGTCCGGCTCCACGTCGCCGATCATGGATGTCTCGATAAGGCCCGGAACGACGCAGTTGACGCGAATGCCCTGCGGCCCAAGTTCACGGGCGGCGGATTTGGTCGCGCCGATGACGGCGGCCTTTGCCGCCCCGTAGACAAACTGGCCCCTTGCGCCATGGGTGGCCATGATCGAGCTGGTGTTGATGACCGACCCGCCGCCCTTGCGCATCATGGCGCGGGCGGCAATCTGGATCAGATTCATCGCCGAGAACGTATTGAGAGCAAATGTTTCGCGAACGGTGTCCTCGGAGAAGGTTCCGATCGTGCCGTCGGCAAGCGAACCGGCATTGTTGACGAGAATATCGACGCGCTTGAAGCGGCCGAATGTGGCGCGCACCACCTGATCGGCGGACTTCCAGTCCGACAGATCGGTTGCGAGCGCGAAAGCCTCGACGCCGTAATTCTGGCTCAGGCGGCCGGCAAGGTCTTCGGTTTCGGCTTGAGAACGCGCAACCAGGCACAGCGAAGCGCCAGCCCGGGCCAGCGCTTCCGCCGTGGCGGCGCCTATTCCGCGGCTTGCGCCGGTCACGATTGCGACCTTGCCGCTGAGATCAATCCGTGACGCCATATTTCTTCAGGATTTCCTGCCCTTTGGCAAAGTTCGACAGGTCGATGATGTCGTCGAGCTCGAGCATGATGTCGAACTTCTCTTCTATATCCGCCACCAGGCGCATGTGGGCCAGCGAATCCCATCCCGGCGTTTCGGAAAACACCATGTCGGCCGTGCTGTAGTCCTCCGGAAGCGCCAGCGAGGAGCGCATCGTGGCTGCCAGTATCTCGTCGCTCTTGGACAAATTTCTCTCCAATATTGGCCCCCGCGATCATCGAAGGAGGCGGGGTTGTCTAGGTCAGGCGAAGACGCCCAACCTGTTAGCTGATCCCCGTCAATCAGTCCAGTCGGCCACGAACCGGTGAAACGGCTTGAAATTCTGTTTCCAGTGTTCGGCGTCAAGCCGCATGCGGATGATGTCGCACCTCAGATAGGGCTTGTCGATGCCGTCTGGTTCGCGGCTGAGTTCGACATAGCCGTGGGAGGCGTGAAGCTTGCGCACCGCCTCGTTTTCCTCGGCGACGTCGGCGTATGTCGCCTCATAGCCGAAATCAAAGACCCATTTGTTGTGAAAGGCCAGGGGCACATAGCCCCCCAGCATCAGCATGTCCTCATTGCCAATGTAGTAGGCCCAGTCCGCCGCTATGCCGCTCTCATCGGTTTGCATGCTCAGATAGGCAAACGGCGTCTCGCCGCGGCGGACGACCCAGTGCCGGAACCCGGGCGCTTTCGCGCGGGATTCGATCCAGTTCGCCTGACCTTCGACGGTGCCCTCGAAATCGGTCCGCATATACCGCGTCACCCTCTCCGATGTCCGCCATTCCAGCAGTCGCGCGGCGTCTGAAATGGTCACCGGGGAGAAAACAAGACTGCTCATGGATCACTCTGGGGACGAAAACGACGGCGAAACACCTTGATCACGATCAAAATCCGAGTTAATACCAAAAAAGTGATACCATACCTCTAGACAACACCGCAACTCATGCATGAACTGCCAGACTGCAATATAAGTTTTCGCCGTTTCTCAAGCTTGAGAGTCTGCGTCATAATTTGATCTGTGCTTGATTGCGAATAATTCTGAGGCTAGTTATGCTGAACATCGTAGAAAGACTTTGGTATCTTATTCCCATATCAGTTAGGCGAAAACAGAACGTCCGCAAAGTTGCCTCCGCACTTACGAACGGCCAAATCCCCCGTCCCTCTGCGGCATCACGCTCCGGAGGAAATTCAGGCAATGCAAGGTTGGTTCGTATTAATCATGCTGTCACAGCAGTCAACACCGATGCGTTTGAAGCGGAATTTAGAGCTTTATTAAGTGAGCTTGAAGCAAGCGGAGCTTCTCTCAAAAGTTCTGGTAAGCTTGAAGAAGTTGCCAAACATTTTAATTATTTATGTGGAAGTTATTTTGTTGCATATCAGCATCTTATGTATAAGGATGGGTATATATTTGATGATGTAGATGTTTTTAAGCGTCTGTGTCTGTTGGAAGAGAAGCTAATAGAAAAAGATTCTTACTTGAACTCGCATTCCTTCAGGTCTGTGAAGCAGTGGTATATCAGCAAGAGCGTCACACTTTCGAAAACCCAGAATTATTTATCTAATGCATTAAGTTACATCATGAGATCATCATTCTGGTACAATTTTGATGATATTACCTGCGATCTTTTGGGAAGAATACGTTCTGACCGGTTGGATGTTTTGATTTCGAGTGCAAGTTACTCATCATTTTACGTAGATGAAAGATCAAGTAAGTTAGGCAAAATTTTGGATTTTGTCTGTGCTGAATTTATTGAATTTATGCAGGAAGAGAAGAACAAAGATAATAATCTGAACGCTTTATACGACTCCCGCTTCAATACATTCTTTACCCGGCTCGTAAATTTTATTATAGCAACTCGCGCAAATCATCTTACACAAGAAATGACTGATATAGTCGAATGGATGATAATTAATCGACATCAAAACATAGATTCGATTTCAAGAATACGTAGATTGCGCCAATTTGACCTTTTGAATCACCTGTCCCATTTCGCGCGAAAAGCCATAGAGGTAGATTCAACTCCGTTTCAAAAGAATTATTCTAATATTCTTAAGGGAAAATTATCTGATGAGTTTAATCTGTTCCCGGGTGTGACCGTAGACAAGTTGACTTTAGCTCAAATTGGCTCAATTGTTGATACATTGATTATTGTTGGATTTAGCGAAGAGAGATATCAATACTTAAATGATTTGAGTGCTTCGCTAGAAAAGCGAGGTTTATCGAGGGAAACCCCCACCGGTATCAGTATTCGATTGAAGATTGTTCGTTTGCGTGAGGATTGGGATATGATCCAGCTTTCGAATAATTTCTATAACGATATAGCCAAGGTTACGAACTTAGATAAGAGCAACGGTGAAATTGAAGATGGAGCAAAGATATTTTTGTTTGCAACCGATCAATGCCGTAACACGCCTGTACTCATGTCTGCATTTGTTTCTGAATTGGCCCGGGAAGGGGTCACGTTCTTTAATCTTTATGAGAATGGATTTGTAAATGATGTCGTAAAACTATGGCCTCTTTCGCCCCGGCTAGGTGCAACCGGTGATTATTTGGTTGGTAGAGAACTTCCAAGATTTGATAGAGTATGTGATTGGGAAATTGATTTTGAGAAAGGAATACTTAAGGTTAATGGATTGGATATATTTCAGCCATTTTATGAAAGATTGAGCCGGGTGCAGAAGCGATTTGATATTGATTATAATAGCCCGCAGGCACAGACTTATATTAACCCTTGGCTTTTTGTTGCGGATCGAACCGTGATTGCGCTGGAGATGCTCCGTGAAACTGTCAAGCAAAAGAAATTGAAAGTATGCTTTTCCGGAATGCAAGGACATTTTGTTCCATGGGGTGTCTACCGTTGTTTTGCTATGGCGAACCCTGAAAATTTTGCATACGTCGATCTGAACTCTAGCTATGAAAACTGGAAAACCAATATGCGTGGGCAACATGTCGAGACAATTGTTGCACGTCGTCGTCGAGATCACAAAACTGGTCCATCCCATCCCGCGTTCGGTTCTAAGGAAAATTTTGAGGAATGGTATGAGCATGAGTATCTCAAGCGACCGGAATATTTTTCGGCACTTCGAGATCAGCTGATCGGAGAGCGCAGGACGGTTTCCGATGCCGTTGATCCCATGAACACTAGGCTCGGAGAAGCAATACGCAGCTGTAAAGAGTCTGGCGGGTCAATAGCATGTGTACTTGGCAAAATACCCTATGACCTGGTTGTTCCCACTATGGGAGGAGCGGCTCATTCAAACATGAAGGACTGGTTAAATCATACAATTTCAGTGTTCAAGGGCACCGAGAATCTGCTTCTTATCAAGCCACATCCGCACGAGCTCAACTTTAAAATTTCATCTAAGCCCCGGCAAGGTTTTCTATCGTTGATAGAGGAGGAACTGAGCGATAACGTAATTCTTTTGGGGCATAGAGAATTTAACTTGCAAGATTTGAGACAGATAGTTGATTGTTTCCTGCTTTGGAATGGTTCCTCAATCGCTGAATTAGGTGCAGCAGGAAGTAAAGTGATTGCTAGTGACTATTGGGCTGCTGAGAACTATCCTATTGAACTAACTAGTCCCAAAGATAGAAACGACTATCAGCGTCTATTGACGAATCTACATAAATTGAAGATGAATCCTCGTTTTGAAGAGCTATCGAGCGCATATGTTTGCTATCTCGTAGAGGCACCTTTTGCCGCCAATTTTGATCTAGCGAATCGCTCAGCGACGAATGTTGACTTCAACCGATCTGACTATCGACACGATGTACTTCTTCAGATGACTCCACACCTTTTTCACGAAAGATACGCTAGGCTGGCCGAAGAGTTTTTTGGCGGGTGGGGGGATTAGATATTTGTTCCCACATTGTGATGGTGCTTTCCCTTTGATGGGACGCAAGGTTTCTTAAGGGGCAAGGCGTCACTGGAGCCCGTACCTAGAGCAAATTCGACTTAATCCGGGTCATATCCTGCGGCCTCGAAGTAGTGTGCGCACTCCTCCGGCGTGAAGGCGGAGAGGCAGTCTGCGACGACCGACCACAGTTCGTCGATGGTTCTGGCGGCGGCCTTTCTGAGCAGGGCCTTGAGCTTTGAGAAAGCCATCTCGATCGGATTGAAGTCGGGCGAGTAGGGCGGCAGGAACAGGAGCCGCGCCCCGACCTTCTCGATCGCCTCCCGCACGCCGCTGATTTTGTGGGCCGGCAAGTTGTCCATGATGACGATGTCGCCGGGACGAAGCTCCGGTGCGAGAACCTGCTCGACATAGGCCAGGAAGGCCGCGCCGTTCATGGGACCATCGAGCAGCATCGGGGCCGCCATGCCGTCCAAGCGCAGGCCGGCTGCAAACGTGGTGGTTTTCCAATGGCCGTGAGGAACGGCCGCTCGGCATCGTTCACCGCATGGGGCGCGGCCGCGCAGCCGGGCCATCTTCGTGGAGGCAGCGGTCTCGTCGATGAAGATCAGCTTCGTGGGATCGAGATCGAGTTGGCCGTCGAACCAGGCCATGCGGCGGCGCAGGACATCCGCGCGCTGCTGCTCTGAGGCGTGCGCCGTCTTTTTTTGAACGTGATGCCGCGCCGGTCGAGGAACAGCCAGATCGTCGAGGGCGCAGCCCGCACGCCGTGCTCGGTGGCAAGCCGCTCTCCGATCTCTGCAAGGGTGATATCCGGCGCATTCTCGATCAGGCCGAAAATGAAGGCCTCGTGTGCGTCCAGCTTCGAGCGCGACGGTTGGCCCTGCTTGCGCGCCTCTGTCTCGCCGGTCTCGCGATAGCGGCGATACCAAGCCCCGGCCGTCGAGATCCCGATGCGGAAGCGCCGTGCCGCCTCCCGTGTCGAAATCCCATCCTCGATCGCCGCAATCACCCGACCGCGAAGGTCGCCGCTAAGGCTCCTCGTCATTATCACCTCCTGGCAAATCACCAAGACCACTGAATCAGACAAGTCCGGTCGCGTGAATCCTCAAACCGACTATGCGTTCATCGAAGGTGCTCTAGTTCATGACCAGATATCTAAATAGTCGCTCCCCGCCCAATCGGTTTTCGATCATGATCCTGCCGGTATCGCAAAAGATGGTCAGGCGGCCATCGGCGCCTGTCGTTCCGTTGGCGCTGCCGGTAGCGCTGTCGCACAAGCTGCCCAAATTGATGTTGTAAACCGACAGCGAGCCGCCGCAATCGAACCAGACCGCGCCGAATGCGCCGGGCTGGGGATAGACCGGGTCGGTTGCCCACAGGAAGAACACGCCGGAAATTCGTGGAGCGGGGATCGATTCGACGGCGTCATTGGCAATGGTCAACTGCCCACCGTGCAATCCGCCCGGTAGCGCTGCATTGGCATCATTGCCTTCAATGGACAGGGCGTCGCGCCAGGCTGTTCCATCGCTGGACACCTTGATGCGCAGGTCGTCGTCGCCCGTCGTGCCGATTTCCGCGCGGCCGGAAAAACCTGTCTGGAATAGAAGGCTTGCGGTGTCAGCGGGCGCTGCCTTGTTGATTGTCTGCCGGTGGCTCGCGCCTTCATGGCTGAACAGCGAGGCCGGGGATTGCACGCTTAGCCGGTTGAGCGTGTCAGCGGTCGCGTTTACCCCGACCATCGGAGCGGGATTCATGGTGCCCGGTCCTGCCGTCATCCAGGTCGATCCGTCCCAGACCGCCAGCAGATCCTCGTCCGATATCCAGGCCAGCCACCCGTTCCGCGGCGTGAAGAACACCCAGGCGCCGTCCTGGAAAACGGCAAGCTCGCTGTCATGGCCCGCCCACAGGCCAGACCCGCCGGCGGCCACGATATAGCGCTCGCCATTATACGGCGCCGTTGGCGGAGATGTCAGGTCGCGGTCGAGCACCGCAAGCTGGACACAGGCGTCGAGCATCCGGAGCGCTTCATTGTGAGTGACATGTTTCTGTGCCTGTGATGGTGCGATATAGGGCAGCGACAGGAGAGGGGTCTTGTCCATTTTGGGTTGGCTCCTTTGTGGATGTCCGGCAAGGGAGCAATTCTATCAACGCCATTTGAGGTGGGGACAAAACTCTCCGTGTTTTCAGTTTGCGCTGGTTTTGCGGAGTCTGACGCGGCAAAGGGCAGACCGGGGTCCAACGCCAGCGGTCTTGGCTCGGTCTCCGGGTTTCTCTCCGGCGTGTGTACAGGGATGGGGCTTGGCCAAAAGCCGGGATACATGCGGGCTCGGGCTATTTTCCCGTGGCTGGCCAACGCAGGCCCGGTAACAGCCGGATGCTTGTCGGTCGTGTCCCGATTTTTGCCTCAAGCCGGCAAATGACGGGCATGATGGAACATTTTGTTCTGTTATCAGATCTGAAAATTTTCCCCGCAACTGAGTGCCTACCTGAATTGAGTTTCAGCCTATCTGCGACCCGGCGCATTGCCTGACGGCTTCTTCGACCTGGTCAAGCACCGAATGCCGGTCACCTGCATTCAGGGGTGTGAAAACGCGCACGCTCTTGTGGTAGACGTCCCGACCGTTCCGCTCCAATTTGCGCCAGGCATTGTCCGGGCTGAAGGCGCAGAAGCAGGCTGGCGCATCTACGGCTCCCGCGAGCTCCAGCACCGCATTGTTCACGCCGACCACCAGATGGAGTGAGGCCATCAGTGCCGCCGTTGCATCGAAATCATCCCGCTTGTCGAAGTCCGTGAAACTGACGATCCGATCCGCGCCTACCGCTTCCTCAATCCGCCGCAGATCCGCCGCGTCATCATAGTAGTTCAAGTTGACATATGTGCCCTGGCTTCGCCTGATCGTGTCAATCACCTCGTCAACTGTGAAGTAATGGCTGGAGCGGCGGTAGAGTGAGACGCTGCTGGCCCAGGAGATGCCGATATATGGTCCTGGCCCTAGTCCACGGAGACGCTCTGTAAATTCCTGGCGCTTGGCCGCATCGACCTCAAGCGGCCTGATCCGGGCATCGATAAAGGCGCTTCGGTCGGGGCGTAACTGCGCCATGATGGGCTTAACCGGCACCACCGCGTCAAAATCCGCCAAGATCCGCCAGACTGAATTGTCGAAATAGTGCGCCAGGTCGCTGTGCGGCAACTCGCCGATGAAGCCGGTCTCGTTGCAATTGATCTCCCGCCGAAAGTAACGCCGCACAGGATGAAGACACTCGGCTGGAAAGCTTCTGAGCATAAGCGGCATGAGGCGGTCCTCAACAGTAAAGACGGCCTTTGGGAAGCGGTGAATGAGTTCGTCGTAAAGCTGCGAGAAGCGGATTTCATCCCCCACCCCCCCTTCGCTCAGGAACAGGACTTTCGCATCCGGGGAAAGCTCATCAATCGAGGTGATGAAGTTGGGAACATGACGCCGTGCAGCAGCCACATTCGCGTCATCCGCCCAGGCGCGATGCGCTTCGAGAAAGTTGCCGGTTCCCAGGTAGACAAGCGACCGGCTGCTGTGAGACCTGGTCCGCATAGCCTGCATCTCGAACACCTCGCGATAATCCGCAAGCAAGGTAGACGCCGTTTCAAAATCGCCCATGCGCGCGCAAAGCCTGAGGTAATCCGTCACGATCCACCATGGATGGGACGCGGATGCGACAATCGCCTTTTCGTAAAGAAGGCGGACTTCTTCCCAGGCGTGGCCTTGTCCCTGCTTCGGCAGACCTGCCGTCCAGGCCAGGCCATGTGCATACCATTGCAAGGCGTTCGCCGATCCGGGATCCCGCTTCAACGCTTCCCGGCAGCATGCCAGGTGCCCGCCGAGATCATTCGCTTCAAGATGCGCCCTGCCCGCCATCACCCAGGCGCGCGCCGTCTTTAGAGGATAGGCCAGGAAACAGTCGCGCAGCGCTTGCGAACGCCTTGCGGAGCGATCTTCCCCCGCAGCCTCCGAGGCCAGGAGTCTGCGGTAGACCCCGGCAGCGAAATCGAAGGGAAAGCTCCGCCTCAGGCTGGCCTCATAGGCATCGGCTGCCGCATCCTGCTGGTCGAAAAAGGCATGACAATCGCCCAGCAACGCCAGGGCCGCGGGGTTTGCGAGTGCTTGCTTTGCCTGCAACTGGGATATTGCCGCGCGGATCTCCTCCGTTTGCATGGACCGGAGGTTGATCCGGATCAGCAGGAGACGCGCGTCAAGGGCAGTTTCATCGTGCTTGAGAACCTTGGACAATAGTGCGCGCGCTTCGCCCAGATCGCCGCGTGCCATTTCCACCTCGGCGAGCCGGAGGGCATCCGGGCCAGAGACCTGCCCGGCAGGACCGGTCGTGCCAAGCCGGTTTCGATAGTGCAGGCTCAGCCAGTCCCAGTTCTCTTCCATTCGGGCAAGTTCCACGCGCGCGCGGCTAAGCCCTGCCATGGCGGCGCCATGACCGGAATGGGCAGATAAAAGCGCTCTCGCTTCTGCCAGCTTTCCGGTGTGAATGGCGCAGATCGCCCTCAGCGCATCAATGGCAGGGTCGGCGCCGAAGCCCGACAGCAGGGATTGCGCTTCGTCGTAGAACCGGTATTTGCAAAAGACCGATGCGCCTTTCAGGCGGCTTTTCTTTTCAAGGGGCCATCTGCTTCTGATTGTGTGCCGGAATGCCTCAGCGTCGCGTCGATCCGTCAACCGTGATCGGATCGTGGCGAGAAGATGGGCAGACAGGGTTCGTGTCGCCGCAAACCGGCTGCCGAGCAACGCAATGCCCAGCGCCATCCGGCGCGTGGTAGCGTTGGCTGCGATCAGGCGGCTGCCGGTGGAGTAGGCCACCAGAGCGAATGAGCCCAAGCGGTACTTCCCAACTTCTGCTATCAGTTTTGAGAAGAACTCCTTGCGACGTCCGCCTCGATCCATCGCAGCTTACATCCCTGGCTGCCGCCGCGCGCTTTGCCGGTCACGCGTTGCGGAGGCCCGTTACAGCAGATCCCACGACAGCGGGGTGCCACGTTTGACATCGTTCCTGACGGTTCTTCCAATCAGTTTCTGCCGGTACTTGACTGCCAATCCCAAGCCGGGGCGGATCGAACGAAGGTTGTCTTCGGTGAGCTCGCCGCCCGCAGGAATGTCCTTGACAATGTATAGCGATCTGCGGTGACTGAGGGACGTTTTTTCCTTGTCGCCGGCTCCGAAGCGCGGCGTTCCGAGAGCCTTCCACGCGAGTTCGCTTTCTTGCACAAGCGCCCTCAATTCATCGGGTTCGAGCGAGAAATCCGAGTCGACCCCGCCGTCTGAGCGCGCAAGCGTGAAGTGTTTTTCGATCACTGTTGCTCCAAGGGCAACCGATGCGATCGGCACAGCCAGACCCATTGTGTGGTCGGAAATGCCGACCTGACAGCCGAAGGCATCCCGCAGAACCGGGATCGAGGCCAGGTTGGCCTCAGCGGGATCGGCGGGATAGGAGCTGGTACAGCGCAGCAACACCAGATCGCGGCAGCCGTTCTGGCGCGCCACGCGCACGGTCTCGTCAATTTCAGCAAGATTGGCCATGCCGGTCGAAATGATCACCGGTTTGCCTGTCGCCGCGACCTTTGCGACGAGTTCGACATCGGTCATTTCGAAGGACGCTATCTTGTATGCCGGCGCATTGATGGATTCGAGAAAATCAACCGCCGTCGCATCGAACGCCGAGGAAAAGGCGACGATCCCTTTTTCCCTCGCGCGTTTGAAGATCGGCTCGTGCCATTCCAGCGGTGTGCAGGCCTTCTGATACAGCTCATAAAGATTTTCGCCGTGCCAAAGGCTTTGCTTGTCCGAGATGACGAATTCGTCCTGCTGGACGTCTATCGTCATGGTATCCGCAGTGTAGGTTTGCAGCTTGATCGCATGAGCGCCGCACCCGGCGGCACGGTCAACAATTTCCAAGGCACGCTCGAGGCTGTGATTGTGGTTGCCGGACATTTCGGCAATGACGAACGGAGAAGCGTTGCGTCCAATAACACGACCTGCAATCGAAAATTCGCTCATTTGGAAAGGCCCATTTCACACCAGTTGCGTGCGTGGATATAAGTTGTAGATGGTAGATGCGCCATCGCGACAACAGGCTATTAGCATACAGGTCCGGGAATTCAAACCAGCAACCAGACCCCGCAGGGGCCATGTGAACCGGAACCCATTCTTTCCCGTATTCATCCCGACATCAGGCTGGAAATCTGTCAAATAGTCTGAATCAGATTTGGATTCCGGCCCTCAAGCTTATTTTCAAGAACGTAATCTACGATGCGATCTTCATAGACCTCGTAGATTAGTCTCAGATGCTCGGGCCGCCAGTCGTTGGACATGAACACTTTCCCGTATGAGGCCTGCCTTTCACCGGAAGGCAGGCCTGCCGGATCGAGTTGCGTGAGTCTGGCGGCCAGAAGCCCACCGTAGTCGCGAACCGTTCGAGCCGCCAATTGATGCAGACCGTCGCCTGAAACAAGCTCGGCTGCAGTCTGAAAAATGATTGCGCCGCCATCTATATGATCGGTGGTCTCGTGTAGCGTCATTCCGGTCATCTGCGGCTCCAGAAAATAGCTGGGCCAGAAGTGGGTAGTAACGCCACGGTAGTCCGGTGACAGGCCGCCATGGGTGTTCCAGAACTTCGCATTCAAACCGGCGATGAACTTCTGGCTCAGCTTATGGCAACCATAGGACAGGACGATATCCGGATTGTGCGCCTTCACGAAGGCGATGGTGCGCTCGTCATTGAGATCTGCCCGCGCGACATCCATCCTGTCGACTGTGATATCGGAATTTGAATTGCCGAAGAATTGGGCTTCCGCGGCATCACGCAATTCAAAATGACGAACGAACAGTTTGCTGAGATTGCCGCTCAACCCATCCGGGGGTGATGGAATGAACAGTTCACGCTTTTCAGCCACCCAGCCGCTCAGAAAGCCTGTTTTCTGCAGGCAAGAGACGAAATAGCTGTGCCGCGGATGGTCTCCGGTAATTGCAATGATCTTCATTTCGCAAATCCTATCACTTCACCGCGTTCAAGTTCCCGCATGATCGGAATCAGATCTCCAAGAGGTGCCTCGATCTTGTTAGCAATTTCAGCCAAATTCAACGTGCCATCGGAAAGTGAGTACAACTCCAGCAACTTGTTGAGTACATAACGGCCATCCTGGCTCCGGTCGCTCGACATCGATCGGGTCACCGGGCTGTTGAGTGTCGGATAGAGGTTTCGGCGTCCCAGTTGAGGTTCGCCGCCCTCGAGGGTGCATTCCGGACGCAGATCGGCGCTTTCGAGCACCTCAACATAGTGCCGAACCTTCTGCGCCGCGTCGATAAGCCGGTCGATGCCCATGAACTCCTTGGTATCCAGGCTGGTGTGATACTGTTCGTATTCCCCATAAACGGTCCGGGCGATCTGGACGACCGGCCAGTTGATGCCGGGCGAACAAAACTGTCGCTCGTCGGAACCGCCTGTCGGCGTGAAAGTCCGCAACCTGTAATTCTCGCCATTCGTCAGGGCAAAATTTCGCGCCACGATATCCATGACCGACGGAGACCCCGTCCAATCCTGCCGGCTCAGCTTAAAGCTGACCCCCTCTTTGGGTCCGCCGAGGCAGGTAAGGACAATTCCCCCGAAAAGATTTTTACCCAGGCTTTCCTTGTTTTCCGCCAAATAGGAGATCGATCCGATCGTCTCGGGCAGCAGCACGAAGCGGTAAGTGAAGCGGTTGGACTTCCGTTCGGCAAGAAGCTTGTAGAGCAGCAGCGCGGTTAACGGCCCCGACAATTCGTTGTTGGCCATACTGGGGTGACACAGATAGGAGGTGATCAAAATCGTTTCGTCCGTCTCGCCCGGCAGAACGGCTTCGCCGTAATTGAGTTCCCCGTCATATTTCTTTGTATCGATGGATATGTGATAGGCGTCGTCGGTCAGCTGGTCTTTCTGCTGCTGGGAAACGCACATGCCCCAGCGTTCATTATAGTAGCTGGTCACATAGGGAATCGCGTCAGGAAGCGTCGGGTGGGTAAACAGGTGCGCGAACAGTTCCTCCCTTTTGACAACCCCATCAAACGGCGCAGAAAAATTTAGCACATGCAAATTGCTTGTGTCTGTGGAAACCAGGGTTCTTCCGTCAAGACTCTTGATTTCAGCGCCAACCAACTCCCACTCCTGCGGCACCGTCCAGTCAAAAACCTTGGATCCGCTCGGCACGCCGTGGATTTGCATCGGCATGTGTTCCGCAAAAATCTCCAAGGAGCGCCTGATGCCGGGGCCGGTGATCGATCTGCAGATCGGAAACAGCCTGTCGAAGAGCGCGCTGACCTCTGAATGGTTCACAGTACTGTTTCCTTTTCTTCAACAACCGTTTGGTTGTGTTGGCTTAGGGGCGCCATTTTTGCCCACTGTGTCTGCGGGGCGTGGTGGTCCGATCAGGTTTTTACCGCGCGATGACGTCCTTCAGGACGTCACACACCATTTCAACATCCTCAAGATCCATTCCCGGGTAAAGTGGCAATGACAGGCAGCGTGCGTAGTAGGCGTCGGCGCCGGGCAGGTCCAATTGGGCCAGCTGGTTGTTGTAATAGGGTTGCCGGTGGATCGGGATGTAGTGAACCTGGCTTCCGACGCCCCTGTCGCGCAACTCCGCCATGACCTGCCGCCTGGTCTTGCCGATCGCTTCGAAATCGATCAGGCAAACCATCAGGTGCTGCACGGAGTGCGCGGCATTCGGCGCGCCGACAAAGCGGAACGGCTGGTTCCGGTCGCTGGCCATGTCCACATAGTGCCTGGCCAGTTTCCGCCTTTCTTCCGCAAAGAACGGCATTTTCCTCAACTGCGAACGGCCGAGTGCGGCCTGAAAATCGGTCAGGCGATAATTGAAGCCGATGTCCTGCATCTCATAATACCAGGGATTGTCCTGTCCCTGGTCGAAGGCAAGCTCCGTGTTCGACCACGTCTCCGGATCCCGCGAGAGCCCGTGCGTGCGCATGAGGCGCATCTTTTGTGCGAATTCCTCGTTTGCCGTAAAGGTGACGCCGCCTTCGCCGGACGTGATCGTCTTGACCGGGTGAAATGATAGGGTTGCAAAGTCACTGTGCCGGCAGGCGCCGACTGACTGCCATTCGCCATTCGGATCCGCATAGCTGGTTCCCAGGGCATGGCAGGCATCTTCGACTAGAGCGCAGTTGTGCCTCTCCGTGATTTGCCGGATTGCCGCGACATTCGCCGGATGCCCCCCCATATGCACCACGAAAACAGCCTTCAGTTTTTCGCTGTCGGCGCGTGAAACAGCCTCTTCGAGATTATCCGGCGTCATCAGGCCGGTCTCGGGATCCACGTCACTGAATATGATCTCAGCCCCGCAAAAGCGCGGTGCATTGGCGGTGGCGACGAACGAGATTGTCGGCACGATCACCTGATCGCCAGGTTTCAAACCGATGGCGACCGAAGCCAGGTGCAGAGCCGTGGTCCCATTGGCGCTGGCCACGGCGAATGGAGCACCGGTATAAGCGCAAAGCTCTTGTTCGAACTTCTCGATTTCCGGTCCGGTCGTCAGAAAATCGCTCTTGAGCGCCTTCGTGACGGCACTGATGTCGTCATCATCAATGAACTGCTTGCCATAGGGTAACATGCTCTGATCCTTCGTCCTTGCTACCGGAACCACATCAGTTGATCGCTGTCCAAGTCGAAAACGCAATCATGATCCAACCCGCAACCGGACTGCCTGCGCCACCTTTTCGCACCCTTCGCCGTCACACAGCCGGGATGAATTGACGACCATGTCCTGCCATTTCCCCGGATCGGAAGCAACGCTCGTGATCGTCCGGGCCAGGTCCTGTGACGAAACCTCGTTCACCCAACCCGCATATAAGCCAAGCCCGTATTCCTCAACCAGACCGAGAAGGCGGACCTGGTTGCTCGCATTTGCCAAGACAATCGCCGGCAGACCGACCACCAGCCGCTCCAACAGCGTTGTGCCGGCCGCGCCAATCGCCAGATCAGCAGCGGCCATCAATTGAGGAACCTGATCGCTATCGATATGCAAGGTCGCCTGAAGCGGGCTGGCGTTTATCCGGGCTCGCAGTTCTTCGACCTGGCCCGCGATCCCGCCCAGCAGGATGTCGACGTGTTCGACATTCGCACCCTTGGCGGCCACCTGTTCGATGGCAGCCAGAGCAACGGCGCTGAAATTGTCGCGATCGGCGCCGCCCATGGACACCAGGTAGCGAACGGGCATTGTTTTTGCGCGCTTGGTCTCGATGCTGCGGTCGCGTACCGTCGAAAAGCCATCGCGCAGCAGAGCAAACGAAGGGCCGCAGAGTAGCTCGCACCCATCGGGGATCAGTGCGGCATAGTCCCCGGCTGCTCTTCCCAGATTCTGATCGATCAGAACATCACATACGTGCCTACGATCCGCCAGATCGTCGATCACGAACAGGCCTGACGACATCTCGCGCACGCAGGATTCCCAGCGGTGGTCGATACCGTAGTGATCGGCGATCACAAACAACTTGTCTTTAGGCAACGCGGCTATCGCCCGACCGAACGCTTCGGCATCTGCTTTCCAGTCGCCAAGCCAGGTGTCATGCCGGCCCGCTTCCGGCAGTTGGACACGTTCGGCAAGAACAGTGACCTCGAAACCGCTGGCACGTATCCGATCAATCAACGATCCCGAATCGGGTCTGGTAACGAACT
This sequence comes from Hoeflea sp., assembly GCA_040218025.1. Lineage (GTDB taxonomy): Bacteria > Pseudomonadota > Alphaproteobacteria > Rhizobiales > Rhizobiaceae > Hoeflea. Next base: position 387,308 of record JAVJQD010000026.1, on the reverse strand, counting down.
GACACTTGTATCCGGACTGGCGCAGCTTTTGCGCCAGTGTCAGACAGCGCACCACATGCCCCGAACCGATCAGCGGTCCGCCATCAACTCTGAAAACGAGGTTGGCGATGGGCATTGTGGTTTACAATCCAGGCTGGCCGTTCTGCCGCTTCAAACGCCGGCGTTTTCCAGCAGTTCGACCATACGTGCCACATCCAACTGGTCGGGATTGTTGTCACTCGCATAATAGAAACGATCAGGCACAGGCTTCGCATCGTGCGTCTCGGCATAGGATTTGCGGCCGTATTCATTGAACGCAGGCTCGATCGCATAGCGGTCACCCAGATCGACCGTGCCCCAGGAATCATCCTCGGAAATCATCACTTCGTGCAGTTTTTCGCCGGGGCGGATGCCGATGATCCTGGTTTTCAGGTTGGGCGCAATCGCCTTCGCCATCAACATGATATTCACGCTCGGGATCTTGGGAACGAAGATTTCGCCGCCCTTCATCAGGGACAGGCTCGACTTGACGAACTCCACGCCGTCATCGAGCTTGATCCAGAACCGGGTCATGCGCTCATCCGTAATAGGCAGCTCATCGGCGCCATTCTTGATCAGCTTGCGGAAGAACGGAATGACCGAACCGCGGGAACCCACGACATTGCCGTAGCGAACGACCGAAAACCGCGTTTCACGGTTTGACCCGACGAGATTGTTGGCCGCGACAAAAGTCTTGTCGGACGCAAGCTTGGTCGCCCCGTAGAGGTTGATGGGATTGCAGGCTTTGTCAGTCGAAAGCGCAATGACTTTCTTTACCTCGTTGTGGAGAGCCGCATAGACAACGTTTTCTGCGCCGTGAATGTTGGTGCGGATGCACTCCATAGGATTGTATTCGGCGATCGGCACGTGCTTTAGCGCCGCTGCGTGAATGATGATGTCGATGTCGCGGGCAGCCATCTGCAGGCGCATACGGTCGCGGACGTCGCCGATAAAGAAGCGGAGACAGCTGAGGGTTTTCTCATCGTATTCCGTTTCAAGGGCGGCCTTGAGGTCATACTGCTTTAGCTCGTCCCGGGAAAAAACCACGAGCCGTTCAGGCTGGTGGTGATCAAGCATGTTCCTAATGAATTTTTGACCGAAGGACCCTGTAGCGCCAGTAATCAGTATGCGTGAATTTAGAAGATTCATTTTATTTACTCGACTTTTGACAAAGTTAGGTCCGTTCTGACCGGTTTTCTTATTCCGCTTTAGTACCAAAGCATTCACGCCCGCATAACGGGGACAACACTCAAGTATCCTAGTATCCGCAGCTGTATCCTAGTATCCGCAGCGCTTCAGGTGGGCGATACCACCTTTTACGTTGGTTGGCAAACTGCTTGGAAAGGACCGTGCGGAAGGCATCTGCCCGGGCCCGGAACCATTGATTGATCCAGAAAACGACGTGATGCGGGCTCCGGTTCTGGAGCGCCCGGCCGGGGGAGTTTCCTAAGGGTGATACTCATGGCGCACCGGAGCCCGAAGCCGTTCATGAGCGATATCGGCGCCTTGTTGCCGATGGCGATGGGAGGCGAGCCGGGTTGTACAACATCAGGCGCCAGCATCTGGGCCGCGCCATGAATGGACGCACCCGGCTCTGGGCGTTCTCCGACGGCCTGGAAAAGGCTGCCGCGCCATCGACTCTAGCCGGCGGGCGAAGTCTTATGCCGCCAGGAAGTCGGCGATGGCGCTGCCAGCTGATGATGGCTATTGCGGTGGAACCGTTTTACAGTCGCATCCTTGATCGTCCGGTTCATTCGCTTGACGTGATCATTGGTCCGCGGGCGGACGGGCTTGGTCAGCCGACGCTCTTCCCTCCATCCCCGAGAACGGATCACACCATCAAGCCGTTGGTTCCATCAATCTCAAATCAAGCGTCGCGTCCGCCAGCGGGTTCGCAGGCGGTTAGCGCCGCGCCCGCAGGCCGATCCCCACGCGTGTGGTTTCCTCGTTCGCCTGCCCGGGTTCTTCGGTTCGCTCGTAGCTCGCGTCGGCGTCCAGGTCTAGATAGCGGTTGATGTTCCAGGTCAAACCTGCCGATGCGCCGTAGCCGCGCTGATTGCTGCGGCTGGATCCGCTGTCATAGGCCCTGTACTGAAGAGTCGTGCCCAGTCGCGCCACCAGAGCGCTGTTGAGTTCATGCGTCAGCGTGCTGTCGAACTCGTAGAGAACGGCGCCGGATTCACCCGCCGTTGTCGCCGCTTCGACTGTGGTCGCCACCCCGAGATCGAGGTTGGTGCCGCGCTGGGGCGACCAGCCAAGACGTCCGTCGAGGGTCAAGCCGGAAATATCGTTCAGGTTGGGGTCGTCGAGCGACCGGCGGAGATAGCCGGCAGAGATTTCGCCCGAGAGTTTCTCGCCGAGATCGATCTCCGCGCCTGCCCTCAGGCCGTATGTCGAAGATGATCGTCGGGCGCCGGTTGAATCAACCTTCCGGTCATACTTCTCCCGTCCCACGGAGGCTTCCAGGAACGGGATCAGTGCCGGTGAGACCGCATAGCCGACGCGTGCCGTCAGCTCCGTGCCGAGCGTATCGCGATCATCGGCTGACAACACATTCCCGCCTGCCAGTGTCGCATCGCCATACATGGTGCGGGTCAGTTCGAGCGTGGTGGTTCCGCGCAGAACGCCGAGATCCTTTTGCAGGCCGAGGCTCGCGCGCGCCTCGTGAATGCCGGATTGGGTGCTGGCGCCGAATATCGCGTTCGGATCGGTGCGGCTTTCCTGCGTGTAGGTATATCCGGCCCCGATTGTCGCCGAAATATCGTTCACCAAGTCGAGCCGCAGCGCGGCGTCGAGGTTTGCGTTGGGCGATTCGGTTCCGGTTCCGGAGAGGTTTTCCTGCCAGGTACCCGAGCCGGTGACCGAGAGCCGATGGCGCGACCAGTTGGAATTGAGCGTCCCGGACAAGGTGGTTTCGCTGTAGACGCGGCTGGTCGAGTAGCCGGTGCCCTTCACCGATTCACGCACAATCCGCTCGCTCAGTGTCGGTCGCAGCGTCAGCGCTCCGATCATGAAGCCGGGGACACCGTCAGGTTCGGTGTTTGCAGAATCCGGCAGGCCGTCGACGGTCTGCGCGGGTCGGTTCTGTCTGGCAAGGCTCGCGGAATACTCGGCATCCGCCGCGTCAATCGTTTCGCTGTCCCGGATCGTGCCGGTCGTGATTTCGGACAGTGCAGCGTCTCCGGCAGCATCGGTATCGTCGCTGTCGGTCGAGGCAAAGCCGCTTTGATCGGCCTGCGTTGTCCGGGGCAGGGCGCCGTAGAGCGTATCCGGCCTGTAGGGGCCGGCCGGTGTCGATTGCGTGGTTGTGCCGCGCAGAGTGAGCCGTTCGACCCTCGGGGCTTCGCGGTCGCCGGCGCTTTGGGCGTGGGCAGTGACAATGCCTGCCAGAAGGCACAATGCGGTTGCGCCGACGCAACGCGCGGAGCGGCTGGCCGTCGCGGAAATCCTCTTTCTTGTGTCACGATGGCGCATGCGTGTGTGTGTCCGGGCCGGTCAAAATCTTTTCAAACCGTAAACACATGTGGTTAACGTAAGGTTTCCGGACCGGACCTGTTCGGGCAGGCATGTCCGAGATGGACAGGTTTGACGCAAAGCGATATTGCCAGCGCATGAAGAAAATACTTCCGGATTACCCGGCCGCGGATATCCTTCGTTCGGCCGGGCGCACGATCAAGACCGAAAGGGCCGGGCTCGATGCCCTGGCTGCTGCTCTCGAGAACGGGCTTTCCGAGCCTTTCACGCGCGCGGTCGAAACGCTCGATTCAATTTCGGGCCGCGTGATCGTAACCGGCGTCGGAAAGAGCGGGCATGTGGGCGCCAAGGTAGCGGCGACGCTGGCTTCAACGGGAACGCCGGCCCAGTTCGTTCATCCCGCCGAAGCCAATCATGGCGATCTGGGCATGATCACGCGCAATGATGCAATCATCGTGCTGTCCTGGTCGGGCCAAACCGCGGAGCTCAAGGGCATTCTCGCCTACTCGCGCCGGTTCCAGATTCCGCTGATCGCCTTTACGTCTGGCGTGAATTCGACCCTCGCGCGCGAGGCGGACATCGTTCTCGCCCTGCCGCGCGAGCAGGAAGCCTGTCCGCACGGGCTGGCGCCGACCACTTCGACCCTGATGCAACTTGCGCTGGGCGATGCGCTGGCCGTGGCGCTTCTGGAAGCGAGGGGATTTACCGCAGGCGATTTTCACACCTTCCATCCGGGCGGGCAACTCGGCGCCAACCTTGCGCATGTAGGCGATGTCATGCACACCGGCGATTCCGTGCCGCTCGTTCCGACCGGCACTTCGGCGCCGGACGCGATCATGACCCTGTCCCTGCGCAAGTTCGGCTGCGTGGGCGTTACCGATGCGGATGGCAAGCTTGCCGGAATCGTGACCGATGGCGACGTCGCGCGCAATCTGGGCCGAAACCTGATCAACGAGCCGATCGATGCGATCATGACACGCAACCCGAAGACGATAGCACCGACAGCGCTCGCAAGCACCGCGATGGGGATTCTGAACCAGAACTCGATCGGGGCGCTTATCGTGACGGATTCGGACCAGATACCGATCGGGATCGTGCATTTCCACGATTTGCTCAGGATCGGCGTCGCCTGACCGCCTCGTGTCCGGGTCAGGCCGGTTCGACGGTCAGGCTGCCGGACTGTGCGGTGACGATGCGGACCCTCGCGCCCGCCGGAAGCTCCGGCCCACGGACAATCCAGGTCGTATCATCGAGCCTTATCCGGCCTTGACCATCGGCGATCGGTTCCTCGAGCGTTGCAGTCCGACCCACCAGGCCCTCGGTACGCCGGTTTAGCATCGGCTGATCGCTTTCTCCGGCGGCACTCGAAACCCTGCGCCCGACTATGGCAAAAATGACGGAAAGGAAGGCAAAGACCAGCAACTGAATCTGCCATCCCCAGATGTCCATGTCCCAAAGCATGAGTGACACGGCGCCGAGCGCCAGCGCGGCAAGGCCTATCCAGAGCAGGAAAACGCCCGGTACGAGGATTTCCAGTCCGAGAAAAGCGAGGCCGAGGATACACCATGTCCAGGGCCCCAGTTCGACCACAATGGCGCGGATCACGGGTTAGGCTCCGGATCGCGACCGAACGGAATGCCGGGTGAGGGCGGAGTCTGGGAGGTTGAACCGGTAGGCGAGGTTCGCGGCTGCGCGGGAACGCTCCCGCGTCTTGATGGTCCGGCGCCGGCATCCGGGCCAAAGACTTCCTTCGATATCGCGCCTATGCCACCGAGCGTGCCGATCAGCGATGACGCTTCCAGCGGCATCAGGATGACTTTCTGGTTGTTGGCGGAGGCTATCTTGCCAAGCGCCTCGGTGTATTTCTGGGCCACGAAATAGTTGATGGCTGCAGCGTCGCCATCGGCAATCGCGTCCGAAACCAGCACGGTGGCCTTGGCTTCGGCTTCGGCAAGTCGTTCACGGGCCTCGGCGTCGCGAAAGGCTGCATCGCGCCGGCCCTCCGCTTCCAGGATCGCCGATTGCTTGGCGCCCTCCGCGCGCAGGATCTGGGCGTTCCGCGCGCCTTCCGCCTCAAGGACCTCTGCGCGCTTTTCGCGCTCTGCCTTCATCTGCCGTCCCATCGCCTCGACCAGATCCCGTGGGGGCGCGATATCCTTGATTTCGATGCGGGTGATCTTGATGCCCCAGGGGGCGGCGGCCTGATCGACCACCCTGAGGAGCCGGTCGTTGATGGCGTCGCGGTTGGACAGGAGTTCGTCAAGGTCCATCGATCCCATGACAGAACGAATGTTGGTCATGGTCAGGTTCATCAATGCCTGCTCCAGGTCTGACACCTGATAGGCGGCTTCCGCGGCATTGAGTACCTGATAGAAGGAAACCGCATCAGCGGCCACCGAAGCATTGTCCCTGGTGATGACTTCCTGGGTGGGGATGTCGAGAACCTGTTCCATGATGTTCATCTTGCGCCCTATGCGGTCGACAAAGGGAACAATCAGATTGAGGCCGGGCGTGAGGGTTCTGGTGTAGCGGCCGAACCGTTCGATGGTGTAGGCATAGCCTTGCGGAACGGTCTTGATCCCCGAGACCAGCACCAGAAGCACAACGACAACAACGACGATGATGGTGATATCCAGTCCCAGCACGGGGCAACCTCCTCAGATTCGGCAGGCGTCCGCGTGTGCGCTTGGCCCGCTACAAGAGGTAGGTAATTCCGCGCAGGCTTGCAATTGTCTTTGTCGATTATCTTGCCGGCGTTGCCTGGCTTGCGGCAGACGGAGAAAAACCGTTCGCGGGCGACCTTGCGCAATTCGCTCGAAGTGTTGCGCCCAAGCGCTGCACGCAAGAGGATAGTGAGCTCAGATCCAGCCCTGAAGTTCACGTTTCACGATGGTTTCGATCACATTCAGACCTGCCGGGCTGTCGTTGAGGCACGGAATATGGGTGAAGTGCTCACCGCCATTCTCGTGAAACAGCTCGCCGGCTTCACCCGCGATCTCCTCAAGGGTCTCGAGGCAATCCGAAACGAAACCTGGATTGATCACCGCGATCCGCCTGACACCGTCCTGTGCCAGCTTTTCGACCGTCTTGTCGGTGTAGGGCTGAAGCCACTCTTCGGGGCCGAAGCGTGACTGGAAAGTCGGCATGAATTTGTCCTTGGGCCATCCGAGACGTTCGCGCACAAGCCGTGCGGTTTTCAGGCACTGGCAGTGATAGGGGTCGCCCTTCAGAAAATAGGATTGCGGTATCCCGTGGAAGGATGCCAGCACCAATTCGGGCTCCCAGTCGAGGCTTGCAAGGTGGGTCTCGATCGAGTGGGCGATGGCTTCTATATAGGCCGGATCGTCGTGATAGGGCGGCACCGTTCTCAAGGCCGGCTGCCAGCGCATGTCCATCATCGCCTGGAAGGCCTTGTCGTTGACCGTGGCGGTGGTCGCGGCTGCATATTGCGGATAGAGCGGAAACAGCACGATGCGGTCGCAGCCTGCATCCTTCAATGCCTGCAACTTGTCGGGAATGGAGGGCTGTCCGTAGCGCATCGCCCAGTCGACCATTACCGAGCTGTGAGAGGAGAGCGCTTCGCCGAGCATGTCGGACTGGTTGCGGGTGTAGGTCCGGAGATAGCTTTCGTCGAGATCGTTGTTCCAGATCTCCTCGTAGGCCTTGCCGACCCGCTTGGGGCGAGTGTTCAGAACGATGCCGAAAAGGATCGGGTACCACAGTGCACGCGGCCACTCGATTACCCGCTTGTCGGTGAGGAATTCCTTCAGGTAGCGCCGCATGGAGCGGTAATCCGTCCCGTCCGGAGTGCCCAGATTGACCAGCAATACGCCCACCTTCTGAATTCGGACGGGGGGATGTTCAGGCGGAAGGTCTCCGACGATGCGGCTTGTGTCGTCGGACAACATTACATGGGTGTTCAATGTCGCATCCATTTCACTGTCTCTGCGGCGCTTGCGTTCGGTTCATCGAGGCATCAGCGCGTAGGAGACGCGTTTTTGCTCTCGGCCATCGCGACGTGCCAAGGCTTTTCCCAGCCTACGCAGTTCTCGATCCATTGGATCCATTCCTGACGCAAAGATTGGCTCTGGCGGCGATTGCGGATCTTCTGCAACATAGGGGCATTGGACGTCAAATCAATCAACAGCGCAGATCGTCTATCGCCAATGGTCGAAAAAGAAAGGACCCGGCAAGCCGGGTCCCCTCGGTTTGATGCAATCCCGGTCACATTCCGGGGATTGAAAGTGTGGAGCCAATCTCGAGATTGGATGCATTCGCCGACGGATTTGCCTCGGCAATCTTCGACCACAGCGTCGCATCGCCGTAATAGGTCTTGGCGAGGTCCCACAAGGTGTCGCCGGCAGCCACCACGTGCTCCTCTCCCGCCATTTCCGTCTCTGATGCCGGCGGAGCTGCTTCCTGTCCGATCATCGGCGCCGTCGTGGTCAGTTCGGTCACGCCGGGGAGTGGTTCAGGGACCTGAACAGCCGTATCCGCCGGCGCGGCGGTTTCCTCTGCCGCAGTGGCCTCCTCGGCCGGAGCTTCTGCCGTCCCGGACATGTCTTCAGCCGGAGCCGCGTCCTCGGTCGCTGTCGGGCTTTCGGCGGAGGCCATTGTGATCCGACCGTCGGTGTAGGGCGTGTAGGGTGCGTTTTCCGCCAGGTAATCGGCCACGACCTGCTCAAGGCCGGGACCGTAGTCATAGGCGTTCATTCCGCCCGTGCGAAAGACGGAATAGCCGTCCCCGCCTCCGCGCATGTAGTTGTTGGTGGCAACCGAATAGGTTTCCTCAGGGTCGATCGGCTCGAACCCGTCCCCGGTCTTGACTTCGGCGGAGACGATGCGCGAGCCGGGCTCGGCGTCCTTGTCAAAGGTGTAGCGCATACCCGCAACCTGCGGGAACCGGCCGGCGCCTTCCTCGATCTGGCCCACACCGTTCTCCAGCGCCGCGATCACGTCCGAGCCCTTGAGCTCGAAGGTTGCAAGCGTGTTCTGGAACGGAAGCACCGTCAGCACTTCACCCATGGTGATCTCGCCCGCATCGATGGAGGCGCGAAGACCGCCGCCGTTCTGGATGGCGATGGTCACTCCCTGATCCTTGACGCGGTCGAGCATCGCATCGGCCACGAGATTGCCCATGGAGCATTCCATGGCCCGGCAGACATCCCGCGAACCTTCGATGATGTCGGTGGATTCGGACACGACCTTGGTCTTGAGTTCCTCGATGGGCGCACCCAGTTCGGCGACGCGCGCCAGGAATGCCTCGTCCGGTGTGACAGAGGCGTCCAGCAGATGCGGCTCGCCCTCGGCACTGATCACCTTGCCCTCATCATCGAATGTGACCTGAACCTCGCCCAGGTATTTTGAAAAGGCGTAGGCCTGAACGATCGGGACATCGGTTCCCGACGGGTTCTGCACCATGGTCGGGTAGGGGCCGGCTGCATCTTCCTGGGTGTTGGAGAGCAGCGTGTGGCTGTGTCCGCCGACGATGACATCGATCCCGTCGACTTCGGCGGCAATTCTTTCATCCAGCGGCAGACCTACGTGCGAAAGCAGAATGATCTTGTTGATGCCTTCGGCCTCAATTTCCGCGACAGCGCCCTTTAGGTAGTCGATTTCGTCAAGAATGAGCACGGAAGGGCCGGGCGAAGAGGTTTCAACCGTGTCGGCGGCAAGCACCGAGAGGATTGCGACCTGCTGGCCGCCGATTTCCTTGATAAGATACGGTTTGATGCGATCACCGAGCACCGAGTTGGCGCCGCTGATGGTGTTACCGGAAATAACGGGGAACTCAACCATGTCGATAAAGTCGCGCAGGCCCTCCGGGCCGTCGTCGAATTCGTGGTTGCCGACGGCCATGGCGTCGAAGCCGATACCGTTCATGAACTCGGCTGCGGCTTCACCCTTGTAGGTCGAGTAGAACAGCGATCCCTGGAACTGATCTCCGGCATCGAGGACCAGCACATTCGCGCCTGCCTCGGTCAGCGCCGAACGGCGTTCGTCGATCTTGGTCTTGACCCGCGCGACGCCGCCGAAACACTTGTTCTCGGCTTCGTCTTCACTTGAACATGTTGAATCGAAGCGATTGATCGATTCAATCCGCGAATGCAGATCGTTGATGTGCAGTATGTCGAGGGTGAAATCCGCCAGCGCCACGCCTGAGCTCAGGCCCAGTGCAGACGCGGACAAGAGTGCGCGCTTTATGAATGTAGTCATGGACAGCTCCCTGTTTCGGTGCTCGTTAAGCGCCGGCACCCTTGTTGCCAGGGTATCTCGGCAGTTGGTCAGGATGGTTTCACCATCGCCACGTAACTTCAATAGCCTTGGTCTCTTTCAAGCTGAATTCCGGATTGATTCAGGCGGTATAATCGCGTTCGTCCGCGATCACCTTGCCATCATTCGGAAGGCTTCCCGGAGTGGCGATCCGCACGCTGCCGCGCAAATTGGTTACCGAGGCAAGTGATTTTTCAACCATCGCCGTATTCGGGTCCGCACCGCCAGCAGGCTCGACCATCAGGACCATCTCGTCGTTGTCATTCGAACGGCTGACCACGAGCCGCGCGCGCTGAATCTCCGGATGAAGCTTGAGCAACTGCGCAACCTGCTTCGGATCCACGAACATTCCCTTGATCTTGGTGCGCTGGTCCGCGCGCCCCATCCATCCCTTGATCCGCATGCCTGTGCGGCCGCAGGGTGATGTGCCGGGCAGAACCGCCGACAAATCGCCTGTGCCGAAGCGGATCAGGGGGTAACCCGGATTGAGGGTGGTGACAACGAGTTCGCCGACCTCGCCATCGGGCACGGGGTCTCCGGTGCCGGGCCTGACAATTTCAACGATCAGGTTTTCGCTGACGATCATGCCGGGATGCGGTGTGCCCTGGGCATCGGCGCTCTCATAGGCAACCACACCGAGATCGGCAGTGGCATAGGACTGCAGAACGCTTATGCCCCGATCAGCGTAGTACTGTCTGAGCGAAGGGAAAAGCGCTCCGCCGGAGACCAGGGCGCGCCTGATCGACGACAGGTCGACGCCCATTTCGCCGGCTTTTTCCAAGATGATCTTCAGGTAGTCCGGCGTGCCGGTGAAGCCTGAAGGCCTGAGCCATTTCGCAGCTTCGACCTGGGCCTCGGTGTTGCCGATGCCGGCGGGAAGGACCAGGCATCCGAGCGCCCGCGCGCCCTCGTCCAGGATGAAGCCGCCCGGGGTCATGTGATAGGCAAGGCTGTTGTGGACGACGTCTCCGGCGCGAAAGCCCGCGGCAAACAGCGCGCGGGCGGCCTGCCAGGGATCGGCGCCGAGCCCCTGCGGCTCCCACACCGGGCCCGGCGACATGAAGACACGGTTGCCTTTCAATGCATCGACCGTCGCCAGCCCGCCGAAGGGCGGATTGGCGGACTGCATTTCCATCAGGTCCGGTTTGCGCAAGACCGGCAGGGCGGCCAGGGCCCGGCGGTCGGTGATTGCACCCGGATCCGGGTTGCCGAGCCAATCTGAAAGTGCCGGCAACCTCGTCAGGCTTTGCGCAAGCAGGGATTGAAGCGCATCGAACGTTTCCCGCTCGCGATCTGCGTGCGCACGGGTTTCCTGTTCATCAAAATACATCGCCATTTCCGGCTCCTCCCGAACCTTCAATCGCTGTAGTGTGCGGCCGTCAGATTCGGCGCACCAGCGTGAACTGGGATCCGGTGGAGGATGTGCAATTGAGCTGCGAAGGGCTGGCCATGGCACAGTTGACCCGCGAATTGGTTTGCCTGAGCAGGGATGTCAGCTCGATCTCGACCATACGGTCGGAGACGTAACGGTAGGTCCCTTCAGCAAGAAGCGAATTGGTGTCGGTCGTTCGCGTCTCAAAGCGGCCGTTGATAAAGCTGGAAATAATGCCGTTGGGGTCGGTCCACTGTCCCTCGATTCCCTGCGATTGCGGCTGTATGGGACGCGGCGTGTAGGTTGCCGTTTGGCATGCGGCAAGAAGGGCGACCAGGGCGCTGATAGCGAAGATGCGAAATGTGTTCATGGCGCGGATTCCCCTCGAGCCGTCGTCAAGCAAATGATGAAAGTCAAACATGCCGCGCCGTCACGGCGAAAGCAAGGCGCTCACGCGCCTTGCATGCGTTTGTCCCCGGGCATCGCGACCGCCGGGCGTTTTGTTTCCGGCGGTCAGTGCACCAGGATATTGCGGAACTGCCAGGGGTCGCTTTCGTCGATGTCTTCCGGGAAGAGGCCCGGACGGCCGTCGAGCGGGGTCCAGTCCGTATAGTGGCCTTCGACCGGCCCGAGATAGGGCATTTGAACTTCCAGGCAGCGCCTGTAGTCCATCTCGTCGGCTTCGACGATGCCGGCATTCGGATTTTCGAGCGCCCAGACCATCCCGGCAAGCACAGCCGAGGTGACCTGGAGCCCTGTTGCGTTCTGGTAGGGGGCGATGCGCCGGGTTTCCTCAAGCGAGAGCCGCGAGCCGAACCAGTAGGCATTCTTCTTGTGACCGTAGAGCAGGACGCCAAGTTCGTCGACGCCGTCCACGAGCTCGTTTTCATCCAGCACGTGGAGTTGCGATTGCGCCTTGCCGCCATTGCCGAACATTTCGTGCAGGGACAGCACGGCATCGTTGGCCGGATGGTAGGCATAGTGGCATGTGGGGCGGTACTTCACCTTTCCCTTCTTGCTTGTAACCGTGAAATAGTCGGCGATCGAAATCGATTCATTGTGGGTGACGAGGAAACCGTATTGCGGTCCCGGCGTGGGACACCATGTGCGCACTCTCGTGTTGGCGCCCGGTTGCTCGAGATAGATTGCAGCCTTGCAGCCGCTCTTGTGCTTCCTGGCGTTCTTCGGTTTCCACGTCTCGTGGGTGCCCCAGCCAAGTTCGGACGGCTGCAGGCCTTCCGAAATGAAACCTTCGACCGACCAGGTGTTCCAGAACACATCCATCGGCTTGGGCGATTTGGCGCGCTGGGTGTCGCGTTCGGCAATGTGGATCCCCTTCACGCCGAGGCTGCTCATCAGTTTCGCCCAGCCTTCACGATCATCCTGCGCCGGCTCGTCGAAAGAGACACCGGTATCCTTTGCCAGATTGACCAGAGCCTGCTTGACGAACCAGGAGACCATCCCGGGATTGGCGCCGCAACATGATACCGCCGTGGTTCCGCCGGGCTTTTTGCGCTTTTCCTTGCGGACCGTCTCGCGCAAAGCATAGTTGGTGCGCGAGGCGTTCGAGGCTTCGGTGTCGAAATAGAAGCCGAGCCAGGGTTCGACGACCGTATCGATATAGGGAACGTCGATTTCGCGGCACAGGCGGATGAGATCCAGCGACCCCGTATCCACCGAAAGATTCACGCAAATGCCCTGTCCGTCGCCTTCGGTCAGCAGCGGTGTGAGCAGGTCCCGATAGTTTTCAATGGTGACGGCTTCCTTAATGAAGCGGACGCCGTGTTTGTCGAGAAGTTCGCGATCGGTGTCGCGCGGATCAATGACAACGAGGCGGCTCTTGTCAAACTTGAAGTGCCGCTCGATCAGCGGGAGCGTTCCGCGGCCAATCGATCCAAATCCGATCATTACGATGGGGCCGGTGATTTCGCCATAAACCGGATAGTCCTGATCAGCCATCGCAATTCTCCGTTCGCTGTTGGCTTTGCCACCCGTGTGGCACATGCCGAGGTTCGCGCGGCTTAATCATACTTCCCTGTTACAATAAAGCAAAAACGGCGGGCTCAGGCGTCCATCGCTTCGAGTTCGTCGATCAGCCCCTCGATCATGGCCAGGCCCTGGTTCCAGAAGCCCGGATCGGATGCGTCGAGGCCGAACGGCTTGAGCAGCTCGGAATGGTGCTTGGTGCCGCCGGCCTTGAGCATGTCGAAGTACCGATCCCTGAAGCCCTCCGGCGCTTTTTCGTAGACCGCATAGAGAGAATTGACCAGGCAATCGCCGAAGGCATAGGCATAGACGTAGAACGGCGAGTGAATGAAATGCGGGATATAGGCCCAGAATGTCTCGTAGCCTTCAGACAGCTCGACGGCGGGGCCCAGGCTTTCCGACTGGACATCGAGCCACAGCGCGCCAAGCTGCTCCGACGTCAGTTCGCCCTCCCGGCGCGCGGTGTGAACCCGGCGCTCGAATTCATAGAACGCGATCTGACGCACGACGGTGTTGATCATGTCCTCCACCTTCTGCGCCAGCATGGCCTTGCGCTCGCGCCGGTCGGTGGTTCGCTCGAGCAATGCCCGGAAGGTCAGCATTTCACCGAACACGGATGCTGTTTCGGCGAGTGTCAGTGGCGTCGAGGCCATCAGCGCTCCCTGCGCCCCGGCCAGAACCTGATGAACACCGTGCCCGAGCTCGTGCGCCAGCGTCATCACATCGCGGGGTTTGCCGAGATAGTTGACCATGACATACGGATGGACGGAGGGGACCGTGGGGTGAGCGAAAGCGCCCGACAACTTGCCCGGCCGGTTGGCTGCATCGATCCAGCTCCGGTCGAAGAAGCGGCGGGCGATGTCCGCCATTTCCGGCGCGAAGCCATGATAGGCCGACAGGACCGTGTTCTTTGCGTCGCCCCAGGGGATGGTCTCACTCGGCGTTTCCGGCAACGGCGCATTCCGGTCCCAGAATTGCAGCTTGTCGAGGCCGAGCCAACGTGCCTTCATGGCGTAGTAGCGGTGTGACAGCCGCGGAGATGCCTCGCGGACGGCCTGGGCGAGCGCGTCGACCACCGGGCGTTCCACCCGGTTGGCGAGATGGCGGCTGTCGGCAATGTCCTCGAAACCGCGCCAGCGATCGGAGATTTCCTTGTCCTTGGCGAGCGTATTGGTAATCAGCGTGAAGGTGCGCAGGTTCGCCTGAAAGGTGGACGCCAGCGCCTTGCCGGCCTTCCTCCGCTGCTCGCCATCGGCATCCTGCAGCAGCGACAATGTGACTTCGAGCGAATGCTTCTCGTCGTCGATTTCAAATGTGAGGTCGCTCATGGTTTCGTCGAACAGGCGGTTCCAGGCCGTGCGTCCGGTCACCGACTTTTCGTGAAACAGCTGCTCGACCCGGTCGTCGAGCTGATAGGGTTTGTCGAGTCTGAGGTCGCGGATCCAAGGCACATAGCGGGCGGCGCGGGGATCTTGTTTCAGGCATGCGTCAACCGCCGCGTCATCAATCCGGTTGAGTTCGAGTGCGAAGAAAAGCAGATGTGCGCTGATGTCGGTAATCGCGCCTTGAACATCGCCATAGAACTTCGCGTTCGCCGGATCCGAAGTGTCGGAGAAGTAGGTCAGGCCGGCATAGGAAATGATCCGGCCCATCAGTTCCTCAAGCTGCTCATAGGCCTCGATGGCGGCACCCAGGCCTTCCTCGCCGGTCTTGCCCGCCGCTTCCTGCAGGCGGCCCTTCCAGACAGTTTCGAACTTTGCGGCGCGCTCCCGCGCGGCGGCCATGTCGGATGTGAATTCCGGCGACTGCGGATCTGGATAGAGATCGCCGAGGTTCCAGTCGGGCAGCTCTCCCAGCCCCGGGCCGGGGCTGACCGCAGCCCTTGCTGAATGCACGGGCGAAATGTCCCGGTAGGTCATTTGCATGGGGATCTCACTTTCGAATTCCGGCCAGTTCGGCGACCACCCGGTTTTTGGGGCAGCAGCGGTTAAAATGCAATCTTTTACCGAAATCCGATTTTCAGCTTTCGCGGGCACTGTGACTTTCCGGTGATATCGAACCGTCCGCTTTGTCGAAAACAAGGAAGCACTCCGTGTCCAGTCGAATTGTGATTGTGGAAGATGATCCGGTCCAGCGCCGGTTGCTCAAGGCTGCGGCAGAGGCCGCCGGCCATGTGTGTGAAATGTTCGACAACGGGCTTGACGCGCTCGACCGTCTGATGGGCAACGGCCCCGCTGTCGATGCGGTGGTGCTCGATCTGATGATGCCGGGGATGAACGGTCTGGAGGTTCTGGAGCGTCTCGGTGTCGCCAAGTCACCGGTTCCGGTCGTGGTTCAGACCAGCCATGGCGGGATCGAGATGGTGGTCAGGGCGATGCGTGCAGGCGCCTTCGACTTTGTGGTCAAGCCGGTCTCTCCGGAACGGTTGAAACTTTCGCTCGAAAACGCGATGAAGGCCACGCGCCGTCCGGTCGCTCCCCGTTCGGGGGGGCGCGGTGCGGGGTTTGGCGGAATTGTTGCTGCAAGTCCGGCAATGGATCGGGTGCTTTCACTCGCACGGCGCGCGGCCGCCTCGGGCATTCCGGTGGTTCTCGAAGGCGAATCCGGTGTCGGCAAGGAGATGATCGCTCGGGCCATCCAGGCCGAGAGCGCCCGTCGCAACAAGCCGTTCGTGACAGTGAATTGCGGGGCCATTCCAGACAATCTCGTCGAAAGCATTCTGTTTGGTCACGAGAAGGGTGCGTTCACAGGTGCTTCCGAGCGCCATGCCGGTAAATTCGCGGAAGCCGACGGCGGCACCCTGTTCCTTGATGAAATCGGCGAGCTGGCGCCTGATATACAGGTCAAACTGCTCAGGGCGGTGCAGACCGGGGAAATCGAGACGATCGGTGCGCGTCATGCGCGAAATGTCGACGTGCGTCTGATCTCGGCTACCAACAAGGACCTGATTGCCGAAGTCAAAGCCGGAAGATTCCGCGAGGATCTGTATTACCGGCTGAATGTCTTCCCGATCCATGTTCCCGTCTTGCGCAAGCGCAAGGAGGACATTCCTCAACTGGTTCGTCATTTCATCGCACGATTCTCATCGGCGGCCCTCAACCGCAAGATCGCCGGCATTGCTCCGGACGCGATGGCGCTGCTGACCGCCCATGACTGGCCGGGCAACATCCGCGAGCTCGAAAACGCCATTCACCGGGCCGTGGTGCTCAGTGACGGCGGAATGCTGGGCCGTGAGCTGTTCCCCCAGATCCAGGCCCAGATGCCCGGCTTCGAACTGGACAACCCGGACGAGGCCGCAGCCGGACCTTCTGGCGCGGTTGCCGACGAGGCACCTGAGCAGCAGCAGTCAAAAGGCTTGTCATCCGGAGCAGGAATGTCGGTTTCTCAGGAAGGCCCGGCCACCGAACCGGCCCGACCGGCGGTGGATGCTGTTTCGCTGGACGGCGAAGTGCGCACCATCGCGGAAATCGAGGAGGAGCTGATCCGGTTTGCGCTCTCATTCTACCGCGGACAGATGAGCGAAGTGGCGAGGCGTCTCGGGATCGGGCGGTCGACGCTTTATCGCAAGCTCAAGGACTACGCCATTGATCCTGACGATCCCGTCCGGGAGGCTGCATAGGCCCGCCACGCGGGGCGGTCGCGGCGAACCTGAACAGCTCTGTTGTTGACTTGATCTGCTTCATTCCTTGTTAAGCGTTTGTTCACTATAAGGTAGCAAGTGGCGATCAATGGCGCAGATGCCATTGTGTTACCGCAATTGCCTATCAAATGGTGATGGATTATCGCTTTTCCGGCGTCTGGGGACAGCATTGGCGACAGTGAGAGCAGTTTCAGGTCAGGATTTGGCAGCAAACAGAACAGCAACCGGCATGTGGTGCGGACTTCGGGTCCCGTCACTGGCACGTGTCCTGTTGGCGATTTTCCTGACGGTTGCGGGCGTTCTGGCCACCTCCATGGCCGCGTCGGCGGAAACCCGCTCGCTGAAACTGTACTATATTCATACAAAGGAGCGGGCCGAGATCGTGTTCAAGCGCAATGGGCGCTACGATCAGGCAGGACTCCGAAAGCTCAACCGGTTCCTCCGGGACTGGCGGCGCAACGAGCCCACCAAGATGGATCCGAGACTGTTCGATCTCATCTGGGAAGTCTATCAGCAGACCAATGCACGCGATTACATTCATGTCGTGTCCGCCTACCGGTCGCCGGCGACCAACGACATGCTGCGCCGGACGCGGGGTGGTCAGGCCAAGAAGAGCCAGCACATGCTTGGCACGGCGATGGATTTCTACATTCCGGGCGTGAAGCTCTCCAAACTTCGCGATGTCGGCATGAAGTTGCAGGGTGGCGGGGTCGGTTACTATCCGAAGTCCGGCTCTCCGTTCATTCATCTCGACGTTGCCAGCGTGCGCGCCTGGCCACGAATGAGCCGGCAGGAACTCACTCGTTTGTTTCCTGACGGCAAAACACTTCACCTTCCGCCCGACGGCAAGCCTCTGCCTGGCTACAAGGTGGCGATGGCCGAGTACAAGGCTCGCGGCGGCGCGATTGTTTCCTCGGGGAGCGACGGTTCGAATTCGGGACGCTCCTCTTCCGGGGGAGGGTTGCTGGCGGCCCTGTTTGGCGGTGGCGACGAGGATGAAGAGCCCGATGCAATCGCGGCGGCGCCGACACCGGTGCCGGCTCCGCCGCGCACGGAAGTCGCCGCCCTGCCCGGAACCTTCGATACCGCGGCGCCCGAAACGCGACCCACTGTTCCCGAACTGCCTGCCCGTGCCCCGATACCGATCGCGCGCCCCGCAATCGAGCGGCAGCCGGCAGTTGTGGCCGCGCTTGCTCCTCCCGCAGCGGTCCTGCCAGGCCAGGAACAGGTGAACGCCTTTGCCGCGGCGGCAAATGCGGAAGTGTCCGAAACCGGTACGGGCATTGTCGATCTGTCAGGAGTTCGCGCGCCCGTGCCTCAATTGCTGGCGGAGCGAGCCAACTCAGGTCAGGATGAACTTTCGGAGCCGGTGGAAGTTGCAGCACTCGAACAGCCCGATTCGATCCGGACCAGGCTGCAGGCTGGCGCCGCGCCGGCAGCTGTCGAGCAGGTCGCGCCCGAAGGTGACGGGGAGGCTGCAAGCCGGACACTCGTTCGGGGGGATACCGTGACCGAGGGAACGGAACTGGCCATGCTGCCGAGCGGCGATGACTTCGTACCGCTGCCGATCAGGCGACCGGGAACACGTCCGGGTGACCGGATTGCCGAGGAAGCCGCCCCCGCCTTGGAGGTCGCTTCGCTTGCTCCGGCCCAGCGCGGCGGACGTCCCGCGCCGGCAACTCCGGCTACGACGCGCAAGGGCAGCCGTCCGAATGCCGAATCAGTCGCGGGCCAGCCGCAGCGTGCGTCGATACGAACCGAACCGAAGCTGACTGAAACCATCATCTCGAACTGGGCGCTTGCCCGCGAACGGGTCAAGACCATGCCGACGCCGAAATCCAGCGCAAGGCATTTTGTGTCTTCCCAACTCAGGGCTGTGCCGAAAGTGGTCTATGCCGACGGTTTCGCACGGGATGGCGGTGAATTGCCGCACAATCAGTTCACCGGCTCGGCGGTGAACTTCATTTCGGTTGCCCGCTTCGGCGATTAAGCCATCGTTTCAGGCCCACATCAGCGATCAGCCGGAAGACGCTCCGCCCCCGGGGTGTTGCGGAAGCGCCGTCAGAATCGGTTCAGCTTGCGCCTTCGGGTTCAGGGGCCATTCCGAGCGCATGCAGGTAGGTGTCCAGAATCGCTTCCTGTTCAAGACGGTCGTTCTCGTCCTGCTTGCGGATGGCAATCACCTTGCGCAGAACCTTGGCGTCAAACCCCATCGCCTTGGCCTCGCCGTAGACATCCTTGATGTCGTCGGCGATGGTTTTCTTCTCTTCTTCCAGCCGTTCGATACGTTCAACGAAGGAACGAAGCTGGTCGCGGGCGACTGCGCCGGCATCAGACATGGGACACTCCTGGACCAATGGTGTGGGGTGATTTGCGTAAGCGCTTCAAGTGCCCAAAGCTTGCGGCGCGGTCAAGGGCGATTACGGAATTCACCTCGATTATCCGGATCTGCGTCTGTTGCGTTCAAACCACCCGCGAGCCGTGCAGTTCGATTTCATGCATCTCCGGCAGGGCGGTGACTTCCGACAGGATCGGCGCCAGCCGGTTGATCCATGCCTCCACGCCCGCGTCATCCGAAATCAGGTCCTGCCGGATCTCGATAAGGCCGTGGGCCAGACCGGTTGTGGAGCAATGCCGGTGCATGGTGTCGCCGCGCAAGGCTCCGTCATAGGGTTCATTGTCGCCCACCACAAGGGCGGGATCGGCTCGAAGCCGCTCGATGAGAGCCTCTGCCGCCCGCGGATCGGTGTCCCAGAGAACTCCCGCGTGCCAGGGGCGGGGGACAGATTTCCAGGCATGCGTGAAGGAATGCATCGAAATGACCAGGGGCGCCTTGCCCGACCTGCGGCCGGTCTCGGCTATCACAGTGGCGACGGCATCGTGGTAGGGGCGATGAAATCTCGCCAGTCTTCGTTCGCGTTCCTCGCGGGAGAGGGGGTGGTTTGCCGGAATCACCATTCCATCCGACAGTTTCATGATCAGCGTCGGATCGTCCTCACCGCGATTGGGATCGATCAGCAGTCTCGAGAAACACCCCAAAACGCCGGGAACGCCAAGCCGTTCGCAAAGTCCGCGTGCCAGTGGTTCGATCCCTATGTCGTAGGCGATGTGGCGGGCAAACGCTTCGTCCGGCAGTCCCAGGCCTTCATATTCCGGAGGCACCCGGTTCATGGCGTGATCGGCGAGGATGACAAGCGCGGAATGCGGGTTGCCGGGAATGATCTCAAAGGGTTTGAAGCCGGACATGGCGGTTTCCGGAACTGGTGACACGAACGAGCCGGATCATTCGCACAGTGGAGTGCCGCGGGCAACCGCTCCGGCGGGCTTCACACGCGTGAGGCATTCTGTATGCTCGTCGACCATTGTGCCGATTGACTTTAGTAGGTTGTCCTTCGTTGACTTTCACCGGTCTCCGGCGCAAAAACCAACGCAGAAGTTCTGAGCGGAGACTGACCGGAATCGATGTTTCGAAAGTTGCGAAAAGCCCATCCGTCCAATTCGAGAATCCTCCTCTTCCCGGCACTGGCCGCAGGTGCGCTCCTGCTCGTCTCGGCGAATGAGGCAAAAGCCGATTTCAGGGTGTGCAACGGAACGCAGTCCCTTGTCGGCGGTGCGATCGGATACAGGACGGCCGAAGGCTGGGTGACGGAAGGCTGGTGGCAAATTCCGGCCAATTCCTGCGCCACCCTGATCGAAGGGCAACTGGGTTCGCGTTACTACTACCTCTATGCCGAGGATGCTGGCGGTGGCGGGCGCTGGGTCGGAGACATCAACATGTGCGTGGCCGACAACGAGTTCCGTATCGTCGGCGTCGAGGATTGCTTTGCGCGCGGGTTTCAGCGGGTCGGCTTCAAGGAATACGACACCGGGCGACAAGGCAGCTGGATGGTCCAGCTTTCGGACGCCCCGGAAGTTCAGGAAAGCAATAATTGATGAAGCGGCATCGCAAGGTAAAGATCCTCGCAACTCTCGGACCGGCGTCATCCGACGAGGCAATGATCAAGAAACTGCATGAGGCGGGAGCGGATCTCTTCCGCATCAACATGAGCCATTCGAGCCATGAGCTCATGAGAACCCTGGTGGGGCGCATCAGATCGGTGGAAAAGATGTGCGGCCGGCCGATCGGCATTCTTGCCGATCTTCAGGGGCCCAAGCTCAGGGTGGGAAAATTTGCCGAAGGCACAGTCACGCTTGAACCGGGCCAGACGTTCACGCTCGATAACCGCGATGAACCAGGCAACACTGATCGGGTTTACCTGCCTCACCCCGAAATTCTCGAGGCGGTGCAGCCGGGGCACCGTTTGCTTATCGATGACGGGCGGCTGCAATTGCTTGCGGTCGAATCGGACAAGACATCGATTGTCTGCAAGGTCGTCAGCGGAACCAGGATTTCCGACCGTAAGGGTGTCAGCCTGCCCGACACCACGCTCGGGGTCGGGGCTCTGACTGAAAAGGACCGCGCCGATCTCGATGCGGTGCTGCAGGTCAACGATGTCGACTGGGTGGCGCTGTCCTTCATCCAGCGTCCCGAGGATCTGGCCGAAGTCCGGAAAATCGCCCGCGGCCGCGTCGGGCTGATGTCGAAGATCGAAAAGCCCCAGGCGCTCGAGCGAATCGACGAAATCATCGAACTGTCCGATGCGCTGATGGTCGCCCGCGGCGATCTCGGTGTCGAGATGCCGATTGAATCGGTCCCCGGCATCCAGAAACAGCTGACGAGGGCATGCCGCCGGGCGGGCAAGCCCGTGGTGGTCGCGACCCAGATGCTGGAATCGATGATCTCGGCGCCCGTGCCGACCCGTGCGGAAGTTTCCGATGTCGCGACGGCGGTCTTCGAAGGCGCAGATGCGGTCATGTTGTCAGCCGAATCGGCTGCCGGCGATTATCCGGTCGAAGCGGTTTCAACCATGGCCGCGATAGCGCGGAAGGTCGAGATCGACCCAAACTATCCCGGCATCATCTACTCGCAGCGGCCGCAGCCCGACGCAACCGGAGCAGACGCAATATCGCTCGCGGCGCGCCAGATTGCCGAAACGCTCAATCTTTCCGCCATCGTCTGCTACACGTCCTCGGGAAGCACCGGGCTTCGCGCCGCGCGGGAACGGCCACAGGTGGCGGTCATCGCGCTGTCGCCCGTGATCCAGACCGCGCGGCGGCTCTCGATTGTCTGGGGTCTGCATTGCGTGGTGACCGAGGATGCCACGGATATGGATGACATGGTCAATCGGGCCTGCCGCATTGCCTTTACCGAGCAGTTCGGCAAGCCGGGTGATCGGCTGATCATTTCGGCCGGCTTCCCGCTGGGAACGCCCGGATCCACCAACATGTTGCGGATCGCCTATATCGGCTCGGACGGGATGACCGGCCACTGAGTCCGGTTTCAATGATTGTGGCGCCAGTTGTTGGCGGCAGACTTCGCCGTCTTCCTATTTTTACGGGCAGGCAGCGTTGTCGTCGGCAATGGCGGCTTCGGCCTTCCGCGCGGCTGCGTCAAGATCCACATCAAGGCCCGCGACATGCTCGATGGCTCTCACCGCAAGTTCGGTCGTGACGTGATCCGGCTTGTGGCCGAGGTTCTTTAGCCAAATCAACTTTGAACCCTCGATGTCGCGCGCGAGACCTTCTGAGTGAATGTGGGCAAGCACCACGGAATCGCTGTCCCCCGTGACGATTACCGTTGGCGACTTGATCTCGCTGTAGCGTGGTGAAACCTTCGTGACATAAGGCTTCAGATTGGCGACATCGATTGCGTTGTTGCGAAACGCAGCCGGCCTGAGCACAAGTGCCGGAGCCGTTGCTTCAATGTAGTCGTCCGGCGCCGGATTGGGCGCAAACACGCAAGCCGATCCGCTTTCAAGACGTGTCAGTCCGGCCGGTAGCGCCAGTGTGCCGGCAAATACCCGTCCGATGACGGGCAACGAAGCAAGATCATAGTACCAGCTTACCCCACCGGGCCAGGGATGCGTGGCGGGCGCCAGAAACACCAACCCGGCCGTCATTTGCGGATATTCGAGCGCAAAGCTCGCCGCGATGGCGCCTCCGAAGGAATGTCCGACAACAATTGCCTGCGATATCCCCTTGATCTGCATTGCGCGCGCAATGGCGGCGGCTTGTCCATCAGGCGTCTCGTTGGCGGCGCCACCTCGCTGGGACCAGCCGTGGCCCGGCCGATCGACGAAGAGCATCTCCGCTCGACCTTCGAGCATCGGCCGGAAAGGCTTCATCTGGTCATGCAGGTTGCCGCTGGCCCCATGAATGAAGACAAGAGCAGGCAGGTCGGCGCCGTCGGGACGCGGCACGTGCACCGCGTGGAGCGCGTATCCGCCGACATCTAGTGTCTCGCCGACCGGCGGATGCCGCTTTTCGATCTCTGCTGCTTTGACACGCGTCCAAACGGCAAGGCCGATCAGGAGAAAGACAATCAAGGCAAGGGCAATCAGAACGATTACGCGAATACTGAGCGGGTGCATCGGAAGCACAACCTCGAATTGGACCCGGCCTTCAAAAATGCCGATCCGTGGCTTGAAGAATTGGTTCTGGCGTCGATCAGGTCTTGCTTCCGGCAAGCTTGTCAGCCAGTTCCCCGACCTTCTCCTGGGCCTGGTGATTGGCGGGATAGACCTTCAGCATCTGCTCCCAGGCGCGCAGCGCCAGCGCATCGTTTCCGGCTGCATCCAGAATCGCGGCCATCCCCGCCATCGCGCCAAAGTGTCTGGGTTCGAGCGAAAGCACTCGGTTGATGTCAGACATCGACTTGGCATGATTTCCCATCGCGTAGTGCAGCGTGGCGCGGCGGTTCCATCCTTCGGCGAAATCGGGCATCAGAACCACCACCTGGTCGAGCAGGTCGAGCGCCAGGCTGTTGTCCTTGTCCGTCACGGCCTTGTCTGCCCATTGCATCAGAAGGTTGGCGGTTGCGCTGCCGGAATCCCGCCAACGGGCCCAGATCCGCTGGCTGATGCGTTCTGCCTGGCGTGCATCGCTCTCCCGCTTGAGTTCGGCAAACAGCCGGTCAATGGGGTCGACGGTCTCATCAGGCACGATCGTTGCGGGTTCGTCCGCCTGATCCTGTGCCGGGGCGGGGCTTGAAAACGCCAGCATGGCGGCAAATAGCGATGCTGCTGGCACGGTCAGGGCTTTAAACGTGAAATGGCGCATGACGGAAAGTTAGTCCGTCAGCGCCAAAGATCAAATGCAAATTTCAGTGATCGGGCCAAGCGGCCGCGCACTTCAGCCCTGACGAGCCTTGAAGCGCGGGTTCTGCTTGTTGATGATGTAGACGCGTCCCTTGCGCCGGACCAAGCGGTTGTCGCGGTGACGGGTCTTGAGCGCCTTGAGCGAATTCTTGATCTTCATTGTTCTGATCCGCAGGTTGTTTGGGCAAAGCCCAGTCAATGAAAAGCGCGCCAGCCGGGGGCGCGCATCGGTTGGCAGGCATGTACCGGCTCGGGAAAATCTTGTCAACCGCGGCGGGCGGCTTTCCCGCGATTTGAGGCCGGTTCAGCGGGTCTTGCCGTGTATCCGCGTTACGTGCCCCATCTTGCGGCCCGGGCGAGCTTCGGTCTTGCCATAGTGATGGATCATCGCCCCGGACTCCTCGGCGATCTGTTCTATCGTATTGATGTCGTCGCCGATGAGGTTTTCCATCACGCAATCGGAGTGCCGTGAGCCGTCGCCGAGCGGCAGTCCGGCAATCGCGCGTATGTGCTGCTCGAACTGGGAGACCGCACAGGCGGCCTCGGTCCAGTGGCCCGAATTGTGCACCCGCGGAGCGATCTCGTTGACCAGCAAGCGATGTCGATCATCGTCGCGCACGGCGAAGAATTCAACGGCCAGGACGCCGACATAGTCGAGATGTTCGGCAATAGCAGAAGCGATCTCCAAAGCGCGGGACTGAGCTTCGGAGCCCAGCGACGAAGGCACGCTCGACGTGTGGAGCATATGGTTGCGGTGCACGTTTTCCGCTACGTCATAGGCAATGACGTCTCCGGACAGGCTCCGAGCGGCAATCACGGAGACTTCGCACTGGAAATGCACGAAAGATTCCAGAATGGCCATCTGGCCATTCATGCTTTCGAAGGCCACTTCGGCCTCGTCGTAATGGGTGATGTTTGCCTGGCCCTTGCCGTCATATCCGAGCCGGGTTGTCTTGAGCACAGCCGGCAGGCCGGTGGCTTCCATGGCCGCATCGAGGTCCGAGCGTCTGGAGACGGATGCGAAAGCCGCTGTTTCGGCGCCGAGGTCGCGCGCCATGGATTTCTCCAAAAGCCGGTCCTGCGCCACCTTCAAAGCCTTGGAGCCCGGGCGCACCGGTATTTTTTCTTCCAGCCACTCTATTGCCGCGACCGGCACATTCTCGAATTCGTAGGTGACGACGTCGCAAAGTTTTACCAGCGTTTCAAGCGCCGTCGGGTCGTCATATTCGGAGACGATCTGGCTGTTGGCCACCTGTGCCGCCGGCGCGTCGGGCTGGGGCTCGAGAATGACTGTCCTGTAACCCAGACGGGCCGCCGCCATCGCCAGCATCCGGCCCAGCTGGCCGCCGCCGATGATTCCGATCGTGGCGCCTGGTTTGAGCGGCACCCGCGTCATGGCTGTTCAGCCGGGTGTTCGGCGACCGCATCGGTGCGAGCCTGTCGCCAGGCGTCGAGCCTTTGCGCAAGGTCTGCGTCCGTCAAGGCAAGTACGGCCGCAGCAAGAAGGGCGGCGTTGACCGCACCCGCCTTGCCGATAGCAAGGGTTCCGACGGGAATGCCGGCAGGCATCTGGACGATCGATAGCAGGCTGTCCTGACCTGAAAGGGCCTGGGACTGAACCGGAACGCCGAAGACCGGCAAGGCCGTGAAGGCCGCGGTCATGCCGGGAAGATGGGCAGCGCCGCCCGCGCCTGCGATGATGACATGGAAGCCTTCGTCTTTCGCGCCCTTGGCGAACGACACCAGCCGATCCGGAGTGCGGTGTGCGGAAATGATTCGCCGGTCACAGGCGACATCAAGTTCCATGAGCGTATCGGCTGCGTGTTTCATTGTCGGCCAGTCCGACTGGCTGCCCATGATCAGGGCCACCTTCGGCGTCTGGGTCAGGGTCATGCTTCGCTCCCGCCGTTCACGCGATTATATCGGGAATGATCTGGTCCTCGAATTCGGTGATCTTGTCCTTTATCGCCAGTTTCTTCTTCTTCATGCGCTGAATCCGGAGTTGATCGCATCCGGTTTGGATCATTGCATTAATGGCGACATCGAAGTCTTCATGCTCATGCCGCAGCCGCGCCACCAGCATGCGAAGCTCAGCCTGTTCCTGGTCGGACATGCACTTACCCCGTCTGAACCGTCCTGTCGGCGCACCTGCCCGACCTTCTTGTCGTTTCGGGCCTAGTATCACAGAAAAGATGGTAACGGGAAGTTATCCCCATTCAAGAATCACCTTCGACAAACGGAAAAAGCCGTGGCACACTTCAAGGTGTCAAGAACCCAACGCTCCGGCGTTTCGGCGTCGGTGCATCCTACAAAAGGAGTCGCCCATGTCGATTGACGCTCATCTTGCATCGCTCGAAAAGAAGCACGGTGAACTGGAAGCCGAACTCCGTACCGTACTCGGCCAGCCCTCCGCCCACGACCAGACCATAGTGGACATCAAGCGCCGGAAACTTCGTCTCAAGGATGAGATCAATCGTCTCAAGTCGGACACCCGACACTGATCATTTCCACATGACACGCACGTGACAAGGTGCGGGATTTTTTCCCGCGCCTTATTCCCTGCGGCGTCACGGACAAACGGGAGGCGCCGACGCCGGTTTCGTGTCGCGCGTCGTCAGCAGGCGCTTGTGCCGCGTCACGCCCAGAACTGGTCCACCCAAAGATTGATATGCATGAAGCCGTCGGTCCTCACGGTGTATATCCGGCTGGTGCCCCGGTTCTCAGCGGTCACGAGGCCGCTGTCCAGCAG
The DNA here is from genome assembly GCA_040218025.1 of Hoeflea sp. Lineage (GTDB taxonomy): Bacteria > Pseudomonadota > Alphaproteobacteria > Rhizobiales > Rhizobiaceae > Hoeflea. The sequence continues at coordinate 360,600 of JAVJQD010000026.1, read as the reverse complement.
CGCCTTGAGGTGCTGGCTCACGGCAGGACGGCTGATCGGCAGGCCTGCTGCGAGTTCATTGACCGTCTGCGGCCGGCGCCGCAACTCTTCCAGTAGGTGTCGCCGGTTGGGATCGGCGATGGCTTGGAAAGTGTCGATGGTCATCGGATCAAGTTAGGTGAAACAGATTATCCCGGCAAGTCATTGATATCTGTCGAGACCCGCCGGTCATCGATCGTCTGAAAGGAAGTCAGACGGTGCGTTCCTCGGGCAACCCTTCTGAATTCTTCATGGCTGAAAGGATTTTGCCAGGTCGCGCAGAAGAAATTTCTGGATCTTTCCGGTCGAGGTCTTGGGAACCTCCTGAAAGATCACTGTCTTCGGACACTTGAAGCGGGCAAGCAGGCTCTGGCAGTGGCTGATGACCTCCGCTTCTGTCAGGGTTGCGCCGGGGCGGAGTTCGACAAAGGCGCAGGGCGTTTCGCCCCATTTTTCATCGGGACGAGCCACCACGGCCGCCGCTGCGATCAAGGGGTGCTTGTAAAGCGCATCCTCGACCTCAATGGATGATATGTTTTCACCGCCGGAAATGATGATGTCCTTGGACCTGTCCTTGAGCTGAATATATCCGTCCGGGTGCATTACGCCGAGATCGCCGGAGTGAAACCACCCTCCGCGGAAGGCTTCCGCGCTGGCATCGGGATTTTTCAGATAGCCCTTCATGACGATGTTTCCGCGGAACATGACCTCGCCGATGGTTCCCGCATCCGCAGGGACCGGCTCCATGGTTTCCGGGTCCATCACGCAAAGATCCTCCAGCGCCGGATAGCGGACGCCCTGGCGGGCCTTTTTTGTCGAACGGGCGGCGCGGTCGAGATCCGACCATTCGGCCTTCCATTCGTTGACCACGGCTGGGCCGTAGGTTTCGGTGAGGCCGTAAAGATGGACGACCTCGAAGCCTGCGTCGGCCATGCCTGCAAGCACCGTCTCGGGCGGCGGGGCGGCCGCGGTGTTGAAGCTGACGGTTTGCGCAAAGTCGCGCTTCTCGGTTTCGGGCGCATTCAGCAACGTCGACATGACGATCGGCGCGCCACACAAATGGGTGACGCCATGGTCGGCGATAGCGTCATACATAGCCTTCGCGCGCACCCAGCGCAGGCACACATGGGTTCCGCTCACCACACTGAGTGTCCAGGGAAAGCACCAGCCGTTGCAGTGAAACATCGGCAGAGTCCACAGATAGACCGGGTGCCGTCCCATTCCCGATGCGATGACGTTGGAATATCCCATCAACGCAGCGCCACGATGATGATAGACCACGCCCTTCGGGTTTCCCGTGGTCCCGGAGGTGTAGTTGAGCGAGATCGAATCCCACTCGTTGTCAGGTCCGGTCCGGGTAAAGTCGGCAGATGCGGTGCTGACAAAGGCCTCATAATCGCCGGTTCCGATGCGGTCGCCCTTGGGAAACGGCGCATCGTCCGGATACTCGGTGTCGTCATAGTCAATGACCAGAGGCTTGATCCGCGCCAGTGCGAGCGCTTCCGACATGACCGGCGAAAATTCCCGGTCGACGATCAGAACCTTTGTCTCGGCGTGATCCAGCTGAAACGCGATTGCGGCCGCATCGAGCCGGGTGTTGATCGAATGCAGGACGGCGCCCGTCATCGGAACGCCGTGATGGGCTTCCAGCATGGCAGGGGTGTTGGACAACATCACAGAGACCGTGTCGCCCTTGCCGATACCTTCGCCCGCGAGCGCATTCGCCAGTTGCCTGGCGCGCGAAAGGAAGGTGGCGTAATTCATTCTCAGCCGGCCATGGATCACCGCGACATGATCCGGATGAACCAGGGCCGCGCGTTCGAGATGCGCAAGGGGTGTCAGCGGCTGATAATTTGCCGGATTGGGGTCAAGGTTCGTTTCATAAGGGTTGGCGCTCAAGCTTTTGATCCCCTCTCGCGAAATGCTGTCGTGTCGGCCATCAAATCACCTCTCGGGCTGGCTGTCATCATGCCATCAGGTACTGCAACCCGTCCCAGATCAGCTTCAGCGATGTCAGGAAAACCATCGCGTACATGAACGGATAGAACACCTCGGGTTTCATGCGCCTGACGAAGTAAGCGCCCGTCAGCGTGGCAATCGGGGCGATGGGAGCAAGCGCCAGAGATGTGGACAGGTTCGTCGCATCGAACTGGCCCAAGGCGAAATAGGGCGCAAGCTTGATGGCATTGACGATGGCGAAGAACCGGACGCTGGTGCCGGTGTAGGTCTTGGGATCCTGCCTGAGCGGAAGAGTGTAGATCTGATAAGGCGGGCCTCCGGCGTGGGATACGAAACTGGTAAAGCCGGCCAGCGTGCTCCACAGCACACCCTTGACCGGCTGATGCCCCTGCGCCGCCGGCGGTTCGGCGCGCCGCCTGGCTGCAAGCGTGAGCTGCACGTAACGGGCGACAAACCAGAGCGCCACGCATCCGACGATCAAACGGATGACCGGATCCGCGATCCAGGCTGCTGTCGCCCAGCCGATGGTGATGCCGATGACTGCGCCGGGAACCATGATCTTGAGCGTTGCCGGATCCCAGTGCTTGCGCCAGGTCCAGAGCGTGACGGCGTCCATGACGATCAGGATCGGCAGCAGGATTGCGGCAGCCTGCACCGGCGGTATGGCCAGCGCCATCAGCGGTACGCCGAGCAAGGCCATGGCGCCGCCGAACCCGCCCTTTGACAAACCCACCAGGAAGACAGCCGGAATGGCGGCGGCGTAGAAGATGGGGTCTGTCATCATTGGCGCTGTTGATCCTTCCGTCGCGCCGGTCTATCCCGTTTGCAGTTGTTTGGCCATATGGTCGAATACGACCCTTTCGCCACTCCGACAGGATGTCTCATGACCGATGCCGCCAATCGCTGCCGACTTGTTCTCGTGACGCCCGACAATGCCGATCCGGGCGAGCTCGGCGCGATCGTCGCCGATGCGCTGCGTGGCGGCGACGTGGCTTCGGTGATCATCCCGCAACATGGACTTGACGACAAAAGCTTCCAGAAGCGCTGCGAGGCGCTCATTCCGGTGGTTCAGTCCGCCGGCGCTGCGGCGCTGGTGGCCGGCGACACAAGGGTTGCCGGACGTGTGCGCGCCGATGGATTGCATCTGGAGGCAGGTTCCGAGGCAATGGCTGAAGCGATTGCGCGCCACGCCCCGGCGCTGATCGTCGGCGGGGGCAATGCACGTGAACGCCACGCGGCGCTGGCGATCGGGGAGTCTCAGCCCGATTACGTGATTTTCGGTTCGGTGAGCGGCGATATCAAGCCGGAGCCGCATCCGAAGAACCTGGCGCTGGCGGAATGGTGGGCCGACCTGATCGAGATCCCGTGCGTGCTTATGGGTGGAACCAGCATAGCGTTCGTCGAGGCAATGGCTGCAACCGGCGCCGAATTCATCGCTTTCGGGCAGGCGGTGTTTGCCGAACCCTCCGAAGCCCCCAGAATCGTCGCGGAAATCAATGCCGTTCTTGACGAAAAAGCGCCACGGTTCGCATCATAATGCCCGCCATGGCAGACGTATCCAGATCATCCTCCGTATGTTGCGGGCGAGTGCATGCCCTTTTGCAGCGCACCCTCCCGATCGTGCTGCTGATGGTGACTGCGGCGCTCGCCGCCGGTTCTGTCCGGGCGCAAGAGACGGCGCCGGAATCGCCATCCCGGACATCTGAATCCGGAGCTTCGCAGACGGAGCCGACCTTGCCTTCGCCTGTGGCAAGCCCGGCAGCGGGTTCTACCCCGCCCGATGTCGATGCAATGGACAGCGCCTTCGGCGCGTTTCAGCGTGGATACTACCTTACGGCAATGGAACTGGCGCTGCCTCGCGCCCAGTTGGGCGACCCGGCGGCACAGACCCTGCTGGCGGAACTCTTCGCCGGCGGTTTGGGTGTCCCCCGCAGCATGGACGATGCGGCTTTCTGGTACGAGCAGGCCGCCAGGAGCGGGGATGCGGCGGCGCAATTCAAGTTCGGCGTCATGCTGCTTGAAGGGCGCCACGTGAAAGCCGACCGCGCGCGGGCTGAAGACCTCATGAAACAGGCGGCAGATGCAGGCAATGCCTTCGCCCAGTTCAACCATGCCCAGATCCTGGTTGCGGCGAAGCCGGGCGACGCTGGTGTTCTCGAGGCGTTGCCCTACTTCGAGCAGGCTGCCGAGAAGGCTGTGCCCGACGCCCAGTATGCGCTGGCACAGATCTATGCCAATACGACCGGCATCCCGGATGAGAAACGCGCCCGGGCGCGGGAATGGATGGAGAAGGCGGCGCGCGGCGGTTTTGACACTGCGCAACTCGACTATGCGATCTGGCTGATCGACGGGATCGGTGGCCCGAAGGACTATGAGAACGGCTTCCGCTGGATGCAGGTCGCGGCCAATGGAGGAAATGTTGTTGCGCAGAACCGGATGGCGGTGCTGCACATCAACGCCATCGGCACGAAAGGGGATCCGGTGGAGGCAGGGAAGTGGTACATTCTCTCTCGCCGCGCCGGCTACAATGATCGCGCACTCGACGATTTCTATCAGGGGCTGACCGACGATGAAAAACGCCTGGCGATCGAGGCCGCCAACGCGTTTGGCAAGCGTTGAGATCAGGCCATTTTCAAGACCGGAAGCGCCCGGACTTGAAAACCAGCGCCAATTGTGGTCTTGAAGCCGCAAAACCGCGCCGAATGTCGGCCCGGGCAAAGATTGACGCGGAATGTTCCCATGAAAATCAACGGCAATGAAATTCGTCCCGGCAACGTGCTTGAGCACAATGGCGGCCTCTGGGCGGTGGTGAAAACCAATGCGGTCAAGCCCGGCAAGGGCGGTGCGTTCAACCAGGTTGAAATGAAGAACCTGATCGACGGGACCAAGCTCAACGAGCGGTTCCGGGCGTCGGAAACCGTCGAACGGATCCGGCTCGAGCAGAAGGACTTCCAGTTTCTGTACGAGCAGGGCGAAGCCCTGGTGTTCATGGATCTGGAAAGCTACGAACAGCTGGAACTGCAGAAGGACTTCGTCGGCGACCGCCGGGCCTTCCTTCAGGACGGCATGATGGTGACCGTCGAATTGTACAACGAGCGGCCGATCGGAATTGCGCTTCCGGACCATGTCACGCTCGAGATCGCGGAGGCCGATCCGGTGGTCAAGGGACAGACCGCGGCTTCGTCCTACAAGCCGGCGGTGCTCGAAAACGGTGTCCGGATTCTGGTGCCGCCTTTCATCTCGTCGGGCGAGCGCGTCGTGGTCGACACCAACGAACTGACCTATCTTCGCCGCGCCGACTGACCCCTAAAATCCGGGCCGCGGCGGTCTGCCTGTCCGTAGGGCGGGATTGACCGACACCAGGCCTGAAACCAGGAAATAATCCAGATGGCGCGTTCCGCCCTTCTCAACGTGATGGTCCAATCCGCGCTCAAGGCCGGACGGTCCCTGGCGCGCGATTTTGGCGAGGTCCAGAACCTTCAGGTCTCGCTCAAGGGGCCTGGCGATTATGTCAGCCAGGCCGACCGGAAGGCGGAAGAAATCATCAAGACGGAGTTGCTCCGCGCCCGGCCGACCTACGGGTTCCTTGGGGAAGAGAGCCTCGAAATGGAGGGGACCGACGGTGCGCACCGCTGGATCGTCGACCCTCTTGATGGCACCACCAATTTTCTCCACGGCATTCCGCATTTCGCCGTCTCGGTTGCGCTTGAACGGAACAACGAGATCGTTGCCGGGGTGATCTACAATCCGGCGACAGACGAACTTTACACCGCCGAGCGCGGGGGCGGGGCATTCTTGAACGACCGCCGGTTGCGCGTGGCCGGCCGCAAGGCGATTTCGGATGCCGTCATCGGCACCGGCGTCCCGCATCTGGGGCGTGGTCATCACGGCAACTTCCTGGTCGAGCTTCGCCATGTAATGGGCGAATGCGCCGGCATCCGGCGGATGGGAGCCGCGGCGCTCGATCTAGCCTATGTGGCAGCGGGCCGGCTCGATGGCTTCTGGGAAAAACCGCTGGAAGCCTGGGACATGGCGGCCGGCATCGTTTTGATCCGCGAGGCAGGCGGCTTCGTCGCCGACACCTCCGGCGGGACCGACATGTTCGGCACCCGATCGATTGCCGCCGGCAATGAATACATGCTCAAGAGCGTTCTCGATCTGGTGCAAAGGCCCGTTCCGGCGCGTTGAGCCAGGCGGGCTAACCCTGTTTCACATGCTCGCTTTCAATTCCGCCACAATATCGGCTAGTGTCTGCCCGAACAGTGATTTGGGACAAAGGCCGGGACGGACAGGGCATGGCGAAACTGACATTGTCTGGGTGGGGCATCTCTGAAGACGGCAGCGGCGCGGACCCGCATAAATTGTCCAGCCCGCTCGTGTTCTTCTGGAGCATGGCGATCTTTCTGATCCTGTCCGGATTTGTCGCGGCGATCCTTTATCGGCAGATCCAAACGGCCTTCATGGCCAATCCGGGACTCAACGGACTGATTGTCGGCGTGCTGGCCGTGGGCGTCCTGCTGGTCTTCACGCACGTGCTGCGGCTCAGGCCCGAAGTGCGGTGGGTGAATTCGCTGCGCGCCACCGGGGACGCGGAGAAGGTCGGCCGCGATCCAGTGCTGCTTGCGCCAATGCGGGCGCTGATCGGCCGCCGTCAGGAAATGGCGCTGTCAACCTCTTCGCTGCGCTCGATCCTCGATTCGATCGCAACACGACTGGATGAATCCAGGGACACCTCGCGGTATCTGATCGGGCTCCTGGTGTTTCTCGGGCTGCTCGGCACGTTCTGGGGGCTGCTCGGCACCATCGGCTCGATCAACCAGGTCATCCAGTCGCTCAATCCGGGCAGCGGCGGCACCGAGGATGTGCTCTCCACCCTGAAGACCGGATTGTCCGCGCCGCTCGACGGCATGGGTACGGCATTTTCCTCCTCGCTCTTCGGTCTTGCCGGATCGTTGATCCTCGGTTTCCTCGACCTGCAGGCGGGCCGCGCACAGAACCGTTTTTACACCGAGCTCGAAAACTGGCTGTCGACGATGACCGATCTCGATTCCGGTGTCACGGTCCAGGCCGAAGCCGGAAGCGCGGGTGCCGCTGAAGAGATCCGCATGCTCACCGAGCGGATGCAGAGAATGTCCCAGGATTCAGGTATGACTCCTCGCACCACCGCCGCGATGGCGAGCCTTGCGGAAGGCATTCAAGGGCTCGTCAAGAATATGCGCGGCGAGCAGCAGATGTTGAGGGACTGGATCGAGGCGCAGCAGGCGGAATCCTTGCGCTTGCGTGAAACGCTGGACAAGCTCGCCGAAAAGATCGGGGAAAAATAGGCCATGGCTCTGGCGCGAAACCGGCGGCGCGACCGCTCGGTCGATTACTGGCCAGGCTTTGTCGATGCGCTTTCGACTTTGCTTCTGGCGATCATGTTCCTGCTAACGGTGTTCGTGCTTGCCCAGTTTTTCCTCTCGCGGGAGATTTCCGGGCGGGATCAGGTGCTCAACCGGCTCAACAGTCAGATCAATGAACTGACACAGCTTCTGGCGCTCGAGCGATCGGGCAGGCAGGATCTTGAGGACACGCTCGCCAACCTGCAGGCGTCCCTTTCCGAATCGGAGGCCGACCGGTCTCGGTTGCAGCAGCTGCTCGACAGCGGTTCGGGCGCGACGGAAGCCGCAGAGGCGCGGATAGGGGAGCTTTCCGAAACGCTCGACGCGGAGAAAAAGGTTTCGCAGCGCGCTCTCAACCAGGTGGAACTGCTCAACCAGCAGATTTCGGCGCTCCGTTCCCAACTCGCTGCACTCGAAGATGCGCTGGAAGTCTCCGAAGCCAAGGACAGGGCCACCCAGGCCAAGATCGCCGACCTCGGCCGCCGGCTGAACGTGGCGCTCGCCCAGCGCGTCCAGGAACTCAACCGTTACCGCTCGGATTTCTTCGGGCGGCTGCGCGAAATTCTTGCCAGCCGTGAAGATGTTCGCGTTGTCGGTGACCGCTTCGTGTTCCAGTCCGAGGTGCTGTTCCCGTCCGGCGGCAACGATCTCAACCCGGCCGGCCAGGACCAGATGGCGAAACTCGCCGACGCGATCAACGAGTTGTCGCGCGAGATTCCCGAGGAGATCAATTGGGTTCTGCGCGTCGACGGTCACACCGACAACGTGCCGCTCTCGGGAACCGGACGCTTTGCGGACAACTGGGAGCTTTCCACCGCACGCGCGACTTCGGTGGTCAAGTATCTCATTGACCAGGGCGTGCCGGCCAACCGTCTGGTGGCCGCCGGATTCGGAGAATTCCAGCCGATCGCAGAGGGCGACAGTGACGAGGCGCGGGCCACGAACCGTCGTATCGAACTCAAGCTCACCGAGCGCTGATTTACGGCCGGCGCCAACCTATCTCAAACATCCTGCCAGTGCGGGCAGTGTTTCCGCGATCGGCAGAGGTGCGGCCAGGGCCGCATAGTCTTCCGGTTTCGTTCGCACGAACGCGGCGAGGTTCAGCGCCTCGGCAACCTCCGTGTCCAGATTTCTGATGGCGGCGTCCACTGCATCCGCGATTGTCCCGGTCCGGTTCGCCATGCCGGCGCTTGCGATCAGCGGCAGGCCGGGAGTCTCCGGCGTCCGGGCAAAAACCTCCAACTCCCGGGCGGCCGGTTCATGACACTTGGCAAGTTCCCATGTCACTGCATCCACCGCCGCCCAGTCCGCCTGTCCGTTCGCCACCATGCGCACTGACGCCCGATGCGCGCCGGTCTCGGCGGTCTCGGCTTCGCAGACCACGCCGTTTGCAGACAACAAGCGGATCGGTGCTGCGAACCCCGATTGGGAATGCGGCATGTTGAAGGCCATGCGCCGGTCTCGCAGATCGGCGAGGCTCGATGGCAGCTCCGACTTCCTGGCGACAAGGACGCTGTAGTAGCGGCCGGGCGCCGCACCCGGCAGGGCATAGTCCGGCGTTCCAATCAGTTCCACCTTGTCTGCGAGGCGGTTGGCATAGGGAAATCCGCAGGTTTGCGAAACAATGAGGCCGGATGCGGTCCACTGCGCCTCGATCTCAAGGCCACGCTCAAGCGCTGCGGGGGCTTCCATCCCCCGCTTTTCCAGTTGCAGCCGGATCGCGTCCCAGAGCGCGTCCGTTTGGTCGCGGATTTCCGGCCAGTCATACATCGGAAGCGACGCGAAGGGTGTGGAGGCCAGGCCGTCGCCGGCCTGGCCTCGTTTCTGCAGATTGGATCCCTTCATGTCAGGCGGGATCCGGACGCCGCTTGCGCCGCGGTTCCATCGGATATGCGACCGGCTCCTTGGTGCGCAAGCCGTGACGCTTGAAGACTTCCCAATAGCTTTCGTAGCGATAGCCGCCATTCATGCGCAGGAACCGTGCCCGGTTTTCGCGGAAGAATGCCGGGATCCGGTACCAGGCCAGCGAAGGGTAGGCGTGATGGACCGAATGGTAGTTGTTGTTGAGAAACAGGAGGCTCAAGGGTCCCCTGGTCTCGACGATCACGGAGCGCTGGTTGGCCTTTTCCGTTGCCTGATGTTCGATGAAGGATCGAACCATAAGCAACCCCATGCCGAAATAGGCAGCGAGCAGATATGCCATGGGATGGAGGCTTCCGTAGCGGGCGATCAGATAGAACAGGGTCGCGACGGCGAGCACATGCCGGAACCATGTTGCCGAGATCGCAGGATCACCGGCGCGGCTGCGCAGCCACTCGCTTCTGGCAAAGCCGACAGCCGCAAGCGCCGGTCCGAGCGTGATCCGGCCGACAAGTGTGTTGTTGGCCGTGAGCACGTGCTTGAGCCATCCGGGTATTGAGGCCCAGACGTCCCGATCAAGATAGTAGCTTTCCGGATCGTCGTATGGATCGGTGATGTTTTCGTTGATGTGATGGGTAAGATGGCAGGACTTGAAGCGCAGGTAGGGCACCAGCACTCCAATCGGTGGTGAAATGATGAGATCGTTGAGCTTCTGGTTCCGAAATGGATGACCGTGCAAGAACTCGTGTTGAAGCGAGGAGTGCAGCGTTATGAGGGGAATCAAAAACAGGACACGGAGCGTGTCCGGGAGCCCAGCCCATCCAAACGCCAGCAAAAACCACACAGCATAGCAAACGCCCGCAAGAAGCAGGGTCCGCCACTCCGCGTTATTCCGCATAGTGGATACACCTTCTGAATGTTCCTGTTATAGCCCGCGGTTAGGTCCCACCCCGCGCGTGGCTTCCAGACGAACGCCCTGAAATTACCCCAGTTTTTGCGCTTCCACAAGATCATTCCATGGAAATGTTAGCCGGAGAACGGTCAGGCGGTATTCTCGGCTGCAAGGCCATCGACCGGGGGTGATCCGAGGGAGAGGGCTTCGGCGCCATGTTCGAACTGAAGCCGCGCCAGCCGTGCATAGAGCCCACCCCGCGCCACGAGTTCCGTATGCGTGCCTTCCTCAACAATGCGCCCCTTGTCCATCACCAGTATGCGGTCAGCCCTCAAGACGGTGGCAAGCCTGTGGGCGATGACGATGGTGGTGCGATTCTGCATAAGGCCTTCGAGCGCCTTCTGCACCAGCGTTTCACTTTCGGCGTCGAGCGCTGACGTCGCTTCGTCCAGCAGCAGGATCGGGGCATCGCGCAGGATTGCGCGGGCAATGGCGACACGCTGGCGCTGGCCGCCGGAAAGGGTGATGCCGCGCTCGCCCACGGGGGTGGCGTAGCCCTTGTCGAGCGCCATGATGAAATCATGCGCCTGGGCCGCTCGTGCGGCGGCCTCGATATCGTCCTGGCTGGCGCCCGGCTTGCCGAAGGCTATGTTGTCGCCGACGCTGCCTGCAAAGATTGTCACGTCCTGGGGCACCAGGGCGATGCGGGCGCGAATGTCGGCCGGGTCGGCCTTCCGCACGTCCACCGTGTCCACCAGCACCGCGCCGGCCGTGGCGTCATAGAAACGGAGGATGAGCGAGAACAGCGTGGACTTTCCCGCGCCGGAGGCCCCGACCACCGCGACGGTTTCGCCGGGCCGGACATGGAAGTTCGTCCCCGAGAGAGCAGCGGTGTCGGGACGGGCGGGATAGGCGAATTCGACTTTGTCGAAGCGTATGTCGCCGATTGGCGGTTGGGGCAGGACCGTAGGATTTCGTGGCGCACGGATCTCAGGCACCTCGTCAAGCAACTCGCTCAGCCGTTCGGCCGCGCCCGCTGCCTGGGAGAGTTCACCCCAGACTTCCGAGAGAGCCCCGAGGCTCCCTGCCGCAAACACGGAATAGAGCAGGAACTGACCCAGGGTGCCCGGAGACATCTCGCCCGTGAGAACCGACTGGGCGCCGTACCAGAGAACCGCCACCACCGATCCGAATGCCATGGCGATCGCGAACCCGGTAAGGATCGAGCGCGCAAGGATCGAACGCCGTGCCGCACCGAAGGCCGTTTCGACCGCGTTGCTGAAATTCGCCTGTGCCGCAGCCTCGGTGTTGAAGGCCTGAACCGTCCGGGTTGCGCCGATGGCCTCCCCGGCGAATGTCATGGCTTCGGCAAGTGTGTCCTGGGCTTCCCGGGAGCGCTTGCGCACCTTTCGGCCGAAACCGACCAGGGGGAAAACGATCAGTGGAATTGCGCCAAGCACGAGGCTAGAGAGTTTCGGCGAGGTGATGAACATCATGCCGCCGGCGCCCAGACACAGGATCGTATTGCGCAGCGCAAGCGAAGCGGTGGCGCCGACGGTGGACTTGATCAGCGTCGTGTCGGCCGTCAGGCGGGACACGATCTCGCCTGAGCGGTTGGCGTCATAGAAGGATGCCGAAAGCCGGGTCACATGGTCGAACACATCGCGGCGAATGTCAGAGACCACCCGTTCGCCCAAAGTGATAACGAAGTAGTAGCGGCATGCGGATGCGATTGCGAGCAGAGCGGCGATGCCGGCGAGCATTGAGAAGTAGCTGTTGATGAAGCCTGCGTCCTGGGCCGAGAAGCCGTGATCGATCATCCGCCGCACGGCGGTTGGCAGGCTGAGCGTCGTGACGGCCGCCATCAGCAGGAATGCGAGCGCACCGAAAACCAGTCGCGGATAGCGCTTGATGTAGGGCAGGAGGCGTGTAAGTGGACGCACCGAGCGCCGGCTCGTCACGGATGTCTTGGATCGATCGGCCACGTCTGCTCCTGGATCATGCGCATGCTGTCTTGGGCCTGGACTGCAAAAACCGCTACGGCCCTTGTTATCGGCTGTGCCTTCATGTATAGGCTCGCCATCGAATTGGGAAGCCGTTGCCCGGAAGGACATCGGCTTCATTCATGTGTTTGGCCAAAATGCCGCATGATTTGCTGTGCAGGGCCCTCAAACGGCAGGACGAATAAGATGAAGGCTGACATCCATCCCGATTATCACATGATCAAGGTGGTAATGACCGACGGCACCGAATACATGACCCAGTCCACCTGGGGCGCCGAAGGCGACACGATGAACCTTGAGATTGACCCGAAGTCTCACCCGGCCTGGACCGGCGGCAACCAGCAGCTGATGGACCGCGGCGGCCGGCTTTCGAAGTTCAAGAAGCGCTTCGAAGGTCTCAGCATGTAATCATTCCGGTTGCACCGGAACGACAGAACCCGCCGGGATCGCTCCGGCGGGTTTTTTGTTGCCTCTGGCAAGCGTGGCTCATTCCAGGCCGGGCATTTGCAGTGGCGGGATCCGGCAGACGATCGCGGCGCGGCTCTTTTTCTTGCCGCCCCATGAAAAGCCCGCCTCGTTATCCGAAGCGGGCTTTCAATCCCAGCCTCCGGCGACGCCCGCGCATGGCGGATGCGCGCAGCTGGACAAGGCGCCTCAGCGCTTGTTGAAAACTGTCTGCAGCAGATTCTGCTGGGCCTGAACGGAGTTCTCATTGTCCGGGCGCATTGATGCGGCCTCGTCCGGACGGTAAATCTCACGGTCAAGAATTGAGACCCGGTTCTGGATCCGAAGCGAATGCTCGACGAGATCGCGGAATGCCTCCGGCAAGTCGGACCAGCCCGGAGCGTTGCGGTCGCAATTGAAGCTGTCGAGCCGGACCTTGTTCTTCTCGGCCAGAACCTGATCCCGGTTCATCTCGCCATTGTTGACCGCACGCTGCAACAGGAGCCAGGAGGCGATCTGCATGAGCCGTGTCGTCAAGCGCATCGATTCCGCAGCGTAGAGGACTGCGGCCAATCGCGGCAGCGCCTTGGATGCAGTCCGGCCCGGGCCATCGAGATAATTCGCGGTTTCCTCGACCAGCGCCATACCCTCGGCGTAGAGTGCTTTGAACTGCGCGGAATTGGCCATCCGGTCTGCGAGATTGACGGTGTTGAGGCTTGTTTCAGTCATGCCGCGAGATCCTGATTACAAAATACAATTGGCGGTCGGCGGTTCAACGCGCGTCGTCTCCTGACGTCGCTGTCGCCATCGAGTGGAAACACCTTGCCCAGTTGCGGCCCCAGCGGCAAGCGCATTGTTAAGAAAGGGTTAATGTCAAAACCGCCGTATTCGAACCTGTTCCGGCGCCGTTTTTGCCCTTCCGGGTCGATGCAGAGGCCACACATCCGCTCGAACTCACAAAATCACGATGTGGTACTTTGACACAAGTCACGGGCGCATCTCTCGGAAACCCAGTCCAAGTGCCACTACCACGTAGAATATAGGAAAAGATCCCGCGGCGACCACCTTTGGCGGCGGATCGGGACAAAAAAAGAGCCGCATCAGCGGCTCTCAAGAGTTTAACAGGGAGGCGTCAAACGATTCGACCGAGGGTCAAATCATCAAATCCAGAATGCCTGGATGTTCATAGTAAACACTTGTAAAGCTTAACCGAAGCTTAACACGGCAATAAAAAACCGTAAGCAACTGTCATTCCACAAATATTTCTATCGGAAAAAGCTCTCGGCAGCCGCGCGGCTCGATGTTTTCGCCTCCCTGTCGGCTTCAAGTCTCGCAATCTCTTCTTTGAGAAGGGTGATTCGCTCATCGAGTTCGGCAGCCGAAAGAAATGTCAGGTCGCAGCCAATCTCGTGGGCTTTGCGGGGCTTGGGCGGGTCATCGTCACGGAACATGGTCTGGCCTTTCTGCATTGGTGGGTGCGGTTCCTGACGAGCGGACCCACTCATTGATGCCTTGTTCGCAGTTTAGCCCAACCCTATGTCGTGGAAAAGCAAGTGAAGGGAGAATTACAGGATGCGCGCGATCGAAATCAGCAAGCCGGGCGGGCCGGAAGTGCTTCTGTCCGCCACCCGTGACAAGCCGGTGCCAAGCGGCGGTGAGATCCTCATCAGGGTGGCCGCAGCCGGTGTCAATCGCCCTGACTGCCTGCAACGGCGGGGCGCCTATCCGCCGCCACAGGGTGCTTCGGACATCCCGGGCCTGGAGATTGCCGGCGAAGTCGTGGGTGCCGGCGAGACCGTGAGCCGGTTCAAGACTGGCGACAAGGTCTGCGCGCTGGTTCCCGGGGGAGGCTATGCAGAGTATTGCGTCGTTGATGAAACCAACGCGCTGCCCGCGCCGAAGGGGCTGACGCTGATGGAAGCCGCAGCTTTGCCCGAAACCTATTTCACGGTCTGGCACAATGTTTTTCAGCGCGGTGAATTGAAAGCGGGCGAGAGCTTCCTGGTGCACGGCGGGACGTCCGGTATCGGCACCACCGCAATCCAGCTGGCCAAGGCATTCGGTGCGCGGGTGTTCGCGACTGCCGGGTCGGATGCAAAATGCGCAGCGATGCGCGGGCTCGGGGCGGACCTGTCGATCAATTACAAGGAGACCGACTTTGTCGAAGCGGTGAAACAGGAAACCGGAGGCAAGGGTGTCGACCTGATCCTGGATATGGTCGGCGGCGACTATATCGGCCGCAACTATCAGGCTGCTTCCGTGGACGGCCGGATCGTGCAGATTGCCTTTCTCAATGGGCGGAAGGCCGAGGCGGATTTTTCATTGCTGATGACGAAACGTCTCACCCATACGGGATCGACCCTGCGCGCGCGCGATGTTGCCTTCAAGGCGCAGATTGCCGATGAATTGCGCCAGCAGGTCTGGCCGCTTCTCAACGAGCGCAAGGTCCTGCCGGTGATGGACTCGATCTTCCCGCTCGAGCAGGCGTCTGCGGCTCATCAGCGGATGGAGGATGGCGAGCACATTGGCAAGATCGTGCTCGATGTCGGCTGATCCGGCAGTCTGCCGGGGGTGATCAGTCCTCGGTTGCCGCACGCGGGTCGAGATTGATCGATTCCGGTGTGGCGGCCCGGGCCGACGGGGTCGAGGCAAAACTGTCCTTCTCCGCGTCCGGAACGGCGGCGCGGATTCGGGTCCGGGCGATTGCATAGGCTGCGACGCCAAGATGGGCAGCGGCAGTGACGGCAAAGAGCAGGTAAGGGCTGTAGGCCATGGCGACGCCCGCGATCAGCGGGCCGATGATGGTGCCGATGCCATACAGCAGGAGCAGGCCGCTTGAGACCGTGACAAACTGGTCACTGGTGGCAAAGTCGTTCGCATGGGCGACGATGATCGAGTAGAGCGTGTAGGACATCGCACCATAGAGCGCAATCAGGCCGAACAGGATTGCGATATTGTCCGGTTCGAGGAGCACGATCAGGCATCCGGAGATGCCGGCAACGGCACCCAGTCCCGCAAGCACGTAGCGGCGGTCCATGCGGTCCGACATGCGGCCGGCCGGAAGCTGCATC
Organism: Hoeflea sp.; assembly: GCA_040218025.1. Classification (GTDB taxonomy): domain Bacteria; phylum Pseudomonadota; class Alphaproteobacteria; order Rhizobiales; family Rhizobiaceae; genus Hoeflea. The sequence continues at coordinate 344,972 of JAVJQD010000026.1, read as the reverse complement.
ACCGCGCCCGAGAAGATCGTCACCGACATCATGGTCGCGATGGTGATCGTGGCCAGCCCTACACTGGCGCCGAAGACGGGCGCCAGTGTACCGAATGCGCCATTGGCGATTCCGATCATCAGCATCGCCACGAAGGATACCGGCGAATTGCGGTATATCATCTTGAGGTCGAGCCTGACTTCCTTGAGCGGCGCGGGGCTCGTGGCGGTGGAAACCGCCGTCGGCAGCAGCGCCAGACAGTAGAGAATGCCGGCAATCATGAAAAAGGTGGTCTGGGTCACATCGCCCAGCGCAATGCTCATCTGACCGGCGACGATGGCGACATAGGTCACAGTCATGTAAAGCGAGAAGATCAGCCCGCGGGTTTCGTTGGTGGCGCGCTCGTTGAGCCAGCTTTCAATGATCATGAATGCCGCTGCAAGGGCAAAACCGGTGATCACGCGCAGCAGGACCCAGCTTACCGGATCGACCAGAAGTCCGGTGAGCAGGGCGATGATCGCGATCAATGCGGAGAAGGCGGAAAATGCGCGCACATGCCCGATACGTCGGACCAGTCGCTGCGAGAAAATGCAGCCCAGCACAAAGCCGCTGGCCCACGCGGTGCCGAGAAGACCAAGCGAGGTTGGCGAAAAACCTTCCTCCGATCCGCGCATGGGGAGCAGAAGGCCGTGGAGCCCGTTGCCGGCCAGCAGAAATGCGGTGCCGAGCAGAAGTGACAGGACAGGGAGGAGGTTGCGGTGCATGGCTTTTCCAGTTCTTGTCCGTCGGAGGGCGGCGAAAGCCGGTGTTCAACGTGACTGCGGGATCGTTCGAGCCGGGGTGATTGACCCTGATCATGACAAGTGTATGGCTGGTTTGCAAAACAGGCGTGATGGATTGTGATAAAAGCTCTACTGATACTGGTTCTTGCGGCGATGGCCCTGCATCTGATCAAGCCCTTCGGGCTTCCCGGCCTCAGGCGACGGAAGGATGCGTGGAAAATAGCCATCATTCTCGTGGTTGCGATGATGCTGGCGCTGGTGTTTCGGCCAGAATGAAGCGAGCTATGTGCTCGGCCCAATGCCGGTAGCCAAGATGATTTGCATGGAAGCCGTCCGCGGCGAATCCTTCTGGGCCCTCCACCGGCAGCGGGTCGAGTGCCGTGCCGTATCGTTCCCGGCAGAGCTGGAACCCCATGTCGTTGATGATTTGCGCCCTGAGCCCCAGGATAAAGCCCAGCACCGGCGGCAGGGCGGGAACATCGTTCAGGTCGATGACCGGTGACCAGTACACCCGTGCCTCGGGCCAGCGCGCGTGCACCGCGTAGAGCAGACCCCCGAAACCCTTCTTGAACCGCATCCGGCTGTTGAAGTTCTTGGCGTCGTTGGTGCCGATGGCGATCACGACATGGGTAAAGTCGCGCTCTTCGACATTCGGAACGACGTGATCGCGCACCTGCGCCGACACGGCTGAGTTCGCGCCGGCATTGCGCCATGCAACGGTTTTGCCGGTTGCCTCATGCAGCACACCGGAAAGTTGCGGGCCGAGCGTGTCCTCGATCCTTTCGGCGCCGACGCCTGCAGCCGAGGAATCGCCGATCACCAGCAGCCGGAAACCGGGCTCGCCTTCGCCGACCCTGCCTCTCGGAAGGCCCGCGGGCGGCGGCATCCGTGGCGCAATCCTGCGGACGCCGAGGCCGCAGTAGACAGCGACGGGCAACAGAATCCAACTGGTCAGGCCCGCAAGGAAATTGTTCATGCCCGTTCACCGAACTGCTTGAAAGGATGAGGACTGAATAGGCCGGGTCGCGGCAAAATGAAACCCGCCGTGGCGACACGGCGGGTTTCTGCGTCCCTGTATGGTCGTCTGCTCAGGGCTTGCGCGAAGCCTGAAAGATGCTGTCGATTGTCGCCGCCAGCCTTGCGTTGAACTCGCCTTCCGTCTGATCCTGCGAAAGCCCTTCCGTCAGTGCCCGCGAGAAGGAGGCGATCACGCCGGCATTCTGGCTCAAAAGGCTGTTGGCTTCGTCGCGGGAATAGCCGCCCGACAGGGCTACCACGCGCATGACCCTGGGATCGTCGACCAGCGGCTTGTACAGATCCGCGAGCGTCGGCAGCGAGAGTTTCAGCATGACCTGGCTGCCGGCGGGCAGCGTATCGAGATGTGATGTTATGGCGGAAAGCAACAGTGCTTCCGCCTCCTGCTTGTCCTTGATCTTGATGCTCACTTCCGGCTCGATGATCGGCATCAGCCCATGCGAGAGGATCTGCTTTCCGATCTCGAACTGCTGGGCGACCACGGCTTCGATTCCGCCCTTGTCCGCGGCATTGATGACGGAGCGCATCTTGGTGCCGAAAACGGACTTCGCGACTGCGCGTTCGAGGAGAACGTCGAGATCGTCGATCGGCTTCATCAACTGAACGCCGTTCGCTTCGGCCATCAAACCCTTGTCAACCTTGAGAAAGGGAACAATTCCGCGCTTTTCCCAAAGGTACTCGGCGGTGGGAATACCATCGATCTCTCCGTCCATTGTTCGCTCGAACAGGATCGCTCCGATCACCTTGTCGCCGGAAAATGCGGGGGACTTGATAATCCGGGACCGCATGGCGTGAATGAGCGCGAACATCTCTTCCTCGTTCGCATAGGCGTCCTCCTTGACGCCGTACAGGCCCAGCGCCTTTGGAGTCGAGCCGCCCGACTGATCGAGGGCGGCAATAAAGCCGTCCTTCTCCGCCATCTGCTTTGTCATGGTTGCGTTCATCATCATCTGTTCCCGTTCATCCACAGCGTTGGGACAGGCTTTACCAGATTGGATCGCAGGGAGAAAATAGCCCGCAACAAGCTTGAAACGATTGAAAAATATTCAATCGTTTAAAAGGCTTGGAGAAATGACGCGAGGGTTAACCGGCGCGAGGGTCGCATCCGCGTCAATTCATGAGGACCTTGACGCCCGGCAGCGGCTTGCCCTCCATCCATTCCAGGAAGGCGCCGCCTGCGGTCGAGACATAGGTGAAGGCATCCAGCACCCCGGCATGGTTGAGCGCGGAAACCGTGTCGCCACCGCCGGCCACGGAGACCAGCAGACCCTCGCGTGTGCGGTGGGCGGCGTGCCGCGCTGCCGATACGGTTGCGGCGTCGAAGGGTTCGATCTCGAAGGCTCCAAGCGGACCGTTCCAGACCAGTGTGTCGGCCTTGGTGATCCATGCATTGATCGCTTCTACGGATTCCGGTCCGACATCGAGCATCATCGCATCGGCGGGAATGGCGGTGACCGGAACGATTTCGTTCTCCGCCCCGGCCTTGAATTCACGCGCCACCACGGCGTCGGTCGGGAGCACGATTTCGCAGCCTGCCATGGCGGCTTCGGCCTCGATCTGTCTGGCGGTCTCTGCCAGATCGTGCTCGCACAGCGACTTGCCTACATCATTGCCGCGCGCCGCGACGAAGGTGTTGGCCATTCCGCCACCGATCACCAGAGCATCAACCTTGCCGACAAGGTTCTTCAAGAGATCGATCTTCGTCGATACCTTTGCTCCGCCGACGATTGCCACGACCGGCCGGTCAGGTTTGCCGAGGCCTTTCTCCAGCGCCACCAACTCGGCCTGCATCGTGCGGCCGGCATAAGCGGGCATGTGGTGCGCGAGGCCTTCGGTTGATGCATGGGCGCGATGGGCAGCAGAGAATGCGTCGTTGACGAAAATGTCGCCGTTTTGCGCCAGTTCGCTGACGAACGTCGGCTCGTTTTTCTCCTCGCCCGGATGAAAGCGGGTGTTCTCGAGAAGCAGGACATCGCCATCCACCATCTTCTCCACGGCATCGCGGGCTTTCTCGCCGATGCAGTCGGCCGCAAAATGGACCCGGTGATCAAGCACACTTTCAACGATAGCGGCGATCGGTTCGAGCGACATCGACGGAACGACCTCCCCCTTGGGCCTGGCGAAATGGGCCAGCAGGATCACCCGCGCGCCCTTGCCGGAAAGTTCGAGGATGGTCGGAGCCACCCGCTCAATTCGTGTCGTATCGGTGACCTTTCCGTCCTTGACAGGCACGTTGAGATCGACCCGCAGGAGCACACGCTTTCCGGAAAGCTCTGTCAAATCGTCAAGTGTCTTGAAGGCGGTCATTTTACATTCCATTCGTCGCGTTGATGCCGGGCGGTTTCGGCGCGGAGATTACACCGGATGCGTCATGACGCAAGGCGACTCGGAAATGCGCTTGCGCAAATTTCAGCGTCTCCACCTGCGGATGGAATCCCGGCATATCTGGATGAGTTCCCTCAGATTGAGGAACAGCGGCAGTCGTGTCGCGGGCGTCACGGGTTCCAGCGAGATACCGACCGTCGTTACACCGTTGTCATCGGTGTCTCGCACAATGAGCACAATCCGTCCAATCTTCACCCTGTCGGCGTAGTCTGGTTTTCCGCCAAGCCGTTGTTCCATCAATTCGGCGATGGAAAGGCGTCGTTCGGCTTCCGACAGCAAGCCGGGACCGTAAGCCGCGTCGAGTTCTTCGCCGCTTCGTGCAGGGTTAATGGCAAAGGTACCGAAGAATTCGTTGTCATCATCACCGACAGGCATGGGAGAGGCGAACAGGCGGTCGAGCAGGCGCGAAAATCCCGGGGCAATGAAGAGGTAGACCTGATCATTTTCGCGAAGCCGGCCGGCATACTGGTAGCGCATGGATCTGCCGTCACGGATCACAAGCGAGGGCCTTGCCCAGCGTGGGATCCGCTCGCCACGCAAGACCGGGCTGTCTGCGACAACCCTGTAGGCGAGTAATTCATGGTTTGCGGTTCCCGGAAGATCCAACTCGAGCTTGTCGATGGCTCCGGTTCGCGGGGGAATGATCAGGCCCAGGCGATGGGCCATCGGCTTGATCGTCCAGCCCTGGATGGCGAGGGAGACCATGACGACGATAAAGGTGGCGTTGAAGAAAATCTGCCCGTTCTCGAGATTACCGAGAATGGGGAGGATCGCCAACAGGATCGAAACGGCCCCCCTGAGGCCGACCCAGGCGACGAATCCGGTCTCGCGCTGGGTGAAGTCGAAGGGCAGCAGGCACAGCCATACGGCAAGCGGTCGCGCGATAAAGACGAGAAAGATCGCAAGACCCATGGCCGGAAGGATGATCTGCGGAAATTGTGAGGGCGTCGCGAGGAGGCCCAACACAAGGAACATGATGATCTGTGCCAGCCAGGTCATTCCCTCCTGAAAGCGTACGATCGAAACCTTGGGTTCAATTCTTCGATTCCCCGCATAAATTCCCGCGACATAAACCGCCAGAAAGCCGCTGCCTCCCAGTGCGGAAGTGGCTGCGAAGATGAGCAGGGCAAGGGCCAGGACGAAGATCGGCGCCAGGCCGCGCTCAACGGGAATCCGGCGGATGACGAAAACGATCAGCGCGCCACCCAGCAGACCGAGAATGAATCCGAGTCCGATCTGAAAAGCGAACAGGGCGACAAGTTCCGTCCCCGCGCGCCCGAGATCCGCGCCGCTGGCCACGATGCCGACAAGAGCGCTTGTCAGGAAAATCGCCATCGGGTCGTTGGTGCCGGATTCCACTTCGAGCGTCGAGCGAACCTTGTCACGAATGTTGATGCCGCCGGTGCGCAGCAGAAAAAACACTGCCGCCGCATCGGTGGAAGCGACGATGGAGCCCAGCAGCAGGCCTTCGAGCCAGGTGAACCCGAGGAGATATCGGGCCGCCAGTCCGAACAGGACCGCGGTCAGGAGGACACCCAGCGTCGCCAGGGTGAGGGCCGGCGCGGACGCCTGCCGGAAGGATTGCAGGGATGTGCCATAACCTGAATCGAAGAGGATTATGGCCAGTGCGATCGACCCGACCATGAATGCGGCGGTGTTGTTGGAAAAATCGATTCCCAGTCCATCAACACCGGTCAGCAGTCCGATGAGAAGGAAAAGCAGCAGCAGGGGGGCTCCGAAGCGTTTGGCGAGCAGGCTGGAAAACGCGGCGACGAGGATCAGCGCCATGGCGGCCAGTGTCACCAGATAAAACGTATCCAACCTGTTACCCTTGTCGGTTCGTGCCGGTTTTCGATTGAGCAATCGCCCCGCCGCAGATCATGAGCGGTATAGAGTGTCAAATTGATGATCTGCGAAGTTTGGTCTTTGCGAAACCCTCAAAACGAAACCGCCACCGTCATGACAAACGGTGGCGGTCAACGATTTGCATTGCCGCAGGGCGGGCTGTCAGGCGTTTCGGCCTTGCAGCAGGGTCATCAGATCAGCTTGGCCATGGCAACCGCCGTATCGCCCATGCGGTTCGAAAAGCCCCATTCGTTGTCATACCAGGTCAGGATCGATACGAGCGTGCCGTCCATCACCTTGGTCTGGTCCATATGGAAGACCGAGGAGTGCTGGTTGTGGTTGAAGTCGATCGAGACATTTGGCTCGTCGGTGAAGCCGAGAATGCCCTTGAGCGGGCCGTTGGCGGCCTCACGGATGGCGGAATTGATCTCGTCTGCGGAGGTTTCCCGCTTGGCAACGAACTTCAGGTCGACCACCGAGACGTTCGGCGTCGGCACGCGAATGGCCATGCCGTCGAGCTTGCCGTTGAGCTCGGGCAGAACGAGGCCGACGGCCTTCGCCGCGCCGGTCGAAGTCGGGATCATGGACATGGCGGCCGCACGTGCCCGGTAGAGATCCTTGTGCATGGTGTCGAGCGTCGGCTGGTCGCCGGTGTAGGAATGGATGGTGGTCATCATGCCCTTCTCGATGCCGATGGCGTTGTTGAGGACATAGGCCACCGGGGCGAGGCAGTTTGTGGTGCAGGACGCGTTGGAGACGACCAGATCGTCGCTGGTCAGCGCATCGTGATTGACGCCGTAGACGATGGTCTTGTCGGCGCCGGACGCGGGTGCGGAAACCAGTACCCGCTTGGCGCCGGCTTCCAGATGGAAGGCGGCCTTGTCACGCGCAGTGAAGATGCCTGTGCATTCCATGACGATATCGACGCCAAGATCGCCCCAGGGCAGGTTCTTCGGATCGCGTTCGGCAAAGACCTTGAAGGAATCGCCGCCCTCGATGCGGATGGTGTCCCCATCAACCTCGACGGTCTTGGGGAATTTGCCGTGGACCGAGTCCCAGCGCATCAGGTGTGCGTTGGTCTCTACCGGGCCGAGGTCGTTGATCGCCACGATGTCGATGTCCTTTCGACCCGATTCGTAGATCGCGCGCACCACATTGCGGCCGATGCGGCCAAATCCGTTGATTGCAATCCTGGTCTTCATGCTTTCTCTCCATCCTGAGTCAGAAGGCGCCTGACTTGCTTCTTCAAGATCAGGCCTTGTCATGTAGGCGGGCTTCGACCGCGGCAACGGTGGCATCGGCGGTCAGGCCGAAGTGTTCGTAGAGTTCCTTGTAGGGACCCGAAGCGCCGAAACCGGACATGCCGATGAACAGGCCGTCGGAACCGATGAAACGATCCCAGCCCTGACGTATGCCGGCCTCGATCGCGATCTTGACTTTCGAATCCCCGATAACAGCACTCTTGTACTCCGGGCTTTGCTCTTCGAACAGCTCGAAACTCGGGACCGAGACGACACGGGTGGCATGACCGTTGGCTTCCAGGGTCTTGCGTGCTTCCAGCGCGATCTCGATCTCGGAGCCCGAGGCAAAGATCGTCACCTCGGCATCGCTCGCCGAGACAAGATCGTAAGCGCCGTAGGCGCACAGATTTTCCTCGGTGTAGTCGGTGCGCACGGTCGGCAGGTTCTGCCGGGTCAGGGCGATGCCGCTCGGACGTTTCTCCTGTTCCAGCGCAAGCTGCCAGCATTCCGCCGTTTCCACCGCATCGGCCGGGCGGAACATCAGAAGATTGGGAACCGCCCTGAGCGCCGCCATGTGCTCAACCGGCTGATGTGTCGGGCCGTCCTCGCCCAAACCGATCGAATCATGGGTCAGGACATGGATCACACGAATTCCCATCAGCGCGGCCAGTCGGATCGAGGGCCGGCAGTAATCGGAAAAAATCAGAAAGCCGCCGGAATAAGGGATCAGACCGCCATGCAGCGCGATGCCGTTCATCATCGCGGCCATTCCGTGTTCGCGAATTCCGTAATGAATGTAACGGCCGGTAAAATCGTCCGGCGTGATCGGCTCGGTCTGGCTTGTGCGGGTGTTGTTGGAGCCGGTCAGATCGGCGGAACCGCCCAGGGTTTCCGGCACGGCGCCGTTGATCACCTCAAGCGCCATCTCGGAGGCCTTCCGGGTCGCGACCGTCGGCAGGTCCTGAGCAAGTTTCTGCTTGTAGGCATCAATGGCCGGCGCGAACCCGCCAGGCAGTTCGCCCTTCATCCGGCGCTCGAAGGTCATGCGGACGTCGTTTTCCGCCTCGGCGAGCCGGGCTTGCCAGGCCTTGCGGTCCTTGACCGAGCGCAGACCCGCCAGACGCCAGGCGTCAAGAATGTCGGAGGGTACGACAAACGGCTCCTCGCTCCAGCCGAGCGCCGCGCGGGCGCCGGCGATCTCCTTGTCGCCGAGAGGCGATCCATGCGCGGCTTTCGTTCCGGCCTTGTTGGGCGCGCCGAAACCGATCACGGTCTTGGCGGCGATCAGGGTCGGCTTGTCCGAGTCTTTCGCAGCCTCGATCGCCTGTGCGATGGCCTCCGGATCGTGGCCGTCGATCTCGATCGTGTTCCATCCGGCCGAGGCAAAGCGGGCCGGCTGGTCCGTGGAATCGGTGAGCGATATCGCGCCGTCAATCGAGATCGAGTTGTTGTCCCAGAACACGATCAGCTTGCTGAGCTTGAGGTGGCCCGCGAGTGTGATGGCTTCCTGGCTGATGCCTTCCATCAGGCAGCCGTCACCGGCCAGCACATAGGTGTGGTGGTCAACCAGCCCGTCGCCGTATTCGGCGGCGAGCTTGCGTTCTGCGATTGCCATTCCGACGGCGTTGGCGAGACCCTGGCCAAGCGGTCCGGTGGTTGTCTCGATACCCGGCGCGTGGCCATATTCGGGGTGGCCGGCGGTCGGCGAGCCAAGCTGACGGAAATTCTTGATGTCGTCGAGGGAAATGCCGTCATAGCCAAGCAGATAAAGCAGCGAATAGATCAGCATGGATCCATGGCCGGCGGAAAGCACAAACCGGTCGCGGTCCGGCCAATTCGGCTTCTTCGGATCGAATGTCAGATAGCGCGAGAACAGCACGGTGGCGATGTCGGCGGCCCCCATTGGCAGGCCGGGGTGTCCGGAGTTTGCTTTTTCCACGGCATCCATGGAGAGAAACCGGATTGCGTTTGCCATCCGGTCGTGTTTTTCGCGTGAAGTCATGACGGTCCCGCCTTGTCGCGTTAGGTCTGATCCGGGCCGTCAGCGGACCGGATCGAAGGCCGCGCACACATAGCAGTTGCTTCGGCGGAGTCAACAAAGGCCAGAACGCCAAAGGGCTGGGGACCACGTCCGCGGTTTTGTTGACGCCGTGTTCGGCTGATGGGTAAGCTGTCCGCCACAAGTGTCCGGAATTCAAGCGATTCGGCTTGTGCACCAGATCCTGGGAAATTGCCGATGACCTCTGACATGACCGTCAAAGCTGCGCTGGAGGCCTTGAACAAGGCCTTGAATCAGCTTGACAATGAGATCGATCGACAGGTCGAGGCGCGCCGTGGCGCAACCCAGGCCGAGGCGGAGTTGAACCGCATGATCGAGGACAGGGCCCGCATTGCGCAGGAGCTCGATGGCGCCCAGGACCGCGCCAACAGGCTGGAGGAGGCGAACCGGGAGGTGTCGCGTCGTCTGGTCACAGCCATGGAAACGATCCGGGCCGTTCTGGACCGGTAGCACTTTGCGATAACCGACGAAGACACAGAACAGGGCAGGTTTGAATGGCGCAGGTCACAGTTAGCATCGACGACAAGACCTACCGTATGGCCTGCGAAGAGGGGCAGGAAGAGCACCTTACCGACCTTGCGGGAAAGTTCGACCGCTATGTCGGGCATCTGAAGGGACAGTTCGGGGAAATCGGCGACCTGCGGATCACGGTCATGGCCGGGATCATGGTCATGGATGAGTTGCATGAGCTTCAACGACGCATGCGCGGGCTTGAAGCCGAGGTCGAAACGCTCAAGAAAACCCGCGACAATGCGCTGAGCAAGGTCGACAAGACAGACAAGGACCTGGCAGCCGCGCTTACCGAGGTCACCGGAAAGATCGAGGAGATCGCGGGCAAGCTTTCCATGCGCTGAGAAAGCTCCCCGGATTCATGGCCAACCATCTGGCATTGGACCGCTGCGGTGTCTATATATGCGTTGCGGTCTGCGCTTCCCGACAGGATACACAATCCCCGGGGCCTTAATTGATCCTAAGGGAGCTGTCCCTGACCGGGCTCGTGGGCCCGGACATATGGCGCCCACCTACGTTGTAGGTTCCCGGGATCGAAAACATCCATCGGTCGCCGTGGATCGCACACTCTACTCCGTCTCGCGCGTCATCCGGTTCGGGGAACCGGCGATGGCGGGAGCGCCCTTCTCCAATCCCCCGTACCGTTCAGATCTGTCGGACAGGCCCCTGTTGGAATCGGTTCCCGGTTGCAGGCGGCAGGCCGCCCGGAAACCGAGAGCCGGATCTCCGCGCGGACCAGGCAACAGATGGAAATGCCCGGGCTCGGAAGTCAGGTTTCCGCGGGAACCTCGGCTCTCTTCTGTACCGGTTTGCGCCGGCGGGTGACCAGTACGAAGAACAACGGAACGAAGAGAACGCCCAGAACAGTGCCCGAGATCGTGCCGCCAAGTACGCTGGTGCCGATCGCATTGCGTCCGCCCGACCCCGCGCCTGTGCTGATCACCAGAGGCAAGACACCCAGGGAGAAGGCCATGGATGTCATGATTATCGGGCGAAAGCGCTGGCGCGCGGCCTCACGGACCGCATCGAAGAGCGCTTCACCGGCTTCATAGCGGTCCCGTGCGAATTCGACGATCAGAATGGCGTTCTTGCCGGTCAAACCGACAACGGTGAGCAGTCCGACCTGAAAGAAGACGCCGTTCTGATAACCGCCGAACAGGGTCCACAACAGCGCGCCGAGAATGCCGACCGGCATTGCCAGCATGACGGCAAAGGGAATCGACCAGCTTTCGTAGAGCGCGGCCAGGCAGAGAAAGACGGCCGCCAGTGAAAGTGCGTAGAGCAGGGGCGCCTGATTGCCCGATTGCCGTTCTTCCAGCGAAAGGCCGGTCCAGGATATGCCGAAACCGGGCAATTGGGCTGCAAGCCGCTCGACTTCGGCCATCGCCTCCCCGGTCGTCACGCCGGCGGCGGGTGAGCCCTGGATCTGCATTGCATTGACCGCGTTGTAGCGGTTCAATCCCTGCGGCCCGAATGTCCAGCTGCCTTCGGCAAAATTGGCAAAGGGCACGAGTTCGCCGCTAGAATTGCGCACCTTCCATTTTGAAATATCGGACGGAAGGGCACGGGAATCCGCCTGACCCTGGATGTAGACGCGCTTGATGCGGTCGCGATCGATGAAGTCGTTCACATAGCTTCCGGCCCAGGCAATCTGGAGAAGCTGAGCCACATCGGATGCGGAAACGCCCATCGCACCGGCCGCGCGCCAGTCAATGTCGAGGTGGTACTGTGCCGCATCCTCAAGTCCTGAGGGCCGGGCGGAGCCGATCAGGGGACTCTGCGCGGCCATGCCCAGCATCTGGTTGCGCGCGGCGAGCAATTGCTCGTGGGTCTGACCGTCCCTGGCTTCCAGGTAGAAGTCGAAACCGCTCATGATGCCGAGTTCGGGAACCGACGGCGGGACGATCGGGAAAACCATGGCATCCTGGATCCCCAGCAGGGCTGGGTAGGCCCGCCCGGCAATCGCCTGTGCGCTCTGTCCCGGCGCTTGCCGTTCCTCCCAGTCTTTCAGGCGGATGAAGGCAAGACCCATGTTCTGGCCCTGTCCCGAGAAGGAAAAGCCGACGACGCCAAACATGCTTTCGACATTTTCGCTTTCGTTTTCGAGAAAGTGCTTCTCCACCTTCTCCAGCACTTTCTGCGTCCGTTCCGCTGTGGCACCTGTCGGAGCCTGAATCAGTGCAAGCAGGATGCCCTGGTCTTCTTCGGGGAGAAAGGCTGTCGGGGTTTGCACGAAGCTCCATGCCATCACCCCGACCAGACCCAGATAAAGCACCCCAACACGGAAAGGTCGCCGGACGATCCAACCGACAGTGCTGCCGTAACCGCCGGTGATCCACTCGAAGGCCCGGTTGAACCAGCCGGCAGGGCCGCGCTTGGCATGATGGGCAGACTTGGCGGTCAACAAGGTGGCGCACAGCGCAGGCGTGAGTGTGAGTGCAACAAGCACGGAAAGCCCCATTGCCGAGACAATGGTGATGGAGAACTGCTGGTAGATCACACCGGTCGAGCCGCCAAAAAAGGCCATAGGCACGAAAACCGCCGACAGAACCAGGGCGATGCCGATCAGTGCGCCGGTGATCTGGCCCATCGACTTGCGTGTGGCTTCGACCGGGCTAAGCCTTTCTTCCTCCATGATGCGTTCTACGTTCTCGACGACAACGATCGCGTCATCGACAAGAAGCCCGATGGCGAGCACCATGGCGAGCATGGTCAGCGTGTTGATGGAAAAGCCCGCGGCGGCGAGAATTCCGAAGGTCCCGAGCAGAACCACCGGCACCGCAAGCGTCGGGATGAGGGTCGCGCGAAAGTTCTGCAGGAACACCAGCATGACAAGAAACACGAGCACGATCGCTTCAATGAGGGTCTTGATCACTTCGCCAATCGAGATCTCGATGAACGGTGTGGTGTCGTAGGGAACGACGTAACTCACTCCCTCGGGGAAGAATGCAGATGCTTCCTCGATCTTTGCCTTGACCAGTTCAGCAGTGTCGAGGGCATTCGCGCCCGCGGCCAGACGGATCGCCATGCCGGTGGAGGGCTTGCCGTTGAAACGCGCGATCGTCGCATAGTTCTCCGCGCCGATTTCGACCTCGGCGACATCCTTGAGAAGCACCAGACCGCCATCGGTCGCCGCCCGAATGACGATGGCCTCGAAATCCTCCGGCGTCGTCAGAAGCGATTGCGCGGTGATCGTGGCGTTGAGCTGCTGGCCCTCGACAGCCGGCAGGGTTCCGAAGGCGCCCGCCGAGATCTGCGCATTCTGAGCCGACACCGCGCCGACGACATCATTCGGGGCCAGGCCGTAGGCCGCAAGCTTGACGGGATCGAGCCAGATGCGCATGGCGTATTTGGCTCCGAACACCTGCACTTCGCCGACGCCTTCCAGGCGGCTGAACTCGTCGACGAGGTTGGTGTTGAGATAGTCGGCAAGGTCCGTCTGGTCGAGAGTGCCATCATCGGAGATGAGTGCAATCACCATCATGAAGCTGGCGGATGATTTCTGCACGGTCACGCCAAGGCGCTGCACGGTTTCGGGCAGCAGCGTGAGCGCCTGTGACAGCTTGTTCTGAACCTGAACCTGGGCGATGTCCGGGTCTATGCCGGTTTCGAAGGTCAGTGTGATCGATGCGGTGCCCGCTGACGTTGAATTCGACGAGAAATAACGCAGGCCATCCAGCCCGGTCAGTCGCTGTTCGATGATCTGGGTCACCGTGTTGGCGACGGTTTGCGCGGACGCCCCGGGATAGTTTGCGGAAATCGAAATCGTCGGCGGTGCGATCTGGGGGTATTGCGCGACCGGAAGTGTGAGGATCGACAGGACACCGGCGCCCATGATGATGATCGAGATCACCCAGGCAAAGATCGGCCTGTCGATGAAAAAACGCGCCATGTCGGCTTCTCCAATATCAGTTCTGAACCGGCTCTTCAGCGCGTTCGGTCGGGGCGACCGCGGCGCCGGCCGCGATCTTCTGCAGACCTTCCACGATCACCCGGTCGCCGCTCTCAAGGCCCTCGGTGACGATCCAGTCCGAGCCGCGATCGCCAATGATCGTCAGTTCGCGTTGTTCGACGACATTGTCGGGGCCGACAATCATTGCTGTCGGATTGCCCCGCCGGTCCCGGGAAACGCCTTCCTGCGGGACCAGGACGGCATCCGGGGCAACGCCCTGGGGCATCTCCACCTGGACATACATTCCCGGCAGCAGCATCTCGTCCGGATTGGGAAACTGCAGACGCAACGTGACGACACCCGTGCTCTCGTCCACATTCGGTTCTGCCGCCGTCAATTCACCGGTGTGGTCATAGGCGGTTCGATCGGCAAGCGTCAGTTGGACCTCGGTGTCGATATCGGATCCGGCCGCCGCCGGCCCCTTGCGTTTCCAGCGGATGAGATCCGCGGCCGACTGCGCGACGTCCACATAGACCGGATCGAGTTTGCGGATGACGGCCAGAGGACTTGTCTGCCCGGAAATCACCAGTGCGCCCTGGGTTGTTTGCGACAGGCCGATCTTGCCGGAAATCCGGGCGCGGATCGTGGTTCGATCGAGATCGATCCTGGCGGCAAGCAATTGCGCCTTGGCGACCTGCAAGGCGGCTTCGGCGGTGTCGCGGGTGGTCTTGGCCGCATCGAGGGCCTGATCGCTGGCGACGTTGCTCTCGCGCAGTCTTTCCATTCGTCCGAGTTCGCGATTGGCCGATGTGAGGCTGACCTGCGCCTGGTTGACGGCGGCCTCTGCTGCAACGACCTGTGCGTTGTAGGTCGCGGGATCGATGCGGTAGAGCACATCGCCCTCGGCGACGGCCGAACCTTCCTCAAAAAGGCGTTCTACGATGATGCCGTTTACCTGCGGGCGGATTTCCGCCACTCCGGAGGCGACGACGCGGCCGGGCAGCGTGGAGGTGACCGTTACTGTCTGTGTCGCCACCGTGACGACCGTTACCGGGGCCGGCGGACGCTCCTGCTGCTGGGCCAAAGCCCCGGACGCCAAGGCGGACATCAGGAACGTAAAGAGGACATAAGGCGTTGACCTCATCGAATTCTCCGTTGAACTGGATTTTGGGCTTGGCGAACCCTGGGCTCGGGCATATTAAGAAAACCAGCTGGTTTTATAAATGTTTTGCTGCACTGCGCAAGCGGGTCGCTGAAAAATGCGCACGGGAGGTTTGAAACTTGTCCAGTTGCCCAGGAACGCAGCGTGGACGCGGGAGGCCAAGACAGCTTGATCCCGCCGAACGCGAGTCGATCATCATCGATGCGGCGGAGAGGATCGTCCTCGCCCAGGGGCTTGCAGGCGCTTCGATGGAGGTGATCGCGCAGGAAGCGGGCATGTCCAAGCGGACACTGTATGATGTGTTCGAAAGCCGCTCCGCGCTCTTCTCTTCGATGATCCGGCGCATGCGCAACCGGATGACCCGTCCGCTGACCCCGGAGGAACGGGACGAGCCGCTGGCCGAACGGCTGCGCATCCTGCTGTCGCCCCCGGATGAGAAGTTCAGCGATCTTCTGCCGCTGGCGATCCTGCGTGCCGTGATCACGGAAGCCGAAAGGCAACCCGAGGTCGCGCATGAATTCCTGCAGGAGGGGCCTTACGCGCTTTACGACATGGTTCGCCACGAGCTCGATCGATCGGTCGCGCGTGGCGAGGTTCGAATAAGCGACACGAAAGCCGCGGCGCGATTGATGGCGGACATGGCGCACCAGAGTGTGTTCGAGCATTTGGTGGTCTTCAAGCCGCATTTCCAGCGAAAGCAGGAGTACGACCAGAGACTCGCCCTAGCGATAAGGGTGTTTCTTGGCGGCATCGATGAGCGTGACACAAGTGCCGGCTGAATTTCCGTTCATGTCGGCGCTTGGATCTCAATCCGGCGCCCGCCGCGCCACAGCGGGGAGAACCGGCGCCGATCGGGGATTGGAACGGCAATCCCGGTCCTTCAGGAAATCAGACCGAGCTGGATGGCCCGCGCCACCGCTTCGACGTTCGTGCTGGCCGTCAGTTTGCGGCGTGCGGATTGAAGGAACCCCTCGATTTTTCGCGGACACTTGTCGTACTGCTCTGCGATGCTGGCGACCGGCTTGCCAAGCGCAAGCGACTGCAGGCAACTTTTTTCGATATGGGTAAGGCTCTGGCAGGGATCTGTCATTACACGCAAATTTCGACTGGAATGAATTGATTTTAAATGGTTTCGGGGATCATGACGCAGCATGCGGGGTGGCGCAAAGCAAAATTTTCCCCTTGATTGACGAAAGGTTTCAAGTGTCCTGTTCTGAGGCACGCCCGTCGGTTTGTGCCGGGGAATCCCGTCCTGTGCAGGCTTTGCAAAGGCCTTGACGCTTGACCGAAGCAGTCCGCCTCGGGCAACTGACCAGGGTCGGGCGCAACTGAAGGCGATGAGTGGAAATGGATGACAAGCAAAGGGTCAGGCAGGTCATGCTCCAGCGCCGGGACGCGCTTGAGGAGGATGCCCGTATCGAGATGAGTCTGGCCATGGCGGAAGCCGCGGAGGCGATCGACTTTCTTCCCGGAGATGTGGTCGCGGCCTATCTCCCGATTCGTTCGGAGCCTGACCTGAGGCCACTGATGTCCCGCTTCCGGGAGCGGGGCGCACGTCTTTGCCTGCCGGTGGTGCTCGACCGCCGGACCATCGTCTTTCGGTCTTTCGAACGCGAAGCGCCGCTGGTCGATACCGGCTTCGGCACATCCGGCCCCGGTCCAGAGGCAGAGGTGATGGAGCCGGACCTGTTGCTGATGCCCTTGTCGGCATTCGATGCGAAGGGCAACCGGCTCGGGTATGGCGCCGGCCACTACGACCGCGCGATCGCGCGCCTGCATTCGAAAGGGAAAGCGCCCCGCCTCATCGGCGCGGCGTTCTCTTGCCAGCAATGCGACGCCGTACCGGTCGAACCGCATGATGTCGCGCTTGGGATGATCCTGACCGAGCAAGGCTTGCGTTCATTCTCCCAAACCCTATAGAGAGCCGATGCGCCTGTTGTTTCTTGGAGATATGGTCGGACGAACCGGCCGCACGGCGGTCTGGGATCAGCTTCCCGGGCTGATCCGCGACTTCAAGCTGGATTTCGTCATCGTCAACGGCGAGAACGCCGCCGGCGGCTTCGGCATCACCGAAGATATCTTTCTCGAAACCCTGAATGCCGGCGCTGACGTGGTAACCACCGGAAACCATGTCTGGGACCAGCGCGAGGCGCTGGTGTTCGCCGAGCGGCAGGAGCGTTTTCTGAGGCCCGCCAACTATCCACCCGGCACACCGGGAAGGGGGGCAAACCTCTACATTGCGCGAAGCGGCGCGCGCGTCGTCGTGGCAAATGTGATGGGCCGCGTTTTCATGCATCCCGATCTGGACGATCCGTTTTCGGCCGGAGAAGCGATCCTCGAAGCCTTTCCGCTCGGAGACATCGCCGATGCGGTCGTGTTCGATTTTCATGCCGAGGCCACGAGCGAGAAACTCTGCTTCGCGCATTTTGTCGACGGTCGATCCAGTCTTGTGGTCGGCACCCACACCCATGTCCCAACGGCCGATGCACAGATCCTGAACGGCGGTACCGCATACATGTCGGATTCGGGAATGTGCGGCGACTACGACTCCTCGATCGGCATGGACAAGGAGGAGCCGGTAAACCGCTTCCTGTCTAGGATTCCCAAAGGCCGGTTCGAGGTCGCCTCCGGGCCGGCCACAATATGCGGTGTGGCGGTCGAAATTTCCGACCGTACCGGACTTGCGGAGAAAATCGCGCCCTTGAGGATCGGGCCGAGACTCTCGGAAACCACGCCGGATTTCTGGCGTTAGCTCTCAGCGCCGCCGCTTCGACCTTGTAAGTCTCGAATAAGACCCGGAAACTTCATGCATCGTCGCGCGTTCGTCTCAGCGGTATCTCGCGGCCGTAATGAACTCTCCGAAGCTTTCGCACCAGACCACGACCGTGGTGTAGGCCTCGACGTCCACGGATGGCGGGACGTCGATCAGAAAACCGTCAAAGGTCTTGATGTCACTGACACGAACAGCTCGGTCCCGAGCGGCCTCGAACTGGGCTTCCGTTTCAACGAATTCCGGCACCAGATAGAGCTTGTAATCCGGTCCGGGCGCGAGTTTTCCCTGATGGGTTATCCGCTCCGCCGAGATGCTGACGGTCCCCTCACCCCAGTGCAGGAAATCGCTGCCTTCAAGGTCGCGGCTGAAATCGGCCGTGTAAAGGGCCGTTTCGGCGGAGTCGGCCAGCATCGCCTCGTCCGGGCCTTCGGGGGCGGTAAGGATCGGAAGGAAGTAGATCCCCAAGGCGAAACCAATTGCGAGCATGGCGCCATGGCTCGCTGACAGAAATATCCAACGCAGCATGATCATTCGCTCCCGCTTCTACCGGTTCAAGCGTTAAGGTGCCGCCGGGCACAGGTCAATCGGCTTGGCCGGACGTGAGGAATTCTAAAGATCCTGCTGCTTGCCTTTTACGGCTGGCCGGACGGCGTCGGGATCCGGCGGCAGCAGATGCCTCTCCTGGATCCAGGGATGGATTTCAACGGCACTCGAAAGAGCGGACAGCGCTGCCCTGGTCCGGCCCATGCGCATGAGCACATGGTACATTCCCGAAAGCGCTCCAAAATGATCGGGCTCCAGTTTCAGGGTGTTTTCCAGATCCGCCAGCGCGCCGCTGTTGTCGTCGCGCAAGAAACGGACAAAGGCGCGCTGGTTCCGGGCCTCGGCATAGGAGGGTGCGATCTCGACAGCTTCGTCGAGGATTTTCTCCGCTGCCTCGAAATCGTAGCTGCTGCGATGGCGCATGCCTTGATCCACCATCGCCCGAATTTCCGGTTCCGGCGCCAGATCGAGCCAGTATTGCCAGATCTCATGCTCGATCCGTCGGGCCTCTTTCTCCGTTGTCGCGCTCTTGAGTGCGGCAAACAGCCTGGTCCTGGAGTCCTCCGTCCGTTCTGATGAAAACGCCGGGTCCGTCGCCACGCAAATCAGAAGCGCCAAGTTAAGGAACAGTCTGCGGCCCGGCATCGGTCAAACCCCGTTCAGGATCAAGATGGTCGGCTGACGCGGCAGCGTTCGGGCCGAAATCGTGAAACTGTCCGAGTCGACGAAATCGGTGGTAAACTTGTCTCCCATGCGCTCGATGAAGCTTGAAATCGGGGAACCCCGCCGGTGCATCGGGAGCAGGATCGAGGACTGAAGGCGACGGGCGATGCCGGTCATTGCCTCATGACTGAGCGTCAAGCCGCCATCGACGGGAACCATTACAATATCGAGCCGTCCGATCTCGGCGAAATGATCGTCCTCCAGCGGGTGGTGCAGATGGCCCAGATGGCCGATGCAAAGATCGGCGACTTCGAAGATGAAGATCGAATTGCCGTCGGCCTCCATCCCGCCATAGCCTCTGATGTCGGTGGTGACATTGCGGACATAGACGTCATCGACCACGACGTCATGATCGGCGGGCGTGCCGTCAAAGTTCCATCCCCTGAGCACATGCTCGATGCGTTCGTCGGGCGAAAGTGTGAAGTGCGAGGAATGCGCCTTGTTCATGGTGACGACGCGCGGGATCGAAACCCGCCCCGACCAGCCATTGTAGTCGGTTGCGATGGTCACCCCACCCGGAGTGGTCAGGACATAGGTCGAGTGACCGGCGAACATGAACTCGACCTCGCCGGTTCCCGCTTGTGCCGGCTTGGCTTCGGTCATTTCTTCGTCCGGCCTGTAGCTGGCAAAGGTCGCACCCGGCAGCGCCTGGGCTACCGCAAGGCATTGACTGAACGGTCTTTGGGTTTCCTGGGCAGAAGCGGGATCGGGCGCACTGGCCGAAAATGCGACAAGGGTCAGCGTAAGCAGAAAGGCGTGTATCCGGGGCATGGGCGGCTCCGCGAGTTGTCTTTCACGATAAGTCAAGTGTAGAGCGCCCGTGTCGAAGGTAAAGGCCACCATACGGTGTAGCCCGCACCGGATTTGTTCTGGCGCCGCTATTGGCGCCAACTGACGGGTTTCAAGCCAGGCCGTACATCTCTGCCCAGCGCTCCCTGAGAGCCGCATATTTGTCGTCCGGCTGGGTTTCGTAGACGAGATCTTCGGGACCGGGTCGAAAGAAGCGCTGCATCGAGCGTGCCCAGATGTGCCCCGCCGGCGCAAGCCACGAGGTGTCGTCGAGGGTGCCGGCCTTGATGTTGAATTCCGGCGATGTTTTTGTTCCGTGCCAAATGCGCACGCCACAGTTTGGACAGAACCAGCCTTCGCGGACCGCGCCGGACTCGCTTGTACGGGTGAACAGCGCCAGCCCGTCGTCCACATCCAGTGCCTCACGCCCGAAGCGGAGGCTTTCACCGAAGGCCGAGGATGTGTGGCGCTGGCATTCCATGCAGTGGCAAAGATAAAACACCAGCGGCCGGGCCGTAAGGCGGTAGCGGATCTTTCGGCACTGGCATCCGCCTGTAAGCGGAAGCGTCGGTATTTCGTATCGAGACATGTTTCGACCTCGTCTGTTGGTCCCTTCTGGACGAAACGGGGGAAGGGTTTTATAACGCGCCAATTCCGAACCAGAGCGAAGATCAGGTGCTTCATGGCAGGCCATTCACAATTCAAGAACATCATGCACCGCAAGGGACGGCAAGACGCCGTGCGTTCAAAGATGTTTTCCAAACTCGCCCGCGAAATCACCGTGGCGGCAAGAATGGGAGCGCCGGACCCGGCAATGAACCCGCGCCTTCGTCTTGCGATTCAGAATGCGAAGTCGCAGTCGATGCCCAAGGACAATATCCAGCGCGCGATCAACAAGGCGTCCGGCGGCGACAGCGAGAACTATGAGGAAGTGCGCTATGAAGGCTATGGGCCGGGAGGCGTTGCCGTCATTGTCGAGGCCTTGACCGACAACCGCAACCGCACCGCCTCGACCGTCCGAGCGGCCTTCACAAAGTCCGGGGGCGCGCTGGGCGAAACCGGTTCGGTCGGCTTCATGTTCGACCGGGTCGGCGAGATCATCTATCCGCCGGAGGCCGGCGACGCAGACGCGATCATGGAAGCGGCGATCATGGCCGGCGCCGAGGACGTGACCAGCAGCGACGACGAACATGTCATCATTTGTGCGTTCGAGGACATCGGTGATGTGTCGACAGCTCTTGAGGAGGCACTCGGCGAGGCGCAGTCGGTGCGTGCCGTCTGGAAGCCGCAGACCACCACACCGATTGACGAGGAAAAGGCTGCCTCTGTTCTCCGGCTTATCGGCGTTCTCGACGATGATGACGACGTACAGAACGTCTACGCCAATTTCGAGGTCGATGAGGAAACCATGGCCAAGCTTTCGGCCTGAGGACCCTGAGAACGCGAAATGAAGGAGCCGCCGATCACGTGAACGGCGGCTCTTTTCATGCGGCCTGGCTTTTGCTCAGCTCGATGCGCATCTTGCCGAAGTGCTCCACCGATTTCAGCCGGGTATCGATAGCGTGGATGGGCATCGAAATCATGATTTCGTCGGCGGATGTCGTGTCGATGAATTCCTTCATCCTGCGTCCGGCGGTCTCCGGACCGCCCACAACGGCGTGACGCAGGGTGTGTTCGACGGCTATTTTTTCCATGTCGCTCCACAAACCGTCCATCGTATCCACGGGCCTCGGCATCTTTCCGCGCGCGTTGCGGCGCATGTTGACGAAACTCTGCTGAACGGTGGTGAACAGATACTCGGCTTCCTTGTCGGTGTCGGCCATCACGCCCATCGTGGCCGCAATGACGTAGGGCGCTTCGAGCTGGGCGGACGGACGGAACTTGCTCCGGTAGATTTCGAGAGCCTGCATCAGCATGTCGGGTGCGAAATGGGATGCGAACGCGTAGGGCAATCCCAGTGCGGCGGCCAGATGCGCGCTGTAGACGCTCGAGCCGAGGATCCAGAGCGGGACATGCGATCCCGCGCCGGGAACGGCAACCAGCATGCCTTCCTTCGCCTCTCCCAGAAAATGCTGCAGTTCGAGGATGTCGTCGGGGAACCGGTTGGCGCCGGCTTCGAGATCACGCCTTAGCGCGCGGGCCGTGCTCATGTCGGTGCCGGGCGCCCGGCCGAGCCCGAGATCCACCCGACCCGGGAACAGCGCTTCAAGCGTGCCGAACTGCTCGGCGACAACAAGCGGCGAATGGTTGGGCAGCATTATGCCGCCGGAGCCGATCCGGATTGTGCTGGTGGCATGGCCGGCTTCGGCAATGACGAGTGCAGTCGCGGCGCTGGCGATGCCCGCCATGCCGTGATGCTCGGCCAGCCAGAAGCGTGTGAAGCCGTGATCTTCGGCCTGTTTCGCCATCTTCCGGGTGCCGTCCAGGGCGTCGCTTGCAGTGCCGCCGTCGACGATGGGGCAAAGGTCGAGGATTGAGAAGGCCGTCATGGATGCTCTTTCAGCTCTTGAAACCTGTACCCTCATTTAGGGAGTCGCAGGACGGATCGCAAAACCCGACCGATCACAAAGTTTATGTTTTTGTTTTGTTCACATTTCGATGGAATGGTTCCGTTCGGAAAGGTAGGGTCATTCCATGGCGGAAGCGATTCGAATCATTGGTGTGGATCCGGGGCTGAGGAACACCGGCTGGGGTGTGATCGACAGCATCGGAAATTCGCTGCGCTTTGTTGCTTCGGGAACCGTGAGATCCGACAACAAGCTGGATCTCGCATCCCGCCTCAACCAGCTCTACGAGGGGCTGGAGGGTGTGATCCACGCTCACCGGCCGTTCGAGGCGGCAGTGGAAAACACGTTCGTCAACAAGGATGCCACCGCAACGCTGAAGCTCGGACAGGCCCGCGGAATTGCCCTGCTTGCGCCGGCGCGCGCGGGGCTTCGGGTGGCCGAGTATGCGCCCAATGCCGTCAAGAAAGCGGTCATCGGCGTTGGTCATGGTGACAAGAAACAGATCCTGATGATGGTCAGGATGCTGATTCCGAAGGCCACTTTCGACAGCGATCATGCCGCCGACGCCCTGGCGATCGCAATCTGTCATGCGCATCATCGGGCATCGCCGGCCTGGCGCATGGCGGCGGAATGAGGACCATTGAATGATCGGCAAGCTCAAGGGCAGCATTGAAGAGATCGACGAGGATCACGTGCTCATTGATGTGCACGGTGTCTGCTACGTGGCGTTTTGCTCTGCGCGAACGCTCTCACGGCTGGGCAGCCCCGGGGAAGCGGCGGTGCTTTTCATCGAGACCTACGTGCGCGAGGACCAGCTCAGGCTGTTCGGCTTCGAGAGCGCGCTCGAACGCGAGTGGTTCAGGCTGCTGCAAAGCGTTCAGGGTGTTGGAGCGAAGGTGGCGCTTGCGGTTCTTTCGACGCTGACCGCGTCGGAACTCGCCAACGCCATCGCATTGCAGGACAAGGCGATGGTGGCGCGCGCGCCCGGCATAGGGCCGAAGGTGGCCCAGCGCATCGTGGCCGAACTCAAGAACAAGGCCCCGGCCTATTCAGGCGAAGCGGGCGATGCGATCGGTCTCAAGCAGGAACTCGGCGAAGGCCTGGCTTCCGCGCCGGTTGCCGATGCCGTATCCGCTCTTGCCAATCTCGGCTATTCGCGGGATCAGGCTGCCAACGCCGTCGCCGCGGCGATGAAGAACGCAGGCGAGGGCGCGGATTCAGCCAAGCTGATCCGGCTCGGCTTGAAGGAACTGTCGCGATAAAACCTCCGTTGCGCCTGGGATCAAGGCCATTGCCACTGAGCGGGGATGATGGGAAAAACCTTTTATGAGTGATGCCGACCGCCTTATCTCGCCTGACAAACGCGGCGAGGACATCGATGCGACCTTGCGTCCGCAAACGCTGGACGAGTTTACCGGTCAGGCCGAGGCGCGCGCCAATCTGAAGGTTTTCATCGAGGCAGCCAAGGGCCGTGGCGAGGCGCTTGACCACGTACTCTTCGTCGGTCCGCCGGGCCTCGGCAAGACGACACTGGCGCAAATCATGGCCAAGGAACTCGGCGTGAATTTCCGCTCGACCTCGGGGCCGGTGATTGCCAAGGCTGGGGACCTTGCGGCTTTGCTGACCAATCTTGAGGACCGCGATGTGCTTTTCATCGACGAGATCCACAGGCTCAATCCGGCCGTCGAGGAAATCCTCTACCCGGCGATGGAGGATTTCCAGCTCGACCTGATCATCGGAGAGGGACCGGCGGCGCGTTCGGTCAAGATCGACCTGTCGCGGTTCACGCTCGTGGCGGCGACCACCCGGCTTGGACTTCTGACCACGCCGTTGCGCGACCGGTTCGGCATTCCGGTACGGCTGCAATTCTACACGGTGGAGGAACTGGAGCTGATCGTGCGCCGCGGTGCGCGGATCATGGGCCTTGGCATGACAGATGACGGCGCGCTTGAAATCGCCCGCCGTGCCCGCGGTACGCCAAGGATTGCCGGGCGCCTGCTCCGCCGGGTCCGGGATTTCGCGGAGGTCGCGAAAGCCGAAGCGGTGACCCGGGAGATTGCCGACGAAGCACTGACCCGGCTTTCGGTGGACAGCATCGGGCTCGATCAACTCGACCGGCGCTATCTCGACATGATCGCCAGGCATTTCGGCGGCGGCCCGGTGGGCATCGAGACGATCGCTGCGGGACTTTCCGAACCGCGCGACGCCATCGAGGACATCATCGAGCCCTATCTGATTCAGCAGGGGTTCCTGCAGCGGACCCCGCGCGGACGGGTGATGACGGCCCGCGCCTGGGGTCACATGGGTCTCAATCCTCCCAAGGATCTTGCAGCCAACCAGGCAAGCCTGTTCGAGGATGACTGATGAGCAGCAGCCGGAGAACAATCCGGTTCGAGGATGCCGGACGGCGCTTCAACGCGCGTGTGGCGGGGCTTGCCCTGCGCGATGGTCATCTCTTGATCCATCGGGCGGTGCATGAGCCGTTCTGGACCATTCCCGGCGGTACGGCGGAACTCGGCGAGGACAGCCGGACGACGCTGCTGCGGGAAATGCGGGAAGAACTCGGTGTCGAAGTGAGCGTCGGCCGCCTTGTGTTCATGGTCGAGAACTTCTTCCGTTTCGAAGATTGCGACTGGCACGAAATCGGCTGGTATTACCTCATGGATCTCCCGCGCACATTTCCGTTTCTTGCGAATGGCCGTACCGTGCACGAAGTCGTCGACGGCAGGAACCGGCTGGAATTCAAATGGGTCCCGGCCACTCGGACCGAACTCAAGCGCTTGCCCTTGCCGCCGGTCTTTCTGGCCGAGCGGATCGAAAATCTTCCGGGGCAGGTCGAACATATTGTCTGGGACGACGGCGTTCTTTAGCTGGCCTGATCGTCCGCCGCCCTGGATGCGGCGTCAAGACCCGCGTCATGTGCCAGAGACAGAAGCGTCGCGGCAAACAGCGGCCACCCGCCGGGCCGCCATCCCAGTTCGCGGATGCGTCTTGTGTCCATGACAGCGACGGAGGACTTGTCGGCGGGTTCAGGCAGCGTTTCACCGGTCACTCCAAGCCCCGCAAGAATGTCACGCGTGTCGGCGACGATATCGGAGACATTGAAACTGCGTCCACCAATGTCTTCGGCACTGGCCGCAAGCATCAGGCACACCACCTTTCCGACATCCTCGCCATGAACCTCGGAGCCCGCACGCACTGAAATCTCCCTGCCGGCCAGATAGTCGGCAACCAGGGCGTCCCACTTGTTGGGGCGCAGCCCGCCATAGACACCGGTCAGGCGCAGACTGGCTGTAACGAAGCCGGACGTGTTCAACGCCGCGAGCGCCTGCTCGCAGTCGTGCTTGACCTGCCCGTAAAGGCCGGCCGGTGAGAGTGACGCCTCTTCGACCAGTGGCTCTCCCGCAGGCAGGCCGTCGTAAACAGCGCGGCTCGACAGGAACACGGTGCGCGAGACGCCCGCGCGTCTCGCCGTCTCGAATAGCCTCACGCTGCCTTCGAGGTTTCGCCTGCGGAAACCGTCGGGGTCATCGCCTTCGCCGCCGCGATAGCGTCCCGGCTCGTGATCGAAGGCCGCATGGACGAAGTTTTGGACGTCGTTGAACAAGCCGGCGGGGACAGTGTCGTCATCCAGCGACAGTCGGCGAAACCGGACAGGTTTGGAAAAGTGCGAATCTGATGGCCGGTGACGGCCCGCGACCACAACATCAAGCCCTGCACCGAGCAGCGCGTTGACAATGTACCGGCCCACAAGTCCGCTTCCGCCGGAGACAAGCGCCGTCATCCGCTATGGTCGGCCGGATTCTCAAGCCCGGCGATGTCCGGAATGTTCTCGCCGGTGTAGAAGGCCTGCCAAAGGTCGATCAGCGGTTTGAGCCTGTCCGATTTGGGATGATCGGTTTCCCAGGGCTTTTCATACTGGTAGTGCAGCACGCCGATCTGCTTCCAGTCCCACAGTTCCGGCAGGTTGAACCAGACATATTGCAGCATGTTCATGAACACCGGCAGCCCGTGCCAATCCGGAAAGAAACTTTCCAGGAATGTCTGATCGGTCCGGCGCCAGAAAATATCCGGTTCGTCCAGGCGCTCCAGCATTGCCGCAAAGGTGAGCACCGAGGGCCGGGCCACGAAGACGCCGGAATTGAGTCGATGGAAGTCGCCGAGCGTTTCATACACGTTTGGCGCCGCCGAGAATTGCGGATAGGCAAACAGCCTGTCGATGTTGCGAAGCACAAGCGCGTCCGCGTCGATGAAAACACAGGTTTCGTACTCGGTGAGCTGCCAGAGCCGGAGCTTGCAGAAATTGTCGAGCGGGGAGTGGAATTCGGGCTTCCGGCCCTTGGCAAACGGAGCCGCCGCGTGAAGCTGTGAACGGCTGTGACGCTGGTTGAAGGCATCCGAAAGCGGCAGATGGTCGACCGCGACCAGCCGGCAGCCGAGGCCGGAAAGCGGCTGAAGCTCGCTGGCGTCAACGCCGCCTGTATGCAGCACCACCATGTCGGCGTTCGTGCCTGTGTTGCGCACGGACCGGGCGAGCGCCACGGCCCCTTTTGCATAATCCGCATTGGTGACCAGCGTCACAAAGGCATGCATGAAGGCGGGCGGGGATGCCGGCCACATCCCGGCCCTGTTCGTTGCCGTCAGGCTCACGAGACGGAACGAAGGTTCTTGCCCTCGGGATCGCGATTGATCGCGCCGGCAATATCCTTGGTCCAGGCCGAAACCGCCGGAACGCGGGACCTGTCGACGCGATAGGCGAATTTCTTCGCCACATCCACGACCTCTTCAAGCAGGCCTTCCTTGAGCGTCGTCGGTTCAAGGCCGAGTTCGAGGAACTTCTCGTTGCGCACGACCAGATCGTTCTCGGCGGCTTCCTTGCGCGGGTTGGGCAGCCAGGCGATCTCCGCCCCGGTCATGCCGGAAATCATCTTGGCGAGATCGCGGACCCGGTGGGTCTCGGTCATCTGGTTGAAGATTTCCACCTTCGATCCACGCTCCGGCGGATTGTTGAGCGCGATCTCGATGCAACGGACCGAATCCTGGATATGGATGAATGCCCGGGTCTGGCCGCCGGTGCCGTGGACTGTCAGCGGATAGCCGATTGCGGCCTGGATCAGGAACCGGTTGAGCACGGTGCCGTAATCGCCGTCATAGTCGAAGCGGTTGACCAGTTGCGGATGACGGCGGGTCTGTTCGGTGTGGGTCCCCCAGACGATGCCTTGATGCAGATCGGTCACGCGCAACTGGTCGTTCTTTGCGTAGAACTGGAAAAGCAGCTGATCGAGGCATTTGGTCATGTGGTAGATCGAGCCGGGATTGGCGGGATACAGGATATCCTGCTTCGCGGTGTTTCCGTCCATGGTCTCGATCCCGACCGGCAGATAGCCTTCGGGAATGGCGGCCCCGACCGTCGAATAACCGTAGACGCCCATGGTCCCCAGATGCACCAGATGCGCATCCAGACCGATCTCGACCATGGCGTTGAGCAGATTGTGGGTGGCGTTGACGTTGTTGTTGACGGTGTAGTTCTTGTGGCGGTCGCTCTTCATCGAGTAGGGCGCTGCGCGCTGTTCGGCGAAATGAACGATGGCGTCCGGGCGCTCCTCGGCGAGCCAGTTCTTCAACAGGTCATAGTCGCGGGCCAGATCGATGAGATGAAAATGGATGCGGCGCCCCGTTTCCTCATGCCAGATTCGGGTCCGTTCCTGGATCGAATCCATCGGCGTGAGCGACTGGACGCCGAGTTCGGTGTCGATCCAGCGGCGCGACAGGTTGTCGATGATGTGGACTTCGTGTCCGGCATTGGAAAGATGAAGCGAGGTCGGCCACCCCACGAAACCGTCTCCGCCGAGTACCGCAATTTTCATCAAATCATCTCCTTTGCCGGTATGGTTTCAATCCTGATAGATCGCATTTATGACAGAACGACGATAGCGGTTGTGGATCAGCTCAGCGGCTCATGCAATGCAACCGGCGCCAATCAACAGGATTTCTCAGAAATGACGTTTTCGCTTTCCGGCCGTTTGATCGATGGCGGTCATGAACTTGTCCAGAGGATTTACTACGAGGATACCGATTTCTCCGGCTTCGTCTATCACGCCCGTTATCTGCATTTCCTCGAGCGCGGGCGGACCGATTTCATCAGGCTTCTGGGCGTCGAGCAGGGCGCATTGCATGGCGTTTCCGATCCGTTGGACTCCGTGGCGTTCGTGGTGCGCCGGATGGAGATCGACTTCAAGGCGCCGGCCCGGATGGATGACGTAGTGACAATCGTCTCGCGTCCTGCGGATGTTCGCGGCGCGCGAATGCTACTCGATCAGGAGATCCGGCGTGAGGATGCAATTCTGGCCAGCGCGAAGGTGACTGTCGCAGTGATCAACGGTCACGGGCGGGCACGGCGGCTGCCGGAGGACCTGGCCGCGAAATTGGGCCTTGGCGGCGAAGAGCGTTAGGCAAGGCCAACAATCAGGCCCATAAACCGGCCCAGTAATCAGGAAAGACCGGAAGATGGTTGTTACCAATGAATCGGAGCTCGAAGGGCTCAGGCATATCGGGCAGATCTGCGCCCGGGCAATTCAGACCATGGCGGAGGCGATGGAGCCCGGCATGACAACGCGGGAGCTCGATGCGGTGGGACGGCAGTATCTCGACAGTCACGGTGCGGTGTCCGCGCCCGAGTTCTGCTACGAATTTCCCGGCGCAACCTGCATTTCGGTCAACGAGGAAGTTGCACACGGGGTGCCCGGTGACCGTGTGATTGCAGCGGGCGATCTCGTCAATATCGACGTCTCGGCTCTCAAGGACGGCTTCTATGGCGACACCGGCGCATCCTTCGGCGTGGGCGAGGCCATGCCGCCGCGAACGGCCCGCCTCCTGCGTGACGGCAAGCGGGCTATGTGGCTCGGGATCAATCAGGTCAGAACCGGCAACCGGCTTTCCGCGATTGGCGACGCGATCGGAAAGTTCGCGCGCAAGAACCGCTATACGCTGATCCGGAACCTCGCGAGCCATGGCGTCGGACGGTCTCTGCATGAGGAGCCTAGCGAGATAGCCACCTGGCCGGACAAGCATGAGAAGCGGATCATGGAGGAGGGGCAGGTCTTTACGGTCGAACCCTTTCTCTCACTTGGCGCGGTTTTCGCCGATGACGATGAGACCGACAGCTGGACGCTTTATGGCGAGCCCCGCGCGCTTACGGTGCAGTTCGAGCACACAGTGGTTGTGACGCGCAACGGTCCCGTTGTGTTGACCCTGCCGGATTGATCGGCAGGACGCCGAAGCAGCCCGGACCGTTCTGGCGACGAGCAAGCAATAGCCGGGCGGTGCGGCGGAACCGCGCCGAGTTATCTCGTTGCCGCTGTGGCTGACCTGCTATGGTTGCCCGCCGGCAATTCCTAACCAAGCCTTAACCATAACCAAGTATGAACGAAGTGGTGAGGATTGCGCATATCCGATGCGCCATCCTTTGACCAAATTTGGCCGCGAGAAGGCATGAGAGGTGAGAGGCGAACATCGCGCACTTCTGGTTTTCCGGCAAACGTGAAGTCCTGGCCGCCCGGTCGATCCGTCGGGCGCATGAATTCGAGGGTATGAAATGGAACAGGTTGGACTGGCAGCGACCAGCGAGGTAACGCTCTGGTCGCTCTTCATGCAGGCGGGTCTCGTCGTCAAACTGGTGATGCTCGGCCTCGTCGGCGCATCGATCTGGACCTGGGCGATCGTGGCCGACAAGGTGATATCCTTCGGCAGGTTCCGCCGCCAGCTCGACCAGTTCGAACAGATATTCTGGTCGGGGCAATCGCTTGAAGAGCTCTACCGCACGCTTTCGGACCGGAAAACCTCCGGCATGGGCGCGATCTTTGTCGCCGCCATGCGGGAATGGAAGAAGTCCTTCGAACGGGGGGCAAAATCGCCGATCGGGCTGCAGATGCGGATCGACAGGGCGATGGACGTGACCATTGCGCGTGAATCGGAGAATCTCGAATCCAAGCTCGGGTCGCTGGCCTCGATCGGTTCGGCGGCGCCGTTTATCGGGCTGTTCGGAACTGTCGTCGGTATCATGACTTCGTTTCAGGCCATCGCGGGGTCGAAATCGACCAATCTGGCGGTGGTTGCACCCGGGATCGCCGAGGCGCTGCTTGCCACGGCAATCGGCCTGCTTGCCGCGATTCCCGCTGTGATCGCCTACAACAAGTTTTCCTCCGATGCCGGTAAGCTGGCGGCGCGGATGGAAGGGTTCGCCGATGAGTTCTCCGGGATCCTGTCGCGGCAGATCGACGAGCGGATGAACGCGCGTCAGGCAGCGGAATAGGAGGCCGTTATGGGTATGTCGATGGCAGGAAGCCGCGGAGGCGGTTCACGCCGTGGCCGCCGCGGCGGTCGCAGGCAATTGGTCAGCGAAATCAACGTGACGCCTTTCGTCGATGTGATGCTGGTGCTTTTGATCATCTTCATGGTCGCCGCGCCGCTGCTTACGGTGGGTGTGCCCATCGACCTGCCAGAAACCCAGGCGAAGGCCCTCAATTCCGAGACACAGCCGATCACTGTCTCGGTCAATTCGACGGGGCAGATCTTCCTGCAGGAGACCGAGATTGCAATCGAGGAGGTGGTGGCGAAGCTCGAGGCGATTGCGACGACCGGTTATGATGAACGGATCTATGTACGCGGCGACACCAGCGCGGACTACGGAACCGTCATGAAGGTCATGGCGCGGATTTCCGCCGCCGGTTTCACGAACCTCGGCCTGGTCACGCTTCAGGAACAGGACAGCTGACGGCACGCCGATGAAGGGAAGCCTCGCGACATCGACACTTCTTCATGCAGCGGTCCTCGGCTTTGCGCTGTCGTCGTTTACCGCGCCGAAGACGCTTGAGGTCGAGGATGTGGAGGCTTTCCCGGTGAACATTGTGCCCATCGAGGAACTGACCCAGATCCAGCAGGGTGACAAGACCGCAGCCTTGGCGGAGACTTCGGCGCCGGTTCCGACGAGCAGGCCTGAGCCGGTGCCCGATGCGCAGAATACGGGCGACAACACTGTCGATCTCAAGCCGGCGGAAGCTGTGACGCCGAGCGCCGAGGAAGTGATTTCCGAGGCGCCGCCGAAGCCCGCTGAAAAGCCCGCACCGACCCCGGTCCCGGCACCCGAGGTGACCGAGAGCGAGCCGGCTCCTACGCCCGAGCCGGTTCCGGAGCCGGCGGCTGAGCCTGCTCCGGCGGAACCGGAAACCGCGCCGGAGGAGGTGGCGGCTTTGCCGCCGGAGCCGTCTGTCGACCCGGTGGCCGAAGCCATCACGCAGACTGCGCCTGCGGAACCCGAGTTTGCGGCCCTGCCCAGCGCCGGTCCGGTGCCGCAGACGCGGCCAGCGCCGCCCGAGCCCGCCGCCGCGCAGGAAACCGCCTCGACCAAGCAGAGTGATTTCAACGCCGACGACATATCGGCGCTTCTCAACAAGCAGGATGCCGCCGGCGGCGGCGCGCGGCGCTCGACCGAAACCGCGGCGCTGGGCGGCAGCCGGACCACGCGCGGCAATACGCTGAGCCTGAGCGAGATGGATGCGCTGCGCGGTCAGATACAGAGAAACTGGAACATCATTCCGGGCATGGCGGATGGCGGCGATGTGCGGGTTACTGTCACGATGCGCCTGGATCAGGCGGGCAATATTGTCGGGCAGCCGGATGTCGTGGCATCCGGCGGTTCCGACAGTGTTCGCAGGACCCTTGCCGGCAGCGCCCGACGCGCGGTGCTGAAATCACAGCCCTACCAGCTTCCGGCAGAAAAATACGATTCCTGGGCTGAAGTCATTGTGAACTTTGATCCAAGTCAGATGTTCTAATGTCCGAATTGAACTCAAAGCGTGATATGGCGCTGAAAGGCTGCACCATGAACCAGATGATCCGATATCTTCTCCTGCCGATGGCTTTCCTTGCCGGTTTGACCGTTCTGGCCACGAGCCCGGCACGTGCCGTCGTCGAGATCGACATCAATCGCGCCAATGTCGAACCGCTGCCGATCGCGATCACGGACTTCATCTCGAACGATGCGATCGGCGGACAGATTACTGCAGTCATCACGGCCGATCTCAAGCGGTCAGGACTTTTCGCTCCCATCGACAAGGCGGCCTTTATCGAACGCGTTTCCAATCCTGACGCCAGCCCGCGTTTCGAGGACTGGCGGGTGATCAATGCGCAGGCGCTGGTGACCGGCCGCGTCGTTCAGGAGGCTGACGGGAGACTGCGGGCGGAATTCCGGCTCTGGGATACATTCGCATCGCAGCAGCTGGCTGGCGAACAGTTCTTCACCCGCCCGGAGAACTGGCGGCGTGTCGCCCACATCATCGCCGATTCCATCTATGAACGGCTGACGGGCGAAAAGGGCTATTTCGACAGTCGTGTCGTGTTCGTTTCCGAAAGCGGCCCAAAGACAGATCGCAAGAAGCAATTGGCGATCATGGATCAGGATGGCGCCAATGTGCGAATGCTGACCAATGCAGACGATATCGTGCTTACGCCGCGGTTTTCGCCGAGCAAGCAGGAAATCACCTACATGTCTTTCGAGGGCGGTCAGCCCCGGGTCTACCTGCTCCAGCTTGAGACAGGCCAGCGCGAGCTCGTCGGCAATTTTCCCGGAATGACCTTTTCGCCCCGGTTCTCGCCGGACGGGCAGAAGGTGATCATGAGCCTGCAGCAGGACGGCAACGCCAATATCTACACCATGGATCTGAGGTCGCGGGCAACGACGCGCCTGACCAATACCGCGGCGATCGATACCTCGCCCTCCTATTCCCCCGACGGAACGCAGATCGTGTTCGAAAGCGATCGCGGCGGCCGGCAGCAACTCTACATCATGAATGCGGACGGCTCGAACCAGCGCAGGGTCTCCTTCGGCGACGGTTCCTATTCGACCCCGGTCTGGTCGCCGCGCGGGGATCTGATTGCCTTTACCAAGCAGTCGGGCGGGAAGTTCTCGATCGGTGTGATGCGCACCGACGGTTCGGGCGAGCGGATCCTGACGACGGGCTTCCACAACGAGGGGCCGACCTGGGCGCCCAACGGACGTGTGCTGATGTTTTTCCGTCAGCCCGCAGGCGCGGGCGGACCGCAGGTCTATTCGATCGACCTTACCGGATATAACGAGCAGCTTGTGACGACGCCGTCCTATGCCTCCGATCCGGCCTGGTCTCCTTTGCTCGAATAGTGTGAAACTGGGCGGAAAAGGCGCGTTTTCGCCGTTTTTGCGCCGCATTGTGCGTACAAACCCGGCTCACGCACGATCAAAAAGCATCTGTTAACCGTGTTTTTTCAATGCCGATTAACTGCGGTCGGTTAGAAACGGTCAACCAACACTTTCAAGGAGACCGGCCATGGGCCGTATGCAAGCTCTTGTCCGCAACCCCGCAATGCTGGCGCTGTTCACCGCGCTGGCGCTGACCGGCTGCGCATCGAAAAAATCCCTGCCCAACAATGCCGCAGACCTTGGTCTGGCCGGCAATGCCACTCCGGGTTCTCAACAGGACTTCACCGTCAATGTCGGAGACCGGATATTCTTCGACACCGATTCCTCCGTCATCCGTGCGGACGCGGCCTCGACGCTCGACCGTCAGGCGCAGTGGCTCAACCAGTATCCGACCTACCGGATCACCGTGGAAGGCCATGCGGATGAGCGCGGCACCCGCGAGTACAACCTGGCGCTCGGCGCCCGGCGCGCCGCGGCGACCAAGCAGTATCTTGCTTCGCGGGGCGTGGCCGTCAGCCGGATCAATACGATCTCGTTCGGCAAGGAGCGCCCGGTCGCGGTATGCGACGACATTTCCTGCTGGTCCCAGAACCGCCGTGCGGTAACCGTGCTTGGCGGCGCGGGGAGCTGAGTTCGCTGACGGATCTTTGATCCGGACATTTGCGAGAGAGGCGGTCTTCGGGCCGCCTTTTTTGTTGTCCCGCTCCCGGACAGACATAGTTTGGCCGGGTTGTCCGTTGATTTGGGGGCTCGCCATGCGGTATCTGGGGATCAGGGGAAACCGCCCGCTGCCGGCGAGGTGTCATGAGGTCAGGCTGATGAAAAAAATTTGCAATCTGCTTTTTGCGACGGTGATGTTGGGGTTCGCGGCGCCAGCGATGGCGGCACCTGTTCCTTCGGGGTTTGCGCATGGCGTGCCGTTGCCGCCGAAAACATTGGGCGGCCATGAGGGTAAGGTGTTTCTTGCGCAGACCGGTGATCCGCTTTTCAGGATCGGGCAGCTTGAGGAACAGATCAGGTCCCTGAACGGACGGGTGGAAGAACTGGGCTTCCAGCTTCTGCAAATGCAGGAACAAATGCGGCAGATGCAGGAAGACAACGAGTTCCGTTTTCAGGAACTCGAAAACAGCGGCGGCCGGCGTGGCGACGCGGGAGGGGCCATTCAGTCGGGATCCGATCCTTCGGCCACCGCCTCGACCTCGCCGGGCCAGGGCACAGGCGCACCGGCTTCCGATCTCGGCACCATCAAGATCGATCCCAACGGGGACCTGATCGGCGGTATTATCCAGCCCGGCGGCTCCTCAGGACAGGAAACGGCCTCGCTCAACAGTCCCGAAGATCTGTATCAGGCCGGATACAACCACATGCTGACCGGGGACTATGCCCTGGCCGAGCAGGTTTTTTCCGATTACGTCGCGTCGTATCCGGAGGGCGAACGCGCTGCGGACGCGATGTTCTGGCTTGGCGAAGCGCAGTACTCGCAGGGTCGATACCAGGATTCGGCCAAGACATTCCTCGACGTGCACAAGCAGTATCCGCAGGCCGACAAGGGGGCCGATTCCCTGCTCAAACTCGGAATGTCGCTTGCCAAACTCGACAATCGTGAAACGGCTTGCGCCACATTGCGTGAAGTTCTGATCCGTTATCCCGGCGCCTCCGCTGCCGTGCGGGCCAAGGTCAGCGAAGAGCAGCAACTGGCCAGTTGCTGACTGGGGCGGGGCGGGCGATGCCGTCCGCAGCCGATGTGCGTCCGCCTGTCGTCGCGGCGCTTGAAGATTTTCTGACAAACCTTGGAGATGAGCGCCCCCTGGGCGTCGCCGTTTCAGGCGGATCGGATTCGCTCGGGCTGCTGACCGGTCTAGCGCGGCTTGTGGCGCCTTCGCGCCTGGTCGCACTTACCGTGGATCACGGGTTGCGCACGCATTCGGCGGAAGAGGCGCGCTTCGTCAAAGCCTTCAACCGGCGCCTGGGCATTCGTCACGAGACATTGCGCTGGCTGGGGGAGAAACCAGGTACCGGCATTCAGGCCGGTGCGAGACAGGCCCGGTACCGTTTGCTTCGTGACGCCGCAAGGCGGCTCGGACTGTCTGCCGTACTGACGGGACATACGCTCGACGATCAGCTCGAAACGCTTGCCATGCGCCATGCCCGGGCGCCGGGCGATGGCTCTCCCGGGCTCACCGGCATCCCGGCGGCCAGTTTATTCGATGGCCGGATGTGGGTGCTTCGACCGCTCCTCGCCGTCGCTCGCGCCGATATCCGGAATTTCCTTTCGGCGGTCGGTATTCCCTGGCTGGATGACCCTTCCAATACAGACGAGCGGTTCGAACGTGTGCGGGTGCGTCGCTCGTTGAAGGAGACCCGCCCGCCACTTGAGGGTTGTCTGGAAACTGCGGAACGAATGATCGCGTCGCGGGTTGCGATGGCGGCCGCTGCCTTGGAATTCGTGGATCGGACCTGCGCAATCGGCAGGGATGGCATCCTGCGCGTCTCGCTCGACGGAGCAGGCGACGACAAACATCATCTTTTTGCGCTCGAAACCTTGATCGGATGGTGCGGTGGCGCGACACGACCGCTCGACAGGCGCGGCAAATTGGCACTCCGGACCTTCATGGAAAATTCCCGGCCCGGATCGGCGCTCACGGTCGGCCGCACTCTTCTCAGGTTTGAGCGAAGTTCGCTTGTGCTGCGGCGCGAGCGCCGGGGGGTCCAGACCTTGCGGGTGCTTCCGGGCCAAACAGCCGATTGGGATGGCCGCTACAGGATCGCCAATCTGGACCGGAAATCCGATCTGATCGTGTCCGCCGAAGCCGGACCTGCCGTTTTGCCCTTCTTCAGCCGCGATTCAGGCGCAGGCTCGACCGTGTTCGGTCCGGCAGACGGTGTCGAAGGTGGTTTCGTCGCGACGCGACTCGCAGGACGCTTCTCACATGTGCTACCCGTTTATGAACTGCCCCTGGCTCAGGCGGTCACGCGTCTGGCGGGCGAAAGCGAGTTTCCGGCCTGCCCCTGGTCTGGTCCGTGGTCCATTCAGGGCCGGCGCCGTTAGCCATAGGGACCGAGAGGGCCGACAAAGGCGCCTGCCAGCCTTGGCAACGGCCGGCTTGGCTCCTATGTTAAGCCAACAGACTTGCAAATCGGCTGCGCGCCGGTGGCCCTCCGGCCATGTTTACCGAGGAAGAGCATGAACCCCAACTTCCGCAACTTCGCCCTTTGGGCAATCATCGCGCTTCTCCTGATCGCGCTGTTCAACATGTTTCAGAGTCCGACCGAGCGAAACAGCGGTCGCGAAATCGCCTATTCCCAGTTCCTCAAGGATGTGGATTCAGGCCGGGTGCGCGACGTGACGATTGTCGGTGACCGGATCTCGGGCAACTACAGCGATTCCGCGACCGGCTTTCAGACCTACTCGCCCGGCGACGCCAACCTGATCGATCGCCTCAACCAGCGCGACGTGACGATCAATGCGCGTCCCGAGGTCGACAGCTCCAACACGCTTGTCGGATACCTTATTTCCTGGTTGCCGATCCTGCTCATTCTCGGTGTATGGATCTTCTTCATGCGCCAGATGCAGGGTGGGTCCCGCGGTGCAATGGGCTTCGGCAAGTCGAAGGCAAAGCTCCTGACCGAAGCGCATGGCCGCGTGACATTTTCGGACGTGGCCGGTGTGGACGAGGCAAAGCAGGATCTCGAGGAGATCGTCGAGTTCCTGCGTGATCCGCAAAAGTTCCAGCGGCTTGGCGGCAAGATCCCGCGGGGCGTTCTGCTCGTCGGTCCTCCCGGCACCGGCAAGACGCTGACCGCGCGCGCAGTCGCCGGCGAAGCCAACGTGCCGTTCTTCACCATTTCGGGGTCCGATTTTGTCGAGATGTTTGTGGGCGTCGGCGCGAGCCGGGTTCGCGACATGTTCGAGCAGGCCAAGAAAAACGCGCCCTGCATCATCTTCATCGATGAAATCGATGCTGTGGGCCGTCACCGCGGCGCCGGTCTCGGCGGCGGCAACGATGAACGCGAACAGACGCTCAACCAGCTTCTGGTCGAAATGGACGGGTTCGAGGCCAATGAGGGGGTTATTCTCATCGCCGCAACGAACCGTCCCGACGTGCTCGATCCGGCGCTGATGCGCCCGGGCCGTTTCGACCGTCAGGTCGTGGTTCCGCTTCCCGACATCAACGGGCGCGAAAAGATCCTCAAGGTTCATGTGCGCAATGTTCCGATGGCTCCCAATGTGGACCTCAAGGTTCTGGCGCGGGGAACTCCCGGTTTCTCCGGCGCCGATCTGATGAATCTCGTGAACGAGGCTGCCCTCATGGCGGCACGGCGCAACAAGCGTCTGGTGACCATGGCCGAGTTCGAGGATGCCAAGGACAAGGTCATGATGGGTGCGGAGCGTCGTTCCACGGCCATGACCCAGGAAGAGAAGAAGCTGACCGCCTATCACGAGGCCGGTCACGCGATCGTGGCGCTCAATGTCGAGGTTGCCGATCCGGTGCACAAGGCCACGATCATCCCGCGCGGCCGTGCCTTGGGCATGGTCATGCAGCTTCCCGAGGGCGACCGATACTCCATGAGCTACAAGTGGATGGTATCGCGGCTGGCCATCATGATGGGCGGCCGGATCGCCGAGGAACTGACCTTCGGCAAGGAAAACATTACATCGGGAGCGTCCTCCGACATCGTTCAGGCGACGAAGCTCGCCCGGGCAATGGTGACCGAGTGGGGCTTTTCCGACGAGCTGGGGCAAGTTGCCTATGGCGAGAACCAGCAGGAAGTCTTCCTTGGCCATTCGGTTGCGCAGCAGAAGAACGTTTCCGAAGCCACGGCACAGAAGATCGACAGTGAAGTTCGCCGTCTCATCGACGAAGCCTACCAGCAGGCGCGGGACATCCTGAAGAAGAAGAAGAAGGAATTCACCGCCATTGCCGAGGGCCTGCTCGAATATGAAACTCTTACGGGCTACGAGATTCAGGCGTTGATCCGAGGTGAGAAGCCGGCACGTGACATTGGTGACGATACGCCGCCGAGCAGGGGCACAGCCGTACCGACTGCGGGTCCGAAAAAGGGCGGCGCCGGCAGGAAGGGCGATGAGCCCGACCCCGGTATGGAACCTCAACCCCAGTGAAGCGTGATCGGGGATCGATCTGCCGCTGAAAGACAAAAACGGCCGCTTGTTGCGGCCGTTTTCATCTTTGATGAAAGGAATTGTAATATTATCTGATTGTATTTTCGGTTATGGGTGGTGGAATAAAGGGGGCAAGAATTGGGACAATTCGGGAATAGATCGGGGGCTTCATGAGCAGACGCTATTTCGGCACCGATGGCATTCGGGGTCAGGCCAACAAGTCACCAATGACACCGGACCTCGCCATGCGTGTGGGCATCGCGGTCGGCAATCTGTTTCGGCGCGGGGATCACCGGCACCGGGTCGTGATCGGCAAGGACACGCGACTTTCGGGCTACATGATCGAAAACGCGCTCGTGGCCGGGTTCACTGCGGCGGGGCTGGATGTATTTCTTCTCGGACCGATCCCGACGCCGGCCGTTGCTATGTTGACGCGCTCGTTGCGCGCAGACATCGGGGTGATGATTTCCGCGTCTCACAATCCCTATCAGGACAACGGTATAAAGCTCTTCGGTCCGGACGGTTTCAAACTCTCGGATGAACTCGAGCATCGCATTGAGGATCTGCTGGACGAGGACATTCACCTACAACTCGCCCGCCCTGATGCGATCGGTCGCGCCAAGCGTGTCGACGGCGTGCATGACCGCTATATCGAGTTCGCCAAGCGCACTCTTCCCAAGGACACCACGCTTTCCGGCCTGCGGGTGGTGGTCGATTGCGCCAATGGTGCGGGTTACAAGGTCGCTCCGGCGGCCTTGTGGGAGCTCGGCGCGGATGTGGTGGCCATCGGCGAAGAACCAAACGGCACGAACATCAATCTCAATTGCGGGTCCACTCATCCGGTCGCGTTGTCGCGCAAGGTTCACGAAGTGCGGGCCGACATCGGTATTGCCTTGGACGGCGACGCGGACCGCGTGCTCATCGTGGACGAGAACGGCACCGTGATTGACGGCGACCAGCTGATGGCGGTCATTGCCGAATCCTGGGCTGCAGACAATATGCTTCGCGGCGACGGCATCGTCGCCACCGTGATGTCGAATCTCGGACTTGAGCGTTTTCTGGAAGGCATCGGCCTGTCGCTCGCCCGCACCAAGGTCGGTGACCGCTATGTGGTCGAGCACATGCGCCAGCATGATTTCAATGTTGGCGGGGAACAGTCGGGCCATATCGTG
This sequence comes from Hoeflea sp., assembly GCA_040218025.1. Taxonomy (GTDB): domain Bacteria; phylum Pseudomonadota; class Alphaproteobacteria; order Rhizobiales; family Rhizobiaceae; genus Hoeflea. The sequence continues at coordinate 305,220 of JAVJQD010000026.1, read as the reverse complement.
CTGTCGGATTTCGCGACAACAGGCGATGGTCTGGTTGCCGCACTCCAGGTCATGGCTTGTGTGCAGCGGATGGGGCGGCCCGTATCTGAAGTCTGCCAGCGGTTCGAACCGGTACCTCAGGTTCTCAAGAACGTTCGCTATTCGGGTGGCAATCCGCTTAACGACAGCGCCGTCAAGTCGGCCATTTCCGATGCCGAAGCGACGCTCGGCAGTTCGGCCCGGCTGGTGATCAGGCCATCCGGAACGGAGCCCCTTATCCGGGTCATGGCAGAGGGCGACGATCGGGCACGGATCGAATCCGTTGTCGATGACCTGGTCGGCGTGATTTCCGCCAAGCGCAACGTTGCCTGACGTTACCTCGGGCTGATTGCGAACCGCTGATGGATCGCCTGATCTGTTTCCGGGGGCGTTCTGCCTGCGGAAGGCGTTTGGGTTATTGCCCGGTTTGAGCGACAGAACCAGATCATGCGGCGAGCGCGCAGGCTGCGCTCACGCAGTTGACACCGCGGGTCTGCCGACATCAACAAACCGTAAAACTGATATGGTTTTCAATTTCTTGGTAAACAGATGTGGTTAAGTCAGCCTTAACCTTTATCGGCCATTGTCTGGATCAAAGCAGCTGGCGTGATGTCTCGAAGACGGGCAGCAGCGCATTCCTTGACGATGGAGTCTATCATGAAGACGATTTTGCTGGCCGGTGTGGCCATGGTGATTGGCGGCGCGGGTACTGCCGCGGCTGCGGATGTTTTTCTTCCTCCTGTTGTTGATGCGCCCTATGTCGAGGCTCCCGCTCCGGTCAAGGCGGCGAGTGGATGGTATCTGCGCGGCGATGTCGGGTACTCGTACAACTCGATCGAAACGCCCTATTTCTTCCAGGGCTCGAACGCCAGCTTTGTCCCGTTCGCAACCTCCGAATTGCGCTCCTCCTACAGTGTCGGCATCGGTGTCGGTTACCAGGTCAGCAATTATCTGCGCACCGACGTGACGCTCGACTATTTCGGCAAAGCCGATTTCCGTGGGTCGACCCGAGGCGGCTGCGGCGTTGCCGTCGCCTGCACATCGCGGGACCTGTCACAGGTCAACGGCCTGAGCCTGCTGGCAAACGCCTATGTCGACTTCTACAAGCACGGCCGCTTCACGCTGTATGGCGGCGCCGGTCTCGGCGGTACCTACATTGACTGGGGCGGGCTGCAGAACACATCCTGCTCCAACGCCAACCCGGCGCTTTGCGATCCGACAGTCAATCACCGCGGGAATTCGTCCTGGCGCTTTACCTATGCGCTGATGGCCGGCGCATCGGTGGACATCACCTGTAACGTCAAGGCCGATATCGGATATCGCTATCGCCGCATTTCGGGCGGCAAGATGTTCGGCTATGCGCTCAATGGCGGGCCGGGCTACGACAAGGGTTTCTCCTCGCATGAGGCGCGCGGCGGTCTTCGCTACAGCTTCGGCGGCTGCGCCCAGGAAGAAGTCTATATCGAGCCGGCTCCGATCCTGCCGCCGGTTTACAAGTAAGTCCGAGCCATTCACTTCTGATCAACCGCCCGGTCCCCCGACCGGGCGGTTTTTCGTTGCGCCCGGCGCCGGGGTCTCCCTTCGCATCAGGATTTTCGATGTGCCCGACATGCTTAACAAACATGCTTAACCGCGACTTAACCACTCACCGCCATAGTGGGTCCAAACCTATCCGGACGCTTCGACTGCGGATCCGGAATCATTGAAGGGAATCAGTCATGTTCACGCGAATTGCGGTGGGGTCTTGTTTCGCGATTTTGGGGATGGCGGCGTCTGCGGATGCGGCCGACCTCGACGAAATCATCTACGCCAAGGAACTGCCGGTGACCCAGCCTGTGGAGATCGGTTCGGGCTGGTATCTACGGGGCGATCTCGGGTACTCGTTCAAGACCGCGGGCGGCGCCACCGGCTATCGCATCTTCAATGCGGGACCGCCGGCAAGCTACGGGGCCGGGCTCTTCGACAGCTCGGCTCTGTCCAGCGACTGGTCGGGGTCGGTGGGTGTCGGTTATCACTTTACCGATTATCTGCGCGCCGACGCGACATTCGAATACTCCACCGGCAAGTTCGCCGGCGCCACGAGTTCCGCCACGCCATGCGTCGGGGGACCGGCAGGCACGGGCTGCGTCAGTACCGATACGCAAAATGTCGAGCAGTACGGTTTCATGGCGAATGCCTATGCGGATCTCGGCACCTTTGTCGGCTTCACACCCTATGTCGGCGCCGGCGCCGGTGTGACCCGGGTAACCTGGGATAGGCTCAACAGCACCTACCGCTGTGTGCCGGCGGTCGGTTTTCCCTGCGGGGCCGCGCCTGCGGGCACGAGCAATCCCGGCCAGCAAGACTGGCGTTTCACCTATGCGCTCATGGCGGGCCTTTCCTACGATATCAGCGAGAACGTCAAGCTCGATCTCGGATACCGATATTCGAAAATCAAGAGCGGCACCCAGTTCAAATTCGATGCGGCCACCGCGGCGGCCGGCGCCACCGGCGCCCAGGCGGTGGACGGCGGTATCGAAAAGCATGAGGTTCGCGCCGGCCTGCGCTACTCCCTCTGGTAGCAGGTTCCGGACCTGCAGGCGATCCGAGGGCGGGCACGATCCCGCCCTTTTCCGTTTTGCGGCCCATGATGCGGCTTGACTTCCGAAAGGCCCGGGTCTAACCCGGTCAGTGGGACACCCCTCCCCAACGAGGGGCCACTATCTGGAAGGGTAGCATTATGACGACAGTATCGAAGCCGGACGTGCGTCCGGCCAATCCCCGTTTTTCTTCTGGTCCTTGCGCGAAGCGTCCCGGGTGGACGCCCGAAGCGCTTTCCGATGCGGCTCTCGGCCGCTCGCACCGGGCCAAGATCGGCAAGTCCAAACTCGCACAGGCGATTGACCTGACCCGTGAGGTTCTCGGCGTTCCCGCCGATTACCGCATCGGCATCGTGCCGGCGTCCGACACCGGCGCGGTCGAAATGGCGATGTGGTCGATGCTCGGCGCCCGCGGCGTCGACATGGTCGCGTGGGAAAGTTTCGGCGAAGGCTGGGTCACCGACGTGGTCAAGCAACTCAAGCTCGACGACGCCCGCAAGATCACCGCGCCCTATGGTCAGCTTCCCGACCTCGCCTCGATCGATTTCGACCGCGACGTCGTCTTCACCTGGAACGGCACCACCTCGGGCGTGCGCGTGCCGAACGCCGATTTCATCCCGGCGGACCGCGCCGGCCTGACCATCTGCGACGCGACATCCGCCGCATTCGCCCAGAAGCTCGATTTCGCCAAGCTCGATGTCGTCACCTTCTCCTGGCAGAAGGTGCTGGGCGGGGAGGGCGGCCACGGCGTCCTGATCCTGAGCCCCCGTGCCGTCGAGCGGCTGGAAAGCCACACGCCGGCCTGGCCGCTGCCGAAGATCTTCCGCATGACCAAGGGCGGCAAGCTGATCGAGGGCATCTTCAGGGGCGAGACCATCAACACGCCGTCGATGCTCTGCGTCGAGGATTATCTCGATGCGCTCGCCTGGGCGCAAGAGACAGGCGGGCTCGATGCGCTCGTCGCCCGGGCCGACGCAAATGCCAAGGTCATCTTCGACTATTGCGACGCCAATGCGTGGCTTTCGAACCTCGCGGAGAAGCCCGAAACGCGCTCCAACACCTCCGTCTGCCTGACGATCACGGATCCCGACGTCACCGCGCTCGCGCCCGATGCCCAGGCGGCCTTCGCCAAGGCGCTTGTGTCGCGGCTCGACAAGGAAGGCGTGGCCTATGACATCGGCGCCTACCGCGATGCGCCCGCGGGCCTTCGCATCTGGTGCGGCGCGACCGTCGAGACCTCCGATCTCGAGGCGCTGATGCCCTGGCTCGGCTGGGCGTTCGCGCAGGAAAAGTCGGCGCTCGCGCAGGCGGCCTGAGGCCATATCCTTTCGCCGTGCCCGGCATCACGGGCACGGCCCGATCCGAATTCCCCTTTATCGATCCTACCAATGGAGGCCATCATGGCGCCGCGTGTACTCGTATCCGACAAACTCTCTCCCACTGCCGTCCAGATCTTCAAGGATCGCGGCGTCGAGGTCGACTATCTTCCCGATGTCGGCAAGGACAAGGTAAAGCTTCTCGAAGTCATCGGCCAGTATGACGGACTGGCGATCCGCTCGGCGACCAAGGTGACCGAAAAGCTGATCGCCGCCGCCGACAATCTCAAGGTCGTCGGCCGCGCCGGCATCGGCGTCGACAATGTCGACATTCCGGCCGCGTCCAAGCGCGGCATCATCGTCATGAACACGCCCTTCGGCAATTCGATCACCACCGCCGAACACGCGATCGCGCTGATGTTCGCCGTCGCCCGCCAACTGCCCGCCGCCGACCTGTCCACCCAGGCCGGCAAGTGGGAAAAGTCGAAATTCATGGGCGTCGAGATCACCGGCAAGACGCTCGGCGTCATCGGCGCGGGCAATATCGGCGGCATCGTCTGTGCGCGCGCCATCGGGCTGAAGATGCACGTCGTCGCATACGATCCGTTCCTGTCCAAGGAGCGGGCCGAGGAAATGGGCGTGACCAAGGTCGAGCTCGACGAACTGCTGGCGCAGGCCGATTTCATCACGCTGCACGTGCCGATGACCGACAAGACCCGCGGCATCCTCAATGCCGCAGCGCTGGCCAAGACCAAGAAGGGCGTGAGGATCGTCAACTGCGCCCGCGGCGGCCTGGTCGACGAGTCGGCGCTGGCCGAGGCGATCAAATCGGGCCATGTGGCCGGCGCCGGCTTCGACGTGTTCGAGACCGAGCCCGCCACCGAGAGCCCGCTCTTCGGCCTGCCCAACGTCGTCTGCACCCCGCATCTGGGCGCGTCGACCACCGAGGCGCAGGAAAACGTGGCGCTGCAGGTGGCCGAGCAGATGTCGGACTATCTGGTCAAGGGCGCGGTCTCCAACGCCATCAACATGCCGTCGATCACCGCCGAGGAAGCCCCGATCCTCAAACCCTTCATCCGGCTGGCCGATGTGCTCGGCAGCTTCGCCGGGCAGGTGACCGAAAGCCCGATCAAGGAAATCGAGATCCTCTATGACGGCTCGACGGCGGCCATGAACACGCGCGCGCTGACCAGCGCGCTGCTTGCGGGCCTCATCCGCCCGCAGGTGGCCGACGTCAACATGGTCTCGGCGCCGATCATGGTGAAGGAGAAGGGCATCGTGCTCTCCGAGGTCAAGCGCGACAAGACCGGCGTCTATGACAGCTACATCAAGCTCACCGTCACCACCGAGCGCCAGACCCGTTCGGTTGCCGGCACCGTGTTCTCCGACGGCAAGCCGCGCTTCATCCAGATCAAGGGCATCAACATGGATGCCGATGTGGGCGAGCACATGGTCTACATCGCCAACACCGACGTGCCGGGCATGATCGGCTTCATGGGCACCACGCTGGGCGACGCGGGCGTCAACATCGCCAACTTCCACCTGGGCCGCGACAAGGACGGCGGCGACGCCATCGCGCTGCTCTATGTCGACGGCGTGGTCGGCCAGGACGTGCTTGGCAAGCTCACCGCCCACGAGGCCATCAAGCAGGCCAAGCCGCTGGTGTTCAACGTGGATTGATTACGGGCAGACACGCCCGGATGAATGCAGCCGCCTCCCGGAGCCAGAGGGTTTTGGGGGGCGGTTTTTTCGAGGAGAGTGATGAATGGCTGTATAGGGGGAAGGAATGAGACAGGAAGCTCTCTGCCCCGAGTCCACGGTACCTGCCATCTGCGACGTTGCATATCGACTGATTGGGAAAGAGTTCCAAAGAGGGATCTTTCCCTATCATCAAGGCGTCCACCTGCTGGCTGGTATAGCGGAAGTTTTGCCGTCAAACACGAAAGCCACGCTGTGGCGCGCACGCGTCGCGGCGACATACATTCGGGTCGCAGATTTCTCGATGTGGCTAAGTTTACCAGACGCGAGCCACGATTTTGCGCCGCCATGCGGGAAGATAAGCACCCGCGAGAATGTCAGGCCCTTCGCCTCACCAAAGTTCATGGCCTCGTACTTGCCACAGGAGGTTTTCGCATTATAGCGAAGCGCCTGCGGGGAGAAGCGCTTCACGTACTCATCGACATCGAAGCTTGCTACCAGAAAAACCCCATCATGTCCGGTCACAACGGTGTTTCTAGAAGTCGTTTTGGGTTCTTCAGGAAAGAAGCTGTCGCCCAGATCTGCGATCGCCTGATTACAACGATAGGTGTGGGTTTCGTACTCGACGCGGACGAGACTGTCCTTCTGCCAAAGCTCGAATTTCTTGATGATGGCAGGACCAGCAAATTTTTTGTTTTTCGGAGAATTGTTGGTCGAAAGAATAGCCTGCCGGTGATCTCCGACGAGGGTTAGTGGAATCCCGGCTTTTAGGATTAACTCAAGAACGTCGAGGTCGTAGCCAGCCATGTCCTGCACTTCATCGATGATGATGTGAGTGAAACGCTCCTTGAGGCGACCCATGATGGCGCCGTCCGATGCAGCGTTACAAGCGCATATGAATTTGGCTATTTTGTCTGAATAGATGCGGTCGCCATTGAGGAAGTAGTGTTCTGCGGTATTGGCTTCGGCTGCGTAGATTGCCGATTTTCCTTCGACCCAATGAATGCCATCAATACGTTGTTTGTGCAGCACTGAGCGATAGGGACGAGCAAGTTCTCTCAGCAGGAAGGTGTACCACGAAACCACCTCAATATGAGGTGGGACTGCGGGCGAGCACTCAACAGCTTTCCGCTGAATCTCGCGCACATTGTTTCGCGTGTATGTGATGAGCGCAGTGACACCCTTTGTGGATGCCAGCGCCTGATTGACAACGCGTGTCGTCTTCCCACCACCTGCAGCCGATATGACAATACGATTAGCGGATGGCACGGTCGATGTAATCCGGAGCTTGCCACTCGATTTCAGTCTCGAAGAATCTCAGGGCCGTGGCCGATTTGTTGGCGATCATGTGATCGATTGCTGCCTTTTCGTCCGCAAAAGCCGTATCGAGGATGGCGTTGATAACCTCTAGGCCATTCTTCTTCATGAGCTGCGGTTCCAGGGTGCTTGCATCTTCGTCATCATCGTACTGAATCGAAATCCGATCAGTGCCTAAGAAGTCCGCGTACTTCTTCTTCAGATCTGCAACCTTGCCATCGTTGTCGGTAACGACATCCGCTTCCTTCTTCATCGCCACGGCGATCTGAAGAAAGCGCTTGAACGCGAGCGAGTTGACCGAAATTACGTCAACGCCTTGTTCGAGCGGCATTTTGCCGTGCTTTCTATGATAGGCACGTTGGACGATCAGCTCGTCTGATGGCCCCTCAACTAAGATCGACCGCTTCGAGAGAATAAGACGGAGCGTGTCATGACCGGGTAGTTTCATAAAATAATCCCGGGTGGTCTTATCCTTTAACTCGTCGAGCCGAATTGCTTCACCACGTTGAAACAGTAGGACGCTCTCGACGCCGAGTTTGTTGAGAACAAAGCTACTGTGAGTTGTGATGAAAATTTGGCGGTCACCGGCATGTTCGGAGATGTGGCCGATGAGCTCGTTAAGGCCAGAATAGGAAAGATGGTTTTCGGCTTCCTCAATGAGGACGATGTTGGAGTTGGCCGAGGTCTCCAGGGCCAGCTTTATCTTGACGGCATTCTGCTCTCCCTTGCCGACGAGCGGCAGTGGGATATCATCGAGATGCGGCATGATGCCGGCTTCCCATGTGGCCCGAGCGGATGTGTCGAGCGAAAGAGAAATAGCCTTTTCGCTGATTTTCCCCTTCTTCTCAGCAAGAGCGTCATTAATCGTTTGGACCTTGGGCTGCTCCAGAAATCGATGTTTCATGAGCCGATAGGTGAGAGCCAGATCGACTTTCTCCTTTGAGCTTAAGCTCTCCTTTACAATGTCGACGATGTATCGACTGGCGGCGACGTTATTCCTGATCGTGCTCGCGTCGATAAGGGTCGCGTTGAGCGGGATTTCGCGCGAATTGGAGAGATCGTTTTCCGAAAAGCTGCGCCAGCGGATCAAATAGTATTCTATCGGAACTGTCTGAATTTCCGCGGGGTCCGACACGTATTGCGCAAACTCGTCGGCCAAGACAGGGTTTAGCTCGATCGCGAGAGAGACGCCGGGTTGATTGAGGCCGAGCTTGTTGTTGTTGCCCTTAAACTTCGCGAGCGACGCGTCGTTTGCAAGATAAAGTTCGATCAGGATGCGAGGCGGCTCTACGGCCTCTCCCTGTTTTCGTTTCTCGAAATATTCTAGAACGAGATCGAGGTTAAAGAGGTAGGGGTGCAGTTCGATTGCCAATGGGCGACCGTTAAGCTGCCCGGTGAGCGCAACATGGATCGCCTCCAATAAAGTTGACTTGCCGCATTCGTTGTTGCCGACGATAACGTTCATGTTCTTGTTGAACATCACGTTCGCCTTCTTGAGGCATCGATAGTTCTCAATGACGGCTTGTTCAATAAACACGTAGAAGATCCCCCTGCCGCTCTAACTTACCATGGGAACCTCCGGTGTCGACCGGTTCAGTTTGGTTGTTCTAACGCGATTGAAAGCAGCGTCTTCTTTTGGAGCCGGTGATTGAGACAAAGAACGCTAAGAATGGGCGCGCGAAGTAGGCACAGCGCATGACTTCCTACGATTTGAGTTGGGCGGAGCCCCCCTACCTTTTCCCCCGCTCTGACAGCCAGATCCCGCCCAGCACCAGTCCCAGCGCCACGACGTGATAGAGATGCAGCATCTCGCCGAGGATCAGCACCGAGAGCATGGTGCCGAAAATGGGGACCAGGTTGATGAAGATGCCGGCGCGGTTGGAGCCGATGATCTCGTTGCCGCGGATGAACAGCACCTGGGCCACCAGTGAGGGGAAGATCGCGGTAAACGCCGCCACGGTCAGGCCGCGGGTGTCGGGCCAGATCGCGGTTTCGCTTGCCACTTCCCAGGCTGCGAAGGGCAGGGAGGTGATGAAGGCCGCCGCCGCCATCACCGTGATCATGCTTTTCCAGTGCATCACCGGCTTGTAGCGCAGGCTCACCGTGTAGCCGCCGTAGAGCAGCACGGCGAGCAGCATCAGCGCGTCGCCCCGGTTGAGCTCGAGCCCGATCAGCCGTTCGAGGCTGCCGCTCGAGGCGGTGGTGGCCACGCCCGCGAGCGTGAGCAGGAAGCCCAGGATCTGCCAGCCGGTCACGCGGATGCGGAACAGCAGGAAATTGGCCAGGAAGATGATCATCGGCATGCCGGCCTGCTCGATGGCGACATTGATGGCGGAGGTGTATTGCAGCGCCGAGTAGAGCGTGATGTTGAAGCCCGCGAAGCCGAACATGCCGTAGCCCGCGAGCAGCGGCCAGTGGGCGCGGATGATCTTGGCGTCGCGCCTGACCTCGGGCAGGGCGAACATGGCGAGGATGATCAGCGCCATGCCCCATCGGAACGAGGTCAGGATCATCGGCGAGATGTGGCCGACGGCGAGCTTTCCCGCCACGGCGTTGGCGCCCCAGGACATCGCGGTGATCGTCAGGAACAGATAGGCGCGAAACATCAAGGGAATGGGTCCGGGGCTTGGGTGCCAGGCGCGGGCGGCCTGGCACGGGGTCATGAGGGCGGTTCGGGCGCGCATTTCTCCTCGGGGGCGGCGCCGCTGGTCCCTGTTTGCCGCCCGGAATGCAGATTGTCACGCAAAAAAGCCTTATGGATCCGCGCAAGGCTCGATTTTGACCGCCCGGTTCTGTATGCATGCGCGGGTTTTGATTTCTGGATCCCCGTGTCGGGGTCCGTTTGCGAAGGGGTTTTCATGGCCAATGTAGTTGTCGTCGGGTCGCAGTGGGGCGACGAGGGGAAGGGCAAGATCGTCGACTGGCTGTCGGAGCGCGCCGATGTGGTGGTGCGTTTCCAGGGCGGGCACAATGCCGGGCACACGCTGGTCATCGACGGCGTGAGCTACAAGCTGTCGCTGCTTCCTTCCGGCGTCGTCCGGTCCGGCAAGATGGCGGTGATCGGCAACGGCGTGGTGATCGACCCGCACGCGCTGGTGAGCGAGATCGACCGGCTGGCGCAGCAGAATGTCGCGATCAGTGCGGACAATTTGAGGATCGCCGACAACGCCACGCTGATCCTGTCGCTGCACCGCGAACTCGATGCGCTGCGCGAGGATGCGGCGTCGAATTCCGGCACCAAGATCGGCACCACCCGGCGCGGCATCGGCCCGGCCTACGAGGACAAGGTCGGCCGCCGGGCGATCCGGGTGATGGACCTCGCCAACATGGAGACGCTTCCGGCCAAGGTCGACCGGCTGCTGACCCACCACAACGCGCTGCGCCGCGGTCTGGGTCAGCCGGAGATTTCGGTCGATACGATCCTCAATGAGCTGACCGCGGTGGCCGAGCGTATCCTGCCGTTCCGCGAGACCGTCTGGCTGCTTCTCGACAGGGAGCGCCGCCGCGGCGCGCGGATCCTGTTCGAGGGCGCGCAGGGCTCGCTGCTCGACGTCGATCACGGCACCTATCCGTTCGTCACCTCATCCAACACCGTTGCGGGTCAGGCCGCGGCCGGATCGGGCCTCGGGCCCGGTTCGCTCGACTATGTGCTCGGCATCACCAAGGCCTACACCACGCGGGTGGGCGAGGGGCCTTTCCCGACCGAGCTCGATGACGAGACCGGGCAGTTTCTGGGCGAGCGAGGCCACGAGTTCGGCACCGTGACCGGGCGCAAGCGGCGCTGCGGCTGGTTCGATGCGGCGCTGGTGCGCCAGTCGGTTGCGGTCAACGGCACCACGGGCATCGCGCTCACCAAGCTCGACGTGCTCGACGGTCTCAAGGAACTGAAGATCTGCGTGGCCTATGATCTCGACGGCGTCCGGCTCGACCACCTTCCCGCGAGCCAGGGCCAGCAGGCGCGCGTGACGCCGATCTACGAGACCATCGAGGGCTGGGACGACACCACCGTGGGCGCGCGCAGCTGGGCCGACCTGCCGGCGCAGGCAATCAAGTATGTCCGCCGCATCGAGGAGTTGATCGGCGCGCCGGTTGCGCTGTTGTCCACAAGCCCGGAGCGGGACGACACGATACTTGTGACCGACCCGTTTGAGGACTAGGTTAACGCCAAACGGCGGTTTGGGCGCTTCAAGAGATCTTATCAGGGTAACACATGGCCGATTTTGTAGCAGTCATCCGCAAGGCGGTCGACAACCTTGCGGAGAACACAACGGAGAACCGGGCCCGGGTTTATGACAAGGCCCGCGCCGCCATTCGGCGTCAGCTCGAGGCCATCAATCCCCAGCCCTCCGACGAGGTCATCGCCCGCCAGCTCGAAAAGCTTGATCATGCGATCGAGGAGGTCGAACGCGAGCATGCCGAGGCCCTGCCGGCGGATCAGGACGAGACCGACGCCCTGATGTCCGAGCTGGAGTCGATGGTCGAAAACAGCGCAATCGTTGCCGATCCGGCCGGAACGCCCGAAACACCGCCTCTCGCCCCGCCGCCCGCCCCACCGCCCGCGACGCCAACGGCTGCAGCCCGGCCCCCGGCCGCCGGCGCTCCGCTTCCGGAGAGCCAGCCTCCGGCACAGACTGCACCCGTGTCCGCGCCGCCGGCGCCGGAACCCGCCGCCATGCCGGGAACGGCGCCCGGGGACCGTCCGGAGAAACTGTCAGGTGAGGCCCATGACGATGCCTTCGGCCTTGGTCCAGATGCGAGGGAGCCGGCCGCGCCGCGGCGCAGCGAAAGGCAGTCTGGCGCCGGAAAGGGCGCCGTGATCGCGGTGGTCCTGCTGTTGGCGCTGGCCGGGATCGGCTACGCCGGGTGGACCTACAAGGACACCTTCATGGCGATGATCGGATCGTCCCAGGACGACGCGCCGGAGGTCGCTCAAACCGAGGATCCCGCGGTCGATCCTGAAGAGCCCGCAACCGACACCGAAATTGCCGCCGTCGAGCCCGAGGCAGCCGATCCGGACGCTGGCGAGCCGGAGGCCGTGGCCCCGGAAACGCCCGAAACGCCGGACCCCAACGCGCTGGTCGATCCGGACGCGGGCGACAAGTTCACCCAGCGGCTGGGTCCGGACGGCACCGAGACCGATCCGGGTCCCGCGCCGGGTCCGGCGCCGGCCGACAATATCGAGGGCCGTTCGGTGGCCGAACTCTCCGATGCGACGCCAGCCGATGAATCCGTCGCCGAAGAGAGCACCGCAGATGCCGCGGTTCCGCCCGGCGAAGCCGCCGCGCCGGATTCCCAGCCACTTGGCGTGGCCCAGAAAATGATTCTCTACGAGGAGCGGCTCGGCCAGCAGGCGCTCGAGGTCAAGAACGGCAGCGTGGTCTGGACACTGGTCAGCGAACCGAGCGGCGACGGGCCTGACGAGCAGGTCATCCGCGGCGAGATCAACAATCCGGACACCGGATTGACCGCTCTGATGACGATCAAGAAGAACACCGACCCGTCGCTGCCGGCCAGTCACCTGATCGAGATCGTCTTTGCCCTGCCGCCGGAGTTCGACGGCGGCTCGATCGACCAGTTGCAGCGGATCTCGTTCAAGCAGACGGAAGCCGATCAGGGCTCGCCGCTGATCGCGGTGCCTGCCAAGATCACCCAGGATTTCTACATGGTGGCGCTCAACGATCTCGAGGAAGCCCGGCAGGCCAACAATGAGCTGATGCGGGATCGCAACTGGATCGACATTCCGGTGGTCTATGGCAATGGCCGCCAGGCGCTGATCACGCTGGAGAAGGGCGCCACAGGCACCGAAGTGTTCAACCAGGCGCTCAATGCGTGGGAGCAGTCAGCCCCGCAGAACTGAGGATGTTGATGTCGGATTGAAGCCCGTTCCGGTGGGTCGCGTCTCGAAGACCGCCGCCGACGCCCGCCATTTCATTCGCAGCTTCCTGCAGACATCAGCGCCTCGGCGCGATCGTCCTTCGCGATCCTGCCCAGCCGCGCCACGGCCGTGTAGAAACGCGGATAGTCTTGCGAACACAGATCGAACAGGCGCAGGAAGGCGGGCACAAGGTCATTGTAAACCGATGTGGCGGCCAGCTTGGCATTGTTGACCGGGCCCTCCACCCAGTTGTCGTATCCATCATAGCCACCCCAGCTTTCATCCCGCATCCGACGGTAGCGTGCCCGCAGCCTTTCAATCGCGGCAGCCTTTTCGGACCGCTTCCGGTCAGCCGTGCCTGATCCGGCGTAGATCCCGGCAAGTTCGCTCTTGGTCTTGGCCACCAGCGCCAGAAATTCCGCATTGCGCTCGAGACCTTTTTCGTATCGGGCAATCCCCGCCGCATCGCCCGCAGCATTGAGCCATCTGCGCACGCCGGTCATTTCCACGGCTACGGCGAAAGCCTCGTTGAAGGCGGTGTCGTTGTTCACGTAGACACGCTGATGGGCGAGTTCATGAAAGACGAGGCTTGCGAGGTAGGTTCTGTCCTGGGTGAACATCGTCGACAGCAGCGGATCGCTTGACCAGCCCAGCGTCGAATAGGCGGTGATGCCTGTCACATGGACGTCGAGTCCCTCTTGCTGAAGTTCGCGGATCATCTTCACGGCTGAAGCGCGGGAAAAATAACCGCGGTAAGGCACGCATCCAAACACAGGAAAACACCAGACAAGCGGTGTCAGCGAGAATTCGGGCGCGGCATAGACAGCGATGGTCACATAGTCCCGGCCGATATCGACATAGGATCGGTAGCTCGAATTGTCCGGCAGATCGAGTTCGTCCGTGGCGAATTGCCGGATGTCGCTGGCCGATGTCATTTGCGCACGCAGCCCTTCCGGTGTCGTCGGATCGGCGATCAGCTTGGAAACGCTTTGGCGGGCCACCATGATCCCGGCGTGGCCCTTGAGGGACTGCGCGACATAGCCCGCCCCGGAACAGCCCGAGAGCGCCAGCGCGAGCATGGCCGGGAAAACCAACCGAAAGAAACTGCGCGTCACGTTTCGCTCCACACTCCGTTACGGGCCTTCGCCGTATCCTGACCGGCGCCGGTTTCCTATCGCCGATACCCGGATGGCACGAACAGGCTCAAGCACCGATTTCTATGACCTGGCAGCCAGGATCTTCGGGACCTTGTTGGGCCGAAGCCGATGGGCGTCGGGCATGCCTTTGCCCAGCAACGGGCGAAGATACATCCGGAACTCGTCGGTCACATCATGGCCGGATGTCGAAATGAACGCATCAGGCATTGTGCGGGTCTTGCCCGCAACGGCTTCCAGCGGGACCAGTTCGTAGTCGACCGAATAGTGACCGGTGCGCTTGATCGTGACGGATCCGTCGCGGTCGCCGAACATCCCGTACTGCACGGCCTTCTCGCCGACTTCACGGGCTTCGTTCTGATCCACATCGGAAACGCATCCGACAAAACTGCGCTGGATGTAGCCGAGTGTATCGCCCCGGACCCGCGTTATCTGCAGATCGTCCTTTACCCTCCGCGTCAACAAATCGGCAAGCGCACCGCTTCCCGACAATTGCACATTGCCATGGGCGTCGCGCTCCACCTCCCTGGCCAGCTTGGCAATGATCGGTTCACCCGAGCCGTCATGGATGCCTTCGCTCACGGCGACGATGCAACGCCCGAGCCGGTCATACACGTCCTTGACGTCCTTGAGGAAGCGGTCGATCTCGAAGGTTCGCTCGGGCATGTAGATCAGATGAGGACCGTCATCGGAGAATTTCTTGCCCAGTGCCGAGGCGGCGGTGAGAAAGCCCGCATGGCGCCCCATGACAACCCCGATGTAGATGCCGGGCAGGGCCGCATTGTCGAGATTGACGCCCATGAACGCCTGAGCCACATAGCGCGCGGCCGAAGGGAAGCCTGGCGTATGGTCGTTCTCGACCAGGTCGTTGTCGATGGTTTTCGGAATGTGGATGCAGCGGAGATTGTAATCCGCCTTGCGGGCTTCATCATTGACGATGCGAACGGTGTCCGAGGAATCATTGCCGCCGGTGTAAAAGAAATAGCCGATCTGATGGGCTCTCAGGACCTTGAAGATTTCCTGGCAGTACTTCAGATCCGGCTTGTCGCGGGTCGAACCAAGGGCCGAAGAGGGGGTATTGGCAACCATTTCCAGATTGTGGGTTGTCTCCTGGGTGAGATCGTAAAAGTCCTCGTCCAAGATCCCACGCACACCGTGCACCGCGCCATAGATCAACTCAACGGCGCGGAACTTGCGCGATTCCAGGACCGCCCCAACCATGGACTGGTTGATCACTGCCGTCGGGCCGCCCCCTTGGGCCACCAGTACCTTGCCATGAAACACAGAAACGCCCTCCCGCATTCAGATATCCAAACCGGCACCGCCGGTGCTCAATCAAAAAGCGATTCATGGCACGGACAGCGCGATCAAACCAGACCTGTCGATCCGGCCGCAACGTTCATGCCTGTTGCAACCATCCTGCAAACGGCTGTCCGTCCATCCGTCGCTATTGTCATTTCCGGTCGGTGGGCGCTCGCGCAGAAACCCGGACATGCCCGGATGTCTCATCCGGCTTGAACCTCATCGAGCGCGAGTGCGAAGGGGATCGCTGCGGCGCACATTGCGGCCATGACGGCGAGAACCAGGGGCACGCCAAAGGCTTCCGCGATGATGCTGAAGAGTCCGCCTGCGAACAGCACCACGCCGATGATGGTGTTCGACAGGGCCGTGTAGGCCGCTCTCGTTTCGGCGGTCGCCATGTCGGTCAGGTGGGTCGACCGTCCCAGCCGGACCCCCTGATAGGAGATCATGATGGCGAACAGGAGCACCGGCAGGATTGCCGGCGCCGACAGCCAGCCTGCGACCGATGACAAGACCGTGAGCAGCAACACTGCCATCGACAGGACTGACGCGATGAGAAGCACCTTGCGACTGGATGTGTCGGCCAGCCGGCCCCAGACATAGGCGCTGACGAGGCCGGCGCCGGCTGACGCAAGAACAAGATAGCCAAGCCCCCCAAACCCGCCTTCACCGGCCTTGCTTGCCGCGGCAATCATGAACGGCGGTGCGAGCGCAGTCGTGGTCAGCAACGCTCTTACAATGATGAAGCGGCGAAGCTGTGCATCGGATGACAGGTATCTGAGATCCCGGATTGCCGTTCTGAGAGCATTTTCGTCTCCCTGGGTCGCGCCGGGCTCCTCTCGGAGCGTGGAAAAAATCGTCGCGGCAATCAACCAGAACGCTGCCGCCACAAGCAACCCGCCGACAACCAGGCTCATGCGTGGCACAAGTCCGGATATGAGGATGAGCGCGTAGATGATTGTCACCGAAGCGGCCAGGGATCCGGCCAGGCCCGTGGCCGTGCCACGGGTGGACTTTGAGACGGTTTTTCCCAGCACGTCCTTGTAGGACACCGAACAGGCGCTTCGCGCGATGGCGAGAACCGCCAGTGCAATGATGATGGCCCAACCCGCGGCGGCGCCTTCCAGTGTCAGCGCGCTTGCAGCGAGCGTGGCAGCCGCCAAGCCCTGCACCAGGCTTCCGATCGCCCAAACCCATTTGCGAACAGGCAA
Source organism: Hoeflea sp. (assembly GCA_040218025.1). Lineage (GTDB taxonomy): Bacteria > Pseudomonadota > Alphaproteobacteria > Rhizobiales > Rhizobiaceae > Hoeflea. The sequence continues at coordinate 288,750 of JAVJQD010000026.1, read as the reverse complement.
CCGCCTGATCGTGCCGGCGGTGAACATTTGCGGCAACAGCGCGCCAGCCTCGCGCACCGGTACGAGCAGACCCACGAAGAACACCGGGGTGGCGAGTTCCGTCAGCAGCCAGCTGAGGACGAGCTTCGGATCAATCAGCCCGTCGGATGATTTGGTCAGCGCCAGCGATCCGACATGGACAAAGAAGTTTCGCGGCTCTTCCCGGCAGACGGCTTCGGGGATGTCACGGCATGCCCTTCCCTCATCATCAATGGCAACGGCCTCGAATGCATCGCGCATACGTTCGCTTGTTTCAGACATCAAACCGCCTTCCTGCAGTCCGCAATATTGGCAGAGACCAGATTTGAGCTCGCTGCGAATTACGAGCTGTGGGACCGGTTTGCTTGACTGCGGACCGGCTCGAAGGGGACTGAAAGACAAGAACTGGGATTGTGATCGATAACGGCAAGGCCTGTAATAAAAAACCCCGAAAGCGGCGCGCTTCCGGGGTCCGATTGTGTCCAGACCGATTGGATTCCGGTCAGTCCTCGACAGAGACCAGCGCCTTGTCGCGGGCGGTGGCGGCCTTCTGGACCGCGTCCTGAACCTTTTCAAAGGCGCGGACCTCGATCTGGCGAACGCGTTCGCGGCTGATGTCGAACTCTCCCGACAGATCCTCAAGGGTGATCGGATCGTCGCGCAGGCGACGGGCTTCGAAGATGCGTCGCTCGCGCTCATTGAGCACATCGAGCGCGTTCTTCAGCATGCCGCGGCGGGATTCGAGTTGATCCTGCTCGACCAGCATGTCCTCTGCGCTGTCGGAATCGTCAACCAACCAGTCTTGCCACTGACCGGATTCGCCTTCACTCGCCTTGATTGGCGCGTTCAGCGACGCATCTCCCGAGAGACGGCGGTTCATCGAAATCACCTCGTCCTCGGACACGTTGAGCTTGGTGGCGATCTCGGCCACCTGGTCGGGGCGCAGATCACCGTCCTCAACCGCCTGGATCCGGCTCTTGACCTTGCGAAGGTTGAAGAACAGCCGCTTCTGGTTCGCGGTGGTGCCCATCTTGACGAGCGACCAGGAGCGAAGGATGTATTCCTGGATCGAGGCCTTGATCCACCACATCGCGTAGGTGGCAAGACGGAATCCGCGTTCGGGGTCGAATTTTTTGACCGCCTGCATCAGGCCGACATTCCCCTCGGAGATCACTTCCCCGATCGGCAGGCCGTAGCCGCGGTAGCCCATGGCAATCTTTGCGACCAGCCGCAAATGGCTGGTGACGAGCCTGTGGGCAGCCTTCGTGTCCTCGTGTTCGAGGAAACGTTTGGCGAGCATGTATTCTTCCTGCGGTTCCAGCATGGGGAACCGACGGATTTCGGCGAGGTAACGGTTGAGGCCGTTCTCGCCAGAGGAAATGGTAGGCAAGCTTGTTTGGGCCATGACAGCACCCTTTCTCGAGATAGACGGCTTCCTAACGGCAAGCCTTCCGGCCCGGATCGTATCGCGGCCGGGGTACGCTCTGATGGCATTTAATTGTGGCAAAAGCCGGGTTCAAGATCCCGCTTGCCCTGCAAAGGTCACATTTGCGTAATCGTTCTGCGGATCAGATCGCGGCAAACGCGGCCCGCAATCGAGCCATGTCAGACGGAAGCGGCGCCTCGAACCGCAGCGTATTGCCGGTTTCGGGGTGTTCGATGACCAACAGGTAGGCATGGAGCGCCTGACGGCTGAAATCGTTCACGATCCCGCGCAGCGGTTCCGGCAGGCGGTTGGCCTTGGTCCTGAAGGCTGCGCCATAGTCCACGTCTCCCACCAGCGGATGGCCGATATGGGCCATGTGCACCCTGATCTGGTGCGTTCGCCCGGTCTCCAGCCGGCACTCGACCATGGAGGCTGCGCAACTGCCGTCGGGCTTTTCGTCATAGCGTTCGCGGACCAGATAATGGGTGACGGCGTGACGCACGTCGGGGCCGTCATCGGTGCGAACCGCGCGGCGGACCCGGTCGCGGGCGCGGCCGAGTCCGGCGTCGATGGTGCCCTTCAGTCCCCGCGGCTTGCCCCAGACGATCGCCTGATAGGCCCGTTCCAACGGGCCGGTGAGCCCGTGGTCGGCGAACTGCCCCGCCAGGTGGCGGTGGGCATGATCGTTCTTGGCGATGACCATCACGCCGGTCGTGTCGCGGTCGAGCCGGTGCACGATCCCGGGCCGGCGCACGCCGCCGATGCCGGAAAGACTGTCGCCGCAATGGTGGATCAGCGCGTTGACCAGAGTCCCGGTCCAATTGCCCGCGCCCGGATGCACCACCAGACCTGCCTGCTTGTTGATGACGACGAGATCGCTATCCTCGTAAAGAATCTCAAGTGGAATATCTTCACCCTGCGGAACCGGATCCTCCGGCTCGGGGAAGGCCAGGCAAATGACATCTCCGGGGTGGATCTTCCTTTTGGCCTGACCTGCCTGTTCGCCGTTGACCAGAACCGCGCCGGCCTCGATCAGAGCCTTGATGCGGCTGCGTGACAGAGCGGGGCCGAGGGTTTCTGCAAGCCAGGCATCGAGCCTGCCGCAGACGTCCGGACCGGCCACAAGCGTTTCCTCGCCTGGCTGGTCTTCCCTATCGGGCGTGGCTTCGCTAAACGGTGTCGCGTTCTTCAATTTCAGGGTCCGCCCGGCAAGGAATCCAAATGTCGCACATCAACGAAGACACTCTTGAAGAGAAGCCGCTCGATCCGGAAATGGAGAAGGTCCGCCGCAAGATGGTGCGTCTGTTGGCCGTGTCGATCGGCATCATGTTCATCGGACTTATGACGGTGCTGGGCGCAATTGTCTATAAATTCACGCAGGAAGATGGGGCGGGAAGCCGGACTGCGGCCGGGCAGGCCATGCCGCTGCCGGGCGACGGTCCGTTGGAGGCGGTTGCGACGCTTCCCCAGGGCTTTGCTGTCGAAAGCGTGGCGCTGGACGGAGCGCGGATCGGCTTTTTCGGCCGCGCCGCGGACGGATCGCAGCGGCTTATCATCCACGATCTGTCGCTGGGCCGGATCGTCAGCGATGTCGTCGTGATCGCGCGCTGACCGTGTCGGAGCAGGGGCCCGGATCAGATCGTGTGGTCCGGATCGACGATCCCTCCGATCCCCGTATCGTCGAGTTCACATCAATGCGGGACCGCGACCTCGCCGGTCGCGGCGATCGGTTCATCGCCGAGGGCCGCGTGGTGCTGCAGGCGCTCATCGACGGCCTGGACCAGAAAACCGGCCACCCGGGGCAAGCCCGCTTCGTTCTCGAAAAGGTGCTGATCCTGGAAAACCGGATGGCCGGTCTCGCCCGGCTGGTCGAACAACTGCCCCCGGATTGCCCTGTCTATGTGGCGGGCCGGGACGTTCTCGACGCGGCTGTCGGTTTTGCGATGCACAGGGGTGTTCTTGGCCTGGGACGACACCGGCCGCCTGCGTCCTTCGGAGCTTTTCTGGCGGAAATGCCCCAGGACGCCCTGCTCACGGTGTGCTGCGGAATCGCCAACCATGACAATATTGGCGGAATCTTTCGAAATGCCGGCGTCTTCGGCGCGGACGGGATTGTGCTCGACACCACCTGTTGCGATCCGCTTTATCGCAAGGCCATACGCGTGTCGGTCGGCGCGGCGCTGAGGGTTCCGTTCTGTCGTGGCGGATCGGTTGCCGGGCTTGTCGGCGAACTCCTGGCGCACAGGTTCGATGTGATGGGGCTGTCGCCGCGCGGATCGGAAGCGCTCAGCAGTTTTGAACCGGGCCGCCGCCAGGCGCTTCTTCTTGGAACGGAAGGCGAGGGGCTGCCGGAGGATATTCTTGCTCAGGTGAGAACGCTCGCTATTGAACAAGCTCCCGGGCTTGATAGCCTGAACGTTGCAACCACGAGCGGCATCGCGCTTTGGCATGTCGCAAGGAGAATGGACCGGCTGGGCAATTGAAGGCCCGATCCGGGGGGCAGCGTGTCTACCGTTGCGAGGCAGAGAGCATATCCCTGGCGCGAGTCGCCAGGCTTGGGCCGGGATTGCGGGAGCCCGTCCGGTCCTCTCTGCTTTCGAGTATTCTCGCGATCGCCGAGTCGTCGCCTTCGCGTCCGGCGGTCAACTCCACCATCATGGCTGCCACGGTGGCTATTTCGGTGCGCAATGCAGCGTCATTCTTGCTGGTGTCGGCCGTCATCAGGCGTTCGGTCAGGGCGGCCTGACGCGCGCGCAAACGATCGACCTTCTCACTGTCGGTGAGTTCGAATTCGCGCGTATCGTCGGTTTCGAGGTCGGAAGCTTGTCCCTGAGCCCCGGCGCCGGCCGGTGACGCCTTGGTCCTGCTGGCAGGGCCGGAGACCGGCTTCGGCTGCGCCCCCTTGTCGGAAGCCTCCGGTCGGGCGTCGCGCGGCTGCGTGCGGGCCTTGATCTCGCTCGCAGTCCGCTCGGATCTGGCCGCCTTGAGTTCCTCGGCCAGGCTCTTGTTCTTTTCCTTGTAGCGTTCGACTTCGGCCACACGGCGATCCAGCGCATTCTCGCGGTCGGTCAGGCTGGTGATGGTCTTTGCAAGCTTGGCTTCGGTTTCGACCAGGCGTGCTTCCTCACGCTTGAGACGGAATGCCAGGTCCTGTTTGGTCTCTTCCGTTGTCTTGAGCTTTTCGCGCAATGCCCGCCGCTCGTCGCGCAATTCCTTGATCTGCGCCTTGAAGTTTTCCGCTTCGGTATCGAGGGTGGCGAGGTCGATCCGCAACTCCTCGATTTCCGATCCAAGACGGTTTATGACCTGTTCCTTGGATGCAATCTCGTTTTTGCGCGCTTCGGCCAGACGTATGGCTGCACCCAGATTCCCGGACAGGTTGGTGATTTCCTGTTCGCGCTGATGCATCTTGGCGTTGAGATCGCGGATGTTGGCATCGCGTTCTTCGATGGTCTGTTCGGCGGTGAGTTTTTCGGCCCGTAGGCTGACGAGTTCGTTGCTCAGGCGTGTTCCGTGCGCGTTTGATTTCGCCAGCGCCTCGCGGTTCTGCTTGAGGTCGATCGAAAGCCGCGCGTTGTCGGCTGCGTAGGCGGCGCGGGCCATGTCCTTCTCGGCGCGTATCTCTGCAGTGGAGAGCGGGACGCTTGCCCGGATGCGGCGTTCGGTCAACGTCACGATGCGGCGCTGAATGATCGGCGCGACGATGAGCGCCACGAGAGCGGCGGCCAGAAATCCCAGGGCAAAGAGCAGGGCAAACTCGATCACGGCGCGGTCACATCCTCTGGCTCCGGGCGTTTCCGCCCTGAAGGAGATGTCAACGCTTTAAGCATGGCGCACCCGGATCAGCAAGCCGGTTGCCGTATTCAAGGCTGTTCAGCCAGGAAAAAGGGCGGCCTCCAGTGCCGCCCTCGAACTCCGAAAATCGAATGTCCCGTATCAGAAGGGATTCCAGGTCGGTGTAGCCGTCATCTTCAGGTATCCGACATTGACACCCAGACGCGCGCCGACTCCGGTGCGGATCGGGACCACCAGCACACCGTCGCGCTTGAGCACCGTCATTCCGAGGCCGGCGATTGCGTAGGCCGACCCAGAGACGCCGCCGAAACGACCGTAGACACCGTCGATGCTGGGGAGATTATAGACCAGCATCATGGTGCGGTTGCCGGCGCCACCATAATCCCAGCCGAGCGAGGGGCCCTGCCAGAAGACCTCGTGCTGGCCGGCATTCTTGGTGAACAGTTCTCCCTCGCCATATGTCAGGCCGCCGATAAATGCGCCGGAAGCTTCCTGTCCGAGAATGTAGCCATTCGGAAGGCCGTAGGAATTGAACGCTTTTTCGACCACCTTCGCGAGGCCGCCGGAGGTGGCGCCGAAAAAACCGTGCCCTGCATCCACGATCTCCTGGGCCGAATACTGCGACGAATTGGCAGCCGATTGTGCAAGCGCAGCCGAAGCCGGACCGAGAACCAGCAGAAGCGACAGGATGAGTTTGGCAAGAGAGCGAAAGCGCGACGCGATCATGGGGTCCACTCCGTTGTTGGCACGGCAGATACCGCAGGAAATATTGATCACAGTGTGACGCACCGATCTTAATAAGCGGTTTACCAAATGTGGTGTCTTTGGGGCGGGAGTGTTTGACATGTGAAACGCGCGGGGCGGGCGGATCTTCCGGGCGGTTGTCCTTGCGGTAACCGGAGTCCGGTGCGATTTTGCACAAAGATGATTCGGCGCCGCGCGCGCGAGAGGAGATTTTCGATGGCGAAGAACAAGAACCTGACCCTTGCCGGCCCCGATCTTGCGGCGCTGCTGTGCAGCCGCGTGTGCCACGACATCATTTCGCCGGTGGGCGCGATCAACAACGGGCTGGAACTGCTCGATGAAGGCGGCGCCGATGCGGAGGCAATGGATCTGATCCGGACGAGCGCGCTCAATGCTTCGGTCCGGTTGAAATTTGCGCGGCTGGCCTTCGGCGCATCGGGTTCGGTTGGCGCATCGATCGATACCGGCGAGGCCGAGAAGGCGGTCGTCGACTATGTTTCCGCCGACAAGAAAACAGAGGTGAAATGGAATGGTCCGCGCGCGATCATTCCGAAGAACCAGGTCAAGCTGCTTCTGAACCTCTTTCTCGTCGCCTATGGTGCAATTCCCCGGGGCGGCGAGATCGATGTCACGCTGGAAACGCCGGACACCGATCCGAAGTTTCGTCTCGTAAGCCGGGGGCGCATGGTTCGCGTGCCGCCAAAGTTTCTCGAGATCCACTCGGGGGAAATCGAAGAGGCGATCGACGCACATTCGATCCAGCCCTATTACACGGTGCTGCTGGCCGACGAGTCCGGAATGAGCCTGTCCTGCTCGGCAAACGCCGATGAAGTGGTTTTCACGGCGCAAAGGGTTCAGGCCGAGGCTGCCTGACCGCCATCGGCCGGTTCGTCGGCGCCGTTCAACTCCCCGATGTTCAGTTTCGGTACATTTCCTCGCTTGCGGGGGAACAGCATTCTGGTTGGCTGGGCAATGGGCAAACCGCGCCGGGAAACCCGGCAACTCTCCATTAAGCCTGTCTGATTACGGAATCTTCGCGACCGTCTGATAGTTTCCTCTCAATCAATGGCGGATCGGGATGCTGGTTCCGCAGTGACAAAGAAGAGGAGAGCTGCCATGCGCCGCCTTATGATCGCCGATGACTCCGCCGTAATCTGCAAGGTTGCCAAACGCATCCTGACAGGGCTCGACTTCCTCGTTATCGAAGCCTCAAATGCCGGTGAAGCGATGATCATGTGCGATGCAGAGCTGCCGGAAGTGCTTCTGGTGGACGCCGGGATGACCGGCGCGCTGGATCTGATTTCGTCCGTGCGGCAGATGGAAGGCGGCAAGGATGTGCGCATCCACTACCTGATGATCGAAAAGGAATTCAAGCAAATGATGGCCGGCAAGCGCGCCGGGGCGGATGACTTCCTGCTCAAGCCATTCGACCGGCGCAGCCTGACCTCGGCGTTTGCGCCGTACGCCGCGGCGGCCTGAGTTGAACTGCCCACGCCCGTCGCTCAAATTGCCTGGTGACAAACAAGAAAAAGCCCGCCTTGAAAAGCGGGCTTTTTGAGTGATTCCGTCGAGCGTGCAGTCGCCGATCAGGCGCTTTCGAGAATTTCGCTCTCGTCGGGTTCGCGCAGCACATATCCGCGGCCCCAAACGGTTTCAATGTAGTTCTTGCCGCCGGCGGATGTCGCAAGTTTCTTGCGCAGCTTGCAGATGAAGACGTCGATGATCTTCAGTTCCGGCTCGTCCATTCCGCCATAGAGGTGGTTGAGGAACATTTCCTTCGTCAGCGTGGTGCCCTTCCTGAGGGAGAGCAGTTCCAGCATCTGATATTCCTTGCCGGTCAGGTGCACGCGCTGGGAACCGACTTCCACGGTCTTGGCATCAAGATTGACGACCAGGTCCCCGGTGGTGATGACCGACTGGGCGTGGCCCTTGGAACGCCGGACAATGGCGTGGATACGTGCGACCAGTTCGTCCTTGTGGAACGGCTTGGTCATGTAATCGTCGGCGCCGAACCCAAGTCCGCGCACCTTGTCCTCGATGCCGGCCATGCCGGACAGGATCAGGATTGGCGTCTTGACCTTGGAAAGCCGCAACGTCCGCAGAACCTCGTAGCCGGACATGTCCGGAAGATTGAGATCCAGAAGGATGATGTCGTAATCGTAAAGTTTGCCGAGGTCGACACCTTCTTCGCCCAGATCCGTGGTGTACACGTTAAAGCTTTCGGACTTGAGCATCAGTTCGATACTCTGCGCCGTTGCGCTGTCATCCTCGATCAGTAGAACCCGCATATTTATCCCCTTTTCCGCCGCCGCAAGGTCATGTTGATCCAATTACGCGATACGGATCCAGTCGTTGCCTGATTTGGAGGCTGCCATGGAATGGTTAACAAATTCTAATCGGATTACGCAACCAATATCGAACTGTTAATTTTCATCGACATACTCCTGATTTTTTTCCAGAAAATCGTTTTGAACGAGTTCAGGCGATACATTAAGAAGCGCCGCTAAACGATTCAAAGGACTCCGGAAGAACGGACGGAAAAATCATGTTTCCCGTTTACTCCGCTTTAAACCATGTCCGCTAATATTAACCATGCCCGTAAACGAATGGTTACCGCGGGGTCAAAAAGTTAACAGCGCGGTCAACTTTCGGACACGGGTCCGGCGATCTTGCCGGAGCAACGAGTTTCAGTAGCCGGGATCTCGCATCACGGGAGTATTGCGTATGAAGTCGCGTGAGAGCCATGTTCGCCTGAAGCAATTTCAGGTCAATGAGAAAACACGTCAGCTTGGACAGATCCAGCTGATGATGGCGGAAATGGAGAAGATGGCTGCAGAGCTGGAGTACCAGATTGCCGCCGAGGAAAAGAAGGCGGGCAACACCGATCCTTCCCATTTCGCCTATCCAACCTTCGCCAAGGCCGCGCGTCAGCGGGCCGACAATCTGCAAACCTCGATTCGTGAACTGAAGGTTCAGCTCGATGCGGCCGAACTGGCGCTCGAGGAGGCGCAGGCCGAATATGAAAAGGCGGCCGCGCTCGAGGAGCGCGACAGCGGACAACGGTCGAACCGGGCGGTCTGATACCCGGCATCCGTCCCGCACAGCCAGCCGCCGAAAGCCGGGGTCACGCAGATGCATGACCCCGGCTTTCGGCGTGTTCGTCAACCAGCCAGATCACATTACCGTGTCACGCCATTCGGGATGGCGTTGCGCCTGAGCCTTGAAGAAAGGGCAGAGCGGAATGATCTTCCAGCCGCCGGCGCGGGCGGCTTCGACAGCATGGGCCGCCAGGGCCTGCCCCACACCCTTGCCGCGCAGGCTGTCGGGCACGCCGGTGTGATCAATTATGATCAGGGTGTCCGAGGTGCGCGAATAGGTCATTTCGGCCTCTTCGCCATCGAGCCGGGCCACATACCGCCCGCCTGACGGGCCGGTTTCCTCGCTGATATCCATCGTTTGCCTTTTCCCTTCGATCCCGGGTAAGCAGCATAACAGTTCGCGGGCAGGAGAGAAGGGCCGGAAAATGCGATGGATGCTGGTAACGGCCCTGGTCCTGGCGCCGCTTTTCTTCGGGCTGGGGGTGGTTCTGCCGCTGGTCCGGTTCGAAACTCTCTACTTCTTCGACCGTTCGCCTTCGCTTCTCGGGGTGGTCGCCGCCCTTTGGGCCGGTGACGATGCGGTGCTGGCAATCGTGGTCGCGTTGATTTCGATCGTGTTCCCGGTGATCAAGATGATTGCCATCGCGGCGGAGGCGCTGGGGAACGGCTTCGATTCAGCCTTTGCACGCAGCGTGCTTCCACAACTCAGCCGCTGGTCGCTGATGGATGTGGTGCTGGTTGCGCTGGTGATCGTGGCGGCGAAGACCGGCGGCATCGCGCAGGCTTTTTCCCAGCCGGGGCTTTGGTTCTACGCGGGATCGGCGCTCATGGCGGCACTGGCGCACGCCCTGTCAGAACGCAGGCGCGCGGCGCGGTGACGGCCGTGCCGGCTTTACGAGACCGGCATGCGGAAACACATCTGCTCCCGAAGCTGCCGGGTCAGACCGTAAATGGGGATCTGCACTTTGATGGATGGAAACGGCGCGCATCCGAACGGCTGCGCGCGAGTCTGCGTTCATCGGCGAGAGATGCTGTCTGCCCCGTTTCAGGCAGGGCGTTCGAGCATGACCGCATCAGTGCCGGTATTGCTGGATCCGCGTGGTGCGCAGGCCGGCAAGGCCATGATCGCTGATCGAGGACTGCCACGACAGAAACTCCTCGACCGTCAGCGTATAGCGCTCACAGGCTTCTTCAAGGCTCAGCAGCCCGCCGCGAACTGCGGCCACAACTTCCGCCTTGCGCCGGATCACCCATCTGCGGGTGTTGGCGGGCGGCAGATCGGCGATCGTCAACGGACTCCCGTCGGGGCCGATCACATATTTGACACGGGGTCGTACCATATCGGTCATTGGACTCTCTTACACACTCAAGACCTATGGACCGGAGACTACAGGCCGTGTTTTAAAATTTGGCTAAGGGGGCGGCAAGGTTTCGGTAATCTTTGTCCTGTTGCGGGAAAGGATCTCAACGGCTCACTGCGGCGGGCTTGTTGGTGGCAGCGGGAAGCCCTATAAGGAAGACGTCCGGTGAGGACATTGGTGCAACCGCTTGATCAGCGCCTTGAACGCTGTTGAATGCCGGGGAATACAGTGAACAGTCTCGATATCGACAAGGATCCGCGTGATACGCGGGTGGTGGTCGCCATGTCCGGCGGCGTGGACAGTTCCGTAGTGGCGGGACTTCTCGCCCGCGAGGGCTACGACGTGCTCGGCGTAACGCTGCAGCTTTACGATCACGGCGCGGCTGTGCACCGGGCGGGGGCCTGCTGCGCCGGTCAGGACATCGACGATGCGCGACGGGTGTGCGAAACGCTCGGCATTCCGCACTATGTCCTTGACTATGAAAAGCGCTTCCGCGAGGCGGTGATCAATCCGTTCGCCGAAAGCTATGTCATGGGCGAAACGCCGATTCCCTGCGTGGCCTGCAACCAGACGGTCAAGTTCGCCGATCTTCTGGCGACGGCGCGCGATCTCGGCGCCGATGCGCTGGCCACAGGGCACTACATCCGTTCGCGCGCCAATCCTTCGGCGGACAATCCGGGACGGCGGGCGCTGTATCGACCGGTCGATTCGGAACGGGACCAGAGCTATTTCCTGTTTGCGACCACCCAGGACCAGCTCGATTACGTGCGCTTTCCGCTTGGCGAACTGCCAAAGATCCGGACCCGCGAACTGGCCGAGGAAATGGGTTTGGGTGTCGCGCAGAAGGCCGACAGTCAGGACATCTGTTTCGTGCCCCAGGGCAAGTATGCCAATGTGATCGAGAAGCTGAAGCCCAATTCGGCGCTGGCGGGCGAGATCGTCCATATCGACGGACGGGTGCTGGGCGAGCATCCGGGCATCGTGCATTACACCATCGGCCAGCGCCGCGGCATCGGCGTAGCCGTCGGAGATCCCCTGTATGTTGTGCATCTCGACGCCCGCTCGCGACGGGTCATTGTCGGCCCCCGCGAGGCGCTCGATACGCGCCGCCTGATCCTGCGGGACGTGAACTGGCTCGGCGATGCGCCGCTTGAGGATCTGGGGCCTCAAGGGCTTTCCTGCTTTGCCAAGGTGCGGTCTACCCGGCCGCCGCGGCCGGCCGTGCTGCACTGTCAGGACGGGGAGATCTCGGTCGAACTTGTCGACGGCGAATCCGGCGTGGCGCCGGGGCAGGCCTGCGTGCTCTATTCAGCCGCGGGGGATGAGGCGCGCGTTTATGGCGGCGGCTTTATCGACCGGTCGGAACGCTCGGCGGCGGCGGAAGCGATGCTTGCCAATCTGATGCAGCCCGCCGCCTGACAGGCGATCCATCTGGCTTCCTGCTCGCTGGAATGTCCGAAGCCGCCGAGGGCTCAATCGTGGCGAACGGTGCCCTCGGACAGGATCTCGATCACGGCAAGCCCGTCGGCCACCGGCGTGCGCGGGGCAGCGCCATCGCGAATGCAGGCGATGAAATGCTCGCATTCGCGCGTTAGCGGCATTCCGTCGGGAAGGGCCACATGATCGGGGTCGACCATTTCCGACTGCCAGCCGTTTTCGTCCTCCCAGAGCTTGTGATGATAGACGGCAAGTTTTTCGTTCCATGGCGCGACATCGTCAAACACCGCCATGGCCTTCGAGCCGATCACAGTCAGCCGGCGCTCGCGATAGGGGTTCAGCCGGGAGGTGAAAACGTGGCTGCGCACACCGCCCGGAAACTGCAGATGCAGATGGGCGAAATCCGACAGCCGGTTCAGCATGGCCGAGCCCATGCCGCGCACATTCACCGGGTTTTCGCCCGTGAGCGCCAGGATCAGTGACAGGTCATGCGGGGCGATATCCCACAGCGCATCGTTTTCGGCGTGGAATTTTCCCAGGCCCACGCGGTGGGAATGGATGTAGCGGATGGTGCCGAGTTCGCCCCCGGCGGCCAACGCCTCGAGCGCCTCGAAAGCCGGATGAAACCTCAGCACATGGCCGGTCATCGCCACCAGTTCGGGCCGCTGTGCGGCGGCATCGACGACGCGGCGCGCATCGGCGACAGACAGCGCGATGGGCTTTTCCACCAGCACATGTTTGCCGGCTTGAAGGGCTGCGACCGCCATCTCGGCGTGGTATTGGGGCGGCAGCGCCAGCACCAGTCCGTCGATCCCTGCGTCATTGATAATCGTGTCGACCGGTACGGCCCTTACGCCATGGCGTTTTGCGAGCGCCCCGGCGCGGTCGTCATGGCGGTCGGCAACGGCTGCAAGAGCGCCGAGTTCGGCCAGCGTGCGGGCGTGGTTGGTGCCCCAGTAGCCGCAGCCGACAACCGCGATACGGGGAGAGGAGGAAGTCTGCATTCTGGGGAGCGTCCTGTTTTGCAAGGTCCGGATCAATCCCGCCGGGCTTAGACCCGATGCCGCGCGAAGGCAAGGTTCGAGCCTCTCCTGCGAGCATCGCTTACCTGGCTGCCAGGCCCGATCCCGGCCCTGCCGGGGCGTGGGCAAGAAAAGCCCATTCGAAGCTTGACACCGGAGGGGACCCGCCCTTATATCGCGCCCGTCCAGCGGGTTTGCAAACACGGTTTGTGACCGCGGCCGGCGGCGGGGTAGCTCAGGTGGTTAGAGCAGCGGAATCATAATCCGCGTGTCGGGGGTTCAAGTCCCTCTCCCGCTACCAAAATTTCCCTGTACAGCCCGGGCTTGCCAGGTATCGCCTCAAAATCCCAACCGGTCGCGCAATCGGAAGAAGGCCACGGAGGGGGCCAGGAACCATGGCGAACCGGTGTAGAACGGGCGCGTCTGATAGGCTCTTCGGCTGAAGGCGCCGGGATCGGGGTCGAGGCCGGCTGCGCATCTGCCGATGCGGGAACCAAGGTAGCCCGCCATGCCCACGCCTGAGCCGCAATAGCCCATCGCATGAAAAAGCCCCTTGTCCTCGCCGCAATGGGCAAGCGTGTCGAAGCTGAAGGCCACCGTGCCGGCCCAGGAATGGCTGATGCGGGTTGCCGCCAGCTCCGGGAAAAGCCGGACGAGTTCGGCATGGAGCTTCGGTCCGCTCTTGCGCGGATCGGTTTCCGACAGCGATACGCGCCCACCGAAGAGCACCCGTTTGCGGTCGGGAGACGGCCGGTAGTAGTAGACCAGCTTGCGGGTGTCCGAGAGGATACGGTTGGTCGGAAACAGCCGGTCCATCAGGTCCGGCGCGATGTCCTCCGTGGCGATCACATAGGAGCCGATCGGGATGACCCGGCGCCGGTGCCAGGGCGTGAGGCTGCCGGTATAGCCGTTGGTGGCGATGATCACCTTGCCGGCGCGGATGCGTCCGGCAGGCGTGGTCACCTCAAAGCCAGCGCCTGTCCGGGCGACGTCCGTCGCCGGGCAATGGCTGACGATCCGGACGCCCGCCGTGCGGGCAACGCGGAGAAGGCCGGCATGGTATTTTCCCGGATCAAGGCTCGCATGGCGCGGGAAAACCGCCCCGCCGAAATAGGCCCCGGTGCCGAGTTCGGAATTCTGCTCCGACCGCGGCACCATGTAGGCGCCGGTCTCGAAGCCGGGGTGGCGGCTTTCGCAATCGCGCGCCAGGATATCGTAGTGACGGGCGGTGTGGGCGCCGTGGAACCGGCCGACGACGGAGAAGTCGCAATCGATCCGTTCGGCGCGCACAAATCCGGTGACGTGATCGAGCGAGGCCTGGCCCTCCCGCAGAATGGCGATCGCGAGGTCCCGGCCGTAGCGCCTGCGAAGTGCGGCGAAGGACGGCTTGACGCTGGTGGAGACCTGGCCGCCATTGCGGGTGCTGCATCCCCAGCCGGCAGCCTCCGCATCGATCACCAGGGTGGAAAGACCGGCGCGCGCCGTCTCAATGGCCGCGTGCAGCCCCGTGTAGCCGGCGCCGATCACGAGAACATCGGCTTCTCGAGGTGGAGTCTCATTTGTGGCAGGTTGTTGCGGACTGGCATCCCACCAGTAGGGCAGGGGCTTGAAATCCGGGCTGAAGGTTGTTTCCGGCGAGCTCATTTCAAACTCCTGCGTGGTCGGAGAGGATCATGTCCGCCCCCTTTTCCGCGACCATGATGGTCGGTGCGTTGGTGTTGCCGGAGGTCACCGCCGGAAACACCGATGCGTCGACAACGCGCAGATTGCCGATGCCGTGAACCTGCAGTCGCGCGTTGACGACGCCTTGAGTGGAATCGGGGCCCATGCGGCAAGTGCTGACGGGGTGGAAAACCGTGCCAGCCCGGGCGCGGATATCGGCGATCATCTCCTCATCGCTTTGAATCCCCGGTCCGGGCCGTATTTCCTCTTCGATGATCGCGGAAAGCTCCGGGCTTGCCGCGATCCGGCGGACGAGCTTCATGCCCTCTAGCTGTTCCGCCATGTCATGATCGGTCGACAGATAGTTCGGATGGATCGCCGGGGCGTCGAAAGGGTTCGCCGATTTCAGCATCAGGTGCCCGCGGCTCGTCGGACGGCTCGGCTGGGCCCCCATGATCAGGCCGGGGAAAGGGTCGGGGCTCATCAGTGCCCGTTTTCCCGGAACCGCCTTGGTGTAGCTGACGGGCGAGAAATAAAGCTGCATGTTCGGCCGCGGAAGATCCGGTCTCGATCGGACGAAGCCGCCAGCCTGGTTGACCCCGAGCGAGAGTGGGCCGCGGCGTCTGAGCACATAGTTCAGCCCGTGGCGGACCTTGCCCCAAAGCGGTCCGAGCTCGTCATTCAGGGTGCGGATATTGGCGCGGTAGATGTGGTCGACGCACAGATGATCCTGAAGATGACGGCCAACATTCGGCTGATCAAGGTGGACTTCGATCCCCTGCGAGCGAAGCGTGTTCGCGTCACCTATGCCTGAAAGCATCAGGATTTGCGGCGAATTGACCGCGCCGCCGGAGACGATCACCTCACGACCCGCAAGAGCGGATTTCAGCTTTCCCCGGTGGCTGTACTCCACTCCTGTGGCCTTGCCGTCTTCAACGAGCACGCGGGTGACGTGAGCGTGTGAAACAATGTGCAGGTTGGGGCGGCGGCGGGCCGGTCTGAGGTAGGCGCGCGCGGATGACATGCGGAAGCCCGAGCGGGCCGTGTTCTGATAACGGCCGACCCCTTCCAGGTTTTGGCCGTTGAAATCTGCCGTACGGGCATATCCGCAGGCTTCGGCGGCCCGGATGAAGGTTTCGCATGCCGGGTGCAGGTCGCGCTCCATATTGGCAACATGCAGCGGTCCGGTGCGGCCCCGCCACTCGATGTCGCCCTCCTCGCAGGTTTCGCATTTCTTGAAGTAGGGCAGCACATCGCGCCAGCCCCAGCCCGCATTTCCAAACGCTTCCCAGTCGTCGAAATCCCCGGCCTGTCCGCGAATGAAGACCATCGCATTGATCGACGACGACCCGCCCAGCACCTTGCCCCGGGGCCAGTAGCTGACGCGGTTGTTCGTGCCCGGATCCGGTTCGGTCTGATACATCCAGTTGATCCGGCGGTCGTAGAACGCCATGCCGTAGCCGATCGGCATCCAGATCTTGAAATTCATGTCCGAACCGCCGGCCTCGAGCAGCAGGACCGAGTACCTGCCGTTCTCGCTCAGCCTGTTGGCCAGAACGCATCCGGCCGAGCCCGCGCCGGCAATGATGAAGTCATAGGTTTGCATCGGGAATTCCGGCCGGAGCGGGCAAGGGGATCAGGTCTTCGGCTGGTCGCGCTGAACCAGAATCGACACCAGGGCCAGCAGCGCGGATCCGATCATCAGGAAAAAGGACACTGCGTTGAGTACCGGCGTGGAGCCGACCTTGACCATGCGGTCATACATGGTGATCGTCAGCGGCGCTTCGGAGCCGACCAGAAACAGGGTCGTGTTGAAGTTCTCGAACGAGACCAGAAAAGCAACGATTCCCGCAGCGGCCATCGCCGGGAAAAGAAACGGCAAGGTGATGGTCCTGAGCACGCGCACCCTGCTGGCGCCGAGATTGTAGGCGGCCTCTTCCATCGACTGGTCAAATTTCCTCAGCCTTGCCACGATGACCAGCGAGGTGATCGTGGTGATGAACGAGAACTGGCCAAGCACCACAAGAACGATGCCTGGCCTGAGAAAGCCCAGGTCCAGCGACAGGGTTTCCTCAAGGCCGTTGGCGATGGTGCTTGCGACCAGCAGGATGGAGATGCCGAGGATCACGCCGGGGATGACCAGGGGAACCACCATCATGATGTAGAAGAAGTCCTTGGCAGGGAATTGGCAGCGCACGAACAGAAAGGCGTTGCAGGTCCCGACGAACACCGACAGCAGGGATACGCTGGTTGCGATCACGAAGGAATAATACAACCCGCGCAGCAAGCGCCGGTCGTGAAACATGCCGAGCTTCGGCTCGGTATCGTTGAAGAACCAGTCGAGCGTAAACCCCTGCCAGGGCAGCGAGGGGAAAAGCGAGTCGTTGAATGCAAAGGTGCCCGCAGCAACCAGCGGGGCGGCAAGAAAGACAAAAAATGCCGCGACGTACAGCCGGTAACTCGTCAGGAAAACGGGGTTCGGTTTGATCGCCATCAGCTTTTCGCCACCGTCGAATTGAGGGTCTGTCCCGAAAGCTTCAGCCCGGCCCAGACCACGAGCGAGGTAAAGGCCAGAAGCAGGAAGCCGAAGGCCGAACCCGATTCCCAGTTGTAGCGGGTGATGAACTGGTCATAGATCTGTTCTGTGAACCAGCTCGAGTTCTTGCCGCCCAGAAGGATCGGCGTCAGGTAGCTGCCGGCCGTCAGCATGAAAACCACGATGCAGCCGGCGACGATACCCGGCATGGCATAGGGGATGATGATCCGCCGGAGCACGGTCGGGCCGTTGCCTCCAAGATTGTAGCCGGCCTCGATCATCGCGTTGTCCATTCCGTCGAGCGTGGAGACCAGCGGCACGATCATGAACAGGATCACGGTGTAGACCAGTCCGACAATCACGGTGGCGTCGTTGTACAGGAACTCGACCGGTTCGCCGAGAATGCCTGCCCATTGCAGGCTGCTCGAGATCACGCCGGTTTCGCGCAAAAGCAGGATCCAGCCGAAGGCGCGAATGAGATCACTGACCCAGAGCGGGATCAGGCACATCAGGAACAGTGCTCCGCGTGTCCGGTTGCCGGCAATCTTGGCGATGTAGTAGGCGATGGGAAAACCGAGAATGAGGGCAAGCGCCGTGACCAGCAGCGACATGGAGCCGGTGCGGATCAGCGTGTTCCAGTAAATCGGCTCGTTGAAGAAGTTGATGTAGTTCTCGAAGCCGAATTCATAGACCCGCGGCGCCACCTTCTCGCGCAGCGAGATGTAGAGCATGCCCATATGCGGCAGAATGATCAGCAGGGCGATCCAGAGCGCGAAAGGCGCGAAAAGCAACAGGAGCGACAGACGCTTGATGTCCTTCTGCATCATCGCGCGGCCCTCACGCCTTGAAGCTCATGGTCTGATCGGCCGACCATGACAGCGTTACCATGTCTTTCGGCCTCAAGTCCTCCGGACCTCCGGTGAGCACGACATCTGCCTCGATAAGCTCGCCCGCCGTGTCGCGGACCAGAATTCGGCTGTTGGCGCCGTTGAAAAGGATGCTGTCGACCTTGCCTTCAATGACGTTGTGGCCGGCAGGAACGGGGGCTGGCATGTCGCCGGTGCGTGCGGCAGTGATGAACTCCGGTCGCACGAAGGCGCTGACCGTATCGCCGGTATCGGGCTTGCTTGTTCCGCGAACGGATCCGCGCATGGTCAATCCGGCCTCAGTTGCAACCTCGACCGCGCCGTTCTCGACCCGTGTCACCTTGCCGGCCCAGCGGTTGGTGTCACCGACGAAGCCGGCGACGAAGGCTGCGGAAGGATTGTGATAGAGTTGTTGCGGAGTACCGATCTGAACGAACTTGCCCTCGTTCATGATCGCCACATTGTCGGACATCACCAACGCTTCCGACTGGTCGTGGGTGATGTAGACGAAGGTGGTGTCGAACTGGTGCTGCAGCAGCTTGAGCTCGATCTTCATGGCTTCGCGCAGCTTCAGGTCCAGCGCGCCGAGCGGTTCGTCCAGCAGAAGCACGTCGGGGTCGAGCACCATGCAGCGGGCGATTGCGATGCGCTGCTTCTGGCCGCCGGACAACTGACTGATTTCGCGATTGGCCACGTCCGGCAGCGAAATGCGTTCAAGAACGTCACGCACCTTGGTGCGGATCTCCTCCTTCGAGGCGCCGGCGCAGCGCAGGCCGTAGGCGATGTTCTCGTAAACATTCATCATCGGGAACAATGCCAGGTGCTGGAACACCATCTTGACGTTGCGCCGGTTCGGCGGCGTGCCGATGACCGACTTGCCCTTGATCCGGATATCGCCCGAGGACGGCGTCTCGAAGCCCGCGATCATGCGCATCAGCGTGGTCTTGCCGCAGCCCGACGGGCCGAGGATGGAAAAGAACGAGCCCTTGGGAATTTCGAAGGAGACATTGTCGACAGCGCGGACGCTGCCGAAGCGCTTCTCGACTTCACTGCATTCCAGATCGTATTCTGCGGTCGATTGCATCGGGCACCCGGTACTGACGCGGCGTGAGCCGCAAGATTGGTGCGGCTGCGCATCGGGTAAACACGCAGCCGCTGTCGGTCCTGTATCCCGGTCCCGCGGGCCGGGGCATCTCAGGGCTTATTCGGAGCCGGTGGCTGCCTTGATCTTCTCAAGCGTCTTGCCTTCCATGTCCTCCACACCGGGCGGAATGTTGGCAAAGAACTTGAGATTGTCGATATCCTCGTCGCTGAACGCGGCGTTGACGGCTGCCTTCTTGTCGTCGGGAAGCAGGTCCTTGCCGCCCTTGACCGCTGCAATGGCGCCGGTGCTTGCCGACATCATCTTCACGTTCTCGGGCTCGAGCACGAAGTTGATCCACTTGTAGGCGGCATCATCGGCTTCGCCCTTGCGGGGCAGGGCGAAGGTGTCGATCCAGGCAAGCGCCCCGGTCTTCGGCGGAACGAAGACAATGTCCTTGTTCTCGCCGTAGAGCTTGTAGGCGGTCGAATCCCATGTTTCGGACGCGACAATCTCGCCCGACAGCATCATGGCCGAAAGGTCGTCGCCGCCCTTCCAGTAGGCCTTGATGTTGTCCTTGCACTCGATCAGCTTGTCGGCAACCTTGTCGAGGATCTCCTGGTACTTGTCGAGATCGGCATAGGCCGCGAACGGATCCTCGCCCATGTCGAAAGCCATGCCGAGAAGAATGGTGCGGCGCAGACGCATCGAGGTCTTGCCCTGGTACTCCGGATTGCAAAGGTCGCCCCAGGCTGCAACGTCGGGCGCCATGGACATGTTGGTCATCAGGCCGGAGGTGCCCCACTGGTGCGGCACGGCGTAGACTTCGCCGTCGATGGTTGTGTTGGCCTTCACGCCTTCGAGCAGGCTGTCCTGCATGTTCGACGTGTCGATCTGCGACAGGTCGAGCGGCTTGTAGATGTTGTATTCCTGCTGAGCCGCGAAGATACGGTCGTGGCTCGGCTGCGCAAGATCGAAACCGGCGCCGCCGGTCGCGCGCAGCTTGGCGATCATTTCCTCGTTGTTTGAAAATGTCACTTCCACGGTGATTTCGGGATATTTCTCTTCGAATTTCTTCACCAGTTCGTCGGGCGCATAGGATCCCCAGGTCAGAAGGCGGAGCGTTTCCGCCTGCGCCGGTGCTGCTGCGAGCGCTGTCGCCGCCAAAAGGCCGGCGATTGCAATTTTGTTGATCATGGTGTTCTCCCTGTGAAGTCTCTGAAAACTAGAGCATATTGGCCGAAATTTCGCGTCGACACTGAGAGCGTAGCCGCTCATTGGACTGCAACGCATATCCAATATAGATATTTTTCCATACCAATTTTTGACAGTTATCCGATCTGGCCGCACAAGGCCTTCAAGGTTTCGATACCGGACCGTATTTCGGATTCGCTCGCCGCGCCATAGCCAATGACGATTCCCCGGCGGTCGACAGGAACAAGGCAATAGCGCCCGATGCCGGACAAGGTCAGTCCCGCAGCGGCGGCGTCTTCGACGAACCGGCTTTCCTCGCGGTCGGGGTCGCGGAAGAATGCTACCGTGTGAAACCCTGCGGATGCGCGTTGAATCTCAAGTTCATCTTCAAGTCCGCGGGCATGATGGTGCAGTATTTCGTGGCGCTGGCGGTAGTGCTGGCGCATCGTGCGAATGTGGGTTGCAAAATATCCCTCATCGATAAAATCGGCGACAACGGCCTGAGGCCAGGTCGGGACACCGCTCAGGGCTGCGGAGAACACTCGCGACACGGCATCGGCCATGCTTTCGGGAGCAACCATGAACCCCAGCCGCAGAGAGGGAAAAAGGGTCTTGGAGAAAGTGCCGACATAGATCACCCGTCCGCTGGTGTCGATGCTCTTGAGCGTGGGCAGCGGCTGGTCGCCAAAATAGAAGTCGCCGTCATAATCGTCCTCTACGATGTAGGCGTCAGCCTGTTCGGCCGCGTTGAGAAGCGCAAGCCTTCGCGACAGGCTCAGCACGCGGCTGAGCGGCTGCTGATGCGAGGGGGTGACAAATGCGAGACCGAATTCCGGCGCCTTGGCCAGGCCGTCCTCCACCACAATGCCTTCGCCGTCGACTGCCACCGGAACCAGTTCCGCCCCGCAGGCTATGAAGGCATTGCGCGCCCCGATCGCCCCGGGGTTTTCGAACCAGACCTTCTGGCCGCGATCAATCAGCAGGTTGCCGATCAGCGAGAAGGCCTGTTGTGCGCCGCCGGTGATGAAAACCTGTTCGGCATCGCACTGTATGCCGCGGCTGGCATTGAGGTGCGAGGCGATCGACGCCCGCAATCGGGGCAGGCCATAGGGATTGCCGTATCCCATGACCGCGTCCCGGTCGGAGCGCAGATGCCGGGCCGAGAGGCGCTGCCACTGCGCCATGGGAAAGGCATTGAGCGCCGGGAGCGCGGTGACGAAGGCCTGGGACTTGTGCGGCAGCCGACGCCGGTCGGCGAACAGGTTGCGGGCGCGGTCGGCAAGGGGCGACAGCCGTGGCGGCGGCAGCGGTTTCCTGCTTCCCGCGCTGGAACTCGGCTGAACCCGCCCGGTCAGGGTGCCGCTCACGAAGGTGCCCGCGCCGATGCGCGATTCCAGCAACCCTTCGGAGACCAGCCGATCAACGGCGTCCAGGGCCGTTGTGCGCGAAACGCCGAGCTCGCTTGCGAGCGTCCGCGTTGCCGGTAGGCGCTCACCGCCGCTGAGACCGCCCGAAAGAATGATGTCTCTCAAGCCCATGTAGAGCTGCACGCTGATCTTGCGGTCGGAGTTCCGGTCTATCCGGATCGAGGAGAGAATCGCACCAGCTTTCGTCTTCAAATGGTCGCTCCGGGTCCCGTTGCGAATTGGACTGCAAACTTTGCCATAATGGACCTTATCGTAAGTCCAATTGATCCGCTACGCGTTGATCCCGATTTCCAGCCGGATGCCTGCTCATGAAAATTGCCGAGATTGAAACCTTCACCAACGAGTTTGTCTGCTTCGTCAAGGTGACGACCGATGGCGGGGAAACAGGGTGGGGGCAGGTTGCCCCCTATTGCGCCGACATCACCGCTCAGGTTCTTCACCGGCAGGTCGCACCCCATGCGCTCGGGCAGTCGGCGCTCGATGTCGCGTATCTGGTCGATCTCATACCGGAGAAGGAGCACAAGTTTCCCGGCTCCTATCTGCAGCGTGCGATCGGGGGGCTGGATACGGCCCTTTGGGACCTTAGAGGTCGCATCGAAGGCAAGCCGGTGTGTGAACTGATCGGCGGCACGCCGGGCGCCATCCGCGCCTATGGCTCCTCGATGAAGCGCGACATCACGCCGAAGGACGAGGCGGCGCGGCTGAGCCGGCTGCGCGACGAGTTCGGCTTCGATGCGTTCAAGTTCCGGATCGGCGCCGAGTGCGGCCGCGGCAAGGACGAATGGCCCGGCCGGACGGAAGAGATCGTGCCAACGATGCGCGCGGCGATGGATGAGAGTGTGGCGCTGCTGGTCGACGCCAATTCGTGCTATTCGCCGGCCCAGGCGATCGAGATCGGCAAGATGCTCGAACAAAACGGCATCAGCCACTACGAGGAGCCTTGTCCCTACTGGGAGTATGAGCAGACCAAAGAGGTCACCGATACACTGTCGATCGACGTGACCGGCGGCGAGCAGGATTGCGAACTGCCCAACTGGCGGCGAATGATCGACATGCGGGTGGTGGACGTGGTTCAGCCCGACATCTGCTATCTCGGCGGGCTCACACGGACGCTGCGGGTGGCGGACATGGCCCACAAGGCGGGTCTGCCGTGCACGCCGCATGCGGCCAATCTCTCCATGGTGACGCTGTTCACCATGCATCTGTTGCGCGCCATCCCGAATGCCGGCAAGTACCTTGAATTCTCGATCGAGGGTGAGGACTATTATCCGTGGCAGGACGGCCTCTTCGTTTCCTCTCCCTACGATATTGTTGACGGCAAGGCGACGGTCACTGACCAGCCGGGTTGGGGCGTCGAGGTCAATCCGGACTGGCTCGACAAGTCGGCACATCAGGTCAGTTCCCGGGAGCGCTGATCACGGTCACGCATGGGGAACATATTTTGCGGACGCCTGTTGAAGCGGCTAGGTACGCTCCCGGACCGCGAGCA
Source organism: Hoeflea sp. (assembly GCA_040218025.1). Lineage (GTDB taxonomy): Bacteria > Pseudomonadota > Alphaproteobacteria > Rhizobiales > Rhizobiaceae > Hoeflea. Next base: position 265,594 of record JAVJQD010000026.1, on the reverse strand, counting down.
GGTGCTTGCGAACACTCTCCAGCATTCTGCGGTGGACGTGGGAATGGCGGTTGCGCAAATGCATTGCGAAATAGACGCCCTGCGGGATGCGAGGCGCATCCTCGACATAGTGAAAACCCTGGTTTGCCACCATGTCTTCCGCCGATTCTTCAAGCACGAAGGCAGAGCCGCCGAGTGAGGAGAGAAGGCCGCAGACGGTGATGTTCTGCCCGCTTGACAATGGCGCTTCGGCGAGCTCCGCCATCAGCGGATTGTGTACCTTCTCGAAGGCTGGCGAGAAGCGGGTGAAGACGTAGCTTTGCGGCTCGATGTCGGCGATCCGGCAAGCATGCGAGCTGATGAGCCTGTAGCCGACCTCGCCCACCAGTTCATGATGCAGATCGGGCATGTGCTTCGGCGTGAACATGATCGACAGATCGAGTTCTCCGGACAGAAGGTCTATGCTCATCTGATTTGAAAAATCGAGATCGATGTAGAATGCGGCTTTCGGCAGGATGGTTCGAAACCCCGAGACCCAGCCGGCGATATGGCCGGAGGCGAGATCGTGCTGGATTCCGATGCGCAGCGACTGATCGAAGTTGCCGGTGCTTTGCACCGCGCGCCGCGCCTCGTTCCACTGGTGCCTGAGCGAACGGGCATGGTCGAGCAGACGAATGCCCGCCGGCGTCGGCTGCGTGCCGGCGCGGCTGCGCGTGAACAGTTTCTTGCCGAGCAGGCTCTCCAGCGTGTGGATCCGTGCCGAGACGCTTGACTGGGTGAGATTCAACCGTTCCGCTGTGCGGTTGAAGCTCTTGGTCTCCATCAGGTCGAGAAAGGTCTCCAGCTGCTCGATCTGCATTGTCACTCCTCCTGATGTACAGTCTCGCAGACTAATCGGTTTTGTCGATCAATAATGGTCCGCGTGCGGAATTGCGAATTGAAATTTCGGACGGGATACTCGCCGCAGATCTTGTGATTTGGGGGAATGGCGCGTGAGTGAGATTGCAGGGCATGCGCGGGTTGTCATCATCGGTGGCGGCGTGGTTGGCGTCTCCGCGCTCTATCATCTGGCGAAGGCCGGATGGACGGATTGCGTGCTTCTCGAAAAGAACGAGTTGACTGCGGGTTCCACCTGGCATGCGGCGGGAAACGTGCCGACGTTTTCCTCATCCTGGTCGATCATGAACATGCAGCGCTACTCGGCCGAACTCTACCGCGGACTGGCGGATGCGGTCGACTACCCGATGAACTACCATGTCACCGGCTCGATCCGGCTCGGACACTCGAAAGAGCGATTGCGCGAATTCCAGCGTGTGGTCGGCATGGGCCGCTATCAGGGCATGGATCTGGATATTCTTACGCCGGAGGAAATCAAGTCACGCTATCCCTTCGCCGAGACCCATGATCTGACCGGTGCGCTCTACGACCCCAATGACGGCGACATCGATCCCGCGCAGCTGACCCAGGCGCTGGCCAAGGGCGCACGCGATCGCGGCGCAAGGATCTATCGTTTCTGCCCGGCCACCGGCGCCCGGCGTGAGGGTGATGAATGGGTGATCTCGACCGCCAAGGGCGATATCCGCTGCGAATACGTCGTCAACGCCGCTGGTTATTATGCCCGTGAAGTCGGCAAATGGTTCGGGCGCGATGTGCCGATGATGGTGATGAGCCATCAATACATGCTGTTCGACGAAGTGCCGGAGGTGGCGGCCTGGACCGCCGAGGCCGGGCACAAGCTGCCGCTTTTGCGCGATGTCGACAGCTCCTATTATCTCCGGCAGGAGAAGAACGGCTTCAACCTCGGACCCTATGAACGCAATTGCAAGGCGCACTGGGTCACGCCCGATGATCCGATGCCGGAGGATTTCTCGTTCCAGCTCTATCCCGACGATCTCGAACGGCTGGAATGGTACATCAATGACGCCTGCGAGCGGGTGCCGCTGCTCGGAACCGCGGGGCTCACCAAAAACATCAACGGCCCGATCCCCTACACCCCGGACGGCAATCCGCTGATCGGTCCCATGCCGGGCGTTCCCAATGCCTTCGAGGCCTGCGTCTTCACCTTCGGCATCTGCCAGGGCGGCGGCGCGGGCAAGGTTCTGGCTGAATGGGTGATGGACGGCGAGACCGAATGGGATATGTGGTCCTGCGATCCGCGCCGCTTCACCGCGTTCTGCGATCAGGACTATTGCGTGGCCAAGGGCATGGAAGTTTATGGCCACGAATATGGAATGCATTTCCCGCATCATGCCTGGCCTGCCGGTCGCAACAAGAAGCTCTCGCCCGTTCATGACCGGATAGCTGCGCTTGGCGCGCAGTTCGGTGCTTATAATGGCTGGGAGCGGGCCAACTGGTTCGCACGGCCCGGTGATGACACCAGCGAAGCGGCAACCCAGACCTGGAGCCGCGAGGGCGCCTGGTTTGATGCGGTTCGTGAAGAATGCCTGGCCGTGCGGGATGCCGCCGGCCTTCTCGATCTGCCCGGTTTTTCCCGCTTCCGGGTCGAGGGAGCCGGGGCCCGAGACTGGCTGTCGACGCTGATCACCGGCGCGGTGCCGGTGCCCGGCCGGATCGGGCTGGGCTACTTTGCCGATGCGCAAGGGCGGATCGTCACTGAGATGTCGATCATGGCGATAAGCGAGGATTTCTTCTTCCTGATCACTGCGGCAACGGCACAATCGCATGATTACGAGTGGCTGCAGAAGCACCTGCCGGATGGCCTGCCTGTGAAGGTCGAGGATGTGACCGAGCAGTTTTCCTGCCAGATTCTATCCGGACCGAAGTCGCGCGAAATCCTTTCAGGCATCACCAATGCGGACCTTGGAAAGCCATGGCTTACGCATCAGTCGGCCCAGCTTGCCGGGATCTGGTGCCAGCTTGTTCGGGTGTCCTTCGCCGGTGAACTCGGCTGGGAAATCCACAGCAAGGTCGAGGACACTCCCGCAATCTTCGATGCCGTCATGGAGGCGGGCAAGCCGCACGGGCTCAGGCCGTTCGGCATGTTCGCGCTCAACTCACTGCGGCTTGAAAAGGGCTACCGGGCCTGGAAGGGCGACCTTTCCACCGACTACACCGTGCTTCAGGGTGGCCTCGAGCGCTTCGTCAAATGGGACAAGGCAGAATTCATTGGCAGGCAGGCGCTTGAAAGCGAGCGCCGGAACGGGCTCAGCAAGCGCTTCGTTACGCTGGTGATCGAGGCGGGAGACTGCGATGCGCCCTACATGTCGACGCTCTGGCATGACGGAGAGGTCGTGGGCGAAACCACCTCCGGCGACTGGGGGCACCGGATCGGTAAATCGATCGCGCTCGGAATGGCGCGGGCCGACCTTGCGGCGCCTGGAACGAGGCTTGAAGTCGAGATTTTCGGCGAGCGCTTTGCCGCGACCGTGCAGGAAGACCGGCCGCTTTGGGACCCGGCCAATGAAAGGCTTCGGGCATGAGCGCGAACATTCCAGACAAGGCGCAAGCCGTCATCATCGGCGGTGGCGTCTCGGGCTGTTCGGTGGCCTATCATCTGGCGAAGCTCGGCTGGACCGACATCGTTCTGCTTGAGCGCAAGCAACTGACCTGCGGCACCACTTGGCATGCAGCGGGTCTGATCGGGCAATTGCGCGCCTCGCGCAACATGACACGGCTCGCCAAATACTCGGCTGACCTTTACGTCAATCTGGAGGCCGAGACCGGGATTGCAACCGGGATGCGCCAATGCGGCTCGATCACCGTGGCTCTGACCGAGGCGCGCAAGGAGGAAGTCTACCGGCAGGCGTCGCTTGCCCGGGCTTTCGATGTCGATGTCCACGAGATCGTACCCGACGAGGTCAAGGCCCTGTATCCGCACCTCAATGTCACGGATGTGAAGGCCGCAGTGCATCTGCCGCTCGACGGACAGTGCGACCCGGCCAACATCGCCATGGCGCTGGCCAAGGGCGCGCGGCAGAACGGAGCGCGGATCATCGAAGGCGCAAAGGTCACCGCGGTCGACACCGCCAATGGCCGGGTCACAGGTGTCTGCTGGCAAAGGGGCGAAGAGGCTGGCACGATCGCCGCCGATATCGTGGTCAACTGTGGCGGCATGTGGGGCCGCGAGCTGGCTGCTCAGTCCGGTGTCACACTGCCGCTCCATGCCTGCGAGCATTTCTACATCGTCACCGAAGCCATCGAAGACCTGCCACGCCTTCCGGTGCTGCGCGTTCCCGATGAGTGCGCCTACTACAAGGAAGATGCCGGCAAGATGCTGCTCGGCGCGTTCGAGCCGGTCGCAAAGCCCTGGGGCATGTCGGGCATTTCGGAGGATTTCTGTTTCGACCAGCTGCCGGAGGATTTCGATCATTTCGAACCGATCCTCGAACAGGCGGTGAACCGGCTGCCGCTGCTTGCCTCCGCGGGCATCCACACGTTCTTCAACGGGCCGGAGAGCTTTACCCCGGACGACAGCTATTATCTCGGCGAAGCTCCGGAAGTGCGCGGATACTGGGTCGCGGCCGGCTACAATTCGATCGGCATCGTGTCTTCCGGCGGGGCGGGTTTTGCGCTGGCGCAATGGATGAATGACGGGGAGCCGCCATTCGATCTCTGGGATGTGGACATACGCCGGGCGCAGCCGTTCCAGAAGAACCGGACTTACCTGAAGCATCGGGTCAGCGAAACGCTGGGCCTGCTTTACGCCGACCATTTCCCCTATCGGCAGAAAGCCACGGCGCGCGGGGTCCGGCGGTCTCCGATCCATGAACAGCTCAAGAGCCGCGGCGCGGTGTTCGGCGAAATGGCCGGCTGGGAGCGCGCCAACTGGTTTGCGGATCAGGGGCAGGAACGCGAGTACCACTATTCCTGGAAGCGTCAGAACTGGTTCGGCAACCAGGCCCGAGAGCACATGGCGGTGCGCGGGGCTGTCGGGCTTTTCGACACGACCTCGTTCGGCAAGATCCGGGTCGAGGGCCGCGACGCGCTCGGTTTTCTCAACCGGCTCTGCGCCAACGAGATGGATGTCGAAACCGGCCGGATCGTCTACACACAGATGCTCAATCCGCGCGGGGGGATCGAGTGCGATCTCACGGTCACCCGGCTGACGGAAACCGCTTTCCTGCTGGTGGTGCCGGGCGCCACGCTGCAGCGCGATCTTGCCTGGATCGGTCGGCACCTGGGCGACGAATTCGTGGTGATCACCGATGTTACGGCAGCAGAATCGGTGCTTTGCGTTATGGGGCCCAATGCGCGCGCGCTCATGCAGGCTGTCAGCCCCGATGATTTTTCAAATGAATCGCATCCGTTCGGGACCGCGCGCGAGATCGAGATCGGCATGGGGCTCGCCCGTGCGCACCGGGTCACCTATGTCGGCGAACTGGGCTGGGAGCTCTATGTCTCGAGCGAGCAGGCCGCCCATGTGTTCGAAGCGCTGGCGGAAGCCGGCGCGGATCACGGGCTGAAACTGTGCGGCCTGCACGCGCTCGACTCCTGCCGGATCGAAAAGGGTTTCCGGCATTTCGGTCACGACATCACCGACGAGGATCATGTCCTTGAAGCGGGGCTGGGATTTGCCGTCAAGACCGGCAAGGCCGACTTCATCGGCAGGGATGCTGTTCTGGCCAAGCGTGACGCGGGGCTTGCCCGCCGTCTGGTTCAGTTCCAGCTCAAGGATCCCGAGCCGCTGCTGTTCCACAACGAGGTGATCGTGCGTGACGGGAAAATCGTCTCGATCGTTACCTCGGGCAATTACGGCCACCATCTCGGCGGCGCCATCGGGCTCGGCTATGTGCCTTGCCAAGGTGAAGGCGCTTCGGATGTGTTGAACTCAACCTATGAAATCGAAATTGCCGGGGAGCGCCATGCAGCAATTGCATCGCTCAAACCGCTCTACGACCCCGGCGCGCTCCGCGTCCGGATGTGAATTGAAATTTGCTTCGGACCCATGGAGACCGCGATGGACGTCACACTTGATCCTCTGGCCGCACCCCCTGTCGAACCGGCCGTCATCGAAAAGACAAGCCGCCGATCCGGCGGGCGTGCGGGACGTGTTGCGGTCCGGACCGCGCCGCTGGCGGAGAACCTGAGGCCGATCCGGCCCGGAATGAGCGGCGGTCAGTATTCGCCGCTCACGGATGCCAATCTGCTCCGCATCCACGAGGCAGCGCTCGATGCACTTGAAACCATCGGCCTTTCGCAGGCGCCGGCATCGGGAATCGAGATCATGACAGGGGCCGGAGCGGTACTCGGCGATGACGGGCGGCTTCGGTTCCCGCGCGCGCTGGTCGAGGACATGCTTGCTGTCGCCAACAAGAACGTGGTGCTGTTCGGGCGCGATTCCGCCTACGATCTCGATCTTTCCGGCACCCGGGTTCACTACGGAACCGCCGGGGCGGCCGTGCACGTCGTCGATGTCGAGACACGCAGCTATCGCGATTCGACAGCGCGCGATCTGTTCGACGCCGCCCGGATCACCCATGCGCTCGAGAATGTCCATTTTTTCCAGCGCGCCATGGTCTGCCGGGATGTGACCGACAATTTCGAGATGGACATCAATACGCTCTACGCCTGCTGCGGCGGAACCACCAAGCATGTCGGCACCAGCTTCTCGGATCCTTCCCATGTGGCCGGTTGCATGGGGATGCTGCACATGATCGCAGGCGGAGAGGATGTCTGGCGGGCGCGGCCCTTCGTCTCCAATTCCAACTGTTTCGTCGTGCCGCCGATGAAATTTGCCGAGGAGAGCTGCATCACCATGGAGCACTGCATCCGCGCGGGAATGCCGGTGCTGCTCCTCTCCGCCGGTCAGGCGGGCGCCACCGCGCCCGCGCCGCTGGCGACCGCGATCGTGCAGGCGGTGGCCGAGTGTCTGGCCGGAGTGGTCTATGTCAACGCCATGGCGCCCGGACATCCGGCGGTGTTCGGCACCTGGCCGTTCTTGTCGGATCTGAGAACCGGCGCGATGTCGGGCGGGTCGGGCGAGCAGGCGCTGCTGTCGGCGGGATGCGCGCAGATGCACCGGTTCTACGGCTTGCCCGGCGGCGCGGCTGCCGGCATCGCCGACGCCAAGCTGCCCGACATGCAGGCCGGCTGGGAGCAGGCGATTTCCAACACCATGGCCGGCCTGAGCGGTCTCAACATGGTCTATGAAGCTGTCGGCATGCATGCCTCGCTTCTCGGTTTCTGCATGGAATCGCTGGTGCTCGGGGATGACCTTCTGGGTCAGGTGCTCAGATGCGTGCGCGGCATCGACGTGACCGAGGACAGTGTGAGCATCGAGGCAATGCGACAGGTCTGTCTTGAGGGGCCCGGGCACTATCTCGGCCATCCCCAGACGCTGAGCCTGATGCAGAGAGAATATGTCTATCCGGCCGTTGCCGACCGGACCAGTCCGAAGGAGTGGGTCGAGATCGGAAAACCCGATCTGATCCAGAAAGCCATTGCCCGGAAGAACCGAATCCTGGAACAATCGACCTCACCGCTGTTCGATCCCGCGCTCGATGCGGCGATCAGGGCGGCGTTCAACATCTACGTTTGAGAAGGGATCACCGTCATCAGCTACAACACCGGACAGTTCTATATCGACGGAGCATGGGTCGAGCCATCGGAGGGCGCCTCCCTTCTGGATGTGATCAATCCGGCCACAGAAGCCAGTGTGGCGCAGGTGGCCATCGGGACGCAGAAGGATGCGCAGCGCGCGATTGCTGCCGCACGGGCGGCGTTCGCCGGTTTCAGCGCCACGAGCAAGACCGAGCGGTTGGCGCTCCTGCGCCGTATCCGTGACGCCTATGAAGCGCGTTTGGACGACATAGCCGCCGCGATAACCACCGAGATGGGCGCACCTTCGTCGATGGCGCTTTCGGATCAGGCCGGTTCGGGACTGGGTCATATCGAGGCGACGATCGAGGCGCTCGAGAAGTTCGAGTTCGAGGAAAAGCGTGGCTCGACGCTGATCGTCCGTGAGGCCATTGGCGTGGCCGGGCTGATCACGCCGTGGAACTGGCCGATGAACCAGATTGCCTGCAAGGTGGCGCCGGCAATCGCTGTGGGCTGCACGGTCGTTCTCAAACCGAGTGAGATCGCGCCTTTGAGCGGCATCGTCTTCGCCGAGATCATGCATGAGGCCGGAGTTCCTGCCGGCGTGTTCAATCTGGTCAACGGCGACGGACCGGGTGTCGGGCAGGTGCTTTCAAGCCACCCCGATATTGACATCGTTTCCTTCACCGGCTCCACGCGCGCCGGAATTCTGGTGGCAAAGTCCGCTGCAGACACGGTCAAGCGGGTGGCGCAGGAACTGGGGGGCAAGTCACCCAACATCATTCTGGCCGATGCCGATTTCGAGGTGGCCGTCAAAGCTGGTGTCGAAGGCTGCTTCGGCAACAGCGGTCAGTCCTGCGATGCCCCCACGCGCATGCTGGTTCCGCACGACCGTCATGACGAGGCCATCGAGATTGCCAAACGGGCGGCCGAGGCCATGGTGACGGGCGACCCGATGGATCCGGCGACGGATCTGGGGCCGGTGGTGAGCCAGGTCCAGTACGACAAGATCCAGGCGCTGATTGCCTCGGGCATTCAGGATGGGGCCACTCTGGTGACCGGAGGCCGCGACCGGCCCGATGGGCTGGAGCGGGGCTATTATGTCAAACCGACGGTGTTCGGATCGGTGACGCCCGACATGAGGATCGCGCGCGAGGAAATCTTCGGGCCCGTGCTGTCGATCATGCCTTTCGACAGCGAGGAACGGGCCGTCAAGATCGCAAATGATACCGTCTACGGGCTCGCCGGCTACGTTCAGTCGGCCGATCTCGATCATGCCCGCAGGATTGCCCGACAACTGCGGGCCGGCCAGGTGCATATCAACTCTCCGGACTGGGACCTTTTCGCACCCTTCGGCGGCTACAAACAATCGGGCAATGGCCGGGAGTATGCCGATTGGGGCATGCATGATTATCTCGAAACCAAGGCGCTGATCGGTCACGGTTGACGCGCGAGCAGATCCATCAATCACACGAAAATCAGGGAATTCCATCATGCGCTATGGATTTATAGGGCTGGGCAACCTTGGCGGCCATCTGGCGGTCAGCATGCTCAAGGCGGGCTTCGAGGTTACGGTCAACGACCTCGATCCGTCGCTTGGCAAACGCCAGGTCGACATGGGCGCCGCATGGGCGGCGACACCTGCCGAACTGGCGCGTGACTGCGACGCCATCGTCACCTGTCTGCCGTCGCCGGCGGTGTCGGAGAAGGTTCTCAGGGAGGTGCTGACGACCGCGAAATCCGGCGCCACCTGGATCGAGATGTCGACGCTCGGCCGCGACGAGATCCTGCGGCTCGGGGAGGTCGCTGCCGAGAAGGGCGTGCGCACCATGGAACTGCCGGTGACCGGCGGCGTGCATCTGGCGGCGCAAGGCCAGATCACCATGCTGGCGGGCGGCGACAAGGACCTGTTCGACCTGCACCTGCCGGCGCTCGAAGCGATGGGAAACCAGATCTTCCACATGGGGCCGCTCGGCAATTCCTCGATCATCAAGGTGATCACCAACATGCTGGCCTTCATTCATTTGAAGGCCTGCGGCGAAGCGTTGATGCTCGCCAAACGCGGCGGTCTCGATCTTGCCCAGGCCTGGGCGGCGATCAAGGCGTCGTCGGGCAATTCCTTCGTGCACGAGACCGAGGGCGCTCTGATCCTGAACGGCTCCTATGACATTGCCTTCAATATCGATCTGGCGCTCAAGGATCTCGGATTTGCGATGGAATTCGGGCGCGAGTTCGGAGTGCCGCTGGAACTGGCCTCGATGACCGAACAGACCTATGTCGAGGCCAAGGCGGCCTATGGCGGAGACGCGCAGTCGCCCATGATTGCCAAGCTCCTCGAAGACCGGCTGGGAACCGATCTGCGCGCCGACGGTTTTCCCGCCCGGCTTGAGTAAGGCCCTTGGTCCGGGTTGTTGATAAACCCGGTCTTTGCGGCTATCAGGCGAAGCGTGTTGGCAAGGGTCAATACGTTTCGCGGACCGTGTGATGCCAAAATTGCTCATTGCCACCGATGCATGGCGGCCCCAGATCAACGGGGTGGTTCGATCCATTGAGCACCTCGTTCGTGATCTCGAAGCATTCGGCATCGAGGTCGATATTCTTTCGCCGGCGGAATTCCGGACCCTGCCAATGCCCGGATATCCGGAGATCCGCCTCGCACTGGCAACCCCGGGACAGATCGCACGGCGGATCGCACAATCGGCCCCCGATTTCATCCAGATTGCAACGGAGGGACCGATCGGCATGCTCGCCCGGCGCGCCGCTGCCAAGCACAACGGCTACACCTCCAGCTACCACACCCGGTTTCCCGAGTATGTTTCGGCCCGGCTTCCGATCCCGGAGTCCTGGATGTATGCAATCATGCGCCGGTTCCACAATTCCGCGCGCGGTTGTTTCGTTGCCACCGAAAGCCTTCGGAGGGAGCTTGCCGGAAAGGGCTTCACCAAGCTGCACATCTGGTCGCGCGGCGTCGACACGGATCTGTTCAACCCCGGTCATGCCGCTCCGTTCGAACTGCCGGGTCCGGTGTTCCTGCATGTGGGACGAATGGCGGTGGAAAAGAATGTCGAGACGTTCCTGAAGATGGAGCTGCCGGGCAGCAAGCTGGTTGTCGGGGATGGCCCGCAGCTTGCCTATTTCAGGGATCGCTATCCGGAAGTGGTCTTTACCGGCGCGAAATCGGGACGTGAACTGGCGGAACTCTATGCGATGGGAGACGTCTTTGTCTTTCCATCCCGAACGGACACTTTCGGTCTGGTGCTCCTTGAAGCGCTGGCCTCCGGCGTTCCGGTCGCAGCCTATCCGGTGACCGGTCCGACGGACATCATCGGCGACAGCCGTGCCGGCATCCTCGACGAGGATCTCAGGTCGGCGGCGCTCGCCTGCCTTGACCTGTCCGGCTCCGATGCCCGCGCCAGGGCCCTCGATTTCTCCTGGCAGGCCTGTGCGCGACAGTTCGTGGATGCACTCCATGCAAGTTACGGGCTTCCGGTTTCGGAAAGCGGGATCTCACGCTGACGTCCAGCCCAGACGTTAGCGGCTTGTTTACCATCGATTTGGCCTACCTGAACTGAGTGTACGAGGTGTCGCAAACGGTTAACCCCGAGGCTGCTATCAAGGCTAGGTGCATGATGCAAAACAGGAAATGCGAAATGTTCGCGGTGTTTGACCTTCGGGATCCTCTCCGGGTCGGTTGAGCGGTCTTCCGCCCGCGTTGTCGCAGAACGAATGGACAGAACCGTTTTCCGTCTCATTTCGGGTCGGGAAGAGTCCATTGCCGATTGGCGGAGCAGACAATGCGCTTATTCAACAGCCGACGCAGCAAGGAAGCAACGGAACTGGTTTTCGGACTGGCAGTTCTTGTCCTGACCGGGGCGTTGGTCACCGGCCATCAGTATCTCGGCCTTTCGGTGCCCGGCAGCGAGCGCACGGCATATCCGGACCTTCTGATCGTCGCAGCTCTGGCCTTCATCGCCGTAACTCTGTTTCTGGTGATCTGGGTTCTTTCCCTGCGGGTTCGGGTCGCACAACTCCATGCGTCACAGGAGGAACTGCTGGCCCAGACCGAAAGCGACGTCCTGACCGGCGTGCTCAATCGGGAAAAATTCGTTGCGACGGCGAAATCGGTGCTCGACAGCCGGGAGAGAAACCGTTTCGCGGCGCTTTTCCTCGTCGACATCGATCACTTCAAGCAGGTTAACGACACCCACGGCCACCCCGCTGGCGACACTGTGCTGAGCTTCTTCGCCCGGATGCTGACAGCAAGTTTTCCCGATGGCCACGTGGGGCGTCTCGGCGGGGATGAATTCGCGGTTCTGGTCGAGCATTCCGATCCCATGACGGCGGCATTCGCACATCGCAGATGCTCGGAGTTTGTCGAAATGCTCGCCCATGGCGTCAGCATCGGCGCCCAAAGGCTCGGCGTCAGCGCTTCCGTGGGTGTCGCACTGGCGCCGTTCCACGGCAAGACATGGACTTCGCTGGTCGCAAACGCGGACATGGCGCTCTATGCCTCCAAGCGCAACGGACGCGCCTGCTCGACGATCTATACCGAATCCATGCTCACCGATCTCAGGAACGAGAGGGCGCTGGTGCGCGAAATCCGCGCTGCGTTGCTGCTCAAGCAGTTCCGTGTCGCTTACCAGCCGATCGTTGATTCGAAGGGCGAGATCACCGCCTATGAAGCCTTGTTGCGCTGGAACCATCCGCTTCGCGGACCGATTTCACCGGAAGTGTTCATCCCGGCTGCAGAGCGGGCGGGCCTGATCACCGATGTCGGATACTACGTTCTCAGGCAGGTTTGCCAGGATCTCGATCATCTGCTTCCGGTTTCGGTCAATGTGAATCTTTCGGCCGAGCAGATCACCTCCTCGCATCTGATCGAGGGCATCCTCGACATTCTCAACGACACCGCCACCGACCCGCATCGGATCGTTCTCGAAATCACGGAGAGCGCTTCACTCATCTGCAATGTCGACAATGCGGAGCGTCTGCTGGCGCTTCAGTCCTACGGCTTTCGCATTGCCTTCGATGACTTCGGAATGGGCTATTCGGAATTCAACCAGTTGCGCATGCTGCCATTCGACATCATCAAAATCGACAAGAGCTTCATCCGCTCACTGGGCGACGATATCGTAACCGACGTGTTCGTCAGCGCGGTGGTGGAGATCTCGCGCCGGTCCGGAAAGTCAGTCGTCGCCGAAGGCATCGAAACCGAAACAGACAGGCAGCGGGCGCTGGCTGCGGGCTGCGACAGGTTCCAGGGATTTTTCTACTCGAAGCCAAGGCTCCTCGAAGACTTCGAGGACACACACCTTCGCAGCAAACCCGCGCTTGGCTTGCGGTTTGCACATGCGGTTGGCTGACAGTCCGGGATATCCCGTCCCGTCCAGGCCGAGGTTGAAAGGCATGACCAGGCCGAGGTGAAAGGCATGACGCACCTTGTTTCATAAATCTGTCATGCCTTTGTCGTGATGCTGCAATTGAAGAGGTGACAGATCCTTCTGGTTTCAACCGGGAGAATTGCAAAATGTCGCGCTTGCTCAGCTTCACATCCGTTCTCGCCCTGATCGCCGCCTCGGCGTCGGCGGCGGACATGAATTTCAACCGGGTTGCTTCTTTCGCCACGCCCCAGAACATGGCGCAGGGCGAGGATACCAACCGGGAAAGCTCATCCGAGATCATCGCAGCAACCGAGGATGGCCAGCGGCTCGTCTACACCGACAGCCCGCTCGGCGTGATCGGAATGATCGACATCTCCGACGCCGCCAACCCCAAGCCTCTGGGCAACATCGACATGGGCGGCGAGCCGACATCGGTGACCGTTGTCGGCTCCAATGCTTTCGCTGCGATCAACACGTCCCAAGACTATGTTGCAGTCGGCGGCAGGCTCGTAACGATCGACATCGACAGCAAGTCGATCACCGGCGAATGCGATCTGGGCGGCCAGCCGGATTCCATCGCGCGGTCCAAGGATGGGTCCTTCATCGTCATCGCGCTTGAAAACGAGCGTGACGAAGACTTGAATGACGGGGTGATCCCGCAGATGCCGGCCGGTCAGGTTGCAATGATAGATGTGAGCGAAGGCGCGGCGGACTGCGCCTCGCTTCGCTTCGCCGATGTCACCGGTCTGGCCGAGGTGGCGCCTGAGGATCCGGAACCCGAATTTGTCGACGTCAACGGGCTCGGCGAGACCGTGGTCACGCTTCAGGAAAACAACCATCTTGTGGTGCTTGATCGCGACGGCAAGGTCGTGTCGCATTTTTCGGCGGGCTTCGTGACGCTTGAGAACGTGGACCTGACGGACGAGCGCGGCGCGCTGCGCTTCACCGAGACCCAGGCTGACCGGAAGCGTGAACCCGACGCGGTCAAGTGGATCGACGACAACCACTTCGCCACCGCAAACGAGGGGGACTATGAAGGCGGTTCGCGCGGCTGGACCATCTTCAACAAGGACGGCGCCGTTGTCTACGAGTCCGGAGCTTCCTTTGAACATGCGGTGATCGAGGCCGGTCACTATCCCGACAAGCGCTCCGACGCCAAGGGTGTCGAGCCGGAATCGATCGAGTTCGCAAGCTTCGATGGCGTGCCGCATGTCTTTGTCGGCGCGGAGCGCGCATCCGTTGTCGGTGTCTATGACGTCTCCAATCCCGCAGCACCGGTTCTCAAGCAGCTTCTGCCGTCAGGCATTGCGCCCGAGGGTATTGTCGCCTTGCCATCGCGGAATCTTCTGGTTACGGCCAACGAGGCGGACCTTGTGGAGGACGGCGGCGTTCGCAGTCACGTCATGGTCTATGAGCGCCAGGAAGGGCCTGCGGCATATCCGCAGATCACGTCCGCCGGAGCCGACACCCTGATCGGTTGGGGCGCTCTTTCGGGCCTCGCCGCAGATCCCGAAAACAACGGCATTCTCTATGCCGTCAATGACAGCTTCTATGGCTACCAGCCCTCGATTTCTACAATCGACGCCACGCAGGCGCCGGCCCGGATCACTTCGTCGGTCGAAATCACCCGTGCGGGACAGACCGCTCAGAAGCTCGACCTTGAGGGTGTGACCACCGATGGGGATGGCGGATTCTGGCTGGCCTCGGAAGGACGGACCGACAGGCTGATCCCGCATGCGATCTACCACGTGGATGCAGATGGCCGGATCAAGAAGGAAATCCCGCTGCCCGCCGAGCTCCTTGCCCAGGAAAAGCGCTTCGGGATGGAGGGTATTGCCCGTGACGGCGATACGCTCTGGATGCCGGTGCAACGCCCCTGGAACGACGATGCAAAGAACGAGGTCAAGCTCGTAGCCTACAACACCAGCACTGAGGAATGGGGCGCGGTTCGCTATCCGCTGGACGCCCCGGCCGACAAGGGCTGGGTCGGTTTGTCTGACATCGAGATCCACGGCGATTACGCCTACATCATCGAGCGAGACAACCAGATCGGCGACAAGGCGGCGATCAAGAAGATCTACCGGGTCGCCATGAGCGACCTTGCGCCAGCGTCGCTGGGTGGTGACTTGCCGCTCGTCGAAAAGCAGCCGGTGCGCGATCTGCTGCCCGATCTCAAGGCACTCAACGGCTTTGTGGTCGACAAGGTCGAAGGGCTGGCGATGGACACCGACGGCAAGGCCTACATCGTGACCGACAATGACGGCGTGGACGACAGCTCCGGCGAGACGCTGTTTTTCGCCGTCGACGGAATGACCTCGGCGTCCAACTGACCGGAACCGCCTGCCTTCAATTCAGGGGCCGGGCGCGATCTTGCGTCCGGCCCTTTCCGTTTCCATTGCCGGTGGGCGCTAACGTCCGGTCGAGACCGCGAACCAGATGGCGACCAGCGCCAGCAGAACCGCGAAGATCCGCCGGGTGGTCTGCTGGCGTTCCCGGCTTTCGAGATGGGGACGGAACGTTCCTGCCGCGAGCACGATCACAGCATGTACAAGCGTGGCGATCAGCACATAGACGGCGCTCAGCCAAAGTGTCTGCGCCAGCACCGGGCGGGAAGGATCAATAAAAGCGGGAATCACCGCCACGAAAAAGACCGCGGCTTTGGGATTGAGAAGATTGGTGATCAGTCCACGCCGGAAGTAGCGCGCCATGCCGGGATCAACGGTGATGGTTTCGGCTCCGGCTTCGCGCCAGCTGTCCCATGCCAGGTAAAGAAGGAACGCCACGCCTCCCCAACGCAGAAGTTCATAAAGCGCTGGAACGCCGTTGATGAGGCCGGTCACGCCCAGTGCGGCTGCCAGACCGACGACACCGAGCCCCAGGGCCACTCCACCGACCGCCGCGAATCCCGGCTTGCGACCCTCCGAGGCGGAAACCATTGCGAGCCAGGTCATGTTCGGACCGGGCGTGAGCTCGATCAGCACCGAGGCTGCCGCCAGGGATGCGATTGCTTCCAGGCCGGGAAAATTCTCGAGCATGGCGGATATCCGTCCTGTTGCAGATCAGGCCGCCGAAGGCCCTTGGTCGGTTCGCGTGCAATATTGAAAACAGCGCGACCCGACCATACAACCGGCGCTCATCACCGCAAGGCCGTCGGGGCTGTCTGGCGAAGACGAGCGCCGATCGATAGGATCGCGACGCGATGAACCGATTCCCGCTTCGGTCCCCATTGCTGAAACTTTTTCAAGCTCGAGGAGACGCACCACATGCCGCCAGTCTCATGGCAGGCGCCTGCACTGACACTGGCCATCGGTGCGCTCGGCGCGGCCCTGTTTGCCGCGCTGTCGTTTCCGGTGCCGTATCTGACGGGCCCGGCAACCGCGGTTACCATCGCAGGGCTGGCCGGGATCAGAACAGAGGCTCTGCCTCAACGCGTGCGCGACGTCGTGTTCGTCATTCTCGGGCTTACCATCGGACAGGGCGTGACGCCCGAGGTGCTCGATGCCATCCGCGCCTGGCCGATCACGCTGGTTTCGCTTGCGGTGAGCCTGATTGTGATGATCCTTGCGACCCGGGCACTGCTCGTCCGCTACTGGTCGATGGATCCGACCACTGCATTCCTCGCGTCTTCGCCCGGACATCTCAGCTATGTGCTCGGATTGACGGAGGGGGTGAAGGCGGATCTCAAATCGGTCGCCATCGTCCAGTCGATCCGTGTTCTGGCATTGACGCTGATCGTTCCCGCAGCAATCGCGTTTGCCGGCCACATTCCGGAGCGCGGGATCGCGACGCCGGAAGCGACCGCGCCGCTACCATTCATAACCATGACCCTGATCGCCGTCCTTGCCGGCTATGGTCTCAAGCGGTTCAAACTTCCTGCAGCGTATCTGATCGGTGGAATGCTCGTTTCGATCGCCCTGCATGTCACGGGACTTGTGGAGGGAACGGTGAACCAGTGGCTCGTTGCCGTGGCCTTCATATCGCTCGGTGCGTTGATCGGGTCGCGGTTTTCCGGCGTCAGCAGGCAAGAGCTCCTGCGCTCGCTCGGCGCCGGTGTCATGGTCACGATTGTGAGTGTCGTCCTCGCTGCGGGATTTGCGGCAATCGCCGCCTATCTGACCGGCATGGATTTCCTGGCGGTGCTTATCGCTTTCGCGCCCGGTGGACTTGAAACCATGGCGGCGATGTCGGTGCTTCTCGACCTCGATCCGACATTCGTGGCGAGCCATCATGTCGCGCGGCTGCTGATGCTGACCGTCATCGTGCCGCTTCTGGTGCTGGGCGGCCGAAAGTCCCGGCTCTAAGCCGCCCTTTTTCCGCTTCTACCCATTTTATTGGCGTAACGCCTGCATTATGTCAGGTGCACGAACCGAACCATGACGGGAGTGCATCGTGAGCGTCACCAAGGAAGATATCCTGGCCAAGCTGAAAACGGTCAAGGGGCCGGATCTGGAAGGCAACATCGTCGATCTCGGACTGGTGTCCGACATCTTCATCTCCGATGGCAAGGCCTATTTCTCGCTGACCGTTCCGGCAGCCCGCGCCCGCGAACTCGAACCGCTTCGCGAAGCCGCCGAGCGGGCAGCCAAGACAGTGCCCGGGGTGAATGGCGCCATGGTCGCGCTGACGGCTTCCCGTGAGCCCGGCGCGGGCGGCCCTGCGCCGGCAGCTGCCAGACCCCAGGCCTCACCGCAGCACGGTGCGCCGCGCGGCCAGCCGCAAGGCCGCGGAAAGGTCGAGGTTCCGGGGGTGAAGACCATCATTGCAGTGGCTTCCGGCAAGGGCGGCGTGGGAAAGTCGACCACCTCCGTCAATCTGGCGCTCGGGCTTCAGGCCGACGGGCTCAAGGTCGGTCTGCTCGACGCGGACATCTACGGACCTTCCATGCCGCGGCTTCTGGGCATCTCGGGCCGTCCGGAACAACTGGAAGGCCGGTTGCTCAAGCCGATGGAAAATTACGGCCTCAAGGTCATGTCGATGGGCTTCATGGTCGAAGAGGATACGCCGATGATCTGGCGCGGGCCGATGGTGATGTCGGCGCTCAACCAGATGCTGCGCGAAGTCGCGTGGGGCGAACTCGACGTGCTTGTCGTCGACATGCCGCCCGGCACCGGCGATGCGCAACTGACCATGGCGCAGAATGTGCCGCTGGCCGGCGCGGTGATCGTCTCGACACCGCAGGACCTGGCCCTGATCGACGCCCGGAAGGGGCTCAACATGTTCAACAAGGTCAATGTGCCGGTGCTCGGCATCGTCGAGAACATGAGCTACTTCCTCTGTCCGGACTGTGGCGGCCGCCACGACATCTTCGGGCATGGCGGCGCGCGTGACGAGGCGGCCCGGATCGGCGTGCCGTTCCTGGGGGAAGTGCCGCTGGCCATGCCGATTCGTGAAACCTCGGATTCGGGCAAGCCGGTGGTGGCCACCGCCGCCGATGGCCCGCACGCGCAGATCTATCGCGAGATCGCCCGCAATGTCCGCAAGCGGCTCGACGAGATCGCGGGAACGCGTTCCGCGCCGGAAATCGTGTTTGAATAGGCAGCCGCGTGTCGTCTGGCGGCGTGAGTTATGCGGCCGCCGCAAGTGCCGCAAACATCCTGAGCATCTGCTGGTCGAGGCCGTCGCTCTGCGGTTCATGCTGCGATGAGGCACAGACGATGACCGTGTTCGTCGCCGGGTCACAGTAAAGAAACTGGCCGTGAATCCCGGCGGCAAGGAACGCATCGGAGTCGCCGCCAACCTGATACCAGTTGCTGCGATAACGACCATGGGCAAGGAAATCTGCCTGTGTTCCACGTGCCCATGCGTCCGCGTCGCCCGCGGTCTGCATATCCTTCAACCAGCGTTCCGACACGATCCGGCCGCGCGGGCCGATGCCGCCATCAAGAAGCATCTGGCCAAGCGCATGCAGGTCGTGCGGCCGCAACGACATGCCGCCCGCGGTGCGCGGAGCGCCAAGATTGTCGACCGTTATGAATGCGTCGGCGGTCGCCTCGAGCGGCTCCCAGAGCAAACGCGCACACAGGTCGGAGAAACGCTCCCCGCTCGCCCGTTCGAGCACGATGCCGAGCATGTCGGAGTTGGGCGAGAGATAGGCGTGGTCGCCGCCATGGGGGTAACCGGCCTTGTCGAGCGTCCTGAGAAAGGCGAGCATGCCCGCTGTTTCGCTGTCGTCGCCGACCGACGGGTTCCAGGCCATGGCCCGGCGGTAGCGGGCATAGGCATCCTGCGACAGATAGGATTCGTCAAAGTCGAGGCTGACGCGCATGTCCAGAAGGTGGCGCACGATGGCGTCCCCATAGGCCGAGCCGCGCATTTCGGGGACGATGTCGCCCACCGGGGTCTCCGGATCGAGCGCGCCCTGATCCTCGAGAATCCCCGCGATCAGCGCAGCAATGGACTTGGAAATTGAAAAGACCAGATGGGGATCGCTGCGTTCGACGCCCGCGGCATGCCATTCGCACATCATCTTGCCGTCCCGGCTCACAAGGAAGCTGTCCACCTGCGCCCGTTCGAGCATGGATGACACCGACAGGTCGGAACCCGGCGAGGCCGGTTGCGCGAGCATTGAGGGGTTTGCGGCCAGCGGAGGAAGGGGTCGGGGATAGGATGTTCGGATACGGGCAGACCGAACCATCTCCGAAACATTGCGAAAAGCCCAGAAACTGTAGGGTCGTGTGCGCCAGTTTGCGAGGGAGATCTGATTGCGCGGAAAGCCGTTGGTGGCTTCGAATTGAGACGGGAGGGTCATGAGAGCCTTGAGATCTGAGCAAACCGAAGAGTGAAGCGGAAAAACATGAACAAAAGGGTTTTCTTTTTCTGGAAGCATTCTAAATTGGAGGCAGTCGCGATTACAAGCGCGCGGCCAGGGATTGGAGCAAGACGATGCGGTTGACCCGGCAAACCAACTATGCGGTGCGGATGCTTATGTATTGCGCGGCCAATGACGGTCAATTGAGCCGTATCGGCGATATCGCCAAAGCCTATTCCGTCTCCGAACTGTTCCTGTTCAAGATCCTGCAGCCGCTCACCAAATCCGGCTTGATCGAATCGGTGCGCGGACGCAATGGCGGAATACGGCTCGGTCGCTCTGCCGACAAGATCACGCTGCTTGATGTGGTCACCGTAACCGAGGACAGCTTTGCGATGGCCGAATGCTTCGAGAACGACGCAACCGAATGTCCGCTTGTGGATTCCTGCAGCCTGAACACGGCCTTGCGCAAGGCTCTGGGAGCCTTTTTCGAGGTTCTCGAAACCTACTCGATCGATGATCTGGTCAAATCCCGCCCGTCGATCAACTTCCTGCTCGGGCTCGAGGACCAACCCGCCGTACCCGCTGCCTGACCGCCTCCAGTCCATTTGGTTCCGGCAAGATCAGCGTGACTGTCGCACTCCATGACGTCTGGGCACGGCAGGGCCTTGCAAGCTCAAATCTGCTGAACTAAGCGAAGATCGATCACCCGCAGTATACGCGCGGGGCGGAAGGAACAGGCCTTGAGCAAGACAACTTCATCGGACTGGTGGCGCGGGTGCGTCGTCTACCAGGTCTATCCGCGGTCGTATCAGGACACCTCCGGCGACGGCATTGGCGACATTCGCGGCATTATCGGGCGGCTCGATCACATCGCCTCGCTCGGAGTGGATGCGATCTGGCTTTCGCCCTTCTTCAAGTCGCCCATGGCCGACTTCGGCTATGACGTCTCGGATTATTGCGATGTCGACCCGATGTTCGGACTGCTGTCCGATTTCGACGAACTGGTCAGCCTTGCTCACGAGAAGGGTCTCAAGATCATCATAGACCAGGTGATTTCGCATTCCTCGGATCAGCACGGCTGGTTCAAGGAAAGCCGCTCGAGCCGCGACAATGCCAAAGCGGACTGGTATATCTGGGCGGATCCGAAACCCGATGGAACGGTGCCCAACAACTGGCTGTCGATTTTCGGCGGTCCCGCCTGGGAGTGGGACACCGTCCGGCGCCAGTATTACATGCACAATTTCCTCGCCTCGCAGCCGGACCTGAATTTTCACAATCCGGAGGTCCAAAACGCGATCCTGGACACATTCCGCTTCTGGCTGGACCGGGGCGTCGACGGCTTCCGGCTCGACACCGTGAACTTCTATTTTCACGACAGGCATCTGCGGGACAACCCGCCGCTTTCGAAGTCGACCGAAGACGGAAATTTCATGGGGGTGGATGCGCCCGACGTCAATCCGTATGGATATCAGGACCACCTGTACGACAAGTCCCAGCCCGAGAATGTCGTCTTCCTTCAGCGGCTTCGCGCATTGCTGGACCAATATGAGGGCCGGACAACAATTGGCGAGGTCGGCGATGGCCGGCGTTCGCTCAAGACGGTGGCGGCTTACACCAGCGGCAGCGACAAGCTGCACATGTGCTACACCTTCGACATGCTTGGCGCCGATTTCTCGGCCGCGCATTTCCGCCGCAGCATCTCCAACTTTCAATCCGTGGTGGATGACGGCTGGGTCTGCTGGTCCTTCTCCAACCACGATGTCGAACGTCATGTCACCCGCTGGCTAAAGGAAGGGGACGACGCCGATCATCTTGCCCGCTTCGCTATCACGCTGCTTGCCTCGTTCTGGGGATCGATCTGCCTCTATCAGGGCGAGGAGCTCGGCCTGCCCGAAGTGCAGGTAGACTACAAGGATCTGGTCGACCCCTACGGAATCCGCTTCTGGCCCGCCTACAAGGGGCGGGACGGTTGCCGTACGCCGATGGTATGGGAACAGGACGCCGTGAATGCGGGCTTTACGGACGCGGTCCGGCCATGGCTTCCGGTTCCGGACGATCATCGTCTCAAGGCCGTTGATCAGCAGGATCATCTGAGCGGTTCGGTGCTCAACCATTACCGCCAGACCCTGGCGTTCCGGAAATCCCAGCCCGGCATGATCGACGGGCCGATGTCGTTTCTCGACAGCAACGAAAACGTCCTGGCCTTTGTACGGGGAGAGGACAGCGAGCGGCTGCTTTTCGTCTTCAATTTCGAGCGGAGTGCGCTCGACTGGACGCCGCCGGCGGATCTGAAAATCGGCGAAGTGCTCACCCTGCCGGGCTTTGCCCCGGCTTATGAGGACGGGTCTGTTCGCCTGCAGGCGCTCGATGCCTTCTGCGCGCGACTTGGATAGGCAGGACGACTAACCGCCCGGTCAGCCTCCTCGGATTGCTCCAGGCCGAACCGGCACGAACCGCATCGGGAACTGCGGAGCTCCATCAAGGATCGATGATCTCGAAGGCGTCGACATCGATCATGCCGCGATCGGATATCTTGAGATGCGGGATCACCGGCAGCGGCAGGAACGCCAGTTGCAGGAAAGGTTCGTCGAGCGTACCGCCCAGCGCCTTGGCCGCCTTGCGCAGCGGAATCAGCTTCTCGCGCACCTGCTCGTAGGGCTGATCGCTCATCAGGCCGGCTACCGGCAGGGCGATCTCCGCCACCACCTTGCCATTCTCCGCAACGACGAAACCGCCACGGATTTCGCTCAGGCGGTTGGCGGCAAGGGCCATGTCCGCTTCCGAGGCGCCGACCACGCAGATGTTGTGGCTGTCATGGCCGATGGTCGAGGCGATGGCGCCGCGCTTGAGCCCGAAGCCCTGCACAAAGCCGGTGGCGATATTGCCGTTTCTGCCGTGGCGCTCGATCACCGCGATCTTGAGGATGTCGCGCGTCAGGTCGATCTGCTTCTCACCATTGTCGATGGAGAGATCGAGATCGCGCCGTTCGGTGATGATCTTGCCGGGAACGATGCCGATCACCGGTGTCGAACTCCGGTTCTTGCGAACGGTGAAGGAGGAAGCCTCGACCTGCGGCGCGCGCACGCTGTCGGTGCCGACAGGCTCGGTGACGGCGCGGCCGGCGAACAATTCCTCGGTGACGTGGCGTCCTGCCGAGAACACCATCTGCGCGTTGCAATCCTCAAGGCTGTCGAGGACCACGAGATCGGCGCGCCAGCCCGGGGCGACCAAACCGCGGTCGCGCAAGCCGAAGGCGCGGGCGGCGGAGATCGACGCGGCGCGGTAGATCGCCAGCGGATCCACGCCGCTGGCGATGGCATGGCGGATCATGTAGTCGAGATGCCCGTGCTCCGCGATGTCGAGCGGGTTGCGATCATCGGTGCACAGCGCAAGGAAGGGCGAGTTGCGCTCGGTGATGATCGGGATCAGCGCGTCGAGATCGCGGCTGACCGATCCTTCGCGCACCAGGACATGCATGCCTTTCGACATTTTCTCGAGTGCTTCCTCGGCGGTGGTCGATTCATGCTCGGTGCAAATGCCGGCGGCGAGATAGCCGTTGAGACCCAGCCCGCGCAGCAGGGGCGCATGCCCGTCTATGTGCCCGCCCTGGAAAGCCTCGAGCTTGGCCATCGCGGCGGGTTCCTTCGAAAGGACGCCCGGAAAATTCATGAACTCGGCAAGCCCGATGACCTGGGGATGGTCGCGGAACGGCGTGAGATCCCCGATGTCGAGGCGCGCGCCGGCGGTTTCGAGATGGGTGGCGGGCACACAGCTCGAAAGCTGCACGCGTATGTCCATGATGGTCTGGACCGCGCAGTCGAGGAAATAGCGGATGCCCGCGGCGCCGATGACATTGGCGATCTCATGGGGATCGCAGATGGCGGTGGTGATGCCGCGCGGCAGGACACAGCGGTCGAATTCGTGCGGGGTGACCAGCGAGCTTTCGATGTGCAGGTGGCTGTCGATGAAGCCGGGAACGACGATCCGGCCGGAGATGTCGATTTCCACGACACCTTCATAAGTCTCCAGCGTGCCGACGATCCGGTCGCCGCAGATTGCAATATCGCCGTCGCGGAGGTCTCCGGTGGTCAGGTCGAACAGCCTGCCGCCCTTGAGCACGATATCGGCGGGAGCCTTGCCCTGCCCCTGGTCGATCATCTCTCCGAGTCTGTTCGTCATCGGTGCTCCCTCTCGCGCTGTGGTCCGAATCAAAAACCGGCCGGCTTTGCAGCCGGCCGGTCCAGTTTACCCGAAACGGGTGATTACATGGACTTCATCTTGTCGGTGACGGCATGGGTCCATGCGCCTTCCGGCTCCTTGGTGATCACCGGGTCGGAACCGCCCGAGAGCAGGCTGTCGACGGTGCGGCGATAGTCTGCCTCGTCGAGCGTGCCGTCGGTGCCGGCTGTCAGCTTGGAGATCTCGCGCATCATGCGCTTCTGGTGCTTCTCGGTCTGGGCGCCGCTGGCGTCGTTTTCGAGAACGATCTCGGCGGCTTCATCCGGGTTTTCCTCGGCCCATTTCCAGCCCTCCATCGAGGCCTTGACGAAGCGGGCGAACTTGTCGACCATTTCCGGATCTTCAAGGCTCGACTCAAGAACGTAGAGGCCGTCCTCAAGGGTGGCGACGCCTTCGTCCTCATACTTGAAGGTCACGAGCTCGTCGGCGGAAATGCCTGCGTCGATGACCTGCCAGTATTCATTGTAGGTCATGGTCGACACGCAGTCGGCCTGCTTCTGGAGCAGCGG
Organism: Hoeflea sp.; assembly: GCA_040218025.1. GTDB lineage: Bacteria > Pseudomonadota > Alphaproteobacteria > Rhizobiales > Rhizobiaceae > Hoeflea. The sequence continues at coordinate 241,238 of JAVJQD010000026.1, read as the reverse complement.
GTCGACGTTGAAGCCCTGCTTGAGCACTTCCACGCCGTCTTCGCCGCCCTCTGTCGGAATGCCCAGCTGGCTCATCCAGGAAAGGAACGGATACTCGTTGCCGAAGAACCAGACGCCGAGCGTCCTGCCCTTGAAGTCGTCCGGTGAGGTGATGCCGGTTTCCTTGAGGCAGGTCAGCATCATGCCGGAAGCCTTGAACGGCTGGGCGATGTTGACCAGCGGCACGCCTTTCTCGCGGCTTGCGAGCGCGGACGGCATCCAGTCGACGATGACGTCGGCGCCGCCGCCGGCAATCACCTGAGGTGGAGCGATATCCGGTCCGCCGGGCTTGATTTCAACATCCAGATCCACCGCGTCATACATGCCCTTGTCCTTGGCGACGTAGTAGCCGGCAAACTGGGCCTGGGTGACCCACTTGAGCTGCAGGGTCAGCTTGTCGGCGGCGAGCGCCGATCCGGTCATCAGCGAAAGCGCCAGACCCATTGTGATCGAGATCGTCTTTTTCATGCCATTCTCCTCTGGTTGCGGCTCCGTCTTGTTATGCACCGGCTCTGCGCCGGTAGGACGGATGCCAGAAAGTTACGGCCCTTTCCGCGAGCGCGATCAGCCCGTAGGAAAGCGACCCGGCCAGTGCCGCGACAAAAATCGTGGCCCAGACCATATCCACATTCATGCGCCCGACTTCGGTGGATATCCGGAAGCCCATGCCGACAATCGGGGTGCCGAAGAACTCCGCAACAATGGCCCCGATCAGGGCCAGAGTCGAGTTGATCTTGAGCGCATTGAATATGAAAGGCATTGCGGCGGGAAGCCGCAGTTTGATCAGCGTCTGGGTGCGGCTGGCGGCATAGGTTCGCATCAGGTCGCGCTCCATCGCGGCGGTGGCGGCGAGGCCGGCCACGGTGTTCACCAGCATCGGAAAGAAGGTCATCACCACCACGACCGCGGCCTTGGACTGCCAGTCGAAACCGAACCACATCACCATGATGGGGGCGACGCCGACGATGGGAAGTGCCGCGACGAGGTTTCCGACCGGAATAACGCCCTTGCGCAGGAACGGGCTGCGGTCCACCAGGATAGCGGTGACGAAGCCGATGCCGCACCCCATCACATAGCCTGCGATCACCGCCTTGAGGTAGGTCTGCTGAAAGTCCGCCCAGAGGATGTGGGTGGACGTCAGGATCCGCCCCCAGATCATCGACGGCGCGGGCAGAAGGACACTGGGTATGTTGAAGCCCCGCGTTACGCCTTCCCACAGCGCGATCAGGGCCGCGCCGAACAGGACCGGGATAACAATGTTGATGGCGTTCGCGACCACCCGGCTTTCGGGTTTGAGGCGGGCGAGCCAGATGTTGATCGCCCAGGCCAGGAGCCAGAACAGGATGGCTGCGAGGAAGGGACCATTCATGCCGGTTTCGCTCCCATCCTGCGGTTGACGCGCGCGCCGATCAGGTCAACCGTCATGACCAGTATGCCGGCAAGGGCCGCGGCCATCAGAAGCGCCGACCAGATCTGGACCGTCTGACCGTAGTAGGAGCCTGCGAGCAGACGCGCGCCAAGGCCTGCGACGGCCCCGGTCGGCAGTTCACCGACGATGGCGCCCACAAGCGCGATCGAGATCGCGACCTTCATGGAGGTGATCAGGAACGGCACGGCGGCCGGCAGCCTCAGCTTCCAGAAGGTCTGCGACGCGCTGGCCGAATAGGTGCGCATCAGGTCGAGATGCATCACTTCGGGCGAGCGCAGCCCCTTGGTCATGCCGACTGCGACCGGGAAGAACGAGAGATACATCGAGATCGTTGCCTTGGGCAGCAGCCCGGAGATGCCGACGGCATTCAGCACGACGACGATCATCGGGGCGATCGCCAGAATCGGGATCGTCTGCGAGGTGATGATCCAGGGCATCAGCGACCGGTCGAGCGTCTGGAAATGCACGATGCCGACAGCCAGCGCCACACCGAGCACCGTGCCCATGGCAAAGCCGAGAAGCGTCGACGACAGTGTGATCCAGGAGTGGTAGACGAGACTGCGCTTCGACGTGATCTTCTTGCCCACGGTCGTGTCCCACAATTCCGCGAAAACCTGGTGCGGGGCGGGAAGAACCGGACGCTCCTGCGCCATGGTGCGCGGCAGAATTTCGACAAAGCTGATTTCCGTGCCCGCGCGCCCGGCCTGGTCGCGCTCGAACGGGGCGTTGAGAAACACCGAAGCCGCATACCAGATCGCAATGATGGCGAGCACCACTGTGCCGATCGGCAGGATCTTGTCGTGGAGGAGGCTGTGGTCGTTCATGCCGCCTCTCCAGTCCAGCGCATCAGCAGGGTCGGGATGCCTTCCTCGGTATCGGTCTTGCGGCCTTCGGGCACTTCGATCAGACCTTCGCGCACGTAGAAGCGGCAGGCGTTCGCGTTCAGTTCGAAGACGGTGAGGTCAAATCCCCCGGGCCGTGCGGCTTTGGTGGCGTTGAGCAAGGCCTTGCCCACGCCCTGTCTTCTGGATTCGGGACGAAGATAAAGTGCGTGCAGGAATCCCGCCTCCTTATCCAGAGAGGCGTATCCGGCGATTGCATTGTCATTTTCGGCGACGAGCACAACGCGGCTTTCGAGCAGGTCCGGCGTGAAGATCCCTTCCAGTTCTTCGCGCGAGACGGTGCGCGGCAGCCAGGGCGTCGCATCGATGTAATCGTTGATGATCGCGGCGCAGGCAGGGAGGTCTGACGGGGTGGCGAGACGTACCGATGTCATGCGCTTCGCTCCCATTGCAACAGGACATCGGGCAGGCCTTCCTCGTTGTCCCCCTCAGTGCGGCGGACTTCGAGGAAACCCTCACGTGCGTAAAAACGTCTCGCGCCTTCATTGGCGACGAATGTCCAAAGGCTCAGACTGTCGCGACCGGTCTTGGCATGATTGAGGAGCGCGCGGCCCATGCCCATACCGGGCGTGGCCACATAGAGCGCGGTTACCATGTCACTGTCGGGGTCCAACGCCATGAATCCCAGCACCGGATCCCCTGCCACCCAGACTTGCCGCCGCTTGAAGACAAAATCCCGATAGAAGGCCAGCACGTCTTCACGGCTGTGCACCCTGGGCATCCAGATACGGTCATCAATCCAGTTGTTCAGGATTTCTGCGCAGGCCCGTGCATCTTCCGCGACTGCAGGTCTGGGAGTTGCAACAGTCTCCTCAATCATCATAGCTGTGGCCCTCTCGCAAACCCTCACGGACCTGATGCGCAATCCTCAGGAACTCGGGCGTCTCGCGGATGTCGAGCGGTCGATCCGTTCCGAGGTCGCAGTCGATGATTTCGTGAATGCGGCCCGGGCGCGGGCTCATCACCACGATCCGTGTCGACAGGAACACCGCTTCCGGAATCGAGTGGGTGACGAAGACAACGGTCTTCTTCGTCTTGGCCCAAAGCTTGAGCAACTGCTCGTTCAGATGGTCGCGGACGATCTCGTCGAGCGCGCCGAAGGGTTCGTCCATCAGCAGCATGTCGGGTTCCACCGCGAGCGCACGGGCAATGGAGGCGCGCTGCTGCATGCCGCCTGAAAGCTGCCAGGGAAATTTCTTCTCGAAGCCCGCAAGGTTGACCAGTTCAAGGTTCTTCCCGATGCGATCGGTGCGGGTCTTCTGGTCGACTCCCATCACTTCGAGCGGCAGGGCGATGTTGTCCTCGATGGTTCGCCAAGGCAGCAGCGCCGCCTGCTGGAAGACATAGCCATAGGCGCGCTTGAGCCGCGCCTGCTCGGGGGTCATGCCATTGACGGTCACGGCGCCGCCGGTCGGGCTCTCAAGATCCGCAATTACGCGCAGAAGCGTGGTCTTGCCGCAGCCCGAGGGACCGATGAGCGAAATGAATTCGCCTTCGGCAACGTCGAGCGTGATGTCCTTGAGCGCATGGACAGGCCCGTCATTGGTCTGGAAGGTGAGGTCCAGATTTTGGGCGGAAATGACGGTTTCAGGCATCGACTGCTTCTTTTTGATTCATTGCGTTCCCCGACTGCAGGTTTGCTCCGCCCATCACAGCGGCGGAGCAAGGACTATGCCATCACACCCCGGTTGCCGGAATGCCCGACCGCTCGATCTTGCGCGGCGAGGTGAGTTCCTTCCAGGTCGACAGCGCCTTGTTGGTGGCGGTCACCGGCGGACGCTTGACGAACTTGCCGTAGCCTTCCTGCGCCTTGACCTCGCCGTCGTCGATGGCGACATGGCCGCGTGTCAGGGTGTAGCGCGGCAGGCCCTTGACCTGTTTGCCCTCGAAGACGTTGTAGTCGATTGCCGACTGCTGTGTGTTTGCGCTGATTGTCTTGGATTTTTCCGGATCCCACACCACCAGATCGGCGTCGGAACCAATGAGAACCGCCCCCTTCTTCGGGTAGGTGTTCAGGATCTTGGCGATGTTTGTCGAGGTGACGGCGACGAACTCGTTCATGGTCAGCCGCCCGGTGGACACGCCATAGGTCCACAGCATCGGCATGCGGTCCTCGAGCCCGCCGGTGCCGTTCGGGATCTTGGTGAAATCGCCGACGCCGTAGCGCTTCTGCTCGGTGGAGAAGGCGCAGTGGTCGGTGGCGACCACCTGCAGCGATCCGGCCGAAAGCCCGGCCCAGAGCGAGTCCTGGTGCATCTTGTTGCGGAAGGGCGGGCTCATCACCCGGCGCGCCGCGTGATCCCAGTCCGGGTGCGCGTATTCGCTTTCATCAAGCGTCAGGTGCTGGATCAGCGGCTCGCCCCACACCCGCATGCCCTTCTGGCGGGCGCGGCGGATGGCCTCGTGGCTTTGCTCGCAGGAGGTGTGGACGACATAGAGCGGCGTGCCGGTCATGTCGGCAATCATGATGGCGCGGTTTGTGGCCTCGCCCTCGACTTCCGCGGGCCGCGAATAGGCATGCGCCTCCGGGCCGTTGTTGCCTTCCGCCATCAGCTTTGCCTGCAACTGCGCCACCACGTCGCCGTTTTCGGCGTGAACCATGGCAATGCCGCCCAGTTCGCCAACGCGGCTGAACGAGGCGTACATCTCGTCGTCATCCACCATCAGCGCGCCCTTGTAGGCCATGAAGTGCTTGAAGGTGGTGATGCCCTTGTCCTTGACCACCGTCTCCATCTCGTTAAACACCTGCTCGCCCCACCAGGTGATCGCCATGTGGAAGGAATAGTCGCAATGGGCGCGCGTCGACTTGTTGTCCCACATGGAAATCGCCTCGAGCAGCGACTGGCCGGGCGAGGGCAGGGCGAAATCGATCACCATGGTGGTGCCGCCCGACAGCGCCGCGCGGGTGCCGCTTTCAAAGTCGTCGGTCGAATAGGTGCCCATGAACGGCATTTCGAGGTGGGTGTGCGGATCGATGCCGCCGGGCATGACGTAGCAGCCGGTGGCGTCGAGCGTCTTGTCGCCAACCAGATTGGGGCCGATGGCGGTGATCACACCGCCCTCGATCATCACATCGGACTTGTAGGTCAGGTCGGCGGTGACGATGGTTCCGTTCTTGATGACTGTGGTGCTCATGGCTGATCTCCCCGGTGAAGGCGATGGTTTGCTCCCTCTCCCCGCCGGGGAGAGGGATAGGAAGGCACTGCGAAGCGAAGCTGAGCAGATGCCTGAGTTGGGTGAGGGGGCTTCAGGCGCCCCTCAAGGGCTGCGAGAATGGTGTCGAGAACAGCGCCACGCTCGAAGACGACTTCGTCATTCCAGAACCGGAGCACGCTGTAGCCATTGCGGTTGAGCCATGCCGTGCGGCGGGCGTCGACGGCCTCATTCAATGCGTGGTGGCCGCCATCGAGTTCGATGACCAGCTTTTCGCTGCGACAGCAGAAATCGCAAATATAGGGGCCGAAGCGAACCTGCCGGGAGAAGCGGAAGCCGTTGAGGAGACGATTGCCGAGTTCTCGCCAGAGCAGGTGTTCGGCGTCGGTGGGCTGTTTGCGCATGCGGCGCGCCAGTGTTCTGGTCGCGGGCATCGGCTTCGGGGCGAAGTCCCCCTCACCCGGTCGCAGCGATGCTGCGCCCGACCTCTCCCCGGGGGGGAGAGGTGGCTGGCCTCCGGCGCTGTGCCTTTTCTCAATCATGCAACCGCTTCACCTTAATGAACCTAATCCGCGTAGCCGGGATTGTCCCGGTCGAGTACGCGTTTCATCTCCTCGAAATGGGACGTCTCGGCATCCTTGTAGACGTCCCATTCGCGCGCGACGGATTCGGCCATCTCATCGCTCATCACATTGAGCGGCTGCCCCGTCGAATAGGCCAGAACCATGGTGCGCGCCGCCCGCTCGAGATGGTACATGGCGTCGAAGGCCTCGGCCACCGTGCGGGCCACGGTGGTGACGCCGTGATTGGCCATCATCACGTTGGAATGGTTGCCGATGGTCGCGGCGATGCGCTCGCCCTCGGCTTCCTCGGAGGCGATGCCGCCGAATTCCATGTCCATGGCCAGACGGTTGAAGAACCGCGCCGTGACCTGGTCGATCGGCTTGATCGACGGGTCCTTCAGCCCCGCAAGCGCCGTGGCGTGGGGCGGATGCAGATGCAGCGCCACGCGGGCATGCGGCACGCGGCGGTGGATCGCGCCGTGGATCGACCAGGCCGACGGATCGGGCGCATCGGGCCTGTTCATCGTGTCGGGATCGTCGGCGTCGATCAACAGCAACTCGCTGGCCTTCGCCATGGAGAAGTGCTTCCAGCGCGGGTTCATCAGAAACTTGCGGCCATCCGGTGAAACGGCAGCCGAAAAATGGTTGGCGACGCCCTCGTGCCAGTCGTAATAGGCGGCGAGCCTGAGCGCTGCGGCAAGATCGATGCGAAGCTGGCTCTCGTCCGCGCGGTCGATGGGGACAATTTTTGCTGGATTGGTCATGGCGCTAGCTCCGTAGGCAGTAAAGCGGTTCCCCTCCCCTCCAGGGGGAGGGAGGTTTGCGCAGTGCACTTGGCGCCATCATTCCACCACCTGCGCCGTCTCGACAACCGCATGCATCAGTACGTCGGCGCCGGCGGCGGCCCATTCCTTTGAAATCTCCTCGGCCTCGTTGTGGCTCAGTCCGTCGACGCAGGGGCACATCACCATGGCGGTGGGCGCCACGCGGTTGATCCAGCAGGCGTCGTGGCCGGCGCCGGAGATGATGTCCATGTGCGAGTAACCGAGCCTTTCGGCGGCGTCGCGCACCGCCTTGACGCAGCCGTGATCGAACTCCGGCGGATCGAACTGGCCGACGATCTCGGCCTCGAAGCTCACGCCCAGCGCGTCGCAGAGTTTCGGCGCTTCCGTCATCAGCCGGTCGACCATGCCGTTGAGCGTATCGAGCTCGTGGCTGCGGAAGTCGATGGTGAAGACCGCCTTGCCGGGAATGATGTTGCGCGAGTTGGGATAGATGTCGATGTGGCCGATTGCGCCAACGGCGTTCGGCGCATTGGCAATCGCGATCTCGTGCACAAGTTCGGTGATCTGCGCGAGGCCGCGGCCGGCATTGAGCCGCATCGGCATCGGGGTGGAGCCGGTATGGCTTTCCTTGCCGGTCACGGTACACTGGATCCAGCGCAGGCCCTGGCCGTGCGTGACGACGCCGATATCCTTGCCTTCGGCCTCAAGGATCGGACCCTGTTCGATGTGCAGCTCGAACAGGGCATGCATCTTGCGCGCGCCCACTTCCTCGTCGCCCTTCCAGCCGATGCGTTCGAGCTCGTCGCCGAAGCGCTTGCCCTTGGCGTCGGTTTTGTCATAGGCCCAGTCCTGATCGTGCACGCCGGCGAAGACGCCGGAGGCCAGCATGGCGGGCGCGAACCGCGTGCCTTCCTCGTTGGTCCAGTTGACCACAACGATCGGGTGCTTGGTCTTGATGCCGAGATCGTTGAGCGTGCGCACCAGTTCGAGACCGCCAAGCACGCCGAGCACGCCGTCATACTTGCCGCCGGTCGGCTGGGTGTCGAGATGGGAGCCGACATAGACCGGCAGCGCATCTGGATCGGCGCCGGGCCGGGTCATGAACATGTTGCCCATGGTGTCGACACCCATGGTAAGCCCCGCCTCCTCGCACCATTTGCGGAACAGGTGCCGGCCTTCGCCGTCCTCGTCGGTCAATGTCTGGCGATTGTTGCCGCCCGCGACACCGGGTCCGATCTTCGCCATCTCCATGATCGAGTCCCACAGCCTGTCGGCATTGATGCGAAGATTTGCTGCGGGTGTGGACATGATCGGTTCCTCTGGTCTGTTCAATTTTTTTGTTCACCCCGGAACCGCCCCGGGGTGGTGGTCGGTAAGCGCTGCCTCAGGTCGGAAAGTTGAACACCGCGCCCGACTTGATGCCGTTGGGCCAGCGCGAGGTGATGGTCTTGAGGCGGGTGTAGAAGCGCACGCCTTCCGGTCCGTAGATCGAATGATCGCCGAACAGCGAGCGCTTCCAGCCGCCGAAGGAATGGTAGGCCACCGGCACCGGGATCGGCACATTGACGCCGACCATGCCGACTTCGATGGAATCCGAGAAGGCGCGCGCAGCGTCACCGTCGCGGGTGAAGATCGCGGTGCCGTTGCCGTATTCATGCTCGTTGATCATCTCAACGGCGTCATCGAAGCTCGAGGCCCTGACGACCGACAGCACCGGGCCGAAAATCTCTTCCTTGTAGATCTTCATGTCGATGGTGACGCGGTCGAACAGGGTGCCGCCGACGAAATAGCCGTTCTCGTAACCCTGCAACGAGAAGCCGCGGCCGTCGACCACCAGTTCCGCGCCTTCCTTCACCCCTTCGTCGATGTAGCCCAGCACCTTTTCCTGGTGCTGCTTGGTGACGACCGGACCCATCTCGGCGGCCTCGTCGGTCGACGGTCCGATCTTCAGCGCCTCGACGCGGGGTTTCAGTTTGGCGACCAGCGCATCGGCGGTTTTCTCGCCCACGGGCACCGCGACCGAGATCGCCATGCAGCGCTCGCCGGCGGAGCCGTAGCCCGCGCCCATCAGCGCGTCGGCGGCCTGGTCCATGTCGGCGTCGGGCATGATGACCATGTGGTTCTTGGCCCCGCCCAGCGCCTGGACCCGCTTGCCGTTGGCGGTGCCGCGCGAATAGACATATTCGGCGATCGGGGTCGAGCCCACGAAGCTCACGGCCTTGATGTCGGGATGGTCGAGCAGCGTGTCGACGGCGAGCTTGTCGCCATGAACGATGTTGAGCACGCCCTCTGGGAAGCCTGCTTCCTGAAACAGTTTCCAGGCCAGCATCGGCGCCGACGGATCGCGTTCGGAGGGCTTGAGCACGAAGGTGTTTCCGCAGGCAATGGCGATGGGGTACATCCACATCGGCACCATGGCCGGGAAGTTGAATGGCGTAATTCCGGCAACCACGCCGAGCGGCTGGCGGTCGGCGATGGAATCGACGCCGGGCCCCACATTGCGCGAGAAATCTCCCTTGAGAAGGTTGGGAATGCCGCAGGCGAATTCCACCACCTCGATGCCGCGGGTGACTTCGCCCAGCGCATCGTCATGGGTCTTGCCGTGTTCGCGGGAAATCTCGCGGGCGATGTCATCGGCGTGGCGATCGAGCAGTTCCTTGAACTTGAACATGAACCGCGCGCGCTTCAATGGCGGCATCGCGCCCCAGGCCGGCTGCGCCGCCTTGGCGTTGGCGACGGCCGCATTGATTTCGTCGACCGTGGAAAGCGGCAGTTCCGCAATCTGCTCACCCGTCGCCGGGTTGAAGACGGCCGAGCGACGCTCGGAAGATGAAACGGTCAGTTTTCCGCCGATGGCGTTTTCAATGATCTGCATGTTCACTCGACCTCGTTCAGAACGCTGCGCACGCAGTCGATCAGTTCGTCAATTTGCGATTTGGAGATGATCAGCGGCGGCGACAGCGCGATGATGTCGCCGGTGGTGCGTATCAGCGCGCCTTTCTCCCAGGCGCGAACGAAACAGGAGAACGCCCGCTTGGTCGGCTCCCCGGCAATCGGGTCGAGTTCGATGGCGCCGATCAGGCCGATGTTGCGGATGTCGATCACATGCGGTTCGCCCTTGAGTGAATGCAACGCCTCTTCCCAGTAGGGCGCGAGCTCGCTGGCGCGTTCGAACAGGCCTTCCTGCTTGTAGGTTTCGAGCGTGCCGAGCGCTGCGGCGCAGGCGATCGGATTGCCCGAATAGGTGTAGCCGTGGAAGAACTCGATCATGTGCTCGGGTCCCTGCATGAAGGCGTCGTGAATTTCCTGTGTCACGAACACCGCGCCCATCGGGATGACGCCGTTGGTCAGGCCCTTGGCGGTGACCATGATGTCGGGCTGTACGTCGAAATGCTGGGCCCCGAAGGCGGATCCGAGGCGGCCGTAACCGGTGATCACCTCGTCGAAGATCAACAGGATGCCGTGCTGGGTGCAGATCTCGCGCAACCGCTTGAGATAGCCTTTCGGAGGGATCAGCACGCCCGTCGATCCGGCGACGGGTTCGACGATGACGGCCGCCACGGTCGACGGATCGTGCAGGGTGACGATGCGGCTCAATTCGTCCGCCAGGTCGCCGCCATGATCGGGCTCGCCGCGGGTGAACGCGTTCTTCTCCGGCATGTGGGTGTGCGGCATGTGATCGACGCCGGTCAGAAGCGTGCCGAACATCTTGCGGTTGGCGACGATGCCGCCGACCGAAATGCCGCCGAAATTGACGCCGTGATAGCCGCGTTCGCGGCCGATCAGGCGGAAGCGCGAGCCATTGCCTTTGACCCGGTGATAGGCGAGCGCCACCTTGAGCGCGGTTTCGACCGACTCCGATCCGGAATTGGTGAACAGCACATTGGCCATGTTGTCCGGCGCGATGTCGATCAGGCGGTTGGCCAGCTCAAAAGCCTTGGGATGGCCCATCTGGAAAGCCGGTGCGTAGTCCAGTTCGCCGGCCTGCTCGCGGATCGCCTCGGTGATCAGCGGGCGGCAATGGCCGGCATTGACGCACCACAAACCGGCGGTGCCGTCGAGGATCTGGCGGCCGTCGGCGGCGCTGAAATGCATGTCTTTCGCGGCCACCATCATCCGCGGGTTCTGCTTGAACTGGCGGTTGGCGGTAAAAGGCATCCAGAATGCCCGAAGGTCATTCGGTGTGGTGTTGAGCCGGTTCGACATTGGTGGTGCGCCTCCTGACGCGTGGGTTCCCGATCTTCCAGTCAATGGCCCGTTCGCCCGCAGGACCGTCAGTGCAAAGCCGTGTTGCGAATTCTTGACTGTTTGATAAAACTCTAACAGGGCGAACTGTCCGGTCAAGGCCAATTGTCACCGCCGAGAGGCGTCAGGCGCGGGGGATGAAACTTGAGGGCACGGGCGATGGAGACCCAGCGCAAGACGCGAATTCAGGTCGAGAATGAAGAACGTATTCTTGACGCGGCGCTGGAGGTCTTTTCGGAGCGCGGGTTCCGCGGCGCCACGATAGACCAGATTGCCGATCAGGCGGGAATGTCCAAGCCGAATCTGCTTTATTATTTCCGCCGCAAGAAGGATATGTATGAAGCTTTGATTGCCCGCCTCCTGGACACGTGGCTGGAGCCGCTGCGTGAACTGGACGGCGAGGGAGATCCCCTGTCGGAGCTGCAATCCTACATTCGAAGGAAGCTTGAAATGTCGCGGGATTTTCCGCGCGAGAGCCGTTTGTTCGCCAACGAGATCCTGCAGGGCGCGCCTCATATCCGCCCGCTTCTGGAAACCGAACTCAAGCCGCTCGTGGACGACAAGGCCGAGGTGATCCGCGGCTGGATGAAGCAGGGACTGATCAATGCCGTCGATCCGCGGCACCTGATCTTTTCGATCTGGTCCACGACGCAGCACTATGCGGATTTCGACATTCAGGTCCGTGTCATCCTCGGACCGGATCGCGGTGCGGACGGGCGTTTCGAGGATGCTGCCAGGTATCTTGAAGCGCTGTTTCTCGACGGACTGCGTCCGGCTGTGGCGGGGAATCCCTTGCCGAGAGTGCAAAGCCTTTAGGGGATTGCCGCCAGGCGCTGCGGCGACACGCGTCGCGCCGGTTCGGCATCGGCAGTCTCTAGCGGATCAGGCCCACGGCGCGCTTTGCCTCTTCGGTCTTCAGCGAAAAATCGTCGCCGTCATGCGGCCGGCCGGCATCGGTTGCGAGCCAGGCAATCGCTTCGCCGGCCCATTCCGCGGGGATGTGCTGCGACCAGTCGAGCTGGCTCACAGGATTGACTCCCGAAGTCTTGATTGTGCGCTGCATGTCGGTTGCCACGGTGCCCGGCGAAAGGCCGACAACCCGGATGTTGGCGGCGGCATATTCCTTGTGGGCGCAACGGGTCAGCGAAAGGACGCCGGCCTTTGTGGCGCAATAATGGCTCCATCCCTCCAGCGCGCCGGTCGCAGCGCCAGAGGAAATGTTGATGACAACGCCGCCGCCACCGCGTTGCATGAGCGGGATCGACGCCCGAAGGCCGTGATAGACACCCTTGAAATTGATGTCGACGACCTGGCCCCACGCCTCGGGATCAGACTCCCCGATGCGCGCGATCGGATCGATGACGCCGGCATTGTTGACGAGGATATCCAGGCTGCCGAAATGCGCCACTGCCTTGCCGATGGCAGCCTCGAAATCGCTGTAGCGCGCAACATCGCAGGTCACCGCAAGCGCCTTGTCGCCGATTTCTGACGCGATGCGCTCGATGTCGCCGGAAGACCGGGCAGCCAGAACGACATTGGCTCCGTAATCCGCCATGATGCGGGCCGCAGCCTCGCCAATGCCGCGGCTCGCACCGGTGATGAAGGCCGTCTTGCCGCTCAGGTCAATGCTCATGCTGAACTCCCTTGTTCCGGTTATCCTTGTGCAATCGATCACGTCCGCGATCAAGGTGGGGCAAACCGGTTCCTCCGTCCGGGCGGCGGCCGGGAGCAAAAACCGGGCTGCGGCCTGCAATTCCCGGCAATTCGAAGCGTTCGATCTCAATGCTCGATAAATCAAGAAATCTCGATGCAATACTGGCATCTGTTGGCAGCTTACGTTAATCGGGGGCAACCGGACGCCGCATCCAACCGGATGCACGGCGTTGCAAATTGCAGGAGCCCAACCGTGAGCATCGTCATCCATCACAACCCGAACTGCGGCACATCGCGCAATGTGCTCGAGATCATCCGTGGCTTTGCCGGAGAGCCGACAATCATCGAATATCTGGAGACCGGCTGGACCCGGCCGCAGTTGCTCGGCCTGTTCGCCGCCGCGGACCTTACGCCGCGTGAAGCGTTGCGGGTTTCAAAATCGCCTGCCGAACAATTGGGCCTGACCGATCCGGCCGTCGGCGACGATGTCATTCTCGACGCCATGATCGAGCACCCGGTGCTGGTCAATCGCCCGATCGTCTGCACACCGAAGGGGGTTGCCTTGTGCCGCCCGTCCGAAGCGGTTTTCGCGCTTCTCGATGTTGCCTCCGGGACCTCCTTCACCAAGGAAGACGGAGAAGTGGTGACCGCTCCATGAGTAGGGATATGCCGAATCTTGACCCGGACAGCTTTCAGCTTCCCGACACGGAAAGGCTGGCGCTGCCTGGTGAACCGGACCATCCGCCACGCGTTCTCATGCTTTACGGGTCTTTGCGGGGACGGTCCTATTCGCGGTTTCTCACACACGAAGCAAGGCGCGTTCTCGAGGCGATGGGTGCGGAGGTCCGTGTTTTCGACCCCTCCGGACTGCCGCTGGTTTCCGATGATGCGGACCAGCATCCCAAGGTGCTTAAACTGCGCGAGTTGTCGCTCTGGTCGGAAGCGCAGGTCTGGTGTTCGCCGGAACGCCATGGCGCCATGACCGGCGTGATGAAAACGCAGATCGACTGGCTGCCGCTGGCGCCGATTGGCGGCGTGCGGCCGACCCAGGGCCGGACACTGGCGCTGATGCAGGTCAGCGGTGGTTCGCAAAGCTTCAACACGCTCAATCAGATGCGGGTCCTGGGCCGCTGGATGCGGATGATCACCATTCCCAACCAGTCCTCGGTGCCAAGGGCCTTTGCGGAGTTCGACGAGGAAGGGCGGATGAAGCCGTCTGCGTTCTACAACCGGATGGTCGACGTCATGGAGGAGCTGATGAAGTTCACCCTTCTCACCCGCGGGCGCTCGGCCTATCTGGTGGACCGCTATTCCGAGCGGGTGGAGAGCGCCGAAGAGCTCTCGAAGCGCGTCAACCAGCGCTCGATCTGACCGGGTCAGCTCCGGAAGGAGGCGTTGTAGCGGAAGTCTTCCATGTCGGCCTCGATCCTGCGCAGCTCGGATTCCATGCGGCCGATGTCCCGCTCCAGATCGCGGATCTTCCAGCGGTTGTTGTCTATTGCGCGTTCGGCTGTGCGCTGGTCGGTCTGGCCGTTGCGGATCTGGTCCTCGTATTGACGGATCTCGCTCTCGAGGCTGCGGATCTGTGATTCCGCATTGCGGATCTCGGTTGATTTGCGGTGATAGGTCCTGCCGAGCTCGTAGCCGTCGCGGAACCCGGGTTCCAGATCGGGCGGGCAGACATTGGCGTAATTTTTTCCATCGCGGCCGACGGTCAATCCGTTGAGCGGTGTGCAATAGCGCGGCAGCCCCTGCTGATAGCCCTGGTACCAGGCTGTCTGGTCGGCAAGGACCCCGGCGCGCTCACAGGCCTTGGCATGTCGTGCAAAGCGGCTTTGCGGCTCATGACCGGCGGCTCCGTCCTGCTCCCCGATCACGCGCCAGTCGGCGACGGCGCATTCTTCCTTCGACATCGTCTGGCAGGACCCCAGCACGGCACAGAAGCAGATCAGCAAAACAACGCGAAACATTCAGGCACCCCCAACACGTCAAACCGTCGAAATGTCATAGACACAAGACCTCCTGTTTGCAATTCGCTTCGCGGCGGGCAGTTGGCGCGGGAGCGGGATTTCCGGCCAAAGAGCAGTTCACTTGTTGGCGCCGCTGGCGGGCGAAAAGGTGTGAGGGATCGCAAAAACGGGAAAGGCTCCGCCTTGAGGGCGAAGCCTTTCCTACAGATTTCCTGCAGAGCTGAACCAGAATTACTCTGCGGCCTGCTTGGCCATCGGATTGTTCGGGTGCGTGGTCCAGTTGGCGTAATCGTCCTTTATCGGATGGCCGGTGCGCGGATCGGTTCCCTCGGTCATTTCGACCATGGTGATGCAGTCGTCCACCGGGCAGACATTGACGCAGAGATTGCAGCCGACGCATTCGTCGTCCATCACCTCGAAGTGCCTGACGCCATCCACCATGGAGGTGATCGCCTGGTGCGATGTGTCCTCGCAGGCGATGTGACAGCGGCCGCATTTGATGCACAGATCCTGGTCGATCCGCGCCTTGGTGATGTAGTTGAGATTGAGATACTGCCAGTCGGTGACGTTGGGCGCCGCGCGGCCCTGGAAGTCGGCGATGGTCTTGTAGCCCTTCTCGTCCATCCAGTCCGACAGGCCGTCTGCCATCTCCTGCACGATCTTGAAGCCGTAGGTCATCGCCGCGGTGCAGACCTGCACGGTGCCGCAGCCGAGCGCAATGAATTCGGCCGCGTCGCGCCAGGTCTGCACGCCGCCGATGCCCGATATCGGCAGGCCGTGCGTCTCGGGGTCGCGGGCGATCTCGGCCACCATGTTGAGCGCGATCGGCTTGACCGCCGGGCCGCAATAGCCGCCATGCGAGCCCTTTCCGTCAATGGTCGGAACCGGTGCGAAATTGTCGAGATCGACCGAGACGATCGAGGAAATGGTGTTGATCAGCGAGACGGCATCGGCGCCGCCCGCCTTTGCCGCGCGCGCCGGATAGCGGATGTCGGTGATGTTCGGCGTCAGCTTCACGATCACCGGAAGCCGGCAGTACTGCTTGCACCATTCCGCGACCATCTGGATGTATTCGGGTACCTGGCCAACGGCCGAACCCATACCGCGCTCGCTCATGCCGTGCGGGCAGCCGAAATTCAGTTCGATTCCGTCCGCGCCCGTGTCTTCGACGCGCGGCAGGATGGCTTTCCAGCTCGCCTCGTCGCAGGGCACCATGATCGAGACGATCATCGCCCGGTCGGGCCAGCGCTTCTTGACCTCGGTGATCTCGCGAAGGTTGGTCTCGAGGTCGCGGTCGGTGATCAGCTCGATGTTGTTGAGCCCCAAAAGCCTGCGGTCGGGACCCCAGATCGCGCCATAGCGCGGGCCGTTGACATTGACCACCGGCGGACCGGCCTCGCCAAGGGTCTTCCAGACCACGCCGCCCCAGCCGGCCTCGAAGGCCCGCTCGACATTGTAGGCCTTGTCGGTGGGTGGCGCGGATGCGAGCCAGAAGGGGTTGGGGGATTTGATGCCGAGAAAGTTGGTCGAAAGATCAGCCATGTCCGTTCTCCTTAACCCGCAAGCGTCTTGTGAATGCTTTCGGCGGCAATCTTGCCGTCCTCGACCGCAGTGACCGTGAGATCCTCGCCGCCATGGGCGCAGTCGCCACCGACCCAGATATTGCTGAAGGGTGAGAGGCTCCGGTTCCCGGCTTCCCGGGCAAGCGTAGTCCCGTCGAGTTCAAGCTCGCCCGTCTCTTCCTGCATCCACTGGCCGATGGCGGCGAGCACCTGATCGGCGGGAATTTCGAAGGTCTCGCCGGTTCCGGTCAGTTTGCCGCCCTCGCTGGTCGTGTATTCGAACGTGACGCTTTCGACGGCATTGGCGCCGTTGATCCGCGAGGGCATCGCGTTGAACACCAGATGCACGCCGTGGGCTGCGGCAAGATCCTGTTCGTAGCGGCTGGCAGGCATCTGCTCGCGTCCCCGGCGATAGACCAGGGACACAGTCCGGGCTCCCAGCAGCTTGGACTGGACGGCCGCATCGACAGCTGTCATGCCGCCGCCGACCACCACCACGTCCTGACCCACAGGCAATGACGACTTGTCATCCGCCTGGCGCAGACGGGCGATGAAGTCGATCGCGGCCTCGACGCCCGGCAGCTCGCTGCCCGGAATGCTGAGCGCATAAGCAGATGGCAGACCAATTCCGACGAACACCGCGTCATACTCGCCTGCAAGATCTTCGATCCGGAAGTCGCTGCCCAGGCGCTGTCCGAGCCTGAGTTCGATGCCGCCGATCTGCATGAGCCATTCGACCTCGCGCTGGGCGAAGTCGTTTGTCGATTTGTAGGCGGCGATTCCATACTCGTTAAGACCGCCGGGCTTTTCGCGCGCCTCGAGAATGGTGATGTCGTGACCGTGCATGGCAAGGCGGTGGGCACAGGAAAGCCCTGCCGGGCCGGCGCCCACGACCGCGACCTTTTTGCCGGTCGAGGCGGCACGATTGAACGGGTGAGGCAGGTCGCGTCCCATATAGGTGTCGGTGGCAAAGCGCTGCAGTTCGCCGATCTTGACCGGTTTGCCCTCCGCAACCTCGCGCACGCACACCTCTTCACAGAGTGTTTCGGTGGGGCAGACGCGGGCGCACATGCCGCCCAGAATGTTCTGTTCGAAAATCGTCTTCGCCGCGCCGACCGGGTTGCCGGTCTGGATCTGCCTGATGAACATCGGAATGTCGATCGATGTCGGGCAGGCGTTCATGCACGGCGCGTCATAGCAGAAATAGCACCGGTCCGCCTCCACCAGCGCCTCGTGATGATCGAGCGGCGGATGAAGATCGGAAAAGTTTTCGGCATACTCCGCGTCGGAAAGGCGACCCGGTCTGATGTCGGTAGCTGTCATTCTCTGGACCCCTCGTTGTCGAGATCATTTGCGGTCTTTTCTGGCGCAACTCCTCAGTGTCGCCATCGCCGCGATTTCGAAAGAATGAAGCCGTTTTATCAAAAGGTCAAATTTTTTATCAATTGATCAAAATTTGACCTTTAAGGTCAAGATTGCGCTTCTTGTGAAGCCCGGTAAATATGGCGCAACAGCAAGGAGCCTGACGTGACGGAATATCCGATTGCCGACTATGACGATGCCTATGCCAACGGCGCCCATATTGCCGGGGCCCAAGACTATCCGCCGCGATGGTCGGCCCAGGCGGAGAACTTCCGTAGCACGCTCGAGAGCGGGGGCAGGGCGCAAATGGATCTGGCTTACGGCAGTGAGCCGCGGCAACGGGTCGATCTCTTTCTTCCCGAAGGCGATCCACGCGGCCTCGTCGTTTTCGTGCACGGCGGCTATTGGAAGGCGTTCGACAAGTCCGTCTGGTCACATCTGGCAGTCGGTCCGCTGGCGCATGGTTTTGCCGTGGCGATGCCCAGCTACACCCTGTGCCCGGATGCGCGTATCAGCGGGATCAGCAAGGAGATCGCCGCCGCAGTCGCATTCTGCGCCTCCGAAATCGAAGGTCCGATTCATCTCACCGGGCATTCGGCAGGTGGGCATCTGGTCACACGGATGATCAGCGGCAATGCGCTCCTGCCCGATGCGGTGCTGGCGCGCATTGCCGGCGTGGTTTCCATTTCGGGGGTCCATGATTTGAGGCCCCTGATGCGCACCGCCATGAACGATGTTCTTTCAATCGATGCTGCCGAAGCTCTCGCGCACAGTCCGGCACTGCTCGAGCCGTTTCGCGCAATCCCGGTCACGGCCTGGGTCGGCGCCGAGGAACGGCCGGAATTCGTGCGGCAAAACCGGATTCTCTACGAGATCTGGCGCGGCTTCCAGACGCCGATGGCGATGGTCGAGGAAGCGGGCAGGCACCACTTCGACGTCATCGACGGTCTTGCCGATCCATCCCATGGCCTGTGCCGGGCGGTAGTCGGGGCATCCTTCTGAGGGCGCAGCGCGCGCTTCGCTTGGAATTAAGCCTTTCTTGACCCGGGCCGTTCGACAATCGTGCATCGGGCCGGGACCTCAAAGGGCCTGAAAGAAAATTCCCCGACTCATGTCCGGGAATGCAGCACCATTGCGGATACGCTCATGTCGAAGATGAAGCTTGTTGCCGGCCTGGCCGTCTTTTTTGCGGTTCTGGCCTCCCAGACCGCACCCGGGGCGGAAGAACAGATGCCCGATCCGGACTTGTCCGGTTCAAACCTTGGCGGCGAATGGTGGGCGACGCCCAACGTCGCGCTCGACTACCAGCCGGGGGCACTCTGCGCTGACGTGCCGGGCGGCACTGCCGAGCCATGGGATGCGATCATCGGTATCAACGGGATGCAGCTTTTGAGCGGCGAGGGATACCGGCTGGCCGTCAACCTTTCCGCGGATCCGGAAGGCCGCGTGCGTGTGCTGGCGCAGGAGGGTGTCGCGCCCTGGACGCCGGAAGGCGAACTCGTCCGAACCCTGTCTCCCGAACGCCAGGACGCGGTGGCGCTTTTCCAGTCGAGTTCCACCCGCGGAAATGCGCAGGTGGTGTTTCAACTCGGTGGCGCGGAAGCGCCCTGGCGGTTCTGCCTGCATTCGATTTCTCTGAAATCCGGCAGCAGTTTTCTGCCGGATGCGGAAGGCAATTTCGATACGCCCGTCCGGGTCAACCAGGTGGGTTATCTGCCAGACGGACCGAAGCGGGCGACCCTCGTGCGCTCGGAGAGCGAACCTGTCGGTTGGTCGCTGATCTCGGCTTCGGGGATCGAGGTTGCGACCGGCCGGACCCGTCCCGAGGGTTGGGATGCGGGGTCGGGTCTCAACACGCACCTGATCGATTTCAGCGATTTCGACGGAACCGGCGATGATTACGTTCTGAAGGTTGGTAACGCACAGAGTCATCCCTTCTCGATTTCGGACGGGATCTATTCCGGTCTCTATGCCGATGCGCTTTCCTATTTCTACAAGGTCCGCAGCGGCATCGAGATACGCGCCGAGTTCGCCGGAGAGGATTATGCGCGCCCTGCGGGCCATATGGGCAAGCGGCCCAACCGGGGGGACACGTCGGTCGGCTGTGTCGACACCCGCACCGCACGCAAGGTCTATGGCGAGGCCTGGAGCTGCGATTACCGGCTCGATGTCTCGGGCGGCTGGTACGATGCCGGGGATTTCGGCAAATACGTCGTCAATGGGGGCATCGCAACAGCCCAATTGCTCGCGGCCTTTGAACGCGCGCTGCATCGCGGCAGTGCTGGATCAGCCGCTCTGGGCGAGGCTGCCCGCCCGATTCCGGAAACGGGCAACGGCGTGCCGGACATTCTCGACGAGGCAAGATGGGAGCTCGATTTCCTGCTGTCGATGACGGTGCCGGAAGGCGAACCCCATGCCGGAATGGCGCATCACAAGATGCATGGCAACACATGGACCACCGGCGCCATCCTGCCGCACAGGGACCGCGCCGAGCGTGTGCTGCACCGGCCGTCGACGGCTGCGACCCTCAATCTTGCCGCCGCTGCCGCACAGGGCGCGCGATTGTTCTCGAAGTTCGACCCGGACTACGCGAAAAGGCTGATCGCCGCCGCCATCCGTGCCTATGCAGCCGCGGAAGCCCATCCCGATCTCTACGCGCCCGCCACGACCGGCCTGTTTGGCGGCGGCGACTATCAGGATGACGACGTCTCGGACGAGTTCTACTGGGCCGCGGCCGAACTCTTCATCACGACCGGAGACCGGGTCTGGCTCGACAGGCTCAAGGCCTCGCCGCATTGGAACGGGGCGGTGTTTGCGCCCGATGGCTTCAACTGGCGCAGCACCGCCGCCCTCGGACGTCTTCATCTCGCCTCCCTGCCGTCCAAGCTCGGCGAGGCCGATCTTGAGAGGATCAGGTCTTCCGTGGTGGACGCCGCCGAAGGCTACATCCGGACCCAGAACGGCGAAGCCTTCGGATTGATGTACAATCCGCCGCAGGGCTTCGGCTGGGGATCGAACCATTCGGTCATCCAGAACATGATCGTGGTCGCCACGGCCCATGACATCACCGGCGACCGGCGCTATCTGCAGGCCGTGCGAGAAGGCATGGACTACCTGCTCGGGCGCAACGCACTGGGGATCTCCTACGTAACCGGGTACGGCTCCTACCATGCCGAGCGGCAGTATTCGAACATCTTTTCCCATGCCACGGACCCGTCTTTCCCGCGTCCGCCCAAGGGCGTGATGGCGGGCGGCCCCAACAGCCAGCCGGCTGACGACTTTGCGATTTCCGTGCTCGCGGGGTGTGCGCCGCAGGCCTGCTATGTCGACGATCCACGGTCGTTTTCGACCAACGAGATCGCGATCAACTGGAACGCACCCCTGGTCTGGATCGCCGCGTTTCTTGCCGACACGGACTGAGCCGCCGGCGGATGTCGGAATGCCCGGTGGCTCAGGCAACCGCATCTTAACGCGGCCACGCTAGTCTCGCGGTCACTTCAATCACCCGGGAAGGGGCCCATGGCCACGATTGCGTTCATTGGCACAGGTTTCGTCGCCGATTACTACATGACGACGCTCGCCAATCATCCCGGGCTGAAACTGGCCGGGGTCTGGGACCGCGACGCAATCCGTCTCGAACGGTTTTCGGCCTATCACGGCCTGAGGGCTTATGGTTCGCTGGAAGAATGCCTGTCCGATCCCGATGTCGGCATTGTCGTCAATCTGACAAATCCGGAAAACCATTTCGCGCTCAATTGTTCGGCGCTCGAGGCCGGAAAGCACGTTTACTGCGAAAAGCCGCTGGGGATGACCTACGATGAGGCGGTGAAGGTCGTTGAGCTTGCCGAGGAGAAGAAGCTCACGGTTTGCGGCGCACCGGCCAACGGGCTGTCGGATGCGCAGCGGCTGACCGCGCAGCTCATCGGGGAAGGGCGGATCGGGGCCCCGCGCCTTGCCTATGCCGAGATGGAGGACGGCCCGGTCTTCAAGGACAATTGGCGGGACTGGCGTTCACGCTCGGGCGCAAACTGGCCGGGTCTGCACGAGTTCGAAGTGGGCTGCACGCTCGAGCACGCGGGCTACGGGCTCTCCTGGCTGGTAGCGCTCTTCGGGCCGGTTGCCGGCGGACACGCGTTTTCAGCGCTTGTCTTTCCCGACAAGGGGGCCGGGACGGAGGGTCTCAAGCTGGCGGCGGATTTTTCGGTCGGGTGCCTTAGCTTTGACAGCGGTGTGACAGCGCGCCTGACCTGCGGGCTGGCGGCTCCGCGCGACAGGTCGCTGACCATCGTCGGCGACGAGGGAACAATCGTGGTGCGTGATCTGTGGGACGACCGGTCTGCGATCCATCTTGCCCGGTTTGCGGAAAAACTTCCGCTGATCCAACGAATTGCCGGAAGGTTCGAGCGTCATAGAGGGCGCGTTCTGCCGCTGACGCTGACCCACGGCAAACCGGTCCGCTATCCGTTTCCGCCCTCCGCGCCGGCGCTGTCCGCATTTCCGTCCCAAATCGATTTCGCGCGCGGCATCGCCGCCATGGCCGAGGCGATCGGCAAGGGAGAGGCGCCGTTCTTTTCGGGCCGCCGCGCATTGCACCTGAGCGAACTGGCGCTGGCCCTCAATGACGGGGTGGGCGCGTTCGAGCCAAGATCCCGGTTCTGAACGAACTAGGCCGAGCCGGCTTCCGGCGGCCGGGCGAGAATTGCATCGATCGTTTCGAGCACGGCGATGGTGTCATCGAGGGTATTGTCCGGTTCCTCGGTCAATCCGGAGAGGATGGCCTTTGACGCCGCCTCGATTTCGAACTGCAGGCCGCTGCCTGCAAAGCCGTGCGAATGGTGCGCAAGGCCGGGCAGCGGAATCGGCCGGAACAGCTTGCGCCGGATGCGTGCCTGTATGCCGCCGCCGCCCGGAACCGCGAGATCGGCGACAGCTCTCGATCTGCAGATCGTAAATCCGCCCGCATTGATGAACAGCGGCCCGAGCACCAGAACGCCATCCTCTCCCTCGACGACGAACTGGTTGGTCCCGTCGCGGTCGAAGCCGCAGGTGATGGCGGCCTCTGCTTCGGCATGCCCCAGCCGGACCCGTGCCCCGATGTCGACGCCCGAAGGCGCGGCGCGCCAATGGCCCTCGACGACGTCCGGGGCGCCCAGAAAGAACCGCGCCAGCGAGAGCGGATAGACGCCGATGTCATGCAAGGCCCCGCCGCCCTGAGCCTTGTCGAAGAGCCGGTTCGCCGGGTCGTAGGCCGCCTTCCAGGCGATGTCGGCTTCAATGCGCCTGACCTTGCCGATGGCGCCGGTCTTGATCGCGTTGCGGGCTGCGGTGACGGCGGGCAGATAACGCGTCCACATCGCTTCCATGACGAAGCTTGCCGAGCTTCTGGCGGCAGCCCGGATTTCGAGCGCTTCCGGAAGACTGGCGGTCAGCGGCTTTTCCACCAGCACCGGCATGCGGGCGCTGATGCAGGCGAGGGTCTGACCGAGATGCACAGTGTTGGAGGTCGCCACATAGACCGCGTCGACCGAGCCGGAGGCGATCATGTCCTCGAGCGAGAGAAAGCCTGCTACCCCCGTATGCGTGCCGGTGACGGCCTCGACCTTGCCGGCCGAGCGGCCGGCAACAGCGGTCAGCCGGGCGTTCGCCGCGCGACCGATGTCGGCGGCGAACTGTCTGGCTATCGTGCCGGTGCCGGAGATGCCCCAGCGTATCGTCCCGGAATCTGTCATGCGCCATGTCTAGCGCGGACAGGATGAAGGCGGAGTAAAGAGCGGCGTTTCGACCCGGCCGCAAGGCGGATCAAGCCTACCAGGGGACCGGCGCGCCGCTGTAGTCGAAGAACCCGCCGGACTGGTCAGCGGACAATCCGTCGATGACATCCATCAGCAAGGCGGCCGCCTCCGCCGGCTGTCGCACTTCCAGCCCCCGTTTGGCAAAGCCACCGGAAAGGCCGGTATCGACGGTGCCGGGATGCAGGGCCACGCAAACGGCTTCGGGCGCGCGGCGCCTGAGTTCGATGGCGGCGGAATGGACGAACTGGTTGAGTGCGGCTTTCGAGGCGCGGTAGCTGTACCAGCCGCCGAGCGCATTGTCGCCGATCGAGCCGACGCGGGCCGACAGCGTCGCGAAGACCGATTTGCCTGTCCGCGGCAGGAGCGGCAGGAAGTGTTTCATGAGCAACGCCGGTCCGGCGGCGTTGATCGCAAAGGCGTGCGCCATGTGGGCCGGGTCTATCGCGGAAAGGGATTTTTCCGGCCCGTACCCCTGTCCGTGCAGAAAACCTGTCGTATCGACAACCAGGCGAAGTTCGAGACCGGTGTCCTTTGCGGCGCGCGCCGCCCTCTCGATGCTCGCCTCGTCAAGCAGATCGAGAGCAGGATGGGACCTGCGGGAGAAGCCCATCACTTCTGCGAAGTTGCCGGAACCGGTCAAAGCCTGTTGCATTGCAGCGCCTATGCCGCCGCTGCTGCCGATCACGATCGCCAGTCCGCCATTTCCCAAGCTTTGCATTCGCCTTGTCCTGCTCCGGGTCCGATTGTCGAATGCAGGTGAACCTAGCGCCGGGCGGAGCGAAGTCGATGGCGGCCTGGCGCGTGCCGGTCAGGCCGCGTGCCGCGTCATCACGGCCATGAAATCAGCGAGGAACAGCGCCGGGTCGGTGTCGACCATGACGAGGTGATCGGGCCGTCCGTCAAAGATTGTGGCGCGGCTTTTCGTGCCGCCGGGCTGGAAAATGCACTGTCCGATTGCCGGTCCGTCGGCGATCACCGCGAGCGCACCCTTCTGCAGCCGGAAGGCGCCGGGAACGGTCAGCCAGGAGATCGCCATCACGTCATGCGGCACGCAGCCGCCGAGACCGAGATGGGAACGGTAGAACCGCGAATAGGCCGCCGCCATCTCCGAAAGGGGTTTGCCGAGCTTCGGATTTTCGCGGGCCACCGCCTCCATGTAGTCCGGCGTGAAAAGGACCGGCATTGTGCAGTCGAGCGGGGCAAGAACCAGCGGCCACCCGGCGCCGAGCACGGCATCGGCGGCATGCGGATCGTTCCAGAAATTGGCTTCCGCCACCGGAGTGACATTGCCCTTTCGGTGCACTGCGCCGCCCATGACCACCACCGCCTTGACCCGGGAGACGATGTCGGGATCGCGCTCGAGCGCCCGTGCCAGATTGGTCAGCGGCCCGACAGCGCACAGGGTGATTTCGCCGGGATGGCGGCGCGTCGCTTCGATCATGTATTGCGCGGCATCGAGGTCATGGGCAGGGCGGCTCGATGCGGCAATCTCGACGCCGCCAAACCCGTTGCGGCCGTGGACGAGATACCCCGGTTCATTGGCGGTGATGGCGACCGGGGCGCTCTCGCCCTCCGCGACATCGGCCGTTGCGCCCCAGTGCTCCAGCAGCGCCAGCGCATTGCGGGTTGCTTCATGGGTGCGGACATTTCCGAAGATCGTGGTCAGCGCCAGCAACTCGATGTCCGGGTGGGCGATGGCGTAAGCGATCGCCATCGCATCGTCGATGCCGGGATCAGTGTCGATGATGATCTTGTGCGGCATGCATGCGTCTCCTGTTGATGGCGTAGCCCCGATCTTGCGGCTTGCGGGAAGAAGGTTTCGCGGCTTCGGGCGTCGGTGCATTGCTTTGCCACGCGCGCCGCACTGCCGCAAGCGCACGCGATCTGCGCAAGGCCCAAGCAAGTTTATCCATGCATTGTTGCAGTCGACCGGCGGCATGGCGGAAATATCCGCCGTCGCTAGACGGGCGCTATCCCCGCCGGATGGCGCCCGTCTTCTCTTTTATTTGATCCCGACTGTATTGTCCTGCAATCGCCGTTTGCCGGACATGTTCGGATGGTCGGTTTCTCATTCCATTGAAAATATACGAGAATTCATATTCGTGCCTCGCCGCGAGATACGGCGCATGGTTTCCGAAAACTAAAACTTACAGGGCATTATTGAGGATATCCCGTGAGCTTACGTTAACCGCGACTTAAGTCGAAAGGCTCAGAAGTGGGACAACACTGGAGGTTATCCCATGACAATTCTCAGAACCACGCTTGCTGCCGGTTTCCTTGCCATCGCGGCTTCTCCCGTTTTCGCCGAAACGCCCAAGCCCGATATCAACGCCTTGATCACCCCTTCGGTGATGGCCGAGATGCGTGGGTGGATGGAAACCGAGATTGTACGGATTTCGGTCAAGGCACAGAACGAGCGACTCAAGAAGCTCCCCCAGGCGGAGATCGACGCGCTCGATGCGCAATGGGTCGCCGAACGGGAAAGCGACGACAAGCCGCTGATCGCGGCCACGCTTTCAAATCCGCTTTCGGTCTACCTTGCACGGCTTCAGGGCCGCTCCCTGGGCATGTATGCCGAGATCTTCGTGATGGACCAGAACGGCCTCAATGTCGGCCAGAGCTCGATCACCAGCGACTTCTGGCAGGGCGATGAAGGAAAGTTCCAGAAGACCTATGATGTCGGACCCGATGCTGTCTTCATCGACGAGGCGGAATGGGACGATGACCTCAAGTACTGGCGCGGTCAGGTGAACTTCACCCTGACTGAAGACGGCGAGCCCATCGGCGCCGTGACCATGGAAGTCAATCTCACCGAACTTCAACGCCGAACCGCCGCAGGCGTATAGGCCAGCCGACCCAATGCGCTCCGCCAGATCAGTCTGGCCAGGGGTGTCCGAGACGCAACAGGATTGAGATCATGCTCAAGAACATATCTGTCACCGCCAAGGGTTTCGTGGCTTTTGCCATCCTTGCCTTCATCGCCATCGCCGCTTCCGGCCTGATCTATGTGCGGGCAACCACGACAACGGAACTTGTCCAGAACAGCCAGACGATGGCTGAGCTTCGCGAGGAAGTGGCTCTCCTGAATGGTGAGGTCACGTTCGCCAGTATGGCCTTCAAGAACTTCCTTTTGACGGGCAATCGGGATTTCGTGACGCTTTACAATGAGAACAATGAAGTCATCGACGCTCAGTTGAGCGAACTCAAGCAGCAGATGGCTGCGCACGCCTCGGATCAGACTGCAGCCCTGTCCGAGGCCGGCGAAACTCTCAACACTTGGCGCAATGAGGTGGTTGCAAACCAGATCAACCTGATGCGCGACCCTCTGACTGTCGAACTCGCTCGCGTGCTTGAACTCACAGGTGAGGGGACACGGCTTCTGAACCGGTTCGGCGAACAGCTCGGGGCCATCAGCGCCGTGATCCAGGAGCGTTCCGCTCAGGCTGCTGCGGCCCAGACGGCTTCGCTCAATGCGGTCGAATTCATCAGCCTTGCTGCCTCGGTGATCGTGGCGGTGTTTGCGGCCCTGATGGGACTTCTGAACTTCCAGCTGGTCTCCCGCCCGCTCAGCAAGCTGGCTGATGCGACCGCAAAACTGGCCGATGGCGATCTCGATGTCAGCATCGACGCCGGCGGCAAGGACGAGATCGGCCGCATGGCCGGCTCGATGCAGATTTTCCGCGAGGCTGCGATGGCCAACCGACAGTTGCAGGCCGAAGCCGAACAGAACCGCAAGCAGGCCGAAGCGGATCGCATCGCCGCCCAGGAAAAGGCGGAAGCCGACGCTGCCGCCCGCCTCAAGGAAGCCACTTCCGGTCTCGCGGTGGGCCTGAAGCGCCTTGCATCGGGCGACCTTACCTTCCAGCTCGAAGAAGCGTTTGCTCCGGATTTCGAGGCGTTGCGCCACGACTTCAACCAGTCTGTTCAGCAATTGAGCGCCACCATGGCTTCCATCACCGAAAGTGTATCGATGATGGAAACCGGCACCCGGGAAATCGCCAACGGCACCGACGATCTGTCCAAGCGGACCGAGCGTCAGGCGGCGGCTCTCGAAGAAACGGCGGCGGCGGTCGAGGAGATCACCTCCAACGTCGCCAATTCAACGCAGCGGACCGAGGAAGCACGGGGCGTGGCATCGCAGGCGAATACATCGGCGATCGAATCCTCCGAAGTCGTCGACCGCGCCGAGGACGCCATGCGCAGGATCGAGGAAAGCTCGAAGCAGATTTCGAACATCATCAGCGTGATCGACGAAATCGCCTTCCAGACCAACCTCCTGGCACTGAACGCAGGCGTCGAAGCGGCGCGAGCCGGTGAAGCGGGCCGCGGGTTTGCCGTGGTCGCCCAGGAGGTTCGCGAGCTTGCGCAGCGTTCCGCCAATGCGGCCAAGGAGATCAAGGATCTGATTCAGAATTCCTCGACCGAAGTCTCGAGCGGGGTGGATCTGGTCCGCAAGGCCGGCGAGGCGCTGCGTACCATCGGCGGCTTCATCACCCAGATGAACACGCATATGGACGCGATCGCGATCTCCGCGAAGGAACAGTCGACCGGGCTCAACGAAGTCAACCAGGCCGTCAGCTCGATGGACCAGACCACCCAGCAGAACGCGGCGATGGTCGAACAATCCAACGCGGCCTCGGCCGAACTTGCCGGCGAAGCGGCCAAGCTGCGGGAACTGATCTCGAACTTCCAGATCAACGAGTCGGTGTCGGTGCAGTCGGCAAGCCTGAGGGCAACGGCGAAGACCATGGCGGCGGCATCCGGTTCGGGCTCCGAGGTCCCGGTCCGAGCCCCGGCAGGCTCCCAGGCTCAGATCCCGGCCCCGGCCCCTGCCCCCGCAAGGTCCCCGGCTCCCGGGCCACAAACCCACGGCAACGCTGCAGTGGCGCAGGACGACTGGGAAGAATTCTGAGCCGGCCGCCAGCTTCTGAACCAATCAGGGACGCCCGCTTCTTCGTCAAGCGGGCGTCTTTTGCATGGGAAATGAACCGCGCAAGGATTGGTTGGAAAGGTCTGGCATACGGAGCGGAAAACCGGAAACAGATACGGCGGACGTCAGACCCCGCCGCGCTCTGTCCGGTCCCTCACTCGCTGTAGAGGGTTTCCAGCGCCTTGAGCATTTGCCTGACCGCAGCCGATTCGAGCGTGTAGTAAATCGTCTGGGCCTCGCGTCGCGTCGTGACGAGATGCATGCTGCGCAATTTGGCCAGATGCTGGGAAAGCGCCGACTGGCTGAGGTCGACCTTTTCGGCCAGTGCGCCGACCTGCATTTCGCCCCGGGCCAGATTGCACAGGATCAGAAGCCGCTTGCGGTTTGCCATGGCGGAAAGCAATTCCGAAGCCTCGCCGGAGTGGCGTTCCAAACTGGGTGCGTCAATCATCTGGATCTTCCGAGATTGGCCGTCTTGGGAAGAGGCCGGTCATTCTGTAAATGTTGAGGTGCTAAAGTTTTACCTGTGAAATATGGTTTGTATACCCTTATTTTTGAGAGGCGAAGCGGCTCATTTCCACAAGTTTGCCGCGAAGCATCTCCGAATCCGTGAGCGGCGCGTCGAATTCGATCCGGATCAGTTCGTCGCCATTGACCAGGTCGATGCCGGCGCAGTCGATGCCGCACAGTTTCCAACCCGTCTTTTTCGAGCTGGCGTAGGCGCTTGCATAGGAATCGATCGCATCACGGTGATCCGTGTTCATGTGCTCTATCGCTCCGGTCTCGAGCGTGGCCATGTCGGCGATGGCCGGAGACCGAATCAACAGATCGTCGGCATCGAGCGCGTAGGCCTTGCCGAAACCACCATTGAGGCTGGCCGATTCGGGGACCATGCGGAAAAAGGCAAAATCCGGAAAATCGGCATAGAGGGCGGCCTTGGGGTGGCGCCGGATGAACCGAGCCCGCAGGTCGCCGTAGCGCTCATCCTCCCTGGCGATCCGAACGGCGCGGGTGCGAAGGGTGATGCGCGGATGGGCGAGCGGATCGCCCTTGCCGGGTTCGCCGAACAGGAGAGACGCCCTCGGATCGGCGGTGAGCGCGCCTGTGTGCGCCGAAAGGCTTGAAATCAGGATCACCGGCGAGCCGTCCGTGTCCGTTCCGGTCAGCACCCGGCTCGTGAAAGGGAAACCTGTCTCGGGCTCGAGCACCCCGATAGCGGCAAAGCGCGCACTCCGAACGAGGCGCCGGGCAAGAATCCGCGCCTCGTCGTCTGTGTCGCGGATCGTCTTTACATTCTCGGCCATGATCCTACTTCGGCGCCATCCGGATGGCGCCGTCAAGACGGATCGTTTCCCCGTTCAGCATGACATTGCCGATGATGTGCATGGCCAGCCGCGCATATTCCTCGGGCTGGCCGAGCCGCGATGGGAACGGCACCGACGCCCCGAGGCTGTCCTGAACCTCCTGCGGCATGCCCAACAGCATCGGAGTGGCGAAGATCCCCGGTGCTATCGTCATCACCCGGATGCCGAACCGTGCCAGCTCGCGGGCAATCGGCAGCGCCATGGCGTGAACGCCGCCCTTCGAGGCGGAGTAGGCGGCCTGGCCGATCTGCCCGTCGAAGGCGGCGACCGACGCCGTCGAGATGACCACGCCGCGTTCGCCGTCGGCGAGCGGGTCGAGCCTCGAGGCCCGGTCCGAAAACAGCCGCAGCATGTTGAAGCTG
Source organism: Hoeflea sp. (assembly GCA_040218025.1). Classification (GTDB taxonomy): domain Bacteria; phylum Pseudomonadota; class Alphaproteobacteria; order Rhizobiales; family Rhizobiaceae; genus Hoeflea. The sequence goes on along the minus strand of JAVJQD010000026.1, from coordinate 211,127 downwards.
CCGATCAGATTGACCTCGATGACCTTGCGGAAGGCATCGAGGTCGTGGGGAGCTTCGCGTCCGACAACACGGCCGGCCGGGGCGATGCCGGCGCAGTTGACCAGGATGCGGGCTTCGCCGAAGACTTCGGCCGATTCCGCGATGGCGGCTTCGGCGGCTTCCGCGCTCGAGACGTCGCAGGAGAAGGCGCGTCCGCCGATTTCGGCCGCCACGGCCTCGGCCTGTTCGAGGTTGACGTCGAGCAGGGAAACCCTTGCCCCGGCTGCCGCCAGCGCCCGTGCGGTGGCTGCGCCCAGCCCCGATCCGCCACCTGTCACGATGGCGGTCTTGCCCTTGGCGTCCATGTCAAATTCTCCTTGTTTGGTTTCCGGCGGAGCGATGCGCTGGAATGAAATGGAATGCGGGAAATCCTAGCGGCGGTGCCTGGTCAGTCCGCGCACGATGTCGTCCGCGGTGATTGATCCTGTCACGGCGCCCTTGTCGATGACGCCGATTGTCCCATCCCGCCTTGCCAGCGCATCCATGACTTCAGCGAGCGGTGTGTCCGGCGTCACCGACCCCGCGAGCGGGGCCTCACCGCGCTTGGCGTCCGGCTTGCCCGGGGTCATCACGTCGCGGGCCGACAGCATGCCGATGGGGTTCATGTTGGCGACAAAGTCGGCGACATATTCATTGGTCGGCGAATTGACGATTTCGCGCGGCGTGCCGCACTGGATGATCCGGCCGCCCTCCATGATGGCGATCCGGTTGCCCAGCTTCATCGCCTCGTCGAGATCGTGGCTGACAAAGATGATGGTCTTGCCGAGGCGCGCCTGCAACTCCAGCAGTTCGTCCTGCAGGCGTGTCCGTATGAGAGGGTCGAGCGCCGAGAACGGCTCGTCCATCAACAGGATCGGAGCGCCCGTGGCGAAGGCCCGAGCCAGTCCGACGCGCTGCTGCATGCCGCCGGAAAGTTCGGCCACCATGCGGTCGGCCCAGTCCGACAGGCCGACGAGTGCGAGTTGCTCGCGCACCCGTTCCCTGCGCTCGGCGTCACGAACGCCCGCAAGCTCCAGGCCGAAGCCGACATTGTCCGCCACAGAGCGCCAGGGCAGCAGGCCGAACTGCTGAAACACCATCGAGACGGTGTCCATGCGCAGTTGCATAAGCCGCTTTTCGTCACAGGTGCTGACATCGACCGTGTCCTCGCCGCAATTGACCAGAAGCTGGCCGCGGCTGATCGGGTTGAGGCGGTTGACGGCGCGCAGGAGTGTGGACTTGCCGGAACCGGAAAGGCCCATCAGCACCAGGATTTCGCCTTCCTCGATGTCGACGGTGCAATTGTGCACGCCGAGCACGTCGCCGGTCTGCTCCTGGATCTCGGCGCGGGAACGGCCCGCGTCCGCGAGAGCGAGACTCTCGGCGGTGTTGTCGCCGAAAATGATCGAGACATTGTCGATGCGGACGGAGCCGCGATAGGCTTCGGTGCTCATGACGTGCTTCCCATCCGCACCCGGCACATCCTGTCGAGAATGATGGCGAGAATGACGATGGCGATCCCGGCTTCAAGTCCGAGCGGGATGTTGACCGTATTGAGTGCGCGCACCACCGGCTTGCCGAGACCGTTGGCCCCGATCAGCGCCGCGATCACCACCATCGACAGCGACAGCATGATGCACTGCGTGAGCCCGGCCATGATCGTCGGCAGGGCAGCGGGCAGTTCCACTTTCCTCAGCAACTGGCCAGGCGAGGCTCCGAAGGCCTGCCCCGCCTCGATCATGGGTTTGGGAACCGAGGTGATCCCGAGATAGGTCAGGCGGATGGGCGCGGGAGAGGCGAAAATGATGGTCACGAGCAATCCGGGCGCAAGCCCGAGGCCGAACAGGATCAGCACCGGAATGAGATAGACGAAGGTCGGCATGGTCTGCATCAGATCGAGGATCGGCTGGACGTAGGCATAGAATCTGGGCCGGTGCGCCAGCCAGATGCCAAGCGGAACGCCGATGAGCATCGACATGAACGCGGCGGAAATGACGAGGACCAGCGTTTCGATGGTCTCTTCCCACAGGTCCTGATTGATGATGAAGGTCAGCCCGAGAGCGATGCCCAGGGCAAGCTTCCATGAGCGCTGTATGCGCCAGCCCAGAACCGCGATGGCGGCGACGACGAGCAGGGGCGGAAGCCAGAGCAGCCCGTCGATCATGGCGTCGAGCAGGAGCTTGAGCGTATCGGCAATGGCGTCAAAAACGAATTCGAAGTTGTCGGTCAGAAAGTCGAAAAAGCTCCTGCCCCATTGCCCGACAGGAATTTTCCAGGCGGTAAGAATGTCCGACAAGCCATCCATGCATCTGCCCCCGCATTGACCGCGACCCGGCGCACCATGCGGTCCGCCGGGTCACGATGCTCTCATTACATGCCGAGCTTGGCGGAAACAGCTTCGGCCGCGTCACCGCCGTCGAAGGTGGTCACGCCGTCGATCCAGGGCTCGACCGCGTCCGGATTGGCCTTGAGCCAGGTCATCGCCGCCTCATTGGCATCCTCACCCTTCAGGATCGCGTCCATGATCTGGTTTTCCATGCTCAGCGAGAACTTGAGGTTCTTCACGAAGGCGCCGGCATTGGGGCATTCCTCGGTGTAGCCCGCGCGCACATTGGTGTGCACCGTGGCCGCGCCGAAACCGGAATCGCCCATGCCGTCGAGGTAGGTGATGTCCATCTCGCCCATGATCGGATGCGGCGTCCAGCCGAGGAAGGCGATCCATTCCTCGTTCTTGATCGCCCGTTCGGCCTGGGACAGCATGCCGGCCTCCGAGCTTTCGACGAGTTCAAAACCGTCGAGGCCGTTTGCCTGGTCCGCGATCATCTCGAGCACGATGCGGTTGCCGTCATTGCCCGGCTCGATGCCGTAGATCTGGGCGTCGAACTCGTCCTTGAACTTTCCGATGTCCGAAAGGCTCTTGACGCCGGCTTCCGCGACATAGGTCGGCACGACGAGGCCGTAGCCGGCGCCATCGAGGTTCTGGGCGACGGTTTCGACCGAGCCGTCGTCAAGGAAGGGCTGAACATCGGCGGCCATCGAAGGCATCCAGTTGCCGAGGAAAACGTCGATGTCCTTGTTCTTGAGCGACTGGTAGGTCACCGGCACGCTGAGCACCTGGACTTCCTGCTCGTAGCCGAGCGCATCGAGCACCACTCCCGCCACGGCGGTGGTTGCCTGGATGTCGGTCCAGCCGACATCGGCGAAGCGTACGGTCTGGCATGCCTCAGGATCGGCAGCCTGCGCGGTTGCGGTTCCCGCCAGCAGCATTGCGGCGAATGCAAGGGTCATTTTCTTGGTCATCATTTGTATCTCCCGTGTTCCGTTCGATGAAAGAACCACCTCTGGGCGGTCAACTCAAGCGTCAAAGCAGCCGGATGGCGCGGCGACGCAAAAAACGGTTGTTGAAAGCGGCGTCTCCAGACTGGAAATCGCCGCTTTGGGTTGGCAAGAGACTTCCTATCGAAGCGGAGCGGCCACGCCAACCCCGGTTCCCAATTTGATCAAGGAGCGCACAGCGCCATGGCCAAGCTCTATTTCAGCTATTCGACCATGAACGCAGGCAAGTCGACATTGCTCTTGCAGGCGTCCTACAACTACCGCGAACGCGGCATGCGGACGGTGCTGCTGATTGCAAGCCTCGACGATCGCGCCGGCGTCGGCCGGATCGCCTCAAGGATCGGGCTCGACTGCGAGGCGATCCCGTTCCGCCAGGAGGACGATCTTTACGCTTCGCTCAAGGCGCTTCAGGCTGATGGCGAGATCGCCTGCGCCTTTGTCGACGAGGCGCAGTTCCTCACCGAAACCCAGGTCTGGCAATTGGCGCGGGCTGCCGACCGGTTGAAGATCCCGGTGATGACCTACGGGTTGCGCACGGATTTCCGCGGACAGCTGTTCCCGGGCTCGCAGGCGCTGCTGGCCATTGCCGACGAGCTCAGGGAAGTGCGCACGATCTGTCACTGCGGCCGAAAGGCGACCATGGTCGTGCGGACCGATCAGAACGGGGTGGTGCTGCGCGAGGGCGCGCAGATCGAGGTCGGGGGCAATGACCGCTATGTGTCCTATTGTCGCCGGCACTGGGACGAAGTGATGAATCCGGACGTGGACACATAGCGGGAACTCCCGCCTTTGGCGGCTGTTTCGGGGAGCCGGAACCAATTCAGAAACGGGGCGTTGGGGTGCGTGATTGACAACAGGCGCATTGCCCTCGCCGACATGTGCGCTATAACTTTTTCATCTTCAAACGCGAACGGAGACTGTCAATGCGCATTACTCATTCCATGTTGTTCGGAGCCGTGATGGCGGCTGGACTTGCAGCGCCGACTGCGGCGCTTGCCGATGGCGACGCTGTCGAAGGCGCAAAGGTGTTCAGGAAGTGCGCCGCCTGCCATGTGGTGGACGAAGCCAAGAACCGCGTCGGACCGCATCTCGTCGACATCGTGGGTCGTCCGGTCGCTTCCGTCGACGGCTACAAGTACTCCAACGCCATGACCGAGCATGCAAACGAAGTGCCCGAATGGACTGAGGAAGCGCTCGACGCCTACCTGCGCGATCCCCGCGGTGTCGTGAAGGGAACCAAGATGGCATTTGCCGGTTTGAAGAAGGACGAGGAGGTGGCGAACGTCATCGCCTACCTCAAGGATCCGTCCGCTGCTGAATAAGCGGGCTCGGATTGCTGTACAAAAAGGCTGTTCCATTGCGGGGCAGCCTTTTTTTTGTGTGCTGTCATGCTTACGTTGCCTGAAGGGCCTTTGGTTGCGGCCCGCGGTCCGAAGTGGAAAACAGGTTAAATTCTGTCGACGAGAGACTAAGATGTCAGAGCGCCGGCTTTCGGGCGCGACAATACGGGGAAGTCGGGCATGGCCAATATCAAGAGTTTAGACGCGGAAATCGAGAAAACACGGTCCGTGGTGGACGAAATGCGTTCCAAGATCGAGGCATCGGGCGTGATGCTCGAGAAAATGTCGGAAGCCGACGCGGAACTCGGCGATCCGCAGTTCGATATCGAAAACGCCCGGATCCAGGATGTCCTGCGACAGCAACGGGTGATGGAAGCCAATATCGCCGACCTGATCATCGGTCTCGAGGACGCGACGAATGTCTTCGGTTCCGAATTCGAGAGCATGAAGGGCTATTCCGGCATGGAGAGCTTCGTTGCGATCTTTTCCAAGGCGCGGGCCCAGCGGATGCGCTCGGACCGCGTGAGAAACATGTCGCTCTCGGGCAATCTGCAGGAGCTGCTGAAGAAATCCGACACGATCACCGGAATCCTCAAGGATCAAAAGGCCATTCTCGACAGCCGTTACAAGACCTCGGAGGCGAGCCTGATCAAGGTGATCGAGCGCCGCAAGGACACGATGGCGCGACTCGAGGCGACGCAGCAGCGGATCGAGGAAATCAACCCGCAGCTTCTCGACATCGAAAACAGGATCGCGGCGTCGACCGATCAGAAGGCCCGCACCGACCTTGAAAGCGAGCGTTCGAAACTCGCCACCGAATACAACGAGCAGCAGGCCAAGGAGCAGGAGCTTCTGGCCGAAAGCCAGACGCTGGAACGCTACACCTCGATGTTCCAGACCTTCGTGGATTCGCTCAACAACCAGATCGCGGCGCAGAACACGCTGATCAACAAGCTGACCATCGATACCGAGCAGCGCATCGTGCTTTACAAGGCGCTGGAGGATTCCTTGAAGACAGCGGCGCAGCAGGATGTCGCGCACAAGATCAACACGCTTGGCAGCCGCGTCGACACGGCGGCCGAAGAGACCATGGCGGGCATCGGCGCGGCGGCCCAGAAACACATCGGCGATCTTCTGGAAATGCATGAGAAGAACATGTTGTCGACCCAGGATATCCAGCGCCGCAAGCAGCTTGCCGACGACGCTTTCGCGCGGCGGTTTTCCGAGGTTCTGGAGAAGCACAATTCTGCCAATTATGTGCAACCCTGACTTGGGCAGCGTCATGATGAGGCTTGGTCATGCGCGCTGATACGGGCGCCGCAAGTGCATATTTCCGCTCGATCCGGGCGGCGCTCAAGGGTTTGCGGGTCTATCTCGCGGACGACAAGTCCCCGCTGTATGCGCATGGCCTCGTCGGCCAGGTGATCATTCCCTATGTCGACCGGCTGGAGGCCACATTCTCGGCCTGGGAAAACCGCGTCGGTTTCATGGAGCGGTTCCGCATCAGCCGCGCCGACAGCGGTTTTCCCGTATTCCAGAACGTCCTGACCCTGGAGAATGACCGGGCCACGGCGGAAGAACGTCTTTCGGCCATGCCTGATCTGGCTACGCTGAAGGCCGAAATGGCGGACTTCATTCTGCGTCATCGCGAGTTTCCCGCGGCCTTGCAGGAACAGATCGCGGAACGGCTTTATCTCGAGGACATCGGCCGGGACGCGGTCTTCGGCCCCTTCATTCTGCCGGAGACCATGCGGGTTTCGGTCAATCCGAAAAACGGACGTCCCTTCTACGTGGTGCACTGGGGCGTCTTCGACGGCAGCCAGACGCTGCCGATGGTGTACATGGCGACCATCGAGGATTCGAGCGAGGCGATTGCGCGGATGCTGGTGACCAAGGACGGCAAGCTCGACCCCGAGGTGGAAATCCCGCTTCCGGTCGGCGGCCTGCTCAATCCGGAGTTTGCCCGCGCCTTCGACTCCTCGGTGGAGCGCAACGGGTCGTACTCGCTTTCGCCGGTGACCATCGCCCAGAATCTTGACGCCGACTTCGAGCATCTCCATCCCAAGCAGTTGCGCCGGTTCGTGCTGGGACCGTTCTACTCCGCCGGCGTAACCGCCAACAGCGACCGGATCTCGACAATCCTGTCAAAGGTTCGCAAGGACGAAAACGCCTGGCTCTTGACCTGGACCATGCAGGAAGTGTTCTCCAAGACGGAGCGTCCGGCCAAGCACGGCCTGTGGAGTTCGGAGCCGGCGCGCGACGAGTATCACATCGACACCGACGATCTCGAGGCGACGCGTCAGGGTGTCAGCGCCTATCAGAAACACGCCCTGGTGCCGCACGATGCCTATCAGGCGCTTTATGCATCGGGCGAGGCCGAGAGCATCTTTTCAGGCTTCACCGTTCATGTCGTGTCGGGCAACCAGGTGATCAGCGAGGTATGAGCGAATGAGCCAGGCGCCGGGACTGACGACGATCTCCGAGGACGACATTGCCGGGCACCGGCCCGTGGCGCAATCGATGGTGACACGCTTCGTCGTGCTCGAGCGGCAGGACGGCAAGTCGTCGACACCACTTGCCGGAACCAACCGTCGGTTCGTCTCGACGGTGTCGACCAGCGGGGTCAGGCGCACGCGCGAGGTCGAACTGGCCAAGGCGGTTCAGGCGATCCGGCCCGACGACCAGATGCTCTCGATTGCCCAGCACACGCTGCTGTTCCGCGCCCGGCGCGGGGTGGCGGTGGCGCTGGCGGTGGCGGACATGTTCGGCCGGCAGACGGATCTCGAAAGCCTGCAGGCGCGCAATGCCGGAGCGCCGCTGCAGGGCGAGGACGCCGAGCGGTTCAAGCAGCTGCTTTCCGCGTCGTCCTATGTCGCCGCCTTCAGTTTCGCCGCCTACATCCTTCAGACCATCGACGGCGAGAGCGAGCCGGCCGACGATACCGACGAGCCCGACTATCTGTTCGACACGCCACAGGATGCCTTGAAGTCGGTGATCGCGGGCCTCTGCGGTGCGATCGAAGGCGCGCCTGACGATACGGCGATGACGGCGCGGGCCCGCGCGCTCATGCGCGTTGCGATCGAAGGGCTGATCAGCCGCCGCGGACGATTCGATGCGCTTGGCGCCTTTGCCCAGACGCATCTAAGGCTCGAGGGCGACAACTTCACGCTGGACGGGTTCGACGTGGCGCCGGGCCAGCGCCGCAAGCCGCTGGTGATGACTTTCAAGAAACCGAACGAGATCATCGGCAACCATCTGGCCAAGCATCAGGCCATGCGTCTGGCGCGCATGATCGTGGCCTATGATTTCGACCGCCAGCTCAATCCGTTTGTCGAACTCGGCGGGTTTTTGTTCACCTTCATCGGCGACGGCGCCCCGGGCACCGGCAAGACCATCCTGATCCAGATGCTTGCCGGCATGATCAACGATTACTGCGAGGTTGCCGGCTACCCGTTCCACTACGAGAATTTCGGGGTAGACCAGATCTCCTCCTACCAGGGCAAATCCGGCCAGAACTGCAAGACGTTCGTGGACAATATCGTCAATCCGCGCGCCATCGGTTTCGGCACCATCGACGACATCGACCAGGTGGCGGCCAAGCGTTCGGACGACCGCGCGTCGGCCGGCCAGCAGGAAGTCACCGCCGTGCTGATGGAAGCCTTCGCCGGCGCTTCAACCGTGGTTCGGGGCAATTGCAGTTTCGGCATGTTCTCGAACTATCCGGAAAATGTCGACGATGCGCTCAGGCAGCGCGCCGGTGCGCGGTGGCTGGTCGACGGGCCGCAAACACTCGACGACTATATCGACATTTTCGCGCTTCTGGCCGGCAAGAACCATTCGATTCCGCTGGGCGATCACGCGCTGTTCGCCAACCAGGAAATCAGGCAGGCGGTGGCACGGTCCTATGACGGCCACGACCGGCCGCAGGAAGAGGGGCTTCTTTCGGTCTGGGAAACCTTCGAGAAGGAGAACGGCCCGGTTCGGAGTCTCGCCGACATCGGCGCCTATCTGCACCGGATCAAGCTGGCCGAGCCGCGCTTTACCGGTCGGGCGATCAAGAACATCACCGACGCGATCAAGATGCGGGCGATGGACATCGACCTGCCGGATGAATGGTTCGAGACGGCGGACGCCTTCATGCACAAGCCCTATGACGACAAACTGGCGATGATATCGGAGCTCAGAAAGCCGTTCACGATCGAAATGGTGATGCAGGAGATCAACCGCTACGCCGATTCCGAGTTCCGCTACACCGACCGCTCCGATGCGACTGCTGTCGAGGAGATCGTCCGGCGCGAGCGGCAGCGCGAGCGCGCGATCGACGAGATAGAGGCCATGAAACAGGACGGGCGCTGGCGCCAATGAAGCGGCTTGTCGACAATGAACTGATCTACGGGCGGCTGCTTCCGGTGCGCGAGCCGCATCTGATCGCGCGCTACAACAAGGCGCTGAAGGCGTTCGGATTGCCGGAAACGGCGCTGGAGGAATTCCGCATCGACATGACCGGCTTTTCGCCGGAGATCGCCCGGGAACTTGACGATGTTCAGTATCTCGATCCCAACGGCGTCAATCGCCGGTTCGTGATCCTGACGCCGGAGCAGGAAAACCTGCCCGTGGTTCATACCCGGTTTTCCAACACCGCCGGGCTGATGCACGAGTTCTTCGACGGCAACCGCCGTGTCGTTCACGCTATCACGATCAAGGATGCGCTGTTCGGCGAGATCGAGGACCCCGTCGCCGAGGTCCACGACATCGAGGATCTGTTGCGGATCGATGAGGTCCGCTTCCGGGTTCTTTCGGCCGAGGACATTCTGGGCAAGGCTGCACAGTTGCGCACGCTCGTCGACCGTTTGAAGACATCGAAGGACGGCTGGCGCGACGACGCCATGCTCAACCGGATGGTGGAACTGGCCCGCCAGACCGGGGACATCCGGCAGAACGCGCTGGTGCCGGACAAGCTTGTCTTTCCGCATCAATCCTACTGGGCCAATCATTTCGGCGGCGTGTTCATCTTCCGCGACGACCGGACGACAACCGTGATCTGCGACAGTCGTGCGCCGGGGTTCAGGCGGTCGAGGCCGTGGGAGGTCAGCTATATCGATGCCGGCGATCATGCCCGCATCTTCGACTATCTTTCCAGGTCCGGCCGGCTTCAGCTGCCCCGGGCCTCCTGGGTGGAAGCCTCGGGCTACTTCGAGCATCGCGCGGAAATGGCCGTTTTCGATCTCATCGGAAGGCTCGATCCCGAAGCGGGTCTGGACCGGGCCGACCGGGTGTGGCTGCAAACCTGGATGCACCGCAATGCCGGGCTGATCGCCGAGCAGCGGATCTATCCGTTCATGCAGGAATCGATCCGCGAGATTTCGGCCACAGGCCGGATCAAGATGCGCGAGGTGCGCGAAGACCGGCGGCTGATGCTTTGCCGCGCAGAGCCCGATCATCCGGACCAGTGGCTGGTCAACCGATTGCTCGCAAGACTTGCCCCGTTCGACTTCGTCTCCCGGTTTGTTTTTGACAAGCAGGGATTTTATGAAGCCTATGAGGGATATTCCGAGGGTTACCGCGCGCATGTTGTGAGGGTATTGTCGGAGACCTATCTGAAGGACAAGCCAGCGCTGAGGGCGCGGCTCTACGGACTTAAAGGAAACAGAGACGATGCTTGATCCCGTGATCGCCTTCTTCGAGCGCATCTTCCACGCCATCGGTCGCGGCATCGGAATCGTCATTTCAGCCCTGCTCTGGCCGTTTGTCACCATGGCCGGCTGGTATCGCAAGCGCGGCTTTATCCTCAAGGCGGTTGTTGGCGCCTTTGTTCTGCTGCTGGTCGGCTCCTACGGCTATTTCATCTGGCAGGCCGAGCGTTGGGTCAATTACAATCCCGATTATCCCGAGGGTTACGAGTTCCTGCAGGCCAGCTCGGCGCCGGGGGAACCCTTGTCGGAGACCTCGGACACCCAGTGTGCCGGGTCCGCGATCGTCGAGGTCACCCATGATCTCATCGATTTCAACGCCAACCAGAACAGCTGGGTTCCGTCGCTTCCGCTCTCGAAGGCGGGCCTGTTCGGCATTCCCTGGAAAAACACGCCGTTTCTCGACAACAAGGCCGCATTCCAGCTGGGCATCAACACGGTGATCCGCCGGACGACCATCGAGCTCGCCGACCGCTTGGGCCGGGTGCGCGGCACCTCGCAGATCAACCAGAACCTCCAGGACGCCAAGCAGGCGATGGCTTACAACGAAGACGCCTGGTGGCTGACCTTCTCGCCGCCCTTCATCCAGCCGTCGACGCCCGAGCGCCACCGCGCCGCAATCGCGTCTCTGACGGAGTTCAATCGGGAACTGACGGAATGCCGGGGCGAGTTCGATGTCAGGTCTGACAATCTTCTCCAGTTCCTGGACCGCGTCACCGGCGACATCGGCTCGACATCGGATATTCTGCGCTCGCGCATGGAGGTGAGCGATCTGGGCTGGTTCGACCCGCGTGCGGACGACCGCTTCTGGTTCACCTACGGCCAGCTCTACGCCTACTACGGAATCCTGCGCGCCACCCGCTCCGATTTCCGGACTGTCTACAATGACAGGCGGGTTACCAATGTGGCGGAGATTGCGGAAGACCAGTTGCGCAGTGCGCTCGACATGACGCCGTTCATCATCTCCAACGGCAATGAATCGAGCTGGATCATGCCTTCGCACCTGGCGACGATGGGCTTCTACCTGCTGCGTGTCCGCTCCAACCTCGTGGAGATGCGTGACATTCTGGATCGTTGACGGTTGGGACCGGGTCGGCCTGAGCCGGTTTAGCCGCAAGCCTTGGTGGAGAATTTGTCCGGCCGTCGAGGCGGACCGGCCGCCGGTTGTCGCTTCCGGTTCTTCGGAGGGATCAGCTTATCAGGTGAAGCCTGAGCGCCTTGGCGACCATCTGTGTGCGGTTGACACAGTCGAGCTTGCGCATGGCGCTGTTCATGTAGGCGTTGATCGTGTGGTCCGACAGCGACAGGATCGCGGCAATCTCCGTAGATGTCTTTCCGTGGGCCGCCCAGTGCAGCACTTCCAGTTCCCGGGCCGTGATCCCCTTGGACTGGCTCTTCTCCTTCTTCACAAGGTTGGAATAGGTGTCGTAGGCGTGAAGGACATAGATTCCCAGTTCGCCCATTTCCGTGTGGGTCAGCTTTTCCCGGTCGCCGGCAAGAACCACCGCCGCACGCCGGCCGTTCGGGCCATGCACCGGAAAATACACGCCCATGACGACGCGGTGCCTTGCATACAGTACCTTGAGCGGCTCGACTTCCTGCGGGGGACGTTCCCGATAGAGCATCTCCAGATCCCAGGCGATAGGGGCCGTCGATCGCTTCAATGCGGCAAGGGTCGGAGAGTTTCTGAGAAGCTTGAGAGCATCATAGTCTGAAACGAATTCGGCGGGCAGATTGGTGAGGACAATCTGGTTTCCCAACCGGTCGCTGGACGCCACTGGGATGTCGAGAATGCCGTAGGCGACGAACCCGAATGCCTCCGCCAGATCCTCAAAAAAGCGTGCAAGCTCCTGCTCTGTCTCAACGGATCGCAGCCTTTCAAACAGGGTTTGCTGAGAATTCATCCAAGGCAATCCGTCATTATCGTTTTTCGCGCTTTACGTAGCGTCACAATACCGTCATTGCGGGGGCTGCGCCATATGTCATTCGGAACATAGCTGAATGGCATTGTTTATCCGTGTCCAAATACTTGTTCGGCATGCCTGCCTATACGGGAATCTTTCCTGTGTTCTTTACTTCTTCCATGACCGGATAGGTATGTGTTTCACGAACGCCGGGAAGGGACAGGATAACGTCCGCCAAAAAGGAGCGATAGGCCTCCATGCCGTTTACGCGCGCCTTGACCAGATAGTCAAACCCGCCGGCAACCATATGGCATTCCATGACATCGTCGGACTTCCGGACGGCCGCGGCGAAGGTGTCGAAAACTTCCGGAGTTGTGCGGTCGAGCTTGACCTCGACGAAAACCAGCATGCCGCGGCCAAGCAGGGGCGCTGACAGCCGCGCCGTGTAGCCGGTGATGTAGCCTTCGCGGTTGAGGCGCTTGAGGCGTTCGGCCGTTGCCGTTGGCGACAGGCTGATCTTGTCGGCCAGTTCCAGATTGGTCAGGCGGCCGTCATCCTGCACTGCGCGCAGGATCTTGCGGTCCAAGCGATCAAGAGGCTTCATTATTCCTATGTATCCTCAAAATGATAGAGAAATATGGTGCTTTCAGATCATAATACAGTGAATAAATCGGCTCATCAAGATGTATCCTTTGATATCTACGGGAGAGATCAATGGCCGACACAAACCGATCCGACGAACTTACAGCCTTTCATGCGCCGCATGTGCAGGATGATGACCGACTGGCCCGAAAATTCGGCGACCGCCTGAGCTTCACCTCGGCCCAGAACCAGTCGATAGACGATCGCGCCACGAAGCTGATCAAGGCCATCCGCTCCGATTCCGGCCAGATCGGGGGTGTCGACGATTTTCTGCGCGAGTACGGTCTTTCGACCCGCGAGGGCCTGGCGCTGATGGTGCTGGCGGAGGCACTTCTGCGGGTGCCTGACGCCTTGACCCAGGACCGGCTCATCGAGGACAAGCTCAAGGAAGGCGGCTGGAGCGATCACGAGAGCCATGGCGACACCTGGTTCGTGTCGGCCTCCGCATGGGCGCTCGGGATGTCGGCGCGCGTGATCAAGCCCGGGGAAACGCCGGAAGGCGTCATGCGCGGTCTGGTCAAGCGCATGGGCATGCCCACCGTGCGCACCGCAACCCGCCAGGCGATGCGGTTTCTGGGCCATCATTTCGTGCTTGGGGAGACCATCGAGGAGGCGCTCGGGCGGGCTGCCAGAAACGAGACCAAAGGGTACCGGCATTCCTTCGACATGCTCGGAGAGGGGGCGCGGACCCGGGCCGACGCCAAACGCTATTTCAGGTCCTATGCCGACGCCATCGCCGCGATCGGCAAGTCGGCCGACAAGATCTCGGCAGGGCGCAAGCTGCCCGACAGGCCGGGAATCTCGGTCAAGCTCTCCGCCCTGCATGCCCGCTATGTCCCGACCCACCGGAACGAGGTGCTCGAGGAACTGGTGCCCGATGTGATCCGCCTGGCCGGGATGGCCAAGGCGCATGATCTCAACTTCACCATCGATGCGGAGGAGGTGGACCGGCTGGAACTGTCACTCGACGTCATCGATCGTGCCTTCGCCGATCCGTCGCTTGCCGGCTGGGACGGGTTCGGCCTGGCGATCCAGGCCTATCAGAAGCGCGCGCCGCAGGTGATCGATCATATTGCGGGCCTTTGCCGCAAGCACGGCCGCCGGATGATGGTCCGGCTGGTCAAGGGCGCCTATTGGGACACCGAGATCAAGCGGGCGCAGGAGCGCGGGCTCGAGGGCTATGCCGTCTTCACCCGCAAGGCTGCGACAGACCTGTCCTATCTCGCCTGCGCACAGCAGATGCTCGATCTGCGCGAGGTGATCTTTCCGCAATTCGCAACCCACAATGCGCTCACCGTCGCGACCATCATCGAGATGGCGCAGGATCGCAGCGGCTTCGAGTTTCAACGCCTCCACGGAATGGGCGATTCGGTCTACAACAGCCTGAGCAAGAGCAACGACCGGGTGCCCTGCCGCATCTATGCGCCTGTCGGCGGCTATCGCGATCTTCTGGCCTATCTGGTGCGCCGTCTTCTGGAAAACGGCGCCAATTCGTCCTTTGTCGCCGTTGCCGGCGACAGGAATGTCCCGATTGCCGATCTGCTCACACGCCCCGATGCCAAGCTGGGTCTCGCCGCAGGACAGTCCGCCCGCAACAGCCAGATTCCGCAGCCGCTGAAAATCTATCCGGACCGGACCAATTCGCGCGGCATCGAATTCGGAGACCGGCTGGAGCTCGAATCGCTGATCGCCGGGATGGCGCGTTCCAACGCGCGGGTCGAGGCAGGGCCGCTGGCGCCGGGCCTGAAAGGCGGCCGGGCGCAGGATCTCGCCTCGCCATCGGATCCGACAAATGTCGTCGGGACGGTTCGCTTTACCGATCCCGGGGATGTCGACAAGGCCGTCGAAACGGGGCTGAAGGGCTTCAGGAACTGGTCCCGGACCGATCCCGTGCGTCGCGCCGAAGCGCTCGACAAGGCCGCGGACCTGCTCGAGGAGCGGCGTGACCGCTTCATGGCGCTGCTTTCCGCGGAAGCCGGCAAGACGCTCGACGACGGCATTGCCGAGATCCGGGAAGCGGTCGACTTCCTGCGCTATTACGCGGCGCGTTCGCGCGAGATGTTCGGGGCGATGAAGCCGATGCCGGGGCCGACCGGCGAAGAAAACCGGCTCGGCTGGCGCGGGCGCGGGGTCTTCGTGTGCATCTCGCCCTGGAACTTTCCGCTGGCCATCTTCCTCGGGCAGGTTTCCGCCGCGCTTGCGGCCGGCAATGCCGTCATCGCCAAGCCGGCCGAGCAGACGCCCCTTGTGGCCCATGAGGCCGTGACCCTGCTTCACGAGGCGGGCGTGCCCGCCGACGTGCTGATGTCTCTGCCCGGCGCGGGCGATGTCGGCGCGGCGCTGACGGCACACCCGAAAATCGGCGGCGTGGCGTTTACCGGCTCGACCGAAACCGCGCATGCGATCAACCGCACGCTGGCCGCCAAGGACGGGCCGATCGTCCCCTTCATCGCCGAAACCGGCGGTCTCAACGCGATGATCGTCGACGCCACGGCGCTGGCCGAACAGGTGGCCGACGATGTGGTGATGTCGGCCTTCCGGTCTGCGGGTCAGCGCTGTTCCGCGCTCCGGCTGCTGTTCGTTCAGGACGATGTCGCCGATCACATGATCGAGATGATCGAGGGGGCCGCGCGGGAACTCAGGCTCGGCAATCCGGCGCATCCTTCAACCGATGTCGGACCGGTGATCGACCAGGCCCAGCGCGACATGCTGGCCGCGCACATCGCCGCGGTGAGCAAGAGCCAGAAGCTGGTCTATGCGGGGGACGCGCCGAAGCAGGGGATCTTCTTTGCCCCGCATATCGTCGAACTCAAGGACGCCGCCGCTCTCGACCGCGAGATCTTCGGCCCGGTCCTGCATGTGGTGCGCTACAAGGCGAAAAAGCTCGATCAGGTGCTCGACGCCATCGACGCCACCGGCTACGGCCTGACGCTCGGAGTTCATTCGCGCATCGAGGCCCTGGTCCGGAAGGTGATCGACCGGCTCGACACCGGCAATGTCTATGTCAACCGCAACATGATCGGGGCAGTCGTCGGCACCCAGCCCTTCGGGGGCTCCGGGCTGTCCGGCACCGGCTTCAAGGCCGGCGGTCCGCACTACCTGATGCGCTTTGCCGTCGAACAGGCCGTTTCCGTCAACACCGCGGCGGCGGGCGGCAATGCCGGGCTGATCGCGATGGGAGACGGGTGAGGGCCGTGGCTTGATGCCGGCCCGCGGCGCGGGAAACGCCTGATCGACGCTTGACGGCGCGCGTGTCGCAATTGGCGCATTGCGCGTCCCGTTTCATGCAAGCATGGGCGGCGGTTTCGGTTTCTATTCTTCGCCAGACGGCCGTCGGGATGTGCGGTCAGGATCGGGAAGAGGAATCGACAGCATGGCTGAGTTCAAGACAGACATCGAAATCGCGCGTGCGGCCAACAAGAAGCCGATCATGGAGATCGGCGGCAAGCTGGGGATTCCGCCCGAAGACCTTGTCCCCTACGGTCATGACAAGGCGAAGATCTCGGCGGATTTCATTGCCCGCCAAAGCGGCAAGCCGGACGGCAAGCTGATCCTGGTGACTGCGATCAACCCGACGCCGGCGGGCGAGGGCAAGACCACCACGACCGTGGGCCTTGGCGACGGTCTCAACCGCATCGGCAAAAAGGCGATGATATGCATCCGCGAGGCCTCGCTCGGACCGAACTTCGGCATGAAGGGCGGGGCCGCCGGCGGGGGTCAGGCACAGGTGGTGCCGATGGAGGAAATGAACCTTCATTTCACCGGCGACTTCCATGCCATCACCAGCGCCCACAATCTGCTCTCGGCGATGATCGACAATCATATCTACTGGGGCAATGCGCTCGAAATCGATGCGCGCCGGGTGGTGTGGCGTCGGGTGATGGACATGAACGACCGGGCGCTCAGAGACATCGTCGTCAACCTCGGCGGTGTGGCCAACGGCTTTCCGCGCCAGACCGGGTTCGACATCACGGTCGCCTCGGAGGTCATGGCGATCCTCTGTCTTGCCAAGGATCTCGACGATCTGCAGGAGCGGCTTGGCGCCATCGTCGTTGCCTACCGCCGCGACAAGTCGCCGATCTATTGCCGGGACATCAAGGCCGATGGCGCGATGACGGTTCTGCTCAAGGACGCCATGCAGCCGAACCTCGTGCAGACGCTTGAGAACAATCCCGCCTTCGTCCACGGCGGCCCCTTCGCCAACATCGCGCATGGCTGCAATTCGGTGGCGGCGACCACCACGGCCTTGAAGCTCGCCGATTATGTCGTGACCGAAGCCGGTTTTGGCGCCGATCTGGGCGCGGAAAAATTCTTCGACATCAAGTGCCGCAAGGCCGGCCTGAAACCCGATGCGGCAGTGATCGTCGCCACCGTGCGGGCCATGAAGATGAATGGCGGCGTCAAGAAGGAGGATCTCGGCGCCGAGAACATCGCCGCCGTCGAGCAGGGCTGCGCCAACCTTGGCCGCCACGTCCAGAACGTGAAGAAATTCGGCGTGCCGGTGGTTGTGGCAATCAACCATTTCGTCACGGATACGGACGCGGAAGTTCAGGCGGTGAAGGATTACGTGGCGACGCTTGGCGCCGAGGCGATCCTTTGCAAGCACTGGGCGCAGGGCTCGGCGGGAATCGAGGAACTCGCACACAAGGTGGTCGAACTGGCCGATTCCGGCCAGGCGCAGTTTGCCCCGCTTTATCCGGACGACATGTCCCTGTTCGAAAAGATCGAGACCATTGCGAAATCGATCTATCACGCAGGAGAGGTGATCGCGGAGAAGTCGGTGCGCGAACAGCTCAAGCAGTGGGAGGGCCAGGGTTACGGCGCTCTTCCGATCTGCATGGCCAAGACCCAGTATTCCTTCTCCACCGATCCGAACCTGCGCGGCGCGCCGGTCGATCACACGGTGGCGGTTCGCGAGGTTCGCCTGTCGGCGGGCGCGGGGTTCATCGTCGTCATCACCGGCGAGATCATGACCATGCCCGGGCTTCCCAGAAGCCCCTCGTCGGAGAAGATCTGTCTCAACGATGCAGGCCAGATCGAGGGACTGTTCTAGACGACAGCCGTTTGGCGATGCGAAAGCCCCCGGTTCTCAGGACAGCCTGAGAACCGGTTCGAAATGGTTCATGTCCCGAAAGGTGCAGAATTCCGCTGGCCCAAGTTCCAGCACCGGTACGTCCCTGCGGAACGTCTCGCCGATGTCTTCGAGTTCGCGCATGTAGACCGGGGCCAGTTCGCGAGGCAGCCAGCGGAGGATGTATCCGAGCGTAAGGTGCAGCGGATAGCCGTCATGACCGGGTTTGCGGAACCCGAACGGGATCGTGAGTTCGTCGCGGATGCGCCGGATGGTCGCTTCATCGTCAGCGCTCGCGCCCGTCACGAGAAGGCCCAGAGGGGTCACGCTTTCGAGCTTGACCGAAAACGGCGCCATGCCCCGGAATTCCGAAAGCCGCGGGGCAAGGTAGTCTGTCGCCTCGTGGATCGATGCGTCGAGAGGCAAGTCGGCGGGCCAGTGCTCGCGCGCTCTCTGGCTTTCGATCACACCGTTGAACAGCGTCATGTGATAGCTGGAGACCGGGGTCCAGGTGAAATGCCCGCCTGCATCGAGCGCTTGCAGCCGGTCGCGAACCTTGACCATTGCCGTCTGTGTCCGCGAGCCATCCGGGACATGGCAGACGATGGTGTTTCCCGGCTCCTGCAGGAAGTTTCCCCTGCGGTCGAAGCGCGTGCCGAGCATCGCTGGCGAGGCATCCTGTCCTTCGCCGCAGAAAGCGCGATGGAATTCGGGGAGGGTCTTGTAGGGCATTGCGAATCCGGCCGGTTTTTCGCGCCGGAATTATCCTGATGGTGTGAACGATTGATGACAGCGCGCCGATGATACTGGCTGCACCCAAACCGACCTGGTGTCTGCCCGCTTCCCAACCTCTATTGGCAGAGCCGGTAGCCGCTGCTGCGTTCGATGATGTCGAGATGAAGGTGATCGTTGTGATTGCCGTCCGATCCGGGACCGAGAACCGTTGTGAAATGAAGGCAGGCGCCTGCGCGTACGGCGCGTTGAAACGCCTCTTCCATAGTGCCGTCGCCGGCGCGTGGCGACACCGGTATCGGTTCGCGGCCCTCGAACCCGAAACCCATGACGTCGATCGCGTTGCCGATCGAGTGTTCCGACATCTTGCCGGTGGCGGAATTGTTGCGGCGCCGGCAGACATAGGTCGAACCCTGCCTGATTTCGCTCAGCCGGATGTCGTCCGGAAAGGCTTCGGTTGAAGGCATCACGACATCGCCTACCCACCGTGCGAGGCTGAGCGCCGTGGGGCAGCGCATCGATGCGGCAGGCGAAATGGTTACGCTATTCGCGATTTCGGAGATGGAATAGGGCGCGACGATGCCGCAGCCGTTCTCGCCGATGATGGCTTCCTGACGCTCAAAGACAACGCCAAGCCGTTCAAGATCAGCTTCGCAGGCCTTCAGGTCGGCAAGCTCGGGCTTCGGTGTCTCGATATCCGGCAACCGCTCATCGGGTGTGGCGGTTTCGTCGGAGGCAGCGTCTCGTTGTTCCGGGGGACCTGCATCGTCGCCCGGGTCCGTTGCCCGGGCGGGTTTCTCCCGGGGCACAGGTCCGGTCTCGGGAAGCTCAGCTCCCGCTAATGCAAGAAGGACTGCAGGCAATGCGAGCGGTAAGACCAGGCGTCTCACGCGCTCAATCCGCGAACGCGCCCGGGGCGCCGGGGTTGACCTTGCGGGCAAGCCCGGTTTCGGCATCCATGTGCATGTACACGCTGGCGCGCATCTCTTCGGGCTCGATCTGCAGGGCCGGGAGCGGCGCGTCGTTGTAGCCGGCGGAAATCACGGCTTCCGGTCCGAGGGGCACCGAACGTGCCTCGATAACAGCTGTCGCGGCTGCCAGCGCCGCAGCGGCAATGATGAGTGTGGTCTGGATCACGTCCATCGGTCATCTTCCCGTTTGAGCCTGTGAGCCGGACCCGCCATGGTCCGGCGCTTGTGATCAGAACGCTTGAAACGCCGAAAGGATGCATTGCGGATCGCAGATTGTCGATTTTTCGCTGAGCGCCATGCCCGCAGGCCAAACGGCCTGATCCCGGCGAAAAACACTGCGGACCTTCCCCGATGCCGGATCGCGGCTGAAACCGCGCGGCGGCAAAGCATCGCAATTATCGGCAGCGCCGGGCCCGATCATCACCCCGTTGTGCGCAAAGCCCGGTGCGCCGCACGGGGGGCGGCGCGCTCCTGACCGGCTCTTAGGGAACACGGACATCGGCATTCCGGGCCGACATTCCGTGCGGGTTGTCCCGGTTGGGAAAGGTTCCGGTCGAATGGTCGGGCAGGCCTGCCTTTCCGCGCCGTTGCGGGTTGATTACGATTTGGTCATGAAGCTGCGTGCACCTTTGATGGAACCCATCGGTCCATGACGGGTTAAACTGCAATCATTGACTGGGGACGGGTAATCCATGACAGACAGTTCTGCGCCCAAGCGCCTGACCGGCTGGCTCTTGCGCGGGGTCAGGACCGGGAATGCCAACCGGCTCCCGGTGGCCCTGTTCGCCATCGTCACGCTTGGGGTTTACGCATTCATCGAAATCGCCGACGAACTGGCCGAGGGCGAGCTGCGCAAGATTGACGAGGGCCTGTTTCTCCTCCTGAGATCTCCGGCTGACCGTAGCGTGCCGATCGGTCCGGCATGGCTGCAGGAAACCGCTGTCGAGATCACGGCGATCGGCGGCTATCCTCTCATCGTGCTCACGCTCGGCGCCGTGGCGGGCTTCTTCGTCGTGACGCGGCGCTACGGGGCGGCGGTCTACGCGGTGCTTTCCGTGGGAACCGGCGCGCTGCTCAGCCAGACGCTGAAGAACTACTACGGCCGTCCGCGTCCCGATCTCGTCGATCATCTCGACACGGTGCACACGATGAGCTTCCCGAGCGGCCATGCGCTTGTGACGACCGTCACCTATCTCACCCTCGCCTCGATCGTCATCGGATTTCTCGATAGCCGGCGGGCGCGGTTCTACGTGCTGTCCTTCGCTGTTTTCGTTGCGGTCATCGTCGGGGTCAGCCGTGTCTATGTCGGGGTTCACTGGCCCAGCGACGTGGCCGCGGGCTGGGCGCTCGGAGCGGCCTGGGCAAGCCTGTCCTGGCTGATCGTTCATCTTATCAGCCGCAGGAAGACCGGAGCGCCATCATGACACTTTCAGCGCCCGGCAAGAAAGGCTGGAAGGAGTGGTTCAAGCCCTTTGCCCGCCTCGGCTACGGCGCGCGGGGCCTGGTTTATCTCGTGATTGCCTTCTTCGTGATGAGCGCCGCGCTGACCGCCGGGTCCGGCGGCGACGCGAAATCGGCCATCCGCTTTCTTACCCGGTCGGTTGCCAGCGAGATTCTCACTCCGCTGCTGATTGTCGCCCTTGCGGGGTACAGCATGTGGCGGCTTGTCCAGGCGGGGTTCGATACCGATGACCACGGCGCCAGCCCGGTGGGGCTGGGGATCAGGGCGGGCCTCGTCGGATCGGCGGTCTCCTACGGGTTCCTGATGCTCTACTCCTGGTCGCTCTGGCGAGGGCAGGGCGGCGGCGACGGCGGCAGTGGCGGGTTTGCGCGGTTCGCGGCCTCGCTCCTGGGCGCAACGCCGGTCTCCCTGATCCTCGCGTCGATCTTCCTGATCGTCGGCGGCGCGCATATCTACAAGGCGGCGGGCCGCAGGTACCGCGATCATATCTCGGCTTCGCAAAAGGCGATGGCGTGGATCGATGTCGCGGCAATCGGCGGGCTTGTCGCCAGGGGACTGATCTTTTTTGTCGTCGCCTTCCTGTTCTACCGGTCAGGTCTTTCCTCCGGCGGCGACGGGCCGGCAAGCACCGGTGACGCGCTGCGCTTCATCGCCGGGTTGCCATTCGGCACATGGCTCCTGGGCGCAATGGGGGCAGGCCTGTTCCTGTTCTCTCTTTATTCGTTCTCCGAGGCGGTTTGGCGGCGCATCAATGTCGAAGATGCGTGAGCGCATGATCTGCCCTTGAAGAGCACCGTGTGCTGGGCTATGGAGAAATCATGATGACGCATGTTGCACAGATCAACTGGTGGTGGGCTCGCTTTTAGGCGGCCTTGACCACGCATGCGCGTTTGAGATCAACAAGCCGCCCGGGACCAGAAAGGTCCGGCGGCTTTTTGTTTGTCCGCCGGAGCAGGTCCCCCGGGCGGCGCAGACGGAGACGGGACATGGGTACGACGGGACGGGATGACGGCGCGGAACATTACGTGACCCGGGGAGGGGTGGCGATCACCCGGCGAAGGCGCGAGACGCCTTATGCCGATGCCATCTCCGATTACATCGACGCACTCGACAGCCGCCGAGGCGCGGTCTTTTCCTCCAACTACGAATACCCCGGACGCTACACGCGCTGGGATACGGCCATCGTCGATCCTCCGCTGGGGATCTCCTCGCGAGGCCGCAAGCTGACGATCGAAGCCTATAACGGGCGTGGCGAGGCGCTGATCGAAATCCTCAATGTGCGGCTCGAGGGGCACAAGGATTTCACCATTGTCTCGCGTGCCGCGCGCAAGACCGAGATTGACGTGCATGAGCCCGACCGGGTGTTTTCCGAGGAGGACCGCTCCCGTGCGCCGACGGTGTTTTCGGTGCTGCGGGTCATCGTCGACCTGTTCTATTCCGGCGAGGACGGAAATATCGGCTTTTACGGCGCGTTCGGCTACGACCTGGCGTTCCAGTTCGATTCCGTGCCGCTGAAGATAGGCCGCCCGGACGATCAGCGCGATCTGATGTTGTACCTGCCCGACGAGATCCTCGTTGTCGACAACCATGCCGCCAAGGCCTGGATCGACCGCTATGACTTCGAGGCCGGGGGGGTGACAACTCAAGGGCGCGGTTCGGACGTAGTCACCGAAGCGTTTCGACCCGCCGACCATGCTCCGGCCAAGGGAGACCACACACCCGGCGAATATGCCGAACTGGTCAAGCGCGCCAAGGAGAGTTTCAAGCGCGGGGATCTGTTCGAGGTCGTGCCGGGGCAGACCTTCTTCGAGCGTTGTGAAGCCAGGCCATCGGAGATCAGCCGTCGTCTGAAGACCATCAACCCTTCGCCCTACTCGTTTTTCATCAATCTGGGCGATCAGGAATACCTTATCGGGGCATCGCCGGAGATGTTCGTCCGGGTAACCGGACGGCGGATTGAGACATGCCCGATCTCGGGCACGATCCGGCGCGGCGAAGACGCGATCGGCGACTCGGAGCAGATCCTCAAGCTGCTCAATTCGAAGAAGGATGAATCCGAGCTGACCATGTGTTCGGATGTCGACCGCAACGACAAGAGCCGGGTGTGCGAGCCGGGTTCGGTCAAGGTGATCGGCCGGCGGCAGATCGAGATGTATTCGCGGCTCATCCACACCGTCGATCATATCGAAGGCCGGCTTCGCGACGACATGGATGCCTTCGACGGATTCCTGAGCCACGCATGGGCGGTGACCGTGACGGGAGCCCCGAAGCTGTGGGCGATGCGGTTTCTGGAAAACAACGAGAAGAGCCCGCGGGGCTGGTATGGCGGCGCAGTCGGCATGGTCGGTTTTGACGGCGACATGAACACCGGGCTCACGCTCAGGACCATCCGCGTCAAGAATGGCATCGCCGAAGTTCGCGCCGGCGCCACGCTGCTGTTCGATTCAAATCCCGAGGAAGAGGAGGCCGAGACCGAACTCAAGGCCTCGGCCATGCTCTCGGCGATCCGGGATGCGCGGCTCGGAAACGCCGGATCGACGGTCCGGCAGACGGCCCGGGTCGGGGATGGCGTCTCGATCCTTCTGGTCGACCACGAGGATTCCTTCGTGCACACGCTGGCCAACTATCTGCGCCAGACCGGCGCGAAGGTGACCACGGTCCGCTCACCGGTGCCCGACGAGGTGTTCGACCGCGTTGCGCCGGATCTCGTGGTGCTTTCACCGGGACCGGGAAGCCCGAGCGATTTCGATTGCGCGGCGACGGTGAAGAAAATCCGGGCCCGTGAACTCCCGGTGTTCGGCGTCTGTCTCGGGCTGCAGGCGCTGGCGGAAGCCTATGGCGGCGGTCTGCGCCAGCTTGCGGTCCCGGTCCACGGCAAGCCCTCGCGGATCCGGGTTTCGTCCAATGGCGTGATCTTCTCCGGTCTCGCCAACGAGGTGACCGTCGGCCGCTACCATTCGATCTTTGCAGATTATGCGACGCTTCCCCAGGAGTTCCGCGTCACGGCGGAGACCGATGACGGGGTGGTGATGGCGATCGAACACCAGAGCGAACCGGTTGTGGCCGTGCAATTTCATCCCGAATCGATCATGACACTGGGCCAGGATGCCGGAATGCGCATAATCGAGAACGTGGTCGCGCATCTGGCGCGCCCGGGAAAGGCGAGGGCACCATGAGTTCGCGGTCTGACAAGGCGAGCGGTTTGCGCGGCGCGGGTTTGGCCGGGCCGGTGGCGGTGCTGTGTCTGATGCTTGCGGGGACGTTTGTTGCGTCGGCCGAGAGCGCGTTCGAAGCCGAGGGCCGACGCCTTGTCGAGGCCAATTGCAGCGGGTGCCATGCCGTCGGACGCGCGGACGCCAGTCCTCATCCCGAGGCGCCGCCGTTCCGGATCTTGTCGCAGAGTTTTCCGATCGACGCGCTGGAAGAGGCGTTTTCGGACAACCGGATCTATTCCGGCCATCCCGACATGCCCGAGTTCATTGCAACACCCGAGCAGGTGGACGCGATCATCACCTATATCGCCTCCCTGCAGGGCTGATCGGGAATGCCCGAAAGCGCGAAAACGGTAAGGCGGCTGGCGTTCTGGTCCATTCCGCTTGCCTTCGGTGTGATGGGGCTCAAGTTCGTCGCCTATCTGCTGACGGGATCGATCGCGCTTTATTCGGATGCGCTTGAATCCGTCGTCAATGTGATCGCAGCACTGGCCGCCTTCATTGCCGTTGGCTATGCCCAGAAACCGGCCGACACCAGCCACCCCTACGGCCACCACAAGGCCGAATATTTTTCGGCCGTGATCGAGGGCGTTCTGATTGTCGGTGCGGCGCTGCTGATCGTCGAGGAGGCCATCGGAGGGCTCCTGGCGCCGGTCCGGATCGATGCGCCGGCTTCGGGCCTTGCGATCAACGGTCTGGCCGCGGCGATCAACGGCTGGTGGGCCTGTGTTCTCATCCGCGCCGGTCGCCGCCACCGTTCGCCGGCGCTGTCCGCGGACGGCCGACACATCCTGTCGGACGTGGTCACGTCCGTCGGCGTTATCGCGGGTCTGGTTCTGGCACTCCTGTTCAACCAGCCGCTGCTCGATCCGCTGCTGGCGCTGATTGTCGCGGTCAACGTGCTCTGGCAGGGCTGGAAGGTGATCGCATCGTCGGTCGACGGGCTGATGGACCGGGCCGTCGACCCGGCCGACGAGATCCGCATTCACGAGATCATCAAGGCCGAAGCCGGCGGCGCCATCGAAGCCCATGACATCCGGACACGGATGGCGGGCAGGGTGTCCTTTGTCGAATTTCACCTGGTGGTCGACGGCAGCATGACCGTCGAACAGTCGCACGCCATCTGCGACAGGCTCGAAGCCGTGCTCCGGCGCGAGGTCGAGGGCGTTCAGGTGATCATCCATGTCGAGCCGGCCCACAAGGCCAAGGATGAGGGCGTGCAGTTGGGGTGAGGCGCGGGCGGATTTTTCAGCCGCCGTGCCGCGCGAGCGCCGTCGCGAACACATCCGCATCGACATTGCCGCCGGAAATCGTGGCGATCACCTCGTCGCCCTCGATCGCATCGCCGTGAAACAGCGCCGCTGCGAGCGCCACCGCTCCGCCGGGTTCGGCCACCAGTTTCAGCCGCGCGAAGGCCAGCGCCATGGCGTGAAGCGCCTCGTCTTCGGTGACCACCAGCCCCGGGCCTGCAAGACGGGACAGGATCGGGAAGGTGATCTCTCCGGGCTGCGGGGTCATGATTGCATCGCAGAGCGAGCCGGACAGGTCTTCGTTGCTTTCGATGCGACCTGAGGCCAGGCTGCGGGCCATGTCATCGAAGCGTTCGGGTTCGGCCGGCCGAACCCTCAGGCCGGGGGCGTCAGCCTCCAGCGCCAGAGCTATGCCCGAAGCAAAGCCGCCGCCCCCGCAGCAGACCACCACATCGGCGCGCTTGATGCCATGTTCCCTGGCCTGTTCGGCGATCTCGAGGCCGCATGTGCCCTGTCCGGCAATCACCTGGGGCTCGTCATAGGGCTTGATCAGGGTCAGTCCCCGCCCCGACGAAATCTTCGCACCGATCGTGTTGCGATCTTCGTTCGCCCGGTCGTAAAGAACGACCTCGGCGCCGAGTGCGCGGGTGTTGTCGATCTTCATGCGCGGCGCATCCGATGGCATGATGATGACGGCGGGCACACCGTGAAGCGCGGCGGCAAGCGCCACGCCCTGGGCATGGTTGCCACTCGAAAAGGCAATGACGCCGCGCTTGCGGATTTCCGGGGCGAGCGCCGAGACCGCCGACCAGCCGCCGCGGAACTTGAAGCTTCCCGTGTGCTGGAGGCATTCGGGCTTGACCCAGACGCGCCGACCGGCGATCTCGTCAAGGAACGGAGAATTCAGCAACGGCGTCCGCCGGACGTGACCTTCAAGGCGCCTCTCAGCCGCGCGGACCATCTCGATGTTCATTCTTCCGTTTCCCGTGCAATGTCTCGTCGAGGGCTACACAACGGCAAACGCCGCGTGAAATCAATCACGCGGCGTTCATCAGTCCAAAAGAGGCAATTGCCGTTATGCCGCCTGGGCGTAGAGCCTGCCGGTGACGGCCGGGCTGCCGCGAAGCCCGCTGAAGGTCTTGGCGAGCGCCAGCACACCGAGATCGGCGACGGGCTCGACAATGATCACCAGCATGTAGGCCGCGCCGAAGGCTGCGATCTGCGAGAGGTTCTCGGCGCCGAAACCATGGCCGTAGAGCGCCCAGAACCCGACCCACATGACGATGCCGCCCTGATAGCTGGTCGACAGCGCAAGCGCCTGGCTGTAGCTCACGTCCTTGTAGGCGGTGCCTGCCGGAATGATGCGTTTCGCGATCAGCGACATGGCGTAAAGCGGGACCAGAAGCGTGGTGACGTTCATGCCGTATTGCGGCAGGTCGAAGGGCGCGAAGGCAACGCCCTGAACCAGAAGGCCCAGCGCCAGGCCGATTGCCGCGGGGCCACCGCCGAACAACAGATAGAGCGTCGAGCCCAAAATGAGGTGGACTTCGGAAACGCCGACCGCATGGTGCGGAAACACCTCGAAGAAGCAGAACACCAAAAGCGTGGTGAATACGGAGCGCAGGCCGAGAGCGGCTGCGCCGCCATCATTGCGGATCGTGTCCCAGGACATCTTCAGCGTGAGGCCGCCCGCTGCGGCTGCCGTTGCGTAGCTCAGGACGATCTTGGCGCCGTCGACGACGCCGGGTTCAATATGCATGTTCAATTCCTTTCTGCACCCATCGTGCATGAGGTTGGATCGGGTCGCCGCGGGATGCGGCGCCCATGGTCCGGGCAGGTCTCCTGGCTCGCGCTTTGTCACCGGCATCCGCCTTCCCGGGAGTGTCCCAGTGGCATTTTGGATGCGGCTCACGCTCACAGTTGCGAGGGCAGCCACGGATCGGGCCCCTTTCTCGGGTCGTCCCTACCGTGTTCCCTTTTCATCCCGAAGGCTTTGCCTTCATGGAACCCGAATCCAAGCAAGGTATTCGCGCGGCCGGGAAACCGCAATCGGCAATTGCGACAGGGTTTGACAACTTGCGACGTCCTGTCAGCGGTTCGTGCGACCCCTCGGATTGTCGCTTCTCCGTCGTGCTGCTACTGACCCTCGATGCAAACATCAACGGAACACGACCGGCATTCTTTCGGGCCTGCAGTGGCAACACTCGGGGTTATAGCCGCGTCGGTGGGCTTTGGCCTCGTGCCCTATTTTGCGCGCAGCCTCACCGCCGAGGGGATGGCTGCCCATTCGATCGCGTTCTACCGCTACGCCTTTGCTGCGATCACACTTGTTCCCTTCGTGTGGCGGGCGCGGGCTCACTGGAAAGCCTTGCTCTGGGGTGTCGCGGCAGGGGCTGCGATGGGCCTTGGCTGGATCGGTTACGTAAAGGCGGTCGAAATCGTGCCGGTGTTGACGGCGGGTATCCTTTACATGACCTATCCGGTCTTCACGTTGTTGATTGCCTGGTTCCTGTTTCGCGATACGCCCCACCGCCGGTCGATCATTGCCTCGCTGATGATATTGGCTGCTGCCGCGATCGGGGCGTCGCCCGGTGCGGTTCAGGCCGATCAGGTTCCGGCGCTGTTGCTGTCGCTTGCCGCACCTTTCGGGTTCGGCTTCGGGATCACGGTGCTGGTCCACCGACTCAATGTCCTGGGTCCGCTGGCGCGGCTTGCCAGCGCCAGCCTGGGGTCTGTTCTCGGGCTTGCGCCGCTCATTGCCGTCACGCCCGCAACCGCGCTTTTCCCGGGCACGCTTCCGGGCTGGTGGCTTGTTATCGGGATCGCTTTCGGCTCCGCGCTAATCCCGCAATTGCTCTTCACCGTCTGTGCGCCTCGGATCGGGACCGCGCGGACCGCAGTTGCCGGCAGCTTCGAACTGCCGACCATGTTCCTGGTCGGATGGATCGCCTTCGCAGAACCCGTGGGTGCGGCACAATGGCTTGCCTGCGCGATCATCGTCTCGGCCATCGCGCTCACGCCGAGCAAGGCCATCCGCAGCGTCGCGGCGAATGCAGCGGTCCAATCGCGCGACGCCTGAACGGCTGCGCATGTTGCGATGTCCGCGGACGATATCCGGTTTCGCCTTGACACGGCCGCATTTGTCAGGCCTAAGAGGGCAACTGGATAGGGGCCCTTTCGGCCGCTGCACGCCGCCATGATGCTGAGCGTGTTCTGACTTCCCCTAAGATCCACCTTGAAATTTTCGCGTCGGCCAGCGGCGATGCGCCCAACCCGAACTCCTCCGATTGCGGATCCATCCGCGGACGGCGGAATTTTTGTTATCGGGCATGGTCCGCGCATGGCGGCGCTCAAGCGCACGCCCCGATGCCTGCCCCCATTGAAAGACATATCATGTTGTTTTCCGAACTCGGCCTCTCCAAGGCCCTTCTCGACACGCTTGACCAGATGCACCTGACCAAGCCCACACCGATCCAGACCCAGGCCATCCCGCCAGTCATGGAAGGCCGCGACGTTATCGGCCTGGCGCAGACCGGCACCGGCAAGACGGCTGCCTTCTCCCTGCCGATCCTGCACCGGCTGGCGCCGGGCAAGCCTGCCGCGCCCAAGAAGGCGCGCGTGCTGATCCTGTCGCCAACGCGCGAGCTTTCCGCGCAGATCGCCAAGACGATCAAGGACCTGGGCCGCAAGCTCAACCTGCGCTCGGCCGTCGTCGTGGGCGGCGTTTCGATCCGTCCGCAGATCAAGACACTTGCCTCGGGCGTCGATGTGCTGATTGCCACCCCCGGCCGGCTGATGGACCTGATCGAGCAGCGCGCGGTTTCATTGAACGAGATCGAGGTCGTCGTCCTCGACGAGGCCGACCAGATGCTCGACATCGGCTTCATGCCGGCCATCAAGCGGATCCTGGCGATGACGCCGGCCAAGCGGCAGACGCTTTTGTTCTCCGCCACCATGCCCAAGGAAATCCGCCAGCTTTCCGACCGTCACCTGACCGACCCGATCGAAATTTCGGTGATCCCGGCCAAGAAGACGGCCGACCGCGTGGAGCATTCGGTGATGCACATGCAGCCCGGCGCCAAGATGGGCGCGCTGGCGAGCCTGATCCGCGAGCGCAAGGGCGAACGCGTGATCGTGTTCACCCGCACCAAGCGCGGCGCCGACAAGGCCGCCAAGCGGCTCGAAGCGGACGGCATTTCGGCGGCCGCCATTCACGGCAACAAGTCGCAGGGGCAGCGCGAGCGCGCGCTTGCGGGCTTCCGCGCCGGCACCGTGCCGGTGCTGATCGCCACCGACATCGCCGCCCGCGGCATCGACGTTCCGGGCGTGAGCCTGGTGGTCAATTACGAACTGCCGAACGTGCCGGAGGTCTATGTTCACCGCATCGGCCGTACCGCCCGCGCCGGCGCCGAGGGCACGGCGGTCACCTTCTGTGCGCCGGACGAACGGTCGCTGCTCAGGGACATCGAAAAGATGCTCAAGGTCGCGATCCCGGTCGAGAACGCGCCGGAAGGCACCTATGTCGATGCGCTGGCCGATCCGGATGGCGATTTCGCGCCGCTCAACCGTTCGCAACGTCCACGCCAGGGACAGCGTCCCCGGGGCGCCAAGCCGCAGGGCAGCAAGCCTTCAGGCCAGGGCCGCAACAAGCCAGCCAACGCACAGGGCCGAAACCGTTCGGGTGGAAAGCCTGCCGACGATCAGAACAGCGGCAAGTCTTCGGCCAACCGGCATGCGCCGGCCGCGGCAGCAGCGCGCAATGGCGATCAGCCGGCCGCCAAGCCGCGCCGCCGCCGTCGCCGCCGCAATGGCCAGGGCGGACAGGCTCCGGCACAGGGCGGACAGCGTAGCGCCGCTCAGGGCTGAAACGGTCTTCCGGTAACGCTCTGCTAACCACAGCACTTCACTTTCGCTCCGGCGCAGGCGTTTTTCGCCCGCGCCGGAATTCTGTCGGGCGCTTCCTTCGGGCCGCGCCATTGTTTCGCGCGCCGGTTCGTACTATCTGCGAACAAGACACACACACGGAGACTGGCTGATGAGCGACGAAGACGACAAGACAACCGAACTGCCGCTGGGCAAGGAGGCGGAAGCCAACCTTTTCAAATCGCGCTCGATCTTCATCTATGGCGGGATCACCCAGGAACTGGCGCACAAGGTCTGCGCCCAGCTCGCAGCCCTGGCGGCCGCCAGCGACGACGATATCCGCATCTTCGTCAATTCGCCGGGCGGTCATGTCGAATCGGGCGATTCGATCCATGACATGATCGGCTTCATCAAGCCCAGGGTCTGGATCATCGGGACCGGCTGGGTCGCCTCCGCCGGCGCGCTGATTTACGTTTCGGTCCCCAGGGAGCAGCGCCTGTGCCTGCCCAACACCCGCTTCCTGCTGCATCAACCCTCGGGCGGCACGCGCGGCATGGTCTCCGACATCGAGATCCAGGCCCGCGAGATCATCAAGATGAACGAGCGGCTCAACAAGATCTTCTCCAAGGCCACCGGGCAGCCGGTTGAAAAGATCGCCGCCGACACCGACCGCGACTACTGGCTGTCGGCCGAGGAAGCCAAGGATTACGGCCTGGTGGGCAAGATCATCACCAGCCACAGCGAAATCTGAGCTGACTGAGTCAACTGACTTAAAAAGCCCCGCCGGTGCA
Organism: Hoeflea sp.; assembly: GCA_040218025.1. GTDB lineage: Bacteria > Pseudomonadota > Alphaproteobacteria > Rhizobiales > Rhizobiaceae > Hoeflea. Next base: position 179,845 of record JAVJQD010000026.1, on the reverse strand, counting down.
AACCGGCGGGGTTTTTTGTTCGGGCTACAGCGCCGCGCACCCAAACGAGCGCGACATGCGTTAGCGGGACTTGTGCTTCCTGGCCTGTTTCACCATCTTGCCGAAGGCCTTGTCCTTGGAACGGCGCTTGGCGAGGGTTGCGGTGTTGTGCCGCTCTTCTGCGGCCAGCTTGCGCCAGCGGGCGAGCCGCGCCCCGTCGATCACGCCCTTGCCGAGCGCGGCAAGAACGGCGCAGCCGGGTTCGGCGACATGGGTGCAGTCATTGAACCGGCAGTCTGCCGCCAGTTCATCGAGATCGGAAAACACCTCGGCCACGCCGGATTCGGCGTCGGTCAGCTGTAGTTCGCGCACGCCTGGGGTGTCGAGCACGGCGCAGCGGCCGGGTATGATGTGCAACTGCCGGTGCGAGGTGGTGTGGCGGCCCCTTGAATCATCCTCGCGGATGGACCGGGTGGCCGCGACCGCGCGCGCCGACAGGGCATTGGTGAGCGTCGACTTGCCGACGCCGGAGGAGCCCAGGAACGCCACCGTCCGGCCCGGCTTGCACCAGGGGGCCAGCAAGGTGAGCGGATCCTCGCTTTTTGCATCGAGGGCGATGACCGGCACGGCATCGGAAATCGCTTCGGCCTGGGTCACATAGGTCGCGACGTTGCGGCACAGATCCGCCCTGGTGAGAAGGATGACCGGCGTCACCCCGGCCTCGAAGGCGAGCGCCACGTAGCGCTCGAGCCGCGCGACGTTGAAATCGTCGTTGCAGGAGGTGACGATGAAGGCGGTGTCGATGTTGGCCGCGATGAGCTGCACGCTGACATCATGGCCCGCCGCGCGGCGCTTGATGACGCTCTTGCGTTCCAGCAGCCGGCTCGCGCTCGGCAGTTGTTGATCGATCAGCAGCCAGTCGCCGACCGTGGCGTCGGCGCGCGGCGGCACCACCATGTCGATCCCGTCACCCAGCACCCTCAATCCGCTGCGGTGAACCTCGGTGACCCGCGCGGGCGGGGTAATCGCCAGTTCGTCCATGCCAGTCTGCTGGGCGAAGAAGGGCTGCCAGCCGAGTTCGAACAGAATGGCATGGTCCGGCGCGGGCGTGGCGCTGGCCGCCTCTGGCTGGGTGAAACCGGTATCGTCGCTTGGCATCGGTCTGGGCTTTCGAGAGGAGGCCCGCCCGGTGCGGCGCCCGGAGACGTCCTTAGCAGAGTTGCGGCGGGGGCGCACGCGGGATGAACGGCGGCCGGTTCAAAGGCACGCCAGATCCGCCGCGCGCGGAAATTTCCGCCGTCGGGTGTGGTGGGTGTCCGGAGGGCCGCACGCGGGCTTTGCCTTTCGGAATATGTGGGGTGGGGACTGCGTGGAGCAGCCCGTGCACGGCCCGAGTATCGCCGGATGATGTCCGCATCCGACAGGCGGCGCCTCGCGCTCCCGGGATTTAACCCCCGTCCGGATTGCTCCGGCCGCGACCGGGACGGACCGCGGGAACGGTTTTCGAGGGACCGGCACGGACCCTGACGCGCACGTGGCGCGCCATGTCCGCCACAGGCCCGGACCGGACATCTCCGTTTCCGGCCGCCAAAGTGACGGCGCGAACCCGGTTGCCGGCCCGGTGGCTGGCTTTGCACGGCCGGTTAAGACCGCCCGCCAGCGGACCCAGGATGGCTTCCGCCTCCTGCCGTGACCCGACGCACGTTACGCCGCATCCCGGCAGGCCTTCCTCCCGCCTGGTCCGACACGTTCGCGATCCATCCGGCAGCGGGAGTGTGCACAGTATGTCGCGGGTTGGGGGATGTGTGGATGAAATCGGGGGTGGGATTGGGTTAAGGGGTTGGGATTGTTGGGAGCGGGGTGGGGGATTGTGCACGGCTTTCGCAAAAGTACCCCTCCCCAACCCCTCCCCACAAGGGGGAGGGGCTTCCCCAACCGCACCAACATAGGCGCCATCGAAATCTCAATTCTAGGCGACAACGGCAATTTGGACGCCGAACCAGAGGTGCGTGCAGCCCCTCCCCCTTGTGGGGAGGGGCAAGTTCTGCATACAGATGTCGAATTCGAACAATGATCGCCCAAGCCGGAATACCCCCAGCGGGATCGCCTCCGCTGACGCTTGTCCCTCAGGGGCCGAGTCATGCGTGTTTCGCACGCCCTTCGGACCCCGCCGCAAAGGGGAGATTGGATAGTCTTGGATGTTTCATGAACCGGGAAAGACTTCGTAGCGCTTGACACACTTGCATGTGATGCACGTAGTGTTTGTAATTTCGCCGACGAGTCGCTCGTATTTTTCCTTTTGGATTGTTGGATATCGTAAGAAATGACTTCAAACAAATCCGATGTGTGGGAAGACGACCTTCTCGGACGTAAGCAGGATGCAGAATTTCTGTACAATTTTCTGACTGGGCAGGTGGAGAAGAGAAAAGCTCAAGGGCGAATTGGCTCTTATGTCATAAACATCGATTCTGACTGGGGCGGCGGCAAGACCTTTTTCCTAGAGCGATTTGCCAAAGATATCGCCGGACGAGGCCACATGGTTGTGGAGATTAACGCTTGGCGCGATGACTATGCGGAAGATCCATATATTGCCATCATGGCGGCGATTGACCGGGCCTTTGCGCCATACACGAATAAGGGTTCCAACGTTAAGAGCGCTTGGGATACCGCAAAGAAAAGCGGCGTTTCAATTGCCGTTCGTGTGAGTGGCTCGATCCTGAAAAATCTGGCCAAGAAAACACTTGGCGTGGACGCAGATGAAATTGCCGAAGTGGTTGCTGACGAAGTTGGCGGTAGCGACTTGGTTTCTGACGTTCTGGTAGACGGACTTCAAGAAGGGGGCGTGCAGATAGAGAAGTTCTTCGATGATTCTCTTGATGCCTTGTTGGATGGCTTTAATCGCACTAACGCTGCAATGACAGATTTCCGAGAGAAGCTTGAGCTGGCGGTTCAAGCGATATCCGTGGAAAAGCCCGCTCCCGTCTTTATCCTAGTGGATGAGTTGGATCGGTGTCGCCCCACATATGCCGTGCAACTTCTCGAGCGGGTCAAACACCTGTTTGACGTGCCCGGTGTCGTCTTTGTGTTTGGAACGAATACGAGCCAGCTTAAGCACAGTATCGCTGGCGCGTACGGAGCAAGTTTTGACGGCTTTCGCTATCTAAAACGCTTTTTTGACCGGACATATGCCTTTGAGGCACCTTCGATCGAATCTTATGTTGAAAGCCTTTGCCAGCATTTGCCTGAAGGCAAGATCAGGTCGCCGGAGGAGAATCTATCAGAGGTCCTCACACTCGGGTTCAAGGCGTATGGTTTTGATCTGTGCGCAATTTCCCAGATTATGGAGATGATTGATGCTACCGCTTCGGCATGGAGGCACAAAGCGCCGGTAGAAATAGCATTGCTCTTTCCATTGTGTGCTCACTTTTTTCAGACTGGAAAAGCTGAGTGGCCACAGAAAGTTGATGCCAGTGTGTCATCATGGGAGATGAAACGAGTTGGATATGATCATTTCTCGTCTGGAATAGTCAATAATACAATCAATTTTGACGATGTTTACACGCAAGCGATTGCCGTGTTTTCCAGTATGGAAAAAATCATGAAACGTAATTCTTCGAGGAGCGACTCTGCGACGCGCCGTTATGTTGATGCTATTTTTCGACCAGAATGGAATGGTATTACCGTTCAAACCGACCAACCAAGTATTCAAACGGAACTTTTGGGGTTGGTCATCAACGCGGGGAAAATGCAAAAATCGCTGCAGTCGGGTGAGTAGTTGATTGGACTTGCCATCCCCCCAAACCCGCGCTATCACGCTCGCCATGAACACCAACGCGCCCAAGTCTCCGTCGTCATTCGCCCGCTTTGCGGCGGCGACGGTTTTGCATGCGCGGCTTGGCGGCCTGCTTCTTCTCGCACTTAGCGGCGATCGCCGGGCCCGTTGAGGAGCGTCCGGCGGTCGAAACCGCCGCTGACGCGCGATACAGCTCCTCTCTCGACTTTACATTTTTTCCCCAATGCAACATGACGGCTCGAGGCCGGTTGACGCCGCCGCCGCATGATTTTCCCGAAATCGGGTTCGATTTCGGGATAAGCCATGCAGCAGATCCAAGTCCCTAAGTGGTCCTGACGCGTGAAAACACGCGGGACCACGGAAGGCAGGCGGCAACCGGGGCCAGGGCCAGGAAACGAGAGATATCGATGACTGCACATTCTTCATCCGGACAGAAGGGCATGCCGAAGGCGGCCGAGAAGTACCACGCCTACCCACAGGTGAACCTCCCCGACCGGACCTGGCCGTCCCGGCAAATTACCGAGGCGCCGATCTGGTGCTCGGTCGACCTGCGCGACGGCAACCAGGCGCTGGTCGACCCGATGGGCCACGACCGCAAGGCGCGGATGTTCCAGTTGCTCCTCGACATGGGGTTCAAGGAAATCGAGATCGGGTTTCCGTCGGCCTCGCAGACGGATTTCGATTTCGCCCGCTGGTGCATCGAGGAAGGCAATGTGCCCGAAGATGTGTCGCTGCAGGTGCTGGTGCAGTGCCGACCGGAGCTGATCACCCGCACCTTCGAGGCGCTCAAGGGCTCGCACAAGCCGATCGTTCATTTTTACAATTCGACGTCCGAGCTGCAGCGCCGGGTGGTGTTCGGCAAGGATGTGGCGGGCATCAAGCAGATCGCCGTGGATGCGGCGAAGATGGTGCGCGACATGGCCGAGCAGGCCGGCGGCGGCTACCGGTTCGAATATTCGCCGGAAAGTTTCACCGGCACCGAGCTCGAGGTGGCGCTGGAGATCTGCAACGCCGTGGTCGAGGTGATGCAGCCGACACCCGACAACAAGCTGATCCTCAACCTGCCGTCGACGGTCGAGATGTCGACGCCCAACATCCATGCCGACCAGATCGAGTGGATGTGCCGCAACATCGACAAGCGCGACAGCGTGCTGATTTCATTGCATCCGCACAATGACCGCGGCACCGGCGTGGCGGCGGCGGAACTGGGCCTGATGGCGGGCGCCGACCGGGTCGAGGGCACGCTGTTCGGCAATGGCGAGCGCACCGGCAATGTGGATCTGGTCACCATGGCGCTCAACATGTTCACGCAAGGGGTGGACCCGAAGCTCGACTGTTCCGACATCGAGCGGATGAAGGCGGTTTACGAGTATTCCAACCAGATGGCGATCGGCGAGCGGCATCCTTATGTGGGCGAACTGGTCTACACCGCGTTTTCGGGCTCGCACCAGGATGCGATCAACAAGGGCATGAAGGCGATCCGCCAGGCCAACAAGCCGGAATGGGAAGTGCCCTATCTGCCGATCGACCCGCAGGATGTGGGGCGCACCTACGAGGCGATCATCCGCATCAATTCGCAATCGGGCAAGGGCGGCATCGCCTATATTCTGCAGGAGGATTACGGGCTCAACCTGCCGCGGGCATTGCAGGTGGAATTCCGCGAGGAGATCCAGCGGATCACCGACGAGGAGGGGCGCGAGCTTCCGGCGGCGCGGATCCATGAGAGCTTCATGGAGATTTATGTCGACCAGCCCGAGGCGCGGCTCGGCTTCGTCGATCACCACACCCATACGGACCCGAACGCCAAGGGCGTGCGCATCGTTTCCGCCGAGATCACCGACAAGGGCGAAACCAGGCGCATCGAGGGCCGGGGAACCGGCCCGATCGACGGCTTCGTCAACGCGCTTTCGACCTATCTCGGGATCGAGATGACGGTGGCGAACTATTCCGAGCACTCAATGCAGCACGGTTCCAACGCGGCTGCGATCTGCTACATGGAAATGGAGACGTCCACGGGCAAGCGCTTCGGCGTGGGGATCAACACCAACATCGTCGCGGCTTCGCTGGCGGCGGTGGTGTCGGCCGCAAACCGGGCGCTGACGGCTTCAAGCGACTGAGACGCGCGAGCCAGGCCGCCGTGCCTCTGAAGGCGCGGCGGCCTGGCCCTATCAGGCCGGCGTCCCGAGCCGCATGAGAACCGGGGAGAGGGCGAGGAGCACGCGCAATGACGGGACTTCACATGATTGCCTCGGGGGCGGCTTCGGGAACGCCGCTGGTGCTGCTGCACGGGTTTGGCGGCTCGATGTCGGCCTGGGACCCGGTGCTTTCGTGCCTTCCCTCCGACCTCAAGGTCATCCGTGTGGATCTTCCCGGCCATGGCGGGTCTCTTCATGCCGACGGGCGCGGCGGGGCGGGGCGGATGGCGAAGGCCGTCCTCGCCGGTCTCGGCGAGATCGGGATCGAGGCGTTCCACATCGCCGGTCACTCGATGGGCGGGGCGGTTGCCGCGCTGATCGCCATGCGGGCGGGAGACCGCGTCAAATCGCTGAGCCTGGTCGCGCCGGGCGGCATGGCGCGCGAGATCAATGCCGGTCTGCTTGCGCGCTATGCCAAGGCTGAAGACGAGGCGGAGATCCGCGTGTGCCTGGCGGAGATGTCGGCCCCCGGGTTTGCCGCGTCCCAGCCGGTGGTCGACGAGTTCGTCGCGCAGCGGGCGCGCCCCGGGGCGCTCGAAGCGCTTGCCGAGACCTATCAGGCCATGTTCCCCGAGGGTGCGGAAAAAGGGCAGGGAGTGTTGCCCGCGGATGCGCTGGCGGGGCTCGACATGCCGGTGTTCGTGATCTGGGGGCTGGTGGACAAGGTGCTGCCGTGCCCGTCACCGGTGGTCCTGCCGGCGTCGTTTGCCTTCAGCGTGCTGCCGGAGGCCGGGCACATGCTGCCGGAGGAGGCGCCGGAGATGGTGGCGCACATGCTGATCCAGGCGGTTGCGGAACCGTACTGAGGCGCCATTCAGGCCCGTTCGGGTCCGAACGGATCTTTACCATGTGGGAAATGCGCCGCCGCCTCATTGTCGCCATCAATCGTGGTCTGTGCTAAGGGATTGTTAACCAATCGAGCCCGGCTCAAACCAGCAGATACCACGCCATGACCGATCACACAGACTCGAAGACCCCCGACCGGCGGCTGTCCGACATCGTCCGCGACGTCAAGATTTCAGCCGCCGACCGGACCGACGTCGTCGTCGACATGCGCGATGCCGACCGGGCGCGCCTGGAACTGCTCGCCCAGGAGCTCGAACCGGTGATCGCCGATCTCGATCCTTCCGACGACCGCTTCGATTTCGGGCTGTCGACGGGGCTGCAGCCGAGGCTCTGGGTGGATGCCGTCGCGCATGTGCATATGGGACATGACCGGAGGGTCTACCGGTTCGTGCGCGACACGCGGCTTGGCCGCAAAATCATCTCGGATACCGCCGACATGGCGGCAACCGCCGATGCGGTGGCCCGCTACATCGCCGAAAGGGTGATCGAGCGCGAGCGCATTCTGGCCGGTGATTTCGAGGCCATGCGCGAACGCGGCGAGGCCGGCAACGGCGCGCCGGGCATGGAGCAGCAGGATGACGCGGACTCACCCCGGCCTGCCGAAACACCGGCCGCGGCCGGCCAGCAGGCCAGGCCGGGCGAGCCGGGGTCGCCGGACAAGGCTCGGCCGGAAACGATCGCGCCCAGGCGTGAAAGCAGCGGCGGCGGGTTTGCGCTCGGGGTGTCCTGGTTCATCCTGGGATGCGTCGCCGGAGCCGCGGCCCTGGTGGGCGCGTTCTGGGACCGTCTCTCCGCGCTCATGAGTTGACGGCGACCGTTTCGACCAGACCGAGCTCGATTTCGCTCAACCCCGCACCGTCCTCGGCAAGCCGCATGCGCTTGTGAACGAGGTTCCAGCCGCCCGGGCCGCCGTCGATCTCGAAGAGATTGAAGCCTGCCGCCGGCTTGTGTGTGCCGTGACCCTGGCTGGCCGAGGCGATTCCCAGAACCGGCACGCGGCCATCCTTGCCTGGAAGGTAGCTGATGGTGTCGAGATGCGTGTGCCCGTGCAGGACGAGTTCGGCGCCATGGCGCTTGATCATCTTTGCGAACCGGCCGATGCCCTTCATGCGCTTGTGCCAACGGGCAGCGTTGCGAACGGGCGGATGGTGGATCATCACCACGCGAAACAATCCCTCGCCTGCCGCCTGATCGAGCAGCTTTCCCGCCGCCTTCGCCTGGGTCTTTCCGAAGGTCCCGGTGGCCATGAAGGGCAGGGTGGCGTTGGCGGTCGAAAGCCCGATCAGCGCAACCGGGCCGCGCCGGCGGAAAGCCGGGAACATCGCGGTCTTGCGCGAGCCGGGGTCGGAGAGCATCCAGGGCTGCCAGGCCGACGTCGAGCGTTCGAGGGCGCCGGGCACATAGGCGTCGTGATTGCCCGGCACCAGCGTCGTGTTGGCGGGGTCGAAATGGGTTTCGAGCCACAGCCGCGCCGCCTCGATTTCGGCGCGGGTTGCCAGATTGACCAGATCTCCGGTAATGGCCACGTGATCGGGGCGGGCGTCGCGAACACCGGCGAGGACCTGTTCGAGCGTGTTGCCAAACAGATGCTTGCGCCGATTGCGCTGCCAGTTCACATAACCGGTGATCCGTTTCGAGAACAGCTCGGACGGGCTGACCCTGGGCATCGGCCCAAGATGGATGTCGGAAATATGCGCGAGACGGAACATCATGTGAGCCTTAACGGCAGGCCGGGCGGTCCGCAAGCAGCGGCGGAAGAGACTTCGCGTCCGCCGGAGCTTCGCAACTGGCGCGCGCGGCTGGTCACGCGGCTCCTTCATGTTTGGTTTCTCATGACCCGGAACATGACGCTGGGAGTTCGCGCGGCGGCCTTTGACGGCGAGGGCAGGGTGTTTCTGGTCCGCCATTCCTATGTGCCCGGCTGGCACATGCCCGGCGGCGGCGTGGAGCGCGGCGAGACCATGGGGCAGGCGCTGGTCAAGGAACTGGGCGAGGAAGGCAATCTGGAGCTTCTCGAAGCGCCGGTGCTGTTTGCGATCTATTTCAACAACCGCACCAGCCGGCGCGATCATGTCGCCTTCTACCGCTGCGCGGTGCGCCAGACCGCGCCGAAGGCCAGGGACTCGGAAATCATCGAATCGGGTTTCTTCGCGCTCGATGCGCTTCCCGACGGCGTGACGGCGGCAACCAGACGCCGGCTGGCGGAACTGGCAGGCGCGTGCGATGTGAGCGAACACTGGTAGGCGCGTTACGTGCCTGGGCGTGGGCGGGAAGCGCGGAAACGACAGGCCGGAATTCACCGGATCCGTCGGGGCGGAAACGCCTGGTTCAGCGGGGTTTCTCCTGACAGGAAATGGCAGGGCGATGATCTTCCGCTCTTGAATGAGCCGCGTTCGGGCTTACCTGTGCCACGTTGTCACCACATTCCTGTCCCGGCATCTGGCCGATACCCTCGATTTTCCGAAAAGCAGATCATGTCCTCAATCGTTTCGATCCAGTCTCTCTCAAAGCAGTATGACGGCGGTTTTCAGGCGCTCAAAAACGTCGATCTCGAGATCAGGGAAGGTGAAATCCTGGCGCTTCTCGGTCCAAACGGGGCCGGGAAGACGACGCTGATCTCGATCATCTGCGGCCTGGTCAATGCCAGTTCCGGTTCCGTCCGGGTCGGCGGTTTCGACGTGGTCGACGACTACCGGAAAGCCCGCTCGCTGATCGGCCTGGTGCCGCAGGAGATTTCGCTGGAGCCGTTCCAGAAGGTCTATGACGCGCTGAGGTTCACGCGCGGCCTGTTCGGCAAGCGTCACGATCCGGCGCTGCTTCAGAACATCCTCGAAAAGCTGTCGCTGTGGGACAAGAAGGACGCCAAGACGATGGAGCTTTCCGGCGGCATGAAACGCCGGGTCCTGATCGCCAAGGCGCTGTGCCATGAACCGCGCGTCCTGTTTCTCGACGAGCCGACTGCCGGCGTGGACGTGGAGTTGCGCAAGGAGATGTGGGAGGTGGTCCGGCAACTCAAGGAAGACGGGGTCACGATCATCCTGACCACCCACTACATCGACGAGGCGGAGGCGATCGCCGACCGGGTCGGGGTCATTCGCGGCGGCGAGCTGTTGCTGGTCGAGGAGAAGAACGCGCTGATGCGGCGCATGGGCGGACGCCAGATGCGGATCGAACTGATGGAGCCCCTCGACGCGATCCCCGAGGCGCTCGCCAAATACGATCTCGACTACAGTGCGGAGGACCGGACGCTGGTCTACTCCTACGAGGCAAATGGCGAGCGGACCGGCATCTCGTCGCTGTTTGCCGACATGAGCAAGGCGGGCATCGTGCTAAGGGACGTGGAGACGCGGGAAAGCTCGCTCGAAGACATTTTCGTCGGCCTGGTGGAGGACAAGTCATGAACTTTCAGGCGGTCAAATCCATCTATGCGTTCGAGATGGCGCGGTTCTTCCGCACCTTGTCGCAAAGCCTGGTCTCGCCCGTGCTGTCGACCTCGCTCTACTTTATCGTTTTCGGAGCCGCCATCGGCTCGCGGATCGACGAGATCGGCGGCGTGAGCTACGGCGCCTTCATCGTTCCGGGCCTGATCATGCTTTCGGTGCTGACCCAGAGCATCTCCAACGCCTCGTTCGGCATCTATTTTCCGAAGTTCCTCGGATCGATCTACGAATTGCACACCGCGCCGGTGTCCTATTTCGAAATCGTCCTGGGCTACGTCGGGGCGGCGGCCACCAAGTCGGCGCTGATCGGGTTGATCATCCTCGCCACGGCGGAGTTCTTTGTCGATTTCGAGATCCTGCATCCGTTCGCGATGCTGGCTTTTTTGGCGCTGACCTGCATTTCGTTTTCCCTTTTCGGCTTCATCATCGGCATCTGGTCGAAAAATTTCGAGCAGTTGCAGATGGTTCCGCTTCTGGTGATAACGCCGCTGGTGTTCCTTGGGGGCAGCTTCTACTCGATCTCGATGCTGCCGCCGTTCTGGCAGACCGTCACGCTTTTCAACCCGGTGCTCTATCTGATCTCCGGATTCCGCTGGGCTTTCTACGGCATGTCGGACATCAATGTGGGGGTGAGCCTGGGGATGATCGCGGTCTTCATGTTCATCTGTCTCGGCATTATCGGCTGGACCTTCAAGACCGGCTACAAGATCAGAACCTGACACTGCAGTTGTTTCGCATGAAAAAGGCGCTCCCGGGGAATGCCGGGGGCGCCTTTTCTTCGTACGGGACGAGCCTGTCGCCGCAAGCGCCGGACGTCAGGCGGCCTTGGCCAGACGGTCGCGTCCGTGCGGCGCCGTCAGGTCGAGGGCCGGCCCGACCGGAACGATGCCGGTCGGATTGATGTTCTCGTGGCTGCCGTAATAGTGATGCTTGATGTGCATCATGTTCACGGTATCGGCGATGCCGGGCATCTGAAACAGCTCACGCAGATAGCCCGAGAGCGCAGGGTAATCGGCGATCCGTCGGATGTTGCACTTGAAGTGCCCGACATAGACCGGATCGAACCGGATCAGGGTGGTGAAGAGGCGCCAGTCGGCCTCGGTCAGCGTGTCGCCCATCAGGTAGCGGTTTCCGGTCAGCCGCTCTTCCAGCATGTCGAGCGTGTCGAAAAGCTCGGTGACATGCTCCTCGTAGGCTTCCTGGGTTGTAGCGAAGCCGGACTTGTAGACCCCGTTGTTCACCTTGTCGTAGATGGGCGCATTGATCTCGTCGATGCCGTCGCGCAGCGCTTCCGGGTAGAAATCCGGCGAGGGTTTGGCGATTGCTTCGAACGCCGAGTTGAACATCCGGATGATCTCGGCGGATTCGTTGGACACGACCGTGCCGGTCTTCTTGTCCCAAAGAACCGGCACGGTGACCCGGCCCGAGTAATCAGATTTGGCGGCGACATAGACCTGCCAGAGATAGTCGGCGTTGTGGATGTGATCGCGGGTTCCGCCGTCGCGCTCGTGGAATTCCCAACCATTTTCGCCCATGTGGTGATCGACGATCGAGAGTGTAATCGCGTCTTCAAGGCCCTTCAGCTTGCGGAAGATGAGCGTGCGATGCGCCCAGGGACAGGCAAGCGAGACGTAAAGATGATAGCGCCCGGGTTCGGCCTTGAAGCCTCCGTCGCCCGACGGCCCGGCCGAACCGTCCGCGGTAACCCAGTTTCGAAAGGCCGACTCCGACCGCTTGAAATGACCGCCATTCGAGTCCGTATCGTACCATACGTCCTTCCAGACGCCTTCAACCAACATGCCCATATCAATCTCCTCTTTTTTATCTGACATAGGCCCCCAACGCGCGAAAGCGAAGAAAATGCCTGTGAACGGTGCGTTTTGTATTGGACGCTTATTGCCCGCTTTGCTAAAGGCAATCTGCAAAAAGGAAAAACCGGATGCCCGCAACGGCCTTGCGACGACGCTGAAAAGACTTCTCCCGCACTTTCCAGTGCGCGCTTTTCCATGTCCAGTCGCTCTTATCCGGAAATCGTCCATGCCCTGCCAGGATATTGTCTTTCTCACCGAAGACGCGTCTCATGACGCGGCTATCAATCTGATCAATGCGGAAGCCTTCGGACCCGGCCGTTTCGTCCGCGCCGCTGAAAGGGTGCGCGAACAGGGGCCGCACGACCGTTCGCTGTCGTTTGTGGGCAGCGATCGCGGCGAGATCATCGCCTCGGTGCGGATGACGCCGGTTTTCGCCGGACCGACCGAGGCCTATCTCCTCGGTCCGCTGGCCGTTCGGCCTTCGCACAAGAATCTCGGGATAGGCCGGGAACTGGTGCGCATTGCGCTCGCCGCCGCACACACGACCTCAAGCAAGGCGGTGCTTCTGATCGGTGACGCGCCTTACTACATGCCGCTCGGTTTCGCGCGGACGCGCCCGGGTGCTTTGCAGATGCCGGGCCCGTTCGATCCGAAACGGATGCTGGCGGCCTGCCACGGGGATGCCGATCCGATGCGGTTGGAAGGCATAATCCGTCATCGAAACTGCGGATAGGCAGGCGATGCGGTCCGGTTGTTCCGAACATGTTTCCGGCGGGCCAACGCCCCCGCGAGACGGGGTTCGGCATCGCCTTATGCTGCACTGCGGTAGAAGAAAAGTTGCACTGCGGCGCAACTCGCCCTAAATACACCCCATGACATATTTGGACTCAAAAGTCGGCGATCTGTCTTCCTCTCCACTTCCTTACGCAAAGATCTGCGTTGTCGGCGCGGGTTCCTGGGGAACGGCGCTGGCCTCGGTGGCGCGCCGCGCCGGCCGGGAAACGGCGATCTGGGGACGGGATCAGGCGACGGTCGACGCCATCAACACCCGCAACGAAAATTCGAAGTATCTGCCCGGCATTCCGCTTCCGCCGGGAATCAGGGCCACCACCGACATGGCGGAAGCCCTTGACGGCGCGGGGGCCGTGCTTCTGGTCACCCCGTCGCGAACCCTGCGGGATATTTGCATACAGATGCGCCCGCATCTGGGTGAGAATGTTCCGGTCGCCTTGTGCGCCAAGGGAATTGAGGCCGGCTCGGGGTATCTTCTGAGCGAGGTTGCCGCCGAGATCCTGACCGATCATCAGATCGGCGCGCTTTCCGGTCCGACCTTTGCGACCGAAACGGCGATGGGCCATCTGACCGCGGCCACGGTTGCCTTCCAGTTTTCCTATGCCGACCGGCTCGCACCTGAATCCAGTCCGGCCTCGCGGCTTGCGGTATCCCTGGGGTCGGAGTTCTTCCGGCCCTATATTTCGGACGATCTCGTGGGTGTGGAAGTCAGCGGCGCGGTCAAGAACGTCATCGCCATCGCCTGCGGCATGATGACGGGGGCAGGCTTCGCGGAGAACACCCGTGCGGCCCTGATCGTGCGCGGCATGGACGAGATGAAGACGCTTGCCGATGTGTTCGGCGGCCGCCGCGAAACGGTGACTGGACTGGCGGGTGCGGGAGACCTTACGCTCACCTGTTCATCGCAGACATCGCGCAACATGTCGCTGGGCGTTCAGCTCGGAAAGGGCGTCCCGCGCGACCGGTGCTTCGATGGAAAGCCGGTGGTCGTGGAGGGCGAGGTCAACTCGGTCTCGGTGATGGACCTGGCGCGGCGGATGAAGCTCACCATGCCGATCTGTGAATGTGTCTACCGCATCCTGCATCAGGGCGCCGAAGTGAGGGAAACCTTCGCACAGTACTGGGCGCGTCCGATCGAGGGTGAGCGGCGCGGACTTTCGATCTCGATAGACCATCCCATTTCAATGGACGCGGAGGCTTCCTGATGACCATGACAGAAGTCGCGCCCGCCGTGCTGAGCGAGCGCAAATTCGTGCTGGCCACCGATCTTGACGGAACCTTTCTGGGCGGAAGCGAGGAAGACAGGGCGCGCCTTTACGGATGGATCGAGGACAATCGCGACACGGTCGGCCTGATCTTCGTGACCGGACGCGATCCGGAATTCATCGGCGAGCTCTGCCGCGACCGCGGCGTTCCGTGGCCCGACTATGCCGTGGGCGACGTCGGCACGACCATCGCAACGGTTTCGCCTCAGACCGGCATTGCGCCGATTGTACATCTCGAGGAAGAGATTTCGCAGGCCTGGGGCAATGCGGGAGACCGCGTCAAGGCGCGTCTGGATGGACATCCGGGTCTCACGCTGCAGCCGACGGATTTCCGGTACCGGGTCAGCTACAACCTCGATTCGGCGCGTTTTGACAGTTCCGCCTGCGATACGGTGCAGGAGATGGGCTTTGAATGGCTGATCTCGGACAACCGCTTTTTCGACGTGCTGCCAGGCGGAGTGAGCAAGGGGCCGTCGCTGCGCCGGCTCGTCGAGTATCTGTCGATCCGGCCCGAGCGGGTGCTCTGCGCGGGCGACACGCTCAACGACCTTTCGATGCTCGAGTGCGGTCTTCCCGCCGTCGCCGTGGGAAATTCGGAACCTTCTCTCGTCGAGCGCGTTGTCCATCTGGACCACGTCCACATGGCGCAAGCACATGGCGCCGCGGGCATCATGGAAGCCATCCGGGCGTTCGGCATGCACGACCTACCTGAAGGATACTGATTTATGGCCAGCGATCTCGTCATCGTTTACCACCGTCAACCCTATGAAGAGGTTGAAGAAAACGGAAAGATCGTTTTCAAGGAAAACAAGAGTCCGAACGGCATCGTTCCGACCCTCAAGGGTTTTTTCGGACGCGTTGAGAAAGGGGCATGGATCGCCTGGAAACTGGCCGAGGACGCCGCCAATCCCGACTTCGAGCGGGTCATCGAGATCGAGGACAGCTACGGAAAGTATTCGGTCACGCGCCTTCCGCTGACCTCGGACCAGGTTTCGAGCTTCTACCACATCACCTCGAAAGAGGCGTTCTGGCCGATCCTTCATTCCTTCAAGGAACGCTACAATTACGACCCGGTCGACTGGCCGACATTTCGCGAAGTGAACTGGTCCTTCGCCGAGGCCGCGGCAGCGGAAGCGGCGCCCGGCGCGGTCGTCTGGGTGCATGACTACAATCTGTGGCTCGTTCCCGGGTATCTGCGGAAGTTGCGGCCGGACGTGAAGATCTCGTTCTTTCACCACACTCCGTTTCCCTCAGCCGACATGTTCAACGTGCTGCCGTGGCGCCGGGAGATCGTCGAAAGCCTTCTGGCCTGCGATGTGGTCGGGTTTCACATTCCGCGCTACGCGGTCAATTTCGTGCACGTATCGCAGAGCCTTCTCGAGGTCGGCCCGGTCATGCGCAAGGACGTCAACCCCGATTTCATCTGGGAAGGCACCGCGCTATCGGACCGGCGCGTGCCGGAGGCGGTGATGTACAAGGGGCGCAAGATCCGGATTTCGAGCGCGCCTGTCGGGATCGACTGGGATTTCATCCAGGATCTCGCCGGATCGGAGCAGACGCGAGAAAACGCGAGCAGTATCCGGTCGGAACTGGGTGATGCCAGGCTGATCCTGTCCGTCGGAAGGACCGACTACACCAAAGGCGGGGTCCAGCAACTGGAAAGCTACGAGCGGCTGCTGCAATCCAATCCGGATCTGCACGGCAAGGTGCGGCTGATGCATGTCTCGGTCGGCGCAAACCGCAACATGGCGGCCTACAACGAGATCCAGAGCGAGATCGAACAGGTTGTCGGACGGATCAACGGTACATTCGGTTCGTTCGAATGGCAGCCTGTCGCGCTGATTTCAACCGCCGTGCCATTCAAGGATCTGATCGCCTATTACCAGTTGGCCGACGTCTGCTGGATCACGCCGCTGGCCGACGGCATGAACCTGGTGTGCAAGGAGTATGCTGCTGCTCGTGTGGATGGCGACGGGGTTCTGGTGCTTTCGGAATTCGCCGGCGCCGCGGTCGAGCTGTCGTCCGCGGTCATCACCAATCCATTCTCGCACCGGTCCATGGACATGGGCATAGAGCAGGCGCTTGCCATGCCCGAGGAAGAACGCCGTCAGCGGATGGCATTGATGCGCAAGACAGTTGAAAAATACGGCATCAGGGCTTGGGCGGAAGACCAGATGAGCTATTTCACCGACGGCGACGTCGGCGACGTTCTCTCAGCAGCGGCAAGCTGAGCGCTTTCGGACGTTCCACGCTCTCGCGAAATTGCCAATCAAGGAAGATCCGGACATCCCTGATGGTCGGATCTAACGGCCTTCCCGGAACCAGGTCCCGCCCAAGGCGAGGATCAGCAGCGCGAGTCCCAGGAATCCGCCGAACAGCGGTATGGCGCGCACGCCCTTGAGCACGCTTTCATCGCTTGCGCGCAGGCCCATGCGTTCGCCGGTGCTGGCGGCAGAGGAGCGGGTGGGCAGGATCTGCGGCAGGTTGCCGGCTTCGGCATTTACCCTTGCGACGATGCCGCCGCTTTCCTCCGACACGCCGGAAAGGACGTCAGCGGTGGACACGGTGGCGCGGAACTCCGGAGCATCGACCGCTCCGACATGGGCGAGCACGTCAAGGTCTCCGGAGGTGACCTCGACGAGACCCGGTTCATCCAGGGTGAGTTCGGCCACGAAAAGTCCTTCATCGGCCTGGCGCAGCTCGACGTCCCGCATTTCGCCCGAGGGGAGCCGCACCGTGGCGGAATCCGTGGTCGCCTCCATGGTCTGACGTTCGATCCTGAGCGTACGCCCGACAGCCGTGGCGCGCACCGCCTCTTCCTCGAGCGAGGGTTCCTTCATCAGCCAGTGGGCGATCCGGCGGTAGAGCGCAACATGGGGGCCTCCGCCCTCGAAGCCGCGCGCCCAGAGCCAGCCATGGTCGGACAAAAGCATCGCCACCCGGCCCTCTTCAAAGCGGTTGAGCACCAGCAGGGGTTCGCCGTCCGCGCCCTGCATCACCGCGTCGCCGGTGGTGTCGCGCACGCTCACGGTCCGGAACCAGCGACCCCAGCCGGGCGGTTCGGCGGCGCTGCCGGGCAGGTCGCGCGTGACCGGATGACGCCGTCCGTCTTCGGAGAGCCGGGGGTAGAAGCCGGTCATTGTCACGTCGCCCGTGGGCATGGCGGGCAGTGCGGGCGCGAGTGGCGTATCGGCGATCGATTCGATTCCGGCAAGCTCGGGGCCTGCCGCGACCAGCAGCGCGCCGCCTTCTTCGACATAGCGTGCGATGTAGTCGTAATAGAGAACCGGCAGCACGCCGCGATTCTGGTAGCGGTCGAATATGATCAGGTCGAACTCGTCGATCTTCTCGACAAAGAGTTCGCGGGTCGGAAAGGCGATCAGCGACAACTCGGAAATCGGCGTCCCGTCCTGCTTTTCCGGCGGCCGAAGAATGGTGAAATGCACCAGATCGACCGTCGCGTCGGACTTGAGCAGGTTGCGCCATGCCCTCTCGCCCGAGTGCGGCTCACCGGAGACAAGCAGAACTCGCAGATTTTCGCGGATGCCCTCAATCAGGACAACGGCGCGGTTGTTGGCGGGCGTCACCTCGCCGTCGATCACGTCGACCGACATCTCGACGATGTTCTCGCCGCCGCGCGGCAGATCAAGATAGAAGGAGTTCTCCTCCCCCGTATTCACGGTCTCGACCGAAACTTCCTCGCCGTTGACGCGGACAGTGACCTCGACAGGCCCCGAAACGGTCCCGGCGCCATCGTCGCTGACCCGGTAGACGATTTCCTGATCCTCGCCGACGATGCCGAAGCGCGGGCTGCGAACGATATCGACCCTGCGGTCGATTTCATCCTCGTCGCCGACGATGAGCCCGTGAAGCGGCGCGTCGAGACCCAGCGCCGCAACCGTGTCCGGGACATCGTGGACCTGGCCGTCGGTGATCATCACGGCGCCGGCGAGGCGTGAACTCGGGACATCGCGAATCCCGGAGGCAAGCGCTTCGAACAGCCGGGTCGACGGGGATTCGGCATCCGGGTCGGTGACGGCCTCGATGATGCGGGCTTCAAAGCCCGGATAGCGCGCCAGCCGTTCCGTGAACGCCTTGAGCGCGGCGTCGGTGCGCGCGGTGCGGTCCATGCTCATCTGGCTGGGACTGCGGTCGACAACGATGGCGACGATGCTGCTGACGGGTTCGCGTTCCTCGAAATTGGCAACCGGGTTGGCCAGCGCCAGCACCAGCGCCGCAAGCGCGAGCGCCCTCAGCAGCGCGCCGCGCATGCGCCGGAACAGGGCCCAGCCGACCAGAAGCCCGGCGGCGGCCGCGAGCGCGATGATCAGGGGCAGGGGAAGCAGCGGGCTGAAGGCAAGGTTCATGTCATTGCCCCAATCTCTCAAGCAGTGCGGGAATGTGCACCTGATCGGCCTTGTAGTTGCCGGTGAGCATGTACATCACGATGTTGACGCCGGCGCGGAAGGCATATTCACGCTGCCACGGATCCGGCGGCACTGTGGAGAAAAGCGGATATCCGCGCTCGTCGAGCGCCCAGGCGGCGGCCATGTCGTTGCCCGTGATCAGGATCGAGGAGACGCCGTCGCCGGCGCGCGCTGGCCGGGTCGCCGGGTCGTCGGTCTCGGGAATGGCCTCCACCCAGAGCGGTCCGTCGGCATACCGGCCGGCGAAGGCGTCGAGCAGAAAGAACGACTTTGTGAGCACATGGTCGTCCGGCACCGGCTCAAGCGGCGGGATGTCGAGACCTGAAAGGATACGCTGCATTTTCAGGGTGAGCGCGCTGGAGCCGCCGCCGAGTTCCGCGATCCGGTCGCGGGTGTCGAACAGCACGGTGCCGCCACTCTTCATATAGGCGTCGATGCGGCTGACACCCGCCGGGGTTGGGTCGCGGGCATCTTCGCTCATCGGCCAGTAGATCAGCGGGTAGAGCGAAAGCTGGTCGGATTCGATATCGACACCTATGGAGGCGCCCGGTTCGAGCGCGGTGCGGCTGGCGAGAAACTCCGACAGGCTGTCGAGCCCCCGTCTGCTGGTCTCGTCGGTGGCGTCGTCGCCGGTGATCACATAGGCGAGCCGGGTCTCTTCCAGGCTTTCAAGAAGTTCGGCGTCACCGGGTCGGGAATCCTGCGCCCGGGCGGTCCCCGGACCAAAGCCTGTTCCCAGAGACAGGACGGCAGCGAGCACGAGCCCGGCCGCAGCCGCTCCGGACCTGGCGTTTGCTGTCTCGGCATTTCCGGGTCTGATGCGCCCCCTGAAACCACCATTGAGGATCAGAACAATCAGGGTGTCGGCAATCAGGGCCGCGAGCGCCGCACCGAACAGCCATGGTCTGAAGTCCACGGCGCTTTCGCGGTTCAGCAGCGCGCGGGTCACCGGCGCTTCGAATTCGGGGATCCCGATCGGGGACAGGGCGTCGTCCTCCTTGAACAGGTTGAGTGCGACGAAGCCGTCCTCCGTTCCGTAGAGTCCGGGCGGGTTGTCATGCCCGGCGCTTGCAGCGGCGCCGCCGCTCAGGTCGAGCGGTTTGGCGTCGCCGCCGGCGGGAACCAGTGCGCCGTTCGCGTCGAGAAGCCGCCAGGGCGCAAGAATTCCGGAGCCCGCTTCGCCGCCGCCGGCCGAGGCGCGGGAGAGTTGCACCACGCGCCTGAGCATGTCGACGAAGTGCCCGGAAATCGGCAGCGTCGACCAACTGGCTTCGGCGGTGACATGGAACATCACGACACGGCCGCTGCCACGGTTGGCCGCCGTCACCAGCGGGGTGCCGTCGGCAAGGCTCGCCCAAGTGCGATCTGCGAGATCGGCAGACGGTTCGGCCAGGACCTGACGGCTCACGGTCACGTCGCGCGGTGTCGGCAACCCTGCAAAAGGGCTGCCCGGGGGATAGTCAGCCAGGGGCTGGGGCTCGACCCAGGACAGCGCTCCGCCCAGTTCGCGTTCGCCCTTGCGCAGAAGCACCGGCGCCAGCGGATCATCGGCGGGGGCCGCGGCCAGCCGGGGGCCGGCAAAGCGTATCAGCGTGCCGCCACGCTCGATCCATTCGACCAGCGGTCGGGTCGCCTCGTCGGGAAGGGTGCCGATGTCGGCCATGACGATGACCGCGGGTGAGAGCCGGAGCAGTTCCGGCACCGCGGCGCTCATGTCCGCGGTGTCCGCCTCGATCAGGTCGGCATAGGGCGAGAGCGCCCGGTTGATGTAGTAGAGCGGCGACAGAAGCGGTTGCGCGATATCTGCGGCCTCACCCGAAATGAGCGCCACGCGGCGCCGGCGAAAACTGTCGTCAAGCAACTGGATGGCGGCGCTCTGCCGCCCGGCCACGTCTATCCGGGCGATGTCGTTGCGGATTTCAAAGGGCGCGCTGATGGTTCCCGTCGCAGCGTTTTCGCCGGCGTCGAAATCCAGGGGGCCGGCCGCAATCTCGCGCCCCCTGCTGTCGCGCGCCACGAGCCGGAAGCTTTCGGCCGCTTCGCCCTCGAGCCGGCTGGCCGTGACACGAAGGGCCTCGGCGCCATTGTCGGCGCCGTTCAGGACGAGTGCGGACGGGTTTTCGGCGCCAATGATCCGGATTGCGCCGGCGCCGAGATCGGAAATCCGCGCAAGCGCCGAACCGGTGTCGGGCGTATCGACCCCATCGGCAAGGATCGCAACCGTTCCCGGCGCGGTTTGTCCGAAAGCGGCAAGAAGCGCCGTAACAGCCGAATCGCGTTCGGGGCGAAGCGGACGCGGGCGTGCGGCACGCAACTGGTCCCGGGCGCGCTCCACGGTGTTGGGCGTGGCATCGTGACGGGGTTCGGCGGTGAAGACGATCGACACCGGCAGATCGCTGGATCCGGCCTCGTCGATCAGGGCTTCGGCCGCGGCGACCCGCTCCTCCCAGTCGGACGCGCTGGCCCAGGAGTTGTCGATCATCAGCGCCAGCGGTCCCGACCTGTTCAGTGTTCTCTCGGGCGGATTGAGAACCGGTTCTGCGAGCGCCAATATCACAAGCGCCGCTATCAGGAGCCTCAACGCCGTCAGCCACCAGGGGCTGCGGGACGGGGTTTCCTCCGGCTTGAGCACGCGGGCAAGCACGGCCAGCGGTGCGAAAGGTTCCGCGGCGGGCCGTGGCGGTGTCAGCCGCAGGAGCCACCAGATCACCGGCAGGGCCAGCAGCCCGAACAGGATCGCGGGCGCGCCGAAGGCGATGGGGAGGCCCGCGATCATGCGGAACCCGCCCTGCTTGCCGCCGGAATGCCCGAAAGACGCCCGTGCGCCGCCGCCAACGCTTCCGACGCAAGGCGGTCAGTGCTGTGCGACAGGAAACTCCAGCCCAGCCGGCGCACGCTTTGCGAAAGCGCTTCGCGGCGGGCGAGCCATGCCCGGCGATAGTCCGAAGCGATCGTTTCCGCCCGGCCGGCAACCAGCTTCCGGCCGGTTTCGGGGTCCCTGAATTCCGTGCGCCCGGCAAAGGGAAAGCTCTCCTCGGCGGGATCGGAAACCTCGATCACGTGGCCGCGAATGCCGCGCCGGGCGGCCGGACCGATGACGGTCTCGATGGCTTCGGCCTCATCGAGGAAATCGCTGATCAGAACGACATCGCTCATCCGCCCGATCCGGCCCAGGTCCGGCATGCCGGTCTTGCCTGGCTCATGTGCGAGCGCCAGCGCAAGTCTTTCCGCGGCGTTGCGCGAGGCAACAGGCTCCATGATGCCGGGGCATCCGATGCGCTCGCCGGAGCGCGACAGGATCTCGGCGAGGGCGAGCATGATCACCAGTGCGCGGCTTTCCTTGCCGACCAGCGCGGCGTCGGACTTGTAGAGCATGGAGGGCGACCGGTCGGCCCACAGCCAGATCGTGTGGGCGGCCTCCCATTCGCGGTCGCGGACATAGAGACTGTCGTCGCGCGCCGACCGGCGCCAGTCGATGCGGGAAAGGGATTCGCCCTCGACATAGGGCCGGAACTGCCAGAAGGTTTCACCGATGCCGCGCTTGCGGCGGCCGTGCCAGCCGGCGATCACGGTGTTTGCGACGCGGCGCGCCTCGGCGAGGCAATCGGGCAGAAGGGCTGCGCGCTGGCGTGCCCGGGCCAGCGCATCGAGCCGCGCGGTCGGTTGGGTGATCTGGCCTACGGGCGCCATGGTCTATCCAGCCTTCGGGGCGGCGAGCTCGGCGATCACGTCGCGGATGCCAACGCCCTCGGCGCGCGCGGCGAAGGTGAGCGCCATGCGATGCTGAAGGATCGGCTCGGCGAGCGCGCGCACGTCATCGACCGAGGGCGCCAACCTGCCGTCGTAGAGCGCCCGGGCGCGGCAGCAAAGCATCATCGCCTGGCCGGCGCGGGGACCGGGCCCCCAGGACACGGTTTCATCCACGCGGGCATTGCCATGGCCGGGACGGGCGGACCGCACCAGTTCGAGGATCGCGTCGACGACGGTTTCCGGCACCGGCATCTTGCGAATCAGCGCCTGGATGTCGGCGAGCCGCTCCATGGAGATCGCCGCGCGCGGCACCGCATCCGCGCCACCGGTGGTTTCGAGCAGGATTTGCCGTTCGGCGACCATTTCGGGGTAGGGGACGTTGACCTGCAGAAGAAAGCGGTCGAGCTGGGCTTCCGGAAGGGGATAGGTTCCCTCCTGCTCGAGCGGGTTCTGCGTCGCCAGAACGTGGAAGGGCCGCGGCAGGTCGTGGGCGGCGCCGGCGACGGTGACGTGATATTCCTGCATCGCCTGCAGCAGCGCCGACTGGGTGCGGGGCGAGGCGCGGTTGATCTCATCGGCCATCAGCAGTTGCGTGAACACCGGTCCCGGCAGAAAACGAAAGGACCTCCGGTTGTTTTCGTCCTGATCCATCACCTCCGAACCCAGAATGTCCGAGGGCATCAGGTCGGGGGTGAACTGGATGCGGTTGGATGACAGCCCCAGAACCGCGCCCAGCGTCGTAACCAGCTTGGTCTTCGCAAGCCCGGGAACGCCCACCAGCAGCGCGTGACCGCCGGAGAGTATGGCGAGCAGCGTCTGCTCAACCACGCTCTCCTGGCCGAAAATGACCTCGGAGACGGCTTTCCTGACTTCCGAAATGTCGTCCAGGGCCTGTTCGGCTGCGGCGATCACGGCCTTTTCGTCAAAGGGCTCTGCGCTGGTGTCGATGCGTCCCATGGGAATCTCCGCTTTGTCGTTGTCGGCCTCGACAGATAGCTTATTGCAGGCGGGGAGGCTGACAAGGGCCACCGTGTTGACTATCTGGTTACCTGACTTCACAACTGGACAGGACAATGGCAAAAACAAGGACCAATGCGAAAACAGATGCACCCGGCAGCGCGGCTGACCTGGCGGCTCTGATTTCTCGCGCCCAGGCCGACCGCAATGCCGGAAAGGACGGTCTGCCCCCTGTCGAACGCTGGAATCCCGAGTATTGCGGCGATATCGACATGGAAATCAGGGCGGACGGCACCTGGTTCTACATGGGTACCCCGATAGGCCGGCCGGCCCTTGTGAGACTTTTTTCCACCGTTCTCCGCCGCGATGAGGACGGCAACACCTATCTCGTCACGCCTGTGGAAAAAATCGGAATTCGCGTTGCCGACGCGCCGTTCCTGGCTGTCGAGATGACTGCCGGCGGGGACGAGAGCGGTCAGGTTCTCACATTTCGAACGAATGTCGGCGATGTCGTGACCGCCGGCAAGGAGCATCCGCTTCGCTTCGAAAGGATGGGGGAGACGGACCAGCTCAAGCCCTACATTCTTGTTCGGGGACGGCTCGAGGCGCTCATCAACCGGGCCGTAACCTATGATCTGCTGGCGCTCGGCGGGGCCGCGGAGATTGACGGCGAAGAGATGTTCGCGATCCGGTCCGGCGGCGAGGTGTTCCCCGTCATGCCGATGGCGGAACTCGAGGCCGCGATTTGACCGGGGACATGGCGCGCACGGCGTCGCCGCCCGGCACGTTCGACGCCCGCGACTTCAAGGCGCGAGCGATGGGGCACGACCCGCTCAGCACCCCCGGACCTGTTCCCGCCCATCTTGCCCATGGCGATCATGTGCTCAATCCGGACCTGGTTTCGGGTCTGGAAGGCGTCAGGCTGCGGGAGGCGGCGGTGCTGGTGCCGGTGACAGATGACGGGCCGGAGGCGCGCGTCATCCTGACCCGGCGCACGGCGGCAATGCGCCAGCATTCGGGGCAGGTGGCGTTTCCCGGCGGATCGATCGACCCGGAGGATGGCAGCCCGGAGATCGCGGCGATGCGCGAGGCCGAAGAGGAAATCGGGCTGGACCGCGGTTTCGTCGAAACCGTGGGCCGGCTGCCGGTCTACCTGACCACCACCGGGTTCCGGATCACCCCGGTGCTTGCCCTGGTCAGGCCCGGTTATCATCTCGTGGCGAATCCCGACGAGGTCGATGCGGTGTTCGAAACGCCGCTGTCGTTTCTGATGAATCCGGCAAACCACCGGCGGGAAAGCCGGGTCTGGGAGAATGTCGAGCGGCATTACTTCGTGATGCCGTTCGGGGAGCACCGGATCTGGGGCGTGACCGCCGGCATCATCAGGACAATGTATGAAAGGCTTTATGCATGAACGCCCCGGCGAGCGTTGCGGGTGAGGGCTGGTTCCAGGCGCCGGCTCTCAAGCGGATATTCGAACTTTTCAACCGGGAGGGCGGCGAGGTCCGCGTGGTCGGCGGCGCGGTGCGCAACGCACTGATGGGCATGGCCGTCACCGATGTCGACCTTGCGACGACATGGGCGCCCGAGCAGGTTGTCGAAAGGGCGCAGGCCGCCGGAATACGCGCGGTTCCCACCGGGATCGACCACGGCACCGTGACGCTTGTTGTCGAGGGTCAGGGTTTCGAGGTGACCACCTTGCGTCATGACGTTGACACCGACGGGCGGCGCGCCGTTGTCGCTTTCGGGGCCGACTGGCAGGTGGACGCCGAACGCCGGGATTTTACCGTGAATGCGCTTTATGCCGACCGGGACGGCTCGATCGTCGACCTGGTGGGCGGGCTTCAGGATCTGGAAACCGGCACGATCCGGTTCATCGGCGAGGCCGACGAAAGGGTGGCCGAGGATTATCTCAGGGTGCTTCGCTATTTCCGGTTCTATGCGCACTACGGCGCGGGCCGCCCGAACGCGGCGGCGCTGAAGGCCTGCACCCGGGCGCGCGACAGGCTCTCGACGCTTTCGGCAGAACGGATCTGGAAGGAAATCAAGCTGTTGTTTTCGGCTTCCGATCCGGGCCGGGCATTGTTGTGGATGCGCCAGACCGGGGTGCTGACGGCGGTGCTGCCGGAAACCGAGAAGTGGGGCATCGATTCGATCTCCGGCCTGATCGCGACGGAAACCGCGCTCGGCTGGAAGCCGGATCCGATGCTGCGGCTGATGGCGATCATCCCGCCGGATCCCGAGCGGGTCCGAGCGCTTTGTGAACGCTTGAGGATGTCGCGCGCGGAGGCGGAACGGCTCAGGCAATGGGCCGGGGCGCCGGTGCTCAAGCCGACGGCTGCGACGACCGTTCTCGACCGGCTGATGTACCGCCACGGCGTCATGCCGATGTGCGACCGGATCCGGCTTGCGCTGGTCTCGGCGCGCGGTCGCGCCGAGGCCGATCCGTCGGCTTTGACGGAGTCTGCGGGTCACAGCCGTCATCTCGCGCATGCCCAAGGCTGGTCACGACCCGAATTCCCCGTCACGGGCGCCGATCTGATTGGGCTCGGAATGGAACCCGGCCCGGCGGTCGGCGAGCGGTTGCAGGCGCTCGAAGAGCGCTGGATCGAGAGCAATTTCACGCTTTCCAAGACTGCGCTGCTCGAGGCCGGTTCGGACTGAATTCAGATCTCGAATGCGGTTTTCATGCGCGGCATCCGTGCACGACCGGGCGGGGCGGGCCATTGAGGCCATCCCGCCCGGCCAAGCCGCTGAGTAACAGCGGGACGTCTCAGGCGACGGGCTGCTCGTCCGTCATGCGCTGTTTGATCTGCTCGACGATCGAGGGCCTGATGTGGGTTTCCCCGTGGGTTTCGCGCAGATGATCGACGGCGCGGGAGACAACTTCAGCTTCGCTTTCCGCCCGGGTATGCCACTTGCAGCCCGGCACGAGGGATCCGCAATGGAATGTCTTCATGGCTTTCTCCTCTTGCTTGAAACCGAAAGCCGGAGGTCCGGACCTGTCGGCACTCCGGCCAACGAATGCGAAGCATATCACAACACACCCCCCACTGCCCACCAGCGGCAGGGCTGTTGCTGAAACCGGCCGGGCAGGGGGCTTTGCGGCTCAACCGAACTTGTTAACCATTCAAGTCCTACCATGCGCGCCGGAACCGATTGCATGTGCACAGGGCGCGGTTGATCCGGTTTCGGGCAAGTGCGGGACGCAGCGATGATCATGGGCGCGAGCCTTTTCGACACGGTTCTCGAACGGGTCGGCCGGGAGAGGCCTCTCGGCTCCCAGCCGGCGGCCGCGCCGCGCATGAGCCTGCGCAGCCTGGGCGGCCTGTTCGCGGGGGGCTCTTCGGGCAATCCCGCTTTCGACCCGATCCGGAACGAGGCCGATTCCGGGGCGCAGGACTATTTCAACGAAACCTATTTCGCTTTCCTGCACGACCACGACGCGCCGGTCCCTGATCCGGACGCGGGACCGAAAGCGGTTGAAGCCAAGTCCGCGATTGAGCCCGAGCCCGAACCATCGATGTACCAAAGGCTGTCGGTCGAGGAGATCCGCGCGGATCTGAATCTTGAGCGCTCGGACACGCCGGTCGAGATCCGGGCCAAGCGCCGTTCCTTCGCCCGCCTCAATCATCCCGACCGGGCGCCGGAAGCGTGGCGCACGGCCGCCACTGCCCGGATGAAGACCGCCAACCGGCTGGCCGACGACGCACTCCGGGCGGCATCGCTCGACGGGCGCTGATCAGCAAACGCGTTTTCCAACGCGGCCCGAGCGCTGGCCGGCGCGTGCCGATCTGCCTCAGGGATACATGACCACGGGCGGCAGCGACGACAGGATCGAGGCGACGTTGCCGCCGGTTTTCAGCCCGAAAATCGTGCCGCGGTCATAGAGCAGGTTGAACTCGACGTAGCGGCCGCGGCGGATCAGCTGTTCGGTCCGCTCATCCTCGGTCCATGTCTTGAGGAAGTTGGACCGGACGATTTTCGGATAGACGACATTGAAGGCGCGGCCGACATCCTGGGTGAAGGCGAAATCGGCCTGCCACCCGCCTTGTTCATCGGGTGTGTGCAGCCAATCGTAGAAAATGCCGCCGATGCCGCGCGGTTCGTCCCGGTGCGGCAGATAGAAATACTCCTCGCACCATTCCTTGTAGCGCGGGTAGTCGGCCACCGCGTGGCGGTCGCAGGCGATCTCCATGGCGCGATGAAACAGAAGCGTGTCGGGGTCGGTCTGGGTGCGGCGATCGTCGAGCACCGGCGTCAGATCCGCGCCGCCGCCGAACCACTGGCTCGAGGTGACCACCATGCGCGTGTTCATGTGCACGGTCGGCACATGCGGATTGACCGGATGGGCGATCAGGGAAATGCCCGAGGCCCAGAAATTCGGATCTTCCTCGGCGCCGGGGATCTGCTTGCGGAATTCGGGCGAAAACTCGCCATGAACGGTCGATGTGTGAACGCCGACCTTTTCGAACAGCCTGCCCTTCATGATCGACATCGTACCGCCGCCGCCCGCACCCTCGTCGCGCTGCCAGGGCGTGCGTTCGAACCGGCCGGCCGGTCCTTCCGACTGGGGGTGTTCGGCTTCGTCCTCCAGGGTTTCGAAACTCGCGCAGATCTGGTCACGCAGGTGCTCGAACCATTCTCTGGCCTTGGTCTTTTTCTCTTCGATGTCGTCAGGCAGGCCGACGGGCAGGCTGGGGCGTTCCATAGACAATCCTCGTTCACTCCGATTCATTTTCATAACAGCACCGGGAGGCTGATGTAACCTCGTGTTTTCCGTGTGGCAGGCATGGAGAACGATGGGTCGCTCGGGCGTATGCGCCGGTGGGGCCTGCTGCGCGGTGTCGAATTCCTGCAAGTGCGAAGGACTCGCCGGACGGGTGCAAATGCGCTAAATTGAAGCGTGGAAGGAAGGTGCCGTGAGCCGTTTCAAACAACCACCGCCGCTCGAAGGCCTGCGACGCGAGATCGCGCGGGCCCGGGATCGCAAGGCGCAAGGCCTGCCAAGCGGGTTCGTGCGCGAGACCTACAGGCTGAACCGCGACGAGGCGCGCGCCAAGGCCAAGGAGTGGTTTTCCAACTGGCCGAAGGCGGCCTACTGGACCGAAGTGGAGAGCTGGCGGACGCTGCCGGGCAAGGACGACACGATCGAATTCACCATGCGCCGGCTGCCCACCGCCGACTGAGGCGCCCGTCCTCCCGCCAACGGTCCTCCGGCTAGTCCTCCACCCGTTCTATGGATTGCTGTACCACCAGCCTCGGCCCGGTTCCGGTTCGGGCTGCGCGGTCATCGGGATTGTACAGCTTGCAGGTCTGAAGTGAGAGGCAGCCGCACCCGATGCAACCGTCGAGCCTGTCGCGCAGCCGCTCGAGCATGCCGATGCGGGCGTCGAGCTGGGCCCGAAAGCCGCGGCTGATCCTTTCCCAGTCGCGTTTGGTGGGGGTGCGTTCGAGCGGCAACTCCTTGAGTTGCGCCCGGATCTCTTCGAGTGAAAAGCCCATTTGCTGGGCAATCAGTATGAAGGACAGCCGCCTGATGTCCGAGCGGATGAACATCCGCCGTCCGCCGGAGGTGCGCCGCGCCGAGACCAGGCCCTCATCGTCATAATAACGGATGGCGGAGACGGCGAGGCCGGTCCGCCTGGCCACCTCGCCGATGGTGAGCAGCTTGCCGGAGGCTGAAACGGGCATGGTGAAAAAAACCTCTTGATCTCAAGTTTACTTGAGAAAGTAACATGGCTTCATCGGAAATCAAAAACGAGACAGAGAGGTAATCGACAATGGCTGTATCAGGCCTCGAACACGTCAATTTCACGGTCGCCGACCCGCTCAAGACCGCAAGGGTCATCTGCGACATCTTTGGCTGGTCGATCCGTTGGGAGGGCCCGGCGCTGGCGGGCGGTTATGCCGTGCATGTGGGCAATGACGACGCCTATCTGGCGCTCTATTCACCCGCCGAGACCCGCACGCGCGATCTCACGGACCGGTCCGCGATCGGCAAGCTCAATCATGTCGGCTTCGTCGTCGACGATCTCGATGCGGTCGAGGAGAAGGTGAAGGCGCACGGCTTCAAGACCCACAGCCACGCGGACTACGAGCCGGGCCGGCGGTTCTACTACAATGACGGGGACGGGATCGAATACGAGGTCGCCAGCTATGGCTGACAGGATCATGGAGCATCCCGCCTACAGCCCGAACCGCCGGTTGATCTCGCCGGCGACCATGGCGACGCTCATGGCGAGGTTGAGGCTGCGCCGGCCTTCGGCCATGGGGATGGTGAGGCGGAGATCGGCCGCTTCGTGGACCCTTTCCGGCACCCCGACGCTTTCACGGCCGAACAGCACCACGTCACCGGCCTTGAGGGTCTGGACCGTGTCGTCGGTGTAGGAGACGTCGGATTTGGTCGTCATCAGGACCAGACGCAGGTCCTGCGACGCGCGCCACTGCTCGAACTCCTCCCAGCCGTCGTGACGGGTCAGCGCAGCCATCTCGATATAGTCCATGCCGGCGCGCTTGAGCGCCCTGTCGGACAGGTCGAAACCGGCAGGACCGATGATGTGGATGCCCAGTCCCATGCAGGCGCCGAGCCTGAGGATGGAACCGGTGTTGCCGGGAATG
Source organism: Hoeflea sp. (assembly GCA_040218025.1). Classification (GTDB taxonomy): domain Bacteria; phylum Pseudomonadota; class Alphaproteobacteria; order Rhizobiales; family Rhizobiaceae; genus Hoeflea. Next base: position 149,969 of record JAVJQD010000026.1, on the reverse strand, counting down.
TCGGGTTGATAGAGGGCGATCAGAGGTTTGGTCATCGTCACTGTCTGTGGTCTTTTTACCACTGGTTCAAGCCTGAAACAGCCGATGGTGGCGAAAACAGAGCCGGCCGGTCTGGCTGAAAGCGTCAATCCGGGCTAAAAAGAGGCATCTTCAACGCGAACCCAACGGAGGCTGCAATGCACATCATTCCTGACAGCTTTCGACCGGCGGCCATCGGCCACTGAGTCCCAAGGGTTTTTCGCGGCTCCTGTATTTCAGTTCGGCTTGCCGGCCCTCGTTTCCCAGCGGCGCGTGATCGCGCGGCTATCTTGTCTTCACAGCTCCGGTGTGCGCATCGCGAATGAGCGAGCCGGCTGCCCAGTTTCAGGAGTCATCCATGTTCGGATGGTTTGAACGTCGCCTCAATCCCTATCCCAAGACCCGGCCGACCGCGCCGCCAAAGGGCCTGATCGCCTTTTGCTGGCATTATTCCCGCGACGCCGCGTCGTGGCTGATCGCCATGGGAATCCTGACCGCGCTGATTTCGATCGGGGAGGTTCTGCTGTTCGGGTTTCTGGGCTCGATCGTCGACTGGCTGGCCAATTCGGACCCGGAAGGGTTCCTTGCCCGCGAAGCCGGCAAGCTCGCATGGATGGGCGGGCTGGTGCTCATCGGGCTTCCGGCCATCGTGCTGATCCATTCCCTGCTGATCCACCAGACGCTGCTCGGCAACTATCCGATGATCGCACGCTGGCAGATGCACCGCTATCTGCTGCGCCAGAGCCTGAGCTTCTTTTCCGACGAATTTGCCGGCCGGGTGGCGACGAAGGTGATGCAGACGTCGCTGTCGATCCGCGAAGCGGTGATGAAGATCCTCGACGTTTTCGTCTATGTCTCGGTCTATTTCGTCGCCATGATCGGCATGGTGGCGAGCGCCGACTGGCGGCTGGTGCTGCCGCTTCTTGTCTGGATCGCGGTCTATGTGGGACTGATCACCTATTTCGTACCGCGGCTCAAGCGCATCTCGGCCGATCAGGCAGACGCGCGCTCGGCCATGACGGGGCGGGTGGTCGACAGCTACACCAACATCTCCACCGTCAAGCTGTTCTCCCATGCCGGGCGGGAAGAGGCCTATGCGCGCGAGAGCATGGACATGTTCCTGGAAACCGTGCATCGGCAGATGCGGCTGGTGACGATGTTCCAGTCGCTGATCTATTTCAACAACTCCGTTCTGGTGTTCGTCGTCGCGGCGATGTCGATCGGGTTCTGGCTGACGGGCATTGTCTCGGTCGGCTCCATCGCCGTGGTGATCGGGCTTTCGCTCAGGATCAACGGCATGTCGCAATGGATCATGTGGGAGGTTTCGGGTTTCTTCGAAAACATCGGCGTGGTGCAGGACGGCATGGGCATGATGATCAAGCCGCATGACGTGGTCGACCGCCCGGACGCCAGGGACATAACCACATCCAGGGGAGCGATCCGGTTCGAGAATGTCCGCTTCCATTACGGCAAGCAGAGCGGCGTGATCGAGGATCTCTCGCTCGCCATCGAGCCTGGCGAAAAGATCGGCCTGGTCGGCCGCTCAGGCGCGGGCAAGACCACGCTCGTCAATCTGCTGCTGCGTTTTTACAATCTGGAATCGGGGCGCGTGCTCATCGACGGGCAGGACATTGCCCGGGTCAGCCAGGACAGTCTGCGCGCCCAGATCGGCATGGTCAGCCAGGATACCTCGCTGCTGCACCGTTCTGTGCGTGACAACATTGCCTATGGCCGTCCCGACGCCAGCGAAGAAGAGATCATCGAGGCGGCGCGCAAGGCCAATGCGCTCGATTTCATCGAAGGCCTCGAGGATCTGGCCGGCCGCACCGGGTTCGACGCCCATGTGGGCGAGCGTGGCGTAAAGCTTTCGGGCGGACAGCGCCAGCGGATCGCCATCGCACGGGTGTTCCTCAAGGACGCGCCGATCCTTGTGCTCGACGAGGCAACCTCGGCGCTCGATTCGGAAGTGGAGGCGGCGATCCAGGAAAACCTGTTCGCGCTGATGGAAAACAAGACCGTGATCGCCATTGCGCACCGCCTGTCGACGATTGCGCAGATGGACCGTCTGGTGGTGCTCGATGCCGGCGAAATCGTCGAAACCGGGGTGCATGACGACCTGATCGGCTCGGGCGGCATCTATGCCGATTTGTGGTCGCGGCAATCGGGTGGGTTCATCGATGCCCCGCTCGATGACGCGACGGCGGCGGAGTAGGGCCGAATGTCGTTGCCAAACGGCCGCCGGGCCCTATTCTTGCGATCATGATTTTTCGCCCCGTCGTAGCGCTGTTCGAACGCTGGATCGATCCGTTTGTCCGGCGTTCGGACTACCGTCCTCCCGCGGCCACGTTCGGGTTCCTGACCCATTATGTCGGGCAGGCCAGGGGCCCCTTCGCAGCCATGCTGGCGCTTGGCGGCCTGGTGGCGCTGCTCGAGGCGGCGCTGTTCTATTTTGTCGGACAGCTGGTCGACGTGCTCGATTCGGCCGAACCGTCCGCGGGGTGGGACGGCCTGATCGCAGCCCACGGCCCGACGCTTGCCTTCATGCTGTTCGTCGTGGTGCTGGCGCGGTTTCTCGTCGTCACGCTCGCAGCGCTGGTGGAAGAGCAGACGGTGGTGCCCGGCTTCTTCAACCTCGTGCGGTGGCAGGCGCACGCCCATGTGTCGCGCCAGGACCTGAGCTTCTTTCAGAACGATTTCGCCGGGCGGATCGTCAACAAGGTATGGACCGCAGGGCAGGCGACCGGCGATTTCATGGTTTCGCTGCTGCAGGTGGTCTGGTTCATCTTCATCTACACCCTGACCACGATGGCGCTGGTCGCCCAGCTCGACTGGCGGCTGTCGGCGCTGGTCCTGGTCTGGGTCACGCTGTTCGGGTTTCTGGCGCGGTATTTCGTGCCGCGAATCCGCCGTTACGCCCGGGCAAGCGCGGAAGCCTCGGCCATGCTGACGGGGCGGTTGACCGACAGCTACTCCAACATCCAGACCGTCAAGCTCTATGCGCGGGCTGCCGACAATGACCGCTATATCCGCGAGGGGTTTGACCAGTTCATCGCAGCGATCGTGCCGTTCACGCGGCATCTGACCGGCGTTCGGGCCTCGCTGGCGGCCCTTTCGGGCGTCATGATCGCGGTCATTGCCACATTCTCGATCAATCTCTGGCTCGCAGGCGCGATTTCGGTGGGCTCGGTTGCCTTCACCCTGTCGCTGGTTCTCAGGCTCAACATGCTGCTGGGCCGGATGATGACCCAGCTCAACAGCCTCATGCGCAATCTCGGAACGGTTCAGAATTCGGCCGAAATGGTGGCGCGTCCGGTGGGGCTGAGAGACCGGGACGACGCCAGTCCGCTGACGGTGGAGCGGGCCGCGATCCGGTTCGAGAACGCTGGATTCGCCTATGATCCGGCACTCCCGGTGATCCGCGATCTCAAGCTGTCCATCGCCCCGGGCGAGAAGATCGGGCTCGTCGGCCGCTCGGGCGCCGGAAAGTCGACATTCGTCAACCTGCTCCTGAGGTTTTACGATCTGCAGACGGGCCGGATCGCAATTGACGGGCAGGACATCTCCGGCGTGACCCAGGAATCCCTGCGCCAGGCCATCGGCATGGTGACCCAGGATACATCGCTGTTGCACCGGTCGATCCGCGACAACATCGTGTTCGGACGTCCCGAGGCGGACGAACAGGCGGTGCGCGAGGCTGCGCGCCGGGCCGAGGCGCTCGACTTCATCGAAGGGCTTTCGGATCAGCGCGGCCGCAAGGGCTTCGAGGCCCATGTCGGCGATCGCGGCGTCAAGCTTTCGGGCGGCCAGCGGCAGCGGATCGCGATCGCCCGCGTGATGCTCAAGGACGCGCCGATCCTCGTGCTCGACGAGGCGACCTCCGCGCTTGATTCGGAGGTGGAGGCGGCGATTCAGGAGAATCTCGAGGAACTGATGCGGGGCAAGACCGTGATCGCCATTGCCCACCGGCTTTCGACCATTGCAAGGATGGACCGGTTGATCGTGATGGATCAGGGCCGGATTCTGGAGGCCGGCAGTCATGCCGAACTGATCGCCAAGGGCGGTTTGTACGCGGAATTGTGGGCCCGGCAGTCCGGGGGTTTTCTCGGTGTCGAGGATGCTGCGGAATAGGCGTACGTTTTTCCCGCGACATTGTGCCCTTCTCCCCCTGTCCGGTCTGGACTTTACCTTCCATCCCGCATAGAAACCGCGCGATTGACAGAATTCCGCCGCATTGTCGGCACCGTCGAAACTTGTCCGAGCGGCGAAAGATGACGGATCTGCCATGGGCGGTGGGACGGAATGCTGGTCCAGACGCAGCTTGAGAGGATATTGAGCCGTGAGTGAGCCAATGACACAGAGCGAAGGCGCGGGCGAACCTACCCGCCGCGATTTCCTTTACATCGCCACCGGAATGGCCGGTGTGGTCGGCGCGGGCAGCTTCGCCTGGCCGTTCATCGACCAGATGCGTCCGGATGCATCGACGCTGGCGCTTGCCTCCATTGAAGTGGATGTCGGCAATATCGAGCCGGGCATGTCGCTGACCGTGAAGTGGCGCGGCAAGCCGGTGTTCATTCGCAACCGCACGGAAGAGGAGGTCGCCGAAGCCCAGGCCGTGGCGATGGCCGACCTCAAGGATCCGATCGCGCGCAACGCCAATGTCGACGGCTCGGCAGAGGCAACCGATCTGGCGCGTTCGGCCGGAGAAGGCTTCGAAAACTGGATCGTCATGATCGGGTCGTGCACGCATCTGGGTTGCGTGCCGCTGGGTCAGGCCGGCGAGTTCGGCGGATGGTTCTGCCCCTGCCACGGCTCGCACTACGACACCGCCGGCCGCATTCGCAAGGGCCCGGCCCCGACGAACCTTCCGGTTCCGCCGTTCGCCTTTACGTCTGACACCGTCATCACAATCGGCTGAGGGGGCTTTTTACCATGAGCAGCGATCACTCGACCTACCAGCCCACTTCCGGCATCGGAAAATGGGTGGATTCGCGCCTGCCGCTGCCGCGGCTGGTGCATGACAGTTTCGTCTCCTACCCGGTGCCGCGGAACCTGAACTACGCCTACACCTTCGGCGGCATCCTGATGATCATGCTGGTTGTTCAGATCCTCACCGGCATCGTTCTCGCCATGCACTACGCAGCCGACACGGCAATCGCCTTCCAGTCGGTCGAAAAGATCATGCGTGACGTCAACTCGGGCTGGCTGTTGCGCTACATGCACGCCAACGGCGCGTCCTTCTTCTTTGTGGCCGTCTACCTGCACATTGCCCGCGGCATGTATTACGGCTCCTACAAGGCGCCGCGCGAAATCCTCTGGATTCTCGGCGTGGTCATCCTGCTCCTGATGATGGCGACCGCCTTCATGGGCTACGTTCTGCCCTGGGGCCAGATGTCCTTCTGGGGCGCGACGGTCATCACCGGCTTCTTCACCGCCTTCCCGGGCATTGGCGAGCCGATCCAGCAGCTTCTGCTGGGCGGATTTGCGGTGGACAATCCGACGCTCAACCGCTTCTTCTCGCTGCACTACCTGCTGCCGTTCATGATCGCCGGCGTCGTGATCCTGCACGTCTGGGCGCTGCACGTGACCGGTCAGACCAACCCGACCGGCGTGGAAGTCAAGAGCAAGACAGATACGGTGCCCTTCACCCCGTATGCCACCGTCAAGGACGCGCTGGCGATGAGCATCTTCCTCATCGTGTTCGCCTACTTCATCTTCTTCATGCCGAACTACCTCGGTCATGCCGACAACTACATCATGGCCGATCCGCTGAAGACGCCGTCGCACATCGTGCCGGAATGGTACTTCCTGCCGTTCTACGCGATCCTGCGCGCCATCACCTTCAACATCGGCCCGATCGACTCCAAGCTTGGCGGCGTGCTTGCCATGTTCGGTTCCATTGCGGTGCTGTTCGTGCTGCCGTGGCTCGACACCTCGAAGGTGCGGTCGGCAGTCTACCGTCCGTGGTACAAGCTGTTCTTCTGGATCTTCGTTGCCAATGCGATCTTCCTGGGCTGGCTTGGCGCCAAGCCTGCGGAAGGCATTTACACCCCGCTGGCGCAGATTTCGACGCTGTATTACTTCGCGTTCTTCCTCGTCATTCTTCCTGTGCTGGGACTGGTTGAAACACCGAAGCGTCTGCCAAACTCGATCACCGAAGCCGTGCTCGCCAAGAAGGGCGGCGGCGGCGGAGCATCCGCGTCCGCGGCGGCTTCACCGGAAACACGCGGCTGAGCGGCGCGCGACGGAAAGGAACTGAAGACATGAAAAAGCTTCTTGCAAGCATCGTTCCGTTCGCCATGGCGCTCGCCATCGGCACGGTCCCGGTATCGGCGGCTGAGGAAGAGGGTGCGACCCCGCACTATCCGATCAACAAGCCCCGGGAACTCGACTGGTCGTTCGCCGGCTTGTTCGGAACCTACGACAAGGCGCAGCTTCAGCGCGGCCTGAAGATCTATGTGGAGGCCTGTTCGGCCTGCCACTCGATGAATCTGGTGGCGTTCCGGACCCTTGAGGACCTCGGCTACAGCGAGGACCAGGTCAAGGCGCTCGCGGCCAATTACGAGGTCGAGGACGGCCCGGACGGCGACGGCGAGATGTTCTTCCGCACTGCTGTTGCGTCGGATCATTTCCCGTCACCGTTCCCGAACCCGGAAGCCGCGGCAGCCGCCAACAACGGTGCTGCGCCGCCCGACTTTTCGCTTCTCGCCAAGGCGCGTTACGTCGAGCGCGGCTTCCCGCAGTTCATCTTCGACATCTTCACCGCCTACAACGAGAGCGGACCGAACTACATCTATTCGCTGCTGACGGGCTACCAGGATCCGCCGGAAGGCAAGGAGATTCCCGTGGGGACCTACTACAATCCCTACTTCATTGCCGGTCAGTCGCTTGCCATGGCGCCGCCGCTGTTCGAAGAGATGGTCACCTATGACGATGGCACGCCGGAGACGGTCGACCAGTACGCGAGGGACGTTGCCGCTTTCATGATGTGGGCCGCGGAGCCGCACATGGAAGAGCGCAAGCAGACAGGTTTCATGGTGATCCTGTTCCTGCTGATCTTCTCGTCGCTGCTGTACCTCACCAAGAAGTCGATCTTCGCGAACAAGGACTGACAACAGGTCCCCGAGATCCCGAACCGATGCAAACGCCGCCTCCGGGCGGCGTTTTCATGTCCGCCACAATCATGCTTGCGCCGTCGGTGGCGGCGTCGCAAAGTGCCTCCGCCACCATCGCGCCCGAACGATATATGCCCAGCCAACAGGAACCACCTGATGTCCAATCTGACCGATGAACTGCAGGCCTCGATCCGAACGATCAAGGATTATCCGAAGCCCGGTATCCTGTTTCGCGACATCACCACGCTGCTGGGCGCGCCGCGCGCCTTCCGGCGTGCGGTCGACGAACTGGTCCATCCCTATGCGGGGGAAAGGATTTCGAAGATCGCCGGCATAGAGGCGAGGGGCTTCATTCTCGGCGGCGCCATGGCGCATCAGCTCTCGGCCGGGTTCGTGCCGATCCGCAAGAAGGGGAAGCTGCCGCACGAAACCGTTCGGGTGGCCTACAGCCTGGAGTATGGCGTCGATGAGATGGAAATGCACAAGGATGCGGTCAGCCAGGGCGAAAGCGTCATCCTCGTCGATGACCTGATCGCAACCGGCGGCACCGCCGAGGGGGCGGTGAAGCTGTTGAGGCAGATGGGCGCCGAGATCGTGGCGGCGTGTTTCGTCATCGACCTGCCGGACCTGGGCGGGCGCAAGAAGCTTGAGGACCTCGGTGTCCAGGTGCGCACGCTGATCGAGTATCCCGGTCATTGAGGGGAACCCCGGGGGCAACCCGACCGGCTGAACCGGACGCCTGTCGGCGCGGGAGATGCATCAGGGCATCTTGACCATGACGGCGGATTGAAAGCTCATGACCGGTTCGCCGGCCTGATTGTGTGCAACCGCGTCGCCCTCCATGATCGACCAGCCCGGCCTGGATGCCATGGGGGCAATGGCGGTTATGGTGTGAGCGTAGCGGATCTCGTCACCGGCGAAGACCGGCTTCAACCATTTGAGATTTCGAAAACCCGGGGAGGGGCCGAACTCGGGAGCCGGATTGCCCTGTTCCCGCATTTCCTCGAGAAGGCGGGTCATTGCGGCGACATTCAGCTTCATCCAGACAGATGCGGTGTGCCAACCCGACGCGCAAAGACCGCCGAACACGCTGTCGCGCGCGGCGTCCGCATCGACGTGAAAGCGTTGCGGATCGAAGCGGCTGGCGAAATCGATGATATCCCCGGCGGTGAACAGATGGCTGCCCATCTCGATCCGGAACCCCGGGCTGAAAGGTGTGTCTGCAGCCATTTCTCAGTTTTCCTCTTTCACCCGAAGGCGCATCATGACGGGGTTTTCGGACACGAGGACCGTCTCGCCGCGCTGGTTTCGCAATTCGTGCCGCAGGTTGACGATGCCGATCCCGGGCCTTGATTTCGATCGCCGCCGGTCGAGCACGCGGGTCTCGCCCGAAAGGACGTCACCGGCGAGGACGGGGCGTTTCCATTTGACATAATCGAGCCCTGGCGCGCCCTCCGCGGCTGCGCGAAGCAGATAGCTGTCCGTCATCATCCGCATCATCATCGCGCAGCTGTGCCAGCCGGAGGCGGCCAAGCCGCCAAGGATCGTAGCTTCCCCGGCCCCGGCATCAAGATGCATGGGTTGCGGATCGTATTCGCTGGCAAACTCGACGATTTCTGCCGCCGCAACATGTTTCGGACCGAGCGGGTATTCGGTTCCCGGGCGCATGTCCTCGAAATGGATGAGATCCTGTTGTGCTGTCATGATGCTATGGGTTCCTGAGGCCTGGGAGTCCGGAAGACGGGCGGACCCAATCTAATCGAGTTCCTTTAAGTATGAAAGAAAATCCGTTGCCGACTTGATGCCGATCAATTCGACCGGCGTTATATGGTGTATTGTGAATATGTTCCGGCCGCCCGGCCGGTGTGCCTCTACAGGAGCCCCGGATGTTCAAGACCAATGTCGGCGGTATCGACCGCATCCTTCGTATCGTCGCAGGCCTGGTATTGCTCGCGATGTTTTTTGTCTTTCCCGATGCGTCGTGGCGCTACTTCGCGCTCATCGGGATCGTGCCGCTGGCGACGGGCCTGCTCTCGACGTGCCCGCTCTATTCGATCCTGGGGCTTTCGACCTGTCCGGCAAAGCGGGCCTGAAGCCAGCGCCTGCCGGCATTCAGCACCACGGGTCTCTTCGCTCAGGTTTTCCGGCGGGCGCGAAATCGCGTGCGGACGCCTGGCGAACCGCCGGCACTGCCGGGGTCGGGTGTGAGGATCAGGTGTTGAAGCGAAAATGCAGGACGTCACCGTCCTGGACCACATATTCCTTGCCTTCGTCGCGCGCTTTCCCGGCTTCCTTGGCCGGGACCTCGCCGCCCAGTTCGACGTAATCGCCAAAGGCAATGGTCTGGGCGCGGATGAAACCGCGCTCGAAGTCTGTATGAATGACGCCCGCGGCCTGGGGCGCCTTGGCGCCGCGGACCACGGTCCAGGCGCGTGTTTCCTTCGGGCCGACGGTGAAATAGGTGATCAGGTCAAGGAGTTCGTAGCCGGCGCGGATGAGCCGGTCGAGACCCGGCTCTTCCAGTCCCATCGCCTCGAGAAATTCCGCCGCCTCCTCATCGGGCAATTGCGAGACCTCGGCCTCGATCGCGGCGGATATCGTGACCGCGCCGGCGCCCTGCGCTTCGGCCATGGCCTGAACCGCCCTCGTGTGTTCGTTGCCTTCCGCCGCGTCGCCTTCGGCAACGTTGCACACGTAAAGAACCGGTTTGGATGTCAGCAGGTTGAGCGACCGCAAGACCCTGAGGTCTTCGGCTGCAATTCCCTTGAGCAGGTGACGGACCGGCTTGCCTTCCTGGAGCAGCTTGAGCGAATCCTCCATCATGGGCAGCAGAAGCTGGGCTTCCTTGTCCTTGCCGGTGGCGCGCTTGCGCATCTGCTCGGTGCGGCGCTCGAGGCTCTCGAGATCGGAGAGCATCAGTTCCGTTTCTATGGTTTCGGCATCGGCGCCGGGATCGATGCGACCCTCGACGTGTGTGATGTCGTCATCCTCGAAGCAGCGCAGCACGTGAACGATGGCGTCGACCTCGCGAATGTTGGCCAGGAACTGGTTGCCGAGGCCTTCACCCTTGGACGCGCCGCGCACAAGCCCGGCGATGTCGACAAAGGAAATCCGGGTCGGGATGATTTCCTTCGAGCCTGCGATCGCCGCCAGCTTCTTCAGGCGCCCATCCGGTACCGCGACCTCGCCGGTGTTGGGCTCGATCGTGCAGAACGGGTAGTTCGCCGCCTGCGCCGCGGCGGTTCGCGTCAGCGCGTTGAAGAGGGTGGACTTGCCGACATTCGGCAGGCCGACGATACCGCATTTGAAACCCATGGATACTCTCGTCTCATGTCTGATCAGGAATTGCCGCTGGCTATGCGGGAAAGGGCAGGCACGGTCAAGCCCCGCACCGATTTGCGGCAGTCAACCGGTTGGAAAGCTTTGGCTGGGATGCTGGAGCCTCGGACAGGTGCGGGAGATCCCATGGAAACCGAATTAGCAACATGGCATTTTGTGGTTGCGGGGGCCGTTTTTGCGCTGCTGGGGATCATCGCGCATATCTGCCGGGCGGTGTTCAATGTGCTTCCCGACAAACTCTCCGACACCCCGGCGGTCAATATTCTGGTGTCCGGCGGTTACAGTTGGGGCGACCATATATGGGGTGTCGAGTTTGACGATGCCGGCTATTACCGTCTCGACAGCCTCAAGAACCTGAGGCTCTATGCGGTCTCGTTCATGGTGGGCGGACTGGCCGTGATGCTGTTTTCAGCCGAGGCGGCGCAGGTCTTCGCCTTCTGGATCGAACGGGGGACCGGCGCCTTCATCGACCTGTTCTGGCAGCGCGTGGCCGATCTGAAGGCCTGACGCGCAGGATCGCCCTTTCGCCAGTTACTGCCGCTTCCACCAGGCATCGGCCTTTTCGATGTAGCCGGCGGTGTCCTTGATCCAGGTGCCCTGGACCTGTCCGTTGTAGTTCAGGTACAGCTTGCCGTCGACGATGGAGAACTTGTCGACCTCGACAGGGGCCTTGTAGCCCTTGGCCGCGCCATAGGCGCAGTAGCCGCCATATTGGGGTGCATATTTTGCCGGGTCGGCTTCAAACAGGGTCCGGTTTTGCTCCGATGAAAAACGGTAGACCGCGCCCTCATGGGTCGCGGTGATGGCAGGGTCGCCGGGAACTGGCTCGTTCATGGTGAAATAGGCGACCGGATCATGCCCCTCGATGGCGACGCCGGAGGCCGAAACATTGACCGATGCTGCAGTCGCCGGGCCTGACGGGGCCAGCAATGCGGCCGAAAGACCAATGCCGATGCCGACGCCGAGCAATGCGCGGCGGGTAAAACGGGGTGCATGCATGGTTCGCCTCCTCCTGGGTGACATCGCCATCGGAGGGTCTCTGCCTCCGGGCCTCTTGATCAGCGCGCCCTTGTGTACCCGGCCCGGCGATCACCTTCCAATGACGATGGCGTGAGCCGTCCGTGCCGCCGGCGAATGCGCATGTGTCTTTCCGGGGAGGGTTGGCGCGGACCTGCTCAGCGCGTGGCCGGCATCACTTCTTGCCGTCGCCGAACAGCTTTTTCAGCATGTCGGCCATGGGGCCGGAAGGGGGCAGCTTGCCGGGCTGGGCAGACTTGCGTGCCTGATGGATATGCGATTTGCCGGTGGTTGCGGGCTTACCGCCGGCAGCGTTCGTCCCGGGTGTCTTTTCGGACCTCGCGGGCGCCGGCCCGGATGCACCGGTCGCCAGTGCGATCCGGTTCAAGAACTCCGCATCGTCACCCTTGGCGATCAGGTCGGCATTGTCGGCGATGGCGTCGAGCAGCGGCTCCAGCCATTGCTGATCGGCCTTTGCGAAGTCGCCCAGCACGTGGGGATTGACGCGGTCCTTGTGGCCGGGATGGCCGATGCCGACCCTCAGGCGCTTGTAGTCCTTGCCACAATGGGCATCGATGGATTTCAGACCATTGTGGCCGCCATTGCCGCCGCCGGTCTTGAGCTTGAGCTTGCCCGGCGCGAGATCGAGCTCATCATGGATGACAAGGATGTCGGAAGGCGAAAGCTTGTAGAACCGCATGGCTTCGCCGACGCTGTCTCCCGACAGGTTCATGAAGGTCATGGGCTTGAGGATCAGGGCCTTCTCGCCGGCCAGCGCGCCTTCGGCAATTTCACCCCGGAATTTTTTCGAAAACCCGGAAAACGAATGGCGGCGGGCAATCGCGTCCGCCGCCATGAAACCGACATTGTGCCTGTTCCTTGCGTATTGAGTGCCGGGATTCCCAAGTCCTGCGATGAGCAACATGGAGCCAGGCCCTCAACAATAATCCGCAAAGCGGCTTATTCTTCGCTGTCGTCTTCTTCCGCGTCGTCCTCGGCATCGTCGGAAGCGGCATTGTCGTCGCTCTTGAGGCCGGCAGGCGATGCAACGGTGGCGATGGTGAAGTCGCGATCGGTGATCGTCGGCTCAACGCCCTCGGGCAGGTTGACGTGCGAGATGTGGATGCCGTCGCCGATTTCGAGACCGGTAAGGTCGACGATCAGGGCCTCGGGGATCGCATTGGCCGGGCAATGGCACTCGACGGTGTGACGCACGACGTTAAGAACGCCGCCGCGCTTGATGCCGGGGGACTTCTCCTCGTTTTCGAAGTGCACCGGAATTTCGACGGTCACCTGGGTGTTCTTCGAAATCCGCAGGAAGTCGACATGCATCACGAAGTCGCGGACCGGATCAAGCTGGTAGTCCTTGGGCAGGACGCGGTACTTGGTTCCATCGACGTCGATCGTGGCGATCGTCGTCATGAAGCCGCCGCCGTAGATCTTCAGCGTGATGTCCTTGCGGGACAGCGTGATCGAAACAGGGTCTTTCTTGTCACCATAGATGACAGCGGGAATCAAACCGTTGCGGCGAAGTTCACGGGCGGACCCCTTACCGACCTGTGCGCGCGCCTCGGCCTTGAGCTCGTATGTGGTGCTCATGGCATTTCCTTTCGAGGTTCTAATAAAGGCTGCTTGCCGGGACCTGTTTGGACCTGCCCCGAAAAACATCAAGCGCCGCCTCTTTTGAAGAGATCGACGGCGCCTCATCCGTGTTGCCTCCAAGGGTGTCTGCACGGACGTGGCCGCTATAGCCGAGCAACCGCGCGATTGCAAGGCTTTGGGCGCCGGGAAGCCCGGTCTTTCGGGCGTTCATGCGTTTAAACCGGACGCGGACGCAAGGACGTATTCTCAATCTCAGCAGATCGTGCATTCCCCAGGCCTTCGCACCATGGCTTGATTGACGGGAACGGCCAGCCCGCATAATCTTCCCGCACGGGGAAATCCGGACCTCCCGTCAAGAGCCCACCACCCAGTGGACCGGCTCCAAGCTCCGCGAGAAACGCAAAACCTTGCGGAGCAAAACCATGTCACATTTCGACAATGAAACATCTGTATCGCCGCTTGATCTGATTGCCGACGGGGAGGCCATTGTGATCGTTGATGTGCGCAAACCGGCGGCCCGGACGATCTCGGGACTTCGTATCCCTGGCTCGACCTGGCGCCATCCTTTCGATGCAGCGAACTGGGCTGACGCTTTCACGGGCAGGCGGGTCGCGGTGTATTGCGTGCATGGCCATGAGGTGAGCCGGGCAGTGCGGGGGTTCCTCGAAGATTGCGGAGTGAAGGCGCGGTTGATCGAGGGTGGTTTCGAGGCGTGGCGGGACGCAGGCCTACCGGTCGAGCCGGTGGGGATGCAGGATGACTGAACGTTCCGAGACGATTCCATCCTTCGGTGAACTGTTCCGCGTCTTCGGCCGGATCGGGCTTTTGTCCTTTGGCGGACCGGCCGGTCAGATCGCGCTGATGCACCGGGAACTGGTGGAGGCCCGGCCATGGCTCGACGAGCCGAGGTTTCTGCATGCGCTCAATTTCTGCATGTTGCTGCCCGGGCCAGAAGCGATGCAGCTTGCGACCTATTCGGGCTGGCTCCTGCGCGGTGTTGCGGGCGGCCTGCTGGCGGGCCTGTTGTTTGTGCTGCCGGGCTTTGCGGTGATCATGGGCCTGTCAGCGGTCTACTTCCATCTGGGAGACCTGCCGGTGGTCGGCGGCGTCCTGTTCGGCCTCAAGGCAGCAGTGCTGGCGATCGTGGTCGAGGCGTTGCTCAAGGTCTCGAAGCGAGCGCTCAAATCCCGGTTCGCCTGGGGTCTCGCGATTCTGGCCTTCGTGGCGATCGCGTTCCTGAAGCTGCCGTTTCCGCTGATCGTGCTCGGGGCGGGTCTTGCGGGTATTGTCCGCTCCGTGATTGACCGGAGCCCTGCGGGAGAAGCCGCAGAAACGACCGAAACCGCAATCGCCCTGCCATCGCTTGCCGGGCCGACCCTTCGGACCATCCTGACCTGGGGCGCGGTCTGGCTGGCGCCGCTGGCGCTGATGCTTGCCGTGCCCGGCGTTCCCGATGCATTCGCCGCAATGGCGCTGTTCTTCTCGAAGGCGGCGATCGTGACCTTCGGCGGCGCCTATGCGGTGCTTGCCTATGTCGGACAGCAGGCGGTGGAAGTGCATGGCTGGCTGATGCCCGGCGACATGCTTGCCGGCCTCGGGCTCGCCGAGACCACGCCGGGGCCGCTGATCCTGGTTCTGGTCTTCGTGGGCTTTCTGGGTGGCGCGCGCGACGCCGGGCTCGACCCGACACTCGGCGGGATCACGGGGGCGACCGTGGCGCTGTTCTTCACCTTTGCGCCCTGTTTTCTGTGGATCTTCGCCGGCGCGCCGCATATCGAGCGGTTGCGTTCGGTCGCCTGGCTTTCCGCCGGACTGGCGGCGATCACGGCGGCCGTGGTCGGCGTCATCGCCAACCTTGCGGTCTGGTTCGCGCTCAACGTGCTGTTTGCGGAAGTCGGATCGTTGGAGGCCGGGGTCCTGACCTTGCCGGTTCCCGATGTGACGACGCTCAATGCAGCGCCGCTTGCGATCGCGCTTGGCGCGGGCATCGCGCTGCTGCGCTACGGTCTAAATCTGTTCTGGGTGCTCGGCGCTGCGACGCTTGCAGGCGTTGCGGTCACGCTTACGGGGTAGGGCGGATCAGTCGAAGAGGCTGGAAACGGATTGCTCGGCGGCGGTCCGGTTGATGGCTTCGCCGATCAGCGTATCGGTGGAAATGACCCGGATGTTGGGGGCGCTCAGGACTTCCTGCGTCGGCTGGATGGAATCGGTGATCACCAGTTCCTTGAGTTTCGAGGACGCTACGCGGGCCACGGCGCCTCCGGAGAGCACGCCGTGGGTGATGTAGGCGGTCACGCTGGTCGCGCCCTTGTCGAGCAAGGCTTCGGCGGCGTTGCACAGCGTGCCGCCGGAATCGACGATGTCGTCGATGAGCAGACAATCCTTGCCGGCGATGTCGCCGATCACGTTCATGACCTCGGATTCGCCGGGGCGTTCGCGCCGCTTGTCGACGATGGCGAGGGTGGATTGAGGATCGATGCGTTTGGACAGCGCCCGCGCCCGCACCACGCCGCCGACATCGGGCGAGACCACCATCAGCGATCCCTTGGCGTACCGGTCCTTGACGTCACGAGCCAGAAGCGGAACCGCAAACAGGTTGTCGGTGGGAATGTCAAAAAAACCCTGGATCTGACCGGCGTGGAGATCCAGCGTCAGCACGCGGTCGGCGCCGGCTTCGGTGATCAGGTTGGCGACGAGCTTCGCCGAGATCGGCGTGCGGCCCGAGGCGCGGCGGTCTTGCCGGGCGTAGCCGAAATAGGGAATGACCGCCGTGATCCGCTTGGCCGATGACCGGCGAAAGGCATCGATCATGATCAGCAGTTCCATCAGATGATCGTTTGTCGGGTAGGAGGTCGACTGGACCACGAAGACATCTTCGCCGCGAACGTTCTCCTGGATTTCGACAAAGATCTCCTGAT
The DNA here is from genome assembly GCA_040218025.1 of Hoeflea sp. GTDB lineage: Bacteria > Pseudomonadota > Alphaproteobacteria > Rhizobiales > Rhizobiaceae > Hoeflea. The sequence goes on along the minus strand of JAVJQD010000026.1, from coordinate 133,963 downwards.
CGGCGAAGCGGCGGACGCTTGCCTTGCCCAGCGGCAGATTGAGATAATTGCAAATGGATTCAGCCAAACGCCGGTTCGAGTTTCCCGCGAAAACCTTCATCTGGGACCGCCTGTTTCTCCGGCCGCGTCGCGGCATGTGCATCAGTGCCCATGCGGACGGGGCGCCAACCCGTTGGCCCGCGTTTTAGCGGTCAGTGTGATGAATGCAAGGGCGCATCTGCGGGGCAGTTAATTTTTCTGTTGACCGAGAGCGGTTTCACAGCCGGCAAACCACCGGCGCGTTGTTCCTGCGCCCGCTACAGCCCGCGCCAGGCGACATATTCCGCGATCGAACGGGCGGCTATGCGCTCCATCACGTCCGCCGGAACCGAGGCCCAGGGATCGCCGCCGCCGCCGCCGCCGCCGCCGGCGAATGCCTCCTGGCCCTGGATCCGGTGCAGCCGGGCGCCGGATGCATCGAGGATGTCCCAGACGTAGAACACCGTCGTTCTGCCCTCAAACGTTTCGGCGGAAAAATAGCCCTTGAGAACATGATCGCCACCGGTGTCCGCGGCGCTCAGGATCGCGAGACCGCGGTTGCGCGCTTCGACGGCGAGCTGGCGGGAAAGCGGCGTGACCGCGTTTACCGGGGCGCCGATAACCGGCATGAACCGGATCCGGCCGCGGATCTGGCCGGCAGGCAGCACGGCGCCGCCCGAAGCTGCGGAAGGTGATTGACCCGCCGAAGGCCGGCCAAAGGGCGGCTCGAAACCGGGTTGGGAAATGGTGGCTTGCCCGGGGTCGTCGAAGATCGGGGCGGTGCTGTCCTGAGCGCCGGGACCGCCGTCGCCCGGGATCGGCGCCAGGGTCTGCTCGGTGCTGTTGCAGCCGGCAACCAGCAACGCCGCCAGGCCCAGTGCGCCGATGATCTTGATGCCATTCCTCATGTATACCGCCCGCTTGTTCCCCTTTGTTATGAAATCTTGAAGCGGGAGCTGTCAATCTTCTGCCCGTGTGCAAGGGGCGGGGCCGGCGGCGCAGCGGTCAGGTTTTGCCGCCCGGCACTGCAATCAGATCGAGCGATTTGCCGGACAGCGAAACCGGCTCGTCATCGGTCGTCAGGTAGGTTTGGCCCAATGTCATCGCGGCGCCGGTCTCCGAATCCATGATGATCATGTGAACGAACAAGGTCATGTCGGGCGCGATTTCGAGGGGATTGCCGGCATGAAACATCTGGTGCTCCATCCAGCTCGGGGTGAAGCGCGCGCCGAGGGAATAGCCGCAGGCATTGAGGCGGTGCCGGGTCAGCCCGTGATCGTCCATGACATCGGCATGGGCGTCAAACACCGCGCCGAACGTGGTGCCGGGCTTCAGGATCGCGGTGATCGCGTCCATGGCCTCCCGGGATGCGGCGTAGAGCTCCATATGCCGGGCGGACGGCTCGCCGACGATGACGGTGCGCATCATGGCGGCGTGATAGTGCGCCCAGGCGCCGGCCCATTCGAGTGTCAGCTGGTCGTTGCCGGACAGTTGGCGCCGTCCGGACTTGTAGCGGCACAGCAGCGCATCCTCGGCGGAGCCGATGATGAATTCGTTGGCCGGATAGTCGCCTCCGCCGGCGAACATAGCGCCCTGCATCGCCGCCAGGATCGCGGCTTCGTCCGCTCCGGGCCCGATCAGCGGCATGGCCGCATCGAGCGCGGCGTCGGCAAGCTCGGCGGCGCGACGGACACAGGCGATCTCGGCCGGGCTTTTGATCAGACGCAGCCGGCTGACCAGATAGGAAGCGTCGATCAGTTCGGCGAAGCTGTGCAACTGGTTGTCGAGCTTGCGGCAGTTGGCGCCGGTCAGGCCGTGCGTGTCATATTCGACGCCGATCCGGGCGCCCAGAAGGTCGAGTTCGGAAAGCAGGTCCTTCAGGTCCATCGTGGGGTCGGCCTTGCTGCGGTCTGTCCACACCACGATGTTCTCGATCGTGGAAGTATGGCGCGCCTGTCGAAGGTCGGCCGAACGGGTGAGAAGCGTCATCCCGCCATCGGACTTGACCACCAGGCACTGGAAGAAGCAGAAGCCGAATGTGTCATAACCGGTCAGCCAGTACATGCTTTCCTGCGCGAAGAGCAGCATGGCGTCGAGTTTTTCTTCCTGCATGCTCGCAGTCAGCTTGCTCAAACGGGCGGCGTATTCCTCGCGTTCAAAATGCAGGGCCATGGGCGTCCTCCTTGATGGCGATGGCGGAGATCTGTCGTCCGTAATCGGGTTCATTGCGGTGGGTGGCGCGGCGATAGGAGAACCAGGCGTCCTCGTCGGCATAGGTGCAGTCTTCGACCATGCCCGCGCGGACGCCGCCTTGGCTCAACCGGTCGAGCGTGAAGCGCCTGAGGTCGAACATGGCGTGACCGGGTTTTTCGGAGGGGGAAAAGTAGGCGTGGTTGCCGGGATCGCGGGCCACGAGCCGGTCGACGAATTCCGGCCCGACCTCGTAATTCTTCTGGCTGATCGACGGGCCGAGGACCGCGGTGATGCTCCCGCGGGCCGCGCCGAGGCTTTCCATGGCGGCGATGGTGGCTTCGAGCACGCCGTCGATCGCGCCGCGCCATCCGGCATGTGCCGCGCCGACCACGCCCGCCTCGGGATCGGCGAAGAGTACGGGTCCGCAATCGGCCGTCAGCACACCGATGACCAGCCCCGATGTGCGGGTGACGATGGCGTCGGCTTTGGGACGTTCGCCCATGTTGTCCGCCGTGGCGATATGCACATCGGGCGAGTGCACCTGGTGCACGGTCACCAGCCGGTCCGGCGTCATGGAAAACCAGCCGGAGACAAGCGCGCGGTTTTCCATGACGTGATCGCGGTTGTCGTCCGAACCGAGACCGACATTGAGACCGCGGTAGAGGCCTTCGGACACTCCGCCCGCCCGGCTGAAGAATCCATGGGCGATCCGCCCGTTCGCAGAGGCATCGTCCAGCATCGGGCTTCGGACCGGCTCGGGTCCGTGACGGTCAAGCGTCATGATGTGATCCTCCCGTCGGCTGCATGGGATGCCGAATTCCGCAACCTGATCCTCGTTTGCGCGCAAATGGTGGCCATCGGCGCTGCGTCTGTCAAATCGGGCAGCTACGGCGTCGCCGAATCAAACGGTTCGATCTTAACCTCTGTGCCGCTGATGGCGAGCACTTTGAACAGGGCGCCCATGCGGCCCTCGCCCTCTCCCGCGAGCCGGTTGACCGCATCGCGGATCGCCGCCTGTGTCAAGGCGTCGCGGCCCGAGCCGAGTGCGCCCGCGCGTTCGACCAGCCCCAATCCGACAAGGAACTCGCCCTGGGTCAGGGGACGGTGGAGATGCGCGCCGATCGCGACCGCAGCTTCGGCGAGGGCCTGAAAATCGACATGGCTGGTCAGGTCGGCTTCGCCCGGGCGCATCAGCGGATGATCGTATTCATGCCGGTAGACGGCCTGAAGAGTGTCGCCGAAATTGGTGACGAGATGGCCGTAGTCGATAACGAGCGCGGTGCCGCCATCGCGGACGAGTTTTGCCGCAACTGTCTGCATCACTGCGGAGCGGCCGGGGGCAAGTTCGAAGATCTCGCCATCGGGGATCCTTGCCTCGTCGACGGGCAGCAGGGAGCGATCAAAGGTTCCCGCGCCGATGCCGAACGCAAGGCCGCCTTCCCGGTCGAGCCCCACGATCCGCTCGCGGAAACCCTGCGGCGTCTTGACGAACTGGTGGATCGGGATCGCGTCAAACAGCTCGTTTGCGACGATCAGGGTAAAGCCTTCCGCGATTTCCTCGAAAGACCGGTGCCAGGATATCCGGTCCTTGATCCGCACCAGTGTCTGGCGCTGGACATTCTGCAACCGTTCGCTGGTCTCGACCAGATGGATGCTGGCGTCGGTGTAAAGCTCCGGCGCAAGCTTCGATATCACCCTGAGGGCATCGGACATGAGGGTTCCGCGCCCGGGGCCGATCTCGGCGATGCGGACCTTTTCGGGCGCGCCATGGGCCTGCCAGGCGTGAACCAGAAACACGCCGATCAGTTCGCCGAACAATTGCGACACCTCGGGTGCGGTGATGAAATCACCGGACCGGCCGAAGGGCTCGCGGCTCTGGTAATAGCCGTGCTCGGGGTCGGCCAGGCAAAGGGCGAAAAAGTCCGAGATCTTGAGAGGACCGGCTTCCGCGATGATGCGCGCCATCTTCCGCGCCAGCGGGGTCATCGGGGGCACACTCGTGGGATCGGGGGGCAGGGTCATGGCGCTGGACTTTCCTTTCGCTCAGGCCTGGGAGCCGGAGCCGGACCGGGATCGGGCCGAGGTCACGGCCCACAGGCCGACGGCGAGCATGGGGACCGACAGGACCATTCCCATGGTCAGCCATCCGCCGAGGAGGTAGCCGATATGAGCATCGGGCTCGCGGTAGAATTCCACCAGAATGCGCGCCAGTGCGTAGCCGATCAGGAAGCAGCCCGACACCAGCCCCGGACAGGCCAGCGCGCGACGCCGGTAGATCAGCAGGGCAAGCACGGTCAGAAGGACAAGCCCTTCCAGCGCGGCTTCATAGAGTTGGGTGGGATGACGCGGAAACGGGCCGCCGGTCGGGAAGACCACGGCCCAGGGCACATCCGCAAGCCTGCCCCACAATTCGGAATTGATGAAATTGGCGATGCGGCCGAAGAAGATGCCGATCGGCACCACGGCGCAGACGATGTCGAAAAGGCTGAAGACCGGAATGTCGCGGCTGCGGGCAAACAGAACCATGGCGACGAGCGTTCCCAGAAGGCCGCCGTGAAAAGACATGCCTCCGTTCCAGATTTCAACGGCGCGCAGCGGATTGGCGGCGACGGCGGCGAAATCGTAGAACAGGATGTAGCCGATACGCCCGCCGGCAACGATGCCCACGGTCGCCCAGAGCAGAAAATCGTCAAGATCCGCGGAGGTCATCGGAGATCGCCCGCCCTGCCAGAGTCTGTCATTGCCTGCAATCCGCCGGGCGTAGCGCCAGCCGAGCAGGATGCCGGCGACATAGGCGACGCCGTACCACCGGATCTGCAGCGGACCCAGCGAGATCAGAACCGGATCGATTTCCGGAAAGCTGACAAGTGACAGCAACGCAGCCATGTAATCCAATGCGCGGTCCTCCCTCTCAGGTCAGCCGCACGCGGCCTTGATCCGGTCTTTCTGCGCGCGAGGGCTGCGGAAATGTCGCGGACTCGCGTCCTCACGCGTGCGTGCTCCTGTTGCATGCCATATAGGCTTTGCGCAAGCCTTGCGCCACCGCTGCGGCAAAGGGCAGCTTGCAACATGAGGCTGCAACACTTACCTGACTGGGAGCACCATTGTTTCCAACTGTGCGAATGCAGGGATCAGGATCATGACCAGCGGACCCAACCGACTACTTGACGAACTCGCCAAGCTGATGACCGACGCCGCCGGTGCGGCGCAGGGGGTCCGGCGCGAGGCTGAAACGGCGATCCAGGCGCAGCTCGAGCGGGTGCTCAACTCGATGGATCTGGTCAAGCGCGAGGAATTCGAGGCGGTTCGCGAGATGGCGGCAAAGGCGCGCGAAGAGAATGATGCGCTTTCGGCCCGGCTTGATGAGCTCGAGAAAAAGCTGGCCGCAAAACCTGCCGCAAAGGCTGCTTCCAAGACGGGTTCCAAGGCGGGCTCCAAGACCGGAACCGCGACCAAGTCCCCGGCATCCTGACCGGCGTCGCCGCGGCGGACCCCCGGGCCGGTTATGCAGAATTTTTTTTGCACAGGTTGTCCACCGGTGGCCGGATCTCAAAAAGCCTTTTGGGTGAGTCAGTTATGAGTCACGGCGGAATCATTTTCGCAGCTTGGTCCACAGGCCCGGCCTGACAAAATACGCCGAGGGGACTGGCGTTCAGACTCTGCATTTATACACTGATTCTAAATGATGATTCGGATCGGGCAGCAAACAGTCCCGGTGGGAGTCGCGAAGGCGAGCGCCCATCGGCAACGGGCCATCCGTGTGAAATTCCATCCCGGGAACGCGCCACAAGGCGCGGCTTCGGGGATGCTCAAGCAGACCAGGTGGGGCATGAACCTTAGCAATTTCGAATTCGACAGGCAGTCCAATCCAGTGGACATGATCGAATTCGTCGCAGCCGCGAACGACTGGACCTTCGAACGGTCCGGCGAGCATGAAATCGCGATGACGGTCGAGGGCCACTGGACAGACTACCATGTCTCGTTCTCCTGGATGGAGGATTGCGAGGCCCTGCACATCGCCAGCGCTTTCGACATCAAGGTGCCCGACGTCCGGGTCACCGAGGTCATGCGGCTGTTGTCGCATGTCAACGGCCAAGTGCTGATGGGCCATTTCGACCTCTGGCAGCAGGAAAGCGTGATCATTTTCCGGCAGTCGCTGCTGCTGGCCGGTGGCGCCGAGCCGACCAACCGCCAGGTCGAGGTGCTTCTGTCGAACGCGCTCGATTCCTGCGAGGCCTATTTCCAAGCGTTTCAGTTCGTCGTCTGGTCGGGCATGGATGCCCGCTCGGCTATCGAGGCCGTGATGTTCGAAACCCGCGGCGAGGCCTGATGTGATTTCTCAATCCAACCCCCTTGTTCTCGTCGGCGCCGGCAACATGGGCGGCGCGATGCTCAATGGCTGGCTGGATGCGAAAGCGGACCCTTCGACCATAGTCGTCATCGACCCTAAACTGTCGGACGCGATGGCCAGCCGTCTCGGGGAGGCCGGGGTGCGCCATGAGACCTCCGCGCCCGAAGACGTGACGGCGGGCATTCTCATGCTTGCGGTCAAGCCGCAGGTGATGGAGGCTGTCGCCGGCGCAGTTCGCGGGCTTGTCGGCCCGGACACCGTCACGCTCTCGGTGGCGGCGGGCAAGACGATCGCATTCTTCGAAGCGCTTCTCGGCGGGGCGGTGGTCCGGACCATCCCCAATACGCCTGCAATGGTGGGGCGCGGGATCACCGGCGCGGTGGCCAATGCGGCCGTGAGCGCCGAGGCAAAGGCGGAAGTCGACCGTCTGCTGTCGGTCTGCGGTCCGGTCGAATGGCTCGACGACGAAGCCATGATCGATGCGGTGACCGCGGTTTCGGGCAGCGGCCCGGCATATGTGTTCTATCTCGTCGAGTGCATGGCGGAGGCAGGCCGTAAACTCGGGCTGCCGGCGGACCTCGCCATGCGGCTTGCGCGCGCGACCGTCACGGGGGCCGGTGAACTGATGCACCGGTCCCCTGACGGCGCGGGGAAGCTGCGCGAGAATGTGACGTCGCCCAACGGGACCACGGCCGCGGCACTCGACGTGCTGATGGCTGACGAGGCGCTGCAGCCTATTTTCGACAAGGCGCTCGCTGCGGCGGCCTCCCGGTCGCGCGAACTCGCCGGCTGACGCAGGCGCTTCATCTCCACATGGGGCGCTTTCGCGCGGTTTCAGCGAAAACGGGCCTCGGTTTTGTCTCCGAAGCGCTCCCCGCTGCTTCACGGTTGAGGGGATTCGCCAATTGCGGCCGCCCGCCGGGGTTTCCGTGCGGGGCGCGGGACGTTAAACCTGCCGGATTACGCAAAACGGGAATTCATCATGAGCACTACCATCACCTGGGATGATTTCGAGAAGGTCGACATTCGCATCGGGACCGTGGTTTCGGCGGAACCGTTTCCGCAGGCGCGGAAACCCGCCTACAAGATGGTCATCGATTTCGGGCCGGAGATCGGTCAGAAGAAATCATCCGCCCAGATCACCGCGCACTACGCGGCGGAGGAACTTGCCGGGCGCAAGGTGATGGCGGTCGTCAATTTTCCGCCGCGCCAGATCGGCCCGTTCCTGTCGGAAGTGCTCACGCTGGGCTTTGCCGACGAGGATGGCGCGATCGTGCTCGCCGGGATCGACAAGCCGGCCCCGGATGGCGCGCGGCTGATGTAGGGCGACGGGCGCCGCGCCGGCTCAGGCCGGCAGGCGCACCGTGGCGCGAAGTCCGCCCTTCTCGCTGTCGGAAAGCGTCACGTCGCCGCCGTGGCTGCGGGCGATGTCGCGCACGATGGCCAGTCCCAGTCCCGATCCGGTTTCATCCTGGTTGCGTGCCGCGTCGAGCCGGTAGAACGGGCGGAACACGTCCTCGCGTGCGTCTTCGGGAATGCCCGGTCCGTCATCGTCGATCGCGATCGTCAGCCACTTGCCGCGGTTCTGCGCGTGGATGGCGACTTCGTCGGCATGGCGGCTGGCGTTGGAGACCAGATTGGTCATCAGCCGTTCGAAGGCATTGGGCCGGACATTGATGTCATCCTCGCCTTCGACGGTAACGGCGACATTGGCGCCGCGCAGACGGCCGTCGGTTGCAACCTTTTCCATGATTGTCCTGAGACTCATGACCCCGACATCCTCTTCGGCCTCGCCGCGGGCAAAGGAGAGGTAACTGTCGAGCATCGACTGCATGTCGTCGATGTCCTTGTTGAGGGCGTCGAGCTCCGGCCCGTCGCTGGCCAGCGCCAGTTGCAGCCGGAACCGGGTCAGAATGGTGCGAAGGTCATGGCTCACGCCCGACAGCATCGCCGTGCGTTGCTCGATCTGGCGTTCGATGCGTTCGCGCATCTTGATGAAGGCTACCCCGGCGCGCCGCACTTCATCGGCCCCCCGTGGCCTGAAATCGTCAGGCATGCGCTGGCCCTTGCCGAAGCTTTCCGCAGCCTGGGTGAGATTGAGGATCGGGCGGATCTGACCTCGCAGGAACAGGATGGCGATGACCAGCAGCACCATCGAGGTGCCGACCATCCACAACAGGAAGATGTGGGTGTTGGAAGCGTAGGCCTGGCTGCGCTTTGCGAAGACGCGAAGGATGCCGTTTTCGAGCTTGATGCGGATTTCGACGATGTTGGAGTTGCCGACCGTATCGATCCAGAAAGGCAGCCGGATCTGCCGGGTGATTTCCTCCGAAAGCGTCTGATCCAGGATCGAGAAGAACGGTTTCGGCCGCGGCGGCGGCAATTCGCCGGCAGGCTCGACGGCGATGGACAGGTCCAGCCGTTCGCGGGCGATCCTGATCATCTCTTCGCGGGCTGCGGGCTCGGGGAATGTGTTGAGAATGTCGATGGTGGCGGCGATGTCCCGCGTTACCGCCATCGACAGCCGCTGGGTGACCATTTGCCAGTGCCGTTCCATGAACACGAATGCGATCACCGACTGAAGCAGCACCATCGGGATGATGATGATCAGCAGAGCCCGGGCGTAGAGCCGGGTCGGCATGCGCTTGGAAAACCAGCGCGTGAAGCGCCGAACGCCTCCGGGGGGGTAGCGCTCATATTCGCGCCGGATGGACTCCATGCTTGCCATGCTCTCAGCCTCCCGTGCTGAGCGGTCATCGGTATTCGCGACCGGTTATAAACAAGCTGATACCGAATGGATAGCGGACCTTCCCTTGATCGGGCCGGTAAGGGAGAAGGGGAGCGGACCAGTGCCGGCCGGCAATGGGCCGATCTTCCGCATGCTCCACAAAAAAACGGCCCGGGCGCAGTGCCCGGGCCGTTCGTGTTGGAAGTGCGCGCCGAGCCTCAGGCCGCGCGCCGGGCCTCTGACGAAGCGGCGGCCCGGCCGCCGGTTTCGAACTGGCTGATCATGTGCGTCAGTTTCTGGGCGCTGCCTGCGAGGCGATGCATGACGGCGGTTGCTTCCTCCACCATGGCGGCGTTCTGCTGCGTCACCTGATCCATCTGGTTGACCGCGCCGTTGATCTCGCTCAGACCGGTGGTCTGTTCGTTGGCCGACGTGGCGATGGATGCGATGTGCTCGTTGATCGCATTGACCTGCTCGGAGATCGCGCCGAGCGCCTCGCCGGTGTCATTGACCAGCTTCACACCGCCGGAGACCTCTTCACCGGACTTGGTGATCAGGTCCTTGATGTCCTTGGCTGCCGAGGCCGAGCGCTGCGCAAGTTCCCGCACCTCCTGGGCCACGACCGCGAAACCCTTGCCGGCTTCGCCTGCACGCGCCGCCTCGACGCCTGCATTGAGCGCCAGCAGGTTGGTCTGGAATGCGATCTCGTCGATCACGTTGATGATGTTGGAAATCTCGCCGGATGCCGTCTCGATTCTGGCCATGGCGTCGACCGCATTGGAGACGACCTTGCGTGACGTCACCGTGCTGGCCTGGGCCTTTTCGGCCATGTCGCGTGCTTCCTGGGCGCGGGTCGCGGCATTGCGCACCGTGGCGGTGATCTCGTCAAGCGCCGCGGAGGTTTCCTCGAGCGATGCGGCCTGCTGCTCGGTGCGTCGGGCCAGATCATTGGACGCGTCCAGCATTTCGGCTGCACCGGCGTCGATTTCGCTGGTCTCTCCATGCAGTTCCTGCATGGTCTGGCTCAGACGATCGACCGAACGGTTGAAATCGTTGCGCAGGGTTTCGAGTTCTCCCTCGAACGGAGTGTCGATGTGAACGCTGAGGTCGCCCTCACTCATTGCGCTGAGCGCCTTGCCGAGCTGGGCGACAGCGAACTGGACAACTTCGGCTTCCGCGGCCTTCTCCGCTTCCCGGTGCCGGCGTTCCGCCTCGGCCTGTTCCCCGGTCCGGGCTGATTGCAGTTCCAGGGTCTGTTTCTCCAGAGCGCCCTGGCGAAGAACCTCAAGCGAACGGGCGAGCGCGCCGATTTCGTTTTTCGCCTCGCGTCCCGGCACCTCGATGTCCAGATTGCCTTCGGCGAGGTTCGAGGCGACACCGGTCAGCTTCGGAATCGGGCCAAGGACGCTCTTGTTGACGAAGATGGCAAAGGCGACCGCGGCGGCGAGCACGAGGGCGGAGACAATGCCGATCGTGGTGTTGATCTGCTTGGAAATGGCATCGATCTCGGCGGACCGGACACCTGCATAGAGGATGCCGATCGTTTCGCCTGCGGGCGAGAAGATCGGCTCGTAGATCGTGTAGTAGGGGGTGCCGAGGATCACGGCCTCACCGCGAAAGGTCTGACCCTGGGTCAGAACCGGATAGACGGCGCCGTTCTGGCCGAGCTGTGTGCCAACCGCGCGGTTGCCGTCAGGCTTGATGATGTTGGTGGTCTTGCGCCAGAAATCCTTCGTCTCCGGGTCCCATGCAAAGATCGTCGCGGTCTGGCCGGTCATGCGGCCGATGGCGTCGATCATCTCATGACTTTCATACTCGCCCGGGATGGTTTCCATGACGATGCGCTCGACATTGCCGTCGGCGGCCCACGTCACCGTCGTGCCCGGCACGTCGCGAGCGACAATGGTTGCAGCCGTTCTCAGGCTGGTGTTCTGACTTGTGATGGCCTGTTGCTGGATCCGGTCGTTGATGTTGCTTGAAACGGCAACGGTGACCGCAGCCAGGGCGATCAGGAGAATGCCTACGGTCATGATGGTGGCGGTCTTGACCACTCCGAACCTTGAGAAAAGCGTCATTGTAACCCCTCTTGTGGAGGGCCGGAAAATGAAAGGGCCCTCGAATTTAGGGGGTCATAATTGTCCTGATTTGGTTAATGTTGTCTGACGAAGGTTCGACGGGTTCAAAATGGCCACTTCCTGTATCGTCGTCCCGCGCTAATTTGTGGCCTCGACGCTCAGTCGGTAGCCGATGCCCCGAACGGTCTGGAGCCAGACAGGGTTTGCCGGGTCCTCCTCGATCTTGCGCCGCAGACGGTTGATCTGAACGTCGATGGTGCGTTCGCCGATCTCGGTGTCTCCGCCGGCCAGTTCGTGGCGCGGCACGGTCTCCCCGGCCTTCTCGGCGAAGGTGACCATGATCTCGCGTTCGCGGTCGGTGAGACGGATCAGTTCCCCCGCCTTCTTGAGTTCGCGGCGCGCGATGACAAAGGTGTAGGGGCCAAACACGACCTGTTCGATCTTCGGAATGCCGGGCTGGCCACCGCGTTTGAGAATGTTGTTGATCCTGAGCACCAGTTCGCGCGGATTGAACGGCTTGGCCAGATAGTCGTCGGCGCCGGCTTCAAGTCCGTCGATCCGGGCTTCGCCCTCTGCCAGCGCCGTGAGCATCAGGATGGGCACGGTCTTGAGTTCGCGCAATGAGCGGGTCAGCGAAAGGCCGCTTTCTCCTGGCATCATGATGTCGACGATCAGCAGGTCGAAATCGATGCCTTCGAGCTTGCGGCGGGCCTCGTCGGCATCCGCCGCGATGGTGACCCGGAAGCCCTGTTCTGAAAGGTAGCGCGACAGCAGATCGCGAATTCGCGTGTCATCATCGACGACCAGAAGGTGGGCGGCGTCGTCGCCGGGCAATTGCGTTGTCATGGATCTTGTCCCTCCTGCCGACCGTCCCGCCGGCCGATTTGGCTTCCTGTCTCCGGATCTATCATGCCGTTCAGGAATGCCACCACAGCTTTGCGCCCCCCGGCGTCGAGATTTGCAAGTGCATCCGCGATGCGGCGAGACTGTGGCCGGGCCAGCGCCAAAGCCAGTTCGCGACCCTGCTCGGTCGGGTACAGCTTGCGTTGACGCCGGTCCTCCGGTCCCGCCACCTGGGTGATGTAGCCCGAATCCACGAGTTGCTTGAGCACGCGCGCCAGCGACTGCTTTGTGATGTTGAGCGTGTCGAGCAGCGCGGCCACGGTCAGGCCGGGTTCACGATTTACGAAATGGACCACGCGATGGTGAGCGCGGCCGAAGCCCGACCTCGTCAGGATCGCGTCGGGATCTGAAATGAAATCGCGATAGGCGAAGAACAGGAGCTCGATGATCTCGAAATCGATTTCCTGGTCGTCTCCCATGGGTGTCTCAAGCACACCGTCCGATACGGGGTGAATTGCGCCGGGTCGGCTCATTGCGACTTTTCCTTTCGAATATGTCAGTTATGTTGACATAAATTGGCGCGATTGCTAGCGTTGAATTGCGCGCGCGGCAAGATTGCCCCGCCCGCCGGCTTGCCATTGCCCGTCACTTGCGCTTGCATGAGCGTCAGGCCCCACGGTCACCGACACCGGCTGGAGACAACCACGAATATGGCGGACAGCCGCCTGGAGGAGACCCGATGGCGTCCGTGCCCTTTGATCAGCTTGAAGGCGAAATCTGGTACAATGGCGAATTCGTGCCGTGGAAGGATGCGAAGGTCCATGTGCTCAGCCACGGCCTTCACTACGCCAGCGCGGTGTTCGAGGGCGAACGGGCCTATGGCGGTGAAATCTTCAAGCTCACCGAACACACCGAGCGGCTGCACGCCTCCGGTGAAATCCTCGGCTTCAAGATTCCCTACAGCGTCGGCGAAATCGACCAGGCCTGCAACGAGCTCCTAGCCCGGCAGGGTTTCGAGGATGCCTATGTCCGCCCGATTGCCTGGCGCGGTTCGGAGATGATGGGGGTTTCGGCGCAGAACAACCGCATCAATCTTGCAATCGCGATCTGGCAGTGGCCGAGCTATTTCGATCCCGAGCAGCGGATGAAGGGCATTCGCCTCGACATGGCCGAGTATCGCCGCCCCGATCCGATGACGGCGCCGTCGCGTTCCAAGGCTGCCGGTCTCTACATGATCTGCACCCTGTCCAAGCACCGTGCCGAAGCGCGCGGCTATGCCGATGCGCTGATGCTCGACTGGCGCGGCCGCGTTGCCGAGGCCACCGGCGCCAATGTGTTTTTCGTCCAGGACGGCAAGATCCATACGCCGACCCCCGACTGCTTTCTCGATGGCATCACCCGTCGCACCGTGATCGGGCTTGCAAGGAAGCGCGGCTACGAGGTGATCGAGCGGGCGATCATGCCCGAGGAACTCGAAGGGTTCGAGCAGTGCTTCCTTACCGGCACCGCAGCAGAGGTCACGCCGGTTTCGGAGATCGGGCCGTACACGTTCACGGTCGGTGAGATCGCAAGGAACCTTGTCAACGACTACATGGCCGAAGTGCAGCCAAAGAAGGCGGCGGCTGAGTAATCCCTAATGCATGTCGCGCTCGATTGGATTCAATTGAGCGATAACGTACATGCATCGTTTGAAAGCGTTACAGCGACCTGAAATGCAAAAGCCGCCGGCGTCACACACATTGACGCCGGCGCATTCGTTTCCGAATGACCGCTTATTCGGCGGCGTCGTTGAAGACGCCGCGGCGGATCTGGTCTTCCTCGATGGATTCGAACAGGGCGCGGAAATTGCCCTCGCCAAAACCTTCGTCACCCTTGCGCTGGATGAACTCGAAGAAGATCGGGCCGATGACGGTCTTGGAGAAGACCTGCAGCAGGATCTTGGTCATGCCGCCATCGATCACGCCTTCGCCGTCGATCAGGATGCCGTGCTTCTTCATCCGCTCGATCGGCTCGTCATGGCCGGACACGCGGGCCCTGGACTGCTCGTAGTAGGTTTCCGGCGGTCCGGGCATGAACCTGACGCCCTGGTCGGCAATGCGGTCGGTGGCCGCATAGATGTCGTCGGTGCCGACCGCGATGTGCTGGATGCCTTCACCGTTGTATTTGCGCAGGAATTCCTCGATCTGGCTCTTGTCGTCGGTGGACTCGTTGAGCGGAATGCGGATCCTGCCGCAGGGCGATGTGATGGCGCGTGAAACGAGGCCGGTGAGCTTTCCCTCGATATCGAAGAAATGGATTTGCCTGAAGTTGAACAGGTCCCGGTAGAAATCCCACCACTTGTCCATGTTGCCGCGGATCACATTGTGGGTCAGGTGGTCGAGATAATAAAAACCCGCGCCTTCGGGTTTCGGGTCGCGCTCGCCGAGCCATTCGAATTCAGCGTCATAGGCCGAGCCCCGGTCACCCCAGGTGTCGATGAAATAGAGCAGCGAACCGCCGATGCCGACAATTGCCGGCGCATCGAGGGTCTTGTCATCGCCGGTGTACTCTTCGGCGCCCTTGGCAACCGCATGCGCCAGCGCCTTGCCGGCGTCAGCGACGCGCCAGGCCATCGAGGGCGCGCAGGGGCCGTGGGTGGCGACGAAGCGATCAGCGAAGGAGCCTTTTTCCGCGTTCACGATGTAGTTGATGTCGCCCTGGCGCCAGACCGTGATCGCCTTGCTGCGATGGCGGGCGACGGCAACGTAGCCCATGCGGTCGAACAGGGACTCGAGCGCTTCGGGTTCGGGATGTGCGAATTCGACAAATTCGAAGCCGTTGGTGCCGGCGGGGTTCTCGGCCGAAATCTCGGCGCGCGGGGCATCGTGCGGAAACGGTCCCATCCTGTCTCTCCTGTGTTGGCGTCCCCGCGGATCGTGATCGTCCGCGCGGTTGACTGTTGCGCATGATGGCGCACTCTCGCTACAATGTGCGTGCATTATTGGTCATGTGGACGAAAAGAATGCATGATTTGTGCACTATAATTTGAATGGGAGAGAGTTTCGTGCACCTTGACGACTTCGACCGGAAGCTGCTCGGACTGCTTCAAAAGGATGGCAGGCTGACCAACAATGACCTGTCGCAGAGGATCAACCTGTCGGCGTCGCAATGCTCGCGCCGCCGCAGCCGGCTGGAGCAGGAAGGCTTCATCAGGGGGTACCGGGCCGATCTCGACCGGGAAAAGCTCGGCGTCGGCATCGTCAATCTCATCACGGTGACGCTGGCGACGCATAATCGCGACAACGCGCAGCGGTTCGCCCGCCTCATCGGCGGTTTGCCGGAAGTGCTCGAGGCTTACTCGCTGACAGGCGAAATGGATTATATCCTCAAGGTGGTAACGCCGGACCTGCGCGGGCTTTCGGCGTTCGTCAGCGATGTGCTGCTGCCGCATGAATCCGTGCAGCATGTCAAAACGGCCATCGTCCTCGACACCCTCAAGGAGGGTGGGGGGCTTCCCGTCTGAACCACCCGATCGGATTTGCCTGGGCATGAAGACATGCGTCATTTCAGAGTTCCTGATGACGCAGCAAGAGCGCAACGAGGGAACCCGGGGCGGGGATTGCCGTTCGGACCTGCAACCAATCCGGCGGTATGCCCGTACCCGAAACGGGCTGTCTGTGATATGGCCCGCCTGAATTACCGCCAGAATGCAATCAAGACAGAATGGAATACCGATGGAAAATCAACCTACATCCGGACTCGCGCAGATCCTTGGCCCGTGGGCCGACTCCTTCGGGGGACTTCAGGCTCTCATCGTAACCTATGCCTTCTCCGTCATCGGAGCGATCCTGATCCTGATCGTCGGCTGGATCGTCTCGCGGGTCATGGGCAACTGGGTGAAAGGCGCCCTGAAGCGCTCAAGCCGGATTGACCCGACCGTCACGGGATTTTTCTCCGTCTTTGTCCGCTACGCGGTTCTCCTGGTCGTCGTCATCATGGTGCTCGGCCAGTTCGGGGTGCAGACCGCGTCGATCATCACAGCGCTTGGCGCCGCCGGACTTGCGATCGGTCTGGCGTTGCAGGGCACGCTCCAGAACATCGCGGCGGGGATCATGCTCATGGTTCTCAGGCCCTTCCGCGTCGGCGAATACATCGATGCGGGCGGCATCACCGGTACGGTCGAGGAGATCGGGCTGTTTGCAACCGAACTGAAGACCCTGGACGGATTGTACCGGATGGCGCCCAACTCGGAGCTCTGGAATGTCGAGGTGACCAACTATTCACGTCTGCCGGAGCGCCGCTACGATCTCGTCATCGGCATCGGATACGAGGACGACATCGAAAAGGCGCAGACCGTTCTCATGGACCTGGCGCGTGCGGATGACCGCGTGCTGGCCGAACCCGCTCCGTGGGCCTATGTTTCGGAGCTTGGCGACAGTGCGGTGTCGGTCACGTTGCGCTACTGGACCAACTCGTCGGACTGGTGGAACACCAGCCGCGAGATGACCAAGGCCGCCAAGATCGCCTTTGACGAAAACGGCATCTCGATTCCCTTCCCGCAGGTCACCTATTCCGGATCGCTGGCGGTGGAAAAGGAAACGGAAGACGCCTGAGCCGGCTTTGATGTCCCACAGGGCTTCAATCCGACTGCCATCCCGTCTTGCTTAACCGCATTGCACGGGGAATCCTGCCGGACAGAACCGGCGCGAGGATGCGTGGCTCCCAGGTCGTGACATCGGGGGGGCGCGCGTTCACTCTTGAAGCAGCGAGTCGACAAACGGAAAGAAAAATCATGGGCAATTTGCGTGCGGGGATCATCCCGGTCACCCCCTTCCAGCAGAACTGCACGGTGCTGTTCGACGAGGACACCAAGTCCGGCGTCGTGGTCGATCCCGGTGGCGATGTCGACGTGATCCTGCAGACGGTCCGGGAGAACGGGCTGACGATCGAGGCGATCTGGCTCACCCACGGTCACATCGATCATGCGGGCGGCGCGGACGAATTGCGCGAGCAGCTCAATGTGAAGATCATCGGGCCGCACAAGGACGATCTGCCGCTGCTGTCGAAGCTTGAGGAACAGGCGCGAATGTTCGGTCTCGACATGGAGGTCCGCAATTTCACCCCCGATCAGTGGCTCGAGGACGGCGATACGGTGTCGTTCGGCACGTCAACCTTCGAGGTCTATCATGCGCCCGGGCATGCACCCGGCCACGTGATCTACTTCAACCGCGAGGAGGGGTTCGCGCATCTCGGCGATGTCCTGTTCGCGGGCTCGGTCGGCCGTACCGACCTTCCGGGTGGAGATCACCAGACCCTGTTGAACTCGATCCGGGACAAGGTTCTGCCGCTGGGCGACGAGATCGGTTTCATCTGCGGGCACGGGCCGGGCAGCAAGATCGGCGACGAGAGACGCAGCAATCCGTTCCTGAAGGGATTGTGAGCACAGCCCCTCGGGTTGGTGAAACCAGTCGAGTGCGAAGTCTCTTGAGGTGGGCAAAAACCGGCTGCCGCCCGCGCGGAGCCGGTTTGCCTTTCCGTCCGGGCGTTGTCAGCGAACCACGCAGAAGTGGTCGCGTCCGTCGTAACCCCGGAAGGTCCCGGTTGAAGGGTTGAACGAGCGGTACTTGTTCGAGCAGTAGCGGTACCAGGATTTGGTCCAGGGCTCGAAGCCGCCGCCACCGCTGTTGACCCGGTGCTCGCGATAGGGACGCGGTGCGGGTGCGGGGCGATGGATCACGCGCGAATTGTTGTGGCTGTTGGCGATCGCACCGCCGATGATCGCTCCGACGCCCAGGCCTATGATCGCCGCGGCGGCCGCGTCATTGTGATTGCGATAGCCGCGATACACGTGACGCGGAACGCGGTGATGCCGGTAGCCCTGAGACCCCTGTTGTGGCCGATGGGCCCGATATTTCCACTGGGTGTGTTTACCGCCGGGGATGAACTTGTGGGCGTGGCTCGGTTGACGGTGAAGGGCGCCACTGTCGCCTTCCGCATAGGCCGTTGTGGTCATGGGCGCAATGGCGGTGGCGGCGGTAAGCAGCGTGATCCCGAGTGTCTTGGCAAAGGCATTCATCTGCAAGTCCTTTCCGGATTTCCGAATGGGTTGAGCCGTCAAACCGGCCATGTCGGCACCCTATTGCCGGCAAGCTGAACCGTAGCTGAACAAAACCGCAAGGCGATTTTCGGGCCAAGCCAACCGAAGGCCTGCCGTCGTGCGGGCCGCAAACGAAAAAAGACCCGGCAACCATTGGTCGCCGGGTCCTCGTTCAGTTGAACGCCGGGGCGATCAGGCCAGGCGAAGGTTGACGGCCTTCGGGCCCTTGCCGCGACGGTCGGGCTCGGTGTCGAAGGAAACCTTCTGGTTTTCCTCCAGCCCGGTCATGCCTGAAGCCTGTACTGCGGAGATGTGCACGAAGATGTCTGCGCCGCCGTTGTCCGGCTTGATGAAGCCAAATCCCTTGTCGACGTTGAAGAATTTTACGGTACCAGTTTCGGCCATGCTGTCAGGTCCTTTGATTGCCTTCCGGGGTCCGCGCGGAAAATCCGGTCGGCGAGCGTCATGTCATATCCCGCATTGGCGCGGGGGTTATGGCAGGCAGTTCTTGAAGTGTGTGGAAAGGTCCTGGTTTTATCGGCTTTGCGCCTGCATATCTCATGGATAAGCGGTGTTTCATCCCAGCCGCCCGAAGTTTTTGTGCGCCTTCGGCTCGCATGTTTCTGGTCTTCCCGTGTTCGCAAATTGCCCGAACGTGCCAAGAATGCGTGTTTTGTCTGAAATTGGCAAGCAAAACTTTGATGCTTCCTCAGCCCCACTGGCCGGGACGTTTGCGGGCGTCCCGGCCAGGAAGTGCGATTATTCGACGATCGCGATTTCGTTGGCGACGTTGGTGTCGTCCTCGAACATGATCATCACGGTCTTGCCGGCTTCGACGCCTTCCAGCGATACGCCGTCTGCAACGGTGAAGGTTTCACCGCTTTCGAGCGAGATTGCGGCGGTGTCCACGGCGCTGACAACGCCCTCGATTTCTCCGGCGAATGCCGAAGAGATCATGGCGGTGGATGCAAATGCGAGTGCAACGAACTTGTTCATTGGTTTTTCCATAGGTTGTTCACCCAAGTCCCCGGCCGGCAGGATTGCCGGGCAATGTCGGAGGTTGCTGGGCGGCGCTGATATGCGCTCGCGCAATTGGCCGCACAAGGGGTGAAAAGATATATTTTTCAAGGCTGAAACCGGCACAATTCCGCCATGATCCGGTCTGATCGATGATGGTTTTGCGTTCGGCGCAGCCGGTGGTGACGGTCGGTCCCGCCAAGGCTGGCGGCACAGGTCCGTCGAGGATCGTCCGGCCTATTCCATCACGGCGACCGAGGTGGCGTCGGTGGTGCCGTCGTCGAAGGTGATGGTCACCTTGCCGCCGGGCTGCAGACCGTCGAGTTCCACGCCGTCGGCAAGGCGAAAGGCTTCGCCGCTTTCAAGCACGATCATTCTGGTGGCGGAATCGTAGCTGGTGACGATGCCCTCGACTTCGCCGGCGAAGGCCGTCCCGGCCAGCGTTGCCAGTGAAGCGGCAGTGACGAGTGTCTTGAACATTGGAATGTCTCCCTTTTTGCAGCAGCGCCGGAAGTGGCGCTTGCAGGAAAAAGCTAAGCGCGCACCGGCTCCCCAGCAAATCACTTGCTGTAAATAAATCGAACAAAATCAAGGACATAATTACGCCATATTGCCCGCCGCCAACCGATCATCCAGTCATGAAACGGCGCCCGAGGAAATGCAAATCGCCGGATTTCCAACAAGATTTCCCACGCCGCCGGGCCGTCATGATTGGGGCGGACTTGCGGCAGGATGCGATCCGGTCGATCACGCGTCGCGACAATGTCTAGGTCGCAGCCGGGCCGGCGGAGGCCTTTCGCCAGCGCAAGGGGCCGATTTCGGCAAGCAGAATCGCCAGGAAGATCAGCACCCCGCCGGCATATCCGATCGGGGGAATCCGCTCGCCGAGAAAAAGCGCGCCGAAGAGGGCCGCGAAAAGAGATTCAGTCGAGAGGAAAATCGCGGCCTGGGGAGCGGTGGTGTAGCGCTGCCCGATCACCTGAAGCGTGAAGGCGAGGCCGGTCGCCAGAACGCCGGCAAAGAGAATCTCCGGCAAGGCGGCCACGATCTGTCCGACGATGAAGGGTTCGCGCGCAAGCCCGATGGCGAGGCCGAGCGCTGCCGCAAGCGCGAACTGGAGGAAGGAAAGCGTGAGCGGTCTCCGGCTCGGCCCGACATGGCGTCCGACCAGGATCACCTGAACCGCATACATGGCCGCGCATCCGATTGTCAGCAGGTCGCCGTGATTGAGCGCCGAGAGGCTGCCGCCGGCCAGCATCGAGATGCCCGCAAAGGTCATTATGACGGCCGGCCAGATCACCGGATGCGGCCTCTGTCCAAGCGCGAGCAGGGAGATGAACGGCACGAAGACAACGTAGAGACCCGTGAGGAAGCCGGAATTGGTCACGGTGGTAATCGTCAGTCCCACCTGTTGCAGCGCCATGGCCGAAAACAGCGCCAGGCCGATCAGCAGGAACCCGCGCATGTGCTGCCCGGAAACCGGCGTGTCCGCGCGGCGACTTTCGCGCAAGGCAAAGGGGGCCAGCACCAGCGCCGCGACCAGGAACCTGAGGCCGATGAACAGGAACGGCCCGATGTTCTCCATCGCGGTCGATTGCGCGACAAAGCCCATGCCCCAGATGGCGCCCGCGAGCAGCAGCAGAAGATTGGCGATGGTGCGTGGCATGGAAGGTCCGGGAACGAATGCGGCAGGCGTGAGGCCCGACGGCTAGCAGGTGCTGCATGTTCGGGCAAGTATCACGGCGGCCCAGACGAGCGATAAACGGGCTGCTCCCGGCAAGCTTTCTGTTCAGCCCGGCGATGTCACCCCGGAGCCGGCAAAGAGGGCTTCGAGCCGCTCCCGGTTCTTGCCGAGATCCTTCTTGCCAAGCTGCGCCCGGGCATAGGCCATGATCCCGGTGCGGCCATCGGGGAGTTTTCGCGCGGCGAGATCGATGGTGTCGGGAAACCGCATGACCGGCGAATGGGTGACGAAGCGGGCTCTTGACGGGTCCTTGCCGTCATCAACGCGCCGCGCCAGCGTATCGTTTGCCAGGAGCCTTTGTGCGAACCGCTCGATCACGGCTTCGGGGGAGTCCTCGAATGTGGCGATGGTGACATCCGGACCTGCGCACAGGCCTTCGCTGCAGGCCAGCGCATCGTTGCCGGTCGGGCTTCGTCTGGCCCGGGCAAAATCATAGGGCCCGCGATCAGGCGTGCCGGCGGCCATTTCCCAGGTCCGCTCCCGGCCGATCACGGCAAAGAACAGCAGGGCCGCAATCGCCAGAACTGCAAGAAGGGAGAGGAGGGCGGTCTTGATCATTGTATCGATTCCGGGTCGCGCCGCGCGGGCCGACGCGCGCTTGGAGCATCTGCACGGGAGGCTTCAGTCGAGAGGCCCGCATCCCCGGCCGTTTGAACGAACCGGAACGGTCAGTCGATGGCGTCGGGGGTCCGCGACATCCGAAGCACCATGCCGTTGTCCGCGTCGGTGAGCATCAGCACGGCGCCGTCCGGCGCAACGATGACGTCGCGGATGCGACCGTAATCGCCCTTGAGCATGCGTTCCTCGCCGATCACTTCGCGGGTTTCGGCATCAAGATCAAGCCTGACCAGCAACTGATACTTGAGGGCGGCAACCAGCAGGTCGCCGTCCCACTCGGGAAACATCTCTCCACGGTAGACGGCCATGCCACCCGGCGCGATCGAGGGATCCCAGTAATGAATCGGTTGCTCGTAGCCTTCGGCGGCGGTGCCGATTCCGATTTCCCCGCCCGAATAGTGCCGACCGTAGGAGATCACCGGCCAGCCATAGTTCAGGCCGGGTTGGGGGCGATTGACCTCGTCGCCGCCGCGCGCACCATGTTCCACCGCATAAAGCACGCCGGTGTCGGGATCGAAATCCATGCCCTGCGGGTTGCGATGGCCCGCGGACCAGATTTCGGGTGCGCCTCCGCCGTCCACAAAGGGATTGTCTTCGGGCGCCGATCCGTCGGGATTGATCCGCAGCACCGACCCGGCATGATCGCCGAGATCCTGCGCACGGTCGGCATCGCCGCGATCGCCGATGCTGAAATAGAGTGTCCCGTCCTCCGCCACGGCGATGCGCGAACCGAAATGGCGGCCCACCCGGGTGAAGCGGTTCATGCTGAAGATTTCCTCGACATCGGACAGGGCGCTGCCGTCTTCGGACAGCCGCGCCCGGGCAATCGCGGTGCCGAGCCCGTTCGGGCCATCGGTGCTGTAGCTGATATACAATGTCCGGCTACTGGCGAAATCGCGTGCCAGCGCCACGTCGAGAAGGCCGCCCTGGCCACGGGCCGCGATCCGCGGCAATCCGTCGACCGGCCGGGAAACCGATCCGTCCCGCACCAGTCGCAATGCGCCGCTACGTTCGGTCACGATCAGGGCGCCGTCAGGCAACACCTCGACCCCCCAGGGATGATCGAGACCGCTGGCCAGAACCTCCACGTCAACGCGAACCTCCTGTGTGGGAATGGTGTCGCGCGCGATCGACGGCGTGACAAGACCTGCAAGCGTCAGCGCCGTGCACAGGCCAAGGATATGCCTGCTGTGGCGCCTGGACGTTTGAAAGCGTGAAGCGTTGGGCATGGGACACCTCTTTGTTGACGCCATTGATATGGTGCATCCCGGGCGCGGGAAAAGGGGGCAGCCGGTTTCGCAGAAGGACGAAACAGGGACCCAGGGCCCGATCGAGGGGCGGGGCGGGGCTATCGCCGCGTTCCGTCGAGGCCCGCCGATCCGATGATCAACGGTCCCGGGTGAGCTGGGTTGCCGGCGCCGGCTGTTTCATGTCGAGCGGCTGCTTCTGCGCAGCCGGAGCCTGAACCACCAGTGCCGCAAGCAGGACCAGACAGCCCGCCAGGGCCATCAGGGCGATCCGGCGGATTGCCTTGTGTTCGGCGCGTGCCGGTCTGAGCGACAGATAATCGTCTTCGGGAAGCATCTCGTAACCCCTCTGTTTGCACGGGGATTACCTAGACTTATCAAAGCGTCGCCATTCGGACCGGATTGTGGCGCGGTGAGGCAATTGTCATGTCAACAATGTGTTCCCGGTTAACGTGTCCGCTTGCCGAACGCGGCGGCCCGGCGAGACCTGGCGACCGCCGGTGCGTGTTCAGGTCCGGGGCCCGTAGCGGGCACAGGTGCGGCCGGCTCGGCGGTCATTCCCGGGGCTGGCGGCGTTTCGCGGGATTCGGGAAACCGCTCGTCAAAGGTGGTCGGCACGATTTCCGGCCGGGCCAGCGCGTAGCCCTGCATGAGCTGTACGCCGACCTGGTTGCAGAACTCGACCTGATGATCTTCCTCGAGTCCCTCGAACAGAACGGTTATGCCCTTGTCGATGAACTGGTCCACCATCAGTTTCAAAAGCGCCATGCCGGCGCCGGTCTCGGTGAAACGGCGCACCCAGGCGGCATCGAACTTGAGAATGTCCGGATTGAGTTCGGTCACGCGCTGGATGTCGGAGTCGTCGGCCCCGAAATCATCGACGGCAATCCTGAACATGCGTGCGCGCAGGCTCGATACCAGCTTGTGCAGCACCGTGTTGTTGCCGCTGCCCTGTTCGGTGATCTCGCAGACGATGCGGCTTGGCCGCAAGCCCGCCTGAACGGTCACCTCGACCATACGGTCGGCTTCGTCCTCGATGTCGGCCACCGCATCGAAGAGCGCGGGATTGAAGTTGACGAACAGACGCGCTTTCCGGCGCCCGAGCACGCCCATGTTGAGTATGTGCAACTCGCGGCAGACGGTGTCGATGTAGACGGCGTCTTCCGGCTCCACGAGCGAGAAGAAATGCCCCGGCGACACCGGCTTGCCGTTGCTGCTT
Organism: Hoeflea sp.; assembly: GCA_040218025.1. Classification (GTDB taxonomy): domain Bacteria; phylum Pseudomonadota; class Alphaproteobacteria; order Rhizobiales; family Rhizobiaceae; genus Hoeflea. The sequence goes on along the minus strand of JAVJQD010000026.1, from coordinate 109,834 downwards.
GCGCGGATCAGGGCCTCGAAGGCCTCGATGGCCAGTCGACCCCCGGGGTCCTGGCTGAAGATCGGTTGAAACGCCGAGCGCAGAATGAACGGGCCGTAGGAGGTGGTGTAAAACCCCTTCTCGTCCTGAAGAAAATGCGGCTTGCGACGCCCTGCCATGGTGTGCGCGTCTCCGGATCTGGCGCTTTATCGTCGCGCATACTGGCACCCTAAGCTTTCTCAGGCCTTGTGCCGCGTTGGTGCGTCAACGGGTCAAGGCCTTTTTGCCAGGCCGCCCTGACGGCTTGCATCGACGGCGGTGTTGCGACATAGAAAGTGCCGGGCGCGTGACGCGTCCATCCGTTTCATCCGCAGCACCGGAGTGCAGTTCCATGGCCTTTCTCGCCGACGCCCTTTCAAGGGTCAAACCCTCAGCCACCATCGCCGTCAGCCAGAAGGCGCGTGAACTGAAAGCCAAAGGCCGCGATGTTATCGGTCTGGGCGCGGGCGAGCCGGACTTCGACACGCCAGACAACATCAAGGCGGCAGCGGTCGATGCGATCAATCGCGGCGAAACCAAGTATACACCGGTCTCGGGCATCCCTGAACTGCGCAAGGCGATTGCCGCCAAGTTCAAGCGCGAGAACGATCTCGACTACGACTGGCAGCAGACCATCGTCGGCACCGGCGGCAAGCAGATCCTGTTCAACGCCTTCATGGCGACGTTGAACGCGGGCGACGAAGTCGTCATTCCCGCGCCCTACTGGGTGAGCTATCCGGAAATGGTGGCGATCTGCGGAGGCACGCCGGTATTCGTCTCGACAACCATCGAGAACGACTTCAAGCTGCAGCCGGCCGATCTCGAAGCCGCCATCACGCCGAAGACCAAGTGGCTGATCTTCAACTCGCCTTCCAATCCGTCGGGCGCGGCCTATTCCGAAGCCGAACTCAAGGCGATCACCGATGTTCTCAAGCGGCATCCGCAGGTCTGGGTGCTCACCGACGACATGTATGAGCACCTGACATACGGCGACTTCAAGTTCACCACGCCGGCGCAGATCGAGCCGGAGCTGAAGGACCGGACGCTGACCATGAACGGCGTCTCCAAGGCCTATGCCATGACCGGATGGCGCATCGGCTACGCGGCCGGCCCGCTTGAACTGATCAAGGCGATGGACATGATCCAGGGCCAGCAGACCTCGGGCGCCTGCTCGATTGCCCAATGGGCGGCCGTCGAGGCGCTGAACGGCACGCAGGATTTCATTCCGGAGAACAAGGAAGTCTTCCGCGGCCGCCGCGATCTCGTGGTGTCGATGCTCAACCAGGCCTCCGGCATCAAGTGTCCGGTGCCGGAAGGTGCGTTCTATGTGTACCCGTCCTGTGCCGGCTGCATCGGCAAGACCGCGCCGTCCGGCAAGGTGATCGAGACCGACGAGGATTTCGTGACCGAGCTTCTGGAAAGCGAAGGTGTTGCCGTGGTGCACGGCTCGGCCTTCGGCCTCGGCCCCAACTTCCGGATTTCCTACGCGACGTCGGAACAGCAGCTCGAGGAAGCCTGCAAGCGCATCCAGCGTTTCTGCGCCGCGCTGCGCTGACGCCCGAGCCGGAACAACCGGCGACCAGGAGCGAGATGGCGGCCGCCCTTCGGGGCGGCCGTTTTGTTGGGGGCATAGACGGGATCACAGATCGCCCGCACGATAGGCCTTGAGGCCCTCGAACAGCGCATCGAAGGCTGCGCGGCAGCGCGGGGCATGCCGCAGGTCCTCGTGCATCACCAGATAGGTCGGCAGTTCCAAGCTGAAATGGTTTTCGAGCAGCCGGACCAAATCCGGATTTCGGTCGGCCAGCGCCGTCTGGCACATTCCGATGCCGCCGCCCGCCCTGAGCATTGCCAGTTGCGCGACATTGCTGTCGGTGCGGAAGTCGAAGCGCAGCCGCGAGAATTCCGGAACGCCCTTTGCCAGATCCCGGACGTAGGCGAGGTCGTGGTCATAGCCGATCAGCCGGTGACCCGCGAGATCATCGGGCGTCTCCGGCGCGCCATGGCGTTCGAGATAGCGGCGGTGTGCGAACATGCCGAGCGGAATGCCGCCGACCTTTCGGCTGACCAAGGCGTCCTGCGTCGGTTCGACCATGCGCACAGCGATGTCCGCCTCCTGATGCAGCAGATTCTCGACGGCGTCGGAAAGCGAAAGTTCGATGACGAGCCGGGGGTGGCGGTCCTGCAAATCTGCCAGGATCGGCGGCAAAACCTCAAGCCCGATAACCTCACTCACGCTGATGCGCACCGTGCCGGCCGGTTCGTCGCCGTCACCCGATGCTGCACGGGCCAGAGCGGTTGCACTGGCAGCCATGGCTTCCGCATGGCCGCGCATGCTCAGTGCGGTCGTCGTCGGCAGCAGCCCCTGATGGGAGCGCAGGAACAGGGGTTGCCCGCAGGCGGACTCCAGTGCAGCGACGTGCCTGCCGACTGTGGGCTGGGTCAGGTCGAGCGCCCGCGCAGCCGCCGACTGCGAACCGTGGTCGAGCAGCGCGAGAAAGGTTCGGTAGTGATCCCAGCTCAGGGAGTCGGTTCTCATACAAAAATGTATAGCAGAGGAAAGATATTAGGCAATTCCGTTTATCGGATCCGTCCCTCATCTTGAGGTCATTGGAACTCAAGGAGAAGACAGATGGCACTTTCACATGAACGCAACTCCGAGAACGCGGGCCGTGTGGCCCTGGTGCTGGGCGCAACCGGCGGCGTCGGCGGCGCGGTGGCGCGCAAGCTTCATGGGCGCGGATACACGGTCCGCGCCATGCACCGGAAGGCGCTGGACCAGGCGCGCAAGAGACCGGAATATGACTGGGTTGACGGCGATGCGATGGTCGCGGCGGATGTGCTCGACGCGGCCAAAGGTGCGGAACTGATCGTGCACGCGGTCAACCCGCCCGGTTATCGCAACTGGCAGACGCTGGTGCTGCCGATGATCGACAACACCATTGCCGCGGCCGAAGCCACGGGTGCGCGCATCCTCATGCCCGGCACGATCTACAACTACGCGCCCGAAACCTTCGCGACGATCAGCGAGGACAGTCCGCAGCGCTCGCCCACCCGCAAGGGCCGCATCCGCATCGCGCTCGAAGAGCGTCTCGAGGCTGCTGCCGGACGGGGGACACCGGTGCTGATCGTCCGCGCCGGGGATTTCTTCGGTCCGGGCGCCGGAAACAACTGGTTTGCGCAGGCTGTGGTCAAGCCGGGCAAGCCGGTCAAGGCCATCGCCAATCCGGCTGCTCCCGGTGTCGGCCATCAATGGGCCTACCTGCCCGATGTCGCCGAAACCATGGTTCGCCTCATCGAACGGGCGGACGAACTGCCGGTCTTCGCGCGGTTTCACATGGAAGGTTTCTGGGATCATGACGGCCAGCAATTGGCCGAAGCGATCAGGCGCGTCACCGGAAAGCCGGACTTGCCGGTCAAGGGCTTTCCCTGGTGGATGGTGAGGATGGCCGCGCCGTTCAACGAGACGTTTCGGGAAGTCATGGAGATGCGTTATCTCTGGCGTGAGCCGTTGCACCTGCGCAATGACAGGCTCGTGGCATTCCTCGGCGCCGAGCCGCACACGCCGATCGACACGGCGGTCGCGGAAACGCTCGCCGGCCTGGGGTGTCTGAAGGAGCGATAGGCGCGCTCAGCGGGCGGTTTCCCGGGACGGCGAGAACTCGATGCCCTGCTCCGGGAAGGCCTCCCTCAGATCGGCCATGGCAGCGATCCAGTCATTTCCGCCCCACTGGTTCGAAAAGGCGTAAGTGCGACCGTCCAGGATCAGCAGGTCTGCGTCATCACAAAAATAGCGCTTCGGATCGAAGCGCCGCCCTTCGGCGGCGCGCGCCTCGGAGGCAAGCCGGATGAACTCATCCCGGTCCGCTTCTCCGTCGACGCAGACAAGGGCGCGGTTGGCGCGGGGACCGCAGTGGCGCGCGATGTCTTCGGGCGCAATTCCCTGTTCTGCAAGATATCGGAAGGCGAGGTAGATCGCGCGGCGCTTGGGCTCCGCCTCGAAGCGTCGATCGCCGAGGGTTATGTCGAAACGGGTGTAGTCTGCGCCGCCGGATCTGGCCTCCCGTTCCTTGCGCGCCTTCTCGCGCAATTGCACCTGGTACTCCGCGGCCTCGGGCAAGGGAATGATCTGCTGGACATCGACCAGGACCTTGCCGTCCATGTCGTAGGGCTGGAGGCGCACGCACCGGATATCGACGCCTTGCCTGCCGAGCCACAAGGCGGCCGTGGTGAGTTCGGGATGAAAGTTGGCCGAGACCAGCACGATCTGCACGCCCTGAGCGAATGCGTCTTCGTCGGGTTCCGCCCAATCGAGGAAATCCAGTAGCTCCGTGGCCGCATCCAGGTCAGGCTTGCCGGTGGATGCCAGATACCGCGAAAAGGCGTTGACGGCCTTGTCGAAGGTCATTGTGGAGACCATCGCAGCATAGCGGATCGCCTGCAGGTCCATGTGCCCGCCATCGTCGGTGCGCTTGAGCTCGATCACGACCAGATTGGCATTGCGGTCGACGGCCAGCAGATCGATACGGCGCCGGGAGTCGTCCCAGTCGCCGAACTCTTCCGCAATGACGAGAAGGCCGGGCGCGACAACATCGATGGATTCGCGCAGAAGCCGCTGCAGATCGTCCCGTTCGCGCAACTGCATCTGCGCGAAGGTGGTCGGCGTCAGTGGGCGGATCGTGTCGCTGGTCAACTCGAATATCGGCATCTGCGTTCCAGTCCTGGCGCGGTGCACGGCTTGTCCCGGGACAAGACGTTCCGGAGCACGGGAAAGTTGTACGATCATGTGGAGGATTTGGCAAAGCCGGAGCAGGGCGTCATTCCGGCGCTTGTCGGAAAGGCAAAAAAAATGGGCCGCGAGATTGCTCTCGGGCCCAATAGGTATGAAGGTCAAAAACCTCCAGAGGGGAACAGCTCATGCGGCGGCACTGGGAGGAGTAGGCCGCCAAAGGTGCATCAGCTATAATCGATATGATGCTTTCTTGAGCATTCGGCAAGTGGGGTGTTCGCATGTCAGCCATGCATTTCCTGCATGACTGGCGAAAAAACAGGCTTTTGCTATTCCCGGGACGCCGGTGTGCCCGTGGGAAGGGCGCTTTCCGGTCGGGTTTCCCGGGAGCCGTTTTGGTTTTCCAAGCCGGTTGACCGGCTCTTGCTCAGAAACTCCAGTTGCGGGCCTTGGAGATCAGGAAATCCCGGAAGGCCTTGAGTTTGGCGGCATTTCTCATTTCCTCGGCATAGCAGAAATAGGTGTCGAAGGACGGAATGTCGGCGGCGATGTTGAGTTGCACCAGCGCCAGATCGCGATTGATCATGTAGTCGGGCAGCAATGAAATGCCGGCGCCGTTGAGCGTGGCGCGACGAACCGCTGGCATGTTGTTGATCTGCAATTGCGCAATTCTGGGATTGTCGGGGGAGCGCCCGGCAACCTCCAGCCAGTTCACGTCGCGCAGATAGTTCGGCGCGGGCTCGCCGAAGGTGATGATTCGATGATTGTCCAGATCCTCAAGTGTCTTGGGTTCTCCATGGCGCGCGAGGTAGGACGGCGCCGCATAAATGTGGAAATGCACGGTGAACAGGCGGCGCTGGATCAGGTCCGGCTGCTGCGGCTGGCGCAGCCGGATCGCGCAGTCGGCCTGGCGCATGTTCACGTCGAGTTCTTCGTTGTCGAGCAGCAGTTGCACCTGCACTTCGGGATAGAGCGACTGGAATTCCTGCACTTTCTCGGTCAGCCAGCCCTGGCCGAAGCCGACGGTCGTCGTCACCCGCAACTTGCCGGTGGGACGTTCACGGGTTTCGGTGAGCTGGTTCTTCACCGCCTCCAGCTTCATCAGCACTTCGTGGGCGGTCTGGTAGAGGATCTCGCCCTGCTCGGAAAGAATCAGCCCGCGCGCATGACGGTGAAACAGCTTGGCGCCGATATCCATTTCAAGCGACGACACCTGGCGGCTGATCGCCGATTGCGACAGGTGCAGCTTTTCAGCCGCGTGGGTGAACGAGCCGGCCTCGGCGGCGGCGTGAAAAATGCGCAGTTTGTCCCAGTCGAGCGGCATCATGGCGATCCTCGTCCCCTCTGACCGGTTGTCCGGTCTTGTGCCGATGCCGGTTCTCCTGTGGCATCGATATGGCGCGTTCGCGCCTTATTCCGCGGCTTCCGCATGCCGGACAACGCCGGCAAGGTAGCGTTCGGCTTCGAGCGCAGCCATGCAGCCCATGCCGGCGGCCGTGACCGCCTGCCGGTAGATGTCGTCGGTCACGTCGCCGGCGGCAAAGACCCCGGGCACATCGGTGGCCGTCGAATCCGGCGCCGTCCAAAGGTAGCCGTTGGGCTTGTGCTTGAGCTTGTCCTTGAAAAGGCTGACGGCGGGAGCGTGGCCGATGGCGACGAACACCCCATCAATGGCCATTTCGGTGATGTCGCCGGTCTTGCGGTTCTTCAGCTTCACGCCGTTGACCGAGGCAGGCATTGGCGGCTGGGCCGGGGCGCCGAGATACTCGATCACTTCCGTGTCCCAGATCACGTTGATGTTGGGCTTTTCGAAGAGCCGCTGCTGAAGGATCTTTTCCGAGCGGAATTCATCGCGGCGGTGAACGACGGTCACCTGGCTCGCGAGATTGGAAAGATACAGCGCTTCCTCCACGGCCGAGTTTCCGCCGCCGACAACGATGACATGCTTGCCGCGATAGAAGAAACCGTCGCAGGTGGCGCAGGCCGAGACGCCGAAACCCATGAAATCCTTCTCGGTCGGGATGCCGAGCCATTTCGCCTGGGCGCCGGTGGCGATGATCAGCGAATCGCAGGTCCAGACCGCGCCGGAATCGGTCCTGACGGTGAAGGGCGGCTGCGCGAGTTCGACGTCCGTCACAAGGTCGTTGACAATCTCGGCGCCCACATGCTGGGCCTGTTTGAGCATCTGCTCCATCATCCAGGGGCCCTGAACCGGATCGGCATAGCCGGGATAATTCTCCACATCGGTGGTGATCATCAACTGACCGCCCTGTTCCATGCCCGCGATCAGAACCGGTTTGAGCAGCGCCCTCGCGGCATAGATCGCAGCCGTATAACCGGCGGGACCGGAGCCGATGATGAGGACGGGAGCGTGGCGGTCGGTCATGACATTTTCCTCGAAGGCGGTTTCGGGCGCAGTCTGCTTCAACAGTGTCGGCGCGGCAACGCCAAGAGTTGACAGGTATCCGCTGTCCATACGGAGGGTGCAGGCAGCAGGCGGCAGCATATGCCATTTAGGGTTGGCGTGGCCCGTGTTTCAAGCTCGGCGGTGCGGTTACGCACAGAACTTCGACCTGCCAACGGGTCTTTGCGTCTTTACAGCAACGCCGCGTGTGCGCAATAAAGTTTCGCCACGGGCTCGGTTCGAACCGATTCCGCGACGGGGCGAGTTCCGCAACAGGACGCATGAGATGACCACCAGGGCCGAACTCGACACCATCGATTTCAAGATCCTCCGGGAACTGCAGCGGGACGGGCGCATCACCAATGTCGAACTGTCCGAGCGGGTCGGGATTTCCGCGCCGCCCTGCCTGCGCCGTGTCCGCAAGCTCGAACAGGCCGGCTTCATCCGTGGTTATCGCGCCATGCTGCATGCGCCGAGCCTGGGATTTGATATTGTGGCGTTCTGCATGATCGGGCTCAAGCACCAGTCGGACGCAAACCTCAAGGCCTTCGCGGCGATGACGAACGAGTGGCCGATCGTGCGCGAAACCTGGATGGTTTCGGGCGAAAGCGATTTTCTGCTGCATTGCGTGGCCCGCGACCTGACCCATTTTCAGGACTTCGTGATCGAACAACTCACGGCGGCCGAAAACGTCGAGACCGTCCGCACCATGCTGACGATCCGTCAGGTCAAGGATGAGGGGCTGGTGGCCATCTGATCCTGCCCGCAGGAGAAGCCGGACCGGCGATCAGGCGCGCGTCCCGGCGGCCTCGGACCAGAGCGTTTCATAGATCCGGTTGATGGCCTCTGCCTCGGCAGAGACGCTGAAATGCCCGACAGCCCGCCGTCGCGCGGCCCCGGCCAGATCGGCGTGCCGGCGCGGGTCGGAGAGGATCTCAACCGTGGCCCGGGCCGCGGCTTCGGGATTGCCCCCGGCGACGATTTTCCCGCATGCGCCTCCGCCCGAGAAGGTTTCGAACCAGCCCTCGCCGCTGGCGACAAAAGGCACGCCCGACGCCATGGCCTCAAGCGGCGTGACGCCGTAGCCTTCATAGCGCGGCAGCGCCACCAGCAGGCCGAGGCCGCGGATCAGGCCGGGCATCGTTTCGGCCGGCAGCTCTCCGGGAAACAGGATGCGGTCGGCCAACCCCGCCTCGGTCACGGTCTTCTTGAGCCGTTCGAGAAAGCCCGCATGCTCCTTTGTCGCCCTTCCGATCACAAGCGCCGTATGGCCGGGCAGTTGCGGCAAGGCGCGGATCATCGTCTCGACAAAGCGATCGGTGCCCTTTTCGGGCCGAATGCGGCCGATGGTGGCGATGCCCGCGGTTCCAGGATAACCCGATGCGGCCCATGCCTTCGCCCGGTCCTGGGCCGGATGAAACCGGTCGATGTCGACGCCGTGGGGCACGACCGCGCGGACATGGGGAACGAAATCGGCAGCGGCAGGCGTCGTCGCGACGATGGCGTCCATCCTTGCGATCAGCCAGCGTGGCAGCAGGCTGTGGCGGCGTTGGGCCGATGAGGTGAAAACCAGCCTGACAGGGATCCGCAACACGTCGCGCGCAAAGATGCCCGCGCGCATTTCCGGATTGCGGCGCACATGCCAGATGTGGAACGGCCGTCCCGGCGGCGGGGTCCGCGACAGCCTGACTGCGTCCCGGTAACCGATCGGCTCCGGGCAGCCGGGCAGGGGGCCGCCCACCAGCCTGAGGGCATAGTGCTCCTGCTGCTTGCTGGTCACGGCGGCCGCAGTGGCGGACACACCGGTAAAATTGCGGTGCATGTTGAGCACGAACAACGGATCCCGCCGGTCCTCGCCAGCGGGATGTCGGGCGTCCGGGCCTGTGCTCATGAAACGCTCCGGGTATTGAGGCCGAATGTGGTCAGCCCCACCTCACCTCAAGGATCTCGTAGGCCTTGGAGCCGCCCGGTGCGACGACCTCGATGGAATCGCCCACCGACTTTCCGATCAGGGCGCGCGAGATCGGCGAAGAGATCGAGATCCGGCCTGCCTTCACGTCGGCTTCCTGGTCGCCGACGATCTGGTAGGTCTTCTCCTCCTCGGTGTCCTCATCGACAAGCTTGACGGTGGCGCCGAACTTGACCGTGTCGCCGGACATCTTCGAGACGTCGATGATCTCGGCGCGCGAGGTGAAGTCCTCAAGCTCGCCGATGCGGCCCTCATTGTGGCTCTGGGCCTCCTTGGCCGCATGGTATTCGGCGTTCTCGGACAAATCGCCATGGGCGCGTGCTTCGGAGATCGCCTCGATGATACGAGGACGTTCGGTCTGCTGGCGCCAGCGCAGTTCTTCCTGCAGCTTGACGTAGCCTCCTTGCGTCATCGGAACCTTCTCAACCATCAGTCTCTTCCTTGTCCAACTTTGCTGTCCCGCGCTTCCGGCCCGCACTTCCGGGTCAGGGCAAGACACAATAATGAAACGCACCCCGAAGCGGACACTTCGGAGGCGTTCCAATGTTTCCCGCAATCAGACTTATCAAATCCTCCGGAAGAATTCACCAGAAAAAAATTTGCCGACAAAGAGCGCGACTGCGCGGCATGGTTGCCGGGTTTGTTGCGGATTGCAAATTTGATGTCATGATGAGCGGATACAGTTCCGGCTTCTGAGGAGAGGGTTATGACCGTCATTCGGGCCGCCACGTTCAATCTCTATCATTTCGCCGCGCCCGGCATCTACTGGCATCAGCGAAAACCCGGGTCCACCTATTCGGACCCCGAATGGGAGGCGAAGAAGGGCTGGATTGCGGCCATGCTCGGCGAAATGGACGCCGATGTCGTCGGCTTCCAGGAGGTGGTCTCCCAGGATGAACTCGCGGGCCTTCTGGCCGCAAACGGCTATCCGCATGTGTTCTTTCCCGCAACGCCCGAATTCGATGCCGACGATCCGGCGATCTATGTCAACGCCACGGTGGCGATCGCCTCGCGCCATCCCTTCGTCCGGGCCGAAGCGCTGCAGGGTCTCGCGGGCGTCCCGGGAGACACGGTGATCGATGAGGATTTCCGGTTTTCGCGCATGCCGGTGGACGCGACGATCGATCTGCCCGGGATTGGCGAGACCCGCTTTCTGGTGTGTCATTTCAAGTCCCAGGGCGCGTTCGTCGACGATGCGGAGATCGATGCGCTGGACGACTGGGGCGACAAGATCCGCACAACCTACATGCGCCGCGCCATGGCCGGTGTGAACCAGGTGGCCAAACGCGCCGCCGAGGCGGGTGTCATCTACCGCATCTTCCGGCAGAGCATCGATGCCGACCCGGAAGCGGCTGTCGTGTTGCTTGGCGATCTCAACGAGGACCCGGCCTCGCACACGATCTCGATCCTGACCCAGGCCGACCGCGTCTGGTCCTGGGGCAGCGTTGCAAGCAACGGCGTTCCGCAGCACCTTGCCTATCTCAAGCATGTCTACAAGCTCTACGACGCCTTCAACCTCGTGCCCATGCAGGGGTTCGTTCGGCCAAACACACATGGCGGCGTCGGTTCGGGCTCGACGCTCGATTACGTGGTCGTGTCGAACGGGCTCAATCCGAAAAACCCCCGCAAGCGCGGCGAGGTGACCAAGGTCGAGGTCTATGACGACCATTTTGCCGAAGGCCTGCCCAAGGATCGTTCATCCGACCATGCGCCGGTGATCGCGACCATCGCCAGTGTCGGCGGGTGAACGACCCGGTCGTTCGACCAAGAAGAGGAGAGGCGCCATGCGCCACACAATTTCAGGTCTTCTGCTTGCCGCCATGGCGGCGATGACCGTGAGCCAGATGTCCGCATTGCAGAAATTCGAGCAGTTCCGGATCCTGGGCAGCGAAATCCGGGCGGTCCGGATGGGCCCGCAGCAGGTCGAGGATCCGGCCTCGATGGTTGTGGAGCTTGCAGGCGACGGGACCGGTTCGACGGAGATCGAAATCGAATCCGACGGCTTTCTTGATGAGTGCCGGATGACCATCGAAAACATGATCGGCGACGCGTCGAGCTACGTCCAGATCACGGTTCACACAACCGCCGATACCATGAACGGCATGATGGTGACCGAGTGCGTGCGCATCTCCATACCCGGCTATTGATCCGGGCGCTTCAGGCCAATCGCGGCCCAGGCACTTGCGAACCCGAACCGGTGGCCTAGCTTTAACCAGTGAAATCGGTGCGTGCGATGACCGGTGCATGCATCGCGGTCAAGGGTCGTGAAAATCTGCTGGCCGCAGAATGCTGGCGGAATTCCGGTCCAGGGAACCTGCATATGAAGGCCAGGCCGTAAGGTATGCACCGTCAGATCCGCCAGGATGCAATTCGACGCCGGGTGAAAACGCGGCCCAATCCAAAGGGAGACCATCATGACGACCAGACGCAATTTCATGATCGGCGGCGCGGCCGCCTTCGGAGCGGTGACCATCCTGCCGTCGATTTCGATGGCGGCAGCGCATGGGGCCACCTTCACGCTGATGGATGGCAAGATCACCATTCATCCGCTGTCCCACGCCTCCTTCGTGATGGAGACCCCGGCCGGCGTGGTCTATGTCGATACTGTCGGCGAGGCGAGCCAGTATGAGGATCTGCCCGACCCGGACATGATCCTGATCACCCACAGGCATGGCGACCACTACAATGCCGACCTTCTCGCCGCGCTGCCCGAGGCGCCGATCCTGACCAACGCGGATGTGAAGGGCATGATGCCGGAAGGGCTGCAGGCCCGGACCGAGGTTATCGCGCCCGGCGGAAGCACGGACATGATGGGCCTCGGCATCGAGGCGATCCCCGCCTACAACATCACTGAGGGCCGGACGGACTTCCACCCGAAGGATCGCGGCGACCTCGGCCTGGTGCTGACCATTGAGGGCGCCCGTATCTATGTGTCCGGCGACACCGAGGCGACCCCGGAAATGCGGGCGCTGGAAAATATCGACCTTGCCTTCGTCTGCATGAACCTGCCCTTCACCATGACCGCCGAACAGGCGGCCGAAGGGGTTGCCGAATTCGCGCCCGCCATGGTGATGCCGTACCACTATCGCGGCCGTGACGGCGGCACCCAGGATCCGCAGGAATTCGCACGCCTGCTCGAGGATGCCGGCGCCTCCACCGAGGTGTGGTTTCACGACTGGTACAATGGCGCGCTCGGCTGAAACAGGTTAGAGACTCGGGCTGATCCTTCAGCCTGAGTCCATCTGTTTCCGGAGCAATCATGACACCACATCCTGCCGGACCGGTCACCGAAGCCACACCGATCCGGTTCTCCGACCCGCTGCCCGATGCGGTCGATGTCGTCGTCGTGGGCGGTGGCGTGATCGGCATCATGAGCGCGCTTTATCTCAACCGGCTGGGGTTGTCCGCCTTCGTGGTCGAAAAGGGCCGCATTGCGGGCGAGCAATCGTCGCGCAACTGGGGCTGGATACGCCAGCTCGGCCGCGACGAGGCGGAATTGCCGGTGATGATGGAAGCCTCGCGGCTTTGGGAAGACGTTGACGCCAAGACCGGGCACCGCACCGGGTTCAAGCGCACCGGCATCATGTATATGGCCAGCTCGGAGACCGACATGGAGGAGCGCCTGCGCTGGCTCGATGTCGCCAGGCGCCACCAGCTCGACGTGCGGGCGATCGACGGCGACAAGGTTGGCGAACTCGTCGACACCGGACCCGGCGGCAAGCGCTGGGCGGGGGCGATCTGGTCGCCCACCGACGCGCGCGGAGAGCCCTGGGTCGCGGTTCCGGCCGTGGCCGAACTGCTGCGCGACGAAGGCGTCGGCATTCGCGAGAACTGCGCGGTGAGAACCTTCGAGACCGGGGCCGGGAAGCTGTCGGGCGTTCACACCGAACACGGCTTCATTGCCGCGAACCAGGTTGTGGTCGCCGGCGGCGCATGGACGTCGCTGCTCCTGCGAAATCACGGCATATCGCTGCCGCAGCTTTCGGTGCGCTCGACCGTGATGCGCACGGGCCCGATGCCCGAAATGCACAATGGCGCGGCCCTCGACGAGCAACTGGCGTTCCGGCGGCGCGAGGACGGCTGCTACACGGTCTCCGCGCTTGACGCGCATGACCTCCTGATCGGACCGGATTCCTTCCGCCATCTCGGCACCTGGCTTCCGATCGCCTCGAAGGTGCTGGGCCAGACACGTTTTCTGCCCGCCGCCCCCAGGGGGTATCCCGACGCCTGGGGCACGAAGCGGTCCTGGACGAAGGACGACAAGACACCTTTCGAGCGTTGCCGCGTGCTCGATCCAAAACCAAACTCCAACCGCATGGGCGTTCTCAAGCGCCGCTTCGCAGACCGGTTCCCGACGCTCGGCGAACCGGACATCACCCACGCCTGGGCCGGCATGATCGACGCCATGCCCGATGTGGTGCCGGTGGTCGACCGGGTGCCCGGGCACGACGGAATCATCGTCGCCACAGGCATGAGCGGCCATGGTTTCGGCATCGCGCCGGGCTTCGGCAAGGTGGTCGCCAACATCGCTGCAGGACGGCCGACCGGCTACGATCTGAGCCGGTTCCGCTTCTCGCGCTTCACCGACGGCAGCCGGCTCAAGCCGGGTCCGGCCCTGTAAGGTCCGGTGGCCCGTGTCACGTCTCTGCCGGTGCTGCGCGCGTCTTCACCACCTCATAGGTTCCAGGCAGATTGGGTGGCTTGTAATCCGGGCGCTTGTTCAGCCGTTCAATCACAGCCTCGTGCAGCTTTGCCCCCTCGGGGATCCTGCGATGGTCGAACAGCGGGAGGTAGTATTTTCCGAGCCTGAAGCGGATGCGGAACGCGGTCGGAGGGATCTTGCGCGGCAGGAATTCGGCGATCGGCCAGGCGCCGCGCATGGACTGGTTGATATCCGCCAGGGAATCGGGGCCCGCATAGTCCCTGGGGCGCTTGTCGGCTTCATCGCGGGCCAGATCCGGGGCCGGTGCGGCGTTGCCGGTCAATGATTTTCCATGGACGAGCAGTTCGAACACCTCCTCGTTTCCGATCACCCCGGCGGCCTCAGCCTCGCGGTACAACCATTCGAGCGGGATCTTCGCAAGCCCGCTTTTTTCATCGGGGTAACCGCCGCCGACATCGCCATGGCAGCCGGCGAACCAGACTTCCTCGAAATCCTGCGGTGTCGTTACAAAGCGCTTCCTGCGTCGAGACCATTCCTCGTAATCCTGACCCGGCTCCCACAGCGATGGCTGGAAATAGGTGCGCTGCTCGTCGATGGCGACGGCGTGGCGGACGATTTTCACCCGGTCGTTCCTGTTGGTGTAGGCCTTCTGGGTGGTGGTGAGCCAGGGAAAGCCGGACCTGGCATCGAACACCGAGGCCACGGTGTCCCACAGGCCCAGGAACGCGATGCGCACGCCGTGCCCGCCCAGAACCTTCTGGTAATGGCCGATCTCGGCGGAAAAGTCCTTGCTGCCGGGTTGCCCGAGCCGGGCGTAGGCGCGCCAGGCAAAGCGCAGCAGGTGCAATTGCTCGCGCCGCACCAGTCCGAAAATGCGGATGAAGCCGGTGAGCAGGCGCGCGGTGTAGGCTCCGCGCGAAAACCCCAGCACATAGATCCTGTCGCCATACTCCCAGTTCTCGACCAGGAATTCGTAGGCTTCCATCACATTGCCGGAAATGCCCGCGCCGGTGGCGAGCCCCATGATGATGCGCGCATTCGAGCGCCATTGCCGCCACCAGCCGATGAGCCCGAAGGTGCCGACGCCGGGCTGGTAGAATACAAGCTGCCTTTTCGAGCGTTCAAGAGAACCGTAGAGCCTGAGCACATTGGTGCGGTCGCCGGAGATCTGGTTCGACGTGCCATCGAGCAGGATGACAATGTTCCTGGCCATGTCGCGGCCCTCCACCGGAGGAATGATAGGCGAAGGTGGGCGAGGGTGCAATCAATGGGGGAGGCAGAAAGACTGCCGCTTATGTGGCGTGAGCGTGTTAAAAATGTTTTGATTAACCGAGAGCGGAGAACTGAGTGGAGGTCAGACAGTGCAGTGTTTTCGTAGTCTTTTGAAATTGATTGCATTATCAGGCTTCATCACGTTCAAGTCTGTGTTCGCAGCGGATATTTCCTCGCCAGATACAGAAACCGGGATCGGATCAGATCAATCCGTTATTCAGATCTCTGGTGAATTGGCAGTCGCTGACATTTTAGCTTTCAAACAAATCAGCAAGTCCCTGCCTCCGCAAACAATTGTTCGATTGAATTCTCCAGGGGGCAGCCTCCTGGCCGGAATCGAAATTGGCAAAATCATCGCGTCTTCCGGCTTTGCTACCTCTGTGTCAGATACCTGTGCGTCATCCTGCGCCCTGATTTGGCTCGCCGGAACCCCTCGGATACTAACGCCTTCCGCAAGGGTTGGTTTTCACCTCGCGTATAAGAGTGACATGGACCAGACGGAATCCGGGGCGGGGAACGCTTTAGTCGGTTCATACGTGACTAATTTGGGCTTTGGTGACAATGTGGTGCGCTACATAACCTCAGCCGCACCAGATGATATGCAGTGGTTGAGTTCAAGAGATGCCGACCTTCTGGGGATCGACATCGTCGTTTCGGATAGCCGCGATGTTAAAAGCGTAACAACCGAGGCCTTGCCATCGGAAAGCGAAGGCGTAGATGCATCGGCTACCGCTGCTGAACTGATAAAGTCGATCATTTTATCGACCGCCTATTCCGATACCAAGGCGCTGGAGTTGGTCACTCGCTTTTATGCGGATCAAGTACTCTATTTTGGTGAAATGAGATCCAAAAAAGATGTCTATTCTGACAAGGTAAAGTACTTCAAGCGCTGGCCATACCGGTCAGTCTCGCTACGCGATGAAACAATTTTGGCTTCTTGCCAGTTCGCGACATGTAAAGTCACAGGAGTTTATGATTGGGGAGTTGGTAACACGAAGGGTAGAAAGAAAAGCGGCTCGGCGGTTTTCGTCTACGAGTTTGAGGTGAGTGACACCGTTCGGATTGTCGCGGAGGGCGGTGAAGTTATCAGTCGATACTAGGCAGCCATTCGCCCTGCTAGATTTGTCGTATGAAGTTGGCGTAGTTCGACTGCAGATTATCGCTCCCGTTTCCGCTCTTCGAGCAGGCGCTCCAGACGGTCGAAATTCTGTTCATTGGCGGCGTGCAGGAACCTCTCCAGTTCCTCGTTTTCCGGGGTCCGGTCGAACAGCATGCGCCAGGACAGCCTTGCGCCGCGCGGCTCGGCGGCAAAACGCATGTCGAGCGTGAAGACGTGGACCGGCTCGTGATGCGTCATCCTGATCAATTCGCCTTCGACCACGTTGTCGAATGTCCAGCGATTGTGAAACTCGGTGCCGTTGTCGGCTGTCATGGTAATCAGCCAGTCGCCGCCTGGTTTAAGATCGAAGGCCGTAATGGTGTTGGTGAAGCCCTCGGGCCCCCACCACAGCGCCAGTTTGTCCGGGTCGGCGAACGTGTCGAAAAGTGTTGCCCGGTCGGTGGAAAACACACGCTCGTTGCGAATTTCGAGTTTGTCACTCATGGCCAGATCCCAAGGTTTGCCACCAATTTCGGGGTCATCCCGCTTCATCGCGACAATGACGCGGTGGCGGCATACATCAATACATCCCGATTGACACCCCGCCTGAGAAATGGACCGCACGGCAAATCTGGCGTGGGACCCGGAAAGGTGGTTTCATGCGGGGGACGGATTGAACCGGGGTCCCGGGGGCGCACCATCACGTGGTCGTCGTGTCCCAGCCGTTCATTGCCGTTCGAATTCGAAAGCGACTTGAGGTGTGGTCCATTGGACAGGCTCGACAGGTTTCTCCCCCGGACGTTGCTCGCCATTTCGGCCGCCCTGCTGTGCTGGGGCATTCTGGGGCTTCTGGAATATGTGTTTCCCGCCCTGGGTCTCGGCCTGCAGAACGAGAGTTTTCCCGCCGGCCTGCAATTCCTGCATTTCCTGGCGCTCGTGCTGACCGGCGCGATCTACGTTTTCGGCTATCTCCGCCGATGGCCGCACACGCCGCACGCGACCATCACCATGTATGCCGTTCTGGCCACGCTCTGCTTTGTCGAGACCATTGATTTCGGCGCCTTTGGCGGCGGCGCGACGGGCGTTGCGATCATGCTCGGCGAGTTTGTTCTCTATATCGTGCTTTCGACCTACCTGATCCGCTCCCCCGCGATCAGGCAACGTTTCGGGATCAACCCACGGGCAAACGGCAGCTAGGGTTCCTGCCGAGGACGACCACCTTGAGCCGGCCAATATTGTTTTTCGGTAAGCAGGCCTCCCCGTCATGCCGGACTTGATCAAGACAAGCGGAGCGACGTCGCCGGCATCCAGTGGCGAGCGTCCGCGAGCCGGAAGACTCTGCCTGCGGGGTGCGAATGAGTCATTCACCGCGCGGACGCGCGGTGGCTGGACCCCGGATCTGGTCCGGGGTGACGGAGATTGGCTGCAGCCATACTCAAGCGGCAGCTTACAGGAGGAACTGGAACGGCTCCGGTCTGCCGCCCTCAGAAATAACTCTGCAGCGGGTGCACCTCGAGGTTTCCGGCCCTGAGGGCGGCGATGGCCCTGGCGGCGGAGAGGCTTCCGGCCATGGTGGTGAAATAGGGGACCTTCTGCATCAGCGCCGCGCGGCGGAGCGATTTGGAATCCGAGATCGTCTTGGCGCCCTCTGTGGTGTTGAGCACCATCTGGACCTGACGGTTGCGGATCGCGTCCTCGATATGCGGGCGGCCTTCCATCACCTTGTTGACGCGCTCGACGGAGAAGCCCTGCTCGCCGAGATAGTCTGCGGTGCCGGCGGTGGCCATGACCTTGAAGCCGTTGTCGGTGAGAACCCGGACCGCCTCGACCACGCGCGGCTTGTCCTCGTCGCGCACCGAGACGAACACCGTGCCCGAGCGCGGCAGTTCGTTGCCGGCGCCGAGCTGCGCCTTGGCGAAGGCCAGCGCATAGTCGCGGTCGAGCCCCATCACCTCGCCGGTCGAGCGCATTTCCGGGCCGAGCAGGGTGTCGACGCCGGGGAACTTCGCGAACGGGAACACGGCTTCCTTGACGGCGATGTGGTTGAGCTTGCGGTGGTCGGGCACGGCGCCATAGGCGGCGAAGGCCGTGGCGAGGTTTTCGCCCGCCATCACCCGGGCCGCGACCTTGGCTATCGGCGAGCCCACGGTCTTTGCGACGAAGGGCACCGTGCGGGAAGCGCGCGGATTGACCTCGAGCACGTAGATGACATCGTCCTTGATGGCGAACTGCACATTCATCAGCCCGCCGACATTCAGCGCCCGTGCGAGCGAGACGGTCTGCTCTTCGAGCCGGTCGACCATTGCTGCGGACAGGCTGTGGACCGGCAGCGAGCAGGCCGAGTCGCCGGAATGGATGCCGGCTTCCTCGATGTGCTCCATGATGCCGGTGACATTGACGTCGGCGCCGTCGCACAGACAGTCGACATCCACCTCGATGGCGTTGGTCAGGTAGCTGTCGAACAGCAGCGGGTTGGTGCCGAGCAGGGTGTTGATCTGGCCGGTCTTGTCGTTCGGATACCGCGCCTTGATGTCCTCGGGCACCAGTTCCGGCACGGTGCCGAGCAGGTAGTTCGAAAGGCCGGTTTCGTCGCGGATGATCTGCATGGCGCGGCCACCGAGCACGTAGGAGGGGCGGACGACGAGCGGGAAGCCGATGTCGGTCGCCACCAGCCGCGCCTGCTCGACCGAAAACGCGATGCCGTTGTTGGGCTGGATCAGGTCGAGCTTGGTCAGCAGCTTCTGGAACCGGTCGCGGTCTTCGGCGAGGTCGATCATGTCCGGCGCGGTGCCCAGGATCGGGATCCCGGCCTTTTCCAGCGCGTCTGCCAGCTTGAGCGGCGTCTGGCCGCCGAACTGCACGATGACGCCGAGCAGCTTGCCCGCTTCCTGCTCCTTGGTCAGGATCTCGAGCACGTCCTCGTCGGTCAGCGGATCGAAATAGAGCCGGTCGGAGGTGTCGTAGTCGGTCGACACGGTTTCCGGATTGCAATTGACCATGATGGCTTCATAGCCCGCGTCCTTGAGCGCAAAGGCGGCATGGCAGCAGCAATAGTCGAACTCGATGCCCTGGCCGATGCGGTTTGGGCCGCCGCCGAGGATGACGACCTTGGTCCGGTCGGAGACGCGCGCCTCGCAGGCCGGCGCGCCCGCAAACGGCGTCTCGTAGCTTGAATACATGTAGGCCGTGGGCGAGGCGAATTCGGCCGCGCAGGTGTCGATCCGCTTGTAGACCGGGCGCACGCCGAGGTCGCGGCGTGCCCTGGCGATGTCGGCGGACCGCTTGCCGGTGAGCGAGCCGAGCCGGGCGTCGGAGAACCCCATCGACTTGATCTTGCGCAGGTTCTCGGCGTCGGTCGGCAGTCCGTGCTCGCGGATGCGCGCTTCCATGGCCAGAATGTCGGAGATCTGGGCGAGGAACCAGGGATCGATCCTGCAGATCGCGTGCACTTCCTCGGCGCTCATGCCGAGGCGCATGGCCTGCGCCACCATCCTCAACCGGTCCGGCGTCGGTGTGCCGATGGCCGCCTTGATGGCATTGTCATCGTCGCCTTCGCCAAGGCCCGGGATTTCGATTTCATCAAGACCGGTGAGGCCTGTCTCAAGCCCGCGCAGCGCCTTCTGCAGGCTCTCGGCAAAAGTCCGGCCGATGGCCATGACTTCGCCGACCGACTTCATCGCCGTGGTCAGAAGCGGCTCGGCGCCGGGGAATTTCTCGAAGGCAAAGCGGGGGATCTTGGTGACGACGTAATCGATCGAGGGTTCGAACGAGGCCGGCGTCGCGCCCTGCGTGATGTCGTTTTCAAGTTCGTCGAGCGTGTAGCCCACGGCGAGCTTGGCCGCGACCTTGGCGATGGGGAAGCCGGTGGCCTTCGACGCCAGGGCAGAGGAGCGCGAAACCCGCGGGTTCATCTCGATGACCACCAGGCGGCCGTCCTTCGGGTTGACGGCGAACTGTACGTTGGAGCCGCCGGTCTCCACCCCGATCTCGCGCAGCACCGCGATCGAGGCGTTGCGCATGATCTGGTATTCCTTGTCGGTCAAGGTCAGCGCCGGGGCCACCGTGATCGAATCGCCCGTGTGCACGCCCATCGGGTCGAGGTTCTCGATCGAGCAGATGATGATGCAGTTGTCGGCGGTGTCGCGCACCACCTCCATCTCGTATTCCTTCCAGCCGAGCACCGATTCCTCGATCAGCACCTCGGTGGTGGGCGAGGCATCGAGGCCGCGCTCGATGATGTCGAAGAATTCCGAGCGGTTGTAGGCAATGCCGCCGCCGGTGCCGCCCATGGTGAAGGAGGGGCGGATGATGGCGGGCACGCCGATCTCGTCGAGCGCCTTGGCGGCCTGCGCCATGGCGTGGCTCATATAGCGCTGCTTGCGGTCGGATTCGCCCAGGTTCCATGTGTTTTCCAGCGCGTCGAGCGCCGCGTCCAGCTCGTCGCCCTCGAGTTCGCCGCGCAGACGCGCGCGTTCGGCCTCGTGCAGCTTGCGGTCGGCGTCCTTGATCTCGGTGGCGTTGGCGAGAAACGAGCGCGGCGTCTCGAGCCCGATGCGCGCCATCGCCTCGCGGAACAGCGCGCGGTCCTCGGCCATGTCGATGGCGGCCGGCTTGGCGCCGATCATCTCGACATTGTAGCGCTCGAGCACGCCCATGCGTTTCAAGGACAGTGCCGTGTTGAGCGCGGTCTGGCCGCCCATGGTCGGCAGCAGCGCGTCGGGGCGCTCGCGGGCGATGATCTTGGCCACAACCTCGGGCGTGATCGGCTCGATATAGGTGGCATCCGCCAGCCCCGGATCGGTCATGATGGTGGCCGGGTTGGAGTTGACCAGGATGACCCGGTAGCCCTCTTCCTTGAGCGCCTTGACGGCCTGGGTGCCGGAATAGTCGAACTCGCAGGCCTGCCCGATGACAATCGGTCCCGCACCGATGATGAGGATCGACTTGATATCGGTGCGTTTTGGCATGGTCCGGGTCCCTTGTAGGCGAGGGTCTGTGTGCAGGCTTCGCGCCAAAAATCCCCCGTCGGAACCACCGTCCGGGAGACGCCACGCGCGCGATATGAGGCTAGAGGCGGCTTATAGGGAAATCTTGGATGCGGCGAAACCCCAAAACGGGCGTTGTGCAGGGGAAAGTGGGGAGATTCAGGGCGGGCGCCTCTTCTTTGGATCGCCCGTCCATGATGCCGTCATCGCAACTCAATGCCGCGTTGATGGAAGCCGGGGCGCCGTCGCACCGTGTGGAACCCGTGCCTGGACTGGGACTTCGCATTCATCGGCGGGCACGGCGCGGCGGCGTAAGGCAAATCCCCCCACCGAAACCCTATCTTAAACTTGTGGCGGCAGGGTGGGTGCGGGTCTCTTAACTGCCGGTGTGACGATGACTGTTCAGATCTCCCCCCTTGGATTGGAAGGTCCGGTTCTCTCGGGCGTGCGGGCGCGGCTGCAGCGCGATGCGTGGCTCTATTATGCGGTGCTGGGCTACACCGTGCTCGGCATGCTGTTCCTGCTGGCTGCGGGCGATCTGCGGGGCTCGTCGCATGCGGTCTATATCCTGCCGGCGATCAAGGGTTTCCTGATCTTCATGCCGCTCGTGGCGCTCGGCTATGACGCGTCGCGGGTGGTGATCCGGGTCGACAAGCGGCGGCGGCTTGCCTTCAGCCGGGTGCTGACGCCCGAGCGCTTCGCAAGCCTTGCCGCGGGGATTCTCCTGATGGCCGGGCTTACGGTGTTTCAGGGCACCTTCACCACCATCAAGACAGCCCTGCCGCAGCTTTGGGGCGGTTTTCCCCATGACCGGGTTCAGGCGGATATCGATGCGATGCTGTTCTTCGGCACCGATCCGTGGCGCGTGTTTCATGCGGTCGGCGGCAATTGGGTGGTGCGCACCATCGTCGAATTCAACTACAATGTGGTGTGGTTCGCAGCCTGCTACGGCGTCCTGTTCTTCGTCGCCACATCGCCGCTCGCCGACGGCGTTCGCACGCGCTACGTCGCGATGTTCCTGTTCACCTGGATTGTCTGCGGCAACATTCTTGCCGGCATTTTCCTGTCGGCGGGCCCGGCATTCTATGGCGAGGTCACCGGCGATCATCTGCGCTTTGCGGATCAACTGGCATTCCTGGCCGAAAGCCAGTGGCGCAATTCGGCGGCCTCCTACCAGTCCTATCTGTGGAGCCTGCACGACAGCGGCAGGCTCGGCATCGGCGGCGGCATCTCCGCCTTCCCGAGCGTGCATGTGGCGCTGGTGACGATGAACGCGCTGTTCGTGCTGGAGATATCCCGGCGCTGGGGCCTTGCGGCATTCGCCTATGTGGCGTTCATCGTGTTCAGTTCGGTCTATCTCGGGTGGCACTACGCCATTGACGGCCTTGCCTCGATCGTTGTGGTCACGGCGGGGCATTTTGTCATGCGCCGGCTGCTGCGCGGCCCGGGGGCTGCTGCAGAGCCGCGCGCCCGGACGGCCTGAAGCTGTTATTTCCCGCGTTTCTGCAGGTCGAGCAGCCATTCCACAACATCCGCCTTTTCGGTCTCGAAAAGGCGGAATGTCGTCATCGGGAAATGATCCTCGTGCAGGAATTTTTCGAACCAGGCCCGGTCGCGGCCGGGCACGGCGACGATCATCTCGTAGGGCGGGGCCATGTCGGCGCTCAGATCCTCGCCATCGCGGACGTGGCAGTCGCGGCACCATTCCTCCACCACCTTCTCGCCGCGCTGAACGGCGGCCTGATCGGCAATGGCGGAGGGCGGACCTCCTATCGCGAGCGATAGCGTGATGAAACCTGGATTGAGCATTAATTTTGCCCCCACCAAAATACTGCGCTGTAGCATCGTCAAGCGTTCCGTTTCTGCTGCCAACTCAATTGCGACCAGTGTGCTGTATTTCTGACTTCTGCGCCATGATCGGGATCAACGCCGGGAAACCGGACCGCACTCGCGTGAGTTGCCATCGGCCCGGGTGTAGACAGGGCGATCGCGTTGGCCATTGACCTGCCATCCGCAAAGTTGAAACTGGTTGCAGCGATCCGCACAAACGCTGCACAAGCAGCGTCCGAAGCTTCCGGGGAGATGAAAGCATGGATTGGAAAGGCCGCCGCCAGAGCGACAACATCGAGGACAGGCGTGGACGTGCATCCCGCGGCGGCGCCCCCTTCGGTCGCGGCGGCATGCGGCTGCCCACCGGCCGCATGCGCGGCTCTCGCCTGAGCTTCAAGACGATTTTGATCATCGGTGTGGTGTTCCTCGTTCTCAAGCTTGTCGGCATCGATCCGCTGCAATTGCTGGGCGGCAATCCCGGCACGGCGCCGACTAGCCAGGTGTCGGAACCGCGCAAGGACGAGATGACCCAGTTCGTGGCCACCGTGCTGGCCGAGACCGAGGACGTCTGGAACGGCATCATGCAGTCGCAGGGCCGATCCTACCCGGAGCCCACCCTGGTGCTGTTTTCGGGTGCGGTGCGCTCGGCCTGCGGCAATGCCAGCGCTGCTTCCGGGCCGTTCTACTGCCCGGCCGATCAGAAGGTCTATATCGACCTGTCCTTCTTCGACGAACTGGCTCAGCGCTTCAAGGCATCGGGCGATTTTGCCCAGGCCTATGTGCTGGCCCATGAGGTGGGACACCATGTACAGAACCTGATCGGCGTGTTGCCGGAGTTCAACCGCCGCCGGCCCTCGATGAGCCAGAGCGAGCAGAACCGGATGTCGGTCCGGGTCGAGTTGCAGGCCGATTGCTTTGCCGGCATCTGGGGACATTACACCGCGCAGCGCGGGCTGCTCGAACGCGGCGATCTCGAGGAAGCGCTCAATGCCGCCCAGCAGATCGGCGACGATACGATCCAGCGCCGCACGAAGGGCTTCATCGTTCCGGAGAGCTTCAATCACGGAACTTCGGCACAACGCAGGGAATGGTTCGCGCGCGGCTTCGAGAGCGGCCGGCTGGAATCCTGCGACACTTTCAACAATCCGGTCTGATCCCGGGCCTGGTTTCGGTATTCAAGACTCTGCTTGCACCCGGATCTTACCGGCCGATGAGGGGAGTGAATGCCGTCCGCCAAAGGCCGAGAAACGACTTTTCCGCGAAGACGCGTTGAGAAAATGCACCCTGAGGCTGTTTCCTGCAAGTAATCAGGTGTGTGTTTTCGCAGGTTTGGGCGCGCAACCATTAACGATTTGGCAAGTGCACAAACTCTAGTAATTTCCCACGGTCGCGGATGAAGCCGCAACTTCTCTCATCCCACATGTGCCTGTTGTCCGGAACAGTCCTTGCGCGCAACAGGCTTCGGCTTTCGGCATGATGTCGTGGGTTGACCCGTCTCTCAGGAAAACAGGCATGAAGTTCACCAAATTCAAGGTCGGCGCGAAATTCGCGGCGACGTTCATGTTGCTCATCGGCATCTTTGTCGCCGTTGGCGCAACCACCTTCTTCAGTCTTCGCACGATCAAGACGGCGAGCGACTGGAACACGCATACCTACAATGTCCTTGGCTATTCGAACGACCTGATCGCCGCTGTGGTCAACCAGGAAACGGGTATAAGGGGCTTCCTCATATCCGGCGACGAAAGCTTTTTGGAGCCCTACCATGCGGGGCGTACCCAGTTTAACGAGAACATGAAGACCCTGCTGGAGGTGACTTCGGACAATCCGGCGCAACAGGCGCGGTTGAGAAAGATCGATGATCTCGCAAGCGAGTGGAACTCCACCATTGCAGAGCGCGAGATCGCCCTGATGAAGGATCCGGCCACCGTAGATGAGGCCCGTCGCATTGAAAGCTCCGGCACCGGCAAGGGTCTGATGGATGCGCTTCGTCAAGCGCATGCAGAGTTCGAGACGGCCGAAAGCGCGCTTCTCGGCATTCGCGGGGCCACCCGTGAGAACGCGATCAGCTTCTCGCAGATGGCCATTCTGGTGGGAGTCGGTGCGGTTCTGGTGATCGGCACGCTGCTTGCTTACCTGCTGACGCGTCACATTGGCGTTGCAGTCACCTCCCTGACCCGCCAGATGCAGGACCTGGCCTCTGGAAACAACGACATAGAAGTGCCCTTCCAGAACCGCGGTGACGAGATCGGTGACATGGCAAAGACGGTACTGGTCTTCCGGGATGCTGCGCGCGACAAGCAACGCCTCGAGCGCGAGACCGAAGAAAACCGGACCCTCAGCGAACGGGAACGTGCCGAACGCGAGCGCACGAAAGCTGCGGAAGCGAAAAGCCTCAGCGCTGCTGTCGATGCGCTTGCCGCCGGCCTCAAGGAACTGTCGAACGGAAATTTGACGGTTCAGCTCAGAGAGCCGTTTGCCGGAGATCTCGACCGTCTGCGGACCGACTTCAACGATTCTGTGGAGACGCTTGCCAAGACCCTGACAGAGGTGGAGACCACCATCAGCGGTGTGGACGCCAATGCCGGCGAGATGCGCTCGGCTGTCGAGGACCTTTCCCGCCGTACCGAGCAGCAGGCCGCTTCGCTCGAGGAAACGTCCGCTGCGCTCGAGCAGATTACGGCCACGGTCAAGAGTTCCTCCGAACGTGCCCAGGAAGCCAACAAGAAGGCGCTTGAAGCCAAGACTTCGACCGAAACGTCCACCAATGTCGTCTCCGACGCCGTCGACGCCATGAGCCGCATCGAGCATGCGTCGGGCGAGATCGCCAAGATCATCGGGGTGATCGACGAAATTGCCTTCCAGACCAACCTTCTGGCACTCAATGCGGGAGTCGAGGCGGCACGCGCCGGCGAGGCGGGCAAGGGCTTTGCGGTCGTCGCCCAGGAAGTCCGCGAACTCGCCCAGCGTTCAGCGTCGGCTGCCAAGGAGATCAAGGATCTGATCGGCAAGTCGGGCGCAGAGGTCGAGAACGGCGTGGAACTTGTGAAGGCTACCGGGGAGGCGCTCGCAAAGATCGCCGAGCACGTGGTCGAGATCAACGGCCATATCGAATCGATCGCCACTACCGCCCGCGAGCAGTCGAACGGTCTGCAGGAGGTCAATGTTGCCGTCAGCCAGATGGATCAGGTGACGCAGCAGAATGCGGCGATGGTCGAGGAAACCACCGCGCTGACCCACCGGCTGTCCGAGGAAAGCAACCACCTCGCAACCCTCGTCAAGCGCTTCCACCTTTCGGGTTCCGTCGCTGCCGCTCCGCGCGCAGTGTCGAAAGAAGCGCCTGCATCGAGCCGGCCCTCGCCTGCCAAGTCGATGATCAACAAGGTTCGTCAGGCCTTCACCGGCAACGGGTCTGCCGCCGTCGACCAGGAGTGGTCCGAGTTCTGATCAGGTCCGTTCCATCGGCTTGAATGAGCCGGCGCATCGAACATGCCGGGAGTCCTTGCGGGCTCCCGGCATTTGCGTTTGCATCGCCACGCCCATTCGATCGAAGGCGCAGGACATGCTCCGCTGCCTGGAACGATGCCTGTGCGCGATCGCTCGATTTCATCAAACAGAGCGCGACACGTTTCGATATTCTCAATCGGCCTCCGGGGCGTCGCGGCTGACCACCTCGACAGGTGTGCGCATGAGAATTTCCCGGTGCGGGAAGGGGATCTTGACCCCGTTTTCCTTGAACACGTCCCACAGCGCGATCAGCACCTGGCCACGCACGTTGGTCAGTCCGGCCTGCGGATCGGTGATCCAGAAGCGCAGCTTGAAATCCAGCGAGGACGCGCCGAAGGCGGTCATCCAGCAAACCGGCGGCCGGGTGGAGAGCACCCGGTCCACCGAGGTCGCGGCCTCTATCGCGAGTTTGGTCACCTGGTGCGGATCGCTGTCATAGGACACGCCGAAATCCACATCGAGGCGCACAAGCTTGTCGGAAAACGACCAGTTGACGACCTGCTGGGTGATGAAATCCTCGTTCGGGATCAGAAACTCTCGTCCGTCGCGGGTGATGACCGAGACGAAGCGGGCGCGCAATTCGCGGATCCAGCCGAAGGTGTCGCCGAGCGCGATCGTGTCGCCGGGCTTGATCGAGCGGTCGACGAGGATGATGACGCCCGAGATGAAATTGGAGACAACCTTCTGCAGGCCGAAACCCAGTCCGACGCCAACCGCTCCGGAAAAAACCGTCAGCGCGGTCAGGTCGATGCCTGTCGAACTCAGCGCAATCAGGATGGCGACGCCGATCAGGGTGATCTTGGCGACCTTGCCCGCCAGCACCCGGAAAGAGGGGGAGAGATCGTCGATGGACTGGATGCGGCTGTCGAAGAAATTGCCCAGCAGATTGGCAAACCACAGAAAGACGGCCGTGATGACGACAGTGCGCAGCACGAACAGCGCCGAAATCCTCAGGTCGCCCACCTGCAATGCCGCCCGGTCCAGAAACAATGCGGTTTCATCGCGCAGGTCGACAATGCCGAGCGCTGCGTAGATGAACACCGCGAGCGCGATCAGCCGTGCGATGGTGCGGTTGTGGATGACCCGGCTCGACACCGAGGTTGCCAGCCATGCAAAACCCAGCGCGAGCGCGAGCGTCAGCAGGTAGGTCCGCGACGGCCATGTCATTTCCAGCGCGACGGTTCGCGCCAGGGCAAGCAGCAAGAGAAAGATGATCCAGTTCGTGCGGCGCATCACAGCCACGATCACACGCAACACCCCGGGCGCGCCCTTGATCGAACGGGCCCAGTTTTCGAGCCTCGGCTCGACCCGGCCCCCGATCACGCGCCCGGCCAGGAAGCAGGCCGCGATAATGGCGATCTGGTAGAACGTCCAGGGTTGTGCGAGATAGGCTTTTGCCCAGACCCATTGACCGGTCAGTGATTGCCAGAGGTCCGGAATGTCGATTTCGTTCATGGTCGCATTATGAAAGGCGCGGAGCGGCTTGAGAAGTGCCGGCTGCAGAAGGGGCGCCGGGGGGGCGGGCAGGGCGTTCGCCGCAGGTCTTGCGCACCTTGCCTTCTTGAGGGTCCCGGCGCATAAGCGTGCCTCCTGAACAAGAGGTTTGAATCGGGTGCAAGTGATGGGTACGGGTGCAATGGTTGCCGGGAACGGACAGAGCTGGAACGCACATATCCGCGCGACACTCGCGCTCGGGCTGCCCCTGGTCGGCACCCAGATCGCGCAGATCGCGATCGCGACCACCGACGTGGTGATGCTGGGATGGTACGGGACCGAGGAACTGGCGGCGACCGTTCTCGGCTCGCAGGCGTTCTTCGTCTTTTATATCTTCGGGTCCGGTTTCGCCAATGCGGTGCTCCCGCTCGCGGCCCAGGCGGAGGGGCGCAATGACCCCACCCATGTGCGCCGTTCCGTGCGCATGGGCTTCTGGATCCTGCTGCTTTATGCGACCGCGGTTCTGCCGGTCCTGTGGCATCTCGAATCGTTGCTGATCGCGCTCGGTCAGAAACCCGAGCTGGCCGCGCTGGCGAGCGACTATATCCGCATCGCGCAGTGGGGCATGTTCCCGGCGCTGATGGTGATGGGGCTGAGGTCGTTCTTTGCAGCGCGCTCCAGCACCGGCATCGTGCTCTGGTCGGCACTGGTCGGCACGGTCGTCAATGCGATGTTCAACTATGTCCTGATCTTCGGCAATTTCGGTGCGCCTGAGATGGGCGTGCGCGGCGCGGCGGTCGCATCGGTCGGCAGCGCCACCGTGATGTTCCTGATCATGGCGGGATGGGGCGCGCTGCATCCGGATCATGTCGAATACCGGATCTTCCAGCGGTTCTGGCGTCCGGAATGGCCGGCCTTTTTCGAGGTTTTCCGCCTGGGCCTGCCGATCGGATTCACGATCCTTGCCGAGGTCGGGCTGTTCATGGCCGCCTCGGTGATGATGGGCTGGCTCGGAACGGTGCCGCTGGCCGCCCACGGGATCGCCATCCAGCTTGCCTCGATCAGCTTCATGATCCCGCTCGGTCTGTCCCATGCGGCCACCGTGCGCGTGGGGCAGGCCTATGGCCGGGGCGACATGGAGGGGCTTGCGCGCGCGTCGCATGCGGTGATGGGGCTTGCCGCCGTTTTCGCACTTGCCTCCGGTGCGCTGTTCTGGCTGTTTCCCGAGCAACTGATCGGCCTGTTCCTCGACGAGACCAATGTCGATTCGGATGAACTCCTGCGGGTCGCCGTACCGCTTCTGCTGGTTGCGGCGGCGTTTCAGCTCGTCGATGCGATCCAGGCGATCGGGGCCGGGCTGCTGCGCGGCATCAAGGACACGCGGGTGCCGATGATCTACGCGATCTTCAGCTACTGGGCGATCGGCCTTTCGGCGGCCTATGGCCTGGGCTTCGGGCTCGGCCTTGGCGGGCCCGGCATCTGGGGCGGGCTGGCGCTCGGTCTCGGCGTGGCGGCGGTGCTGCTCAACCTGCGCTTTGCCCGGCGGGAGCTGTTTCTGGGACGCCTGGAGGTTGCCCAGCGATCGTCGCACGGGCCCTGATCCGCCGGGGTGCGGGCGGGTCTCTCAGCCCGTCGGTGCGGCAAGCGTGACAATGGCTTGCCGCGTTTTCTCATCCGCAGGGAAAAGCTGCTCGATCTTCCAGTCCGCCAGCGCGATGTCCTCGGCGCTCGAGAACTGGCTGATGGTCGAGAAGAAGGAGAGGGTGGTGTCACCCAGCCTGTAGCGCGTGGGAATGACGGCCTGGCCGCCGGTCTGGCTCTCCCAGACCTCGTCGCCCAGATGAGCCGAAAGCCGGGCTGCCATGTCGTCGAGATATGGTTCGCCGCCCAGATGCGCCGATTCGGCGCGAAGGCGGTGAAGCAGATGCCGCGCCACCTCCCGCCAGTTCTCGATGATCGATGGCAGCCGCTCCTCTCCGATCAGCGCTTCGATCAGGTTTGCGTTTTCGGAAAGCCCGAGCTGGTCGAGCATCATCTGCGCCATCGGATTGGCCCGGACGATGCTCCAGCGGCGATCGAGAATCATCGCCGGGTAGGGCATGTGCCGCGTGAGCATCCACTCGAGCGCCGTTGTGATCGGCCCCATCTCGGCCTCGTCCATCGCCCTTGCGCGGTAGCTCGGAGCGAAGCCCGCCGCATGCAGCATGGCGTTGCGCGAGCCCAGGGCGACGTCAAGAACTTGGCCCAGCTTGAGCACCATCTGCCGGCTGGGCCGCGCCCGTCCGGTCTCCAGAAACGAGATGTGACGCGCGGAGACATTGGCGCTCAGACCGAGCTCAAGCTGGCTGAGCTTTCGCGCTTCGCGCCAGTGCCTGAGCAGGTCGCCAAATTGCGTGGACATCCGAATCTCCTGGGTGGTCCGCATCATAGGCACGCCGGTGCGTCTGTCACTTACCTTCGAGGTAATTGCGGAGCGGCGGCCCGCGCGCTCTTGTTGCGCCATCGTCAACAGGAGATTGTGACATGCAAAACGCAAACACGCAGACTGCGGTGAAGGTCGCTTCCGGCTTCGTCATCTTCGTCGGGCTTCTGCTCGCCGCCGCGGCCTGGCCACCGCTCGCTGGCCCGGTGGTGCTGCTCGCCGACATCATCGTCTGGCCGTTCGACGGGGCCGAGACGCTGGCAGCACCCGAAACCCGGGTCCTGGCCGCCATCGCAGGCGGCGTCATGGTCGGTTGGGGCGTGACGCTGTGGAAGACGGCGGAGATGGTGCAGCGCGACGCACCGGCTGTGGCCCGGTCGATCGTGATGACAGGGCTCTATTGCTGGTTCGCGGTGGATTCGCTCGGCTCGATCATGGCCGGGGCGCCGCTCAATGCGCTCTTCAACATCGGCTTCGTGGTGCTGTTCCTGGTCGCATTCCGCCAGCCGCGCGCCGCCAGGGCCTGACCGCCCGCATTGACGGGGAACCCGCTACAACGATGAAAAAGCCGCGGTGGGGGATCCCCGCCGCGGCGCGAGCGCGACATGGCCAACCCTCATGTGAGCTTTCCAAGAAGACGCGCCAGTTCAGCGGCTTCGTCCTTTGACAGCCTTTGTTCGACCGACCCTATCAGCACACCGGCGTAGACGGGCCACATCGCCAGCCTTGTGGCCCGGCCCTTGTTGGTGAGCCGGATAATCTGGCCGCGACCGTCGCCCTCGACCTCCCGGCGATCGACAAGCCCTGCCTTCGCCATCCTGTCGAGTAGCCGGGACATTCCGTATTGGGGCAGAAGCAGGCGCTCCTTCAGTTCAAAGGGACGGATACCGGTCGCATCCGCCTTGTCGATTTCAAGCAGCGCGTCATACCAGTCGATCTGCGGCAATCCCGCCTCTTTCAGGGCCTTCTCGATTGTCTCGAGAAGCACCCGGTTGGCGGTCACCAGGGACGTCCACGCGGCTATCGTCTCGTTTTCCGGCTTCTTCATGCTTCTCACTATCACGAAAGATGCACCTGCATCAATGTTGACTTTGCATTGTCGAGAGTCGATATAGATGCAGTTGCATCTACAAGAGGACCAGACATGACCCTTCACCTCATGAGCCACGCACTCTGCCCCTATGTTCAGCGCGCCGCCATTTCCCTGACCGAAAAAGGGGTGGCGTTTGAACGAACCACCATCGATCTTGTCAACAAGCCCGGCTGGTTTCTCGCCATATCGCCCTTGGGCAAGACGCCTGTCCTGTCGGTCGGCGATCAATCGATCTTCGAGTCTGCCGCCATCCTTGAATATCTCGAAGAGACCCAGCCCAGACCGCTGCATCCCGCCGACCCGTTGACCCGGGCGCAGCATCGGGGCTGGATCGAGTTCGGTTCCGCGATCCTGAACGACATCGCCGGGTTCTACGCCGCCAAAGACGCGGGCGTGTTTGTGGACAGGATCGGATCCCTGAGCGTGAAATTCTCGCGGCTGGAAGAGCATCTGGAAGACGGCCCCTATTTCGCCGGAGCCGAGTTTTCGCTCGTCGATGCGGTTTTCGGGCCGGTGTTCCGCTATTTCGACACTTTCGACCGGATCGGGGATTTCGGAATTCTGAGCGGAAAAGGGAAAGTGGGTGCATGGCGAACGGCACTGGCCGAGCGTCCATCCGTCAGGGAAGCGGTGTCGCCGCGCTACCCGGATCTCTTGTGGGCATTCCTGCTCAACCGCAAATCACATCTGTCGGGACTCATGACCGGGCAGCATCAGGCCCCGGATTCGGGCCCCGAAGCGTGACCTGGCCACGGGGTTGCCGGTCCCCGGGACGTCTCCCGTGACCGGACGGGGCCTGCGCTGTCAGGCTTCGGGCCGAACTGTCGGTTCAGCGTTCTCAGCGTTCGGCGAGCGCCGGCTGGCCCTGACGCGCGCGCACCAGATTGATGAAACGGCGGAACAGGTAGTGGCTGTCCTGCGGACCGGGCGAGGCCTCGGGGTGATGCTGGACCGAGAACACCGGCTTGCCGACCAGGCGCAGGCAGCACTCAGTCCGGTCGCCCGGGTTCGCTGCGGCTGCTGCAGTAGAGCGCGATCTTGTTGCCCTGGGGATCGCGGAGGTAGCCCACATAGAAATGGGCGCTGTAGTCCGCGCGAAAGCCCGGTGCGCCTTCGTCCCGCCCGCCGGCCGCGAGTGCGCGCGCATGCAGGTCACGGACCATCGCCTGCGTCGGCACCTCGAAAGCCACCATGGCGCCGTTGCCGCTGGAGGCGGGGCCGCCGTCATAAGGCGGCTTTACGTAGAAATCGGGCGGCAGGACCTCGTTGTCGTCCGCCACGGGGATCGAATAGCTCAGGCCTTCATGGGAGACCTCGAGCCGATAGCCGAGGCCTGGCAGGAACGCCGAATAGAATTTTTCGGCCATCGCCAGATCATCGGCGCCGACAGTGACGTATCCGATCATTGCGCTCCTCCGGCTTTCGATGCCGCGACCATCAGCCGGGCCCCTCGTCAATGTCTCGACCGCGTCGGTCGGCCATGGTCCGGGTCGGGTGCAATCCCGGCGCTGGATCTTCAGCGTTCGGCGAGCGCCGGCTGGCCCTGACGCTCGCGCACCAGATTGATGAAACGGCGGAACAGGTAGTGGCTGTCCTGCGGACCGGGCGAGGCCTCGGGGTGATGCTGGACCGAGAACACCGGTTTCCCGACCAGGCGCAGGCCGCAATTGGTCCCGTCGAACAGCGAAACATGGGTTTCCTCGACGCCCTCGGGCAGGCTTTTCGAATCGACCGCGAAGCCATGGTTCATCGACACGATCTCGACCTTGCCGGTGGTGTGGTCCTTCACCGGGTGGTTTGCGCCGTGGTGACCCTGGTGCATCTTCGTTGTGCGTCCGCCCAGCGCCAGGGCCAGGATCTGGTGTCCCAGGCAGATTCCGAATACCGGCAGGCCGCTGTCGACGAGCTTGCGGATTTCGGGCACCGCGTATTCTCCGGTCGCGGCAGGATCGCCGGGGCCGTTCGACAGAAAAATGCCGTCGGGTGACATGGCCAGGTTGTCATCGGCGGACATGGTTGCGGGCACCACCGTGACCTTGCAACCGAGACCCGAGAACAGCCTCAAGATATTGCGCTTGACGCCATAATCGATGGCCACGATATGAGCCGCCTTGCCGTCGCCGTCGGAATACCCCCGGTCCCACACCCAGGGGCCCTGGGTCCAGTTCGAGGACTGTCCGGAACTTGCGTCCCTGGCGAGGTCGAGCCCTTCGAGTCCGCTCCACCCGGCTGCCAGCGCCTTGAGCGCTTGCAGGTCGAAATTCCCGTCCGGATCGTGGGCGATTACGGCGTTGGGCATGCCCTTTTCACGGATCCATGCGGTCAGCGCACGGGTGTCTATGCCCGACAGGCCGATAATGCCTCGCGCCTTGAGCCAGGCATCGAAATGACTGGCGGAGCGGTAGTTCGACGGCTCGGTGATGTCGGCCTTGAAGATCGCGCCCACCGCGCCGATGCGGGCCGCCGGCGTCAGGTCCTCGGTATCGTCGTCATTGGCGCCGATATTGCCGATATGGGGGAAAGTGAACGTGACGATCTGGCCCATGTAGGAGGGATCGGTCAGGATTTCCTGGTAGCCCGTCAGCGCGGTGTTGAAGCAGACCTCGGCCTGGGCCTTGCCGGTGGCGCCGACGCCCTGGCCCTCGATGACTGTGCCGTCTGCAAAAACCAGAACGGCGGTCGGCTTGGTCTTGGTCCAGGGACTTGCGGTCATGTCCACTCCATAGGCTTGGCCCGTTCGGCGGGAAGGGCAGTCAGTGTCTTCTAAGCGTCTTGCGGACGCACCCTTGATATCGGGCATGGCCATAGCCATTTCAGGCGGGACCAGGACCCAGCGCGGAAAACGGTTCCCGCGTTCGAAAGGGTCGCTGTCGTGTCTCGCAGATGCCGGTAAATAGACAAGGTGCTGCCTGTGGTCAATCAGGCCGTCCGCGGGATACAGGCAATAATTCGCTTGAACAGACCGCGGGGCAGGGAGTAATCCTGTGCGCTCGTGAAGGCGGGGCCCTTCAGACGGGCGCCTTCAAGTGGCTGCAAGAACCGCCGGAGAAAATGCTATCATGCGTGAATGTTTTTCTGAAACGCTCAAGGACGCCATTCGCAACAAGGACACCGTCCGGGTTTCCACGGTTCGGCTGATCCAGGCGGCGATCAAGGATCGTGACATTGCCAATCGCGGCGCCGGGAAGGACCCCGTCAGTGACCAGGAAATTCTCCAGATCCTGACCAAGATGATCAAGCAGCGCGAGGAATCGGCTGCGATCTATGAAGAGAACGCGCGTCTCGAGCTTGCCGAGCAGGAGCGCGAGGAGATCGCCATTATCCGCCAGTTCCTGCCCAAGCAGTTTGCCGAAGAGGAAGTGCGCGACTTGTGCGCCTCGGTCATCAACGAGACCGGGGCACAGGGTCTGCGTGATATGGGCAAGTGCATGAACGTGCTCAAGGAACGCTATCCGGGCCAGATGGATTTTTCCAAGGCCAGCGGGATGGTCAAGGGACTCCTGCAGTAGGTCCGGTGCAGTCGGTCCGGTCTTGTGTTGGCAGAGGTGCGGGCTGATTCGGCTTTGCCGCCGGGCCCGCACCCCAGAACGCCTGTTGCGTCATCCGTTCGCAAATGCCACAGCGCCGCCATGGTTTTCCGATTGAGGCAGGCTTGATGCGGTTGCGGATTTTCCGACCACCCCGGCATGTCGCCGGTTTGTCGGAAAATGGGGCGGTCTCGATCCGGACCGGGTCAGCAATCGATGGCGCTGCGCCCAAAAATCGGGCGGTGTTGCGTTCGATCTTGCTGCTTTCGGACCAATAGTGCTCGCTCGCAGGCCTTCTTGCACAAGAAAATGCCGGAAGCGAACGCAAACTGAAGTGCGCGCAACAATATGTCGTGTATGTTGCATTACCGGACTCCGGTCCAAACCCATTGGCGGGCTCCTGCCTGCTTGCTACGACAGAGTAGACAACACCGATGACGGTCAAGCCAGACATATTGCCGGAAACGTTGGCGGCAGATCCGTTCTTTGAACCGATCGGTCACATCCGGACTGTGTTCGATGCCATACAGGTGATGCGCAAGGCCTGCAATCTTTACCGGTTTTCGATCTTTTCGGTTCTCAACCTGCCGAATGCGAAACCGGGCGCGCCGGAGCTTCTGTCGAAGATGGCGATCATTTCGAGCTGGCCGCCCGAAATGATCGGCGACTACGACCGGCTCGGGCTCGGCAACGACAGTCCCGTTTTCAGGCGCCTGCGAACGCGGATCGCGCCGCTGGTCTTCAAGGTCGATGATATCAACAACATGCGTTCGACCACCGAATCCGTGAACAACGCGTCCGAGCTGTTCGGACGATACGGGCTCACCATGGGGGTCTATTATCCCGTCTATGACAGCCACGGACAAAGGTTTTCCGTGTCCTTCATGGGCGACCGCGACCCCATGGCGCCGAATGAAATCCTCACGCTGGCAATGTTCTCGACACTGATTGTGGAACAGCTGTCGAAGATATCCGCCATCGAGAACTCCGGCAGGACCGATCTCAATTCCCGCGAGATCGAAGTGCTTCAGTGGATCGCGGAGGGCAAGACCAGTTCCGAGATCGCAAAGATCACAGGGCTATCCGAACATACGGTCAACCATTATGCGACCATTGCGACACAGAAGCTGGGATGCTCCAACCGTACCCAGGCGGTCGTTCGCGCCATAAGGCTCGGCGTGTTCGACTGAGGCGCCGGGCCCCGTCTCTGCGGGTGCGCCTCCCGTCTGTTCTCAGGCTGCGGTCGTCGCGGTTTCCGGATCGCCCCAACCATTGGTGGCCGGCGTGGCCGGATTGCTGTCGCGAAGAACGCGCCAGGTTTCGAAGTCCGGGCGACTGAGCGGGCGGGAGAAATAGAAGCCCTGGATTTCGTCGCAACCCAGTTTCGCCGCGATGGCCACCTGTGCCGGCGTCTCGGCCCCTTCGGCGACGATCCTGCAGCCCAGATTGCGTCCCAGCTGGATGATCGCCCGCGAGACTTCCCGAGCGGTGCCTTCGGTCTGGATCCGGGAAATGAACGAGCGGTCGACCTTGAGAACGTCGAATTTCAATCCGGTCAGTTGCATCAGGTTTGAATATCCGGTCCCGAAGTCGTCAATCGCGGTCCGGACCCCCGTGGCGCGCAGTGCTGCGATGTGTGCCGCCACTTCGGCGACATTGGTTGTGGCGAGGGTCTCGGTGATTTCGATGGTCAACAACTCCGGTGGACAGCCGTTCTGCCTGAGCAGTTCGATCACCTGATCGGAAAATCCGGTCTGGTTGAATTGCTCGGGGGAAACGTTCACCGAGACCTCTGTGGCCTGGCCGCTCCGCGCCCACCGGGCACATTGGGCAATGGCATCCTGAAGCACGATGTGCCCGATATCGCATATCAATCCCGTCATTTCGGCAATCGGAATGAACTCTCCCGGGCCGACGATCCCGCGCTCGGGATGATTCATGCGCACAAGTGCCTCGACCCCGGTCAAGGACCAGTCGCCGGTGTTGAGTTTGGGCTGGTAGAAAACCTCGAAGCGGCGTGCTGCAATGGCGCTTCGCAGGTCGCGTTCCATGGTTTCCCGCGTCTTGATCGCCTGCATCATCCCGTCATGGAAGAACGCGGTCTTTTCGAGCTTGGGTGAATTCAGGGCGCTGTTGCAGGCAAGCGCCGCATATTGCTTGATCTTGCCCGCGGATGTCGCATGCTCGGGATAGGCCGCGATGCCGATGCCCAGTTGCGGTTTGAAAAGGCGCCCGCCCGCTTCGACGCCGTTCTTCAGCGCCGCATGAAGCGAGGCGGCAAAGTCCAGCAGGTCGTCATGGTCCGGATCGCCCGGCCGGCAGGGTTTGCCGGGCAGATCCAGAACGAGTTGTTCGCCGCCGAAGCGCGCCAGCACAGGCATTGCCACGGGGCCGTCCCCGGCGCGATCCGTCAGTTCCGAAATGGTCGCCGAGAGATGCCTGACGATCTCGGTAAGCAGTTTGTCCGCTGCATCGTGGCCGAACCGGTCATTGACCTGACGCATTCCCAACACCTCAATGAAGAAGACATGCCCGCATCCCTGATCTGCGGAAGCTTCCAGGCGGCCGGTCAGCAACGCATCGAAGTGCTGGCGGTTTGGCAGGCCTGTGATCGGATCTTGATTGGCCAATTCGACGATTTCGGCGTTCGAGTCGTTCAATCGCTTGAGCATGGTGCGAACGCTCGACGCCAGTCCGCCGATGTCGCAGCGGCAATTGATCGGAACGCTGACATCCAGATCTCCCTGCGCGATTTTTTCAGCCACATCGGTGAGTTGTCGGATCGGAGCGCTGATCCTCAGGCTGATCCATGCCATCAGCACTGCAGTCATGATCACCACCGTCGCAGCCAGCAGCAGGTGAAGCCCCGTTTCTGCGGTGGCGCCGCTCAAAAGAAACGGTGCAAGCACCATTCCCACGCAAACCGATGCAAGGATCGTGTGGATCATCGTGATGCGGACCCTGGTCGAATGAAGACCTTTTCCGCAAACGTTGCGATTGTCCGTCATGCTGTACCCCCGCGCGCCAATTGAAGGCGCGAACCTGCGAGCGCAGGTTCAAGATGTCGCGTGTACATGCCGTTCGGGCGGCCAATTCACATCCGCGGCGATCATGCCGGGGGGCGCATTCATGATGCAGCCCTCGGAACTTAGCGCGCGCGAATAAAGATTTGCTGATCGCGAAGATTTCAATTTGAAGCAAATTCGAATGCCTCGACTTCTTCCTGGGCAATCAGCGGTGCTGACCCTTGTGAGGCGCGCCGTGTCGGGAAAAGACTGGAGAGGCGTTCAATCCCTTTGCCAGCCCGCATCGCGCATCCTATATATGCGGATCGTTCAGCAACCATGACACCGGCGCCGGAGGCCTATCGGATCTTGCGGTTTTCACCGTCCTTTCTTGACGAAATCCGAGAGCGCGTCCCGATCTCGGACGTGATCGGCCGTCATGTCACCTGGGACCGCAAGAAGACCAACACCTCGCGCGGAGACTGGTGGGCCTGCTGCCCGTTCCACGGCGAAAAATCCCCGAGTTTTCACTGCGAGGACCGCAAGGGCCGCTACCATTGCTTCGGATGCGGCGTGTCCGGCGATCACTTCCGCTTCCTGAGCGAACTCGAAAGCCTGAGTTTCCCTGAAGCCGTCGAGCGGGTCGCCGGCATGGCCGGCGTTCCGATGCCCGCACCCGATCCGGAGGCCGCGCGCCGCGAGCAAAAACGCGCCAGTCTCGAGGACGTGATGGAGATGGCGGCCGAATTCTTCGAAAGCCGGCTTCAGGGGCCCGAGGGCGCCAGGGCGCGCGCCTATCTGCGTGAGCGCGGCCTGTCGGGCCGCACGATCTCCGCCTTCCGGCTCGGCTACACTTCAGACAGCCGCAGCGCGCTCAAGGAGCATCTCGCGGGCCGCGGTATCGACAAGGACCTTATCGAGGCCTGCGGACTTGTCGTGCACGGTGACGACATCCCGGTGTCCTACGACCGCTTCCGCGACCGGATCATGTTCCCGATACTGTCCTCGCGGGAACGGGTGATCGCCTTTGGCGGACGCGCGCTGTCGCCGACGGCGCCGGCCAAGTATCTCAACTCGAACGAGACCGAACTGTTTCACAAGGGCAATGTTCTTTACAATTTCGCCCGCGCCCGGCGCGCCAGCGGTCAGGACGGGACGCTGGTGGTGGTCGAAGGCTACATGGACGTGATCGCGCTGGCCCAGGCCGGCGTCGAGAATGCGGTGGCGCCGCTCGGCACGGCGCTGACCGAAAACCAGCTCAAGCTGATCTGGCGTGTCACGCCGCAGCCGGTCTTGTGTTTCGACGGCGACGAAGCCGGACAGCGCGCGGCCAACCGGTCCGCCGACATGGCTCTGCCGCTGATCGGGCCGGGCCGCTCGCTCAGGTTTGCGGTGCTGCCGCCGGGCAAGGACCCCGACGATCTGGTGCGCCAGGATGGCCGTGCGCCCTTCGATCAGCTGATTGCGCAGGCACGCGGTCTTGCCGATGTGGTTTGGGCGCGCGAGGCCGGGTCGGGCGTCTTCGAAACGCCGGAAAGCCGCGCGGAACTCGAGGCGCGGCTCAAACAGGTCACCGCGCAGATCGGCGATGAAAGCGTGCGCTGGCATTACCAGCAGGACATGCGCGAGCGGATGCATGCCTTCTTTGGCGGCAACTTCTCGCAATCGCGCCGCAACGGTCAGGCCCGGGGGGGACAGCGGGGAGGGCAGGAGCGCGGCGATTTTTCACGCGGTGCGGCGGGGGGCCGGGGCGGCCCGCAACCGGCGGGCAGCGTCGCCGTCTCCGAACGGCTGACCCGGTCGGCTATTGTCCGCGGCCATGGCGAGATGCCGTCGCTCAGGGAAACCGTGCTGGTAATGACCGTCGCCAACCACCCGCAAATGCTGCACGACGATTTTGACGAGCTTTCCGCGCTGGAGTTCGAGGACAAGGGATTGATGCGTGTCTGGCAGGTGATGCTCGACGCGGCGTCCCGGGGCGGACGGTTCGACCGGGAGCGGCTCCATGCGGCTCTGGAGGAGCAGGGGCAGGGCCCGCTGATCGAACGGCTTGAAGGCCAGGTCCGCAACGCCCGGATCTGGACCGCCACCGCCGAGGCTGCCGCCGAAGACGCCCGCGAAGGCTACCGGCAGGCGCTCGCGCTGCACAAGCGGACCCGCGATCTCAAATGGCAGAAGGCCGAGCTGGAGCGCGACATCATCGAGTGCGACGATCCGGAGGCGAGCTACGCGATCATCGCGGCGTTGCAGCAGGTGCAGCTCGAAATCGCCCGGCTGGAGAACCAGGAAGCCATCATCGACGGCTTCGGGGTCATGTCGGGGCGGGTCAAGGGAGGTCGCGGCCCGGCCGGCTAGGCCGTCCGGTCGAGATTCCTTGCCTGCGCACTTGTGCGGGCGGTTCACGCGCCTACATAGGGTGATCGGACCCACATGTGAGCCAATCGGACAGGAATCGCCGCCACGGCGTGGTTTTTGCCCGTTAAGCCTTGACGGATAGGTTTTTTGTGGGAATCACCTAGTGCGTGTCGCACTTGGCAGGTTTGCTGAATTCATCGGGTGGCCGGTCGGGGGATCGTGCCCGGTCTCCCGCGGGGATTTCTGCCGGTACGTCACGAGGGAAGCCGGACGCTGCAGGCGCGCGAGCGCGGGGCCTGAAAGGCGGAAGGTTGGGCATCGCCATGCGGTCATCGTAAGGATGACGGGCTCACAAGGGCCGGCATGGTTAACAGGGTTTTAAGCATCCGCACGCCACAACAAGCCGGATGATTCGCGATAGGCGCCTGTTGTCGGCGGGATCAAGCGCCAGTCAGCCGGAGCGAGGCCGACGTCAACAGATCGAGAGCCGGGGAAAGTGACCGTTCATGGCAAGCAAGGTTAAAGAAGCAGCAGACGACACCGAGAATGAACGCGAGGCCGGCGGGCCGGACAGTCCATTGCTTGACCTGTCGGATGATGCCGTCAAGAAAATGATCAAGACCTCGAAGAAACGGGGTTACGTGACGATGGACGAGCTCAACGCCGTGCTGCCGTCCGAAGAAGTGACCTCCGAGCAGATCGAGGACATTCTCTCGATGCTCTCCGACATGGGCATCAATGTGGTCGAGGAAGACGAGGCCGGCGAGGACAAGGAAGCCGACGACGATTCCGACAGCGACAGCGAAGGCGGCGAAGTCGCCACTGCCGGCGGCACCGCTGTCGCCACCACCAAGAAGAAAGAGCCGACCGACCGCACCGACGACCCGGTGCGGATGTATCTGCGCGAGATGGGCTCGGTGGAGCTCCTGTCACGCGAGGGCGAGATCGCCATTGCCAAGCGCATCGAGGCCGGCCGCGAGACCATGATCGCGGGCCTGTGCGAAAGCCCGCTGACCTTTCAGGCCATCATCATCTGGCGCGAGGAGCTGAACGAGGGCGCAACGCTCC
Source organism: Hoeflea sp. (assembly GCA_040218025.1). Taxonomy (GTDB): domain Bacteria; phylum Pseudomonadota; class Alphaproteobacteria; order Rhizobiales; family Rhizobiaceae; genus Hoeflea. The sequence goes on along the minus strand of JAVJQD010000026.1, from coordinate 68,457 downwards.
TGCGCGAGATCATCGATCTGGAGACCACCTATTCCGGCCCGGAAGCCAAGGCCGCGCCGCAGTTCCAGAGCCCCGAGAAGATCGAGGCCGACCGCAAGGCCGCCGAGGAAAAGGAAAAGGCCCGCAAGGAGCGTGCAGCCTCCGACGACATCACGAATGTCGGCGGCGAGGGACAGTCGTTCGAAGAGGACGACGAGGATGACGACGAGAACAACCTCTCGCTTGCCGCGATGGAAGCCGAACTCCGTCCGCAGGTGATGGAGACTCTCGACACCATCGCCGAGACCTACAAGAAGCTCCGCAAGCTTCAGGACCAGCAGGTCGAGGCGCGGCTTGCCGCGACCGGCACGCTGTCGCCCGCGCAGGAGCGGCGCTACAAGGAACTCAAGGAAGCCCTGATCGCGGCGGTGAAGTCGCTGTCGCTCAACCAGAACCGCATCGACAGCCTGGTCGAGCAGCTTTACGACATCAACAAGCGCCTGGTGCAGAACGAGGGACGCCTGCTGCGACTGGCCGAGAGCTACGGCGTCAAGCGCGACGACTTCCTGCAGCAGTATTCCGGCGCCGAGCTCGATCCGAACTGGATGAAGTCGATCGCCAACCTTTCCGCCAAGGGCTGGAAGGAATTCGCCAAGACCGAATCGGGCAGCATCCGCGACCTGCGCGCGGAGATCCAGAACCTTGCGCAGGAGACCGGCATCTCGATCTCCGAGTTCCGCCGCATCGTGCAGATGGTTCAGAAGGGCGAACGCGAGGCCCGCATCGCCAAGAAGGAAATGGTCGAGGCCAACCTTCGCCTGGTGATTTCGATCGCCAAGAAATACACCAATCGCGGCCTGCAGTTCCTCGATCTCATCCAGGAAGGCAATATCGGCCTGATGAAGGCGGTCGACAAGTTCGAGTACCGGCGCGGCTACAAGTTCTCGACCTACGCCACCTGGTGGATCCGGCAGGCGATCACCCGTTCGATCGCCGACCAGGCGCGGACCATCCGCATTCCCGTCCACATGATCGAGACGATCAACAAGATCGTGCGGACTTCGCGCCAGATGCTCCACGAGATCGGCCGTGAGCCGACGCCGGAGGAACTGGCCGAAAAGCTCGCCATGCCGCTCGAGAAGGTGCGCAAGGTTCTCAAGATCGCCAAGGAGCCGATCAGCCTCGAAACGCCGGTGGGCGACGAGGAGGATTCGCACCTCGGCGATTTCATCGAGGACAAGAACGCGGTGCTTCCGATCGATGCGGCGATCCAGGCGAATCTGCGCGAAACCACCACCCGCGTGCTCGCCTCGCTCACGCCGCGCGAGGAGCGCGTGCTCCGCATGCGCTTCGGCATCGGCATGAACACCGACCACACACTTGAAGAAGTCGGCCAGCAGTTCTCGGTCACCCGCGAACGCATCCGCCAGATCGAGGCCAAGGCGCTGCGCAAGCTCAAGCACCCGAGCCGGTCGCGCAAGCTCCGGAGCTTCCTGGACAGCTGAGCGAATATGCGCGTTCCTCAGAAAGCCGGGACGCGCGGAAGTCTCAAATGGATGCAGCGGGCGGTCAATGACCGCCCTTCTGTACTTTCCCATCCGGAGCTTGGAACGATCGAGTGGCTTTCGCCACTGGCCGGGGACGACTTCGCGGAGTATCGCGATCAGGCGTTTCTCGATCTGCTCGGCCTTTCGCGTCTCGCCAGCGATCTGGACGAGTTCTGGCCCAGGCGCGGCCCGCAATGGGATGCGCTGGGCCGTTCCGGCGATACCGTGGTCCTCGTTGAGGCCAAGGCCCATCTCGATGAGATGTTCTCAACCTGCCAGGCCGGCGAAGGTTCCCGTCGCCGCATCGAGGCCAGCTTCGACCACGTCCGGGAAGCGCTTGGCGCCACCAGCGCACTTCGGTGGACCGAGCGGTTCTATCAGTACGCCAACCGACTGGCGCATCTTTGGTTCTTGAGGAAGCTCGGTGTCGATGCACGTCTAATGCTTGTCGGATTTGTCAATGACGGGGATGTAAATGGACCGTCCTCGCCGGAAGAGTGGCATTCCGCCTATCGGATGATCGATAATGCGCTCGGCCTGCCCGGACATCACGCGGTTGCCCCCCAAATCCTGCATGTTCATCCTGACGTCGACAATTTCTAGGCAACTCCTGCACGGACGCAGGCTGCCGATTCGTGCCGAATCCGGGCACGGCCCGCCCGGAACTCGCCCGCTCAATCGTTGGGCATCAGGAACACTTCGCGCACGGCGTTGCGCGGATCGGCGTTGAGCGCGAACATCACCGCATCGGCCACGTCTTCGGGCTGCAGCTTGTCGGGTTTCTCCTCGTCGAAGAAATCGGTGTTGACCATGCCCGGCGCAATCACCGTGCAGCGGCCGCCCCATTCCCTCATCTCCTCGGCCAGATTGCCGCCGAAGCCGTGAACGAACCATTTCGAGGCGCCGTAGACCGAACCCGGAATGTGCACCCGGCCGGCTGCCGATCCGGTCATCAGGAAGTGCCCCTTGCGCTGGCGCAGATGCGGAATGGCGGCCTTGGCGGTGTGCAGCAGGCCCAGAATGTTGACATGAACCATGTCGTGCCACTCCTCGGGAACACCGCCTTCCGTGCCCGGGTTCTCAAGCCCCATGCCGGCATTGGCAAACACCGCGTCCACCCCGCCATAGGCGTGGCGAAGGCTTGCGAGCGCCTTGTTCTGCTCGTCCAGGCTTGTCACGTCACCCTTCAGCGGCATCGCCCGGTCGCCCAGTTCCTTAGACAGCGAAATGAGCTTGTTCTCCGAACGGGCAAACAGGCCGACATTCCAGCCCGCGGCGATGGCGGCCCGCGCGGTGGCTGCGCCGATGCCGCTCGAGGCGCCGGTGATGAAGAGTGTGTTTGCAGTCATGAAAGAGAGCTCCCTGAATTTGGATGTGAATTTGGACTTGTACAAAGCGATGATGATCGAAGGCCTGCCACGCCAACGCCTCAATTCACCGGTCGTTCCATCGCTGTGCCGTCCCCAATTGGGGAAAAACATCAATGTGATCGCCCGGTCTTGCCGCGCCGCCCTCAAAGCCGCGCATTTGCTGTTATGGATTGCGCCATGGACATGCTGCGCAAAATCCGGGACGTGCCGCTTGCAAGGGGATTGCTGATCTCGCTGGGCGTCCATGGTCTCGTGGTCGCAGTGCTGCTCCTGGATATTCCCTGGCCGGAACGCCTGGAGGAGCCTGAACCGGAGGTGGTCGAGGTCACGATGGTCCCCGCGCCGCCCGAACCCGAACCGGAACCCGCAGAGCAGCCCCCGGAAGAAGAGCAGCCCCCCGATGAAGGGCAAGTCCCGGAGGACGAAACCCCGGCGGAGGAAGAACCCGTCGAGGAAACCCCGGCGCCGCCTTCCGGGGACCCCGTGGCCCCGGAGCCCGCACCCGAGCAGCCGGAGGCCGACGAGCCGGCGCCCTTGCCCGAACCCGAACCCGAAACCGAACCCGAAACCGAAGACACCGGGCCAAGCACGGAAGAAGAGCAACAAGCGTCTCCGGATCCGGCGGGACCGGCGCCCGGCGAGGCCGCGCCGATCCCCGCGCTCAGGCCGGTGTTCGAATTCGGCGAGGAGGATCGCGGTCCCGACCGCTCTCCCGATGGCGGCCGGGTGTCTGCGGAGCTCGAGCCGGAAACGGACGAACCGGTCACGGATGGGCCGGAAGCCCCGGAGGAGGCCGTGGCGGCAAGCGAAACCCCCGATGCGGAGGAGCCTGAAACCGAAACCGGGCCGGACACAGCCGGGGCGGCGCCGGAAGCCGAGCCTCTTGAAGCCGAGCCTCTGGAAGCCCCGGAACCGGGGCTGAACCTGCCGGAACTTGCGCTGCCGGAAAACCCGCTCGTCCCCGAATCCGGGGACGCCGATGGCGACGCCGCGGCCGGGCTCCCGCCTGCCGAAACCGCTGCCGCAGAGGACCCGGTGCCCTCAGACGTCGCGGATCCACAGCCCGATGCCGCGGAAGAACCCGAACCGGCCGCAGCCGGGGACGTTGCCGCGCCCGGCACATCCGGCTCCGCCGATCTCGCGCAAGCCGACCGGCTGTTCTCCCCGGATCTGACGCAGAACCGGGCGGCGATGAGCGCGATGGGCGACCTGCCGCGCGAACTCCGCGCCAGCCAGCTCTGCACCACCGAATTGCGCGAGCAGTTGCGGTATGGAACTCCCGCCTACCGGCCCGAGATGCTGCCCGCCTACCGGCTTGACGCGGGCAATGTGCTCGCGGTGCCCGATGCCGCCTTCCGCGCGGAGGGCGCGTGGTACAATCTCAGCTTCCGCTGCACCGTGGACGACGGCGCGCTCCGCGTCATCGGATTTGCGCTGACGGTGGGCGAGCCCATCCCGCGCGAGGACTGGGCGGCACGCGGCTTCCCGGAGTTTTGAGGGGGATAGGCTCTCTCTCCCTTGTGGGAGAGGACAAAAAATCATGGCCTTGGCTTCAGCAAAGTCACGGATTTTTCAGATCGGGGGGCTTTTCTGGGTGCTGAACCCGACTCCCTCTGTTGAAATTTCAGGCACTTGGCTGCCGTTATGGTGCTGAAGTTCGCGTTCTCCTCCACCGGGGGGAGAGGGTGGGCGCCGCGCCATCGCGCATCGTCGATCCCATTTCTTCCACACCGTCCCCGCCCGATGCCATAATCCTTCCACTCCCGCTGCCGGAGGGTTCGCGAACGTTGCGGACCGGGCGGGGGGAAGGCCTCCGGGCGTTGGCCGTAACGTGCGGCGAAACGAAGGAGGAGGCGGTTGTACCGGCGGGTTCCGCTGGCAGCAGGATCGGCCCTGAAAGGCGCCCTTGCGGGAGGCTTCGACGGGAGGATCGGCCAAGCCAGCCACCGGAGACATCCTCGCTTCTTGTGCGGGTCAGCGCCGGCCGGCAGCCGGGGCGGGGGTGGAATCGGGCCTGTGGCGGGCCGCCTTGCGGATCGGGGACGGATGCCGGAGACGGGGCTTGTCCTCGCTTCGACACCCGGGCGTTCCCGGATCGCCAACGCAAGGCCAGGCCCGTGCCGGACGATGCCACCCGCCGTTTCAGGCCACCCGTGTCCGGGTGGCAGGACGCGGCACGTGACCGCCTGTCGGATGCGGACACCATCCGGCGAAATTCGGGCCCGCGCGCAGGCCGCGCCACCCCGCATGACCCCGTTTTGCGACGGGTCATGCACGCCAACCCCATTTCCGAACGGCGCAGCCCGCGCGCGGCCCTCCGGAATTCATCGCTCAAATCCCGGCGGCCCCGCCGCCCGGGAGCCTTCGGCATATGCATGATCCGCCGGTTCCACGCATTGGTCGCCATTCGCGCTTGCCTCAAGCGACCGGCCTGTGTCACCTGTGCGGCGATCGATTTTCCAGACTGGAGCCAGCCATGAGCCGAGACGAGACCGTCGCCCTGATCCGCCGCTATCTCGATGCCTTCAACGCCAAGGATTCCGATGGCATGCTCGCCTGCCTCACCGAGGATGTGGCCCATGACATCAACCAGGGCGAACGCGAGATCGGCAAGGAGAAGTTCCGCTGGTTCAACGCCAGGATGTCCCGCCATTATGACGAGGAACTGGGCGACATCGCCATCATGGTCAACGAGAGCGGCAACCGGGCGGCGGCCGAGTTCACCGTGCGCGGCGCCTATCTCGCCACCGACGAGGGGTTGCCAGAGGCCAACGGACAGCGCTACTCGCTGCCGGCCGGCATTTTCTTCGAGGTCGACGACGCGCTGATCAGCCGGGTGACGATGTGCTACAATCTCACGGACTGGATCGCGCAGGTCGAAGCCGGTTGAGGCAGATGCGATGAGCGGCGGCGAACTCTCCTACAGCGTTCTCGGGGGCGGTGATCTCGAAGCCGCGCTCGACGATCTGGCGCGGCTCAGGATCGCGGTGTTTGCCGACTGGCCCTATCTCTATGATGGCGATCTTGGCTACGAGCGGCGCTATCTCGGCGCCTTCGCGGCGTCGCCGGGCGCGGTGATCGTGGCGGCGCGCGCGCCCGACGGGCAGATGGTGGGGGCTGCCACCGCCGCGCCGCTCTGCGATCATGCCGACGAATTTGCCGAGCCGTTCGCGCGGGCCGGGCTCGATCCGCGGGACTATTTCTATCTCGCCGAATCGGTGCTGCTGCCCGCATGGCGCGGGCGGGGCGCGGGACGAATCTTCTTCGAGATGCGCGAGCAGGCGGGGCAGGCGCAGGGGTTTGCCAGGGCGGTGTTTGCCTCGGTGATCCGTCCCGCCGACCATCCGGCGCGGCCGGACGGTTATGTGTCGCTCGATCAATTCTGGCGGCGGCTCGGCTACCGGCCGGTCGAGGGGCTCAAGGCGAACTTTTCCTGGCGCGACAAGGGGGAGGCCGGGGAATCGGTGAAGGCCCTGCAGGTCTGGGGCCGCGATTTCTGATCGCGGTGTTGGGCTCTGTCGGCCCGCCCGGACTGCCTGAATGCAACATGAATGGAGGGTTCCGCTTCGGTTCAGGCTGGCGGTTCTAGGGTGGTCTCAATCGATCGGGTCAACCGGTCGGGACATCAGACCCCCTAAGGATCAACGCCAAGGCTCTTGTGAAGCCGAACCAGGAGAACCGCCATGAAAACCGCCATCCGCAACGCATTCGCAGCCATCATCGTCGCAACCGCGGGCCTCGCCGCATCAGCCCCCGCAGCCACCGCCGGCGATGTCGGCTTTTCGCTTTCCATCGGCAGCGGCAGCGGCGCGATCGTCATCGGCAACCGGCATCATCGCGGCGGCTGGGACCGTTTCGAACGTCATCGCGGCCATCGCGACGTCTGTCAGCCGCGCCGGGCCGTGCAGAAGGCCCGCCACATGGGCGTCCGCCATGCAGATGTGGTTCGCGCAGGCCGGGGCCGCGTGGTCGTCGCAGGCTTCAAGCACCGCCGTCCGGTCCGCGTGGTCTTCGCCAACGAGCGCCGCTGCCCGGTGATCGCCGTCCGCCGCCGCTAAACCGGAAGCACCCGTCGGCGCCATGCAAAAGCCCCGGAGACAGATGGTCTCCGGGGCTTTGCTGTTGTCATTGTCCCGGCCCGCTGCGGGACCGGTCGACACAAGGCGCTACTGGTCGATTTCCCAGGTGACGCTGACAGTCACGCGGTATTCGCTCTCGCCGGACGCCACCGGAACCGCGTCTGAGCCCTTGGCCGACATTGCGGCCATCTCGGCGCGCATCATCGGCACCGGTTGTCCGGACCGCTGGTTTTCGGAAATCTGGGTGACGCGGCCGAGGCTTACGCCCAGCGCCTCGGTCATCTGCGCGGCCTTGGCGCGCGCCCGGGAAACGGCGTCGGCGCGGGCCTGGTCGCGGATCGATTCCTGGTCATCGTTTGTGAACACGATATTGCCGCCCTGGTTGACGCCGAGGCTCACCGAAGTGTCGAGAATTGCGCCCAGGCGATCCAGGTCGCGCACTCTTACGGTCAGTGTGTTCTGCACCTGATAGCCGACGATGGACGGCGCTTCGCGCGGTTGGGTGTTGTTGTCGGGATAGACCCAGCGCGGCTGAATCGAGAAGCCGCCGGTCTGGAGATCGCGTTCGGCGATGCCCTCGTCCTTCATGGCCGCGAGAACCTCGTTCATGGCCTGATTGTTGGCGTCGAGCGCCTCGCGCGCGGTTTCGGCCTCGCGCAGAACGGTGAGCGAGATCACCGCCATGTCGGGCGCAATCGCCGTCACGCCTTCGGCCGACACGGTGATCACGCCGGGCTTTGCGGCGGTGGCGTCATCGGCCCGGGCAGATAAGAGAGGCCCCATCAGGCCTGCCGCAATCACGCTGGCGGCAAGGACGCCGGCAACAAGGGGGCGGCGGGAAGGCAAGCGCAAGGTCATGAAAATCTCCAGTTCTGTGTCAATTTCGCAATCTCCTGTCTGGCGCGGGATTGTGGGCGGATTGGGGCGGAGGATCAACTTGAGGCGGGCGGCGCATCAATCCCCGGTCAGGTGGATCCGGTGTTGCAACCCGCCTTGCATTTCGGCCGGCGGCTGCACTGCCGCGATGCTTGTGAAGCAATCCGATTTGGTCTAAACGGCTCTGGTCGGGATTGCTGACCCGGTCCGGCCCGAACGCGGCTTTGCCCGCATCCGTCAGACCGGGACCGCCGCAAGCAAATCTCCGGCGAAGGCCTGTAGCTCAATGGTTAGAGCCGGCGGCTCATAACCGCTTGGTTGGGGGTTCGAATCCCTCCAGGCCTACCAGTCTCCCCCGATTCCACGCAGACGCGGTTGCGTCCCGCGTTCTTGGCTTCGTAGAGCGCCGCATCGGCCGCGGCCAGCATGGCCTGCGGGCTCGAGCCGGTCTTGCGCCCAAGGCTCGCCACGCCGATGCTGACGGTCTGGCGGGGCGGCGAGCCGGGCAGCGCCTCGAGCGAGGTCAGTCGGACCGCAACGCAGATGCGCTCGGCGATGCTCACTGCCGCAGGGGACCCATGGCCCGGCAGGATCGCCACGAACTCCTCGCCGCCATAGCGGGCCAGCAGGCTGCCGTCATCGGGAAGGATCTGCCTGATTGCCGTGGACAGGTGCTGCAGACATTCATCGCCCGCCTGGTGGCCGTAGGTGTCGTTGAAGTCCTTGAAATGATCGACATCGATCATCAGCAGCGACAGGTGCGACCCTTCCCGTCTTGCGGCGCTGAGGCTTTCCTCAAGGACCAGGTCGAACTTGCGGCGGTTGGCAAGCCCGGTGAGGGGATCGGCGTAAGCCTTGGCTGCCAGTGTCTCATTTGCGATCCGCAACAACCTGTTTTTCGCCGTGATCTCCTCAAGGAGACTTGCGGAGATTTTCTCCGCCTCGAGCTGACGTAGCCGGTTGTCGATCATCTGCAGGATGAAGGATCGCAGAAAGAGGAAATAAATCGCGATGGCGGGAAGCAGGATGTAGGCGCCGGCGAGGAGCGCGGAGAGCCCTACCAGTCCCATCACCAGCACAATGTTGATGAGCGCGGTGCCCGGCATCATGAATGCGCGCCCCGCGGCCCCCTGCAGGATTGCGCAAAGAACGGCCAGTGTGACCATCTGCGTGGCGGGTGACGTGTTGTGGATCAGGATCGCCCCGCACATGCCCCAGGCGAAACCGGACACCAGCGATCCGATGACAAAAGCGCGGATCCAGCCATGATCAAACGCGCCCGAAGCGTTCTTCCTGAAACGCCGCTCGAGGACGATGCGCATGGCGAGGTAGGCAATCGCGATCGGGGTCGCCGCCGCCGCTGCTGCCAGGTCGCCGGAAAGCGCCGCGCTCAAGGCGGCGAGGCCGATCGCGAATGCCGCCAACACATGCGGTCGCGAATTGAACAGCTCGGCCAGCGTTTCTTCGAGCTTCTGTTGTGAGGCGATTCCCCTGCCGACGATCGTGAACGGGTTCCAGAGTTCGGCAAAGCGCATGATCGTATGTGCCTTTTGGGTCTCAATATAGCGCCTGTTCCGACAGGACGGGCATCTAGAAAGCATCAATTGGAAATTTGAACTTGGTCTTCTTGGGTCACCTTACGGATCAGTTGTAAAAAATGCCTTGCCATCCGCGCGAAAAAGCAAAGGCGCGCCGACGGCAAGGCAGGCAGGCAGAATCATCATGGCAAAGTGCGGGCCGGATCGGTCACGCCTATTTGTCGAGGCCGTTCGCCCGGGCGACAAAATCGACAAGGTGGGGAATGTAATCCTCGGCTCCTCCGCCGCCGCCCGCCACGGCGGAGGCGAAGGAATTCTTCGCCGCGCTCGCCATAGGGGTCGCAACGGTTGCCGCATTGGCCATCGATTCGACGTAGCGCATGTCCTTGTAGGCGTTTGAAAGCGTGAATTTGTGGGCCTCTCGGTTGCCCTCCAGGGCATAGCCCATGAAGGTCTGGTAGAAACCGCAATCCATGCGGCCGCCGCGGACCACGCTGTCGAATTTCTCGACAGGGATTCCCACTTTTCGCGACAGGGCGAGAGCTTCTGAATAGAGTGCCGCGTAGCCGAGCGAGAGGAAGTTGTTGAGCAGCTTCATCTTGTGGCCGTCGCCGACACCGCCGAGATGGACGATCTTTCCGGCCCATGTGTCGATGACCGGCCGAATGCGGGCGAATGTTTCGTCGCTGGCGCCGACCATGCAGTCGAGTGCGCCTTCCCAGGCTTCCTTCGGCGTGCGTCCGAGCGGGGCATCCGCAAAGCCGACGCCGATCTCCTCGAGTTCGGCCGCAAGGCGCACGGTGGATGTCGGGTCGCTGGTCGAGCAGTCGATGATGATGCTGCCGCGCTTGAGGCCCGGCTTCAGCGCTGCGATCACGGCCTCCACCTGGGGCGATGCGGTGAGGCACAGAAAGATGATGGAACAGGCGCCGGCCATCTCCTCGAGCGACCCGGCCTCGCTCGCGCCGCGGCCGATGAGATCCTCAACGGGGGCACGATTGCGGTGGGCGACAACCTTGAGCGGATAGCCCTTCTCCACGATGTTTTTTGCCATGCCGTGGCCCATCAGGCCCGCGCCGACAAAGCCGACGGTTTCAGTTTCTTGCGTCATTTCGGATCTCCGGAAAGGGGATGGCCGGGCAGAAGCCGCGGCCGGCTGTCATGCAGGTTGGAAGCCGGAGTGTTTCAGCTTGGCGCGCCTGTTGCAAGCCGTGAGGCAGCGTGCACAAACCCGCCGGGGACGCGGCGGGGAGCCGGCCATGGGCCATTGTCCGATCTTCCATGTGAAAACCTTCTTCAGACAATCATGTTTTTTGCGGCGCAGCGGTTGACAGTGATCGGGGCGCTTAATAATCATGATCGAGAAAGTCAGGTTTATCCAACTTGGACCCAAGGGAGGTTTCCAATGACCATTACGGCACCGCGCGTTCTCGCGTTTCTTGCTTCCGTCGCCGCATTCGCGGCATTCGCCGCCCCGGCCCAGGCCGACGGCGAAGTCAACATCTACTCGTCGCGGCATTACGATACCGATGAGCGCCTCTACAGCGATTTCACCGATCAGACCGGCATCGAGGTCAATCGGATTGAAGGCAACGCCGACGAGTTGATCGAGCGGCTGAAAGCGGAGGGCGCCAACAGCCCGGCTGACGTTTTCATCACCGTTGATGCCGGACGTATCTGGCGTGCCGATGAAGCCGGTCTTCTTGCTCCAGTGGAATCAGACGTTCTGAGCGAGCGGGTTCCGGAGGCCCTGCGTCATCCCGATGGCCACTGGTTCGGCGTCTCCACCCGCGCACGCGTGATCTTCTATGACAAGGACACGGTGAGCGAGCCGCCGCAGACCTACGCGGACCTTGCCGACCCGAAGTACAAGGGCCAGGTCTGCGCCCGTTCGAGCTCGAACATCTACATGCTGTCGCTGCTGGCTTCGCAGATCGCCCACAATGGCGAAGACGCCGCGAAGGCCTGGGCGCAAGGGCTCAAGGACAATCTGGCGCGCGATCCGCAGGGCGGCGACACCGACCAGCTCAGGGCGGTCGCATCGGGCGAGTGCACCATCGCATTGGCCAATACCTACTACTTCGTGCGGGCCATCACCGGCGATGTCGAAGGCCTGAGCGATGCGGTCGACCGGATCGGCGTCATCTTCCCGGACCAGGACGGCAATGGCGCGCATGTCAACATTTCCGGAGTGGCGCTGGCTGCGAATGCGCCCAACCGCGAAAACGCGATCCAGTTCATGGAATACCTGACGAGCGAATCGGCGCAGTCCTATTTCGCCAACGGCAACAACGAGTATCCGGTGGTTGACGGCGTGGAGGCAAACTCGGCGGTGGAAGGTCTCGGCGATTTCGAGGCCGACGATCTCAACCTGAGCGAGCTCGGCAAGAACCAGGCCCGCGCCCAGGAAATCTACAACGAGGTCGGCTACAAGTAAGCCGATCCGCCTGACAGTTCACTTCCGGGGAAAATGACCGTTCGCCCCCGGAAGCCATGAAGAGGCCCGGACATTTGGCGTCCGGGCCTTTTTCACGTTCCGGAACGGGATGAGCGGTTTGACGAAAAATCGACCGCATGGCGTCTCCCGGGCAGCCGGTGATGATCCCGTACGCACTTCTGCAAGGCCCCGTTCGCTCACCACAGAGGCGGGACAGGTCAACACGTGTTGTCTGATCGGATTTTGGCAAAGCCCCAACGGCCGACGAGTGTTTTTCTCCAAAGCTGCACCAGCAACCGCTGCGATTCCGGCCTGTACATTTTGGGTCTACGACGGCTGGGCATGCTAAAACTTAGTGAGCACTTCTGGGCAATTGACCAATTAAAGGAAGTTATTAAAAGCTTAAATAACGTCAGCTTCGTGCGCGGTTTGCAACCGATTCAGTGGGAGCCTCAAATGGGGTATCCAGTCAATCTGTACGATATGATCATGCCATCGTCGGAGGATATGAGGAACCGTGGTGCTCTGGAGGTTTTCCAGCCCATCTTCCTGGAGCGCGTCTTCAACAAGGCGTTGACGGTCTGCGCCATTCGGATTGAAGCCGGAGACAATCCGGGCGCAAGGGTGCTTTGCGAGACCTACAAATCCCATGAATTGCGCGAAAGACGTTGGGTGGAGTTCGCATCGATAGACGCGGCTGTGGTCGAGGCGGGCCGGTTGGTGCACAACAAGATTCGCAACGGCTTCAGCTACAAGCTGGCTTCCGTCGATGCGGGCTTTGAAAAACGCACGGCAACGGCGATCAACTGAGAGCGCCGAGCGGCTTCCGCCCGTACTGCCCGGAAGATCGCGGCGGAACACACTCCAAACGGCGGGCGCCCGGTTCGCAAAAGCCGGAGGCAACCGGAACCGGTCCCGGTGGCTCCGGGTAGGCTCGGGTTTTGCGGCAGCAGAAACCGAAGCCGTTTGATTTTGCTCAATGCCGGGATCGGCGGGGCCCGATAGTCTTCCCGAAATGCCCCCAAATCTCCAGCAAGTTCGAGAGAACGAACGCAGTTTTGTGATGGAACACGGCCACCACGCGATAGATACCGAGGCCTCGCTCCAAGCCATGCGGGCGACTGCCGCCGGCCTCTCGCATGACGAGGCGGCTACCAGGCTTGAAACCCATGGTCCCAACCGGTTGCCCGCGGCACCGAAGCGAAACGTGATCCTTCGCTTCCTGTCGCATTTCCACAATATCCTCATTTACGTGCTGATCGGATCGGCGCTGATTGCGTATTTCCTGCAGCACCATGTCGACACCGCGGTGATCGCCGCGGTGGTGATTGCGAACGCCCTTGTCGGTTTCATCCAGGAGGGCAAGGCGGAAAGGGCAATGGAGTCCATCCACCGGATACTGGCGCCGCGGGCTTCGGTTCTCAGGGGCGGTGAACGCCGGACGGTGGGCGGCGAGGAACTGGTTCCCGGCGACGTCGTTCTGCTGGAAGCGGGCGACAAGGTTCCCGCTGACCTGCGGCTCATCCGCACCCACGGTTTGCAGATCCAGGAAGCAATCCTGACCGGAGAATCGCTGCCGGTCGACAAGGGCACCGATCCGGTCGCCGAAGGGGCTGCGCTGGGTGACCGGACTTGCATGGCCTACAGCGGCACGCTCGTGACCGGCGGGCAGGGGCGCGGCATCGTGGTCGCCACCGGCGCCGGTTCGGAGATCGGAAGGATCAGCAACCTGATCGCGAGTGTCGAAGTGCTCACCACGCCGCTGGTCGAGCAGATGAATGTCTTCGCCAAATGGCTGACCGTGCTGATCCTGCTGATCGCGTCCGCCTTGCTCGGTTTCGGCTATTTCGTCGCGCATTACAAGTTTGCCGATATGTTCATGGCGGTGGTCGGGCTGTCGGTCGCGGCCATTCCCGAAGGTTTGCCGGCGGTTCTGACGATCACGCTGGCTGTCGGGGTGCAGGCGATGGCGCGGCGAAATGCGATCGTGCGACGGTTGCCCGCGATCGAAACGCTCGGATCGGTGTCGGTGATCTGCACCGACAAGACGGGAACGCTGACACGCAACGAGATGATGGTCGCCGCGATTGCTCTCGGTGACAAGGTCTTCTCGGTGCGCGGAGACGGCTATGCGCCAGAGGGCGAAGTCCTGCTCGACGGGGAACCCGTGGACGCGCGGCGTATCCCCCGACTCATCGAACTCGCCCATGCGGCCGCAGCCTGCAATGATTCAGCCCTCCGCCAGGTTGCGGACCAATGGCTGGTCGAGGGCGATCCGATGGAAGGCGCGCTCCTGTCGCTGGCCGGCAAGATCGGCGCCGGGTTCGAAACGGGACACGCCGCCCGTCAGCGTATCGATGCCATACCTTTCGATGCGCGGCACCGGTTCATGGCAACCATGCACCACGACAATCCCGATTACGGTGAGATCTTTGTCAAAGGCGCGCCGGAACAGGTTCTCGAGATGTGCGCGCAGCAGCGGGGCGCTTCCGGTGACGAGCCGCTGGAGGAGCAGCGCTGGATCGAAACGTCCGCGCGTTTGGCCGACGACGGTCTTCGCGTGCTGGCGATTGCGACGCGCCGCATCCCCGCCGGACACAGGGTGCTGGACTTTGCGGATGTTGAGGGCGGACTGACGCTGCTGGGTCTCGCAGGCCTGATGGATCCGCCGCGTTCCGAAGCGATCGAGGCGGTCGCCGAGTGCGATGCGGCCGGAATCCGGGTCAAGATGATCACCGGCGATCACGCCGGAACCGCCGCGGCGATCGGGCGCCTCATCGGTATCGGGAAGACCGGCCGGGTGCTGACCGGCGAGGAGATCGACGGGATGAGCGCTGCGGAACTCGTGGCGGAAGTGACGAGAACCGATATCTTCGCCCGCACGAATCCGGAGCACAAGTTGCGCCTGGTCACCGCTCTCCAGGCCCAGGGCCTGAGCGTGGCGATGACCGGCGACGGGGTCAACGATGCGCCGGCGCTCAAGCGGGCGGACGCAGGCATCGCCATGGGATTGAAGGGCAGCGAGGCGGCGAAGGAAGCCGCCGAACTGGTGCTCGCGGATGACAATTTCGCGTCCATCGTCGCCGCCGTCAGGGAAGGGCGCACCGTTTACGACAACATCAAAAAGGTGATCAGCTGGACACTGCCGACCAATGCCGGCGAGGCGATCACCATCATCGCCGCACTGCTGTGGGGTGTAGCCTTGCCGATAGCGCCGGTTCAGATTCTCTGGATCAACCTTGTCACGGCGGTCACGCTGGGCCTGGCGCTCGCCTTCGAGCCGACTGAAGAAAGGACCATGCGCCGCCCGCCCCGCCCGCGGCACGAGCCGATTCTGACGGGCCGGCTGGTCTGGCAGATCGTTCTGGTCTCGGTCCTTTTCTTCGCAGGCGTGTTCGGGATCTCCGCCTATGCAGCCGATCGCGGCTATCCGGTCGAGCTCGCCCGCACCATGGCCATGAACACGCTGGTGGTGATGGAAATCTTCTACCTGTTCTTCATTCGCAACGTCTTCGGAACATCGCTTACCTGGAAGGCGGTGCGGGCGACCCCGGTTGTGTGGAGCACCGTCATTGCCGTGACTGCAGCGCAATTCGCCGTCACCTATCTGCCGCCGCTGCAGCAGGTTTTCGGGACTGCGCCGGTTGGATTTGCCGATGGCGTGATCATTGTCGGGATCGGTGTGCTGCTGTTTGCGATTACCGAGACCGAGAAGCAAATGAGGTTGAGTTTCGGACGCCAGCGCCGGTGACCGGCACTGCCCGCCGGACCGGGTGCAGGAACGCTCCGGATTCCCGGTAGCAATGTCCTGCGCCGGTCCCCGGTTTTCCGCAGCTTTGCAGCCTTTTCAGCGACTTACATAAAAACTTCGCAGATCTGTCATCGGACGTTCATGCAACAGTGGTTCCTGCTGCCGCATGGACACAATGCAATCCGAAGTTCAGGCCCGGATAGACGTCGAAAATGTCTCGCGCTTTTTCGGCCGGACCGCGGCTCTCGATGCCATTTCCGTTCACCTTGAAAAGGGCGACTTTTCTGTCCTTCTGGGGCCCTCGGGCTGCGGGAAATCCACATTGCTGCGGCTGATCGCCGGGCTCGACATTCAATCCGGCGGGACCATCCGGATCGGTGGCGCCGATGTCGGCGACCGGTCGCCGAGCATGCGCAACCTTTCGATGGTGTTTCAGTCCTATGCGCTCTTTCCGCACCTGTCGGTGAGCGAGAATATCCTATTCGGCCTCAAGGTGCGCCGGGTCGGCAGGGATGAGCGCCAGGCGCGCCTTGAAAGGGTCGCGGCGCTGATGGGACTCACCCCATTGCTCTCCCGCAAACCGTCCGAGCTTTCGGGCGGTCAGCAGCAGCGCGTAGCGCTTGCCCGCGCGGTCATCAGCGAGCGGCCGATCTGCCTGATGGACGAGCCTCTCTCCAATCTCGATGCGAAGCTGCGCGCCGACATGCGCGTGGAACTCAGGGCAATCCAGAAGAAGCTCGGTCTGACGGTTGTCTATGTGACCCACGACCAGATCGAGGCGATGACCATGGCGGACCGGATCATCGTCATGAACCAGGGCAGGATAGAACAGGTCGGCACGCCGGAAGAGGTTTATGCCCGACCCGCGAGCACCTTCACCGCCGGTTTCATCGGCACGCCGCCGATGAACCTGTTTCCTGCGCGGGCGCTTGCGGGTTCGCCCCTGCTGCCTGGCGATGTGACCGACGGCCACCTGGTCGGCCTGCGCCCCGAAGACCTGTTCGTCACGGACAGCGGTCCCGAAGCCGAGCTTGCCGGCGTCGAATATCTCGGCGCCGACCGGCTGGTATCCGCCCGCCTGGGCGCAACGCATTTCATCATGCGCATGCCCGCCAGCGCCGCGCCGCCATCAGCGCGCTTTGCGCTTGGCTGGGCCGCGGGCTGCCAGAGCATCTTCGATGCGGCGACCGGCGCGCGGCTCACCCGGTTCGACCAGCCTACCGCCTCAACTTCCACCACCAAGAAGGATATACCCCATGAAACTGCTTAACGTCTTTCTGGCGACCTCGGCGCTGACACTGTTCGCCGGCCAGGCAAATGCCGTCGATCTCGAGTTCTATTTCCCGGTCGCTGTCGGGGGCGCTGCCGCCGACACGATCCAGTCGCTGACCGAGGAGTACGTGGCCAACAATCCGGATGTGTCGATCGAGGCGATCTACACCGGTTCCTATGCGGACACCACGACCAAGGCGATCACCGCCGTTCGCGGCGGCAATGCCCCGCAGCTGATCATCTCGCTGTCGACGGACATGTACACCTTCATCGACGAGGACATGATCGTGGCCTGGGACAGCTATGTCACCGACGAGGAACAGAAGTCCTGGATCGGCGGCTTCTATCCGGCGTTCATGGCCAACAGCCAGACAGAGGGCAAGACCTGGGGCATCCCGTTCCAGCGTTCGACCCCGGTGCTCTACTGGAACAAGGAAGCCTTCGAGAAGGCCGGTCTCGACCCCGATCAGGCTCCCGCCAACTGGGACGAGATGGTCGAGATGGGCAAGAAGCTGACCGTCAAGGACGACAGCGGCAACGTCACGCAATGGGGCGTGCACATCCCGTCCTCGGGCTTCCCGTCCTGGCTCTGGACCGGCATCGTTGCCGGCAATGGCGGAAAGCTCGCCGATGACACCGGCAAGAACGTCACCTTCAACTCCGACGCCGCCGTTGGCGCGCTCGAGGCGCTGGTTGCGCTTTCGGCCGAAGACGCCGTGATGGCGCCCGGCATTCTCGACTGGGGCGGCACGCCGAAGGCCTTCTTCGAAGGTCAGGCAGCGATGATCTGGACCACCACCGGCAACCTGACCAATGTGCGCACCAACGCGCCGTTCGATTTCGGCGTGGGCTTCCTGCCGGGCCTCAAGCAGAACGGCGCGCCCACGGGCGGCGGCAACTTCTACCTGCTCAAGGGCTCGACCGAGGAAGAGCTTCAGGCAGCCGCCGACTTCGTCAAATGGGCGACCGCGCCGGAACAGGCCGCAAAGTGGACCATCGCCACCGGCTATGTCGCGCCGCGTCCGGACGTTTGGGAAACCGAGACCATGAAGGAGTACGTCAAGGACTTCCCGCAGGCGCTGGTTGCCCGCGACCAGCTCGACTATGCGGTCGCCGAGCTTTCGACCTTCGAAGGCCCGAAAGTCACCCAGCTTCTCAACTCGGCGCTGGAATCGGCCATCACCGGCCAGACCGCGCCGAAGGAAGCGCTTGACGGCGCACAGGCCGAAGCCGACGCCATCCTGTCGGCCTACCGCTGATTCTCACTGCCGTGGCGGGGCGGCGTGTTCGCACGCGCGCCCCGTCATTTTCCGTCTGGACCCTCCTCATGAACAGTCGCACCTGGATCCATGCATGGCTGATGCTGCTGCCGGCATTCGTGTTCCTGATCGCGTTCACGCATCTGCCCGCAGTCACCACCGTCATCGACAGCTTCTGGACCACGGAGAAAGGCCGGAGGCCGGCGGTGTTCACGGGTTTCGGCAACTATGAAAAGATGCTTGCGGACCCGGTGTTCCTCAAGGCCATGGTCAATTCGGCGATCTATGCGGCGATCACCATTCCGGCCTCGATGGCGCTTGCGCTCGCGATGGCGCTTCTTGTGCACCGGAGCTTCCGGGGTGTCGGTTTCATCCGGATGGCCTTCTTCACGCCGACGGTTCTGCCGCTGATTGCGGTCGCCAATATCTGGCTGTTCTTCTATGCGCCGGGCTTCGGCCTGATCGACCAGATCCGGCTGTTTTTCGGCCTGCCTTCAGCCAATTATGTCGGCCAGCCCGATACCGCGCTCTATGCCGTCGCTGCCGTTACGATCTGGAAGGAGGCGGGCTTTTTCATGATCTTCTACCTGGCGGCGCTTCAGACCATTCCGCAGTCGCTGCGCGAGGCCGCCGCGATCGAGGGCTGCGGGCGCTGGACCTTCTTCCGGCGGGTGACCTTGCCGCTGATCATGCCGACAACGCTGTTCGTTTCGGTCAATGCCGTCATCAACGCCTTCCGGCTCGTCGACCACGTGTTCGTGATGACAAAGGGCGGGCCCGACAGCGCGACCATGCTTCTGCTCTATTACATCTTCGAAACCGGCTTTCGCTTCTGGGACACGGCCTATGCGGCGGCGCTGACGGTGGTGCTGATCGTGATCCTTTCGATAGCGGGAATAGGACAATTCTTCCTGGCGGACCGAAGGGTGCACTACAAATGATCCGCGAAACCGCATTCGACCGCATGCTCTTTCGCGGCGGCGGCGTGTTGCTGGCGCTCATCTGGATCGCGCCGCTCGCCTATGCAGTCTGGGCGGCCTTTCACCCGCCGGCCTTCGAGGCGCGGTTCGAACTCACAGCACCGCTGACGCTCGAGAACTTCGTCTCGGCCTGGGCGCAGGCGCCGTTCGCGCGGTATTTCATCAACACCATCCTGCTGGTCACCATGGTGCTGAGCGTGCAGCTGGTGCTGTGCACGCTTGCGGCATTCGCCTTTGCCCGGCTGGAGTTTCCGGGCAAGTCGATCCTGTTCACGCTGATCCTGCTGCAGCTTCTGGTGATGCCGGACATTCTGCTCGTCGAAAACTACAAGACCATGCGCGCACTCGGTCTCGTCGACACGATCATCGCCATCGGACTGCCCTATTTCGCTTCGGGCTTTGCGATCTTCCTGCTGCGCCAGACCTTCATGACCATCCCGAAGGAGCTCGACGAGGCAGCGCGGGTCGAGGGCTGTTCACTGCTGGGACTGCTCTGGCGGGTCTATGTGCCGCTCGGCAAGCCGGCGATGCTCGCCTTCGGGCTGGTGTCGGTGAGCCACCACTGGAACAATTTCCTGTGGCCGCTGATCATCACGAATTCCGTTGAAACCCGGCCGCTGACCGTGGGTCTGTCGATCTTCGCGACCACCGACAGCGGCACCGAATGGGCGGTCATCAACGCCGCCACCCTCATGACCTCCGCGCCGCTTCTGATCGGATTCCTGCTGTTTCAACGGCAGTTCGTACAAAGCTTCATGCGTGCAGGCATCAAGTAAAAGGATATCAGGATGACCCTTTCGACCTTCGGCGCCGCCGTCAAATTCGATGTCTACCAATCGCTTGAGGACTGGATCTGCGAGGCGGACCGACCGATCGAGATCCAGGATTTCGTCTTCCCCGAGGTGATCGCGGGCGATTGCTCGGACCTGGTCGCCAAGTACAAGAGCATCCTTGAACCGCACCGGGGCGAGCGTGGCATTCACGGCCCGTTCTTCGGGCTGGAGTTGTCCAATCCGGACCGGGCGATCCGCGCCGTCATCCAGGAACGGTTCCTCAAGGGGCTGGAGATTGCCGAAAGCCTGTCCGCCACGCACATGGTGATCCACAGCCCGTTCACCTACTGGCATGTGCTCAACCGGCACAACTTCCCGGATGTTCTGCCGTCGATGTTCAAGGCTGCTGCCGATTGCCTTGAGCCGGTTCTCAAGCGCGCCGCCGATGTCGGCTGCACGCTGATGCTGGAAAACATCGATGACACCGATCCGGCGACACGGGTCGATCTGGTGCGCGAGATCGGCCACCCCAACCTGAAAGTGTCGATCGACACGGGCCACGCGGACCTGGCGCACGGACGGTACACCGCCCCGCCGGTGACCGACTTCATCGCCGCGGCGGCGGGTCATCTGGGCCATGTGCACCTGCAGGATGTCGACGGTTACGCCGACCGTCACTGGCATCCGGGCGAGGGCCGGATCAACTGGTCGCCGCTGCTTTCTGCGCTTGAAGACCTTGAGGAAACGCCGCGGCTCATTCTCGAGGTTCGCCGTCACACCGACAGGCTGCCCGCAAGCGTGCGCTGGCTCGAGGGATTGCGTCAGGCCGCTTAGCACCGGTCGCGAGCCCGTTTCGGTGGACCTCACCCCCCCGACGCGCTAACACTTCGATCAGGCGTGCGGTCGCTGGGCAGCCTGCGGCGTACGGCCAGCATTCGGGAGGGGCACGATGGGTGATTTCGAGATCAAGCCGGAGTTTGCGGTCAAGGACGAGACGGCGCTACGCGCGCTGTTCCCCGATACGCATGAACTCGCGGTCAAGAAGGTGCTTGGCGCGCTCGATCCCCATGCCTGCGACTTCATCGGCCGGTCTCCGTTCCTGTGCCTCGGGACGCAGGATCTCGACGGGCGGGCCGATGTCAGCCCGCGCGGCGACCATGCCGGCTTTGTCCGCATTCTCGACCGGAACACGCTGGCGATTCCGGACAGGCCCGGCAACAACCGGCTCGACAGCCTGAGCAACATCGTCACCAATCCGAGTGTCGGACTGCTGTTCATCATTCCCGGTTACGACGATACGCTTCGGGTCAACGGGCGGGCGACGATTGTCAACGACCCGGAGCTTCTCGAAAGCATGAGCGTCAACGGGCGCGCGCCGAAGATCGCCATCGTGGTCAAGGTTCGCGAGACATTTCTTCATTGCGCCAAGGCCTTCCGCCGTTCGCATCTGTGGGACCCGGAGCACCATCAAAACCGGTCCGACATGCCGTCTCTGGTCAAGATGATCCTCGATCAGACCACCGGTGCGCCCGACGACGAAGACGAGATGCGCAAGCTCGACGAGGGGTTAGAGGAAGACTACCGGAAGTCGCTCTACTGAAGCGCGCCGGACAGGGGTATCACGCGCTGGGCAGCAATGCGTCGGCTTGCGGCCGGATCAGCTTTCTGGGCCTGCTCGACGTCCCGATGGTGTGGCACAGCAGCACGACCGGCAGCAGGCCGAAACCGACGATCATCAGCGACGGCAGGGCCGCCTGCTGGAGCCGCTCGTCGGAGGCGAGGCGATAGGCCTGGACGGCGAGCGTGTCGAAATTGAACGGGCGCATGATCAGTGTGGCCGGCAGTTCCTTCATCACGTCGACGAAGACGATCAGCAGCGCCGTGAGCAGGCTGGGCCTCAACAGTGGCAGGTGGATCTCGAAGAGCATGCGGCCGGATCCGCGCCCCAGCGTGCGCGCGGCTGCATCGATGTTGGGCCTGATCGCCGATATGCCGGTGTCGAAGGCGCCGAGCGCCGCGGCGATGAAGCGAACCATGTAGGCCACCACCAACAGCCCGATCGAGCCTGTGAACAGCAGCCCCGTGGAGACATCGAAATTGGCCCGCGCCCAGGCGTCGATCGTGTTGTCGAGCGCCGCGAAGGGGACCAGCAGACCCACGGCGATGACACCGCCGGGAACCGCATAACCGATCCCTGCCGCGGCGGCGGAAAAGCGGGCGGCAAGGCTCGGCGCAATGCGGGCGCAAAAGCCGATGACGATGGCGCCGGCGACGGTCATGAGCGCGGTGACCGTGGCAAGGATCAGCGAATTCTCGACGAAGCCGAGGTAGCGCGAGGAAAACGGAGACCGGCCCGCGTCGAGCGCCATGTCGAACAGCACGACGAGCGGGATCGCAAAGCCGATGGCCACCGGCAGGGCGCAGGCCGCAAGCGCGGCCGCGGCACGCCAGCCCCTGAGCGGATGGCGCTCCATGGTTTCGTTGCGCGAGCCCGCTGGAAAGCGCTTGGCCGCACCGCGCTGGGCGCGTTCGAGCAGCGCGAAGGCAAGGGCCACCGCGAGCAGGCAGAGCGCCAGTTGCGAGGCGGCCATGCGGTCGCCCATCGAGAACCAGGCGGAATAGATGCCGGTGGCGAAAGTCTGGACGCCGAAATGGGCCACGGTGCCGAAATCGGCAATGGTTTCCATCAGCGCGAGAATAACGCCGCCGGCGATTGCGGGGCGCGCCATCGGCAGGCTCACCCGCCAGAAGGCCGACCAGGGCGTATGCCCCAGCGTGCGGGCGGCGAAATAGGCAGTCGGCGATTGCTTGAGAAAGGCCGCGCGGGCGAGCAGATAGACGTAAGGGTATAGGACGAAGACCAGCATTGCCGCCGCCCCGCCCAGCGAGCGGATTTCGGGAAACCAGTAATCCCGCGGCCCCCAGCCTGTGATCGTTCTCAGCGCTGTCTGAACCGCGCCCGGGTGATCGAGCAGATCGGTATAGGCATAGGCCAGAACATAGGCGGGGAAAGCCAGCGGCAGCGCCAGCATGATCTCGAAGGTCCGGCGCAACGGGAACGTGCAGGTGGTGACAAGCCACGCGGTGGCGGTGCCCACCGTCGCAGCACCGAGGCCGACCAGGACAACCAGCTTGACGGTGGTCCAGGCGTAGCGCGGCAGCACCGTCGCCATCAGGCTGTTCCAGGTGTCCAGCGTTCCCGAAGCCGCCGTCACCGCCACCGCGACAATCGGCGCGAGGCAGAGAAGCGAAACGATCCAGGCCATGGTCTTGAGTGCGCGTTCGCCCACGGGCGGAATGTCCTTTGTCTCCTGCAGCGCCGCGCATCCGGCGGGATGCAAAGGGATCGCTGTCGCCCCATGACCGATGCATCCACGCGACCGCCCGGATGAAAAGCCTTGGGCGCGACATGCATCAGGCCGGGTCTGCTCCGGTCTTGCGTTGGATTGTGGAGTAATTCATGCAGGTTTTACCGTCAACAGCGATGGCCGGGCCGCCATTCCGGCCTCTGCCGGGCCGGCGGTCACATTGACGCGGACCGGGTCATTGCCTAAACCTGACCGCAGTCATCGCCGCCGGGTCGCCCTGCGGCGTCACCGCAAGACAACGGACATCTCCATGGACCTTCGCCCCATCGACCAATCCTATTCCGTGGCCGGGCAGATTTCCCCCGAAGACCTTGAGGCCATCAAGGCCGCCGGATTCAAGTCGGTGGTCTGCCATCGCCCCGACGGGGAAGCTGCGGACCAGCCGGCTTTCGAGGACATCCGTCAGGCCGCAGAGGCCATTGGCCTGGAAACGCGCCACATTCCGATCGGGCCGATGGGCGTGACGGCGGAAGCGGTTCGCGAGATGGTCGATGCGATCGAGGAATTGCCGAAGCCGATGCTCGGCTATTGCCGGTCGGGCGCGCGCTCTACGGCGGTGTATCAACACACGGCGCATCTGCGCGGCTGAGCGCCCGAAGGAGCCGCTTGCGGGCCTGCTGACTGGCTTTGCGTCAGGTCAGGACCTTGGCGACGGCCGCGCGCCGCGCGCGGTGGCGGCGCTGCCATCTGAGAAATCCGAGATAGGCGAGCTTGACCGCCTGACGTATGCCGGGGGTGTGGAACAGGAACGCGATCCTTCTCAGCCATGGCAGCCTGCGCCAGATCGCCGCAAAGGCATCGACACCGATCATGTACTCATCGCCGTCGGTGGTGTTTGACCCGGTCGGGAGGGTGTGAAACCGGCCGAGCAGATCCTCGCGGGTCTTGCCATGCGGCAGTTCCGCGTCGTCCAGACCGCCGATTTCAACCCAGTCGATCAGCCCGTGGCGGTCCATGCGGCGGTAAAGCGCCACTTCCTGACGGCAGACCGGGCATTCCTCGTCATACCAGACGGTGAGCGGACGAACCCCGAAAGGGTTCATCTCGGCCGAAGTGTCAGAAGCGGACTTTCCTCTCGGATTCTGGGGGCTCGGTTTCTGCATGGAAGCCATGTGGGGTGCATCCGGACGCTTGCAAGCCGGACGGCTTCAGCTGCGCGGCTTTGTCACCCCGGAACCACGGATTTCGGACAGCGTGCGGGTCGGCGTGATCGCTTCGGGGTCGAGCTTGATCTCGATGATCGAGGCGACGCCGCTTTCCTGTGCACGCTCGAAGGCGGCGGCGAAATCGGCGGTCTTGCCGACCGTCTCGCCATGGCCTCCATAGGCTCGGGCGAGGGCGGCGAAGTCGGGATTGGTGAGCGCCGTCGCGCTGACGCGGTTCGGATAGTCCCGCTCCTGGTGCATGCGGATCGTGCCATACATGCCGTTGTTGACGACGATGACGATGATCGGCAGATCGTGCTGGATCGCGGTGGCGAATTCCTGGCCGTGCATCATGAAGCAGCCATCGCCGGCAAAGGCCACCACGGTGCGATCCGGGAATGCCTGTTTGGCGGCCACAGCCGCGGGCACGCCATAGCCCATGGAGCCTGATGCAGGGGCGGCCTGCGTGGCGTATTTGCGGAATCGCACATAGCGATGAACCCAGGTGGCGTAGTTGCCGGCGCCGTTTGTCAGGATCGCGTCTTCGGGGAGGTGATCGCGGAGCCAGCCGATGATCGGGCCCATATGCACTGCGCCGGGGCCGGTCTCGGGCGGTGTCGACCATTTCAGATAGGCCTCGTGCAGGCGCGCCACGTCGGCGGCGCGACCGGGCATCGGGTCGACATCGATCGATGAAAGGGCAGCGGCAAAGGAGGCCGGATCCGCGTTGACGGCAAGGCTCGGCCGATAGACGCGTCCAAGCTCGGCGCTGTCGGGATGGACATGCACCAGCGTCTGCCTGGGGAAGGGGATGTCGAGGAGCGTGTAGCCCGACGACGGCATTTCGGAGAAACGTCCCCCGATCAGCATCACCAGGTCGGAGGATTTGACCGCATCGGCCAGCGCCGGGTTGATGCCGATCCCGACATCGCCCGCATAGCAGGGATGGGTGTGATCGAACAGCATCTGGCGGCGGAACGAACAGCCGACCGGTATCTGCGCCCGCTCGGCGAAGCGCTCGACCTGGCGCACCGCGTCATCGCTCCACCTTGTGCCGCCAAGGATCATGATCGGGCGCTCGGCGCTTGCGAGATGTTCAGCGAATTCCGTCATCTGCAAGTGGCCGGGATGCATGGCGGCAACCGGGTTGGGCAGGATTTCCGAGGGGGGAGTATCGACCGCCTCGCGCAGCACATCCTCGGGCAACGCCAGCACCACCGGGCCGGGGCGGCCGGACCGGGCGACGGAAAAGGCCCGGTTGACGAATTCGGGGATGCGGGCCGGATCGTCGATCTCGGCCACCCATTTGGCGAATTCGGTGAAGGCTCTGCGGTACTCGACCTCCTGGAAGGCCTCGCGTTCGCGCGCATCGCGCTGCACCTGGCCGATAAAGAGCACCATGGGAATCGAATCCTGACGCGCAATGTGCAGCCCGGCCGTGGCGTTGGTGGCGCCGGGGCCGCGTGTGACGAAGCAGACGCCTGGCTTGCCCGTCAGCCGCCCCCAGGCATCGGCCATCATGGCCGCCCCGCCTTCCTGACGGCACACGGTGACGCCGACGCCGGAATCGACCAGTGCGTCGAGCACCGCCAGATAACTTTCGCCGGGAACGCAGAAAAGGCGCTCCACGCCGTTGGCCTTCAATGTGTCGACTACGAGTTCGCCGCCGGTTTTCATGTCCTTGAACCTCTTGATCGGATGTCTTCGAGCTCGGCCAACACCTCGTCGGTATGCTCGCCAAGGCGCGGGCTTGGCCGGGTGTAGGTGAGGGGCGAGGCCGGGAGCAGGATCGGCGCCCGGACCGAGGGGATGTCCGTGCCCGCACTGTCGCTCAGGTCCATCCTGAGTTCGCGCGATATTGCCTGCGGATCGGCGAACATCTCGGCAATGGTGTTGATCGGTCCGGCGGGCACGGCATTGTTCTCGCAGGCGGCCAGCATGTCGGCCTTGGTCCAGCTTCGCATCGCGGCGATGATCTCCTCGCGCAAGCGGTCGCGATGGGCGACACGGGACGGATTGGTCTGGAAGTCGGGGTCGGCCGCCATCGCGTCATTGTTCAGGAGCTTGCAGAAGCGCTGGAATTGCCCGTCATTTCCGACCGCGATGATGACATGGCCGTCCCTGACCGGAAACACCTCGTAGGGTGCGATGTTCATGTGCGCGTTGCCCATCTGGCCGGGTGACGCGCCGGAGATGAGATAGTTGAGGTTCTGGTTTCCGAGAATGCCGGCCTGGGTGTCGAACAGCGCCATATCGATCATCTGGCCCTCGCCTGTCTTCTCGGCATGGCGCAACGCCGCCTGGATGGCGATGACGGAATAGAGCCCGGTGAAGATGTCGGAAATGGCGACGCCGGCCTTTTGCGGCTCGCGGCCCTTCTCGCCGGTGATCGACATCATGCCGGCCATGGCCTGGATGATGAAATCGTAACCGGCGCGCGGCGCGTAGGGCCCGGTCTGGCCGAAACCGGTGATGGAGCAATAGACAAGGGCCGGATTGGCCTGTTTCAGGCTTTCGTAGTCGAGTCCGTATTTCTTGAGGCCTCCGACCTTGAAGTTCTCGATCACCACATCGGCGGTGGCGATGAGATCGCGCGCGGCCCGGGCGCCTTCGGCGCTTGCGATATCGAGCGCCACAGAGCGCTTGCCGCGATTGGCCGAGTGGTAATAGGCGGCCGAAAGGTTCTCGCCGTCCGCTCCGGTGACGAAGGGCGGGCCCCAGCGACGGGTGTCGTCGCCGCCCTGAGGGTGTTCGATCTTGATGACGTCCGCGCCAAGATCGGCGAGCAGTTGACCGGCCCAGGGGCCGGCCAGGATGCGCGCCAGTTCGATGACCCGGATCCCGTGAAGCGGCGGTTCGGGAGCGGGGCTCTGCTGTTGCGTCATGGCCGGCTCACAGCGCTCCCCGGCTTTCGCGCTTGCGCTCGGCGAGCAGCCGCTTCTGGTAGCGCGACTGAACCATCTCGACGGCCACCATGGTGACGAGCACGAAGTAGAAGGTGCTCTTGGCCATCGGCTCGACCGGATAGCCGAAGAAGGTGAGATGGGCGATGTGGCCGCCTTCCGACATCAGCAGGAAGCCTACCAGCAGCAGCACGAACAGGCCGAGCACCTCGTACATGCGGTTCTTGTTGAGGAAGCTCGCAACCGTGTCCGCCATCAGCACCATCAGTGCGCCGGAGACGGCAATGGCCGACGCCATGACGATGAAGTTGTCGGTCAGGGCCACGGCGGAAAGCACCGTGTCGAAGGAGAACACCAGGTTCATCGCGGTGATCCAGACCAGCGCGACGGCGACCGA
This sequence comes from Hoeflea sp., assembly GCA_040218025.1. Lineage (GTDB taxonomy): Bacteria > Pseudomonadota > Alphaproteobacteria > Rhizobiales > Rhizobiaceae > Hoeflea. The sequence continues at coordinate 40,783 of JAVJQD010000026.1, read as the reverse complement.
GCGGCGCACCGGGCGGCCCTGGTCATGCTCGAGGTCCTCGATGCCGATCATGTGGAAGATTTCCTTGATGGCGGTGTAGATCAGGAACACGCCGCCCGCGAGAACGATCAGGGAGTGGCCGCTGATGGAGCCGGTGATGAACGGAAGAGAGATTTCCAGGAACGGCTCGCCGAAGAGCGCGATAAGCTGAAGCACCACGAACAGAAGGACAATTCGCAGGACAATCGCCAGGACGATTCCCCAGCGGCGCACCATTGCGGCGCGGGCCGGGTCGACCTTCTTCGCCTCGATGGAAATGTAGAGCAGATTGTCGAAACCCAGCACCGTTTCCAGCGCGGTCAGGACAAGAAAGGTGGTCAGGTTGTCGATGGTGAAAAGTTCGGCAAACATGGTCGGCCCTCCGGTTCGCGGATTGTCTGTTAGCAGGTTTGTCCGGAGTGTGCCACGCCTGCGCCGGCAGGGTTGGAACGCCCCGACCCGCCGGCGGTTCCCAGGGCCGCCGGATCGTCATGGTCGCGGCTCCGACCCGGGTTGCGGTTCAGGATGGTGCGGGAATGTGACGGTCGAGCCACTGCGCGAAGCGGTCCATCGCCGCATCGCGGTTGATCTCGTTCAATGTTTCGTGACGGGTGTCCGGCAGCACCCGGCTTTCGATGTTTTCGAGTCCGGTCTGCTTCATGCGTTCCGCCAGCCATTCGATGGCCCTGCCCTTGTCGGTGGCCGGGTCCTCGCCTCCGCCGAGCAGGTGGACAGGCAGGTCCTTCGGCAGGTTTTCGAGCTGCCCGGCGCTGCCGCCGCGATAGATCAGCTCGAACACGTCGCGCCACATGCTCACGGTGGCATCCCAGCCGCAGAGCGGGTCGGCGATGTAGGCGTCGACCTCGACCGGATCGCGCGACAGCCAGTCGAAATCCGTGCGCCGGTCGGGCATCGCCCTGGCCCAGGCCTGGAAGGTGAGTTTGGGCAGGACCGTACTTGGCGTGTCGGAGCCCTTGAAGAAGGCTTCGACGGCGAGCAGGGCCTGCCCCGCGCGGCCCGCGACGCCGGCGTTGAAGTTCGAATTCCAGATCGCAAGCGCCTTGCTGGCGCGGGGGTGGGCTTGCGCAAAATTGAGCGCAACCAGTCCGCCCATGGAATGGCCGAAGGTGATCACCGGCAGGTCAGGGTGTGTCTCGCGAATACGCGCTTGGACGGCGGCGACATCGGCGATGACCTTGTCGGCGCCGCCGGATCCGGCGAAGGCGCCGGGGATCGAATCGGGCGCGCGGGTCGCGCCGTGCCCCCGGTGGTCATGGGCATAGGCGTGGTAGCCGCGTTCGGCAAGGAAGCCCGCGAATGACCGGTAGCGCGCTGCGTGTTCGGCCAGACCGTGATTGATCTGTACAACGCCACGCGCCGGGCCCGTCGCGGGCATGTGCCGCAGGGCAAGGGATGCGCCGGTCGGGCTTTCGAGGGTAAAGGGAGAAAAATCCTGATCTGTCATGTCCGGAACATGACCTCGCCTTGCTTCGAGCGTCAAGCGCGCCATCAATCCGGCGCTTGCCCCGGCCGCAAAAATCGGTAGGTGAGTGGCAACGAGCCAAGGAGTGCAAGACGTGAGCGATTTGAGTCTCAACCAAGCCATCGACAACATCTACGCGTCGATCAACAACGACAACGAGGACATCGATCTCCACATCGCGGCGCTGAAGGCCGCGATGGTGCGTGACGGCGTCAAGGAGGCCGTGTTCGATCCGGGCAAGCTGGCGCAATCCAACCGCCAGGGCCGCAAGATCATGCAATCCTATTTCCGGCAGAAAGGCGTGAAGGTCAGCTTTGCATCCTGACGCCGCGCCCGCCTTAACGCTACCGCCAGCCTGAGACTTTTCTTTTGCGCAGCTTGGGGTAGGGTTTGACTGACCGGGAGCGCTGCCGGTCAACGTGTGACGGTCCACCGGATTGTTGAGGCGCCAGCGCGAGGCGGGAAGGGGCACGTGGCGGGCAAGGACGAAATCGACGCCAGCGATCTGGATGAGATGCTGGCGGATGCCGACACGGCGACGCTGCTTGGCGACCGGCCGGAACCCGAGGTCCGTTTCGGCGGCGCGCGGGCGGGCCTCGGATTCCTGATCTTCGTACTCGGCATCGCCTGCGGCATTCCTGCGGCGATTTTCATGCCCGGATTCCTGAGCGATCACGGCTCTGTGGTGCTCGGCATCATTCTCGGCGCGCTGCTGTTCGTTCTGGTGATCCTGTCACTGGTCTTCGTGTTCAGGCAGCCACTCTGGCGCTGGCTGTTCCGGCGGTCCGAGATCGAGGTCACGCGCTTTGCCGGACCGCTGGCGGATGTGGCGCGCTTTGCGGCCAACCAGCGGGTCGACGAAGCAACAATGGCGGCGCGCAACTTCGCCGAGATCGCGCTGGCGCGGTATGCCTGGGTCAGTTCGCGGCGCTGGCTGGTGGCGTCGATCACCGGGCTGATCGCTGCCATGGCGGCACTGGCGGGGTCTGCGCTCCTGTTCGAGCAGAACAAGCTTCTGCGGGCGCAATCGGGGCTTCTGGTCGAGCAGAACCAGCGCATCGATTTCCAGAACAGCCTGATCGATACGCAGATCCAGCTCGCCGAGGCCGAGCGCAGCGCGCAGATCGGCCCGGAGGTGGTCGAAATCGGATCCCTGATCGGCGCGGAACGCCAATCCTTCCTCGACAGCGGCGGCAACATCGACGACTTCGACCTGTTCGACCTGACAAGTTCCACCCGCGGCCGCATCATTGCGGCGAGCCTTGTGGCGCGACCGTATCGCTACCTGGCGCCATCCAACGCCAATCCGCGCGATCCCGACGGCCTGATCCGAAGCGCGCTGGCGCGGCGGCCGGCGGTGCTGGCGGATCCGTCCGTGCTGGACCGCGAGGAACCTGCAAACCGGGAGCGGCTGGTCGATCGCGCGGTCAGCCCGGAGCGCGGGGATCTGCTGACCATGCTGACGGCGAACTCGGTCCATCAGACGGAGGCGCTGACTTTTCTGGGCGCGGATTTTTCCTATGCGGAATTCCGCCGCGAGGAGGCGCTGGGCCTGTCGATGCGCCATGCGCGGCTGGCCTATGCCGATTTTTCCTGGACGCGGATGCGCGATTGCCGGTTCGGCGGCGCCCAGCTCGACCATGCGCGGTTCGACAATGCCGTCATCCGGACGAGCGATTTCTCCTCGGTCGCCGCAAACGATGTGGAAGAGCCGTTCACTGCGCGCGACCTCGATTTCCTGCGCACCAACATGGCCGGTGCGAGCTTTCGCAACAGCGTCATCTACCGCGCAGGGTTCCGGGACATCCACGCCATTGCCCCGGTGTTCGACAATGCCGCGGTGGCCATGGCGGATTTTACAGGCGCCAGCATCGGCGGCGCGAGCTTTCGCGATGCCATGATCATCGATACGGTGTTCGACAATGCGAGCCTGCTTTCGCTGGATCTCGAAGGCGCGATCGTTTTCGAGCAGACATTTCTTCAGCAACTCAGGCAGGCGGCCGAACCGGGAAGCTTCGTTGCCGAGCGCTGGCGCCTGACGCCGATCGCGGCGGGCGAGGTCGCCGAACATCCGCGCTACATCGAGATGACCAACCACGTGCCCGAAACGGCCTATGTGAACCGGCAGGCCTTCCGCATCACAAAGGCCGAAGCGACCGGCGGCGATTGAGGAACCGGTGCAGCAAGAGGCCGGTCTTGGCTGGCCGCATTGCCCTTGGCCTTCGATTCGCATAGATAGCGCTCAAAACCACCCGAAATTCTAGTCTGGAGCACATCGTGGCACGGCAGTTCATCTATCACATGGCAGGTCTCAACAAGGCCTATGGCGCCAAGAAGGTTCTCGAAAACATTCACCTGTCGTTCTATCCCGACGCCAAGATCGGCATTCTGGGTCCGAACGGCGCCGGCAAGTCGACGGTGCTGAGGATCATGGCCGGGCTCGACAACGAGTTCACGGGCGAGGCCTGGCTGGCCGAAGGGGCGACGCGTGGCTACCTGCCGCAGGAGCCGCAGCTCGATCCGTCGAAGAACGTGCTCGAAAACGTGATGGAAGGCGTGGCCGAAAAGCAGGCGATCCTCGACCGTTACAACGAGCTGATGATGAACTATTCCGACGAGACCGCCGACGAGGGCGCGAAACTGCAGGACATCATCGACGCGCAGAACCTGTGGGATCTCGACAGCCAGGTGGAAATGGCGATGGAAGCATTGCGCTGCCCGCCCGGCGAGGCCTCGGTCGAGGGGCTTTCGGGCGGTGAGAAGCGCCGCGTCGCGCTGTGCGCGCTTCTGCTTCGCCAGCCCGACCTGATCCTGCTCGACGAGCCGACCAACCATCTCGACGCCGAAAGCATCGCCTGGCTCGAAAAGCACCTGCGCGAATATCCCGGCTCCGTGATCATGATCACCCATGACCGCTACTTCCTCGACAATGTGACGGGCTGGATTCTCGAACTCGACCGCGGCCGCGGCATTCCCTATGAGGGCAATTACACCGCCTATCTGGACGCCAAGGCCAAGCGCATGAAGCAGGAGGGGCGCGAGGAAGCCTCCCGTCAGAAATCGCTGGCGCGCGAACAGGAATGGATCGCGTCATCGCCCAAAGCGCGTCAGGCCAAGTCCAAGGCGCGCATCCGGGCCTATGACGAGCTGGTCAAGTCCGCAGCCGACCGCCGGCCGGGCGAGGCGCAGATCGTCATTCCCACCGGCGAACGGCTCGGCCAGGTGGTGATCGAAGCCGAGGGGCTTTCCAAGGCCTATGGCGACCGGCTGCTCATCGACGATCTGAACTTCAAGCTGCCGCCCGGCGGCATCGTCGGCGTTATCGGCCCCAACGGCGCGGGCAAGACCACGCTGTTCCGGATGATCACCGGACAGGAGAAGCCCGATTCCGGCGACATCACCATCGGCGAGACGGTCAACCTCGCCTATGTCGACCAGAGCCGCGATTCACTGGACGGCAACAAGACCGTCTGGGAGGAAATCTCCGGCGGCAACGACATCATCAAGCTCGGCAAGCACGAGATGAACTCCCGCGCCTATTGCTCGACCTTCAACTTCAAGGGCGGAGACCAGCAGCAGAAGGTGGGAACGCTATCGGGCGGTCAGCGCAACCGGGTGCATCTGGCCAAGCTGCTCAAATCCGGCGGCAACGTGCTGCTGCTCGACGAGCCGACCAACGATCTTGACACCGAGACGCTGGGCGCGCTGGAAGAGGCGCTCGAAAACTTCGCCGGCTGCGCCGTCATCATTTCGCATGACCGCATGTTCCTCGACCGGCTCGCCACCCACATTCTCGCCTTCGAGGGCGACAGCCATGTCGAGTGGTTCGAGGGCAATTTCGAGGATTACGAGAAGGACAAGATCCGCCGCCTCGGCCCGGAATCGGTCAATCCGAAGCGTGTGACCTACAAGCCTCTGACAAGGTGAGAAAAATTTCCCCGGGCGTGGAACCTTGCTGCCTCAGCCGCGTTTATGCGAGTGGGGCAACGTCCGGGGGTATGAGTATTGCTCAAAAGAAATAACGGTCGTGACTGCGCGATTGACTTCGGTGACCTCTTCGATGCGTTGCCAAGTCCGCACATGGTTCTCGATCGCAATCATTGCTACGTGGCCGTCAACAAGGCTTACGAAAAGGTGGTCATGCGCGACCGCGAAGAGTTGATCGGCCGTAACCTGTTCGATCTGTTTCCCAATGACGGAGAGAGCGGTCAGCGATTGCGCCAGTCCTTCGACCGCGTCATCGAGACCGGGGAAGCCGATACGCTCGCCTATATTCCCTACGACATTCCGCGCCCTCCGGAGTTGGGCGGCGGCATGGAGCAGCGCTACTGGACGGCCGTCCACACACCGGTTTCCGGCAAGGCCGGCGCCGGCAGGTATGTGATGCAGAACACCGTCGATGTGACCGACATCGTCAGGTTGCGCCAGGCCGCAAGCCTGCCGTTCAGAAGGGCCGAGACACAGTTGCTCGAGCGGGCCCGCGAAGCCGAGGAGCAACACAAGGCGCTCATGTCCGAGAGCGCCGAATTCCGGCGGCTGTTCCAGCTTGCGCCGGGTTTCTTCGCCGTGCTTACCGGTCCCGATCACGTCTTCACCTTCGCCAATGACGCCTACATGCGTCTGGTCGGCGAGCGCCAGCTGATCGGCAGGACCGTGCGCGAAGCGCTGCCGGAAGTCAGCGGGCAGGGGATCATGGATCTGCTGGACGAGGTCTACCGGACAGGCACGCAGTATCAGGCGGAGGCCAGACGGGTGATGATCCGGAACGTGGAATCGGGCGAACTGCAGGAAACCTATCTCGATTTTTCCTATGACGCGATCCGGGACACGAAGGGCAACATTACCGGCGTGTTCGTGCAGGGCAGCGATCGCAGCGAAGACGTGAAACGCCAGCATCGCCAGCGCCTTTTGCTTGCGGAACTGAACCATCGTGTGAAGAACACGCTGGCTTCCGTTCAGTCCATCGTCGCCCAGACCCTGCGTTCCGCGCCGGATCCGGCGACAGCGCGCAAGGACATCGGAGCCCGGCTTGCAGCGCTTTCCAAGGCGCACAACCTCCTCAGTGCGCAAGAATGGGCCAGCACCGACCTCGCCGAGATCATCGGACAGGAAGTCGCCGTGTTCGATCCGGAGCGCATCAGCCTCGACGGACCGCGCTTCACCCTGTCGCCGAAGGCCTCGATCTCGTTTGCCATGCTCGTGCACGAGCTTTCGACCAACGCCGTCAAATACGGCGCCCTGAGCACCGACAGCGGAACTGTCGCCGTTCAGTGGAAGGAAGAGCCGGACGGGAACCTGAAACTCATATGGCGCGAATCGGGCGGGCCGCCCGCCACCGAGCCCGCCGGGAAGGGCTTTGGCGCGCGCCTTATCGAAAGCATCGTCTCCGGTGAATTCGGCGGCGCCTTCAACCCGTCCTTTTGCGAGCGGGGCTTCTCCTGTATCGTGACCATCGAAGCCGACAAGTTGCGCGGCGTGAAAGTCCAAACATGAAAACTGACATGCGCAAACCGATGTCCATCCTCGTTGTCGAGGACGAGAGCCTCATCGCGATGAATCTTGAAATGATCCTGGAGGACCTCGGCCATTCCGTGATCGGCCCGGTGATGACCTTGAGGGACCTTGAGCAAATGCTCGAAGGCGATTTCCGGGCGGATGCGGCGATCCTCGATGTGAACATCGCGGGAGAGCACATCTTTCCCTATGCCCGCCGTCTGGCGGACCTTGGCGTTCCGCTTCTCTTTGCAAGCGGGTATGGCGCGAGCGGCATCAGCGAAGACCTCGCCCATCATCCGGTTGTCCCCAAACCCTACACCGAAGAGGAAATCGCCGGCATGCTGGACACAATGCTGCCGGCCTGAGGCCAGTTCGAGCGCCTGCGCGCTGTCGCGCAACGCGCCTGATCCCCGGTTGACGGGGTAGGCGGGAGTCTGTTCAAGGATCCCCAAACCGTTCAACAAGGATCCCGCCATGACCACCATCCTCATCACCGGCACCAATCGCGGCATCGGGCTCGAGCTTGCCAGGCAGGCGCTCGAGAAGGGCTGGACGGTCTATGGTTCGGCGCGCGAAGCGGTCACCGATCCGGATGCGCATATCTGTCATCACCCGCAGTTTCACGACCTGGTTTTCGATGTCACCGACCATGAGGCGGTTCGCGCGGCGGCGGCTTCGATCGACGAACCCATCGACGTCCTGATCAACAATGCCGGCATCATCGGACCGGACCGACAGTCGACGCTGGACATGGATTTCGACGGATTCGCCAAAACGTTTGCGGTCAACACGCTCGCGCCGCTGGCCGTGACGCAGGCCTTTCTGCCGCATCTCAAGCAGAGCTCCAACCCGCGCATCCTCACGGTGTCCTCGCAGATGGGGCGGATGTCCTATGCCAAGTCCGACCGGATTGCCTACCGGGCGTCGAAGGCGGCGGTCAACAAGGTGATGCAGGGGCTCGCCACCGATCTCGAGCCGCAGGGCATAGCGGTGGCGCTGGTCCATCCGGGCTGGGTCCGGACCGACATGGGCGGCAGCAACGCCGATGTCGCGCCCGCCGAGAGCGCCGGCGCGATCCTCGCCCTCGCCGAAACGCTGAGGCTCGAGGGCACCGGGCAGTTTTACAATTGGGACGGGTCACCCGCCGAGTGGTGAGATCCCGGAGCGGCGGATCACAGAACGGCGCGAAACACTGCTGCGATCTGGTCGGTGGTCGGCTTCGGGCCCTGGCCGGTGACATACATCAGGCTGATTCCGTCAATCAACCCGGCGCAGGTCTCGATCGGCATGTCTTTGCGGCCCTCCGAAATCAGGCGCAGGAAGAATTCGACGGGCCGCCTGGCTGCTGCGGTTAGAAGGTCTCCCACATCCTTTAGTTCGGGGCGCCGCGAGGCCGCCAGGGTGAGCTCCATGCGCGCAAGAAACAGATCGCGCGCCGTGTCCGCGTAGGACACGACTTCGCCGGCGACATAGTCCACCGCCGCATCAACACCCTGCCTGGCCGCGATATCGGCGAACCCGACCTGAAGCTCATCGCAGTCCTTTTCCAGAAGTGCCGCCAGATGTCGCGAGGCCTCGACCAGAAGCGTCTCCTTCTTCGGAAAATAATAGGTCGAAGACCCCTGCGGCAGGCCTGCGGCCTCGTCGATGGCGCGGTGCGTCACCCCGTCAAGTCCGCGACTGGCCAGGAGCCTGATGACCGCATCCAGGATGAGCGTGCGCCGGGCCTGCTTTGTGCTTGACATGGGGCATCCTATTTCGTAGCAAAAAACTCTACGTATGTAGAGATAATCTGATCGCATTAAGGAAGGCCTATGACACAGATGATCACCCGTTTGAACCCTCCCTCGTTGCCGGATGCCGGAGCGCTGGGCTATTCGCAGATCTCCATCGTCGAACCCGGGCGCATGGCTTTCATCTCGGGCCAGGTGGCCGTAAGGCCGAGCGGCGAGCCGGCGCCGGCCAGTCTGGTCGAGCAAGCCAAGATCGTGAACTCCAATGCAAGGGCTGCGCTGGACGCCATTGGCGCAACACCGCATGACATCGCGATTCTGCGGGCCTATGTTGTCGATCTCACGCCGGAACGTCTGGAGCAAATCATGCCGCCCTTGCTGAACATGCTCGATGGCGCTCAGCCAAGCATCACCGGGATTGGCGTCGCAGCTCTTGCCGGACCGGATCTGCAGGTGGAAATGGAAATGACGGTGAGGCTTCCCGACTGAGCTCGCCGCTTATTGCCGCCCGAAAGTCATTCGATCCGGCAGCAGAACGGGTAGAAGGGCTCTGACAGGCCGGGCGCGGCGGTGGGCGAGAAGGTGAAGTCGCTTACCCGGTCGCTCTCGTCGGTGCAGCCGCCCGGCGTGTAGGCGATGGTTCCGCGCACCGGATGGCCGGTTTCAAGCTGCCAGGGATCTTCACTCAAAAAGCCGATGCTGCCCGGCGTCGTCTGGATGCCGTCGCCCGAGAAGGCATCGATGAAGTTGGCGTTCATGGCGCCATCGCAGCTCAATTCCAGCGCCCAGTTGGGTTCGAAGCCGGAACAGATCATCTTCTGCCCCGGTTCGAGCAGCCGGTTGCAGGACATATCGGCCGCACTTGCGATGTTCGGGATGACGAGAGTCGCTGCGAGCATCAACGCGGGCGGAAGTCCGCCCATGCAGGACGTCGGCAGCAAGGCCGCCGAAATGAGGGGAACTGTTGGTTGTGTCGAAACGGCTGCTGCTGACATCCGGATATCTCCCTGATCCAGTCGCGCGCCCCCAGGCCCGAGGATCATAGCACATCCATTGCGGTGCTGCGAGCGGGGACATGAGCCGCCGCCCTGCGGGGTGTCCCGCAAGCAATCCGGCCGGTCCGGCGAATGTTTGTCTGGCAGGAGGTGACAGAGGGCCGTTTGTCATCGGCGTGTCACCTGACAGGCTTACTCCGGCGGCTCATCTGTTTTCTGTCAAATACTCGGAGATGCCCCATGCACCGTCTGCTTTCGCTCTCGCTCGGCCTGATGACCTCGCTTGCCGTTGTCACAACCTCCGCCCATGCCGTGGATGGCACGCTGACGCTCTACACCAGCCAGCCCAACACCGACGCACAGCAGTCGATCGACGCCTTCATGGAAGCCTACCCGGATGTGGATGTGACCTTCGTGCGCGACGGCACCACCAAGATCATGGCCAAGCTCGAAGCCGAACTCGCCGCCGGATCGACCCCTGCCGACGTGCTGTTGATCGCCGACAGCGTGACGATGGAAGGGCTCAAGGCGCGCGACCTGCTGATGGCCCATCCAGACGCCGACGTCTCGGCCTATGCGGACGGCACCCATGACGCCGAAAAGACCTGGTTCGGCACCAAGCTGATCACCACCGGCATCATGTACAACACCGCCGCAGGCATGAAGCCCGCATCCTGGCAGGATCTTCTCAAGGACGAGGCCAAGGGGCAGATCGCGATGCCGTCGCCGCTGACCTCGGGCGCCGCACTCATTCACACCGCGACGCTGGTCGACAATCTGGAAAGCGGCTGGGGCTATTACGAGGGGCTCGCCGCCAACGGCGCGCAAGCCTCGGGCGGCAATGGCGGCGTGCTCAAGCAGGTCGCAGGCGGCGAGAAGCTCTACGGCATGGTCGTCGACTTCCTCCCGATCCGCGAGAAGGCGAAGGGTGCGCCGGTCGAGTTCGTGTTCCCCGAGGAAGGCGTCTCGGCGATCTCCGAGCCGGTGGCGATCCTGTCTTCGACGCAGAACCCGGACGCCGCCAAGGCGTTCGTCGATTTCCTGCTGTCGCGCGAAGGTCAGGAACTGGCGTTGAGCCAGGGCTACCTGCCGGCTCATCCCGAAGTTGCCGTTCCCGCCGGTTTCCCGGATCGGAGCACCATCAGGGTGATGCCGTTCGACGCTGCCAAGGCGCTCGCGGATGCGGAAAGCAACAAGGCGAGGTTCGCCGAAATCTTCGGCCAGTAAGGCGGTCAGCTTGACCCTTTCCGAAACCGCCGGACCGCGCCTGACGCTGCGCGGACCGGCTCATCCCGTCTGGCGCTGGCGCGAGGGCACGGGTCTCGTGCTGTTGCTTGCAGTGTCGATCCTGGCCTTTTCGATCGCGCCCGTGGGCCGGCTTCTCTCGGCTGCACTCGAAGGTGGATTTGTGCAGTTCCGGGCGGTGCTCGACACGCCGGAAGTACGTCAGGCCACGCGCAACACGCTTGCGGTCGCTTTCGGCTCCGGCGCGGTGGCGATGGCGGTCGGGCTCGTGTTCAGCCTGGCGCTGGCGGTCACCGACATGCGCGGGCGCGGCGCCATGGCGTTCGTCATGGTGCTGTCGCTGATGATCGCGCCGCAGATCTCGGCGCTTGCGTTCAAGACCCTGGCCGGACCTGCCTCGCCGCTTCTGAAGCTCGTCGGGCTTGCGCCCGCGCCGGGTACGCCGAACCCGATGCTGGGCGAATTCGGCATCATCCTGGTGATGGGACTGCACCATGCACCTCTGGTCGCGATCACGCTCGCAGCCGGTCTGTCGGGTTTGCCGCGACCGCTTGTCGAGGCCGCGCTTCTGGACGGCGCAGGTCCCTTGCAGATTGTCCGCCGCATCGTCTTGCCGTTGCTTGGTCCGTTTCTGCTCTCCGCCGCACTCCTGGTGCTGGTGGCCGGAACGGGGAATTTCGGCATTCCGGCATTGCTCGGCATGCCGGTCGGCTACCTGACGCTGCCGACTCTGCTGTACCAGAAGCTTGCGAGCTTCGGGCCGTCATCGATCAACGATGCCGCCGCCATCTCGGTTCTCATCGCGGGCCTTGCGGCAAGCGGGGTGATTGCCGCGGGATGGCTGCTGGCGCGTCAGCAAAGCCGGCTCGAGGCGGATTTCGCGCTGGAGCCATTCTGGCGGCTCGGCAGGGCGCGGCTTCCTGTCGAACTGGCGGTCTGGGGATTTATCGCGGTGGCGATCCTTCTGCCGCTCATGTCGCTGGTCGCCACCTCGCTTGTGCCGGCCTACGGCGTGCGGCTGTCGTTCGAAAGCCTGACCTTCGCACAGTATGGCGAAGTGCTGTTCAGGCAGGACCTGACAGTGCGGGCTTTCCGGAATTCGATGCTGTTTGCCGGGGCTGCCGCAGCAAGCTTGTGCTGTCTCGCACTCGTCTTTGCCTACCTGCTCGATCGCGCCGCGGTGAGGGTCAGGACCCCCGTGCTGGCGCTGATAGAGCTGCCCTATGCCGCGCCGGGCATTGTGCTGGCGATCGCCTGCATCCTGTTGTTCATCCGCCCGCTGCCGCTGCTGGGGTTCTCGATCTATGCCACGCCGTGGATCATCCTGTTCGCCTATCACGCCCGTTTTCTCGCGATTGCACTCAAACCGGTGCTGGCGGCGATGGCGACGCTTGATTCCGCCGTGGAGGAGGCCGCGGTCTGCGATGGCGCGCGAATGGGCCAGCGGCTCCGGTTCATCATCCTGCCGCTGGTGCTTCCCTCGCTGCTTGCGGGGGGGCTGATGGTGTTCCTGCTGGCTTTCAACGAACTGACCGTTTCGGCGCTGCTGTGGTCCGCCGGAAGCGAGACGCTCGGCGTGGCGCTCCTGAGCCTTGAGGATTCGGGCCTCGGGTCGGAGGCCGCAGCCGTTGCCGCCACGGCGTCGGCACTGGTCTGCGCGCTGATGCTTGCGATGCAGTCGCTGGCGCGGCGGTTGCCGGAGAACGCGCTCCCCTGGCAGGCCCTTGCCGGACGCCGGATCCGCGAAAACAGCTAGCCCTGTGGCTTCGATTTCGCGAAGCTTTCACGCTTTTGATTGGTTCATCAGGGTCGGTTGGCGTAAACTGCAGTCTCTTCAAGTTTCAATTGCCGGAGCCCCGCGATGACCCTCCCTCTTTTCGCCGACGAGGCCGATGTGCTGCCGCAGATCACAAGGGGGCGCAAGATCGAGGGGCGCGTCAGTGCCTTGCTCGACGCCCGTGGCGACGGGTTTCCGAGCGACCGATGCCAAAGCCTGAGCCTGACTTTCGACGGCATCGAGGGTGATTTCCATGCCGGAGCGACCCGGAAATCCGGCGGACGCGAGCCCTGGTATCCGCGTGGGACCGTGATCCGCAACGAGCGTCAGGTGTCGATTGTGGCCGAAGACGAACTGGCGCTTGTTGCGCGCACCATGGGAATCGACAGGATCGAGCCGGGCTGGATCGGCGCCAACATGGTGATCGAGGGCATTCCGCTGCTCACCATGTTGCCGCCGCGAACCCAGCTTTTCTTCGAGGGCGGCGTGACGTTGCGGGTGGATGGCGAAAACAATCCCTGCCGGTTTGCCGGGGACGAGATTGCCCGGAATTTCCCCGAGCGTGACCGGACCGAACTGGCGTTGCGTTTCGTTTCCGCCGCCAAGCGCCGGCGCGGCGTCGTGGCCTGGGTGGAAAAGCCCGGAACCATTGAAAGCGGCGAGGCGGTGACGGCGCGGATTTGGGAGCAGTGGATCTATCCCGCGGGTTAGGGTCCTTTCGCGAGACGCATCTCCGTCGCGGTTCCGTCCGGCCGGTTCGAGGGTACGGCGCGCGAGCCCGGGTTCCTGGATCCTTGCGACACCAATTTAGGCGCAAGCGACATTGGCCTTGCGTTCGACCTCAAAGCGATATAAACATATCTTTATATCATTTCTGAGGTTTGAATGTTGTCTGTGTCACCATTGTCTCTGGAAGAGTGTGTCGAAGTCTTCAAGGCTGCGGGCGAACCGACGCGCCTGAGGCTTGTCGCGCTGTTGAGCCATGGCGACCTGACGGTCAGTGAAATGACCGAGGTCCTGGGGCAATCCCAGCCGCGTATTTCGCGCCATCTCAAGCTTCTCGGCGAAGCCGGGCTGGTCGAACGCTATCAGGAGGGCGCCTGGGCCTATTTCCGGCTGGCGCGTGACGGGCTCCGGGCAAGACTGATGGAAGAGGCGCTCGCCGCGGCGTCTCCGTCCGATCCGCACCTGGCCCGTGACGCGGAGCGGCTTTCTGCCGTCAAGCAGGCGCGCGCCAGCCGGGCGGAAGCCTATTTTTCCGCCAATGCGGCGAGCTGGAACGAATTGCGGCAGATGCACATTTCGGATGACCGGGTCGAGGCGGAAATTCTCAAACTCATCGGTCGCACACCGTTTGACGGGCTCCTGGACCTGGGTACCGGAACGGGCCGTATGCTGGAGCTGCTCTCGGAGCGGTACCGGCGGGCCATCGGCATCGATTCGAGCCGCGACATGCTGGCGATCGCCAGGGCCCAGCTCGATGAAGCGGGCATCACCCATGCCTCGGTCAGGCAGGGCGACATTCTGAACCTGCCGCTCGACCGCGAGAGCTTCGACGTGGTGACGATCCACCAGGTGCTGCATTTCCTGCACGATCCGCTGCCAGCCATCAGCGAGGCCGCCCGTATGCTCAGACCCGGCGGTCGAATCGTCATCGTCGATTTCGCACCGCACGACCATGAGGGCCTGCGGATCGACCACGCCCATGCGCGACTCGGCTTCAGCCATGCCCAGGTGGGCGGCTGGCTCGAGGAGTGCGGGTTGACGGTCGAAAAGATCATCGACCTTCCGGCGGACACCGGTGACAGCGGCGTGCTGACCGTGACGATCTGGTTCGCACGGGACCCGCGCCTGCTCATTGCCTCCCAACCATCTTCTTCCAAAACAGGAATTGCCTGATATGCCAAGTTCCCACCGCGCCAGCGCCGAGGATCTGTCCCAGCGGATCAAGGTCTCCTTCGAGTTCTTTCCACCCAAGAACGGTGACATGGAAACGCAGCTCTGGGAAAGCATTTCCAGGCTTGCGCCGTTTCAGCCCGATTTCGTGTCCGTGACCTACGGGGCGGGGGGATCGACCAAGCAGCCGACTCTCAACACTGTGTCGCGGATTTCAAAGGAAACCGGGCTTTCGCCGGCGGCGCATCTGACCTGCGTCGGTTCGGACAAGGCGGCCGTCGATGCGGTGGCTCGCGAGTTCAAGGCGGTGGGCGTCAAGCATTTCGTCGCGCTCAGGGGAGACCCGCCGGAAGGCGTGGGGGCGGCTTATCAGCCCCATCCCGGCGGCTATGCCAATGGCGCCGAACTGGTCGCCGGACTGCGCGCCATCGACGACTTCGAAATCTCGGTTTCAGCCTATCCGGAACGGCACCCCGAAAGCCCGGATTTCGCCACCGACATCGACATGCTCAAGCGCAAGGTTGATGCCGGCGCCACGCGGGCAATCACCCAGTTCTTTTTCGACAATGATGTCTACGAGCGCTACGTCGAGCGTGTGCGCAAGGCCGGGATTTACGTTCCGATCGTGCCGGGCATCCTGCCGATCCACAATTTCGGCCAGGTGGCGCGGTTCTCGAAACTCTGCGGTGCATCGGTGCCGGACTGGCTGGCCCGCCGTTTCGACGGGCTGGAAAAGGATCCGGAAACACGGGCGCTGGTCGCCGCAGCCATCGCCGCCGATCAGGTGACCGATCTCGTCGAGCGCGGTGTGGACGACTTCCATTTCTACACCATGAACCGGGCGCAACTCGTCTATGCGATCTGTCATCTGCTCGGTCTGCGCGGCAACGAGGCGTCCGCCGTGGGCGCCGCCGCCTGATCCCGGCTGCGGTCACGGGCCTGAGAACAAACGGCGGGAGCCACAAAAAACGGGAGCGTCGAAACGCTCCCGTCATTGAACTTTTCCCATCGTGAAGGCGCGTTACCGGGTCAGATGAATACCATTGCGCCGACAAATATGAACGCTGCACAGATCACAAGGGCATTGAGCGATTGCGTAAATCCCATGGTGGTCCTCCTTGGCGTTATACCTTGGAATGATAGGCACGGGATCGGGCGGGTGAAAAGCGAATTCGTTGCTGCGATGCAACGTGAATCGGGAAAAATGATCCGGAGCCACCTATCAGGTCACTGATTTTAAACACTTATTAGCAAATTAAAATTGTGTTAAGAATCTGTCAGATACAGCCATAAGACGTGTTTTCATGTGCCTACACTCAGGTTTGATGCCATTTTTTGGTCAAACTCGAAGCGAGGGGTCCAGGGCTCGCAGCCAATCAGCACCGTTGCAGGGTCCGAAACGGTCAAGCCCGGGAAAGAGGCCGGATTTCGCGCATGCGAATGGCCGTGTGTAAAATGCCTCACCCCGGGGTCTGATGCTGTTGCGGGCCCGAAAACAGCGGCTCAAGCGCCGCGGCAACGGACAGCAAATGTCGGTCGCGACCGAAGCGGGCGATGGCCTGTATGCCCAATGGCAATCCCTGCCCGGACTTGAACCCGGTAATGTTGACAGCCGGTCCGCCGATGAGCGTCCAGAGCTTGTTGAAGCGGGGATCGCCGGTGGTCTCGAGCCCGTTCGGAGCCGCGCCGGGAGCCGATGGCGACAGCAGGATATCGACCTCTCCGAACATGAGCTTCGCGGCGGCCCGCCCGCGTTTGGCAAGCCTGCGGGCCTCGTCGTAGACCTGCGGGGAAATCGCCTGGCCGCGTTCGATGACCTCGATCAGCCGGGGACTCAACCGATCGCGGAAGCGGGAGAGATCCGGTCCGCAGGCAAGCCCGGCCTCGTGATCCTGAATGATGGAATGGGCTTCGCGCGCTTCGGTCAGTGCGGCCGGCTCCTCGATCTCGCCGACATCGAAACCGGCATCGGCGGCACGGTCGGCAGCGGCCGAAAGGGCGTCCTGCATGTCCGGGTCGGCGCTGCCGAGTTCGGCGCACCGGTAGAGACCGACGCGGATCTTGGCCGGATCGACCGGCTCAACAGCCAAGTTCCGTCCGCTTAGCAAGACCGCGAACAGCGCCACGTCACTGACGGTGGCCGCGAACAGGCCGACGGTGTCGAGCGATGGCGCAAAATGTTTCATTCCGGCGGCGGGCAGAAGCCGGAAGCTCGGCTTGTATCCGGCGACACCGCAGAAGGCCGCCGGCCGGATTACTGAACCGCCGGTCTGGGTGCCGATGGCGGCCGGCACCATGCCCGCGGCCACGGCAGCGGCCGACCCCGACGAGGATCCGCCCGGTGTGTGGTCGGGATTGTGCGGATTGACCGTTTCGGCCGGGTGGAAGAAGGCGAATTCGGTGGTCGCGGTCTTTCCGACGATGGTTGCGCCCTGCCGTCTGGCAAGGTCCACGATGGCCGCATCGACAGCGGGTTGATGGCCGGCATAGGCCGGAGAGCCGTAGGAGGTCGGCTGATCGAAGCTGTCGAAGATATCCTTCACGCCCACGGCAATGCCCGCAAGCGGACCATTGGAGGCGACGGGCGGATCGGCTGCAACATGGCTGAACGCCTTGATGGCCGGATCCTTGCGCGCGATCGCATCGCGGGACAATGCAATCATCAGATCCGGCGCGGCCTTGCCTGCATCCCGGGCGGCTACCAGCGCCCCAAGGCTCATCATGCGGTTCTCGCCCATCCATGTCCCCCCAGCGAAATGACAGCCGGCGGTTGCGATGAGATCGAACCGGCCTGCGCCTGCGTCAACGCTTTATGGACAGGCGGTTGTCGAGTGACAAGAGGCCAAGTGCGATCAGTCCCAGGCCCATGGCTTCGGTGAGGGACAGCGTCTCGCCCAGAAAGACGATGCCGAGCAGGATTGCCGCGGGCGGCACCAGCAGCGTGACGAGGGAGGCGGAAGTGGCGCCCGCGATGCTCAGCACACGAAAGAAGATCACATAGGCGAAAGCCGTCGAGATCAGCGCCAGAGCCAGGATCGCCCCGATCACGGGCGCCGGCGGCATCTCCATCGTCCACGGCTGGTCCACCGCCAAAGCCAGCGGCAACATGATCAGGCTCGAGGCGGTCAGTTGTCCGGTGGCGGTGATGCGCGGAGAGACATCGCGGAAGCGCTTGCCGAAGGAGGCGGCAAAACCGTAGGAGACCGCCGCCCCGACAACCGCAAGCTTTGCCCAGAGCGGGCTGTCGGCAATGCCGAGCGCCGCCGGTCCGATCAGCATGACCATGCCGGCCAGCCCGAGCGCGCAGCCGACCAGCTTGGCGGTGGAGATCTTCTCGTCGGTGGTGAAGACCTGCGCGACAAGCACCGCCCACAAGGGCGTGGTGGCATTGAGGATCGAGGCGAGACCGGCGCCGATCTTCGTCTGTCCGGCAAAGATCAGCGTGAAGGGGATGGCGTTGTTGATCAGCCCCATCACCAGCAGTTCCCGCCAGCGGGCGGACAGGGTCTGATAGAAGCCCGGCATCCGTCCGAAAGCCAGGTGCAGCGCGATGGCGGCCAGCGCCACGCGAAACAGCACCAGGGTCATCGGCGGCACGTGCTGCACGGCGACGCGGGCAAAGAAGAACGAGCCGCCCCAGACAAATCCGAGCAGGATCAGAAGACCCCAGGTGGCGGGCGCCATGGAACGGTGGAGCGATGCAGTCATTGTCTCATGCCCTGTGCGATGCTTGTCCGGAGCCGTCATGCCCCGAATGACCATCGGACGCCACCCGAATCCGGCGTTCTGTCACAAATCCGCCATTTGCCGGGCTTCACGGGCGTTGATAGGCTCGCCGCAAAACAAAAGGGAGACATAGATGCAACGATTCGCCACCGGCACCGAGGCCGCACTCGAGCTCAGGCCCGATCATCCGCTCTATTGCTTCCGGCCCGAGGTCCTCAAGCAGGATGCCGTCAATTTCATGAAGCTGTTTCCGGGCGATACGGCCTATGCGGTCAAGACCAATGGCGAACCGATGGTGCTCAAGACGCTGGTCGCAGCCGGCGTGCGGATTTTCGACGTGGCGTCCCCTGGCGAATTCGAGGCGGTGCGTGCCGCGTCGCCAGATGCGGAGATGCTCTATATGCATCCGGTCAAGGCGCAATCGGACATCCGGCTGGCGCTTGAAAAATACGGCATCCGGGTGATGTCGCTCGACCATGAGGACGAGATCGCAAAGGTGCTCAGGATCGTGCGGGCGCTTGATCTGGATCCCGCATCGATCACCATCTTCGTGCGGCTGCAGACCAAGGGTCATGCGATGTACGAGTTGTCGAAGAAATTCGGCGCAGCCCCGGGCCATGCGGTGGAACTGGTGCGCCGGCTCGACCGGATCGGCTTCAAGGTGGGGCTGTGTTTCCACGTCGGCAGCCAGGTGGAGGAGCCCGAATCCTACGAGCAGGCGCTCAGATCCGCGGACTGGGTCCGCAACCGCGCAGGCGTCGATCTCGTCGGTCTCGATGTCGGCGGCGGGTTCCCGGCGGTCTATGGCCACGACCCCAATCGCAAGGCCAAGCCGATGCCGCCACTCGAGGAACTGATGGGCGATCTGCGCGACAACATCAAGGAGTGGGCCTTCGACGACATGCCGCTGGTGGCGGAGCCCGGCCGGGTGGTGGTGGCCCGGGCGTTTTCGCTCGTGGTCCGGGTGCTGCTCCGCAAGGGCCGGAGGCTCTACATCAATGACGGGATCTGGGCCTCTCTGTCCGACAGTTGGACCGGCAAGATCACCCTTCCGGCGCGCTTCATCCCTGATCCGGCGAGGCGCATCCGCAACGGAAACCCCGAGAGCGTGGTCCCGTTCCGGGTCTGCGGGGCGACCTGCGATTCCGTCGATATCCTCTCACGGCCTTTCTGGCTGCCCGAGACGATCGACACCGGCGACTGGATCGAGATCGGCCATATCGGCGCCTATTCCCTGTCGCTGCGGACGCGCTTCAACGGGTTTTATCCGGATGATTTCGTCGAGGTCACGACGCCGTTCGGCGGGGAGGGCGCGCCCGACAGTTACGCCAGTCTCGAGACGATGGCGGACTGAGCGCGCCGGTTTCCGGCGGCAGAGAGTGAGAAGCACGCCCGCGCCGATCTGTCACGCGGCTTTGGTTTGCGGCTGGCGATAATGTAGGGTCAGTTCAGCGCGACCGTCAAAGGAAGGTCTTCTCATGCCCAAACTGATCCGCTTCGTGATGGTCAACACGTTGGCAGGCGTGCTGATCGGTTGGGTGGTGGCGGCCGCCGTGGTCTATTTCAACATCAACGGCTTCGGTGACCTGATCCTGGGGTCATCGAGCCGCATCGCCGCGATCTTCATCCTGCTCTTGTCCTTCGGCAGCACCTTCGGCTTTGCGGTGATGGCCACAGCCGTGATGCTGATGCCGGTCGACAAGGATGAATTCGACAAGCTTTGAATTTTCCGGCCTTGAGCTCTCGGGCCCGGCATGACCGGGCCCCAGGGGTTCCGCCGTGCCTTCGTCTCAGCGGTAGATGAGGGTGGGCAGCCACATGGTGACGATCGGGAAGAAGGTCACCAGCATCAGCACCGCAAACAGCGGGATCAGGAATGGCAAGGTCGCCGAAACACAGCGCTCGAACGGCACCTTCGAGACCCGCGAGAGCACGTAGAGCACCATGCCCACAGGCGGCGTGAGCAGGCCGATCATCAGGTTGAGCACCAGGATCACGCCGAAATGCACCGGGTCTATCCCGATGTGGAGGGCGATCGGCAGAAGCACCGGCACCAGGATCGTGATGGCTGCAACGGTTTCCATGAAGCAGCCCACCACCAACAGGATGAGATTGATCAGGAGCAGGATGACGATTGGACTGTCGGACACGCTCAGGATCAGGCCGGCAAAGTGCTCCGGCACGCGGTTGGATGTCAGGATCCAGGCAAAGATCGAGGCGGCGGCGACGATGAACAGCACCACGGATGTGGTTTCGATCGTATCGAGCGACACCTTCAGGAAGCGGCGCACAGTCAGCGTCCGGTACACAAACAGGCCGAGGGCAAGCGCCCATGCACAGGCCGCGATGGCCGCCTCGGTCGGCGTGAACGCGCCGGAAAGAATGCCGCCGACGATGATGACCGGCGTGAGCAGCGACAGGAACGCGCGGGCGAAGGCCCGGCCCAGATTGGAAACCCGGAACGCCTGGTCGCGCGGATAATTGTAGCGGCGGGCGTAGAAGGCGACCATGATCATCAGCGCCACGGCCATGAGCAGGCCCGGAACGAAGCCCGCGGCAAACAGTTGCCCGATTGAGGCGCCCGCAACCACGCCGTAGATCACCATCGGCAGGGAGGGCGGGATGATCGGCCCGATGGTCGAGGAGGCTGCGGTCACGCCCACGGCAAAGCCGGGATCGTACTTGGCATCGCGCATCGCCTTGATTTCGATGGACCCCAGGCCCCCGGCATCGGCGACGGCTGCGCCCGACATGCCGGCAAAGATCACCGAAGCGCCGATGTTGACGTGGCCAAGCCCGCCGGGAAGCCAGCCGATCAGCGCCTTGGCGAAATCGAAGATGCGCTCGGTGATGCCGGCGGTGTTCATCAGGTTTCCGGCCAGGATGAAGAAGGGCACGGCCAGCAGCGGAAAGGAATCGACGCCGTTGATCATGCGGTGGGCAACCACAAGTCCGGGAACATTGCCGTCGAGCAGGATGAACACCAGCGACGAGCCTGCGAGCGCGATGGCCACGGGGATGCCAAGCGCGATCAGGGCGAAAACCATGACGAAGAGGAGGGTCAGAAGCATGGTATGCCTTCGATCGGAGTGTTATTGTTCAGAGTGACGGGCCGGTGAGCTTGGCGGTTTCGGGGTCGATCAACCGGCTGGAACCGGTGCGGAGATGCCGCAAGAACACGAGCAGCGCGTAGATGGTCATGACCAGGAAACAGGCGCTGATGAACCAGTAGACCGAGGATTTGGGGAAATCGATCGACACCATCTTCTGCTGCGTTCTCTCGGCAACCTGCGTGCACAGGTAGCCCATGAAGGCGTAGAAGACCATCGAGGCGACATCGATGAAATACTGCAGCGCCTTGCGCACCGGCCGTGACAGCCAGCGGAAGGCGAGTTCGACCGCGATCTGGCTTTCGCGGCGCACCGCCATCACCACGCCGAGAAAGGTGACCGCGATCAATAGAAAGCGGGCGATTTCCTCGGTCCAGCCGAGCGAATTGTTGAGCACGTAGCGCGTGAAGAACTGCAGGAAGACCACAAAGGCCAGCACCCAGAAGACGCCTATAACCAGACCGTCATCCCGCTGGAATCCGGAAAGGTCCTCATCGTCCTCATGGATCAGATCGGCGATCGAGGATGTGTCTTCGTTCTTGTCGTCTCGAGACATCGGGTCACCTCCGAAGGGACTGAAACGCGGCGGCCCGTGGCCGCCGCGCTACGTGACTGTCCGTCCGGCCTAGTTGATGGCCTGCAGCCGGTCGTAGGTTTCCTGATCCCAGGTGGCGTCCGCGCCGTTGTGCAGCTTCATCGTGGCTTCACGGAAGGGCGTACGGTCAACCTCGTTGACGGTCACGCCATTGTCCTTGAACCACTGCACGAGGTCGGCTTCCTTCTGGATGATCTGCTCGCTGGCGCATTCGGCGGTCTGATCGAGCACCTTGTCGAGGGCCTCCTGATCCTCGGCCGTCATCGATCCCCAGGTGGGGCCGCCGACGATGGTCATCAGCGCATCGCTGATGTGGCCGGTGAGCGTGATGTAGTCCTGCACCTCGTAGAACTTCTTGGCCTGGATGGTCGGCAGCGGATTCTCCTGTGCGTCGACGGTGCCCTGCTGCAGCGCCAGATAGACCTCGGCGAAGGCGATCGGGGTCGGGTTGGCGTCCACGGCCTGCGGGAACATCATGTAGAGCGGTGCATTGGGCACCCGGATCTTCAGGTTTTCCATGTCGGCGGGCGTCTTGATCTCGACATTCGAGGTCACATGGCGCTGACCGTAATAGGTCATCGAGGTGATGTGGTTGCCCGAAGCATCCTCATAGCCCTTGGCCATGTCGGCAAAGAGATCCGAATTGCGGTACTTGTCCCAGTGATCGTAGTCACGGAACATGAACGGCGCGCCGCCGATTGCGATCGGGCCGTAGGCGCGCCCGGCAAACAGCTGCCCAGTGTAGATGATGTCCACGGTGCCGAGCCCGAGACCCTCGTTGATGTCGACTTCCTTGCCAAGCGACGATGCCGGAAACACCTCGATATTGTAGCGGTCCCCGGTCGCCTGGGCGAGCAGATCGGACGCGGCTACAGCGCAGGTGTGGTAGGGCTCGCTGACTTCGTAGACGTGGGCCCATTTGAGCGTCTTCGGCGCAGCGAAAGCCTGCCCGGCGACTGCCACCAATGCTGTCGATGCCAGCGCGGCCAGTGCAATGTTCTGAAACTTCATCGAAAATTCCTCCCAATTCTGTCATGCCCTTGTGGAGGGCTGATTACGAATTCTCCTCGATATCACACGGATCCTCAACCACATGATGCGAATTTCATACTGATATTCTAGAATAATGACAAGCTGTCCACCCGTTATTCCACTGCCGGCCGCCGGTTTCACCCTGCTGCAGGCGACAGGACGGCGCCCGTATCCGATGGAATGTGCAGGAGACGCGTCAGACAATTGGACCGATGCATGTCCATTGTCGCTCAAAAGCATGCAATCGAGCGCGACATGGCTTAGGCTTGTGCGGTCAGGAGTATTTGATGGAAGAAGAGATTGCCGACGCCGTCAAGGCGGTCGAGAGTGCGGTGACCCAGGTCGTCGAGAAGGCGGCCGAGCAGGGCGGGCACCATGCCGACGCGCTGATCTCGGTCGCGTTGGCGGTCGCGGTGGCGGCGCTGCTCGGCCTCGGTTTCATGCGACTCAAGCAACCGCCGCTTGTCGGCTTCATTCTCGCCGGCCTTCTGCTCGGTCCCACCGGACTGGGCGTGATCTCAACCTCCGACAATGTCTCGCTGCTCGCCGAAATGGGCGTGGTGGTGCTGTTGTTCTTCATCGGCATGGAATTGTCGATCAAGGCCTTCGTGCGCAGCATCAACCAGGCCGTGATGGTGGCGGGCGGGCAGTTGGTGGCGGCCATGGCGCTCGCCTCCGTGCTGGCCTATGCCATTGGCGCGAACTTTTCGGAGACGATCATCCTGGGCTTCATCATCGCGCTGTCGAGCACGGTCGTGGCAATGAAGATGCTCGACGAGATGGGCGAATTGCGCTCCGAATCGGGCCGGGTTGCGATCGGTGTGCTGATCGCGCAGGACATCGCCGTGGTGCCGATGCTGATCCTGGTTTCAAGCCTGGGCGGCGAAAGCATCGATCTGGTCTCCGTCGCGCTCAAGGTGATCGTCGCCGTGGCGCTGCTCGCAGGATTGTTGTGGTGGTTCGGGCGCAATCCGAAACTCAGGCTGCCCTATGCGCGCACCATCGAGAACAATGTCGACCTGCTGACCATAGGGTCGCTGGCAATGTGTTTTTCGGCGGCGGCGCTTTCGGGCCTGGCCGGGCTTTCTCCGGTCTACGGCGCGTTCCTGGTCGGAATTGTCGTCGGCAATTCGACGCTGCGCAGCAAGGTGATCCCGGTGATCGAGCCGATCCAGAGCTTGTTGCTGGTCGTGTTCTTCCTGTCCATCGGCCTCCTGATCGATCTCGATTTCATCGTCGCCAATATCTGGTTGGTGCTGGCGGCCGCACTGCTGGTGGTGGTGCTGAAGACCGTGCTCAACATCCTGCTGCTGCGGGTGACCGGATCGGAGCCGAAGACGGCTCTGATCGCCGGCCTGTCGATGGCCCAGGTGGGTGAATTCTCCTTCGTGCTGGCGGCCGCCGGGTTTGCCTCGGGCGCGCTCGGGTCCGACATCTACCGGCTGGCGATTGCGGTGACGGCGATTTCGCTCCTGGTCTCGCCGGTCTGGTTCAACCTGATGGAGCGAGTCGAAAACATGGCCAGCGAAGGCTGGGGTTCGTACAAGGAGGCGCTGGCCAATGCCTATGAGGGCGAGATCGACGGCGTGGAAAACGTGCTCTGGGCGATCCGCGCGCGCTATCGTGCGGCACGTTTCGCGCTCTACCAGCGCCGCACCCGCCGGGCCGAGGCCGCCCAGCCGCCCGATTCCGTGCCGGAGAGGGTGGAGGAGGATGGAGTGGCGAACCTCTCGCCGGACGAGGAGGCCCGTGACACGGATGCGGAAATGAAAGCCGCGCCGGCCCGCCAGCCTTCATCCACCGCGACTTCCGGCGACGCAGCGCCCGCCCGGGGCGGCACGCCGGAATCCGGAATGCCCATGACTGAAACGGCGAAAAGCGGTGGGTCCCGCACAGGGACAGCGAAGGCGCCGAAGGGACAACCGGCGCCACCGGATCAGCGGCCGCGGCGCGGCCGGGCGGCTGCCGCCAAACCGAAGCCTGCCAATCCGACGGCCGCCAAACCGACGGCTGCCGGGGGCGCGGCAAAATCATCCTCCCGCAAAGGCGTTTCCAACCCAGCGCCGAAGACGCCTAAAGACGATTGAGCAGCTCCGCAGTGGGCCAGCCATCGGCGGGCAGGCCGAGCCACAACTGTTCGGCCCGGGTGGCGGCGCGGGTGCCGGCGCCGAGAATCCCGTCAATGCCGCCGACATCATGGCCGCGGGCGGCAAGCTTTTCCTGCAGCTGCTTCATCGCCGCATCGCCGAGCCCCGGCGCGGGATTGCCGGCGTCGTAGCGCTGCGCCCCGCCAAGCCGGGTGGCGAAATAGGCCGCCGACACGGTGTAGATGAAGCTCTGGTTCCATTCGAGATAGATCCGGAAGTTCGGAAACGCCAGGAAAGCCGGTCCGCCGCGCCCCTGCGGCAGCAGCAGGTCCGCCGGCAGGTTCTGCGACGTCGGCTGAGCGTTGCGGAAAGTCACTCCGAGTCCGGTCCAGTCGTTGACCGTCATGCCCTGGCGGAGGCCGGATTTCTCGTAAGGGAAGGGTCCTGAGGGCACGCTCACCTCGGCAAGCCACGGTTCGCCCGCGCGCCAGCCGAGCGAGCGGATGAAATTGGCCGCGGTCATGATCGCGTCCTCCGACGAGGTCTTGAGCGTGACGTGGCCGTCGCCATCGCCGTCGACGCCGTATTCGATGATGTCCTCGGGCAGCATCTGCACCTGGCCGATTTCCCCCGCCCAGGCGCCGGTGGTTCGGGCCGGGTCGAGATCGCCGTGGGCGACCATCTCGATGGCGGCAAGCAGTTGCGGGCGGAAGAGTTCCGGCCGGCGGCAATCATGCGCCAGCGTCACCAGCGCGTTCATGGTGTTGAAATCGCCCTGCACGGCGCCGAAATCGGTCTCCAGCCCCCAGAAGGCGGTGATCACCGGGGCGGGCACGCCGTATTGAGCCTCGGCGCGGGCGAAGGTGTCGGCATATTGCTGCATCCGCTTCGCGCCCACCTGCATGCGGTTGGCGCTGACCGAGCGCTGCGAAAATTCAAGGAAGGTCTGCCGGAACACGCCCTGGGCACGGTCGCGCGAGAGCACCTTGCGGTCGATGGAGGCGTTTCGGAGCGCGCGGTCCGCAACATCCGGGCTGATGCCGCTGGCAACGGCTTCCGCCTTCACGCCATTCAGAAACGAACCGAGATCGCCGCCGCAGGCTGGCCCTTGCGCGCGCGCCGGAACGGCTGCGGTGATGGCGGCGAGGCCGGTTGCGACGAGGGCGAGGGACAGTCTTGAAATCATGATGGCGCGTGCTCCCTGAAAGGCCCGCAGATGAGCCCCGAATTGCGGCAATGATGGGGTGATTCCCGGTGGGAACCAAGCGAGCCTTTCTGCTTGCGGTCTCACTCGGTCCACAGCGCGGGGTCGCGCCAGGTTTCGGGGACGGTGAGACTGCCGTGCGGCGCGGGCAGGGACGGGTCGAGGGTGAGCCACTGCCAGGCTTGGCGCCAGTGTTCGGGCAGCGGAGAAGGCGGTTCGACGTCCGCGCCGGCTGCGAAGCCATGCCGGCTGTAATAGGCGGGATCGCCGAGCACGAGGACATGGGCCACTTCAAGCGACCTGAGCTTTTCATGCCCGGCGCGGATCAGCGCCGAGCCGATGCCCTGGCGCTGGTGTTCCGGCGCCACGCAGAGGGGGCCAAGCAATGCCGCGGACGTGGCCTGGGCCGGTGCGTCTGCGTCCGTCTTCGGATTCGGCCGGTGATCCGCGGGCAGATCCTCGATCGTGCACGGCGTGAAGATGACGTGACCGGCAAGCGTCTCGCCGGCCATCGCCCTCAGCGAAACAAGACCGGGCACTTCCGCGTGCAGACGCCGGACCAGCGGAAACAGGTCCTCTTCCGGGAAGGCTGATGCATAGAGGGCTTCGAGCGCCGCTGCCTCCACGGGCGTCAGCGGGCCGGGTTCCAATGGGTCGATTTCGATTTCCGCCATGGCGTTCCGCTCCCTTCCCAAACGGCGAAGAAAGTACCGTCTACACCGGCTGGTCCCAAGTGGATAGCCCGTGGGATGGCTCGGTTTTTCGGGCTGAATCGTTCTCCCATGCGCCGGGTCAGCCCATGATGGCGGCGTTCAGGAATGCCCTAGCGCGCGTATTTGTTCAGCCATTCCCGCCATTGCGCCTTCGAGCCCGCGAAGGCGTTGATGTCGGTGTGGCCCTTGATGCCGTCCATCATGCCGGTGCCGGTGTACTGCCAGAAGGTCCAGGGGTGATCCGGGTAGATGTCCTGCGGATGGGCGGCGACCGAGCGCAGCCAGAACTGGTGGCCCTTGAAGTGGCCGTCGAGGTTCTCGCGGTGGAAATCAACCGGGGTGTAGATGATCGGGCGCTTGCCGTAGTAGCGGCCGACGATGTCCAGCCAGGTCTTCATTTCGGCGCGCACGGTCGCCGGGTCGGGGCGCTTGGTGCAGGTCTTGGAGTGGTTGTTCCATTCGACATCGAGAACCGGCGGCATCTGGACGGATTCGCGCGGTACGCTGGCGATGAACCAGGCGGCCTGTTCCGCGGCCGGGCGGCAGAAATAATAGAAGTGATAGGGCGCATGCGGGATTCCGGCTGCCCGGGCCTGGCGCCAGTACTCCTCGAAGCGGCTGTCCTTGTGGTCGCCGCCCTCGGTCGACTTGATGAAGGCGAAGGCGACGCCTGCGCGCTTGACCCTGTTCCAGTCGATGTCGCCCTGCCATTTGGACACGTCGATGCCGTGGACCGGATAGAGATCCGGGTGACGGCGACCGAAATCGACCGGCTTGTGGTCGCCGTAGCGCAGCGGGCCGGGCGGATCGAGTTTCTTCACATCGGGCCGGTCGGGGGTGCTTGCGGCGGGTCGGGACGCATTGCCGATCGGCTGCAGCCCGTCTGTCATGCTCGAGGAATTGCAGCCCGAAAGCGCAAGGCCGGCGCCAAGCAGGAGGGCGGCGGCAAGCGGGCGCGCGGACTTCCGCACTCTCGGGCGCGTCAGGAAGCGGGCGAACGGGCGGGGGCGGCGCATGGTTCTGCCTTCAGGTCAATCGGTTCGGTGTCATCACAGTGCTACACGCTCGGGCCGGACGTGCGAAACCCGTTGCCGGGGTACAGCCAGCACCCGATTTTCTCCCGTTCTATGCCGGAATCCTTAATCAATTAAAAAGAAACTCAATTGCGAAGCGACTGCAAAAAGTCGCAGTCATTTTTTGTTAAATCCTGTCGTGCACTGTATCGGGGTGGAACAGGAGTATTTGGCATGATGCTGAATTCTTATGCGCCAAACCGCATTCGGCGATATGCTTTCGCCGGTTTGGCAATCGGACTTCTGACGGTCCCGGCGATGTATGCCGGAGACGGTCTTGCACGCGCATCGTCTATCCAGGCCGCGCTCGGCGACGCAACATTCACCGGATTCCAGGTGCTTGCATCCGCGGCATTCGGTCTGGCGACGCTGCTGGCAGTGGTGGGCTACCGGCACGCCAGATTGTCGAGGCAATTGGCGGGGGAGCGCGCGCGCGCCGAAACGCTTCATCATGCCGCCCGTCACGACAGCCTTACCGGGCTTCGCAACCGTCACGCCCTGAGCGAAGACGCGGCCGCGCTTTGCACCGGGGCAGCGGGCAAGCGCATGGCGGCGCTGCTTTTCGATCTCGACCGGTTCAAGCTCATCAACGATACGCTCGGACATGCGGCGGGCGACGAGGTGCTCAAGGTTCTGGGCGCGCGCATCGCCGAGGCGTGTCACCCGGATCAGCTGGTCTACCGGCTGGGCGGGGACGAGTTCGTGGTGCTGTGGCGGGACGCGCCCTGCGAAGCCGCCATCGGCCGCTTCTGCAAGCGTCTGTCCACGGCAGTGTTCCGTCCTGTCGATTTCGGTCAGGGCGCGCTCGACACCGCCGGCAGCATCGGCATCGCGTTGTCGGAGGCCGGCCCGTTCCGGCTTTCCGACCTGCTCAAGCGCGCCGATCTGGCGCTTTACCGCGCCAAGGAAACGCCGGGCCTGAGCCATTCCTTCTTCAGCGAGGAAATGGACAGCGCCTACCGGATCCGGCGTGATCTGGAAGCCGACATGCGCTCGGGCCTCCATTCGGGTGCGTTCGGCGTGGAATACATGCCCGTCTACCGCCCGGGCATGGCAAACCCCGCCATGATGCGGCCGAGCGGTTTCACCGCCCGGCTGACCTGGCGCCACCCGGAGCACGGCGTCATCCTGCCCGAATCCTTCATGCCCGTGGCGGAAGAAAGCGGCCTGATCCTGATGATCGGCAAATGGATGCTCGGCGAGGTGCTGCTTGCGGCGCAAAGCTGGGGCAAGACCACCGAAGTGGTGGTGCCGGTGTCGCCGGCGCAGCTTGCCGAGCCGGGCTTTTCCGACCTCGTGATTTCGATGCTGGCCAAGACCGGCATCGCTCCGCATCGCCTGGTTTGCGATGTCTGCACCAGCGCCATTCCCGAAAGCAATGTGGCGGCGCTATCAGCCATCGCGCGCCTGCGCACGGCGGGCGTGAAGATCGCGGTAAGCGAGTTTTCGGCCGGGATCGCGGGTCTGGCCATGACCCGCCCGCACAGGGTTGATCGGGTGCGGCTCGATCTCGCCCGTATTCGGGCGATTGCCGGCGAGGACCGGCTCGGGCACATGCTTGGCCTGTTCCTTCAGCTTGCGGGCGTGGTCGATACCGTCGTGACCGTGACCGGTGTCGACACGTCGGAGGATCTCGAATGCGCGAGAGCGGCAGGCGCCGCCGAAGTCGAGGGCCGCATTGCAGGTCCGGTGCTCGACAGAGCCGGGATCGCGGCGATGTTCTCGGGCACCGAGGCGCTGCTGGCGAGCTGACCGGGCCGCTGCGGCAGTTCCTCACCCCGACGCACGGGCTGACGCGGCTGATCCTGCTTTACATCCCGCAAGACAATTGCGATTTTCGCCGCCTCCGGGTTCTCTTCGAAGGATGTATCATGACATCGAACTCCCATGCCCGCGGCTGCATCTTCTGCCGGATCGGGCGCGGCGAAATCGAGGCGCATGTGATTCACGCGGACGACGAGATCCTTGCCTTCCTCGACATCGGGCCGATCCGACCGGGCCACGTACAGATCATCGCTCGCCACCATTACCCCTGGTTCGAGGACCTGCCGGAACCCTTGGCGGCTAGGATCATGGCGCTCGGCCAGAAGATTGCCCGCGTCCAGAAGCAGATCTACGGCGTGCCCCGCGTCGCCTTCATGTTCACCGGCGGCGATGTCGCGCATGCGCATGCCCACCTTGTGCCGATGGCAAAGGGCGACGACGTGACCTCGCGGCGCTACATCGCCGAGGAGACGGTGACATACCGTCCAATTCCGATGCCTCCGTGCGCGGAGTTGACGGCCACCGCGAC
The DNA here is from genome assembly GCA_040218025.1 of Hoeflea sp. Classification (GTDB taxonomy): domain Bacteria; phylum Pseudomonadota; class Alphaproteobacteria; order Rhizobiales; family Rhizobiaceae; genus Hoeflea. The sequence continues at coordinate 10,307 of JAVJQD010000026.1, read as the reverse complement.
CGAATTGCGGGCCGGGTTGGCGAAGGCCGGATGAAGCTTCACGCCTTGCCGGCGCCGCCGGCCGTCGGTGTGGTCAGGATCACCGCCTCGCCGGCCTCCAGGATGGTCTGGTCGCAGGCTTTCAACGTCTCGATCGTGCCGTCCCGGCGACGCACCTGGGTCATGCCGACCTCGCCTTCGCCGCCCCCGTCAATGCCGAGCGGCGGGCGGTTGCGGTGCGAGGAGAGAATGGCGAGATCCATGCGCTCGAGAAAGCGGATGGTGCGGCGGGTGCCGTCACCGGCCCTGAACCGGCCCTTGCCGCCCGACCCCTCTCGGATGTGGAAATCCTCGAGTTCGACGGGGAAGCGCATTTCCAGGATTTCCGGATCTGTAAGCCGCGAGTTGGTCATGTGGGTGTGGACGCCGGAGGTGCCGTCAAATCCGCGGCCGGAATTCTCAAAGCCCGCCGGCGAGCCCGAGCAGATGGTCTCGTAGTATTGGTGCCTCTTGTTGCCGAAGGTCAGGTTGTTCATCGTACCCTGGCTGTTGGCGAGCGCGCCGAGTGCGCCGAAAATGGCATTGGTGACGTGCTGGGAAGTCTCGACATTGCCGGCGACCACGGCGCGCGGATAGGCGGGCTTGAGCATCGAGCCTTCCGGGATGACGATCCGGATCGGCCTGAGGCAGCCCGCATTCATCGGGATCGGCTTCTCCACCATGACCCGGAAGCAGTAGAGCACGGCGGCGCGGGTGACCGGTTCGGGTGCATTGAAATTGTTTTCCGTCGCATCCGATGTGCCGGTGAAATCGACGGTCGCCTCGCGCCTGTCCCGGTCGACCGAGATCTTCACCCTGATCACCTGGCCGGTGTCGGTCGGGTACTCGTACTCGCAGTCAGACAGGGTCTCGATCACGCGGGCGACGCTTTCGGCGGCATTGTCCTGGACGTGGCCCATATAGGCCTCGACCACATCGAGCCCGAAATCGGCGACCATCTTGCGCAGATCCGCCACACCCTTTTCGTTGGCCGCGATCTGGGCCTTCAGGTCGGCGACATTCTGGGTGACGTTGCGAACCGGATAGGGGTGGCCGGTCAGAAGTTCGATCAGTTCGGCCTCGCGGAAGCGGCCGCGCACCACAAGCCGGAAATTGTCGATCAGCACGCCTTCCTCGTCCACCGTGGTGGCAAGCGGCGTCATTGAGCCGGGCGCGGTGCCGCCGACATCGGCGTGGTGGCCGCGCGAGGCCGCCCAGAACAGGATCTCGCCGCCGTCGTCCGAGAACACCGGCGTGACCACGGTGATGTCGGGCAGGTGGGTGCCGCCATTATACGGCGCGTTCAGCGCAAACACGTCGCCGGGTTGGATATCGCCTTCATTGAGGCGGATGACGGTTTCCACAGACCGGTCCATGGAGCCCAGATGCACCGGCATGTGCGGCGCGTTGGCGACCAGGCGGCCCTCGCGATCGAAAACGGCGCAGGAGAAGTCGAGCCGTTCCTTGATGTTGACGGAATAGGCCGTGTTCTGCAGCGTCACGCCCATTTGTTCTGCGATCGACATGAACAGGTTGTTGAACACTTCGAGCATGATCGGGTCGGCCTGATCGGCGCCGATGGCAAGCGCCCGGTCGAGCTTCTCGAAGCGGGTGAGCACCACATGGTCGCGGGCATTGATGGCGGCTTCCCAGCCGGGCTCGATGACGATGGTCTGGTTGGGTTCGATGATCAGCGCCGGGCCCTTGATCCGGTGGCCCGGTTCAAGCCGCTCGCGCCGGACCACAAGCGCATCGCGCCAGACGCCGCCGGAATAGACCTTGCGCGTCTCGCCATTCTCGATCCGGCCCTCGGAAAGCTCCTGTTCGGGCTCGAGCCGGTTGTCCTGGCGGTCGTCGATGCCTTCGACGGAGATCGCCTCGACGATGATCGGCTTGTCGTCATAGACAAAGCCGAACTGCGCCTTGTGTGCGGTCTCGAACTCGCTGCGCGCGGCCTTGAAATCGAAGTCCGTGAAGGCGACCGGGATGGTCGTGTCGGTTCCGTCGTAGCGCAGTTGCAGCATCGGCCGCCAGCTGATGGCGTCATCGGGCACGCTCTGGCTTTCGAGTTCCGCGAAGACCTCCCTGCAGAGTTGGTCGATCAGCATCCTGATGTCGGTGCGGCTGTCCTCTTCAAGCGGCTTGATCAGCGCCTGCTGGCGGCTGGCGAATGTGCTGGCGAGGCCGATGCCATAGGCGGAGAGCAGGCCCGAAAAGGGGTGGATCAGAATCGATTCCATGCCCAGCGCATCGGCGACGAGACAGGCATGCTGCCCGCCGGCGCCGCCAAAGCAGTTGAGCAGATAGCGGGTGACGTCATAGCCGCGCTGCACCGAGATCTTCTTGATGGCGTTGGCCATGTTCTCGACTGCGATGGTCACGAAGCCCTCGGCGATTTCCTCGGCCGACTTGTCCGGCTGGTCCTTCGCCAGTTCCTCGAAAGCCTTCGCGACCGTCTCGCGGTCGAGCGGCTGGTCCTGGTCGGGGCCGAAGATCGCGGGGAAGAAATCGGGCTGCAGCTTTCCGAGCATGACATTGGCGTCGGTGACGGTGAGCGGGCCGCCGCGGCGGTAGCAGGCGGGGCCGGGATTGGCGCCGGCCGAGTCGGGTCCGGCCCGGAAGCGGCCCTCGCCCGAATGCAGGATCGAGCCGCCGCCCGCAGCCACGGTGTGGATGCGCATCATCGGCGCCCGGATCCGAACGCCCGCCACCTCGGTGTCGAATGCGCGTTCATAGTCGCCGTCGTAATGGGCGACATCGGTGGAGGTTCCTCCCATGTCGAAGCCGATGACCTTGTCAAACCCCGCAAGCGCCGCGGTTTCGACCATGCCGACGACGCCGCCTGCGGGGCCTGAAAGGATCGCGTCCTTGCCGCGGAACATTTCGGCCGCGGTCAGTCCGCCCGACGACATCATGAACTGAAGGTTGGGACCGGGTTCGCCGGCCGGGCTCGCGCCGAGTTCGCTCGCCACCCGGTCGATGTAGCGGTTGAGGATCGGGGACAGATAGGCGTCGACCACCGTGGTGTCTCCGCGTCCGACAAGTTTGGCGAGCGGCGAGACCTGATGGCTCACGGAGATCTGCGAGAAGCCCGCGCGCTCGCAGGCGCCCTCGACGATGGCCTCGTGAACCGGGTTCTGCCAGGCATGCATGAGCACGACCGCAACGGCGTCGATGCCATCGGCACGGGCCGCTGCCAATTGCGGCTCGAGCGTTTCGAGGTCGGGGCCGCGAACCGCCTTGCCGTCGGCCATGATGCGTTCATCGACCTCGATGACGCGTTCGTAGAGCTGCTCGGGAAGGATGATCTCCTTGGCGAAGATGTCGGGCCGGGCCTGGTAGGCGATCTTCAACGCATCGCGAAAGCCTTTGGTGATGACGAGCACGGTGCGGTCGCCCTTGCGCTCGAGCAGGGCATTGGTGGCCACCGTCGTTCCCATCTTGACGTGACCGATCCGGCCGGCCGGGATCGGCTCCGACCGGCTGACGCCGAGAAGATCGCGAATCCCCTGGATGGCGGCATCCGGATAGGCTTCCGGGTTTTCCGACAAGAGCTTGCGCTGGTGCAGCGTTCCGTCCGGCGCCCGGCCGACGATGTCGGTGAAGGTGCCGCCGCGGTCGATCCAGAAATCCCAGGTCTCGTTCATGGTGTGCTCCTTCGGTCCGGCGGCTGCGGTTGTACGGATGATGGCATATAGGCGCGGCGATGGACAAAGCCGGTTGTCGGCGTATACTGCCAATCAATGACAAAACGTCGATAATTTGTCGACAAAATGTGAGTGAATGTCAATGACCCATCGGAATGACGACGAGCATAGCGGGATCGGGCCAATCGTTTCGGCGGCGCATCTGGCCGATGGCGGCCTTCCGGCGCTGTCCGAAATGGAGTTCGCGCTGGTGGTTGCTGGAAACGCGTTTCAGCGCTGGATCACGCGCTGCACTGCGGCCGCGGGCGGGGAGGGGCTATCGGGCATGGAGGTCCAGATCCTGCATGCCGTCAATCACCGCGAGCGGGACAAGAGCCAGGCGGAACTGTGCATGATGTTCAACATCGAGGATACGCATGTGGTCGCCTATGCGCTGAAAAAACTTGCGCACCTCGGGCTGGTGGAGCCTGGCCGGCGCGGCAAGGAGAAGACCGCGCGCATCACGAGCAAAGGCGCGGAGCTCTGCCTGCGCTACCGGGCGCTTCGGGAGAAACTGCTTATAGAGTCAGTCAGATCACTTGGTTTGGACCAGGAAAGGGTGAGTGAGATTGCAGCGCTGATGCGGGTGATGTCGGGCCAGTACGATCAGGCGGCGCGGGCGGCGGCCAGCTATTGACCGGACTACCCCGGCCTGCCTATCGTCGCGCACTTTCAAAAATGATTGCGGAGTGGGTGGCATGGAACATGTTCGGCTGGGAAAGACCGGCCTGAAGGTCTCGAAGCTTTGCCTGGGTTGCATGAGCTTCGGCACGCCGGGCGGCCCGACGCATCCCTGGGTGCTGCCCGAAGACGAGGCGCAGCCGTTCTTCATCAAGGCGATCGAAAGCGGGATCAATTTCTTCGACACGGCCAACCACTACAATTTCGGCGATTCCGAACGGATCACCGGCAAGGCGCTGAAGGCCTATGCGCGCCGCGACGAGATCGTGGTCGCGACCAAGGTCGGCTTGCGCATGAGCGAGGGCCGGCCAAACGATCGGGGGCTTTCCCGCAAGCATGTGTTCGACCAGATCGACCAGTCGCTCGCCCGTCTCGACATGGATTACGTCGATCTGCTTTACATTCACCGGCTCGACCCCGACACCGAGCACGAGGAAATGCTCGATGCGCTGGAGGCGGTGATCCAGGCGGGCAAGGTGCGCTATGTCGCGGCGTCGTCGATGTGGGCCTGGCAATTCGCCAAGCTCAGAGAGATGCAAAAGGCGCGCGGCTACCAGCAGTTCGTCGCCATGCAGAATTTCTACAATCTCGCCTATCGCGAGGAAGAACGCGAAATGATGCCCTATTGCGCGTCGGAAGGCGTTGGCGTGGTGCCGTGGTCGCCGATCGCGCGCGGGTTCCTGGCCGGCAACCGCCCGAAGGACGGGCAGTCGACCAAACGCGCAGCGACCGACAAGATGGCGCAGGGTTATTTCGGTTCGACGCAGGATTACGCCATTCTTTCACGCGTCGAGAAGGTGGCGGCGAAGCTGGGGGTCAAGCCGGCGCAAGTGGCCTATGCATGGGTGCTTTCCAAATCCTTCGTCACCGCGCCGATTGTCGGTGTGACCCGGATCGCTCAGCTCGACGAGGCCCTTGGGGCGCTCGATGTGAAGCTTGACGCGGCTTCGGTCCGGTCGCTCGAAGCGGCTTACAAGACGCGCGATGTGGCCGGGCACAGCTGACAAAACTCAGGGGAGGCTTGCCTCCTGGCTCAACCCACCTTGGCCTTGCGGCCGCACCAGACGACGAAGGCGACCGCCACGGCAAAGCCGATTGTGACCGGGGTGACCGCTTCACCCAGCAGCAGGGCGGACAGTCCGAGCGTGACGAAGCTTTGCAGCAGTTGCACCTGGCCGACCTTGGCGATGCCGCCGATCGCCATGCCCCAGTTCCAGAACACGAAGCCCGCATACATCGAGCCGAGCGCGAGATAGGCGAAAGCCGCGAGCGCCGCGCCACCCGGTTCGAGCACGCCACTCTCCCATGAAAAGATCGCGCCTGCGATGGAAAGCGGGGCGGTGATGACAAGCGCCCAGCTGATGACTTCCCATCCCGGACGGGTGCGCGCCAGCTTGCCGGAGATGACGTAGCCGCAGGACGCGGAGAGTGCGGCGCAGCCCAGCCATATGTCGCCCGGACCGGGTTCGATGTCCGCGCCTGACAGCGAAAACACCACGACCAGGCCGGCGCCGGCAATGCTCCATGCCCAGAAGGCCGGCCCCGGGCGTTCACCGCCGAACAGGGCCGCGAAAGCTGCTGTCATCAACGGGAGCACGCCAAGGACCACGCCGCCATGAGCGGCAGGAACCGTCTGCATGGCAACGCTGGAAAACCCCGGAAAGCCATAGACCAGCAGCACGCCGGCGGCCAGGAGCCGCATGGCTTCCCGGCGGGGAAAACGCTTGCCGAGCGCAAGGAGCACGATGCCCGCGACCACGGCCGCAACGGCGGCCCGGCCAAAGGTGATGAAGGCGGGGGAGAAGCCGTCGAGCGCGATGCGGGTGGCGGGCAGCGTTGCGCCGAAGATCAGCACGCCGATGAATCCGATGGCCAGACCGGCGAGCGGATGGCGGATCGGGGCATGCGCCGGAAGCGATGCCGATTGGGAAGACGGTGTGGATGTGTCTGTCATGGTCCAGCCTTAGCCGTCCGGTTTGACCGGGGTCCAGCAAAATTCCGCGATTGGTCGGATCGGTTCCGATGATGGGTCGGCAAATGTGATCGGGCCGGGCGAATTGTGCGTCGCGCCATGCTCGATTTTTTGCGGCGAATATCGTAAGACGTCGTGATGTCGATGTTCAGCCGCCTGTTTGACGCCATTGGCGAAACCGCTTCCACAGCTTTTTCCGGGGTTGTCGAAGCCGTCCGCACGGTTTTTGCCGGCGATCCGGAAACGCGCCGCAAGGTGGCGTTTTCGGTCGCCGTGATCGCGCTGTCGGCCAAGATGGCCAAGGCGGATGGGATCGTTGCGCCCGAAGAGGTGGAAGCGTTTCAGGAAATCTTCGCGGTGCCCCAGGAAGAGGCCGCAAACGTGGCGCGGCTTTACAACCTGGCCAAGCAGGATGTGGCCGGTTACGAGGCCTATGCCCATCGCGTGGCGGGCATGTGCGGCTCGGGCAAGGAAAATTGCGCCATGCTCGAGGACGTGCTCGACGGGCTGTTCCACATCGCCAAGGCTGACGGGCTGGTGCACGAGAAAGAGCTCGAGTTCATCGCAAATGTGGCCGACATCTTCCGGGTCGACGAGGTTCATTTCGAGCGCATTCTGGCGCGTCACGTGCATCCGGACGGCATAAACCCTTATGCCGTTCTTGGCGTGCCGGACACCACGCCGTTTGAGGAGGTGAAGAAGCGTTACCGCATGCTTGCCGCCGAAAGCCACCCCGACCGCCTGAGGGCGCGAGGCGTGCCGGAGGAGTTTCTCACCATCGCCAATGACCGCATGGCTGCGCTCAATGACGCGTTTGCCGCCATCGAGAAGGCGCGCGCGGCGGCATGAGTGCATTCGAACCAGACTACAAGGGCGCGCAGGTTCGCCAGTCGCCCAATTGCGGCGAGCGCCGCAACGGCCGCCGTCCCGACATGCTGGTGATGCATTACACGGGCATGGCGACGGCGCAGGAAGCGCTCGACTGGCTGTGTTCCGGCGAGAGCCAGGTTTCGTCGCATTATTTTGTCAATGAAGAGGGCCTGATCACGCAGATGGTGCCTGAATCCGTGCGCGCCTGGCATGCCGGCGAGAGCAACTGGCAGGGCGAGACCGACACCAATTCTGCCTCTATCGGGATCGAGATCGCCCATGTCGGACACCGCGATGACGACACGCCCGGTTTTCCCGACGCACAGATCAAGGCGGTCATTGAACTGAGCAGGGATATCCTTCAGCGAAACGCCATTCCGGCGCAGCGGGTTCTGGCGCATTCGGACATCGCGCCGATGCGCAAGCAGGATCCGGGTGAGACGTTTCCGTGGGACCGGCTGCATGCCGAGGGGGTCGGACACTGGGTCGAACCGCTCCCCGTCGGCGGAGGCCGGTTCTTCCAGGAGGGAGATTCGGGACAGCCGGTCGAAGCGCTGCAGACCATGCTGGCGCTCTACGGATACGGGCTTGAGGTCGACGGCCTCTACAGCTCCGAGACCAGCGCCGTGGTCCGCGCCTTCCAGCGGCATTTCCGGCCCGCGCGCGTCGACGGGGTCGCCGATGCGTCGACGATCGGCACGCTGCACAAGCTGTTAAGCGAGCTACCGGGCGTGGCCTGACGCCCCTTCCGCCTTCCGTGAGAATTGTTACAGGCTGACACGCAATTTTATTGCGCCGCAGCAAATTTGGCCTTGGCGGTCATAAATCGGCCGGGTCCTGCCGCGATTGGGGAGCCTCCAACGCACGGACCTGCCGGGGCATCAAGCCCAAGGGGGCGGGATCGGGCCAGGTTTGAAACGCGCCGGGGGCACAAAGCCCCGCCCGCATCCATGAATGGCCGGGCAGAAGCGCAATCGGAGTGAATTACACAATGCGTCGATTCTTGACGGCTGCCTCGGCGGCCCTGCTTACACTTGCGCTTGCGGGCTGCGAGACCACAGGAACGTCCGGCGAAACAACCGGTTCCATCGCGAAATCAAAAAAGTCCCAAACAACACTCGAATATGGCTATGCGGGCCGGCCGCACGGAAGGCTGATCTCGAATTATGCAAAATCGAACGGCGTTCCCGAAGCGCTCGCGCATGCCGTGGTTTCGGTCGAGAGCAATTACCGCGCGAATGCCCGAGGCGCGGCCGGCGAAATCGGTCTCATGCAGATCAAGCCGGCAACGGCGCGGATGATGGGATACCGCGGTTCGGCAAAGGGCCTGTACGACCCCGAAACCAACATCAAGTATGGCATGCTTTACCTTGCCAAGGCCCATCAGCTGGGCGGCGGGTCCACCTGCGGCACCATCCTCAAATACAATGCGGGTCATGCCGCAAAGCGGATGAATCCGGTCTCCAGGCGCTATTGCGGGAAGATCGCGGCCATCATGAAGTAACGCGCGGCACAAGACGCGCCTGATGGCCGACCATCACCGGTCTGCCATCAGGATCAAGGTTGTCTCGGCTTCATCGCCGAAGTCAGCGCACCAGCCGGGCCATCCCCACGCCGCCGCCGGAACCGGCCGGCCCCGCTCCGTCATAGGGCGCCATCTTCCAGTTCGACGAGTTCATGATGATCGTGTTGACGACCAGCGACATCTTGTTGGTCTGGTTGGTGGTCGAGTTGTAGGTGGCGTCCCGGTTGGGCAGGTGGATGATGCCTGTGAGGGTTTCGCCCAGCGAGCCGTTGAAGACATATTGCTGCTTGTTGGCGTTGTTGGCGGGATCGGATGTTTTCTCGAACATCAGCACCCCGGCATAATCGCCCGTCTGAGGTGCGGAGGCGGTAAAGCTGAGCCCGCCATTGGCGCGGATTTCGCTGAAGACATCCGGATAGTAGAACGTCACGCCCTCGGCCATCACCGTCGATCCCGAATTGATGATCATGCGACCCTTGATGATGTGCAGGCCGGGCTTGAAGGTAATGGTCGGGCTGCCGTTGAACGTGGTGTTGCAATGGACACCGGGATTGAGCGTGAAGCTGGCCCCGCTGAGTGCGCCCTGGGTCGTGCAGCCCGAGGGCACGGCGGGTTCCGGGATCCTGCCCGCGTAGGGATCGTCGGTGACATCGCAGGCAACCTGGAGGTTTGTCAGCGTGCCGCCATTTCGGATGTAGCTTGTGCCCTTCACGCAGAATTTCTCGGTGTCCACCGTTGAGCCGGCATTCATGATGAAAGCAGGAGATGAGGATGAATGAACATGGACCTCACAAGCCGTTGCGTCGAGATTGACGCCGCTGTTGATCAGCACCGCCTGGCTCTGGTTGCCGAGCGCATAGATGCATCCGGGCGCGGCGGCGGCCCCTCCGGTGCTCATGGCCGTTGAAGTAACGCCGATCGGAATCTCTTTCAGATTGACGATCGAGAGGAACGCCGTCGGATGCTGCATCTGCAATGTGCCGGTCACGCTTCCGTCCGGATTGTCGACGAGCGCCAGGGAAATGGTCTTTTCAACGGGCCCGGAACCGGGTTCCCCTGAACCGGAAATGTCAGGGAAAAACGAGCGCGCGACGTCCAGCCGCTGGTTCGGATCGGCTTCATGAATGGCGGCGAGAACCGCGGCATCCAGTTGATCCTGCAACTCGGTCTTGGTGCCCAGGGCATGGATGATGTCCACCGCGCCGCCGCCGGCAACCATCACCAGCGGGACCAGCAGCGACATCAGAATGCCGAAGTTTCCGTCGCGGGCACGCGCAAAGCCGGTCAGCCCGGAGTTGATTCGCGGAAAGAACACTTTTCGCCTCCTTCTTGGGTTGCCCCTGATTTACGCGAAAAAGCAAAAGATTCCCTGAAACAGGAAGACGCAATGCTGTTCCTGCGGTTGAGACTTTCTTTAGAGCCCGATTCAAAAGTTCTTCATTGCTCGCAATGCCTTGCCAACCGCCGCATGAGAATGCGGATATGGGCGACGAGGGTCCATGCTGTTGAACTCTGGATGGATTTCTCCCAGTCCTTGGCCAGCCTACGGGACCTC
>JAVJQD010000022.1:0-350119 GCA_040218025.1 Hoeflea sp. | reverse complement strand
TCCTTCAAGCAGACGGGCTATGAATTTGAGACGTTCATCCATTGGTCTACACTCTTTCCAAGGCATTCGGGTTCCCCCAAATGCGTGAGGTGTAAACCATGTGACCGGAATAAAATGTCAGCTATCTCTCGATAAGCTCATTGTCCGGGGAATGTTCGACATCGATTTTCGCTTCAAAACATTTCGCGTTGCGCAAAATCGTGCCTGTCCCGGCATCGACAGTCCGGTCTGCGCCTGAGGGAGCCGATCTGGCAATATTGCAGTGTTGAGCAATGGACGCGGTGCCGCTAGGTTGATCGTTGGAGATCCGCCCGGCAAGCCGCCCACTCCTGTCTTCGGGGAAGCGCGCCGGTCCGCGGGGCGAGGGGCGTGAGCGATGTTTGAGAAAGCCTGAATCGAAAGTGACGTAATGTTGGAACAGGACACTGCATTTCATCTGGGGCCGGAGCTCGAAAGGGCCGTGAATCGGATGGATTTTTTCAGGCTTTTCAAAGCGTTGGCAGCAAACTACGCCTGTGAGCACTTCATCCTGTTCGAGTTGACAGGCGATGAACGTCCGTTGGATCTGTACGGGGGACACGCCCTGCACAACACATCCGACGCGCATGTCCTGGGGGAGGCGGGCGCACTCGGAAGGGAAGATCCGCTGGTCCGGCACCTGAGGATGTCAACGGTGGCTTGCGCGTTCGATTCCGGTACGACCGATACCCCGCTGCTTGCCTCCGGCAATGCGCTGTCGGCGGTGGTGGTGCCGCTCCATACTGCAACAAGCAAGCGATTCGGATTGATCCTGTTGCGCCGGTCGACTGGTCCCGGGCACCAGGAACTGGCGATCATCGCCCATGATGCGGCCTTGGTGTTCCAGCGCTATTTCGAGGTTCTCATTTCACTGGATTCGGTCAGCGGCCTGAATGATCGCGAAATCCAGATTGTACGCTGGACGTCGGAAGGCAAAACCTCTTCGGAAATTGCCATCATTCTCAGCCTGTCCGAGCACACCGTAAATTCTTACATTGCCGCGATCCTGAGAAAACTGCATGTGGTAAACCGTGCACAGATGGTAGCGTCCGCATTGCGCAACGGTTTGATCACTTGAATTACCGAGGCTGGATTAGAAAATGACAACAAAAGATCCATTGCTGATCCTGCTCGTCGATGACGATCCGGCGGAATTCGTCATCCTTGAGCGCAAACTCGCTGATTTCGAAGGCCCTCCGGTCACGCTTGAACATGTCGGAGACATCGACGCCGCGGTGGCGCGGATCAGTGGCAAGGATGTCGATCTGGTGTTGCTGGACAACCGGTTGAAACCGACCGTGGATTTCCGCGAGACCGCGCCCAAGCTTCGCGAAGCCGGATTTGTGGGGCCGATCGGGATCATCTCGTCGGACATCAGCGACGCCTATATCAGCGAGTTTCTGGAATACGGCGTGGACTTCCGCATCGGCAAGGACGAAATCGACGCCAATACGATCTCCTTTATTGTGGCAGAGTATATTTGGGACACGTTATCAGAAACCTGCGCAGAGGATCTCCAGTAGGAGTTCGGCAACGCGCGCCTTTGGCCTATCTTGCGCATGAAATACATTGCAGACAGTCTTCTGGAGGCACTTTACGAGACACTGCCTGACCCGGTCGTGGTTCTTAGTCTGGATCGCACAATCCTTGCGGCCAACGCCGCCGCCATTTCGTTCTTCGGCTATCCCGAGGAAGAATTTCTGAAAATGCGGCCGAGCCAGCTCTACACGGATCCGGAGCAACCCGACCGCGTCCGCGAGGAGTTCTTCTCGGACAATCGAAATGAAAGACCGCTTCACCGACGCGTCACCTTTTTAAACAGAGACGGCGAGGCCAAGCCGGCCGATATCACCCTGAATTCATTGAAATCGGATTCGGGCGAGATCGTCGGGATCGTCTCCGTGATCCGCGATCTGAGCGACGTCATGGCCGTCGAGCAGGGAAAGCTGTTTGCGGAGGGGCTGCTCAACGAGGCGTTCGAATCGATCAGCGAGGGCTTCGCCGTTTACGACGACGCTGACCGGCTGGTGTTCTGCAATGAAGCCTACCGGAATATCTATGCGGCTTCCGCACCTGCCATCAAAAAGGGCGAGACCTATGAAGCGATACTCCGGTTCGGTCTTGACGCCGGTCAGTATCCCAGCGCGGGGACAACAGAAGCCTCCCGGGAGGCTTGGCTGCAAAATGCGATCGCGACCCACAGGGATCCCGGCGAGCCGATCATCGACAAGGTCGGTCCAGATCGTTGGATCCAGGTCGAGGAGCGCGTCACGAAGAACAATTACAGGGTCGGCATGCGCACGGATGTCAGTGCGTTGCGCCGCATCAAGTCGGAAGCCGAACGGCTCGGGCATATTCTGGAAGGCGTTGCCCAGGAGGTTTACCTGATTTGCCTGAAAAGCGGGAAAATCATCAATGCCAACAAGGCGGCTCGCGACAATCTACAGTACAGCCTCAGCGAACTGCGCGAGATGAATGCCCGCGATCTCAATGCCGAATACAGCGGGACCGAGATCGCGAACATGATCGCACCGATCATATCAGGCGACGCCAAGGTGGTGACGTCAGACACCCGTCACCGGCGCAAGGATGGCTCAGTCTATCCTTGCCGTGTCCGGGTCGAAAGGATGGACGATACGACGGAACCGGTGATGCTGGCATTCGCCGAAGACATTACGGAGCGTCTCGAGATCGAGCGCGCGCTTGAGCGCAAGCAGCAAGAGTTCGAAACGCTTGTTCGAAACCTGCCCGACATCATCACCCGGTCCAAGCCCGATACGACGCTCACCTATGTCAATGCCAATTACGCGGAATTCACCGGGACCCCGGTGGAGGAGATGCTGGGTCGGAAGTTTCTTGAATTTGCGCCCCGGGAAATCTTTGAAGAGCTTGCCGATCACCTTGAGAGCCTGACGCCTGACAATCCGATCCGGACGATCGAGCAACCCATCTACAACAAGGAAGGGGAGCGCCGCTGGTATCTCTGGTCGAATCTTATGGTTTTTGACGGCGCCTCACCTGTGGAGCTCGTTTCCGTGGGGCGTGACATTACCGACAGCCGGGAGGCGCAGGAGCGAATCGCCAGCCAATCCCGGGAACTGGCCCTGCGCAATGAAGCGCTGGAGCAGTTCGGAAGCATCGTGTCCCATGACCTCAAGGCGCCGCTGCGGCAGATCCGCACCTTCTCCGAAATGATCAGGGACGATTCAGCAGCGGGCAAGACGGACAATCTGGCAGTTTACTCGGCCCACGTGGTTGAGCGGGCACGCGCCATGGAGCGCATGATCTCGAGCCTTTTCAGCTACTCTCAGCTTGCCTACCAGAGCGTGGCATGGAGCCGTTTCCCGCTGCGCGACGCCGTCTCGGAGGCATGGAAGAACCTGGCGATGCCGGTTGAGGAAACGGCAGCGGAACTCTCCGGCGAAGTTGAACTGACGGTGACCGCGGATTTCAATCTCCTCATCCAGCTTCTGCAGAATCTGTTTGCCAACGCGATCAAGTACCGCCGCAAGGATGAGCCGCCGCGAATACGGGTTTCGGCCACCCTCCGGAACGACGAAATCGAGATTGCCGTCGCCGACAATGGCATTGGCATCGATCCGGAAAATGCGGAAGTGGTGTTCGATGTGTTCGAACGCCTGCACCGTGACGAGCATCGCTACGACGGGGCGGGAATCGGGCTGGCGCTGTGCCGCCGCATAGCCCGGAGCCATGGGGGCAGCATCGTCATCGACACCGCCTACGGTCAGGGCGCCCGGTTCCTTATACGGCTTCCCGCGAGCGATGCGGCAAGGGTGGTCTGAAGCGCCGCGGGTCCGCCCGGATGCGGGCAACGGGCATTCAAGCCGCGGCGGCGGCCGCAAGTCCCCGTTCGATGTCGGCAAGAAGGTCCTGACAATCCTCAAGTCCGATCTGCAAGCGGATGACCGGACCTTCCTTGGGCGGAAGCGCGATTGTGCGGTCCGACAGGTTGACCGGAACCGCAAGGCTTTCATAGCCGCCCCATGAATATCCGAGCCCGAAGATCTCCAGGGCATCGAGGAACGCATGGGATTTGGCCCGGTGACGGGAAGCATCGGCAATGTCGAGCACGATGGAGAAAATGCCGGAAGAGCCACAGAAATCGCGTTTCCAGAGGTCGTGGCCGGGAAAGCTCTCAAGCGCCGGATGAAGCACTTTCGCCACGCCGGGCAGGCCCTCGAGCGCGCGGGCGATGGTCAGCGCGCTCTTCTGGTGGCGTTCGAGCCTGACGCCCATCGTCCGGAGGCCGCGCAACGTCGCATAGGCGTCGTCCGGGGCTGCGCAATTCCCCATCATCGTGAAGGTCTTCCAAAGCGCCGGCCATGCCCTCTCATTGGCGGACACCGTTCCGATGAGGACATCGGAATGGCCGGCGGGATACTTGGTTGCCGCGTGGATCGAAATATCGACGCCGTGATCGAGCGGCTTGAAGAACAGCGGGGTGGCCCATGTGTTGTCCATGGAGACGAGCGCGCCGTTGGCGTGGGCGACTTCGGCGATCGCGGGTATATCCTGCATTTCAAACGTGTTTGATCCGGGCGCCTCGGTGTGGACGAGTTTGGTGTTCGGCCGCATCAGATCCTCGATTCCCGAGCCGATCGCCGGGTCGTAGTAGCTGGTTTCGATTCCGAAGCGCGCAAGCATACCGTTGCAGAAGTTGCGGGTCGGGGCATAGATCGAATCAACCACCAGCATATGGTCGCCTGCGCTCAGGGCGGACATGAAGGGAAGCACCAGGGCAGCAAGTCCCGAGGGGACGGCTACGGTTCCCGCCGACCCTTCGAGCTCGTCCATTGCAGCGTTGAGAGCGGTGGTGGTCGGCGTTCCGTAGGTGCCGTAAGTATAGGCCTGATTGCGCGTTTCCATGGTTTGCGCATCGGGGAACAGCACCGTGGACGCGTGCACGACGGGCGGATTGACGAAGCCGTGGAAGTCGCGCGGGCTGTAGCCGGAATGTGCCAGCCGGGTGTTCACGCCTTGGTTCGAACCACTGTTTTTCTTCGTCATTCGGGATCCATTCGGTTGTCTTGCGGGGGGCGGTTGAAGGTGGGCACTGCCTTAACGCGAGATTGGTCCGGCGGCAAGAACGCCTATGACGGCCGAAGTTCGGTACGCTGAAATTCCCGATTAGTGCCGCTAATGGCGTGGTTTGGCGTTTTTCGGGAATTCGTGACTTGACCCAACTGGCAATTCGGAATGGTATAGGCCGGTGCGCGAAGGTTTGATTGCAGACACGTTCGCTCGTTCTGAATCAGTTCTTCCGCATCCAAAACAGGGCAACAGAAAAAAAGGTTGTATCAAATGAACAAAAAAATTCTGTCGGCTGTCGTTGGCGTCGCCGCTGTTGCAGGCATGGGCGCATCCGCTGCGTCCGCTGCAACGCTTGACGATGTCAAGGCAAAGGGATTCGTCCAGTGCGGCGTTTCCACGGGCCTCGCCGGCTTCTCCGCCCCCAACGACGCGGGCGAATGGTCGGGTATCGACGTGGATCTGTGCCGCGGCATTGCTGCAGCAGTCTTCGGCGATGCCGGGGCCGTGAAGTTCAGCCCGCTTTCGGCCAAGGAGCGTTTCACCGCGCTTCAGTCCGGCGAAATCGACGTGCTGTCGCGCAACACCACCTGGACCATGAGCCGCGACACGCAGCTCGGCCTCAACTTCGCCGGCGTCAACTACTATGACGGTCAGGGCTTCATGGTCCGCAAGTCGCTGGGCGTGAATTCGGCGCTTCAGCTCTCGGGCGCTTCGGTCTGCGTGCAGACCGGGACGACCACGGAGTTGAACCTGACCGACTACTTCAAGGCCAACGACATGACCTACAATCCGGTCGTGTTCGAAAAGCTTGAGGAAGTGAACGCTGCTTACGACGCCAACCGTTGCGACGTGTACACGACCGACCAGTCGGGCCTGTATTCGATCCGCCTCGGCCTGTCGGCTCCCGATGAGCACATGGTTCTGCCCGAAGTGATCTCCAAGGAGCCGCTCGGCCCCGTGGTCCGTCAGGGTGACGATCAGTGGTTCAACATCGTCAAGTGGGTTCACAACGCGATGCTGAACGCCGAGGAAATGGGCATCACGTCGGAAAACGTCGATGAGATGACATCCGGCACCGACCCCAACGTCATGCGTCTTCTCGGCACCGAAGGAACCTTCGGTGAAGAAATCGGCCTCGGCAACGACTGGGCCTACAATGTGATCAAGGAAGTCGGCAACTACGGCGAAGTCTTTGAACGCAACGTCGGTGCATCGACTCCGCTGGGCATCGCCCGTGGCGTCAACGCACTCTGGTCGAAGGGCGGCCTGCAGTACGCACCGCCGATCCGCTAAGTCCACAGGATGAGAGGCGGGCTCCGGAGACCGGGGCCCGCCTTTTCCCACCGTACAAGAAGACTGCCTAAATGCCCGACGCAACGACGACGGGCAAAATAATGATCCGGCGCCACAAGGTCCGGACGGTTAGAGTTGGGGACAGACATGGCTCATCAAGCAGGCGTCAACAATGACGCCGATGACAGCGGTCGCGTATCTTTGATCTATGACCCCAAGGCCCGCGGCCTTGTGTTTCAGGGTCTGCTGATCATTCTGGTCGGCGCGATGGTGTATGTCGGAGTATCAAACGCCATCAACAACCTGGCCAGGGCGGGCGTTGCCTCCGGGTTCGGTTTTTTCGGTGAACGGGCCGGTTTCGACATTGGTCAGAGCTTAATTCCATATACCAATGACAGCACCTACCTGAGGGCATTCCTGGTCGGCTTGCTCAATACGTTGGTTGTCGCGGTCATCGGCATCTTCTTCGCCACCGTGATCGGCTTCATAGTCGGGCTGGCGCGGCTGTCGAAGAACTATCTGGTGCGGAAGTTCGCGACCACCTATGTCGAGGTGCTGCGCAACATTCCGCTGCTTTTGCAGTTGCTGTTCTGGTACAAGGCGGTTCTTTCGATCCTGCCTTCGCCTCGTGAGGCTGCCCGTGAGGCAGGAGTGGAGGTGGCCTTCAGCATCAACAATCGCGGCCTGTATCTTCCGCGGATTGTGCCCGAGGACGGAGCCTCCTTCATCTTTTATGCGCTGGTTATCGCCATTGCGGCGTGGATCCTTATCGGGCGATGGGCCAAGAAGCGGCAGATGGCCACGGGTCAACAGTTCCCGGTTTTCCTCACCGGACTGGCCCTGTTTATCGGTCTGCCATTGCTTGCGTTTCTGGTAACAGGGCTGCCGATGTCGCTCGAATATGCCAGCCTGCAAGGCTTCAACATGGTTGGCGGCTGGGTCGTCCAGCCGGAATTCATGGCGCTTTTGCTCGGCCTTGCGCTTTACACCGCTTCGTTCATTGCGGAGATTGTCCGCGCCGGCATTCTGGCGGTGTCAAAGGGACAGACCGAAGCCGCCTTCGCGCTTGGCATCAGGCCCAACCTGACGAGCCGCCTTGTCATCGTTCCGCAGGCCATGCGGGTGATCATCCCGCCATTGACGAGCCAGTATCTCAACCTGACGAAGAACTCGTCACTGGCGGTGGCCATCGGCTATCCCGATCTGGTCTCGGTGTTTGGCGGGACCGTGCTCAACCAGACCGGACAGGCCGTCGAGGTGATTTCGATCACCATGCTGGTCTATCTCACGCTGTCCCTTTTAACTTCGGCCTTCATGAACTGGTTCAATTCCAGGGTCGCATTGGTGGAGCGTTGAGCCATGGATGCAAATAGCAACTCAATCGCCTATGTGCGGACGAAGGAAAGCCCGTCAATGGCTCCGCCGGTCAAGAGCGGCGGGGTCGGCGGATGGCTGAAGGCCAATCTTTTCGCCTCCACGCGGGACACGGTCCTGACCATCCTGACCTTTCTTCTGCTGGTGTGGATGCTGCCGTCGATTGTCGACTGGGCCTTCATTTCAGCCGTCTGGACAGGTGAAAGCCGCGAGGACTGCATCGTTCCGGGGGCGGGTGCCTGCTGGGCGTTCGTCGAAGCCAAGTTCGGTCAGTTCATCTACGGACGGTATCCGATCGAGGAACGCTGGCGGGTCAACCTCACCGGCATTCTGCTGATCGCCGGACTGGTGCCCATCGCCATTCCGTCGGTGCCCTACAAGCGTGAGAATGCGCTGTACCTGCTGATCGTCTTCCCGATCCTGGCTTTCATCCTGCTGACCGGTCAGTTGGGGCTTGAGCCGGTCGAAACGCCGCTTTGGGGCGGGCTCCTCGTGACGCTGGTGGTGGCAATCGTCGGCATCGTTGTGTCGTTCCCGCTGGGGATCGTGCTGGCCCTCGGGCGGCGGTCGGAGATGCCGATCGTCAAGATGGTCTGTATCATCTTCATCGAGTTCTGGCGTGGCGTGCCGTTGATCACGGTGCTGTTCATGTCCTCGGTGATGTTGCCGCTCTTCCTTCCCGAGGGTGTGACATTCGACAAGCTGCTGCGCGCTCTCATCGGTGTGGCGCTGTTTGCCTCGGCCTATATGGCGGAAGTCATTCGCGGCGGATTGCAGGCAATCCCGAAGGGACAGTACGAGGCTGCAAACGCCATGGCGCTGACCTTCTGGCAGGGCACACGGCTTGTCATCATGCCGCAGGCTCTCAAGCTCGTCATTCCGGGGATCGTCAACACCTTCATCGGCCTGTTCAAGGATACGAGCCTGGTGCTGATCATCGGCCTGTTCGACCTGTTGGGCATTGTCCAGCAGAACATGAACGATCCCAACTGGATTTCGCCGCAAACTCCGGCGACCGGCTTTGTTTTCGCCGCGTTCGTCTTTTTCATCTTCTGCTTCGGTATGTCCCAATACTCCGCCTACATGGAGCGGCGTCTGGACACCGGTCACAAATAAGAACAGGGGAACTGCATCATGGCAGACAACAACACGGCAGCGGCCGCTGGCGCTCAACCTTCGAAAATGACGGTGTCCGACACGGATGTCGCCATCGAGATCATCGGCATGAACAAATGGTACGGCGAGTTCCATGTCCTGCGCGACATCAACCTCAAGGTGATGCGCGGCGAGCGAATCGTCATTGCGGGGCCATCCGGCTCGGGCAAGTCCACGATGATCCGCTGCATCAACCGGCTGGAAGAGCATCAGAAGGGCAAGATCATTGTCGACGGCATCGAACTCACCAACGATCTGAAGAAAATCGACGAGGTGCGCCGCGAAGTCGGGATGGTGTTTCAGCACTTCAACCTTTTTCCGCATCTGACCATTCTTGAAAATTGCACGCTTGCGCCGATCTGGGTGCGCAAGATGCCGAAGAAGAAGGCCGAGGAAATTGCGATGCATTACCTCGAGCGCGTCAAGATCCCGGAGCAGGCGAACAAGTACCCCGGTCAGCTTTCGGGCGGTCAGCAGCAGCGTGTGGCGATTGCGCGCTCACTGTGCATGAACCCGCGGATCATGCTGTTTGACGAGCCGACATCCGCGCTCGATCCGGAAATGATCAAGGAAGTGCTCGACACCATGGTCGGCCTTGCGGAAGAGGGAATGACCATGCTGTGCGTGACCCACGAGATGGGATTTGCGCGGCAGGTCGCCAACCGTGTCATCTTCATGGACCAGGGCCAGATCGTCGAGCAGAACGAACCGGTGGCGTTCTTCGACAATCCGCAACACGAGCGGACCAAACTGTTCTTGAGCCAGATCCTGCACTGAGCTGCATTCCGGTCAGCCGGCGATTTCCGTCATGCGAAAGACGCTCTTGGCGGTGTCCTGCCTGCTTGGCCTCATCATCATCGCTCTGGGCCTCGGGGTTCTGATCCCGAGGCCTCTTTCTTCGGCGCTGGCGACAGATGGCGGCCCGGTGCCGGCAGATTCCGACGTCAGAACCGTGTTTGTCTTGTCTTCACCGATCCATACGGACATCGCCTTTCCGGCCGATCCGGATGTGATCAGACATTTCGCCTTCATGGCCGGGGATGGCCTCGACCCGGCGTGGCCGGGTGTCGGTCATGTGATTGCCGGCTGGGGAGGCCGGAGTTTCTACATTGAAACGCCGACATGGGCGGATCTCAAGCCCGGACCTCTCTTCAAGGCGTTGACCGTCGATGGCTCCGTGATGCACATGTCGCTTGCCGGCTCCATCGACCCCACGCATCCGCAGGTCCATGCGCTTTCGCTCGATCGATCTGCTTTCGAAAGGTTGCTTGATGCGGTCTCGGAGAGTTTTGCCCGTGACGCCGACGGCGCGCCTGTGGTGATCGCCGGCGTGCGCTACGGGCCCAACGATCTTTTCTACGAGGCCGATGGATGGTTCAACGCGCTTGCCGGATGCAATGTCTGGACGGGACGGATGCTGCGCGAGGCCGGGATCACCACGGGATTGTGGACACCGCTGCCGGGTTTGCTGACGGCCAGCCTTGCGCTGCACAATGAGCCCGGCGAAGCCCTCGATTACGTCCCCGGCGATCGATAGCCGTAGAGCCAGTCAAGATCGGTCGCCAGGCTTTCGGGACGTCTCAATCCGAGCACGATGTCGCGGCCGAGGCGGATCGGGCCACGGGCATGATAGGCAAACTGGTTGAATGCCGCGCGGCTTCGCGCCTTGGCGATGCGAGGCCGGCGGCCGGTTTCGAAGCCTTTGATCGATGCCGCCATATCCGCATCTTCGACGGCCATGGCCCGGGCAAGTTCGTAGCCGTCCTCGATCGCCATGGCCGCGCCCTGGGCCGCAAACGGGGTCATCGCGTGGGCGGCGTCCCCGATGAGCACGATGTTGCGGTCATCATGCCAGCGCCCGTCCGGCATGCTGAACAGCGGCCACCAGGTCATCCGGGGGACGTCACGCAACAGGCCGGTGATTTTCGGGTGCCAATCGGCGAAATCTCGGAGCAGGGCCTCCCTGTCGGCGGGCCGCTCGGCCGCGGCCCAGGTCTTGCCGGGATCGCTGCCGCTGGCAATGGCCACCATATTGATGCACTTGCCGCCGTCAAGCGGATAGGCCACCAGATGGGTGTGCGGGGCCAGAAACACGCTCACATTGCCGGTATCGAGGATCGAACGGGCCTGATCCGCAGCAATCACGAACCGCCAGGCGACCTGACCGGAAAAGCGCGGGCGGGCAGCGTCGGGGACCAGTTCGCGTGTCTGGGACCAGACCCCGTCAGCACCGATCACAAACGGGCTTGCCGATGCTCCTGCCGGTTTCGCGAGCGCCCTGATATCGGCTGCTGTTGTGCGTTTTCCGAGGTCAAGGTGGCAGCGGGGATCGGCTTGCACCGCATCCAGCAACATGCCCTGCAGGTCGGCACGATGCAGAACGCCATAGGGAGCACCCCACCTCCTTTCCGCGAAATCGCCACAGGGGACGTGAGCAATCTTGCGAAGGGAGTGGCCCGAAACAATGGAAATGCGGGCGGGGCGGGCGATTGCCCGGTCGAGAGCGTCGCCAAGGCCGAGCGAGATCAGGATGCGGCTGGCATTGGGCGACATCTGAAGCCCGGCGCCGACTTCACTGAGTTCGGGCGCCTGATCGATGATCCTGACAACGCGGCCGCTGCGCGAAAGCGCAAGTGCGGCAGCAAGCCCGGCAATGCCGGCGCCTATGATGTGAACGTCTTGGGCCGGCAAGTCGCGCTCCCGGGATCAGCCTTGAAGGATCCCGGCGTCAGGCCGCGCGAACTCTCAATGTGCAGCCGTCCGGAACCGTCTCGGCTTCGCCAAGGCTCGGGTTGTACCGGTACAGAGTTGAGCAATAGGGGCAGACCTTTTCAGAGTCAGCGCCCATGTCGAGATACTCATGCGGATGATCGAAGGGCGGATTGGCGCCCACGCACATGAACTCCTTGACACCGATCTCGATTGCGGAATGTCCGGCATCGTTCTGGAAATGCGGAATTTTGTGGCCAGCCATGCAAGTCTCCGTCGCGGCGTCTCGTGTTTCGCGGCGACCATATACGGCCCAAGGGCAAAAGTGTAGCGGGTATTTCGCCGCAACATTGGCGCGGCGGGGGCGTTCGCCGCCGGGCGCTTATGCCGCGAGCCGCACGACCCACGGATTTGCAAGCGGGGTCGTTTGCGGTAGGAACAGCCGAAAGGATGGATAGATGAATCTCGACAGACTCCAAGCCAGCCGGTACCGCTCCGGAGACATCGATCTTGCCTGGTATGAGGCGGGCAACCCCGATGGAACGCCGGTTCTCCTGATCCACGGCTTCGCATCCACGGCACATGTCAACTGGGTGTTTCCCGGGTGGTTCAAGACGCTTCAGGAGGCCGGCTACCGGGTGATCGCGCTCGACAATCGCGGTCACGGCGAATCCGACAAGCCGCACGATCCCGAAGCCTACCATCCTGAAATCATGGCCGCCGATGCCGCGGGCCTTGTCGATTCGCTCGATATCGCGCCGGTGCACGTGATCGGATATTCCATGGGAGCCCGGATTTCGGCTTTCCTGGCATTGTCGCGGCCGGAACTGGCGCGGTCGGTTGTGTTCGGCGGTTTGGGAATGGGCATGATCGAAGGCGTTGGCGACTGGGATCCGATCGCGGACGCCCTGCTTGCCCCCTCGCTCGATGATGTTGGCGACGAGCGCGGCCGGATGTTCCGGAGCTTCGCGGAACAGACCGGGAGCGACCGGCTTGCGCTTGCGGCCTGCATTCGCACTTCGCGCACACTTGTTGACAGGGAGGCGCTCGCCGCTCTGCCCATGCCGGCGCTCGTCGGCGTGGGGACCCGCGACGACATTGCCGGATCGGCCAGCGAACTCGCCGAAATCATGCCGAAGGGAGAGTGGCTCGACATTCCGAAGCGCGATCACATGCTTGCCGTCGGCGACAAGGTGTTCAAGGCCGCGGTGCTTGATTTCTTTGCCCGGGTCGATGCGGATGCCGGGGTTCCGCAATGAAGGACATGAAAGTGCCGACCGGGTTTGCGGGGGCGGCAGGCAACCGGCTGGTGGCCGACGAACATCAGCCGCGCGGTGGATCTCGCGGGACTCCTGTGGTGCTTTTGCATGGCGGGGGACAAACGCGGCACGCCTGGGGCGGGGCTGCGCGGCGGATCGCAGACAGCGGCCACACAGCCTTTACCGTCGATCAGCGCGGCCATGGAGAGAGTGCCTGGGTGGACAGCAAGGCCTATGCCTTCGACGATTATGCCGCCGATGCCGCAGCGCTGTGCCATGAGGTTCTTGGGCGCTGCGGTAGACCTCCGGTTCTTGTCGGCGCCTCGCTTGGAGGGATTTCGGGGCTGATGGCGGAGCATATGGACGGTCCGGGCCTGCTTGCCGGGCTGGTGCTTGTCGATATCACGCCGCATATGGACCCCGATGGCGTCAGTCGCATCCAGGGGTTCATGGCCGAGCGGATGCGCGAGGGATTTGCAACGCTCGAGGAAGCGGCTGCGGCCATCGCCGCCTATCTGCCGCATCGAAGGCAGCCGCGCTCGCTCGAGGGCCTTGCGAAGAACCTGCGCCGGGGCCGGGACGGCCGCTACCGCTGGCACTGGGATCCGGCCTTCATCGATGGGCCGCGCAACATCAACACCGGCGCCGAAACAGTTCAGCAGCGGCTTGCCGAAGCCGCACGGGCGTTAAGCATTCCGGTCCTTCTGGTTCGCGGACAGCAATCGGAACTGGTGACAGAAGAGGCGGTCGGGGCATTTCGGGAGATGGCGCCGCACGCCCGCTTCGTGGATGTTTCGGGGGCCGGGCACATGGTTGCCGGAGACCGCAACGACGCCTTCAACGATGCGGTGCTTGAATTTCTGGATCAACTCGGCGGCTGAGGCTGTTCGCCGTCGGGATGAAAATCAAAGTCCTGTGAAATCGGGCGCCCTCCTGTCCCGGAATGCGGCGCGCCCTTCCGCGTAGTCCCGGCTTTCGAAAGTGGCGTCTGCAAGGGTTTTGGCGTTTCTCCAGTCATCCTCCGTACCGCTCGCCTGTGCGGCGATCGCCGCCTTTGAAGCGCGAACGGAAAGCGGTGCGGTCTTGGCGAGGGCGCGGGCGAGCTCGGTTGCCTCCCTGTCCAAAGCGTCCGGGGCGCACAGGCTTAACAGGCAGCCGCTGAGTTTGGCGTGTTCGGCCGAGAACTCCTTGCCGGTATAGAGCGCGTGACGCGCCTGCTGGTCTCCGAGCGCGCGCACGAGGTCAATCATGGCGTCCACGGGATAGGCGAGCCCGAGCCGGGCTGCCGGGACGGCAAACCGCGCGGTTTCATCTGCAATCCTGAGATCCGCTGCCGCAGCAAGGCCGAAACCGCCGCCAAAACAGATCCCGCGGATGGCGGCGAGCACCGGAACGGGCGCATTGCGGATGGCGGCAAAGGCCATGGCGTTTCCCGCCTCATAGCTCCGCGCGCTGGTTGCGTCCTTTCGCAGCGTGTCAAACTCGCCAATATCGGCTCCCGCCGAAAAGTCGCGGCCGCCAGCGCCCTCGATCACGATCACGCGGACGTTCTGGCCCGTGACGAGCCAATCTATGGCGTCAGGAATCGCACGCCACAGCGCATCGGTCAGGGCGTTGCGCTTTTCGGGCCGGTTGAGGATGATCCGGCCCAGACCGGGTTCGCTCAATCCCGTCAGGATCGTCCCTTCGCTATAGGATTTCTTTACGTCCATTTCTGCCGCCCATTTGTTTTTCCAGCATTGTGCCTTATCCTTTTTTGGATGCAGCGTTCAAATCAGTTGATTTGAATGACTGCGCGATTGGCGGTATCACAGCGTCCACTCGGATCCCGCACTTTTGCGGACGGTTATGATACGCGAATGCAAACAGGCCCGGAGGCGGCAATGGCAGCGAATTCCGACGCACGGACAGACAGCGCACTCAAGGCAATCGATCCCATCTGGGATTCGATCCGCATGGAAGCCACGCGTTCGATCAGCCAGGATCCGCTTCTGGCGGCGTTTCTCTATTCTACCGTGATCAACCAGCCCTCGCTGGAAGAGGCGGTGATCCACCGGGTCTGCGAGCGTCTCGATCATCCTGATCTGCAGGCCAATCTGCTGCGGCAGACATTTCTGGAAATGCTCGGTGACTGGCCGGAGTGGGGCAGGGTGCTCAGGGTCGACATCCAGGCCGTCTACGACCGTGATCCCGCATGCGACCGCTTCATTCAGCCGGTCCTTTATTTCAAGGGTTTCCACGCGATCCAGACCCACCGGCTGGCGCACTGGCTTTGGAACCGGGGCCGGATTGATCTGGCGCTTTACCTGCAAAGCCGGTCGTCGGAAATTTTCCAGACCGACATTCACCCTGCCGCGAAGGTTGGCAAGGGACTGTTCCTCGACCATGCGACGGGACTGGTTGTCGGTATGACCGCGACAATCGGCGACAATGTCTCCATCTTGCAAGGCGTGACCCTCGGCGGCACCGGAAAGGAATCGGGCGATCGCCATCCCAAGATCCAGGACGGCGTATTGATCGGAGCAGGGGCGAAGGTGCTCGGAAACATCGAGATCGGGCATTGCAGCCGCGTGGCGTCAGGTTCGGTTGTGCTCAAGCCCGTTCCGCCGAATTCAACCGTGGCAGGGGTCCCGGCCAAAGTCGTCGGCACCGCCGGCTGCCAGGAACCGTCACGCGCCATGGATCAGATGCTCAACGCCAGCGGCTGAACGCCGGGCAAAACCATAGCACCCATGGATGATTGTTTTGGGAAATCAGCCGCGCGGGTTTGATTTACCCTGCGGTCCGTGCCAAAAGCCCGGCGACCCAACCTGTCCAGGAGAGCCATTGTGAAACCCGATGAAATCATCAAGCTCGAAACCTATTTCAAGCGCATTTTCAACGACAGCATGGTGATCAAGGCGCGTCCGCGCAAGGACGATTCGGCAGAGGTCTATCGGGGCGACGAGTTTCTCGGAATCGTTTTTCGCGACGATGAGGACGGTGATCTGTCCTACAATTTCTCGATGGCGATCCTCGACGTCGATCTGGACGAATAGATCAGATTGGTACGCCACCGCTGCGCGGTGGCCCGGCCTGGCTACCTGACCAGTGCGGCTTCCAGACGTGCGCGGACATCGTGTTCGATTTCCCGCCAGTGCGGCAGCAGGTTGATCGAAAACCTGTAGGTCACGGACAGGTCGGCGCCGAGCCGGATATCACGCTGGCAGCCGGTCCGGGTCGCAAATTCATTCCCCAGAGACGCATCCTCGACCAGACAGCGGACCGCATAGGACCGTTCACCGCCGCTGTCAGCCGTCCGCCGCTCGATATACATCAACTCGTTTGCATAGCCGGCCCCCGGCGCAAGCCGCACGGAGTCGAGTCCGTTCGGCCCCGCAACCGGCTGCCCTTCCGTCAGCCGCCGATAGATCGGATCAAGCCGTCCGGACATGTCGCGTGACATGGTCGATTGCGTGATTCGCGCAAAGATGAGTCCATCTGCCGACTCGACCTGATTGAAGACATCCCGGTTTGCCTCGGAATAGCCCGTCATGCCGGGCCAGGCAAAATAGGTATCGACCGCGCCCTGGACACCGGATGTCCGCTGGCTCTCGAAACGGATCACATTTGCGGGCAGCGACAGCACATCGTTGCCGATCACGATCTCCTTGAGGCTCGGATCGGTGGTGTTGCCGGCCAGTGCAATGCTTCCGCCGATCAAACGTCCTGTCAGGGCGATTGCCAGCGTTGCCAGGCAAAGAACGGCAATCACGCCGGTCAGTTTCCAGACAAAACCTGGGGAAATGAGCGGAGCGTGGTCCAGCGTATCGTCTGATTGGGGCATGAAAGAAGCCTGCGAACTGTCACGGATGTGAATCTGTGCCAATTTGAAACGACCGATGGCGGCACGCTGCTTGCTTGGCAGTCGGATACAGTGCAATTCTGCCAGCGATATGGTTAATCAATGATTTACTCTTTCGACATTCTGTTCGCCGTGTTCATCGCCGCCACGGGTTTTGCAACCTCCTGGATCGTTCTCGACGTCGCGAGGGGGCTCGGGTGGCGCGGCGTGCCGGAACCCGGCTCCAATGGCGGTTCGTTGCGGAAGGGCGTGGCATTCGTCCTGGCGGCATTTGCGGGCCCGCGCCTTTTGCTCGCCAACGGGTTTGAAAGCTGGCGGAGCGGCAGCGTTTCCCTTCCCCTTTACGGCGCTATCGCCCTGGTTTCGATCGGCTGGTCGATGTGCTCGGGCGTGCTGGTGCTTCAGGCTGCATTTGCGAGCGGGTACTTTCTCGCCTAAGAACAAGGCTCCGTACGGTTTTTCTGAGCCCGAGCGGGACAGGTGCGCAAAGGGAGGACGGACGATGGCGATTTACAGTCTCGATGGCATCGAACCGACGCTGCCTGCAGGGTTCTTCTTCGTGGCCGACAACGCCCAGGTCATCGGGAATGTCATTCTTGGCGAAGATGCCGGGATCTGGTTCGGCGCGGTGCTTCGCGGCGACAACGAACCCATTGAGGTCGGGTCCGGCAGCAACATTCAGGAAAACAGCGTTCTGCATACCGATATGGGGTTCCCGCTGGTGATCGGGCGCGGCTGCACGATCGGCCATTCGGCGATCCTGCACGGTTGCACGATCGGAGACAACAGCCTCGTCGGCATGGGGGCCACGGTTCTCAATGGGGCGAAGATCGGCAGGAACTGCCTGATCGGTGCGGGAGCGCTCGTGACCGAGGGCAAGGAGATCCCGGACAATTCCCTCGTCATCGGTTCGCCTGCGCGGGTGGCGAGGTCTCTCGATGCCGATGCGGTCAAGATGCTTGAGTGGTCTGCGGCGCATTATATCGAAAACGCCAAGCGATTTGCCGACGGGCTCCAGCGCCTCGATCAGTAAAGAAATAGCCGACCCCAGGGGACTTTGGGATCGGCTAAAGGCCTGGCCGTTGCGGGGAAGCATGGGGACTCGACCGAGGCCTGTCTCGTTGCCGGGCCGCCCGGGGCTCCGGCATGTGTCTTTCAGGTTCGGACGGCCCCGCGCCGTGATTCCGAACCGTTTCTGATCAGAAGTCCACCGACCCCACATTTGTGGTCGAGCCCGGGCCAAGCTTGGTCCAATGGGCCGCGTGTTCGGGCGACTGGCGCTTGACGAAGGTGTAGCCGGTCTCCGACCAGAGCCGCACGTCGCCGCGCATGTTGTCGAGAATGTAGTCTCCGTAGTTGGTGCGCACCGTAAGCACCGCGTGACCGTCGCCATTGGGCTGCAGGACGACCGTGATCAGGAGGTCCGACGGCGAGAAGCCTTGCTGGATCAGCATGTGGCGTTTGAGAAGGACATAGTCCTCGCAATCGCCGACAGTACGCGGATACGACCAGAGTTCCTCGACGCCGTGAATGTTCATGTCGGTGTCCGGACGGATTGCCTGGTTGACGCGTGTGTTGACGTCAAGGATTTGCGCCCACCGCTCACGGGTCAGCGTCAACGGTCCGCGGTCGCGGCCCAGTGACGTGCACTCGTTGACGTAACTCTTGCAGAACTCGAAGTGGCCGATCGGTGGATTGGTTTTTCCGGCCGGAACCAGATTCGCCGGCGCAGCGACTGCTGCGGTTGATACGATGAATGTCAGGCCGCAAACAGCGGCAAGATTCCCCATTGCTTGAAAGTGTCTGTTCATTGCTTTGTCTCCCCGTTATGGGGACACAATGACATCCAACACTTGATATCGATCGAAAATTATCAATAGAAACAAGTATTAACTTGTGGCAAGTTCGATTAAATACCAAATCAATATAGTATAAAATAAGAATAAAATTGACGCGCGACTGTCAATGTTTTGGATACCATGAAGGCCCGGCGCTCGTTCCGCGCATAAGCGATATCAGGCGCAAGACCGGCCGCGGGCCATTGGCTCCCGGGCATTGATGAAGTGTGCACGTTCCCCGTGCGCCCGGACCGGGTATGTGCCCGGGTGTGTGCCCGGGTGTGTGCGAGGACGGCGCGGTCTCATGAAGGTGGATGGCGGATGAACTGTTGCGCGGGCGGGTCTGACAACGTTGCGGGAAACGAACAAAGCCGGCGCTGGGGCCGGCTTCGGGTTCTCGTATCCTCGTTCGGAGACTGTCAGGTGTAGCGGCTGATTGCGTCTTCCGGCTGAATGGTCGTGAACTCCAGGGCAATGCCTTCCTGGAAATGGCGGACGACGCGTCCGCGCATGTTGCCGAGCACAACCATGGTGCCGAAGGCCGGACGCACGTCGATTTCGATGGCCGCGCCCGATACGGAAAGGTCGATGATCCGGCAGGGATAGCGACGCCCGTCGTCGAGACGGATTTCTGTGGAGGGGTTGCTGGGCGCGAGCCGCTCGTGACGACGGTCTTCCGGAAGCCCCAGTTCATGCTTGTTGGCGAGCCAGGTCAGCTGGGCGGAAAGCTTGTCGCGTTTCCTGTCCGTGGCGTTGAGCGCCATGGTGAAGCCGCGAAGGCCGGCCTGTGTGACGCTGCCCTCGATGCGCCCGATGTAATCGAGATAGGCGACAATACGTTCGCCGACCTCGGGCCGGGAGCTGCAGGAGATCACGGCGTCGAACGGCGACATCGTATCCACAACGCAATCATGCTCGGAGTGATCGGCGCGCATGAAGCGGCCCTGCACCGAAACAGTAACCCGACTGTAATCCCGTTCGGCTACGTCGGAAGATCCGTTGTGATTGGTGGTTGTCGAAGCGGTCAACATGGCTGCCTTGTCGATTCCGGAACTCTTGCCGCTTCAATCTACGCGCTGCATTCTTAACATAGAGTAATTTTTTACCCCGCTCCGACCCTGCCAGCCCGTCGGTCCGGTCGAGTTGCGGAGGAATGTCTCCGCGCGGCTTCGCGCCGGTCGGCAATGACGCTCAACCGCCGTCTCGATTAAGGCGTTTGGAGCGGTCCGGATCAGTCCTGTCTGCCGCCTTCAAGGACAGTCAGGTGCCCGACCTTGCGCTGAGGCTGACCGAACAGCGGCTCGGAATTGTCCCTGTCTGTCCGGGGCAGGGTGATTTCCGGCCGGTTGCCGAGAAACAATGGTTCGCGTGATTGATCCATGAAGCGAACACCGGTCGTTGAGAAGCCGGCGAGGGGATCGTGGCCGATCCAGTAGGGCGGATCGAAAACCGAAGTCAGGCCGATCAACCGATCGTGTTCTCCGGTTGGACCGAACACCGGAAGGAGCAGCATTTCAGCTTGCAGCACCCCGGTTCTGCGGCTCAAGCCGTCAAGCGAGAGAATTGCGGGAGTAGGGCCCGATGCGACCGCCACCCCGGTGCGCGTGGCGTTGCGGATCCCGTCTTCCAGCCACAACTCCCCAAACCCCGCGCCCTTGAGTTCCCGGCCATAGAGATTGCACAGACCCGTGCCAGCCAGCCGGAAGGTCAGTTTCCCGTCCCGGGACAGCTCGCAGATGAAAACATTCGGAAGCAATCGGCGGATGTCGCCGGGCTCTATGTCGGTGCGGCTCGGCGCGGGGCGTCCTGCACGTTTCGAGGCCCAGTAGTCGTAGAGTTCCAGGGTGTTCTTGTGTTTCATCTCTGTCTCATTCCACTCATCGCTTCCTGTGCCGCGCAGCCGTGCCTTGAACAGGCTCGATCTGGGCTTTCGGGCCGGGCAGGGTGTGCCGTTCTGGAACGGCGACCGCGAAAGACCGGCGCATGACGTTAGCAATGCGAGAACCATGCCAGCACCGCCGCGTTAAGGTTAACAGGGCGTTTCGATTGTGTCGGCCGTGCGGACGTGCCAGTTTAGGACATCACTTCATGAAGGGAATGTCCTTCAGCACAAAATTTGGCCGGGGGGCTCGACCAGCCGTTCGCATCTTGCGAACGGCTTTTTTTTGCCTTCGCGGCGGTTGCCAGCAACCGGTTGTCGGCTTACTCCCTCTGGTCCGGGCGGGTGTCGTTGCCAGACGGCATCAACCGGCATCGCCACAGGCGCAATCGGTGCTCGGAGTATGCAATGCAAGACCAATCCCCACAGGCGCACCAGCCGATTTTCAATATTCCCAACGTGGTGCTGGCGATGCTTTTGGTTCTGGTCGCAGTCCAGGTTCTCATCGACACGGCCCTGACGCCGGGGATTGTAAATGCGCTGATCGTCGAGACGGCCTTTTTGCCCCAGCGTTATGCCTTCAGCCCCGCCGGGCAGGGCGGCGCCTATTTCTGGTCTCCCGTAACCTATTCGTTGCTGCACGGAGGCTATGCCCACCTCGCCCTGAACGGCTTCTGGCTCGCGGCTTTCGGCACCGTTGTTGCGCGGCGCATCGGCTGGTTTCGGTTCCTCGCGTTCTGGGTCTTGTCGTCGATTGCCTCCGCGGCGCTGTTTTTGGCGTTTCACTGGGGTGATGGAAGCGTGATGATTGGCGCTTCCGGCGTGGTGTCGGCATTGATGGGGGCTGCGGCGCGATTCGCGTTCGGAAGCCACGGATTTCGCCGCGAGTTCGCCCACCTCAATCCGCGACGGTCCATCCCGCAGTCGCTGTCCAATCGCACCGTTGTGGTGTTTCTCGCGGTCTGGTTCGGCATCAATCTGCTTGCAGCTGTCGGCTTTACATTCGGGTCGGGCGCATCCGCCATTGCCTGGGAGGCCCATGTCGGCGGATTCCTGTTCGGTTTTCTCCTGTTTTCGCTTTTCGATCCCCAGTCCGAACCCTGATCCCGACACCGCCCGGAGCGCGGGCCGATTGTCCCGCTGTCCGATCGTGTCCCGATCCGGGACGGGAAGACGGGTGTGCTGCAAGGGTTGCAAAGCCTCGCCTTCAGGCGCACCATGGTTCGGCTAAGCAACGGTTTCGGCCGTTCAATAGCTGGCTATCTTGCGGAAGGAGGACTGCATGACAGTGAAGCAAATCCTGGATCAGAAGGGACGGGACGTGGTGACCGTCAGCCCGTCGATGAGCACGGCGGATGCGGTGCGTTTCCTTGCGGAGAACAAGATCGGCGCGGTGGTGGTGACGCGCGACAACGGCAAGGTTGCGGGCATCCTGTCGGAACGCGATATCGTGCGTGCGATGGCCGCAAAGGGCGCGGACGCCCTGTCGGCTCCGATCTCCGATATCATGACCTCGAAAGTCACCACCTGCGGGGAGGGCCACTCGGTCAATCAGGTGATGGAACTGATGACCAACGGACGGTTTCGGCATCTGCCGGTGGAGACCGACGGAAAGCTCGTGGGCCTGATTTCGATCGGGGACGTCGTGCGTCGGCGTATCGAGGATGTCGAGCGCGAGGCCGAGGAGATCAAGGCCTATATCGCAAGCTGAGGCAGCGCACTTTCGGACAGGGGGCAAGGTCGGTTGCGCATTGGACAGCGTGTCGGACTGAAATGGCTCTCGACTGCGCTCATGCCAGCCTGAGTGCGGCCTGCATGCGGGCGATCTCGCCGAGCTTGGACTTTGCTTCCTGGTAGCCGCGGTCAATGGCTTCATTGGCGCGGTGAAACTCGGACAGTCCGATGTCGGCGAGTTTGGGATGTAGCGACAGGTCGGGCGGATCGCCTGCCAGGCGCGCGCGGGAAATGCGGTCCTGAATGATGTTGAAGGACTGCACCATCACCGACGTCATGCCGATCCGGTTCTTGTGCGCCTTGTCCCGGGGTCCGGCGGCAGGTTTTTCGGACGCGGGTTCGCTTGCGGTGTGCTTGATCACGGCGGAGCGGCCATAGAGATCGTAGTGAAGGTTGACGGCCACGACGAGGGGCTGTTCGTGGGCGCGGCAGACCGAGACCGGAACCGGATTGACCAGTGCTCCGTCGAGAAGGGTTCGATTTCCGCAGCGCACCGGTTCGAAAATTCCGGGCAGGGCGTAGGACGCGCGAATGCCCGTGATCAACGATCCTGATGAGATCCACACCTCGTGGCCTGTGTTCAGTTCCGCCGCGACGGCAACGAAGGTCCTGTCCAGATCTTCGATATTGACCCCGACCAGGTGTTCCTGCATGCGGTTGTTGAGCCGCATGCCGCCGAAGAGCCCGCCACCGCCGATGGCAAAGTCGAGCAGACCGGCGATCCTGCGCATGGTCAGGCTGCGCGCGAACGCCTCGAGTTCGTCGAGCCGGCCGGCAAGATAGCATCCGCCGACGAGGGCGCCGATCGAGGTGCCGGCGATCATCGAGATCTCCACGCCCGCTTCATCGAGCGCGCGCAGAACGCCGATATGGGACCAGCCGCGCGCCGCCCCGCCACCAAGGGCCAGGGCGATGCGCGGCTTGCGATTGATTTCATTCTCCATGTCGTTTTCGGGCGGTGTGGGCGTGCCGGTGGCCTGCGTGGCCACGGCGGCCGGCTCAACCGGCCGGTTGTTGTTCCAGTTCAGCATCCTCGTCGTCCTTCCCGCCGAACACTCTCCCACAGACTGAACGCAATCACACCAGCAATCGGTTTCAAATTCATGAAGGGGAGCGTTTGTGTTCCGAAACGGAACAAACATCGTTACTTTTTCGAATAAACCGCGCCGGGATCGAACAATGGCGCCGAATCCGTTTCGAGCCGGGGCTGATCGCCGTCAAGGACGACCTTGCGGTAAAAGCAGGAACGGCGTCCGGTGTGGCAGGTGGCGTCGGCTCCTTTGACCCGGACCTTGAGCAGGACCGCATCCTGGTCGCAGTCGACACGGATCTCCTCGACCATCTGGAGGTTGCCCGAGGTTTCGCCCTTCTTCCAGAGACTGTTGCGTGACCGGCTCCAGTAGTGGGCGATGCCGGTTTCGATCGTCAGCCTGAGCGCTTCGGCGTTCATGAAGGCAAGCATCAGCACTTCATTGTCGCCGGCATCGCTGACAACCGCGGTCACAAGGCCTGAGCTGTCAAAGCGCGGGGTAAGCGCGTCGCTTTCTTCGAGAGCGGCCTTGTCCGGCGGGGGCGGGGAGAAAAACTCTGTCATTACGGCCTCATATATGCGAACCGACCATCACGTAACGGCGGCGATGGCAGGCCCTAGCACAATTGAGCCGCTGGGGCAGCGGGCGCGAATGGTTTTCCGCGCGCCGATGTCAAAACCTCAGTTGCCGGCGCGGATCAGGGTCATGAAACGCACCTGCTCATGCGGATCGGTCTTGAACTGTCCGGTGAAGGTGGTCGTGATGGTGGTCGAACCCTGCTTCTTGATGCCGCGCATGGCCATGCACATGTGCTCCGCCTCGATCATGACGGCGACACCGCGTGGATGCAGCGTGTCATCGATCGCATGGGCCACCTGGGCGGTCATGGTTTCCTGCGTCTGGAGACGGCGGCCGAAGATCTCGACAACCCGGGCGATCTTGGAAAGCCCCAATACCTTGCCGTCTGGCAGATAGGCAACATGCGCCTTGCCGATGATCGGCACCATGTGATGTTCGCAATGGGAGAAGAAGGGGATGTCCTTGACGAGCACGATGTCGTCATAACCGGCCACTTCCTCGAAGGTGCGCCCGAGTTCTTCCTCTGCGTCCTGATCATATCCCGAGAACAGCTCCTTGTAGGCCTTGGCGACACGCTTGGGGGTGTCGATCAGGCCTTCGCGGGTCACGTCGTCGCCGATCCAGCGAAGAAGCGTTCGAACGGCCTCTTCGGCTTCGGCCTGAGTGGGACGATTTTCCCCGTCATTGCCGGGAAAGGATTTCACGATTGCATCCATGCTGTTGGTCTCCGTCGGGATCTGGGTCCCTTTACGTCGTTCGCAGTAGATCGGACCACGCACACAGCCGGTTTTGCGGGCAGGGCCGCACAATCGCTTTCGGCGGGCTCCGGGGCTTTCGGGCGCAGGCCCTCCGGCACGGTTTCCCAAATGTCCGGCAATCAGGTTTTGCCGAACACGACATGACCACTATATAGTGACCCAACGGCGAACGTCGAGACGGTGAGCCGCCGATCGATGTCGCAGTCTGAATGAATTGAAGGCCGGAAGCTATGATTGACGATGTTTACAATGCCCGGATCCTGGATTTTGCCGGCAACATTCCGCTGACCGGAACACTTGAGGACGCGGATGCGGAAGCGCAGGCGCACTCCAAGCTGTGCGGCTCGAAGGTGAAGGTCTGGCTCAAGATGGATGGCGACCGTGTTTCGGGTTTCGCGCATGATGTGAAGGCCTGTGCGCTCGGCCAGGCGTCCTCGTCGATCATGGCGCGCAACATCATTGGCGCCAGCGCCGCCGAACTGCGCGAGGCGAGCCGGGCAATGCGCGGCATGCTCAAGGAGAACGGGCCGCCGCCGGAGGGCCGGTTTGCCGACATGAAGTTTCTCGAGCCGGTGCGCGACTATCGGGCGCGGCACGCATCCACATTGCTGACATTCGACGCGGTGATCGACTGTCTCGACCAGATCGAGGCGCAGCGCGGCGCTCACGACGCGGCCTGATACGGATGGAAGCCGGAGGCCGCAACTGGCGCGGGCCATGGCGCAAAACCCCCGGACGACTGCTCGGGACCGGACTGGTGCGGCTTTATCAGTTCACTCTTTCAGGCTTCATCGGCAACTCCTGCCGGCATCTGCCGACCTGTTCCGAATATGCCTATGAAGCCATCGCCCGCCACGGGCTCTGGTCCGGCGGCTGGCTTGCGGTCTTCCGGGTCGGAAGATGCGGCCCCGGCGGCACGCACGGAATCGACAATGTTCCCGAAAGCCTTGGTGCGCGTTCCGCATGGTGGGCGCCGTGGCGACACCTCGAACACGGCCGCGGTTGCGAGAGACGATAACGGTCCTCAGGACCATGCGCCAAGGCGGTTTCCCGGCGGGGCAGCGGAGGACCGGGCTTCCCCCCGACCCCCTATCGCTTGCCCGTCCCGTCCAAATCGCGTAAACGGCGCCGCGTACATTCTATTTGCTCACCCACCCGCGTCCGTAGGCGGGACTGGACCAAGGAGAGACTGCCATGGCTTCTGCCGTTTCCCTCACTTTTCCCGATGGCTCGCAGCGCGAATATCCGGCCGGAACCACCGGACGCGATGTCGCCGAGTCGATTTCCAAGTCGCTTGCCAAGAAGGCGGTCGCGGTCGCGATCGACGGCGCGTTGTGCGACTTGAGCGAACCCGTGCGCGATGGGGCTCTGGAAATCGTCACCCGGACCGATCCGCGCGCGCTTGAGCTGATCCGCCACGATGCGGCGCATGTGATGGCCGAAGCCGTGCAGGAGCTCTACCCCGGAACGCAGGTCACCATCGGACCGGTGATCGAAAACGGCTTCTATTACGACTTCGCGCGCAATGAACCCTTCACGCCCGAGGATCTTCCGGTCATCGAGAAGAAAATGAAGGAGATCATCGCGCGCAACAAGCCGTTCACGCGCGAGGTCTGGAGCCGCGACGAGGCCCGGCGCGTCTTCGAGGAGAAGGGCGAGGCCTACAAGGTCGAGCTGATCGAGGCGATCCCGGCCGACCAGGACCTCAGAATCTACAGGCAGGGCGAGTGGTTCGACCTTTGCCGCGGTCCGCACATGGCCTCGACCGGCCAGATCGGCACGGCCTTCAAACTGATGAAGGTGGCCGGCGCCTATTGGCGCGGCGATTCCAACAACCCGATGCTGACCCGCATCTATGGCACCGCCTGGGCCGATCAGGCCGAGCTCGACGCCTACCTGCACATGCTCGACGAAGCCGAGAAGCGCGACCATCGCCGGCTTGGCCGGGAAATGGACCTGTTCCATTTCCAGGAAGAGGGGCCGGGCGTCGTCTTCTGGCATTCCAAGGGCTGGCGCATGTTCCAGAGCCTGGTGTCCTACATGCGACGGCGGCTCGAAGGCGTCTACGAGGAGGTTAACGCGCCGCAGATTCTCGACAAGAGCCTGTGGGAGACCTCCGGTCACTGGGGCTGGTACCAGGAGAACATGTTCGCGGTGAAGTCGGCCCATGCCTTCACCCATCCCGATGACGAGGAAGCCGATCATCGCGTGTTCGCCATCAAGCCGATGAACTGCCCGGGCCACGTGCAGATCTTCAAGCATGGCTTGAAATCCTATCGTGATCTTCCGATCCGGCTTGCGGAATTCGGCAATGTGCATCGTTACGAACCTTCCGGCGCGTTGCACGGGCTCATGCGCGTGCGCGGCTTCACCCAGGACGATGCCCACGTCTTCTGCACCGACGAGCAACTGGCCGCCGAGTGCCTGCGCATCAACGAGCTGATCCTTTCGGTCTACGAGGATTTCGGCTTCAGCGAGGTCGTCGTCAAGCTTTCCACCCGGCCCGAGAAGCGCGTCGGCACCGATGACCTCTGGGATCGTGCCGAGAGCGTGATGACAGATGTTCTCAAGACCATTGAGGCGCAGTCGGGCGGGCGCATCAAGACCGGTATTCTCGAAGGCGAGGGGGCGTTCTACGGCCCCAAATTCGAATACACGCTGCGCGATGCGATCGGCCGGGAATGGCAGTGCGGCACCACGCAGGTGGATTTCAATCTGCCCGAACGGTTTGGCGCCTTCTACATCGACAAGGATTCCGAAAAGCAGCAGCCGGTGATGATCCACCGGGCGATCTGCGGCTCGATGGAGCGTTTCCTGGGCATCCTGATCGAGAACTTTGCGGGCCACATGCCGCTGTGGTTCGCACCGGTTCAGGTGGTCGTGGCGACCATCACCTCGGAAGCGGACGGCTATGCCGAGCGCGTCGCGCAACGGCTGCGCGATGCCGGTCTTCAGGTGGAAACCGACTGCCGCAACGAGAAGATCAACTACAAGGTCCGCGAACATTCCATGCTCAAGGTGCCGGTGATCCTGGTCTGCGGCATGCGCGAGGCCGAGGAGCAGACGGTCAACATGCGCCGCCTCGGCAGTCGGGACCAGGTCTCGCTGACGCTCGACGAGGCCGAGACACAGCTTGTCCACGAGGCGACGCCTCCGGATGTGCTGCGCAGGCAGGTCGAAAGGGCAAGCCGGGCCGCAGCCCGGAACTGAGCCATTCTCATCCCGGCGCCATCGTTCTTAACCCCGGTGCCGGGGTGTCACACCGCTGTCGTACCTCCGTGGCATTCGGGATCACCGTTTCGTTCGGAGGACGAATCTCATGCGTCTCGACCAGCTCAGCTATGCTAACGAGAACCACCCGCCGCTCAAGCGATGGATCATAAGGTCCATCGAGGGGATGACCGGGCGCGACCGCTATCTCCGTCTTTACCAGACATGGCGTACCGATATCGTCCCGCGCGGCCACAATGTGTTTTCGAGAATGCTCGATCTGGTCGACATTCGTCTCGATCTGCGTTCGGAATGGCCGCCGCGCAATCTGCCCGACGGCCCGCTGGTAATCGTCGCCAATCATCCCTTCGGCATCGGTGACGGAATTGCGGTGCTTTCGATGGCCGAGGCGCTCGGCCGGCCGTTCCGGGTACTGATCAACAATGAGCTTATGAAGGTGCCCGAGATTGCGCCTTTCGCGCTGCCCATTTCATTCGATGAAACCCGCGAAGCGCTGGAAATGAACATGCGTACCCGGCACGAGGCGGTTCGCCTTCTCAAGCAGGGCGTGACGGTTGTGGTGTTTCCGGCGGGCGGGGTCGCCACAGCGCCACGGGGCTTCGGCCGCGCTGTCGACCTGCCGTGGAAGATCTTTCCCGCACGTCTGGTCCAGGCCGCGCGCGCATCGGTCATTCCGGTCCATTTCTGTGGCCAGTGCGGCGCGTTGTTCCATCTGGCGAGCCGTGTGTCCCTGACCTTGCGGACATCGCTGCTGGTGCGCGAATTTCGTCGCCTGTCGGGAACTTCGATCACAGCGGTGGCGGGTGAGGTGCTTCCTGCCGACGAGCTTGCGGCCATTTCCGACCGGAAGGAATTGCTGGCCCATCTGCACAAGGCCGTCTTCAATCTGGCGCCCGCTCAGGACCGTCCGCGGCGCAAGATTGGCCGGATTCACTTCAAGAGAACCTCGACATCCGAATTGCGCCCGGCGACCACCGTGAATTCCCGCTGATAGGTCTGGCTCTTGTTGCGGGCGATGGCGGTGTATTCACCCTCTGCCAGGACGATGGTGGGGAAGGCGCCGACACTCTCTGAAACCACGTCGCCGCCCGATGTCAGGATCGACCAGGCGGTGTCGGCGATTGCTTCGCCGCCTTCCTCCGCCACAAGCTTCAGGGTCAGTTGCGCCGCCCGGTGCTGGATGACGGCTTCGGTCAGCTTGCCGGGCTCGACGCGGATGTCGGACCGGATCACGGCATTGACCGCGCCATATTCCGAGACGATGTGATAGGTGCCTGCATTGAGCCGGACGATGGTGTTGGGGCGGACATTTTCGACGACGAGCTGCTGTTCGCCGTCGATGCCTTCCTCTGCCTTGTAGATGTTGAAGCGAAGCTGATGCACCGGGATCCGCATGTCGACGCCCGAAACGGCGTTCAGCACCAGGCCGCCCGCCTCAAGCACCAGCCGTTGCGTTTCAAGCGGGCCTTCCCTGGGCACCGAGAGTTTCTTGGTCACGCCCGCGCGGCCGAAGGCCACATGGATGAAATAGTCGCCGGGTTCGAATTCGAAACGGGCCGACCCGCCTTCTGACGAGGCGAGCAGGGGAAGCTTTCCGTCGCTTCCCGGGATCGGGTGAAACACCCGCCAGGTCAATCCGTTCTCCACCGGATTTCCCTCTTCGGTCAGCAGGGCCTGCATCTCGACGCTGCGGGTCACGAATGCGCCCGCGCCGGCCGCCGATGACGGGGCATACTGGCTCAGGCCCGGCAGCACGATCGCCGGATCCTCACTCTGTCCGAAAGTATCCTGGGCTTTGGCAGGCAGAGCCGGCAGGACCAATGCAAAGGCGCAGGAGATGAAAGGCGACAGTTTGTTCATACGCTCCGGTCCGGTTGACTTCCGCCAGATGAGGGGTCACTTGAAATCCAGCGCCATGGCAATTTCATGGCTGACCCGATCAATTGTGAATGCACGAGGAAATTATGCCGGTCAATGCTGCCCTGAAGACCTATCTTGAAACGCGACGGTCGACACCCGCCTTTCAAATGACCGGGCCGGGCCCGTCGCGCGAGGAAATCATGGAGGTGCTGACCATCGCCAGCCGGGTGCCGGACCATGGCAAGCTCGCGCCCTGGCGGTACATTGTCTACACCGGCGCGGAGCGCGAACGGATCTCTGCCGAACTCGCCAGGGTGGCAATAGTGCGCAATCCCGCGCTGAGCGAAGAGATGATCAAGGTCGAGAAAACCCGGCTGACGCGCGCGCCTGTCGTCATTGCCGTTGTGTCCCGTGCCGCGCCGCATGCCAAGATCCCGGAATGGGAGCAGGTCCTGAGCGCGGGCGCGGTCTGTCTCAACCTGTCGATGGCGGCCAATTCGCTTGGCTATGCCTCCAACTGGCTGACCGAGTGGTTCGCGTTCGACGAGAGTGTTTTTGAACTGCTCGGCGTCAGGGCGGACGAGAAAATCGCAGGCTTCATCCACATCGGAACGCAGCAGATGCACCCGGGCGAGCGCGCGCGCCCCGATGTTGCCTCGCTCGTGACCTTCTCCGGAGAGTAAGCGGCATGTTCTACGAGACCGCCGGCAACGCCCACGGGCTGGCGCACGATCCGTTCAAGGCGATCGTGTCGCCGCGGCCCATTGGCTGGATCGGAAGCAAGGGCCGGGACGGCTCGGTCAACCTGGCGCCTTACTCCTACTTCAACGCGATTTCCGATCACCCGAAGATGGTGATGTTTTCCTCGTCGGGGCGCAAGGATTCGGTTCGCAACATTGAGGAGACCGGAGTTTTCACCACCAGCATGGTCGGGCGTGACCTGGCTGAGAAGATGAACCTCACGTCTGCCCCGGTGCCTTATGGTGACAACGAGTTCGAGCTTGCCGGGCTCACCATGATGCGGGGCAGGTTGGTGGATGCGCCCTATGTCGGCGAAGCGCATGCGGCGCTCGAGTGCAAGGCAATCGACATCTTCGAGCCAACGGCGCTCGACGGGACGCCAAGCGGGTCCTTCGTGGTGATCGGGCAGGTGCTCGGCATCCATATCGACGAGAAGGCGATTGCCGACGGACGGCTCGACATGAAGGCGGTCAGCCCCCTGGCGCGGCTCGGCTACATGGATTACGCCGACGCCGCGGACACATTCGAGATGCCGCGTCCAAGCCGGAGCGCCCGATAGACGAGGCCGTCCGAAAAAGCTCAAGGCCGGAGTATCAGTCCCTGTCGGCGTCGTCCCTGGCGGGCAGGGCGGCAGGATCGAGGCCGGCGCGGCGGGCAATCCTTTCGGCCTGCCGTAAATGCGGCCTGTCCAGCATCCTGCCGTCGAGCGATAGCACGCCTGCCTCGGGCCCGGCAGCCGCGAACAGCGCCAGAATCTTGATGGCCCGCTCCACGTCTTCCTGCGCGGGAGTGAAGGCCGCGTTGATCACCGGCACCTGGTCCGGATGGATCGCCATCTTGCCGGAGAACCCGTCGCGGACCGCAGCCAGGCATTCCTTTTTCAGCGACACCATGTCGCGGAAGTCGGTGAACACCGTGTCCACCGCTTCCACACCGGACTGCGCCGCGGCAAGCAGCGTCAGGCTGCGGGCCATCGTGAACACGTCGGTGTAGAGTCCGGCCTCATCCTTGTTGGAGGTGGCGCCGATGTCGGCTGCAAGGTCCTCGGCGCCCCAGGCCAGAGCCGTTAGACGTTTGGATTTGCCTGCGAAGGATCCGGCCTGCAGCAGTCCTCCGGCAGATTCGGTCATCAGCGCATGGATTAAGACGGCGCCTTCGTCCAGGCCGGCTTCGGCCTCCTCGACGGCAATGCGCGCGCCCAGATCCTGTATGTCAGCCCCCGACCCGGCCTTCGGCAGAAGAATTGCATCGGGACGCGCCCTGATTACCGCTGCCAGATCATCGTCGGTCAGACCGGTGTCCAGCGCATTCACCCTGACAATGAGGCGCGGAGCGGGAAACGCCCGGCCGGCGTTTGCGACGAAATCCGCCACCAGCTCACGGGCCTCGGCCTTGCGGGAGAGCGACACTGAGTCTTCCAGATCCAGGATCAGCGCGTCGGCGCCGGAGCCCGCAGCCTTCTCCATCTTGCGCGACGAATCGCCCGGCACGAAGAGCAGCGAGCGCATCATGGCTGCGGTCTCTTGCGCATCATTGCCTGGCGGACGCAACGCGCCACCAGAACATCATGCTGGTTGAAGGCCTGGTGTTCGAACTCGACAATGCCGCGATCCGGCTTCGAACGGGACTCCCGGACCGACAGGACCTTCGTTTCCACCCGCACGGTGTCGCCGTGGAACAGTGGATTGGGGAAGGTGACCTCGCTCATGCCGAGATTGGCGATTGTCGTGCCGACGGTGGTGTCGTTGACTGAAATTCCGATCATCAGGCCCAGCGTGAAAAGCGAATTGACCAGCGGCCGGCCGAATTCGGTCGTCTTGCAGAATTCGAAATCGATGTGCAGCGGCTGCGGATTGAGCGTCATGTTGGAGAACAGCATGTTGTCCATCTCGGTCACTGTTCGCCTGAGCGTGTGAGCGATCACAGCGCCGGTTTCAAACTCTTCAAGATACATTCCGCGCATTGCTGTCCCCGTTCCCGCTGGCCCTCTTCTTTCGCATAGTTGCCGTGTTCGGAAGAAGGGCGCAACCCGTGCCGAAAGGCCTGCAGGTTAATAAGTATGGTGAACCGAACGTAAACCTTTGCGCGCTAGCTTGGTGGAACAGGTACCGAGTGGGAATGCACGCAGCATGATTGTAAAAAAGTTTCTGAAATGGTTTGACACTGCCACTGTCACACAGAGATGCCATGCGACAGCGGCCCTGACGAGGGCCT
Source organism: Hoeflea sp. (assembly GCA_040218025.1). GTDB lineage: Bacteria > Pseudomonadota > Alphaproteobacteria > Rhizobiales > Rhizobiaceae > Hoeflea. The sequence continues at coordinate 317,550 of JAVJQD010000022.1, read as the reverse complement.
ATGCGCAAGGGCGCATTCCCGCCGAAGAGGGCCCCGGTGTCGAAGCGGCGCTGTCCCTCCTCCTCGATGACCCTTCACCCAAGGTGCGGCTGGCGCTTGCGGAAGGTCTGGCCTCAGTCGAGCATGCGCCGCGCAGCGTTATCCTCAGGCTTGCCGAAGACCAGTTCGAGGTCGCCGCCCGAATCATCGCGCTTTCGCCGGTTCTTTCCGACAATGATCTCATCGAGATCATCGCCAACGGCCGGGCGCTGTTTCAGCAGTTTGTCGCCTGCCGCTCCTCCTTGTCGATCCAGGTAAGCGCCGCCCTTGCCGAGGTCGGGTCCCGGGAGGCCGTTTCCGACCTGCTCGACAATACCGGTGCGCAGGTCGCACGGGTTTCGCTGCGCCGCATTGCCGAACGTTTCGGAGATGATCCGGAACTTCGGAGTCGGCTGTTCGATCGCGGCGACCTTCCCTGCGACGTCCGCCAGGGGCTCGTTGAGCGGCTTGGCGCGGCGCTGGCCGGCTCGGAGCTTGTACGCTTCGCAATCGGCGGCAGCCGCAGCCGCAAGGTCACCGAGGAAGCCTGCGTCAATGCAACGCTTACGCTTGCGGACGTGGTCGGAGCCGAAGAGATTCCGGCGCTGGTAGAGCACTTGCGCATGTCGGGCCGCCTGACGCCGGCCTTTCTCATGCACACGCTGTGTTCGGGAAATGTCGATTTCTTCGCCGCCGCTGTCGTGGCGCTGTCGGGTATGGGCGACAGCCGGGTGAGGGGGATTCTCAATGACGGCCGCGAGGCGGCGATCCGGGCGCTTTATCGTTCTATCGGCCTCGACCGGGACCTGGCGCCGGTGTTCGTGACCGCAACGCTGATGTGGCGCGCGGCCTCGCGCCGCCAGGCGGGCATCGATGTCGGATCGGTCACACGCGCGCTCATGCGGCAGTACGCCTCCTGTTCGGGGCGGGTGCCGGCAGTGGCCGAATTGCTGCGACTGGTCGAGACCCTGCACCTGAACTGGCATCGCCAGTCATCGCGCGACTACGCCCATGCGTTGGCAATGGAGCCGGCAGTGGCTGCCTGAGTGACTTTCAAAGCTCATCGAGCCAGGCGCGGCAGCTTCGACCGCGAACCGGTTTCGGATCAGATATCGAGATTGTCGGCGAATGCGGCATGTTCCTGGATGAACCTGAACCGGGCGTCCGCCTTGGTGCCCATCAGATTGTCCACCGCCTCCCGGGTCGATTCCGGATCTGTCACGTCAACGGCAACCTTCAGCAAGGTGCGCTTGGACGGGTCCATCGTGGTTTCCTTGAGCTGCGCCGGAAGCATTTCGCCCAAGCCCTTGAAACGGTTGATCTCAACCTTGCCGCGTCCGGTGAACTCGGTTTCGAGCAACTCGGCCCGGTGGGCGTCATCCCTCGCATAGGCCGATTTCCCGCCCTGTGAAATCTTGTAGAGCGGCGGAACGGCGAGGTACAGATGGCCCTGACGGATGAGCTCGGGCATTTCCTGGTAGAAGAAGGTGATCAGAAGCGAGGCGATGTGGGCGCCGTCGACATCGGCATCGGTCATGATGATGATGCGATCGTAGCGCAGGTCTTCTTCGCGGTATTTCGATCCGGTGCCGCAGCCCAGGGCCTGCACCAGATCGCCGATCTGCTGGTTTGCGCCGAGCTTTTCGCGGCCGGCGCTCGCGACATTCAAGATCTTGCCGCGCAAAGGAAGGATCGCCTGATTGGCACGGTTGCGCGCCTGTTTTGCAGAACCGCCCGCGGAATCGCCCTCGACGATGAAGAGTTCCGCGCCCTCGGACGTGGTCTGGCTGCAATCGGCAAGCTTGCCCGGCAGACGCAGCTTGCGAACGGCGGTCTTGCGGTTGACCTCCTTTTCCTTGCGCCGGCGCACCCGTTCCTCGGCCCTGTCGATCACCCATTCGAGCAGCTTGTCCGCCTCGGCGGGGCTGTCGGCGAGATAGTGGTCGAAAGGGTCGCGGAGCGCGGTCTCGACGATGCGCTGCGCCTCGACGGTTGCGAGCTTGTCCTTGGTCTGGCCGACGAATTCCGGCTCCCGGATAAAGACCGAGAGCATGCCGATGGATGAAATCATCACGTCATCGGTGGTGATCACCGAGGCCCGCTTGTTTCCGGTCAGTTCGGCATAGGCCTTGAGCCCCTTGGTCAGCGCGATGCGGAGCCCGGCTTCGTGGGTTCCGCCATCGGGCGTGGGGATGGTGTTGCAGTAGGAACTGATCGATGCATCGCCGCCATACCAGGTCACCGCCCATTCGAGCGAACCGTGGCCGCCGGGCCGTTCGGTCTTTCCGGCGAAGATCTCGCGGTTGACCCGGTGTTCCTTGCCGAGCGACGCCTCGAGATAGTCCTTGAGGCCGCCGGGGAAGTGGAAGACGGCCTTGTCCGGCGTTTCGCTGCCCTCGACCAGCGACGGGTCGCAGGACCAGCGGATCTCGACGCCGCCGAACAGATAGGCCTTCGAGCGGGCCATGCGGTAGAGGCGGCCCGGATCGAAACGCGCTGCGCCGCCGAAGATCTCGGGATCGGGATGAAACCGGACCCTGGTGCCGCGGCGATTGTGCACTTCGCCGATCTCCTCGAGGTTTCCCTGCGGGATTCCCCGTGAGAAGCGCTGGCGGTAGAGCCGGCGGTTGCGGGCAATCTCCACTTCCAGATCGTCAGACAGCGCATTGACCACGGAGACGCCGACGCCGTGCAGGCCGCCGGAGGTCTCGTAGACCTTGCTGTCGAACTTGCCGCCCGCATGCAGCACCGTCATGATCACTTCGAGCGTCGACTTGCCGGGAAACTTGGGATGGTTTTCCACCGGAATGCCGCGTCCGTTGTCGGAAACGGTCAGGTAGCCTTCGGCATCGAGCTCGACTTCGATGAAATTGGCGTGGCCCGCAACGGCTTCGTCCATCGAATTGTCGATGACCTCGGCAAACAGATGGTGCAGGGCGCGCTCATCGGTTCCGCCGATATACATGCCGGGCCGGCGCCGAACCGGTTCCAGACCTTCCAGCACCTCGATCGCGGAGGCGTCATAGTCGTCGCCGCTCGCAGGCGCGTTTCTGGCCGAGGCCTTTGCCGCCGGCGCAGCTTGCGGCTTGGCAGTGTCGGCGGCCGGAGCGGATGCCAGGGATCTTGTGTCCGTGGCGTCCTGTGCCTCCGATTTGGCCGCGGGCCTTGATGCAGGCGCGCCGATAGTGGAAAAGAGGTCGTTGGAATCGTCCATATTGTGGTCGGGCCTAGTCTGGGTTCGGGATGCGAATCAGCCGGAGTTTGCCAGAATCCGTGTGTTCAATCGACTGTCTATCATGAGGAGCCTGGCTTTGCGCGGTGTTCTTGCACAACCGCTTTCCGCCTTGTTGTGCTGCATCCTGGCCGCGCTGGTCTCGGCGCCCGCCGATGCGCTCGAACTCAGGGGGCACAAGGACCGGCTGTTTGCCTATCCGGGCATCCTCGCGGTCGAGGAGGGCGGCGCTTTCATGGTCGTGGACTACGACAAGATGCGCGACATTCACCAGCGCGACCAGCAGCCGGAGCGCCGGGTCCGCTCGCGTTATGTCTCGCTCGGCGTCAAGCGCCACAGCAGGCTTGCGGTGCATCGGGCGAACGGACGCGAGATCGAAATCGGGCTGACCGGTGAATATGCCGCTGCGCGGTTCGCCGTCATTTTTGTGCATGGCCGCGGCGGCGACCAGCGGCTGGGCATGAACGACTACACCTTCGGCGGAAACTTCAACCGGCTGAAGAATCTCATGATGGCGAACGGCGGCGCATATCTCGCGCCCACCATCGAGAGTTTCGACGACATCGGGGCGCGCGACGTCAAGGCGGTGATCGAGGCGGGCAGGACGCCGGTGGTGCTGGCCTGCGCGTCCATGGGCTCGATCATCTGCGCGAAGCTTGCACGCGATCCGGCTGTGGTGTCGCGCCTTGCGGGCATGGTGCTGCTGGGCGGGGCCCCGGATTCCGGCATTGCCGGCAGCGCGGCGGTCAGGGCCCGGCTTCCGATGATGTTCACCCATGGCAGCGATGACAGTGTCTATGACTGGAAAAGCCAAAAGGCGGTGTTTGACCGGGTTCGGGCCAGTTCAGCCGATTATCCGGCCCGGTTCGTGCTCTTCAACACCGGATCCCACGGCACACCGATACGAATGACCGACTGGAAGCAGACGCTCGAGTTTCTTCTCAGCCGCTAGGGCCGGGAATCCGGCAGCCGCCTTCGGGTCGTGCGGCTGTGTTCGGGCGTCGCAAGCTGATACGTCGGGTCAAAACGGGATTGCAAACAATTTAAGACAAAATTGACCCTGCGCATGAACCCGATATTGGGGAAATCCATCTAGATATCGTCCCATCCTAATGTGGAGCGGGACATGAAATACATAGTCTTCATTCTCTTTACCGTGCTGACCAATGCGGCGGCCCAGGTGATGCTCAAGCAGGGCATGCTGTCGCTCGGGCCGTTGACCTTCACCGCCGACACCATGATCGCGCGGATTTTCCAGATCCTGTTCAATCCGTGGATCTTTCTCGGGCTTTCGACCTTCGTCATCTCGATGGCCTCGCACCTTTATGTGCTGTCGAAGGTGGAACTGTCGTTCGCCTATCCGTTCCTGAGCCTGGCCTATGTGGCGGTGGCGGTGTTCGCGTTCTTTGTTTTCAAGGAAGATCTCAATTCGTGGCGCATCGCCGGAATAGCCTTCATCTGCGTCGGCACCGTGCTGATCGCGCAGTCCGGTCGTGACGACACGACCCATGAAATCGCTCTCAATCCGGTATCCAAACAAGCAAGTGAGTTGACCCGATGAAACATGTTATCTTCGGCGGCGACGGTTTTGTCGGTCGCCACCTTGCCCAGAAACTGCTCGCCGACGGGGAACAGGTCGTCATTGCCGACATCGTCAACGACAATATCGGCTTCTATCGCGACGCGGAGATCGTCCATTGTGATGTGACGCGTCCGGAAGAAGTTGCCCGCGTGCCACTCGATGCCGATGACATGGTCTACAACCTGTCGGCCAAGATGCTGTCGCCGCTGCAGGTCCGCGCCAAGCGTCATGATTTCTTCTACCCGGTCAATTACGACGGCACGAAGAACATCATCGAGGCCATGGACAAGGCAGGCGCCAACCGCCTCGTCCATTTCACCACCGACATGATCTACGGCCACACCGTGACGTTTCCGATGACCGAGGAGCACCCCCAGGCGCCGCTTGGAGAGTACGGTCAGTCCAAGCTCGATACCGAACATCTTGCCGCCGAATGGCGTGAACGGGGGATGTCGATCTCGCTGTTTCGTCCGCGTCTGATCATCGGCCCGGGCCGTCTCGGGATCCTCGAGAAACTTTTCAAGCTGGTGGATTACAACCTGCCTGTTCCGATGATCGGTTCGGGACGCAATCCCTATCAGTTCATCTCGGTCTTCGATTGCGCCGAGGCCGCACGGCTTGCCTGGAAAGCCGGCGTGCCGAACGAGGCCTACAATCTGGGTTCGGTCAATCCGCCGCCGGTTCGCAAGCTGCTGGGTGATCTCATCAGGCATGCCGGATCCAAATCCTTCCTGATCCCGACACCGGGCTGGGCCGTGAAGCGCACGCTCGACCTCTTCGATCTGATGAACATGCCGATCATGGACCCGGAGCAGTACCTCATCGCCGACGAGAACTGCGTTCTCGACGTGGGCAAGGGCGAACGTCAGCTCGGCTGGGTCCCGCAGTACCGGGACGAGGACATGCTGATCGCGGCCTATGACGAATACCACGCCAAAAAGGTTCCGGGTGCATCTGTCGCATCCGGCCGGGTGGCGCCTGCTGAATGAAACCGCTTCGAAGGAGCACAGAAATGCTTGATACACCGAACCGTGTCGCCGTCGAAGCTCCGTCGCTGACGGACAGCGGCGTTGCCGCCGGCAGCGCCACCCCGCGTCCGAAGCTTCTGACCGTTGCCGATGCCAAGGCCATGAGCCTGGTCGAGATGACCGATCTGTTCAAGGATCACATCAATCCAGGTCAGCTGCATTTCATGAAGCTTCTGGGCTTCCACAAGGTCAAGGTCGAGACTGCGTCGGGGATGTATTACACCGACCAGAACGGTCGCAAGATCCTCGATTTCTTCGGCGGCTTCGGTTCGCTTGCCTTCGGGCACAATCATCCGCGCATCGTTTCGGCGCGCAAGCAGTTCCAGGACGAGGACAGGCATGAGATCGCAATCGCTTTCATGAGCCAGTACGCCTCGGCGCTGGCAAAGAACCTGGCGGAGATCGCACCTGGCGATCTGGACATGGTCTTCCTGGGCTCATCCGGGTCGGAAGCCATGGAAGCCGCGATCAAGGTTGCCGAGCGCGCCGCCGGACCGAAGCGCCCGAAAATAGTCTATGCGCAGAATTCCTTCCACGGAAAGACCAAGGGCGTCCTCTCGCTCACGGACTCCGAACTCTATCGCGGCCAGTTCCAACTGACCGGAAACACGGTCAAGGTGCCGTTCGGCGACATTGACGCCATTCGCGCTGCTTTCGAGGCCGATCCGGAGATCGGCGTGATCGTGCTTGAGACCATCCAGGGCGGTGGCGGTATCGTCGAGGCGCCGGTGGAGTTCTGGCAGGAGCTTCGCGCGCTCTGCGACAAGCACGGGGTCCTTTGGATTGCTGACGAAGTCCAGTGCGGCATGGGCCGGTCGGGCCACTTCTTTGCCTTCGAGAAGGCAGGCGTGGTTCCGGATGTGACCGCGCTGGCAAAGTCACTGGGGGCCGGAAAATGCGCCATGGCCGCGATGATCGCTATCCGCGATGTCTACATGAAGGCCTATGGCACGCCCAAGACCGCGATGATCCACGCCCAGGCCACTTTCGGCGGCATCGGCGAGGCCTGCATCACGGCCATCGAGGGGCTCAATGTGATGTATGACGAGGATCTGATCGGCAATGCCGCCCAGGTCGGCGCATATCTGATCAACCGCCTCAACGAGCTCAAGGCGAAGTACCCGCAGATCATCAAGGATGTTCGCGGCAGCGGGTTCATGGTGGGGCTGGAGTTCCAGGACTTCAGCCAGACCCTGCCGGCGCTGTTGCGCCCCATGGTGGCGCTGCTCGACGACAAGCTCAAGGGCTCGCTCTCCGGATTTGTCGGCGCTGAACTGTTGCGCGATCACAATGTGCTTGTGGCGTTTACCGAGTACAACCGGAATGTCATCCGGCTTGAGCCGCCGCTTATCTGCGGCCCGGAGCATGTCGACGAGTTCGTCACGGCGCTGGATGCGGTATTGGACCGCGGCATTGTGCGGATCGTCCGCGACTTCATCGGCAGCCAGACCAAGAAGTAGCAAGGGGCTTTCGCCCGAACACAGAAAAGCCGGGGCGACGCAGTCGCCCCGGCTTTGTCATGTCCTGAGAGTGGACTTAGACCGAGTAGTACATGTCGAATTCGACCGGGTGCGGGGTCATTTCGAACCGCATCACTTCTTCCATCTTGAGTGCGATGAAAGCGTCGATCTGGTCGTCGTCGAAGACGCCGCCGGCGGTGAGGAACTTCCGGTCCTTGTCAAGGCTTTCGAGAGCCTCGCGGAGCGAACCGCTGACGGTCGGGATCTTCTTGAGTTCCTTGGCGGGAAGATCATAGAGGTCCTTGTCCATCGGCTTGCCCGGATGGATCTTGTTCTTGATCCCGTCGATGCCGGCCATGAGCATGGCGGCGAAGGCGAGGTAGGGGTTGGCGGTCGGATCCGGGAAGCGGACTTCGACGCGCTTGGCCTTCGGCGAGGAGCCGAACGGAATGCGGCAGGACGCCGAACGGTTGCGTGCCGAGTAGGCGAGCAACACCGGAGCCTCGTAGCCCGGAACCAGACGCTTGTAGGAGTTGGTCGACGGGTTGGTGAAGGCATTGATGGCCTTGGCGTGCTTGATGATGCCGCCGATGTAGTACAGGCAGGTTTCCGAAAGGCCCGCATATTCGTCGCCGGCGAAGGTCGGCTTGCCGCCCTTCCAGATCGACTGGTGAACGTGCATTCCCGAGCCGTTGTCGCCGAACACCGGCTTGGGCATGAAGGTCGCGGTCTTGCCGTAGGCGTTGGCCACCTGGTGGACGCCGTACTTGTAGATCTGGGTCTTGTCGGCCTGGCGGGTCAGCGTGTCGAAGACCATGCAGAGCTCATGCTGCGAGGACGCCACCTCGTGGTGATGCTTTTCGACGGTCAGGCCCATTTCGGCCAGAACGGTCAGCATTTCAGACCGCATGTCCTGGCTGCTGTCGACCGGCGGGACCGGGAAGTAGCCGCCCTTGGTGCGCGGGCGGTGTCCCATGTTGCCGGTCTCGTAGTCGCTGTCGTCGTTCGACGGCAGTTCGGTCGAATCGAGCTTGAAGCCGGTGTTGTAGGGATCGGCGCGATACTTGACGTCGTCGAAGACGAAGAATTCCGGCTCGGGGCCGACATAGACCGTGTCGCCGAGGCCCGAGGCCTGGAGATAGGCTTCAGCCTTCTTGGCGGTGGTGCGCGGATCGCGGTTGTACGCTTCGCCCGAGATCGGATCGAGAATGTCGCACACCAGCACCATGGTCGATTGTGCGAAGAACGGGTCCATGTGGGCAGTGGCGGTGTCGGGCATCAGCACCATGTCGGACTCGTTGATGGCTTTCCATCCGGCAATCGAGGAGCCGTCGAACATGACGCCGTCGGCGAACATGTCTTCGTCAACGGCGGACGAGTCCATCGTGACGTGCTGCAGCTTGCCCTTGGGATCGGTGAAGCGCAGATCGACGAACTTTACGTCGTTGTCCTTGATTTGCTTGAGAATTTCATTGGCAGTCGTCATGTTCGATATTCCCTGTTTGTAATGACGATAATCGCGCGGCGCGGGTCCGCGCACGGTGGTCAGATGGCGTCGTTGCCGGTTTCACCGGTCCGGATGCGGATCACTTCCTCGACGTTGGAGACAAAGATCTTGCCGTCGCCGATGCGGCCCGTCTGGGCGGCATTGCGGATGGCGTCGATCGCGGCTTCCGCGGTCTCATCGGCCAAAACGATTTCGACCTTTACCTTGGGCAGGAAGTCCACAACGTATTCGGCGCCGCGATACAGCTCCGTGTGACCCTTCTGCCGGCCGAAGCCCTTCGCCTCGGTGACGGTGATGCCCTGCAGGCCAACTTCCTGAAGAGCTTCCTTCACTTCGTCGAGCTTGAACGGCTTGATGATCGCTTCGATCTTTTTCATGAGAATCATTTCTCCGCATTGTCTCGTGAAAGCGGGCGCCGACGCATACAACTGTGCCCACTCGCGGCTCGCAATGCATGCGCCGTGCCAGATCGGCCAAAACCGGAAAAATTGCGCCGGTTTTCATGCGTGCGAGACCGGTTCCAACCCAAAACAATGGGAAATCGGGCTCCGGGACGTCGATGCCGGTGTGAATTGTCGATATTGTTCCCCGGTCTGATTTTATCCGCGCAGTGTATGGTGAAAAATTGTGCATCACAACATGCACAAAATAAAGGCGAAATGCCCATATTCAATTCATTGTGCGGTGCGCATCGTGCCGTCGCGCCGAGCCGGAGCCGGGTGCGGCTTGACCACGAGCCGCGGCCGGTGCGACGAAAGCGCATGGCGATAGATACAACATTGCTTATCTCTCCGGCCGCGATGGGCCGGATCGACTCCGATGCCGCCCGCAGCGGTATCGACAGCTATGGCCTGATGGAGGCTGCGGGAGCGCATGTGGCCGCCTGCGTGCTCTCCGGGTATCCCGGCATCTGCCGCGCGGTGGTCGTCTGCGGCCCGGGCAACAATGGCGGCGACGGCCATGTGGCGGCGCGATTGCTGGCCGACAACGGTGTACCGGTCTTGCGCATCGGCATGGCGCCGAAGTTCGGAGGCGATGCATACCGGGCTCATTGTGCGTGCGATCAGGAACTCCGGAACTTTGCCGATTGGCAACCTGCGGAGGGCGATGTGATTGTCGATGCGCTGTTCGGCGCGGGTCTCGACCGTCCGGTGGAGGGGGAGTTTGCGGTGCTGATCGAGCGCGTGGTTCGGTCGGGCCTTCCTGTGGTCGCCGTGGATCTGCCCTCGGGCGTGTCGGGCCGGACCGGCAGGCCCACCGGCCCCTGTCTCGAAGCCGTGCACACGGTCACCTTCGCGGCATTGAAGCCGGGTCATTTGCTTATGCCGGGCAGGGCCTTGTGCGGGGAAGTTCATGTTTGCGACATTGGCATTCCGGCGCGCCTGATCGTGTCTGACGAGCCGGTTTGGCGCAATCATGATGGCCTCTACCATGATCACCTCCCGGCCAGTTCCGCAAGCCGGCACAAGTACAGCCGTGGTCATCTGGTTGTCTTTGCCGGCCCCCTGATTTCCGGCGGCGCGGCGCGGCTTTCGGCCGCCGCCGGACTTCATGCAGGGGCAGGGCTCGTCAGCCTTGCCACCCCGCCCGGTGCGGTCCTGTCCCAGGCCAACCATCTGACGGCCATCATGCAGCGCTCAGTCGGAGATGCCGATGCGCTTGCGGAATGGCTCGAGGACGGACGCCTTTCCGCATTCGTTCTCGGGCCCGGTTTCGGGAATGCCGAACGCGCCCGGCAATATTGCGGGCTGCTGGCCGGCACCGGCCGCCCGGTCGTGCTCGATGCGGACGGGCTGAGCGCCTTCGCGGTAGCTCAGTCGGAACTCGCTGGCCTGTTCAAGGGTGACACGCGGCTGATGATCACGCCGCATGAGGGAGAATTCCGGCGTCTTTTTCCGGATCTGACTGACGACGATAATTTCTCCAAGATCGACCGGGCGCTGGCGGCGGCGCGACGCCTGAACGCCATCGTGCTTTACAAGGGGACCGATACGGTGATCGCCGCGCCGGACGGCAGGGCAGCGGTCAATGCCGATGCGCCGTCCTGGCTCGCCACGGCCGGCTCCGGCGATGTTCTGGCTGGCCTCGCCGGCAGCCTACTGGCCCAGGGCATGCCCGGGTTCGAGGCGGGCTGCGCCGCGGTCGCGATGCATGGCGCGACGGCGCGACGGCTGGGGCCGGGTATGACAGCGGAAGATCTGGCCGCGCGGATCGGGGGGACGACGAGCGATTTGCGCTGAGTCTCAGTCCTCCGGGCGATTGCGCAGATAGGTTCTCGGGGGAGCGCCGAGCATGCGGCGGAACATGGTCGTAAAGGCCGGCACGCTGTCATAGCCGAGATCGAGCGCTATTGCGGTCACCGGCTCGCCGGCCGACAATCGGGGCAGGGCGGAAAGCAGACATGCCTGCTGGCGCCAGGTCGACAGGCTCAATCCGGTCTCGCGGCGGAAGAGCCGGGTAAAGCTGCGCCGGCTCATCCCCATCGCACCGGCCCACTGATCGATCTCCAGATGGGCGGAGGGGCTGGCCACGAAGGACCGGCACATCTGCGCAAGCTTGCCGTGCGTGGGAAACGGCAGTCCCAGCGGACGTTCGGGCAATTGCATGATCTCGTGCAGCATCGCGCCGACTATGAACGCGGAGCGCGGTGAGGCGGGCTGACCGCGAAGACGCACGGCTTCGAGCACGAGGCTTCGCATGAGAGGCGTCATTCCGGCGACGTGCAGGTGAAGGGGGAGACGGGCGGGCGGTTGACCGGGAAACTGGTCGGACAGCGTGGCGCCGGCATCCCGCCGCACGTAGATCGAATGGGTTTCCGCCCGGCCGATCGCGTCCACCGCGTGGCGAATTCCGGCCGGGATCCAGAGGGCGTGTCCCGGCGGCACCAGCCAGCGCCCGGCTTCCGTTGTCACGGCGACAATTCCGGAGGAGGGGTGCAGCAACTGCGCCCTGTCATGTTCATGGTCGGCAACATGGTCGTTGTGATGATACAGATGCGAGAAAGCCACCACAGGCTCGGGCTGCGCATTGAGCATCGTCAGCTTCCGGGCATGGTCCCCCGCAATTTCGCTGGTTTCCGTTCTTCGGGGGGACGGTATCGGCTTTGTCATCGAAGGGCGCATCCCGAACGCGGAGCCATGGGCGCACCGGAACCCTCTGGCCCGCTCTCGTAAGAAATAGACCTCACCACGAAAGCGGGCTGCTGGCAACAGGTGTATCGATTGATCGGCGACACGTGGCCCTGCGCATAGGGAAACGCGTAGCTGGAATGCGCACCGGGCGTGCGTGTTCGCAATGGGTGGTTGGGAACATGGCGATGGACATGATCGGAAAAAAGAGCGCTCCGGCGGATCCCGTCGAGGTGAATGTCATGCCGACGGACGCTGCGGCGCCGCGAGCCATCGATGGCGAATCGGCGGCATTCTCGGTGGTGGTGGCGTTGAGCGTGTGCCACTTTCTCAATGACACGATGCAGTCGGTGCTATCGGCCATCTATCCGATTCTGAAGATCAACTACGATTTGAGCTTCACCCAGATCGGGCTGCTGACCTTTGCCTTCCAGTTCACGGCCTCGTTGCTGCAGCCGGCCATCGGGGCCTTCACCGACAAGCGCCCGGTCGGCTATGCGCTTCCGGTGGGCATGGGGTTCACGCTGCTGGGACTCCTGCTTCTGGCTTCGGCAGGCTACTATCTGCTGCTGCTTGCGGCTGCGGCGCTGGTCGGCCTCGGCTCGGCTGTCTTCCATCCCGAATCGTCGCGAATCGCCCGGCTAGCATCCGGCGGGCGCCACGGGACGGCACAGTCGGTGTTTCAGGTCGGCGGCAATTTCGGCACTGCCTGCGGCCCCTTGCTGGCAGCCTTCATCATCGTGCCCAACGGGCAGGCTTCTGTGGCCTGGTTCGGGCTGGCGGCGCTCGGCGGCATGATCATCCTGACCTGGGTCAGTCGCTGGTACGGTTCGTTCCGGCGTGCTGCGGCAGGCCGCCCCGCGCCCGACACCGCCTTGGCGCACAGCCGCCGCCGCGTCATCATCGCGCTGGTGGTGCTTGCCCTTCTAGTGTTCACGAAGAACATCTATGTCGCAAGTTTCACCAGCTTCTACACCTTCTATGTCATCGAACGCTTCGACGTCAGCGTGCAGAACTCCCAGGTGCTGCTGTTTGTGTTCCTCGGCGCCATGGCGGCCGGTACACTGATCGGCGGGCCGGTCGGTGACCGGATCGGAGCAAAAACGGTGATCTGGGCATCCATCCTGGGTGTGCTGCCGTTTACGTTGATGCTGCCTTATTCGGACCTGTTCTGGACAGCTGTTCTGACCGTGATCATCGGCGTGGTGCTGGCTTCAGCCTTTCCGGCGATCGTGGTGTTCGCACAGGAACTGGTGCCGGGCCGTGTCGGCCTGATAGCGGGCATATTCTTCGGTTTCGCTTTCGGAATGGGCGGAATTTCAGCCGCCGTTCTGGGGCAGGTGGCAGATGAAAGAGGGATCGTCTTTGTATATCAGATCTGCTCGTTCCTGCCGTTTCTCGGGCTGTTGACGATCTTCCTGCCAAGGCACACCCGCTAGGCGAAGCTCATCGACCGAATGCGGTCGCGGAGCCACGACCCCGTGTCGTGGCTCCGGGAATTGCATTCCCGCCTACTGCGCCACGAAGCCCCCATCGACGGGAACGATCGCGCCGAGCATGAAGCTTGCCTGCCCGGAGCAGAGCCAGACAATCAGGTTTGCCACCTCCTGAGGCGTTCCGATCCGCCCCAGCGGATGCAGCGGATCCATCATCTGGCTGCTGGACTGCGCACCGGCTGACGCCTGATCGGCGAGCGAATCGAGCATGCGCGTATCGATGCCTCCCGGACAGACCGCGTTGACCCTGACGCCTGCCTTGCCATATTCCAGCGCGGCGTTCTTGGTCATTCCGATCACGGCATGTTTGGAGGCAACGTAGGGAGACAGCCCGGGAAACCCGATCAGGCCTGCAACGGACGACAGGTTGACGATCGCGCCGCCGCCGGCCTCAAGCATGTGTCGGATTTCGGCCTGGAGGCACAGGAAAGTGCCCTTGGCGTTGACCGCCATGATGGCGTCGTAGTTCGCCTCCGGCTGATCCATCAACGGCACGATCTGTCCTTCGATGCCGGCATTGTTGACCGCGCAGTCGATACGGCCGAATTCTTCGACGACGGACGAGATCAATGCATCCACATCCGCCGCCTTGGAGACGTCGGCTTTCCGGAACGCGGCATGGCCGCCGTCCTCGCGGATCATCTTGACGGTTTCCTCACCGCCCTCTGCATTGATGTCGGACACTATCACCTTCGCACCCTGACGTGCGAATTCAAGCGCCGCGGCACGCCCGATTCCGGCGCCGGATCCGGTCACCAGTGCGGTTTTTCCCGAAAATTGTCCCATGTCACTCTCCCGTGATCGGTTTGCTGTTTGCGAACAGTGCCACGGTCGCGGGAACCGCGCCTTGACGGCGGTCAAGGCGGGAGTGGGCGGGGCGGGATATGGTTAGAATTTTTGCTGCAGCCTCATTGCGCCCTCGGGCGCATTGACCTTGCCGCCGGAGATGAAGAAAGCGAAGACATCGCGCGGCTTGCCCGACGCCTTCCGATCCGGCGCCACCGGTGTCAGATCGTCCGGCATGCCGCCATCTGCATAGGTTTTGAGACGCGCCGCCCAGTGGTCGATGTCTTCCGGCGGGTAACAGGTGGCGATGTCATCGGAACCGCGCTGCAGCCGGGCATAGACGAAGTCGGCTGTCGGGTCGGGGAACATCGGGTAGTCGGCATGGTCCGCCACCACGGCGGCGACGCCATACTTGCGGATCAGTTCGATGAATTCGGGCGAGCGGAAGCTGTCATGGCGCGGTTCGACCACGTGACGCAAAGGCAAACCGTCCTGTTCCTTCGGCAGAAGCTTGAGAAATCCCTCGAAATCCTCGGGATCGAAAGCCTTCGTGGCCATGAATTGCCAGAGGATGGGTCCGAGCCGGTCGCCCAGTTCCGTGATGCCCTGGGTCAGGAATTTCTCGACCGAAGCGCCGCCTTCGGACAGGACCTTGCGGTTGGTGCAGTAGCGGCTCGCCTTCAGCGAGAAGACGAAGTCGTCGGGCGCCTCGGAGGCCCATTTGGCGAAGGTTGCCGGCTTCTGGCTGCCGTAATAGGTGCCGTTGACCTCGATTGCGCGGAGTTTGCTCGCGGCGTGCCGCAACTGCTTCGTTTTGGGCAGTTTCGGCGGATAGAAACTCTCGTTCCAGGGATCGAATGTCCAGCCGCCGATGCCGGTGCGGATTGTGCCTGATTTGCTCATGAATCCAATACGCTTTCTGCAATAGCGGCTTGCAACAGACCCGTAATTTGCCGGAACGAATATATGTCACAACGGCATTTGGCTTTCGGTTCGGGAACCATCGGCTGTTTTGCCATTCTTATGGCTACTCCGCCGCCTCCACCCGTTTCCCCGGCCGGCGCGCCAGCAGTTCCTTGAGGAACCGGCCGGTGTAGCTGCGGTCGATCTTGACGATGTCCTCGGGCGTGCCTTCGGCGACGATCTCGCCGCCGCCGTCGCCGCCTTCGGGGCCCAGGTCGATGACCCAGTCGGCGGTCTTGATGACTTCGAGATTGTGCTCGATCACCACCACGGAATTGCCCTGGTCGACCAGTTCGTGCAGCACGTCGAGCAGCTTGGCGACGTCATGGAAATGCAGGCCGGTGGTCGGCTCGTCGAGAATGTAGAGCGTGCGCCCGGTGGAGCGCTTGGAGAGCTCCTTGGCGAGCTTGACGCGCTGGGCCTCGCCGCCCGACAGGGTGGTCGCCTGCTGGCCCACCCTGATGTAGCCGAGCCCCACGCCCTCGAGCGCCCTGAGCTTGTCGCGCACGGCGGGAACGGCGGCGAAGAACTCCACGCCTTCCTCCACCGTCATGTCGAGCACGTCGGCGATCGACTTTCCCTTGAAGGTCACATCCAACGTTTCGCGGTTGTAGCGTTTGCCGTGGCAGACGTCGCAGGTGACATAGACATCGGGCAGGAAGTGCATCTCGATCTTGATGACGCCGTCGCCCTGGCAGGCCTCGCAGCGCCCGCCCTTGACGTTGAAGGAGAAGCGTCCGGGCTGGTAGCCGCGCGCCTTGGCCTCGGGCAGGCCGGCGAACCAGTCGCGGATCGGCGTGAAGGCGCCGGTGTATGTGGCGGGGTTCGACCGTGGCGTGCGGCCGATCGGCGACTGGTCGATGTCGATCACCTTGTCGATGTGCTCGAAGCCGTCGATGCGGTCGTGATCGGCCGGGTTCTCGCGCGCGCCCATCACCCGGCGCGCCGCAGCCTTGTAGAGCGTCTCGATCAGGAAGGTGGACTTGCCGCCGCCGGAAACGCCTGTGACCGCGGTGAACACGCCCAGCGGAATCGAGGCCGTGACGTTCTTGAGGTTGTTGCCCCGCGCGCCGATGACCTTGAGTTCCTTCTTCTTTTTCGCCTTGCGCCGTTCGGCGGGCACTGCCACTTCGAGCTCTCCGGAGAGATACTTTCCGGTGATCGAACGCGGATTGGCCATGATGTCGCCGGGCGAGCCCTGGGCGATGATCTCGCCCCCGTGAATGCCTGCGTTCGGGCCGATGTCGACGACATAGTCGGCGGTGAGGATCGCGTCCTCGTCGTGCTCGACCACGATCACGGTGTTGCCGATGTCGCGCAAATGCTTGAGCGTGTCCAGGAGCCGGGCATTGTCGCGCTGGTGCAGGCCGATCGATGGCTCATCGAGCACGTAGAGCACACCGGTCAGCCCCGAGCCGATCTGCGAGGCAAGCCGGATGCGCTGGCTTTCGCCGCCCGACAGCGAGCCGGAGTTGCGCGACAGCGTGAGATAGTCGAGCCCGACATCGTTCAGGAATTTCAGCCGGTCGCGGATTTCCTTGAGGATGCGCACGGCGATCTGGTTCTGCTGCGCATTGAGATCCCCCGGAAGCCGGTCGAACCAGTCGCCGGCATTGCGGATCGACAGTTCCGTGACTTCGCCGATATGGCAGCCGTTGATCTTCACGGCGCGGGCTTCGGGCCTGAGCCGGTAGCCGCCGCAGCCGGGGCAGGGGGCGGCGGACATGTAGCGCTCGATCTCCTCGCGCGCCCAGGCGCTGTCGGTTTCCTTCCAGCGGCGTTCGAGATTGGGGATGATCCCCTCGAAGGTCTTCGACGTGGTGTAGGACCTGAGGCCGTCATCATATTTGAAGGCGATCTTTTCGGTCGTGCCGCGCAGGATGGTGTTCTGCGCCGCGGCGGGCAGGTCGGCCCACTTGTCGGACAGTTTGAAGCCGTAATGCTTGCCCAGCGCCTCCAGCGTCTGGGTGTAATAGGGCGAGCTTGACTTGGCCCAGGGCGCAATCGCGCCGGCCCGCAATGTCAAATGCGGTTCGGGCACCACCAGCGCCTCGTCGATCTTCTGCTGCGTGCCGAGCCCGTCGCAGGTGGGGCAGGCGCCATGGGGATTGTTGAAGGAAAACAGCCGCGGTTCGATTTCCGAGATGGTAAAGCCGGAGACGGGGCAGGCGAACTTCTCCGAAAACAGCATCCGCTCGTGGGTTTCATTGAGCGATTTGTTGGCCGACCCGCCGGCGGAGGTTTCGCCTTCCGGCAGCGGCTTGTCGGCGAACTCGGCGATTGCCAGGCCCTCGGCCAGCCGCAGGCATGTCTCCAGGCTGTCGGCAAGGCGGGCCGAAATGTCGTCGCGGACCACGATCCGGTCGACCACGATGTCGATGTCGTGCTTGTATTTCTTGTCGAGCGGCGGAACATCGGCGATCTCGTAGTACTGTCCGTCCACCTTGACCCGCTGAAAGCCCTTTTTCATGAATTCGGCCAGCTCCTTGCGGTACTCGCCCTTGCGGCCGCGCACCACGGGCGCCAGCACGTAAAGCCGCGTCCCTTCCTCCAGCGCCAGGACCCGGTCGACCATCTGGCTGACCGTCTGGCTTTCGATCGGAAGGCCGGTGGCGGGCGAATAGGGCACGCCGACGCGGGCAAACAGCAGCCGCATGTAATCGTAGATCTCGGTGACGGTTCCCACGGTCGAGCGCGGGTTGCGGCTGGTGGTCTTCTGCTCAATGGAGATCGCGGGACTCAATCCGTCGATCTGATCCACGTCCGGCTTCTGCATCATCTCCAGGAACTGGCGCGCGTAAGCCGACAGGCTTTCGACATAGCGCCGCTGTCCTTCGGCATAAATCGTGTCGAAGGCGAGAGACGACTTGCCCGAGCCCGAAAGTCCCGTCATCACGATCAGGCTGTTGCGCGGCAGGTCTATGTCGACGTTCTTGAGATTGTGCTCGCGCGCTCCGCGAATGGTGATGGATTTCAATTCAGTCATGTCGCCGCCGATTTGCCGTGGAGTGTCCGGCGCGTTCCGCCGAACGCGCGTGGATCGCTCAATTGCCTGTTGGGCCTCGCGGGTCGGAACTCATCCCTCAAGGCTTCTGATCCGCATTTCGCAAAACACCTTGCCCCCGAGGAACACAAGAGGTCAAACATTGTTCCGGGGCAAACCCGAACCATACATAAGGACCTCGCCGTGAATGTCGAGCCGCACCGTGGCGTGTGCGGGGGGCAAAGCCGAATCTGTTGACAAAACATGGCATGAAGCCTAGAACAAATAAAGAACAAAAAAGGCCTGTGGATTGTCCGTGCCCGGCTGACGGCTTGGTATGCGATCCTGTAAGGTGCGCGCAGATTTGGACGGGGTGGTGCAAGACCGCCTGAAGTGTTGGAAGGTGAGGCATCATGGCGGGCAGCGTCAACAAGGTTATACTGATCGGCAATCTGGGGGCTGACCCGGACATCAAGCGCACCCAGGACGGTCGACCGATTGCCAACCTGTCGGTGGCGACGTCGGAGAGCTGGCGCGACAAGAACACCGGCGAGCGGCGGGAAAAGACCGAATGGCATCGTGTGGTCATCTTCAATGAAGGGCTCTGCAAGATTGCCGAGAACTATCTGAAGAAAGGCTCGAAAATCTATGTCGAGGGACAGCTCCAGACCCGCAAGTGGACCGATCAGTCCGGCCAGGACAAATACTCCACCGAGGTGGTTCTGCAGGGTTTCAACGGCAACCTGACCATGCTTGACGGCCGCAATGAAGGCGGTGGCGGTGGCCGGGTCGGCTCCGATTACGGCGGAGGCTCGTCATCGGGCGGCGGTCGCGGCGGTTCCGGCGGTGGCGGCTTCGGCAGCGGCGGCGGATCCCGCGATCTCGACGACGACATTCCGTTCTGAGATTTGCAGTCGACGGTCCGGCGCCTCGGGCGGCCGGGCCTGTCCGTTTCGGAAGGGGCAAGGCATGACCTCCGCAACTGCGCATCCGGTTGGAACCACCTTGTCCGTCACCGATGTTCTGGAGCTTGCTCCGGGCGAGGGCCGGTCCTATTCGCTTGGCCGGATGCGGGCCGTGTTCAAGGCGGATCATGCGGAAAGCGACAATCGCTACGCAATCTCGGAGTGGTGGCTGGAGCCAAACAGCCCAGGACCCGGGGCGCATCTTCACGAGGAGAACGCGGAAATCTTCTACGGGCTTGAGGGCACGGTCTCCATTCTTGTCGGGGAAAGCTGGCACAAGCTGGAGAAAGGCGGGTTCCTCAGGATCCCGGCCGGAACCATGCATGATTTCGCGAACCGTACCGGCAAGGTCGCGGGACTTCTCAACATCTTCATGCCGGGCGGTTTCGAGAATTCCATGCCTGAAATCGTGAAGTGGTTCGAGGACAATCCTCAGGCCTGAGCGGCTTTGAGGGAGGCTGCCTTCGTCACCTCGCAAGCGAGACGGCGGTGGGCATGAGTGAACAGGCAGAAGGGAGGCGGGAATTGCGCCAGTCGATCACCCACGTTGCCCTGGTGGTTCGCGACTATGACGAGGCAATCGCCTTTTACTGCGGCGTGCTCGGCTTCGATCTTCTCGAGGACATTTATCAGCCGGAGCAGGACAAGCGTTGGGTCGTGGTCCGGCCGAAGGGCGGGCAGGGCGCGTCCATCGTGCTGGCCCGCGCGTCCAGGCCCGGGCAGGAGCCGTTTGTCGGCAACCAGACCGGCGGGCGGGTGTTCCTGTTCCTCAACACCGATGATTTTGCGCGTGATTACCGGCGCCTGGTGGCGGAAGGCGTCGAGTTCGTCCGGGAACCCAGGACAATGGACTACGGCACCGTCGCGGTGTTCCGGGATCTCTACGGCAACCTGTGGGACCTGCTGCAACTGGCTGACGGGCACCCGGCGGCGGTTTGAGGCGCCTCCCGGGGGCGCTGCCGCAGCCGCACGTGCTTGTTGAGCGTCAGGCCGGACGGCTCC
This sequence comes from Hoeflea sp., assembly GCA_040218025.1. Taxonomy (GTDB): domain Bacteria; phylum Pseudomonadota; class Alphaproteobacteria; order Rhizobiales; family Rhizobiaceae; genus Hoeflea. The sequence continues at coordinate 297,400 of JAVJQD010000022.1, read as the reverse complement.
GGCGATGCGCCTTCCGGCGATGCACCTTAATGTGATTGGCCTTGCCGGAACTGTCCGGCCCATAATGTCCCATGTGGTTTCGTCTTGTGTTTGATCGGCGTGTTGTTCGGTCCTTCGCCTCCGGTCTGGCGGCTCTTGCCGCTGGTCTTTCGTCCGTTCTGATCGTTCCCCACGCCGCGCGTGCCGGGGAGGCGGATGTGGTTGGCGTCGACTATCGGCGATCTGCGGACGGCGCCTACCGGTTCGACGTCACGGTGCGCCACGCCGATGACGGCTGGGAGCATTATGCGGACCGCTGGCAGGTGCTGGCCCCGGATGGAACGGTGCTGGGCGAGCGGGTGCTGCTGCACCCTCACGACACCGAGCAACCCTTCACCCGCAGCCTCGGCGGGATCGCCATACCTGATGATATCAGAACGGTCAGGGTTCGCGCGCATGACAGCCGCCATGGCTGGGGCGGCGCGGAACTGACGGTCGACCTTCGCGACTGACCGCCGGGCCGGCTCAGACTGTCGAAAGCTCGACCTTGACCCGGTCGCCGGTGGAAACCCGCTCGGCCTTCCGCACGGCCGCCTTCACGGGCAGGAAATAGCAGCCCGAGGCCTTGTCCGGAAACACCGAGGTCTCCCATCGGTTTTCGCCGATCCGGACGCGCACCCGGATCGATCCGAAACCGTTGTTCGAACCGGCATAGAAGCGCAGGCTGCGGGAGATGTCGGCCGGAACGGTGATGAAATGCCAGGCCGCCTTGGCGCCGGCATAAAGCCAGAGGTCCGCCTCGAATTGGTACTGCTGCTCGGGTTCCATCAGATCCGCCTCAGCCGGGCATGAAAACCTGTTTGATCCCGTCGACGACGAACTGCACCGACAGCGCCGCCAGCACCACGCCCAGGAGCCGGGTCAGGATGGTGCGGCCGGTGGAGCCGAGGAACTGGTCGATCCGCTCGGCGATCACCAGCGTGATGAAGAGGACGACGGACGCGGCGATGATCACGCCGATCAGGGCGGTGCGTTCCACCGGGGCGTAAAACGAGCCTGCGAGCAGGATGACGGCGGAGATGGCGCCCGGTCCGGCAATCAGCGGAATGGCGAGCGGGAACACCGAGACATTGGAAATATGGTCCTTGGTGATGGCCTGCTCGGCGCTTTTCTCCTGCCGCTCATGGCGCTTCTCAAAGATCATCTCGAAGGCGATCCAGAACAGAAGGATGCCGCCGGCGATGCGAAACGCGCCCAGCGAAATGCCGAGCACGCCGAGAATGCCGGCGCCGGCGACCGCGAAGACCGCGAGGATGCCTGCGCCCGTCACGGCGCCGCGCAGCGCCACCTGGATGCGCTGGCTGCGGTTCATGCCCGTGGTCAGTCCCAGAAAGATCGCGGCCAGCCCCGGAGGGTCGAACATGACGATGATCGTGACGAAGGCATTGATGAGCAGATCGACGTTCATGCGGCCCCCCGAAAGCCATGAAAACTGCTGGTTTCCATGGGCATACGACACCCTCGACGCAATCAAAACCCCAAATCGGGTTCGCAATGGTGGAGAATGTGGATTTGAGGCCGCTAAAACGGCTGGCAAATTGGCGAAGGCAAAGCCTTTCGGCTATAAGATGACAATGATTCCATCCAGATTTCGTGGACCGCTTTGACAGACCAGAACACACCCTCCGGGCCGATCACTCCAGGCATAGAACCGGTATCCATCATCGAGGAAATGCAGCGCTCCTATCTCGACTACGCCATGAGCGTGATCGTGAGCCGGGCGCTGCCCGATGTCCGCGACGGGCTGAAGCCGGTGCACCGGCGCATCCTGCATGCCATGCATGAGGGCGGCTATCACTGGAACCGCAAATATGTGAAGTCGTCGCGCATCGTCGGCGACGTCATGGGTAAGTATCACCCCCATGGCGACCAGTCGATCTATGACGCCATGGTGCGCATGGCGCAGCACTGGTCGATGGGCGCGATGCTGATCGACGGGCAGGGCAATTTCGGCTCCATCGACGGCGACCCGCCGGCCGCCATGCGCTACACCGAATCCCGTCTCGCCAAGCTTGCCCACGAGATGATCGAGGACATCGACAAGGACACTGTCGATTTCCAGGACACATACGATTCCTCGGGCCGCGAGCCGAAGGTCCTTCCGGCGCGGTTCCCGAACCTCCTGGTCAATGGCGCGGGCGGCATCGCGGTGGGCATGGCCACCAACATTCCGCCGCACAATCTGGTCGAGGTGGTCAATGGCTGCATCGCCATCATGGACAACCCGTCGATCGACCTGATCGAACTGATGAGCATCATTCCGGGGCCGGATTTCCCGACGTCGGGCATCATTCTGGGACAGGCCGGCATCCGCCAGGCGTTCGAGACCGGGCGCGGATCGGTGATCATGCGCGGCCGCGTCCATGTCGAGCCGATGCGCAACGACCGCGAGGCCATCATCATCACCGAGGTTCCCTACCAGGTGAACAAGGCCTCGATGATCGAGAAGATGGCCGAACTCGTGCGCGACAAGCGCATCGAGGGCGTCTCCGACCTGCGCGACGAGTCCGACCGCCAGGGCTACCGGGTGGTCATCGAATTGAAGCGCGACGCCGTCGCCGACGTGATCATCAACCAGCTTTACCGCTACACGCCGCTGCAGACCTCCTTCGGGGTCAACATGGTGGCGCTCAATGGCGGCAAGCCGGAGCTGATGAACCTCGTCGACATGCTCAAGGCCTTTGTCGGCTTCCGCGAGGATGTGATCACGCGGCGCACCAAGTACCTGCTGCGCAAGGCGCGCGAACGCGCCCATGTGCTCGTCGGCCTTGCCATCGCGGTCGCCAATATCGACGAGGTGATCGCGCTCATCCGCAATGCGCCCGATCCGGCGACCGCGCGCGAACAGCTGATGACCCGCCGCTGGCCGGCCCGTGAAGTGGAGCCGTTGATCCTTCTGATCGACGATCCGCGCCACCGGATCAACGTGGACGGCAGCTACAATCTCTCGGAAGAACAGGCGCGGGCGATTCTCGAGCTGCGGCTGGCCCGCCTGACCGCGCTCGGCCGCGACGAGATCGGCGACGAGCTCAACAAGATCGGCGAGGAGATCAAGGATTTCCTCGAGATCCTCGGCTCGCGCGTCCGCGTCCAGCAGATCGTCAAGGACGAGCTCATCGCCGTTCGCGACGAATTCGGCGTTCCGCGCCGCACCGAGATCGCCGAGGGCGGTCCTGACATGGACGACGAGGACCTGATCGCGCGCGAGGACATGGTGGTCACCGTCAGCCACGCCGGCTACATCAAGCGCGTGCCGCTCGCCACCTACCGGGCGCAGCGCCGCGGCGGCAAGGGCCGCTCGGGCATGGCCACCAGGGACGAGGATTTCGTCACCCGGCTGTTCGTCGCCAACACCCACACGCCGGTGCTGTTCTTCTCCTCGCGCGGCATCGTCTACAAGGAAAAGGTCTGGCGCCTGCCCATCGGCACGCCGCAATCGCGCGGCAAGGCGCTCATCAACATGCTGCCGCTCCAAAAGGGCGAACGCATCACCTCGATCATGCCGCTGCCCGAAGACGAAACCAGCTGGGGCGAGCTCGACGTGATGTTCGCCACCACGCGCGGCACCGTGCGCCGCAACAAGCTCAGCGATTTCGTCCAGGTCAACCGCAACGGCAAGATCGCCATGAAGCTCGACAGCGAAGGTGACGAGATCCTCAATGTCGAGACCTGCAGCGAGCTCGACGACGTGCTTCTGACCACGGCGCTGGGTCAGTGCATCCGCTTCCAGGTCGATGACGTGCGCGTCTTTGCCGGCCGCAATTCGGTCGGCGTGCGCGGCATCAACCTGGCCGAGGGCGACACCATCATCTCGATGACCATCGTCCATCATGTGGATGCGGACGCCGCCGAGCGCGCAGCCTATCTCAAGCGCGCCGTGGCCGAACGCCGGGCTGCGACGGGCGAGGAGATCGAGGACGTGGCGCTGGTCGGCGAGGAGCCGGAGGAGACCGGCGATCTGAGCGAGGAGCGTTACGCCGAACTCAAGGCCCGCGAGCAGTTCATCCTCACCGTCTCCGAGAAGGGCTACGGCAAGCGGTCCTCGAGCTACGAGTTCCGCATCTCGGGCCGTGGCGGCAAGGGCATCCGCGCCACCGACACCTCCAAGACCGGCGAGATCGGACCTCTGATCGCGGCCTTCCCGGTCGAGCAGGGCGACCAGATCATGATGGTCTCCAATGCAGGGCAGGTGATCCGCGTCCCGGTCGGCGGCATCCGCATGGCGAGCCGCGCCACCAAGGGCGTGACCATCTTCTCGACCGCGAAGGACGAACGCGTGGTCTCCGTCGACCGCATCAACGAGCCCGAGAGCGAGGAAGAGCTCGAAGAGGTCATCGAGGCCGAAGCCGCCGAAGCCGCAGCCGCCGGTCTCGCCGACGAGCCGGAGGCGGGCAGTGCGGATCAGGCGGGCCCGGACGGCTCATCCGGTGACGCCGACCCGGACGAGGAGCCGCAGGGCTAAGCCGCCGGGCGCGACATCACAAACACAAAAGCCGGGGAGCGATCCCCGGCTTTTTAGTGTGATCGAAAGACTGGAGGGAGGCCGGGTCGAAACGAATGACTCGACAGACGCCGGGAAAAGACCGTCCGGCGGTCCGTGACGATTTTGGAAAAGCGGGCATCTGTCAGCGTTGCCTGCTTCTGCGACAGCCAGCCGGTGCTGCCACTGGCTGGGCACCTTTTAAGCTGCGGTGAGGCCCGTGAGAATGGACATCGCTGCAGCTGTTCGATCTTGGTCGCGGCGAAGTCAGGCGGTGCGAATGAATCGGCCGTACGCTGCTTGCGGCGTGATCGTCGCGCTGGCGAAAGGTTGTGACAACTGTTGTTGTTGTATCTAATGGCTCCGGATCCGGGTGATCTTTTTTCCATGGGCGAAGTTTTGTTTTACGGTCGTGATTTGGTGGGTGTTCAATGATCAGAAAGGTGTCCGCCTTGGTCCTTCTTGGACTGTCATTGGCGTTTGGATATTTATACTATGTCCAGTATTTCAGATGGCGCGGTTGTTATAATGAAATGGGCCGGTGTTTCGAAGTGGAATCGGGGGTCGTATACTTGAAACAGTCCGGAGATGCATGGCTCTTGCTGGCTGCGCTGGCGTTTGGGGCATCGGTGTATCAAGCTTGGCGTTTGAGGAAGCCAAATCGATAGTCATGCGCCCGCTACCTGCCTCGGATGCGGCAAGGCATCGTCTTGGTCCTTGTTGAGCGGTGCGGCGAGGACGGCCCCGCGCGGACCTTCGAATCATCCGAAGCAATCATTGGCTTCGAACCCATTTTGAGGATTGATCTGCTTGCTTCCCTTCAATGCTTTTTTTGCAAGGAATGAGCTGACGCCGCTGGAGAGTTTGGGCGCTGCCGCAGGTCCTGATAAGTCCATTTTCACATCGCTCGGATGAAAGCGGGTTTGATTGACGTGATGCTTGGCACGGCCCTACCGTTTCACAAGCTATGAATACGCCCGATCTGCCGGTTCGGCCACTTATTGCCGAAGGGTATGATGTGATTGTACTTTTCGCGATTGGCAGGGCTGAAAACCCGGGGTCCGCCTGGCTCCAGCCTTGCAATCAGGCTCGCTGTGCTTTCCTTGAGTTTCTTGTCGAACTCGACACCTACAATGAAGGACCTTATGCGGCGAACCGTACCAGTCCTGTGTGTGTTTGCCCAAGGCATATACACGTGACATTTTTCATCGATGAGCCTCTGCAGGGATTCCTGGGTCTGATCGATCGGCATCGTGGCCCAGGGCGTTCGGTCGCTTGAGAAGAGACAACCCGACTTCGAGATGTTTACGATACTCCCCGTCAAGGCAATGTAGTAGGTACGGTTCATGAAGGTCAGTTCGATGATGCCCGGGCAATTCGCTCCGTAGCGTACGTCCGATCCCCTATGATAGGAGCGAAGACTTTCAGCCTCGGCTTCAATCGACGAATTTGTCACCTTTCCATCTCCGAAAAGTTCTCACCTCCCGCCGATAGCAAATATTTGCAATGAAATGGTAAACGATGGCGCAGCGCGCATGCCATCATATGAGGGCAGTGCCTCCCTCCCTCACGAATGATGTACGGACGCTGCAGCGCCGCGCATCCGGCCGGATGCGCAAAGGTCGCCATGCCGGCCCTCTGTTCTGCTTGAACTGACGGCTGCCTCGGGGACGGATACCGATGGTCGCGAACGCCGATCTTGAGAACGCATAGCTGCGATGGGCGGCTTGCGGCCTGAAAGCCGCGATTTGCCGTTTCCTCGCACCCCTCCTGACACAATCTGTCACCATTCATGCTACACTCCGGTGTTGCCGTCATCTCCGGAGCCCGATTTGTCCCGCGCCGCCCGTCTTCTTGAGCTCCTGCAGGCCTTCCGCCGCTACAAGCACCCGGTCAGCGGGGCTGCGCTGGCGAATGAACTGGGTGTGTCGCTTCGCACCATCTATCGCGATATCGAGGCGCTGAAGGCGCAGGGAGCGGCGATTGACGGGGAGGCGGGTGTCGGCTTCGTGCTCAAGCCCGGCTTCATGTTGCCGCCCTTGATGTTTTCCGAGGACGAGATCGAGGCGCTGGTGCTCGGCTCTCGCTGGGTGGCCGAACGCACCGATCAGCCGCTGGGGGCGGCGGCGCGCAACGCGCTGACCAAGATCGCCGCCGTGCTGCCGCCGGATCTCAGGGCCGGGCTTGACGAGTCGACGCTGATCGTCAGTCCCGGTACGCCGCTCGCCGCCGGCGAAAGCGAGCTGCCCGCCATTCGCGACGCCATCCGGCGGCAACGCAAGATGACCATCTCCTATGCCGATGTAACCGGCAACTGCACTGACAGGGTGATCTGGCCGATCGCGCTGGCCTTTTTCGACCAGGCCCGGGTGATCGTGGCCTGGTGCGAGTTGCGCAATGATTTCCGGCATTTCAGGGCGGACCGGATCCTTGGGCTGCAGATCCGTGATATGGGCTATCCGCAGCGGCGCGCGGTCCTGATGAAACAGTGGCAGGACAAGGAGGGCGCGCATCTGAGGAAGCGCCGCGACTGACATGATCGCATGATGCTGACAAAATCTGACAGCAGCAAATTATAGTCTTTCTGTGTGGCCGGGAGGCCATCGCTTTCAAGACACGACGGAGAGACAAGATGCTGAATTTCGATTTCGTGCTGCTGCATGTGGCCGACCCGCTGGCCAGTGCCGATTTCTATTCCGGATTGCTGGACCGGCCGGTCCTCGAATCCAGCCCCGGCTTTGCCATGCTGCCGCTCAATGACACGATTATGCTCGGGCTGTGGCTGGCGGATGCGGCGGCGCCGGACGGGACCGGGAAACCCGGTGCCAGCGAGGTGTCCTTTGACGTCACAGACAAGGCCAAACTGAATGATCTCCACGATGACTGGCGCGCCAAGGGGATTTCCGTGCTCGTCGATCCGATGGAGCTGCCGTTCGGGCGCACCTTCGTCGCCGCCGATCCCGACGGGCACCGGATCCGCATCGTGGCGACGGGCAAGGATTTGCCGAACTGATACAATAAACCCCGGCCGGGCGTCTTGTCCCGGCCGGGGCCGTATCCTGCTGGAGGTCAGGCGCGAATTTTGTGCGCGGCTACGGTCAGAACCGCGTTGGGGCGTGCGGACGGTCTTGCTCGGAGGCGCGCTCGGGGATCGCCCCGCGCATGGCGCCGACAACGGTTGCGCTGAAAACCATGACGATCGTCATCGCCAGAAGGGCAAGAGCAAGGGTCATAACGGCATCCTTTCCACGCATCGACTTTGATGCGGGGAGAATGCCAAATCCTGAATGAACGCAGGCTGAATGGAATCATGGTGAACGCCCGCTTGCCGCGCCGGGGGCCTTGTCGGCTCAGATCAGGTGCACCGTGCCGGGCACTGCGGTGCCGAAATCGGGTCCGGCTGCGGAGCGCGGCGCGGGCCGGATGTCAAGCATCGCCAGAAGCTCCGGGTCGGTGGGCCGTCCCTCGACTTCCGTGCTCCAGACCCGGAAGCCGGCCAGTTCATAGGCGCCAAACGAGGTGATCATGGCCACATCGGAGGCATCCGAGCCGCGCACCATCAGGATGCGGCCGATGCGCGGCACATTGTAGCGCGCGTCCACCGTGTGCCAGCGGTCGCCGAGATAGACCTCGAACCAGGCGCAGAAATCGTCAAAGCCGGTGTCGGGCACGCCGAAGTCGCCGAGATAGCCGCTGGCGTAGCGCGCGGGAATGTTCATGGCCCGGCACAGGCTCACGCCCAGATGGGCAAAGTCCCGGCACACGCCGGTCTTTTCCTCGAGCACATCGCGCGCGGTCTTGTCGGGACGGCCGAACTTGTAGCCGAAAGTCACATGGTTGTGGACGTAGCTGGAAATAGCCGCCACCCGGTCCCAGCCCTCGTTGGTGTGGCCGAAATTGGCCCAGGCGAACTTGATCAGATGGTCGGAATCGCAATAGCGGCTCGCTGTCAGAAAGGTCAGCGTTTCGTCCGGGAGGTCTTGGATGAGGTGCTGGCGCGCTTCAAACGGCACATGATCGGGGCGGCCGTCCACCTCGGCCACGCAGTCCGACCAGTAGGTGGTGGCGCCCGCCTCGGCGACCGCGCGCGAGATCTGGTTGCCATAGCTGTCGATATAGCGGGTGATGTCGGCGCCACGGTCGGCGCGCACCCGGTCAGAGCCGATGAGACGGCCCTCGAAGGCGCTGTGCGTCGACAACGCCATCAGCATCGGAACCGGTTGCGTGCAGGACACGGTGATTTCAAACCCAAATCTGATCAACATTGACGTAAAGTTCCTTGAGAGTTGTCGGGTCGTGTGGTGTCGGCGGCGGCGTGGTCCAGACCGGGCAAAGTCCGGGCCAATGGTCGGGATGTGTCCGCGTGGCCAGGGCGGTCGCGTGGGGCGGAGGTTCCGGGCAAGTGCGGCCTTGCCGGAGGAAGGGGCGGGGGCGCCGGCCGCAATCGGGTGGCCGACCCTAGCACATTCATTCCCGGTCAGGTAACGTAGGCATTGCGGCGGCGGCAACGCAGGCTTCATACAGGCGCATTTCGCCTCTTTGGCGGAGCGCATTGCAACCGGTTCCGAAAAGGCGCACTGTGTAACGGCCATCGTGCGCGATTGTTCCAATCGTCTCCCTGGCGAGCTTGCAGTTCTCGTTCCAGGTTTCGCCGGCACCCGGCGCCGTCAGGGGCATGTCTCAATAACAAGGGCCCAGGGGCTCCGCTGCATCCGGGTTATTCGTGCCCGGTCCCGTTTGCGTTCAGGATCAGATGTCATGGCTAAAGATGTATTCAGCAAGGGGCAGCGTGTTGCGCTTCGTTCCCGGGTGGCGCTGTCGCCGAAGGTCCCCGATGATTTCGAGGTTCTGCTGAGGCTGCCCGACAATCACGGCCAGCCGCAATACCGTATCCGCAACGATGAGCACGCCCACGAGCGGGTCGAGCAGGGCAGCAATCTCGAACTGGTCAAGAACTTTACAGGCACAGGCAACTAGCGCACGCGCTGTCAGGATACCGAATGGCCAAGGGTCAGAGGAAGTCGAACAAGGAAATCCGCAAGCCGAAGAAGGAAAAGACCGCCGCAAAGGCGCCGGTTCAACCGGGTTCGGCGGTCAAGCAGCTGGAATCAAATCCATTTCAGAAGAAAACAAAGAAGTGACGCCCGCTCCGACGCCGAGCCCGCGGCCCGCGCCATGATCGCGTTTCCAAACCAGATGCGCAATTACGACGAGGATGCGGGAACCTTCCGCTTTTCGGGCTATGACGGTGTCATGGAGGTTCGTTTCGTGCTCGATACGCCGGCGCTAGAGCGGCTTGCGGGGATTTCCCCCGCGCCCGAAGCCGACTATCCGGCCGCATTCGATCGTTGCCGCAAGGCCATCGAGACGGCGGCCATTCGCGCCTATCGGCGCAATCGCAAATCCCTGATCCGGTTGACGGTGGCGGATTTTGCATCCGCCTGATTTGCCTCCCTGATTTGCCTGCCCGATTGCCCCCTTTGGTGGCCGGTCTTATTGCCCGTCTGGATCCATCTCCGACCCCAGGTATTCAATCATACCTTGATGTAACCGGACCGGCGTGACAAGAAAGCCGGATAAACGCATGTCGGCTTGAGCCGGCGCCGACCGTGCAACACACCACCGCATGCGCCGGACCGGGGCGTTGCAATGGCGGATGCGCGCCTTCCGGCTCGGCGGCTGCGCAAGGAGAAAATGGCGATGCGCACTGCATTTTATCCCGGGTCCTTCGACCCGATGACCAATGGACATTCGGATGTGCTGGAACAGGCGATGGCTCTGTGCGACCGGCTGGTCGTCGGCATCGGCGTGCATCCCGGCAAGGCGCCGATGTTCTCCTTCGATGAGCGCGCCAGCATGATCGCCCATGTCGTCAAGGAACGGTTTTCAGACCGCAGCGGGGATGTGACGGTCCGGTCATTCGACGGGCTGGTGGTGGATGCCGCGCGCGCGGCCGGCGCAACGGTGCTGGTTCGCGGGCTTCGGGACGGCACGGATCTCGATTATGAAATGCAGATGGCCGGGATGAACCGGGCCATGGCGCCGGACGTCACCACCGTGTTTGCGCCGGCCTTTCCCGAAACCCGCCACATCACCGCCACGCTTGTGCGCCAGATCGCCAGGATGGGCGGCGATGTCAGCCCGTTTGTGCCGCTGGTGGTGCAAAAGGCGCTCGCGGCCCGTATCGCCGAATCCTGAAGCTTCGCGCTTCCGGAACGGGGTCCCGCCCGGGCAGGGCGCCGCGTCATCGCCGTCGTCGAGCTTTCGAAGGCCTGCGCGTTGCAAAGCTTCGGGCAGTGTGTAAAACGGTCCTTCCCGGGCGGGTTCACCCCCGGCAGGCCTCAAATTTCGGAGCTTGCATGCTTTCGTTTCGTTTTGCCTCCGCCGCCGTGCTCGCGCTTGGACTGGCGTTCCCGACCCTTGCCTCCGCCGCCGAGCGGCTCACCATCACGCTCAAGACCGGCGATGTCGTCATCGAACTGGCCGATGATGTCGCGCCGCAGCATGCCGCGCGTCTCAAGTCGCTGGCCGATGCGGGCGAATATGACAATGTCGCGTTCCACCGGGTGATCGAGGGCTTCATGGCCCAGACCGGCGACGTCCGGTTCGGCGACATGGAAGACGGCTACCAGCCGCGCCGCGCCGGGATGGGCGGATCCTCCGGACCCGACCTGGCGGCCGAGTTTTCCGACAGGCCTTTCGTCCGGGGAACCGTCGGCATGGCGCGCTCGCAGAACCCCAATTCGGCCAATTCGCAGTTCTTCATCATGTTCGCACCGGCGCCGGGCCTCAACGGCCAGTACACCGTGGTCGGCGAAGTCGTCGAAGGCATGGAGCATGTCGATCAGATCAAGCGCGGCGATCGCTCGAACAACGGCGCGGTCACCGATCCCGACCGCATGATCACGGTCCGCTCCGGCGGCTAGACTCTTACGCAATCCCACCAACAGGAGACACACCATGGCGGAGATCAAGGATCCCGAAAACACGCTTGTTCTGGAAACCACCCAGGGCACCGTCACGATTGAAATGCTTCCCGATCTCGCGCCCGAGCATGTCAAGCGGATCAAGGAACTGGCCCGGGAGGGCGCCTATGACGGCGTGGTGTTTCACCGTGTGATCGAGGGCTTCATGGCCCAGACTGGAGACGTCAAGTTCGGCAAGTCCGATGGCCCGTCCTTCGATCCGAAGCGCGCGGGCATGGGCGGATCCGACAAGCCCGATCTCAAGGCCGAGTTCTCCAACATGAACCACGGCCGCGGCACTTGCTCCATGGCCCGTGCGCAGAACCCGAACTCGGCCAACTCGCAGTTCTTCATCTGCTTCGACGATGCGGGTTTCCTCAACCGCCAGTACACTGTCTGGGGCCAGGTGATGTCGGGCATGGAGAATGTCGACAAGATCAAGCGCGGCGAGCCCGTGACCGATCCCGACAAGATCGTCTCGATGAAGGTTGCGGCTGACGCCTGACCCTGTTTCATGCGCGGGGACGGGCTTTGCATCGTTTCCCCGCGCATTTTCATGAGAGACGGCGCGATGCGCGTTGACCTTTTCGATTTCGAGCTTCCCGAAGAGTGCATCGCGCTCAGGCCGGCAAATCCGCGTGACAGCGCGAAAATGCTGCGCGTGGGCGGGGACGGCGCGCTCGTCGACCGCGTTGTGTGCGATCTGCCTGACCTGCTCGAACCGGGCGACGCGCTTGTCTTCAACGACACCCGCGTGATCCCGGCGCAGCTCGAAGGTTTCCGCACCCGCGATGAAAACCGGGTCCGGGTCTCGGCGACCTTGCACATGCGCTCGGGCCCCGACCGCTGGAAAGCCTTTGTCAGGCCCGGCAAGCGGATCAAACAGGGCGACCGGCTGTCCTTCGGCGGCGACGGGTCCGTGTGTCTCTTGGGTGTGCTCGACGCCACCGCCGGTGAACGGGGCGAGGGCGGGGAGATCGAACTGATCTTCGATCTTTCGGGCCCGGCGCTTGACGAGGCGATCATGGCCACCGGCCACATTCCGCTGCCGCCCTATATCGCGTCGAAGCGCGACGAGGACGAGAACGACCGCCGGGATTACCAGACGATCTATGCGCGCGAGGATGGCGCTGTCGCCGCACCCACCGCGGGGCTTCATTTCACGCCCGAACTTTTCGAAAAGCTCGATGCGCGCGGGATCTCGCGCCATTTCGTCACGCTCCATGTCGGCGCGGGTACGTTCCTGCCGGTCAAGGCGGACGACACCACCGGGCACAGGATGCATTCCGAGATCGGTCATGTCAGCAGGGAGACAGCCGGGGCGTTGAACGCCGTTCATGCGCGGGGCGGGCGCATCGTCTCGGTTGGCACCACCTCGCTCAGACTTCTTGAAAGTGCGGCCGGCGAAGATGGCGAGATCAGGGCCTGGTCCGGCCCGACCGACATTTTCATTACGCCCGGCTACCGGTTTCGCGCGGTCGATGTGCTTATGACCAATTTCCACCTGCCGCGCTCGACGCTGTTCATGCTTGTCTCGGCCTTTTCGGGCCTTGAGACCATGCATGCCGCCTATGCGCATGCCATTCGCACCGGCTACCGTTTTTACTCCTACGGGGATTCGAGCCTGCTGTTCAGGAGCGAGCCATGACCACCGAGACCTTCCAGTTCAAGCTGCTTGCGACCGACGGCAAGGCGCGGCGCGGCGAGATCTCGATGCCGCGCGGCGTGATCCGCACGCCGGCCTTCATGCCGGTGGGAACCGGCGGCACGGTCAAGGCCATGTATATGGACCAGGTCCGGGATCTGGGCGCCGACATCATTCTCGGCAACACCTATCATCTGATGCTCAGGCCCGGCGCTGAACGCGTAGCAAAACTCGGCGGCCTGCACGAATTCGGCCGCTGGCAGAAACCGATCCTCACCGATTCCGGCGGCTTCCAGGTGATGTCGCTGTCGGCGTTGCGCAAGATCGACGAGCACGGCGTCACCTTCCGGTCGCATATCGACGGCTCGCGGCACGAAATGAGCCCGGAACGCTCGATCGAGATTCAGGGGCTTCTGGGCTCCGACATCCAGATGCAGCTCGATGAATGCGTGCGGCTGCCCGCCGAGGAAGCGGAAATCGAGCGCGCCATGGAAATGTCGCTGCGCTGGGCCGAGCGCTGCAAGTCAGCCTTCGGCGACCAGCCGGGCAAGGCGATGTTCGGAATCGTGCAGGGCGGGGATACCCCCACGCTAAGGGAGCGTTCGGCCCGGGCTCTGGCCGGCCTCGACCTCAAGGGCTATGCCGTGGGAGGCTTGGCCGTGGGTGAGCCGCAAGACGTCATGCTCGACATGCTGGATGTCACCTGTCCGCTGCTGCCTTCAAACAAGCCGCGCTACCTTATGGGCGTGGGCACGCCGGACGATATCCTGAAATCGGTCGGCCGCGGCGTCGACATGTTCGACTGCGTGATGCCGACGCGCGCCGGCCGCCACGGGCTGGCGTTCACCCGCCATGGCAAGATCAATCTCAAGAACGCCCGGCACGCCGAGGATCACCGCCCGCTCGACGAGGAAAGCTCATGCCCTGCCGCGCGCGACTATTCCCGCGCCTATTTGCATCATCTGGTTCGCTCCAACGAGATCCTCGGCATGATGCTGATCACCTGGAACAATCTGAGCTATTATCAGGATCTGATGGCAGGCATCCGCGCCGCGATCGGGGAGGGCAGTTTTGCGACCTTCACCGACGAAACCGCCGCGCGCTGGGCCAGGGGCGACATACCTCCATTGGGGTAGCGCCGGGCAACACGTCTTCACTGTCCGTTTGGCCGCGTGGGCAATACCCAGGCCGCGGATTGTTGGGCCGCTGCTCCAGCCAATTCGGCAGGAAGTGGTGATGGGCAGAATCTCAAGGGTCTATATTGCGTCGCAATGCGGACGCGTTCTCAGCGCGAATTTGTAAGCATCAACGCACAAAACAGGCTGAGAGGTTTGCGGGTCGGCACGGGCGGTCCTGTCCCGCAGAGGGGCTGGATAACTGCCGTGTCAGGACTTGGCGTCGAGCACTGTTTCGCAATGGCTCGGTCCGCCGTTGGGATCGATCCTATCGGACGTGGCCCGAATGGTCTTGATGGTGTAATCCGCCGAAACCGTCAGTTCAACGGCGCAGGAGCGGCCACGCACGAAGCCGCCGCGCCAGGTGTAGACGGTTGCGCCGCCGGCGCCGGACCGGTCGGAGTTCGGCGGTCCGTAGGCCGCGAAGAACGCGCCAGCCTGTTCGCCATTCCAGCGCTTCTGCAGGGGATTGGAAGGCGTCCCGGTGGTGCTGCAGGCCGTGAGCGCGGCTGCACAAACGGTCATCAATGCAATTCTGTAACCCATGACTAACTTATCCCTGGATAGCGCCTGTGCGTTTGCCACGGCCGGAACCCGCCGCCCAGTCTCTCATAGCGGATTCTCGACAAAGGGAAAATCGTTTGTCGTGGCGCAGGGTGCGTGTTGCTCGCGAACACTGCCGGCTCGTTTCATGTTGCCGGCGCCGGCAACGGGAAAGGTCCGGCGGACCCGCTTTCGCTTGACCGGATTTTGTATCGGACGCACACTCTCGCATCGGAGCTGACACCGGATCCCCGGCGTCGGCAGATGGAGGGATGCTCAATGAGAGTTCTGAAGATGGCCGCCGTCCTGGTAGCGGTCGGCGCCCTGGCCGGCTGCACGACGGCCGAGAAAACCGCAAGCGGGGCGGGTGTCGGCGCAGCGGTTGGCGCGCTTGCATCAAACAGCGTGGGCGGCGCCGTCGCCGGGGCTCTGATCGGAGGCTTTGGAACCTATCTGTTTCAAACGGCCGATGGCCGGTGCCAATACCGCAATTCCAGAGGCCAGGTCTATACGACACGGTGCCACTGGCGGAGATAGTTCGGCTTGAGCGTTCCGGTCTGGGTTTTCGGGCTCGAAATGCCGTGAAGGGACTGGCCATCATACTGGCGCTCCTGGCCGTGGCGGGAATGATCTTCGGATGGTGGGGGCTCGAAACGGTGTCCGGCCGTCGTCACTTCGACGAGATGGCGGGAATGATCCCGCTTTTCGCGGGGTTCGGCTCCATCGTTCTGCTTCTGGTCGCCGCTGTGCTTTTTTTTCTGGCCCGTCGCTGAGGCCGGAACGCCATCCGGGGGCCTTCAAGCTTTTTGCCATGGCGTAGGCTTGTTTGCCGCGCTCCGCGCCGCTTGGGTGCGCAAGAAGTTGTGTGCCGAGTTCAGCGTATTCAAGTGCTTGCCCCTGGTCACGGCTGTTTTCATCCACACCCTCGGGCCGCGAGCCATACTGTCCGTACTCCCGCTGCCGGAGGGTCCGCGAACGTTTCGGACCCGGCGGGAGGAAGGCCCTTTCGGCGTCTCCGTAACGTGCGGGGAGGCGGGAAGGGAGGCAGTGCCCCGGCATGCTCCGCTGGCAGCGCGGTTTCATCCGTCAGGACGATTGCGCCAAGCCAGCCACCGGAAAAGTCATGCCCCTTGTGCCGGCACGCGCCGTCCGGCAGCCGGGACATTGGCGGAAACGGGCCTGTGGCGGATCGCCCTTGCGGATGCGGTGTGACGTTCCTTCGAGCGTCGGCGTCGCCGCATCGTCAACGCAGGACCGGTTCGTGTCGGAGCCTGTCGCTTGTTGTTGGCCCTACCCATGCCCTTGTCCGGGCGGGTATGGCAGCGCCGCACTGCCTGTCGGATGTGGACACCATCCGGCGATTTTCGGGCCGCGCGCGGGTTTCCGCCACACAGTGCATGTTCAATGAGCATGCATACACCAAACCCGTTTTCCGAACGGCGAAGCCTGCGTGCGGCCCTCCGGAATTCCCGATCCGATCCATGCCCCGGTGGAAGTTACGCGCGGGAACACCCAGGCTTGCCCGTCCCGGCATCCCGCCGGATCAAGCCTATGGCCGATCAGGTCTGCGGCGCTGCCGCTCTTATCATCTGAACGCCATTGATCTTGAAACTGCCGTCGGGCTGGCGCTCGAGCGAATAGATCGCAGTCCAGTCCCGCCCGTTCGGTCCCTGGATCAGCACTTCCTGGACAAGCCCCGAACCGTCCGGCGCCACCTTCGAGCGTCCGAAAGCGTAGTTGCCGGGTCGGTAAACGGGAGCGTATCCGCGCCGGACCATGTCGAAGAACCGGTTTTCGTCCGGATACATCTTCTTGATGTTGGGCGCGGCGAAGGAATAGGCGGTCGACATGTCGTCGGACAGGAATGCCTCGATCTGGTTTTCGATCACCGCGCGGCCGGCGGCTGCGTCATTGGCCCGTGCGGGGATGATCGTGATGGCGAATGCGGCGAGAAATGCCGCCAGAACTGTAATCAGGTGAGCGCGTGTTGCCATGAGAAATACCTCCATCCACGAGACATAGGACGGGCGCGCGCAATGAAAAGTTTCACATCGGGGCACTTTGGCGTCAGGTTGGGATCCTGTTGCCAAAAGGGCGGGAAATCCTGTTTCGCTTCAAATGCATATACACTCTATCTAATGTAGGGAATCAGCAAGCGTCAGATCTGGACGATTCGCCCTCTGTCTGTTCCGGGGTCGCCGGAAAGGCGCGCGTATTGAGAGCTCTGCTGCCTGCTGATCGGCGGTCCGTTGCGCTGAAACGTCCGAGCGCGACGGATCACGGTGTGAGCATCACCTTGCCGCCGCCGCGCTTGAGCGCTTCGGGCAATTTCTCCATGGCCTCGTTCAACTTCACGGTTTGAGTCACCTCGGTCTTCCAGGCGCCTGAGATGAAACGGTTCTGCACGCTGCGCACGGTCGAGAGCTTTTCGAGCATGGATGCACGGCGGAACCATTGCGCCAGCCAGAAACCCTCGATCTTCTTGTCCATGAAGATCAGTTGCCCGGTTTCGGGAATTGTGGGCGTTTCGTTGTCGAGCTTTCCGTAGATTACCCACCGAGCCCGCGCGGGCATCGCGGTGAAGATGTCGGCGGAAAGCTGGTTGGCCACGGCATCGAGCAGGACGCGCGGCTTCTCGCTTTTGCACAATTTCGCCAGGCTGTTGTCAAAATCCGGATCGGACTGAACAAGCACGTGGGCGGCGCCCAATTCCTTGAGATGATCGGCCTGGCTCTCCTTGCGGATCACGGCAATCATCTTGAAGCCATTGTCGCGCGCCAGACCCGCCATCAGCTTGCCCAGCTGGCTGAAGGCCGCGGTGAAGACGAAGCTGTTCGAGCCCGATTGCCTGACCAGTTCGAACATGCGCCAGGCGGTGACCGGATTGACCACATGCCCTGCCGCGTCCTCGTCGCGCATCGCCGGTTTCACGGCAACGCAGGTCGCGGCGGACACGCAGATATACTCCGCCCAGGCGCCGGAACCGGCTGCGCCGCCGACGAAAGCCACGCGCTTGCCCTTGAGCCAGCGCGCGTAAAGGCCATTGCCGCCGACAACCTCGCCCACACCCTCGAAGCCCGCTGCGGCGCCCTTGACGCGCGGCTGGCCGTATTCGCCCTTGATGAAGTAGATATCGGAAGGATTGACCGAAGCCATCCGCACCTTGACCAGCACTTCCCCCGGGCCCGGTTTCGGCAGCGGCAGTTCTGCGTAGTCCAGAAAGGGCGCGAGTGTGTCCAGATCCATGCCGGTGCGCGGCTCGCCCGACAGGCCATCCTGTTTCAACACAAGGGCGTTCATTGTTGCGGGGAGGGTCATTCAGGCTCCTTGCGGGATGAGAATTGTCTTGCCGACGGCGCGGCGGTCAAGAATGCGCTGCAATGCGTCGGCGGCGTCGGCCAGCGGGCGGCGTTCATCGATCCGGGTCTTGATCATGCCGCGCGCATGCCAGTCGAAAAGTTCACGGTTGTTCCGGGCATAGGTCTCGGGTTCCTTGTTGACGAAGGCGCCCCAGAACACGCCGACCACCGATGATTCCTTGAGCAAAACCAGATTGGCGGCGAGCTTCGGGATTTCGCCCGAAGCAAACCCTATGACAAGAAGCCGGCCGTTGCGGGCCATTGCGCGCGCGGCCACCTCGAAGGCCGCGCCGCCGACCGGATCGAACGCCACATCCACGCCCCGACCGCCGGTCTCGCGCTTGAGTGCGTCGCGAAGATCCTCGTAGGGCAGGGCAATATCGGCTCCGCTTTCAAGGCAGGCAGCGCGTTTTGCTTCGCTCGACGCGACTGCGATCACCCGTGCGCCGATGGCCTTGCCGATCGAGATCGCGGCCAGCCCGGTCGAGCCCGCGCCGCCCAGAACGAGCAGCGTTTCTCCCGATTGCAGCCGTGCGCGCTGGCGCAGCGCATGGTGCGCCGTGCCCCAGGCGCACATAAGGGCACAGGCGTCGTCAAACGGCATGGTATCGGGCAGGGCGAACACCCGGTTCGCTGGTGCGCACACCTTCTGTGCATAGGCGCCATGGTCGACCATCGCGACCACACGGTCGCCGGGCTTGAATTGCGGCACGCCCGGACCGACCGTTTCGATGGCGCCTGCTGCCTCCATGCCCGGGATGAAAGGCGTTTCGGGCTTCATCTGGTAGAGGCCCTGGACCAGCAGACCGTCAGGATAATTGACGCCGATGGCCCCGGCGCTGATCAGAACTTCGCCGTCGCCCGGTGACGGCGTCGGGATGTCCTCGTGGCGAAGCTTCGATACCGGCCCGTACTCATGGCAGACAATCGCTTTCATGCCGGTCACACCTTTTCCTGCGTGTAGCGCTTGAGCTCGGCGCGCGCGACCTGGCGGCGGTGGACGGCGTCGGGCCCGTCGGCGAGCCTGAGCGTGCGAAGATGGGTCCACATCCGCGCCAGCGGCGTGTCCTGCGAAATGCCCTGGCCGCCGAACATCTGCGCCGCCTCGTCGGTGACCTTGAGCGCGACTCGGGGGGCTACGACCTTGATCTGGCTGATATAGGGCGCTGCCGCCCGCGCATCGCCCCGGTCCATCATCCAGGCCGCCTTGAGGCACAGAAGCCGCGCCATCTCGATCTCCATGCGGCATTCGGCGATGATGTCGTAATTGGCGCCCAGCTGCGCCAGCCGCTTGCCGAAGGCTTCGCGTTCGAGCGCGCGCCTGCACATCAGTTCAAGCGCCATCTCCGCCTGTCCGATGGCGCGCATGCAGTGATGGATGCGGCCCGGCCCGAGCCGTCCCTGCGCGATCTCGAAACCCTTGCCTTCGCCCACCAGCAGATTGCCGGCCGGAACCCGGACATCGGTGAAGCGCAAATGGAAATGGCCGTGCGGCGCATCGTCCTGGCCGTAGACCTGCATGGGGCGCAGTTTTTCGATCCCAGGCGTGTTGGCCGGGACCAGTATCATCGAATGGCGGGCGTGCTTCGGTGTGTCGTCACCGCCGGTGCGAACCATGACGATGTAGATCGTGCACCGCGGATCGCCTGCGCCGGACGCCCACCATTTTTCACCGTTGAGCACATAGCTGTCCCCGTCACGAATGCAGCTCATTGAGATGTTGGTGGCATCGGATGAGGCGACATCCGGCTCCGTCATCAGATAGGCCGACCGGATCCGGCCTTCGAGCAGCGGTTCAAGCCATTCGGCCTGGTGTTCGGACGTGCCGTAGCGGCCGAGCACTTCCATGTTGCCGGTATCGGGGGCCGAGCAGTTGAATGTTTCCGCCCCCAGATGCGCCTTGCCCATTTCCTCCGCCAGGTAGGCATATTCGACCGTTGTCAGCCCGTTGCCGGCATGGGTGCGCCACAGGTTCCACAAGCCCCGCTCGCGCGCCCTGGCCTTCAGACCTTCCAGGATTTCGGTCTGGCGCGGCGTGTAGCTCCAGCGGCCGTCCTTGGAGACCTCGGCCAGAAATTCCTCATCGAGAGGCATGATTTCGTTGCGCACCATGTCGCGCACCGCTTCAAGCATGGGCTTGAGATGGTCGGAGATCCCCAGATCCATGGATTTGGCTTCGGTCAATGCAAACTCTCCCTGCTGCAGATGCGCCGCGGTTATGGGGAATAGCCGAAAGCTTCCCTTTACGCGAACGTCAATTGTTTGCCATGCTAGCGGTCCTTGCCTCGGGCGGCAATCGCAACAGGGCCGGATTGATCCGGCCGACGACGTTCCGAACAGGGGCCCGCCATAGGCGGCACTATTCAACCGGGAGGCGGCAAGAATGAGTTATGTGGAAACCCTGTTTTCGGTCGAGGGCAAGACCGCCCTTGTGACCGGCGGCGCGACCGGGATCGGGCGGATGATCGCGACCGGGCTGGTCCGGGCCGGCGCGCGCGTGCTGATCGCTTCGCGCAAGGGGGAGGATTGCGCCCGCGCCGCCGACGAGATCAATGGCTTCGGCGGGCCGGGCAAAGCCGAAGGCTTTGCAGGCGATGTCGGCAGCGAGGAGGGCGTCCTCGCGCTGGTCGCCGACGTCAAGGCGCGCGCCGACAGTCTCGACATTCTCGTCAACAATGCCGGGGTGTCCTGGGGTGCGGGTTTCGAGGACTTTCCCCATGCGGCCTGGGCCAGGGTCATGTCGGTCAATGTTGCCGGCCTGTTCACACTGACCCGGGAATTGATGCCGCTGCTCCTGGCATCGGCCAGCGATGAGGATCCGGCGCGGGTGATCAATCTCGGTTCCGTCATGGGCACCCAGGCGCTTGCCGACGGCGCCTACTCCTACACCGCGTCGAAGGCGGCAGTGCACCATCTGACCCGCACGCTGGCCCAGGAACTCGCGCCGCGGCGCGTCACCGTCAATGCCTTTGCGCCGGGGCCGTTCCAGAGCAAGATGACCGCGTTCGCCACGGCGCGGGACGATCAGGTCGAGCGCGTCGGGGCCGGCGTTCCGCTGGGGCGGATCGGCGGCGCCGAAGATGTCGCGGGTGCCACGATCTACCTTTGCAGCCGCGCCGGCGCCTACATCACCGGGGCGATTCTGCCGATCGATGGCGGATTGTCGGTCGAGCATGGTATCCGTCTGTTCAAGGATGCATGAGGAAAGGGCCAACGCATGATGGGGTGGACATGATGGAGATGGAAACCGATCCCTTCGACATGGAGGCGCTGGCCGACGAGCTGCACGACCTGGTGCCGGGCTTTTCGGGCCTTCATGCGGTCGAGAAGTTCAACACGGGTCAATCCAACCCGACATACCGGATCGAGGCGGACAGCGGTAAATATGTCCTGCGCGCCAAACCGCCGGGAGCCTTGCTCAAATCGGCCCATCAGGTGGACCGCGAGTACCGGGTGATGAAGGCACTGGCCGATCATGGCGTGCCGGTGCCGAAGGTTCTGGCACTTGCCGGCGAGGACAGCGCCATCGGGCGGATGTATTTCGTCATGGAGCTGGTCGAGGGACATATCTTCTGGGATCCGGCATTGCCGGAAATGACCAAGGCGGAGCGGACGACGATCTATGACGGGATGAACGCGGTGCTCGCCGCACTGCATAGCGTCGACCCGAAAGCCGCCGGGCTCGAGGACTTCGGCCGCCCCGGCAACTATTTTGCCCGGCAGATCAGGCGGTGGAGCGAGCAGTATCTGGCGAGCAGGACAGACGAACTGGCCGACATGGAAGGGCTGATGGCCTGGCTCGGTGAGAATGTGCCCGACGATGACGGGCGGGTGTCCATCGTGCATGGGGATTTCCGCCTCGACAACATGATCTTCGACGGTCACGGCGGCCACGTGCTGGCGCTGATCGACTGGGAACTGTCGACGCTCGGCCATCCGATGGCGGATCTGGCCTATCAGTGCATGCAATGGCGTTTGCCGCACAACAGCGGCTTCCGCGGTCTGGGCGGTCTCGACCGCGATGCGCTCGGAATCCCGCAAGAGGCCGACTATTGCGCGAAGTACACCGAACGAAGCGGCATCGAGATCGAGAACTGGACTTTCTGCCTGGCGTTTTCCTTCTTCCGATTGGCCTCCATCCTGCAGGGGGTCTACAAGCGCACGCTCGACGGCAATGCGTCCAATCCCGAGCGCGGCCGGGAGTTCGGCAAGGCTGTGCCGCTGCTTGCTGCGATGGCGCTCGATGTCATCGACGAAAGCAATCGATCATGAGTGCCTTTTCCGAGCGCGTTGTCCTTCTGACCGGCGCGACCGGCGGATTTGGTCTGGCCGCCGCACGCTTCTTCGCCGGCGCGGGCGCCTGGCTTGTGTTGAGCGACCTCGACGCCGAGGCGCTTTCTACGCTCGCCCGAGAGTTCGGCGAGACGGCACGGGTGGAAACCCTCGCCGGTGACATTCGGGATCCCGACCTGTCGGAAGCGCTTGTGGACAGGGCGCTGACCCGGTTCGGACGGATCGATGTCGCGATCAACAATGCGGGCATCGCCCATGGCATGACGCCGCTGTCCGATACCCCGGTCGAGGTGGCCCGCAGGATCGTCGACGTCGATCTCATGGGCGTCTTCTTCGCGATGCGGGCGCAACTGCCGGCGCTGGAGCAGCGCTTTCGCGAAACCGGGGAGACCGGATCCATCGTCAATATCGCCTCGGTTGCGGGCGTGGTCGGCGCGCCGATGCTGTCTGTCTATGCGGCCGCCAAGCACGGTGTGGTCGGGCTCACGAAGTCAGCGGCGCTCGAATATGCCCGGCGCGGTGTCCGGGTGAATGCGCTTTGCCCGTCATTCGCGCGCACCCCCATGGTCACGGATCTCCTCGATCAGCCTGGCGCGGACCGTCAGGTGAGCGAGAGCGCGCTGCTGCGCGCAATTCCGATGGCGCGGCTGGCCGAGGTTGACGAGGTCATTGCCGGGCTTGCCTTCCTTGCCGATCCCGCCTCCAGCTTCATCACCGGTCAGACGTTGCAGGTGGATGGCGGATTGTCCGCCGGCTAGGTTGGGTGAATCTCGAACATCAATTTACGCACAACGGATAAGCGTTCGGGCTTGTTGAACATCAAGCGCAGGACATGCACAGTGGCGCCAACCAATTCTGAGCGCGGAGACGGACCCATGAAGGAACTCACACATTACATCGGCGGCAAGCACGTCAATGGCCGATCGGGACGCTTTGCCGATGTCATGAATCCGGCCACCGGCGAGGTTCAGGCGAAGGCGCCGCTCGCCTCGAATGACGAACTGGCAGAGGCGGTTGCCGTCGCCGCCAAGGCACAGGCCGGCTGGGCCGCGACCAATCCCCAGAAGCGCGCGCGGGTGCTGATGAAGTTCGTGGAACTTCTCCATCGCGACATGGACAAGCTTGCCGAGGCGCTCTCGCGCGAACACGGCAAGACCATTCCCGACGCCAAGGGCGACGTGATCCGGGGCCTGGAGGTGGCCGAGTTCTGCTTCGGCGCGCCGCACCTCTTGAAGGGCGAGTTCACCGAGGGCGCAGGCCCCGGCATCGACATGTACTCGCTGCGCCAGCCGCTGGGCGTGGTCGCGGGCATCACCCCGTTCAACTTCCCGGCAATGATCCCGATGTGGAAGTTCTGCCCGGCAATCGCTGCGGGCAATGCCTTCATTCTCAAGCCGTCCGAGCGTGATCCGTCCGTTCCGCTGATGCTGGCCGAACTGATGAGCGAGGCCGGTGCTCCGGATGGGATTCTCAATGTTGTCAACGGCGACAAGGAAGCCGTTGACGCCATACTTGATCACCCGGAAATCATGGCTGTCGGTTTCGTGGGTTCGACGCCGATCGCGCAGTACATCTATTCGCGCGGCTGTGCCAACGGCAAGCGGGTGCAGTGTTTCGGCGGCGCCAAGAACCACATGATCATCATGCCCGATGCGGACCTGGACCAGGCCGTCGATGCGCTGATCGGCGCCGGTTATGGCGCCGCCGGCGAGCGCTGCATGGCGATCTCGGTCGCCGTGCCTGTCGGCGAAAAGACGGCCGACCTGCTGATCGAGAAGCTGGCGCCCCGGGTCGAGGCGCTCAAGATCGGACCCTACACCGATGGCAACGATGTCGATTTCGGCCCGCTGGTCACCCGTCAGGCGCGTGACCGGGTTCTTGGTCTGGTCAATTCGGGTGTCGAGCAGGGCGCCAAACTGGTGGTCGATGGCCGTGATTTCTCGATGCAGGGCTATGAGGACGGCTATTTTATCGGCGGCTGCCTTTTCGACAACGTCACCCGTGACATGGACATCTACACCCAGGAGATCTTCGGACCGGTGCTGTCCGTGGTGCGCGCGCCGAACTACGCCGAAGCGCTGCGCTACCCGATGGAGCATGAATATGGCAACGGCACCGCGATCTACACCCGCGACGGCGACACCGCGCGCGATTTCGTCAGCCGGATCAATATCGGCATGGTCGGCGTCAATGTGCCGATCCCGGTGCCGCTCGCCTACCATACGTTCGGCGGCTGGAAGAAGTCGGGCTTCGGCGATCTCAACCAGCACGGCCCGGACGCATTCCGGTTCTATACCCGCACCAAGACGGTGACGGCGCGCTGGCCCTCCGGTATCAAGGAAGGCGCCGAGTTCGTCATCCCGACGATGGCTTGAGGTTTGGGGCTTGAGGTTTGGGGCTTGAGTTTTGGGGCGTGAGGCTTCAAGTGCGCAAGGCCGGGGATGATACTCGAGGCGATACAATCGAACCGGTACAGGACTGAGCGCGGGGAGGCGTCATTGTCATGGATTTCGAACTGAACGAGGAGCAGCAGGCGATCTTCGACATGGCGCGCGACTTCGGCGCCGAGAGAATCGCGCCGTTCGCGGTCCGGTGGGAAAAGGAAGGCGCGATCCCGCGCTCCGTTCTCGAGGAAGCTGCGGCACTCGGTCTGGCGGCGATTTATGTGCCGGAGCAGGACGGCGGCTCAGGCCTGACGCGGCTCGATGCGACGCTGGTCTTCGAGGCCCTGTCGATGGCCTGTCCGTCGGTGGCCTCGTTCCTGTCGATCCACAACATGTGCGCCTGGATGATCTCGTCCTACGGTTCGGACGAGATGAAGGCGCGGCTGCTGCCCGATATGGTCTCGATGAAGACGATCGCCTCCTATTGCCTCACCGAGCCCGGCTCCGGGTCGGATGCGGCGGCACTCCGGACCCGGGCAGAGCGCACCAATGAGGGATACCGGCTCAACGGAACCAAGGCCTTCATCTCGGGCGGCGGATTTTCCGATCTTTATTTGGTCATGACCCGTACCGGCGCCGACGGTCCAAAGGGGGTTTCGGCCGTTGTCGTGGAGAACGGCGCGGCCGGGCTGTCCTTCGGTGCGCCGGAGGACAAGATGGGATGGCGGTCGCAGCCGACCTCGCAGGTTCAGTTCGATGACTGTGTGATCCCGGCCGTCAACCTGCTCGGCGAAGAGGGCGCGGGATTCCGCTACGCCATGAGCGGTCTGGATGGCGGGCGGCTCAACATTGCCGCATCCGCGCTGGGTGGCGCCCAATCGGCGCTCGACCGGACCCTTGCCTATATGGGAGAGCGCGAGGCGTTCGGGAAAACCATCGACCAGTTCCAGGCGCTGCAGTTCCGATTGGCCGATATGGAAACCGAAATGCAGGCGGCGCGCATCTTCCTCAGGCAGGCGGCAAGCAAGCTCGATGGCAAGGCGCCTGACGCCACCAAGTTCTGCGCCATGGCCAAGCGGTTCGTCACCGATACCGCCTTCAGGGTGGCCAATGACGCCCTTCAGCTTCACGGCGGTTACGGATATCTGGCCGATTACGGGGTTGAGAAGATCGTTCGCGATCTCCGGGTCCACCAGATCCTTGAAGGCACCAACGAAATCATGCGCCTGATCGTGGCCCGCGCGCTTCTTGCCGAGCGTTCCGCATGAGTCTCCGTGTCCGAAAGGTCGGCAGGATCGGGCACATCACGCTGCAGCGGCCCGAGGCGCTCAATGCGGTGAGCCATGAGATGGTTCACGGAATCACCGGGGCGCTCGGGGCCTGGCGCGACGACGA
Source organism: Hoeflea sp. (assembly GCA_040218025.1). Lineage (GTDB taxonomy): Bacteria > Pseudomonadota > Alphaproteobacteria > Rhizobiales > Rhizobiaceae > Hoeflea. Next base: position 271,122 of record JAVJQD010000022.1, on the reverse strand, counting down.
GGAGGTGGCCTGCGTGCTGATCGATGCAGAGGGCGCAAAGGCGTTCTCCGCCGGCGGCGATCTCCAGTTCATGCACGAGACCGCATCGAAGGGCAATTTCGAGGCCGGCCGGACCTTCTGGCGCGACGAATACCGTCTCAACGCGATGATCGCCACATATCCCAAACCCTATGTTGCGCTCTGCCAGGGCTTTGTCATGGGTGGCGGCGTCGGGATTTCGCTGCATGGTTCGCACCGGGTGGTGGGTGAAACCTCGAAAATTGCCATGCCGGAATGCGCGATCGGTCTTGTGCCGGATGTGGGCGGAACGCTTCTTCTGGCGCGCGCGCCGGGCCATCTGGGCGAATATCTGGGCGTGACCGGCCAGCGGATGACTGCGGCAGACGCAATTCATACCGGTTTTGCCGATTTCTTCGTCCCCGAATCGCGCTGGCCGGACCTGACGCGGGCGCTCGCCGAAGACGGCGATGTCAGCGCCATACCCGTGATGTCGGAAACGCCGGAAGGCGGCACGCTTGCGGCGTTGCGCGATGAGGTGGACCGGCATTTCGGCATGAAATCGCTTGAGGAGACGCTGGCTTCCTTGCCGGACAATGATTGGGGCGCCGCCACGGCAAGGAGCATTCGCGCCGGCTCTCCGCTTTCTGCGGCCTGCACCTTCGAGCTTGTCAGGCGGGCCAGGGCAAGCGGCGACATCCATGCGGCGCTTGTACAGGAATACCGCTTCACCATGCGCAGCGCATCGGAGGGGGATTTCATCGAGGGCATCCGGGCGGCGATCATCGACAAGGACAAGTCGCCGCGCTGGCGGCATGGATCGGTTGCGGAGGTGGGACCCGATGTGGTGGAGGCCATGTTGAGCGCGCCACCGGAGGGCGACATCACATTTTGACCGGCGCAGCCGGTTCCTGATCAGGGCAAGGGAGGACGCCATGAAAATCGGATTCATCGGACTGGGCAACATGGGTGCGCCGATGGCGGCCAATCTGGTCAAGGCCGGCCATGAGGTTACGGGCTTCGACGTGGCGGGCATCAAGGTTGACGGCGCGGCTGCTGCAGCATCGGCTGCGGAGGCGGCGGCCGGGCGGGACGCCGTGATCACCATGCTGCCCAATGGCGATATCCTCCGGTCGGTCTACGCCGAGATCGTCCCGGCCGGTGCGCAAGGCGCGGTCTTCATCGATTGCTCGACCGTTGATGTCGACAGCGCCCGAGCGGTCCATGGAATGGCTTCCGACAAAGGACTGCATTCGGTCGACGCGCCGGTTTCCGGCGGGGTCGGCGGGGCCGCGGCAGGGACGCTCACCTTCATGGCCGGCGGCAGCGCCGAGGCGTTCTCCCGCGCCGCGCCGTTGTTTGAGATTATGGGCAAGAAGGCGGTGCATTGCGGCGATGCGGGCGCGGGGCAATCGGCCAAGATCTGCAACAACATGCTGCTCGGCATTTCGATGATCGGAGCCTGCGAAGCCTTTGCGCTGGCCGAAAAGCTTGGGCTTTCGGCGCAAAGCCTGTTCGACGTGGTGTCGACTTCGTCCGGCTCCTGCTGGTCGGTCAACACCTACTGTCCGGTACCCGGCGTAGGGCCCGAGAGCCCGGCCGACAATGGTTACAAGCCGGGCTTCGCCGCCGACCTGATGCTCAAGGATCTGAAACTGTCGCAGCAAGCAGCCGAAAGCGTCATGGCCCGCACACCGATGGGCGCGCGGGCCACCGAACTCTATGATGAATTTGTCGCGGGCAGCGGCAAGGGCCGGGATTTTTCGGCCATGATCGAGAAACTGAAGTAATGGAGAAATGAGCCTGGGAAGGCGCGGTCAGGAGGGCTGGCAGGCAAGCTGCTAAAGTCCGGAGACAGCCGAGAGCGCCTTTCGCAGCCGCACCTTGGCGGAGGCCGCATGCTCGGTTTCTTCCGCCCGGTTCAGCCTTGCAAGGATTTCGGATCTGCGCGCGGAATCGAGCCGGGCGAGGTGTTGCAGGCCATGATAGCTCCAGGCGCGCACCAGCGTCTTTCGATCCTCGAAACAGGCGTCGACCAATTGCGCCAGGAGTCCGACCGCACTTTTCGGGATATCGAGCCTGTCGAGCATCTGAAGCAGATGAAGCCGTGCCTCCCAGGATCTGAAACCGGTCCCGAGCCTGACCAACCGTACCGCGACGGCGGGATCGAGCCTGGCGGGAGAAGCTTCGAGGTGGTGCTTCAGGAGCCAGGTCGCCCCCGCCTCCAGATCCTGGTCTGCACACATTGTCACCAAATCGTCGATGAGCCCCGGTCCATCCCGGTGACGGGCATGGATGGTGCGGATATCGTGTGCGGACTTGCCGTTCCATTGGCGAAGATCGGCTTCAATCGTCATTGGATACCCCGGCTTGCGGTCAGCCTGCCTCGCATTAGACGGGAGGATGGCCTGATCGGGTCGATTGTGCGAAGAACTCTGCTGCAAGGCAAGACCGAGGGGCGCCGCTGCCGGCACCATCGTCCTCTGGGTCGATGGCTCCCGGCGAAAAGGCATAGCTGTTTCCATGACGCTTCCACATATCGAACACGGCCTGAGGCCAGAGCACCGTGAAGACGCGGCGTTGCTGTTCTGGGACGCCTTCAAGGGAAAGCTCGGCCCGGTCATGCGGCCGGAGGGGCGCGCGATCGGATACCTCAGCAAAAACATCGATGCGGGCCATGCGATCAGCGCGGTCTCGGGCGCGGGCGCATTGCTCGGGGTTGTCGGTTACAAGACCGGGCAGGGCGGTTTTGTGGGTGGTGGGCTCAGGGAGTTCTGTTCCGCATACGGCTGGTTCGGCGGACTGTGGCGCGGACTTGTGCTGTCGACACTGGACAGGCCGCTGGAACCCGGAACCTTGTTGATGGACGGCATTTTCGTGGCGCAGGCGGCGCGCGGGCAGGGTGTGGGGACCGTGCTTCTCGATGCGGTCAAGTCGCGGGCGCGGCAATTGGGATGCAGCACGGTTCGTCTCGATGTCATCGACACCAATCCCCGTGCCCGGGCCCTTTATGAGCGTCAGGGATTTGTGGCTGTGGAAATTACCGAAACCGGTCTTTTCCGGCATGTCTTCGGATTCCGGTCATCAACGCGCATGGCCTGTGCGCTTTAGGCGCTTTCCGTGAAATTGGCGCTGATTCTTGAAGAATGGCGGACCGGTCAGGGGGAGGGTTGCTTGATGGTTACATTTGTCGAGGTCTTTATGCGCAGGCCAGCGGCGAGGCGGTTTGCGGTTTTACCAAAAGTCTCGACCGGACGCCGGAATCCGGTCAGATTGGCAGAGAGGAGACATTCAATGGTCGAAACACTGATGGCGTCTGAGCCCGGAGCGGCCCCGGATACCGCGAGCGGTTGCCGGCTGCTGGCGCGGACGTGAGCGAGCGACTGGTCATTCTGGGATCGAAGGGCGGTCCGGCAATCCGGCCCGGCGGGCCTTCGCCGACGGCGTCGTTGTTGGAAATCGGCGGCCGTCGCATCGTGATTGATTGCGGTCTCGGCGTCTCGCGGGGGCTGGTCGAAGCCGGAATGGCGCTGTCGGCACTCGACATCGTGCTGATCACCCATCTTCATTCCGACCATGTGCTCGAACTCGGGCCGCTCATTCACACCGCGTGGACATCGGGTCTGAAGACCCCGGTCGAAATCCGGGGACCTCTCGGGACCCGGGCTGTCTGGGACGGGTTCGTTGCCTCTCTCTCCTATGACATCGACCTTCGCATCGACGATGAAGGCCGCCCCGACATTCGCGACCTGGTCCGCATTATCGAGTTCGAGGAAGGCCGGTTGATCGAAGAGGACGGTCTGGTTGTCGAGGCGCTCAGGGTCGACCATCCGCCGGTCAAGGAATGTTTCGCCATCCGGATCAGCCATGCGGGCCGCGTCATCGTGTTTTCGTCCGACACAACCTATTTTCCGGCACTGGCCGGTTTCGCCCGGGGCGCAGACATTCTGGTGCACGAGGCGATGCATCCCGCCGGGGTCGATCGGCTGGTGGCGCGCACCGGCAATGGCGAGCGGCTGAAGGCGCATCTGCTGGCCAGCCATACGATGGCCGGCGATGTCGGCCGGATCGCTACCAGTGCCGGGGCCGGTCATCTGGTGCTCAATCATCTGGTGCCTGCCGATGATCCGGAAATCGGAGAAAGCGACTGGAAGGCCGCGCTTGCCGAGACCTGGAGCGGGCCGCTCACAATCGGGCACGACGGGCTCAGCCTGGCCCTGCCGGATATTCAACACAAAGGAAAACTGCATGAAACTCGCTACCCTTCGTGACGGCAGCCGGGACGGCCGCCTGGTTGTCGTCTCCCGCGATCTGACCCGGGCTACGGGCGTTCCCCACATTGCCCGTACATTGCAGGCGGCGCTCGATGACTGGGCGCATGTCGCGCCGAGGCTCAGGGATGTGGCGCAGATGCTTGAAGCGGGTGCGGAGCCGGATGAGCGCTTTCACGAGCGCAATGCCCTCTCGCCGTTGCCGCGGGCCTACCAGTGGGCCGATGGCTCAGCCTATGTCAATCACGTAGAACTGGTTCGCAAGGCCCGGAATGCCGAGATGCCGGAGAGCTTCTGGCATGATCCCCTGATGTACCAGGGTGGATCGGACAGTTTTCTGGCGCCGCGCGGCCCGATCCGGATGGCCGATGAAGCCTGGGGCATCGATTTCGAGGGAGAGGTTGCCGTCATCGTCGGCGACGTTCCAATGGGTGCGGACGTCGAGACCTGCCGCGGTGCCATCCAACTCGTCATGCTGGTCAATGATGTGAGCCTGCGCGGGCTGATTCCCGGGGAACTGGGCAAGGGATTCGGCTTCTTCCAGTCCAAGCCGTCTTCGGCGTTTTCGCCGGTTGCCGTCACGCCCGACGAACTCGGCGCCGCATGGGACGGCGGCAAGGTCAGCCTGCCGCTCGAGGTCGAGCTCAATTCCAACCCCTTCGGACGCGCCAATGCGGGCGTGGACATGACCTTCGATTTCCCGCAACTGATCGTCCATGCGGCAAAGACGCGGCCGCTGTGCGCGGGCACGATCATCGGCTCGGGCACCGTGTCCAACAAGGGATCGGACGGCGATCCGGGCAAGCCGGTCAGCGAAGGCGGCGCGGGCTACTCGTGCATCGCCGAAATCCGCATGATCGAGACAATCGCCAACGGCAAGCCGTCAACGCCCTTCCTGCGCTTTGGCGATACGGTGCGGATCGAAATGAAGGATGCTGACGGGCATACGATTTTCGGCGCCATCGAGCAGGTGGTCGAGAAGGCATGAGCCGGCTGAACACCGGTTGGCCAATGGCCGGACCGATGCACCTGCGCAGGGCCGATTGAAGAGTCCGTTCAGATGTTTGAGAGCCGTTCTTCAACCCGCTTGAGATAGTCGGAGCGGGTCCGGGGCGTTGACTTGTCCATCATGTAATGGGCAAGGAAAACCCTGCGGCAGGTCTTGGCGCAAAGCGCGCGCATGCCACGCAGGATGGTGCGCTTGCCGGGATGGCCGACCATATAGGACCACCAGCGCGGCGCACCGCAGGTGGTGATGACGCCAAGCAGTTTCACATGCGTCATCAGCGGTTCGATCGGGCCGGGACCGTCGGGAATGCGGAAGGTGAGGTCGGGTGTCCAGACCCGGTCGAGCCAGCCCTTGAGCATTGCCGGCAAACCGTACCACCAGGTGGGATAGACAAAGAGCAATCCCTCGGCTGCACGCAGACGGTCCGCGTGATCCGGGAACGGATGATCCGCAAGCTTCATCTCGTTGTAGTGACGGCGTTCCTCGGCCGGCATCACCGGATCGAAGCCTTCGGCATAAAGATCCATCAGATCGACCTGATGGCCATTTCGCTCAAGTGTCTGAACGACAGTGTCGCGAACGGCGGCGCAGAAGCTTTCGGGCACGGGATGACTATAGACAACGAGGATGCGCATCAGATCTTGTCCAGGGCATGTTTCACCCGCGTCATGAAAGCCTGGCGCGTATGGGTGGTTGAAAGGTTCATTTCGTAGTGGGCGAGGTATGTGACCCGCCCGCCCGGCCTGATCGTCGCGCGCAGCATGCGGTTGGCGATCCTGCGCGGCGGATCGCCCATCAGCCAGGTCCTGAACCGCGAGCCGCCATAAGATGTGACGACCAGAATGCTGCCGATATTGTGCAGTGTCGGGCGCACCTTGCCGTTGACCAGGCCAAAGGAGACGCCGGGCAGAAAGACGCGATCGAACCAGCCTTTCAGGATCGCCGGAAATCCGTAGTTCCAGACCGGATAGACGAGCACAAGGGCCTCGGCCAGAAGCAGCCGCTCGACATAGGTTTCCACCGGTCTCCGGTTGATTCCGGTGTCATGATAGTTCAGCCGTTCGTCCCGGCTCATGACCGGGTTGAAGCCGTCGGCATACAGGTCGACCGGATCGACCGCATGGCCGTTTGCCTCAAGCCGGTCGAGCGTCATGCGGAACAGGCTTGCATTGAAGCTTGTCTCGACAGGGTGGGCATGAACCACGAGAACGCGCATTTCCTGTGCCTCAGCCTGTCTGCTTCAGACCCTTGAACAGCCAGATTTCACCGGAACTGAAATCGTAATCGGGGTCGTCCCAGGCGATCATCTTGCCGGGGTTGAGCAATCCCTTCGGGTCCGCCTGGCGCTTGAACTCCAGTTGCAATTCGTCGGTCTGCTTCATTCCGCCTTCCTCGAGCGTGTAGCGGTGCGGATTGAAGATCGGGCATCCGTTGGCGTTGTGCAACTCGATGATTTCCTCAAGCCGTTCCTCGGTCGTAAACCGTATCAGCGGCAGGCCAAAGCAGGTGATGTCGCCATCGAAGCGGACGAATTCGAGGTGCGAAATCAGTTCTCCGGGGAACATGCGGTCCATTTTCGAGGCGAGTTCAAGCTGGTTGGGGAACGGATAGAGCGATTGCAGATATGTCCAGGCCGGATCGACGCGAAGCGCGCGCAATGTGGTGTGGTTCCAGGACAGCTCGAAGACGGGCGGAATGCCCTTGAGGTCCGTCTCGTTCGATGCGTCGAACACGATGTCGCCGCCGGCCCGCGCCGAAAAGGCCCTGAATGCGTCATGGCTCTGGTCCGCGACCATGACCAGAACCACGCTCTGACCCTGCTTGAGAAACTTCTGGTGGCGCTTGAAATAGTCGAAGGGACAGGGGGCGGAAACGACCGATATAAGCTTGGTCAGAATCCCGTCCTGCCGTGCCAGAGCGTTGGCATAGGCGGCCGCCTCGTCGAAACTGTCGAAACCGACAATCGCGTCGATCCAGTCATAGGCAGGCGCCAGCGGCATCTCGACTTCGGTGATGATGCCGTTCGTGCCGTAGGCGTGGGTGACCTTGTGAAGGTCCTGGCCGGTGAGTTCGAGCACTTTGGGCTCTTCCTCCATGGTGACGACGCGAAGCCGGATAATATTGCCGAAATCGCGCAAGCCGCCCCAGTTGATCGAACCGATTCCGCCCGAACCACCGGCGATGAACCCGCCGACGGTGGCGGTATGGGCGGTGGAAGGGTGCATCCTGAGTTCCTGGCCCGAGTGTTCGCGGGCCGCCTTGTCGAGTTCGGAACATATCACGCCGGGTCCGCAGATCACCCTGCCGGGTCTGATCTCGCGGATATCCTTCATCTCCGCAAGGCTCAGCACGACACCGCCGGATAGCGGCATTGCCTGGCCGTAGTTGCCGGTGCCGGTGCCGCGCGGGGTGACGGGGATGTCATGGCGGTAGCAGGCCCTGAGGACCTGGATCAGTTCGGCTTCCGACTTCGGCGACACCACGAGATCGCCCGTGACGTGGTCGAGCTGACGCTTGAGCAGCGGCGAGTACCAGTAAAAGTCCCGGCTCTTCTGCTGGACGATCTTGTCGTTGTCTTCGATCCGAATGCCTTCGAGGTCACCGATCAGCGCGTCAATGTCCATGGGTTTCAGGCTCCATCAGATGGTCTAGGTCACTGTAGTCGGGAAGAGTTGTATCGATCACGCGGCCGGCGCGGATGACGATGCGATCGCTTTCGGGCCGGGCGAGAAGCTCGGTCATGCTGCGCCCGCGGAACAGGATCAGATCGGCCCCGGCGCCGGACTGCAGGACGCCCGCGTTGTCAAGGCCCATTGCCCGCGCCGGATTGGCGGCGACCGATGCGGGCCAGTCTCCGACCGGATGATCGAAATGCAGAATGCGCGTCGCCTCGCGGTAGACCTCGAGCACGTCCAGATCGCCATAGGCGTAGAACGGATCGCGCGTGTTGTCGGAGGCGACGCAGACATTGACGCCGCGCGCGGCCATTTCGTGCAGAAGCGTAACCCCGCGCCAGCGCGGCGTGGTCCCGTCGCTCCTGCGGTCCTGGAGGTACATGTTGCACATCGGCAGGCTGACCACGGAAAGACCAGCCTCAGCAACCTTGTCCAGCGTCGCCTTGACCCGGTCATCGGGCTGCCTTGCGAGCGAGCAGCAGTGGCCGACCAGGATCTTGCCCTCAAACCCCAGACGCAAGGCGGCGTCGGCGATCCGGTCGAGCGAAACGGCGTTGACATCGTCGGTTTCGTCGGCATGAAAATCGAGATCAAGGCCGAGATCGATGGCCTTGCGGAACAGGCGTTCGAGCAGTTCATCGAGGTCCGGGACCATGTAGGTGACAGCGCCGAGAACGCCCCTGTGGTGCGCCACCAGGGACGACAGGCGATCGAACCATTCGACGTCCTGTGCCGCGTCGATGCCGAACAGGCACACACCCTGCAGATCGATGCGGCCCTTCCACCGTTCGCGAACTTCATCGAATACCGGCCATGAGATCTCGTCCTGCGGCGATGCGGAATCGATATGAGTGCGCAAGGCCCTTGTTCCGTGGGCATGGGCGCAGGCGAGCGAAAACTCCATTCGCGGCTTGAGGTCTGCGGCGCTCCAATTGGCGCGGGTGTCGGCAACCACCGTGTTGAGCGCACCAGCGAAGCTGCCGTCCGGATTGGGGCTTCGCGGCCAGATATGGCCCTTGTCGATATGGGTGTGGCAGTCGACAAAAGCCGGAAACGCGATGCCGCCACGGCAATCGTGGACGGGTTGAACGGTGTCCGAACGTCCCGGCGGCTCGACGGTTTCGATGCGAGCGTCGCGGAGCGAGATATCGGCACGGGCGAAGCCTTCCGCATCGAACACCAATCCGGATGTTTCACCGACATGGCTGCGATGAAGCCTCAGGTTTGCGAGACGGCAGGGTCCGGCCTCTGGCAGGGATATGCGATCGGAATTCACTCAGTGCTCCTGTTTGAGTGCGCTTTCGTGCCAGCGGTGGAGCACGAGATGGGAGATCCAGGACAGCGCCAGAAAGATCAGGATGCCGGTGACCGATATCAGGATCAGGGCGGCGAACAGGCGCGGCGCGTTCAATCTGTAGCCGGCTTCGATGATGCGGGAGGCAAGCCCCGAAGACTGTCCGGCGGTGCCCGCCACGAATTCCGCGACCACCGCGCCGATCAGCGCCAGGCCGCCGGCGATCTTGAGGCCACCCAGAAAGTAGGGCATGGCGGCGGGCAATCTCAGGTGCCAAAGCGTCTGCCAGCGGGTGGCGCCGTTCAGCTTGAAATAATCGATCAGGTTCCGGTCGACGGAATTGAGCCCCAGCGTGGTGTTGGACAGGATCGGAAAAAAGGCGACGATCCAGGCGCAGAGCAGAAGCTTGGTGGTCTGGTCGTCCACATAGATGTTGATCAGCGGAAAGATTGCGACGATCGGCGTCACCTGAAGAATGATGGCGAAGGGAAACAGGCTCATCTCGATGAAGCGCGACTGGGTGAACAATACCGACAGTCCCACACCGCCGATCACCGCGAGCGCCAGCGAGAGCACGGTGATCCTGAGCGTCACCACAAGCGAGGAAAACAGCAGTGCCGCATCCTTGATCAAGGTGTCGAGCACTACGCCGGGCCGGGGCAGGATGTACTGCGGAATCCCGTTCCAGACACAGATCCTGTCCCAAAGGATGATGGCTGCAACCATGATCAGCAGCGGCAGCAGCCAGCTTCCGGTGCGTTCGAGCTTACGCATCCGCACACGGCGGGCTTCCTCGGGATCGATGACTGCGGCAGATGCAGCCTGTCCGGCCTGGTCACTGGACGCCATCGCTCGCCTCCATGTCTTGCGCGGTTGCGTTGATCGCATTCACGAGGACGTCTGATGTCTTCCTGCACAAGGCCGCGTATTCGGAGGATGTACGGAAACCCTGGCTTCGCGGATAGGGCGCATCCACCGCGACCTCGTCGAACACCCGGCCCGGCCGGGCCGCCATGACCGTGATGCGGTTGGACAGGAACACGCTTTCGAACACGGAATGGGTGACGAAAATCACGGTAAAGCCGCGCTCGGCCCAGAGTTCGAGAAGATCGTTGTTGAGCTTGAAGCGGGTGATCTCGTCGAGCGCTGCGAAAGGTTCATCCATCAAGAGGATGCGCGGGCGTGTGACCAGCCCCCGGGCGATGGAGACGCGCATCTTCATGCCGCCCGACAGTTCGCGCGGCACCGCATTTTCGAAGCCGGTCAAGTGAACGCGCTCGAGAACATCGGCGATTTGCGGCTCTGCCTCCTTGCGCGAGACGCCGCGCAGCCTCAGCGGCAGCCACACGTTTTCATAGACGCTGGCCCACGGAAGCAGGGTTGGCTCCTGGAAGACGAAGCCGATGTCGTTTTGCTGCAGCGGTGTCCCGCGCCACTCGACGATGCCGGATGTCGGGTTCGAAAGCCCGGCGATGATTCTCAGCGCGGTGGACTTGCCGCAGCCCGAGGGACCGAGCAGGCTCATGAAGTCGCCCTGGTTGACGCTCAGATTGACGTCCTGCAATGCGGTCACGCCGGAGGCAAACGTCTTGCCGATCGAATGAAGGTTGAGAAAGTGATCTTGGCGCGGAGGCATGGGAGTCCGGATCAGGCAGTCGGGAGGAAACTGCCCGGAGCCGGGCTCCGGGCAGGCAGCTATCAGTTCTTCAGGTCGAGGCCGAGGCCCTGATTGACGTAATCGAGGGTATAGGAGGCCTTGATGTCGATGCCGTCGGCGATCACACCGGCATTGACCATCTTGTCGTAGAAGCTCTGCATGCGCTCATCGGTCATGGCGCCGATGCCCATGCTCCCGGTGTCGCCGGAATCGACGATGCCGTACTCCTTGAGCTTGTCGATCGAAAACGCGATCTGCTCGTCGGTCATGTCCGGATTGTCAGCCTGTATCATGGCGTTGGCGGCGGAATTGTCGCCATAGAGGTAATTGTACCAGCCCTTGATGGAGCCCTCGACGAAGCACTTCACCACGTCGGGCTTTTCGTCGATGGTGTCCTGCATCACCTCGATCGTGGTCGAATACGTGTCAAAGCCGTAATCGGCGACGAGGAACAGATTGGGCTTGAACCCGGCGGCGTTTTCCACTGCGAACGGCTCGGATGTGATGTAACCCTGCTGGGCCGATTTCGGGTTTGCGATGAACGGCGCCGGGTTGAATGTGTAGGGAACGCGCTTGGAAGCGTCGAAACCGAATTCCGTTACCATCCACTGGAAGTAGCTCTGGAAGCCGGCATCGCCGAGAATGTACTCCTCCGCGTTCTTGAGCTCTTCCCATGTATCCAGTCCCTGGCCGGGATGGGTCATCAGCACCTGCGGCTCCTTCTGGAAGGAGGCGGCGACGACCTTGACCGGGATGTTCTGCTCGACCGCCGAAAAGGCTTCAAGCATGTTTCCGCCCATGTGGAAATCGACTTTTCCGGCGAGCAGCAGCGCCCGGTTGTTCACCTGCGGGCCTCCTTGCGCGATCGTCACGTCAAGGCCGCAGGCCTCGTAGGTGCCGTCGGCCACGGACTGGTAGAAACCGCCATGCTCGGGCTGGGCCAGCCAGTTGGTTCCGAAGGTCACCTGTTCCATTTCCTGCGCATTGGCCAGTGAACCGGCAGACAGGACAAGCGCCGCAGCGGCGCAGGAGCGAAGAAGATACGTCATGTACATCATCCCTTGAATTGGTGCGGGACTCTCCATCAAATCCCGTCATTGAGACACCAGCCGTTCCCTGCAAACCTCGTGCCAATGGCCATGATCCCCGCATGGTCTCGGATGCCTGCCGATACGGCACGGATCTGCGCGCCGGACTGCCCTCAAGACGGGCATTCTGCCCATTATCGCGGCAGCCGCGGCAGTATGCTCGCAGATTGACCCATTCCTCGGCGGTTGGGAATACACTACCGGAAAAATGATTCGAGGTTTGCCGATGAAGTACCACACGCCCGCCACCCTCAGAGCCCCGTTTGCGCGCTACAGCCATGGCGTCGAAGTGCCGCCCGGGCACCGGCTGGTCCTGTGTTCCGGGCAATTGGGGATCGGTCCCGACGATACGATACCCGAGGGCGTCGAGGCGCAGACCGAATTGTGCTTTGCGAACGTCGCGGCGGTGCTCGAAGCCGCATCGATGGGACTTGGCGACATCGTCCGGATCAATGCCTATGTCACGGACCGGGCGCATCTGCCGGGCTATATGACAGTGCGCGACCGGCTGTTTTCCGATCCGGCGCCGGCCTCCACGCTGATGATCGTTTCGGGGTTTGCGCGTGAGGCTTTCAAGGTGGAAATCGAAGTGATTGCGGCAGCGCCAGCAGAGGAGGAAAAGCCGTGAGCCGGAAAATCTGGTGGGGTGACTTCACCACCCGCGAATTCGAGGACATCGACCCGGAAGCCACGATCGCGGTGATCCCGATTGCCGCGACCGAGCAGCACGGCCCGCACCTTCCGGTCTCGACGGACAGCAGCATCATGCAGGGCATGCTCGAAACCGTGATCCCGATCCTGCCCAACGATATGGATATCCGGATCCTGCCGGTGCAATGCGTCGGCAAGTCCAACGAGCATCAGCACGCACCCGGCACGCTGACGGTTCCGGCGACCACGCTGATCGATCACTGGGTGGAACTCGGACACTCCATTGCCCGGGCCGGCGTGAAGAAGGTTGTGCTGGTCAATTCCCACGGCGGCAATGAAGACATTATGGGTATCGTCGCGAGGGAATTGCGTGTGAGGGCGCGCATGCTGGCGGTGAAGACCTCATGGATGCGTTTCGGGTTTCCCGACGGTCTCTACAGTGCCGGTGAACTGGCCTACGGCATCCATGGCGGTGATGTGGAGACGTCCCTGATGCTGCACTTCCGGCCGGATCTCGTGGCTATGGACAGGGCGGAAAATTTTGTCTCCGCGGTCGAGCGCGCGGAAACGGAATTCGACCTCATGCGCCACACGGGACCCCATGCCTTTGCCTGGATCGCGTCGGATCTCAACGCTTCGGGAACCGTGGGCGAGGCCCACAAGGCGACTGCGGAAAAGGGACAGCTCACCGCGGAACATCAGGCGCGGGGGTTCGTCCGACTGATTGCGGATGTCCGGGCGGCGCGGCTTGACGATTGGCTGAGCTGAGCGGCCGACGTGCCGGCCTTTGGATCAGGCCGATGCCTGTTTGGCAACGGTCTTGATGCGGGCCACCTTGTTGATGATATCGGCGGTCAGCTTGGCGGAAAACTGCATGTTGACGGTGTATTCGCCCTGGGTGCGCGCAATGCCGGGCACCTTGGCGCCAAGCCCCGGGATGATGAGATAGATATCGATGATGCGCGGCGGGAAGTGATCGGAGGTCAGGAGGCATCCGTCTTCCGACAGATTGACCATCCAGCACGGAACGGCGATGCGGTTTTCCCCCTCGCGATTGCGGGCATGGGCGATGACCGGACAATTCGCGTCACGCCGGAAGTGAACGCGCTTTTCGCGCGGGGCATCACCCAGTTGGGTCAATGCGTGTCTCTTGCCCTGCATGGTCATCCTCGCCGAGCTGCAAAATCATGCTGATATTGGCACGGCGGCACTAACGAAGCGTTCACGGTTTGATTCGCGGACTGTCCCAAAACAGGACTGTTCAGGCGGTGCGAACAGGATCGCTCGTCCAACGGAGACTGAATTTCGCGCTCCCGGCCGTGCAAGGCCTTGAAGCGACGAGACTTCGAGCCGCTCTCAACGATGCGGGGCCTTCCGCCGGTTCGGGCAATCCGGCTCTGGCTCCGGGGCAGAGCAGGCGTCCTTTTCGGTCCCCGGGACACCGGAACAGGCGCAGCAACACGTCTGCCGCGATCTTAACGAAGCTTTTCGCATCGGGTTGCCGGTCACGGCGGCGGCGATCGCATCGCCGTGACCGGGGCTCTTGTTGTCCGGCGTCAGCCGCACACTTCCGCAATGGCTTCGGCCGTGGCGGATACCACGGTGTCGGCTTCCGCGCGCGACAGGCACAGGGGCGGCGCGAAGCCGAGGATGTCGCCCTGCGGCATCGCACGGGCAATTACGCCACGCTTGAGAAGGGCTGCGGCAACGGACGGTCCGATCTTCTTCGCGGGATCGAAAAAGACCCGGTCTGCCTTGTCCTCGACCAGTTCGACCGCGCACAGCATGCCTTCGCCGCGCACGTCGCCGACATTGGCGTGGCTGCCCACGGCATTGCGCATGGCGGCGTTGAAATAGGCTCCGGTCTCTCCGGCGTTGGCGACGAGGTTCATGCTGTCGATCAGCTTGAGGTTGGCGACGCCCGCCGCCGCGCCGATCGGATGGGCGGAATAGGTCCAGCCGTGGCCGATCGGTCCGTTTTCGTCGGTGCCCTGCTCGAGGACCTTCCAGAACTTGTCGGAGATGATCGACCCCGAAAGCGGCGCATAGGCGGAGGTCAGCCCCTTGGCGACGGTGATGATGTCAGGCTTGATGCCGTAATGGGCAGATCCCATCATCGTGCCGAGGCGTCCGAAGCCGGTCACCACCTCATCGGCGACCAGCAGGATGTCGTGCTTGTCGAGCACTTTCTGTATCGCAGCCCAATAGCCTGCGGGCGGCGGCACGATCCCGCCGGTGCCGAGAACCGGTTCGCCGATGAAGGCTGCGATGGTGTCGGCGCCCTCGCGCTCGATCATGGCCTCGAGTTCTGAAACGCAATGGGCGACGAAATCCTCTTCCGACATCGAAAGGTCGGACCGGCGGAAGTAGTAGGGCGCTTCGGTGTGAAGCACCTGCGCAAGCGGCAGGTCGAACTTCTTGTGAAACAGTTCAAGCCCGGTCAGCGAGCCGGTCATCAGCCCGGAACCATGGTAGCCGCGCCAGCGCGAGATGATCTTCTTTTTCTCCGGCCGGCCCAGGATGTTGTTGTAGTACCAGATGAGCTTGACATTGGTTTCGTTGGCGTCCGAGCCGGAGAGGCCGAAATAGACGCGGCTCATGTTGTCCGGCGCGCGGTCGATGATCATCCTGGCAAGCGTCACCGAGGCTTCCGTGCCGTGGCCGACATAGGAGTGGTAATAGGCCAGTTCCTTTGCCTGCTCCGCGATCGCATCGGCGACTTCCTGCCGGCCATAGCCGATGTTCACACAATAAAGCCCCGCAAATGCGTCGAGGAGCCGATTGCCCTCGCGATCGGTGATGAATACGCCATCGCCGCCGGTCACGATCCGGTTGCTCATCTCGCCGCGAGCGAACTGGCCCAGATGCGTGGAGGGATGAAAGAAGTGGTCGTGATCCCACTGATCGAGCTGATCGTTGCGCAACATCGTCGTTTCCTTTTCAGATTGTGTCATCGTCAGATTGTGTCATGCCCAGTCGCGGCAAACGTATTTGACTTCCGTGAAGGCTTCCATGCCGAGGCGTGAACCCTCGCGCTCCAGCCCCGATTGTTTCATGCCGCCGAAGGGGATCGGCGCGCCGGTCACCTTGGTTCGGTTGACCGCGACCATGCCGAACTGCAAGGCGCGGCTGGCACGGTAGATCCGGCGCGGGTCCTGGGTGTGAAGATAGGCGACCAGACCATATTCGGTATCGTTGGCCCGTTGCAAAACCTCGTCCTCTGTGTCGAAGGCGGCGATGGCGGCGACCGGACCGAAGGTTTCCTCATGCATGATCTTCGCATCAGCGGGAACATCGACGAGCACGGTCGGCTCGAAGAACAATGCGCCGGCGGAATGACGCTTGCCGCCGGTGAGGATCCGAGCGCCCCTTGAGACGGCATCTGCGACATGCTCCTCCTGCTTTGCCACGGCCTTTTCGTTCATCAGGGGGCCGATATCCGGATCGTCCATGCCTGCGCCGACGGACATTTGCGATGCGGCCTGTGAAAACCGTTCGCAGAATGCGTCATAGACCTTGCGTTCAATGAAGAACCGGTTGGCGCCGAGGCAATCCTGGCCGGAGGTGGCGAATTTGGCCTTGACCGCCTCGTCGACTGACCGGTCGAGATCAGCGTCGGCAAACAGGATGAAGGGCGCGTGGCCGCCAAGCTCAAGCACCAGGCGTTTGATTGTCTCGGCGCTCTGCCGGTAGAGCAGCCGGCCGATCTCGGTCGATCCGGTGAAGGACACCGCGCGGACGCGGCGGTCTTCCATCCAGGGTTCGACGATGACGGAGGCGTGGCCGGTCACGACATTGAAAACGCCGGGCGGAAATCCGGCGCGTTCTCCGAGTTCGGCCAGAGCCAGCGCGGAGTAGGGGGTTTCAGACGAGGGGTGGGCGACGATGGTGCAGCCGGCCGCCAGTGCCGCGGCGGCCTTGCGCGTAAGCATCGCCGAGGGAAAGTTCCACGGCGTGATCAGCGCGGCCACGCCGACCGGTTCGCGCCAGACCTCGACTTCGGCGTCGGCGAGATGCGACGTGACGCTCTCGATGTTGGGACGCTTGGCTTCCTCGGCGAAGAATTCAACGAAGGAGGCGGCATACTCGATTTCGCCGCGCGCTTCGGAGATCGGCTTGCCCTGTTCCAGTGTCATGATCCGGGCAAGGTCTTCCTTGTGCTCGATCATGAGATCGTACCAGCGCCTCAGGATTCTCGAGCGCTGCTGCGGCAGGAAGCCCGACCACAGGCCGAAGGCATGGTGGGCCGCATCGACCGCCTCCCTGGCATCCGTGGCAGAGAGATCGGCCACGTCACCGAGATGGCTCATGTCGGCGGGATTGGAGACCGGCAATGTCCGGGAGGCCGAGCCCGCGGTCCAACGGCCGCCGATATAGGAGAAGCCGCGAAACAGCGCCGGGTCGTCCATTTCCAGGTTTCGGGTGTGGGGTCTGTTGGGATCCGTTTTCACCGCATGCCTCCCTGTTTTTTGGCGATGCCCGAATCTAGGTGCAGGACGGCAGAGGAATCGTCTCTTGGAGCGCTTTGAAGGGGACGATTCCTCCAAAATCAGCGTTTGCGGCGGCTAATCCGTCTCCTGGCCGGGCTGCAGAAGAGCGGCAAACGGAGGCGTCGCAGAACTCTTGACGGGCTTGGTGACGATGTAGGTGAAGTATCGGGCAAGACCCGCGCGGCGCGCCAGCAGATTGTCGATCAGCCTCTGATAGCTGTCGATGTCGCGGGTGATGACGTGCAGCAGATAATCGTAGCCACCGCCCAGCGCCCAGCAGGACATGATTTCATCATAGCTTGCAATCGCCTGCTCGAAGGCCTGAAACGTGGCGGACCGGTGGTTTTCCAGTTCGGCCATGACGAAGACGGAAACCTGCGGGCCAAGATGGCGAAGCTCGATGCTGGCCTGGTAGCCGGAAATGATGCCTGCCTTTTCGAGCCGCCTGAGCCGCTCCCAGCAGGGCGTCGGGCTGAGATTGACCCTTCCGGCCAGTTCCGCCTTGGAAATCCGGCCTTCGCGCGACAGGATCGCGAGGATCTTGATATCACGGTCATCGAGTTTGGTGCTGGTCATGGCCGTCACTCATGGGTCAGCACGAGGGGGTTGTCAATTTTGCCGATAGTTGTCATGATTAAATCATGACAATCTGGCCTCCGCGACCTGAAGACCTCCCCCGACCCGCTTACAAATCTCTCGCCAATGCCCTTGTTCGCGCAACGGAAGCAGGAGAGTTGAACAGCGGCGACCGGTTGCCGACCCACCGCAAACTCGCCAATCAACTCGGGCTGAGCGTTCAAACCGTCAGCAGGGCTTATGACGAGCTGATTCGGCGCGGCATCATTACGGGCGAAGTCGGACGTGGCACATTCGTCCGGGCCGGGCGGAGCGATACGAAAACGCCCTATGTTCCTGATGGGCACAATGGCGACTTTATCGATCTGTCGATCCTGATGCCTGTGTTCGACCCGGAGCATCTTGCCGAGATGCAGGCCGCCTTGAAGGGGCTCTCCGAGGATCTGCCGAGCTCGATCATGTCGGCCTTTCGCCCGTCCACGGCTCTTCGCCGCTACAACGGGTCGGGCGCCAAATGGCTCGATCTCTGCGGGATCGACATGGCGGGTCGAAGCTTGCTGATGACCAACGGCAACACCTCGGCCATGACCGTTGCACTGATGACGGTGGCCGGGTCGGGCGATCGGATCGTGACCGAAGATCTCGGCCACCACACGCTCAAGGCGCTGACCCGCTATCTCGGGCTCAAGGTTCAGGGCCTGGAGACCGACCGGGAAGGCGTGAAGCCTGATGCGTTCGCCGCCGCATGCGCAAGGTCCAACGTGAAGGCCCTGTACGTGATGCCGTCGGGGCTTAATCCGCGGGCTGCGATGATGTCCGCAAAACGTCGGGCCGAACTCGTCAGCCTGGCCCGCCAGCATGATGTCTTCATCATCGAGAACGATGCCTGGGGACCGCTGCAGCCGCATCGGCCGGCGCCGATCGCAAACCTGGCGCCGGAGCGGACATTCTATTTCACGAGTTTGACCAAATGCATCATGCCCGGGCTGCGATTCGGCTATCTGACCGTACCGGATGCGTTTGAATCGGCGGCGGCGAACCGGTACCTGGTGACAAACTGGATGGCGACGCCGCTGATGGCAGAGATCGCTTCGCGCTGGATCGAGGATGGCACCGCCCGGATGCTTCTTGAACGGCAGAAGGCCGCGCTCGAGCGGCGCAACCGTCTCGCGGCGGAGGTCCTGGATGGTCTGGACTTTCAATCCAGTGAAAACGGCATGCATATCTGGATGCCGACTCCGGGCGCGTGGACCGAGGAGGAATTCGTGGCCCATGCGCGACTGAACGGCGTGGCCGTGGCTCCGGGGTCCGCGTTCGACATGTCGGACACCGTGAAGGATCGCGGGGTGCGCATCTGTCTGGGCGGGGACACGCCCGAAACACTCAGGCGCGGGTTGACCATTCTTTCCCGGCTTTCCCGCAGCCAACCGGAACCGGCGCTGCTGACGCTGTAAATCGCGGACCCGGTTGCTGTGCGCCCTTCAACCCGCCTGTCAAAACGCGCGCCATCGCGGTTCCGGGCGCATATCTTTGGTATCCCGATGCGGAAACAAGCAGGGCATCCTGAGAATTGCGGGAAAAATGTAATGAGAAAATTATCGCGTTGACTCTTGATTGTCCTTGTTTCACCCTGCATTAATCATAACAATGAGAAGGACAGGGGGCTGATATCAGGTCAATCGGACGTCTCCCCCGCAACAAACGAAGATTTTCTAGCGGGGAGAATGTCGACGAGACCTTCCCCGGCAAATTCCTTTTCATCGGCGCAAACGCCGAAAAGTCGACCGAACGGAAATCAGAACGAGAGGAATCGAACATGAAATCGACAATTCGCACTTTTCTGGGTGGAGTGGCAGCTGCCGCAATGCTGACCGCGGGCGCCGTTTCAGCCCAGGCTGACAGCTGGAAATATGCTTTCGAGGAATCGCTGACCGAAGTTCAGGGCGTCTACGCGACCAAGTTCAAGGAAGCGATCGAAGCCAATTCGGATCACACCGTCCAGTTGTTCCCCTATGGCACGCTGGGTGAATCCGCCGACATCATGGAGCAGGCCCAGGCCGGCATTCTCCAGTTCGTCAACCAGTCGCCGGGCTTCACCGGCGCGCTGATTCCGGAAGCCCAGGTGTTCTTCGTTCCCTACCTGCTGCCGACCGACCAGGACCACCTGGCGCGCTTCTACAAGGAGAGCAAGGCCATCAACGAAGACTTTACCGAGCTCTATGCGGAGCAGGGGCTTGAGCTTCTGTCGATGTATCCGGAAGGCGAGGTGGCGATGACCACCAAGGAGCCGGTCAAGACCTGCGCAGACCTCAACGAGGTGAAGTTCCGGGTCATGACGAACCCGCTTCTGGTCGAATCCTACAAGGCCTTCGGCGCCACACCGACGCCGCTTCCGTGGGGCGAAGTCTATGGCGGCCTTCAGACCAACATCATCCAGGGCCAGGAAAACCCGACCTTCTTCCTGTACTCGACGGGTATTTACGAGGTGACCGACTACATCACCTACACAGGTCACAACAACTTCACGACCGCGCTGATGGCCAACAAGGGCTTCTTTGACGGCCTGAGCGACGAAGACCAGCAGCTGATCGAGGATGCGGCGGCTTCGGCCTACGACTACATCGTCGACTATCAGAAGGGCCTCGCCGACAGCGAGATCGAGAAGATCATGGAAGCCAAGCCCGAGATGACCGTCACGGTGCTTTCGGAAGAGGAGCGCGCCTGCTTCAAGGAAGCGGCAGCCGAAGTCGAGGCCAAGTTCATCGAAATGACCGGTGACAGCGGCCAGGCCATTCTCGAACAGCTCAAGGCAGACCTCGAAGCCACCGAAGAAGGCTAAGTCCACCCGGGACGCCTCGACACCAATTCCGAAGGCCGGACAAAACCGGCCTTCGGAGCGACAAGAACACCATCCGGGAGGCCGTCTTGGACGAGACAACGGAAAACAATCCGCATGAATCCTCATTGCCCGGCGTGCTGGGCGTGATCGATTCCGCAATAAGCCGGGTGGAGTCGGTTCTTCTGGCGGCCGGCGTCCTGATGATGGCGGTCAACACCATTGCAAATGTGGTGGGACGGTACGTGTTCCAGTACAGCCTGTTCTTTTCCGAAGAACTCAACCGCATCCTGATCATCCTGATCACCTTCGCGGGCATCAGCTATGCCGCGCGGCAGGGTCGCCATATCCGGATGTCGGCAATCTACGATGCGCTGCCGCCTCCGGCGCGCAAGGGCTTCATGGTGCTGATTGCCGCAGTTACCGCGCTTTGCATGTTCGCCCTTTGCTATTTTTCGATCGGCTACATCAACAAGGTTGCCACGTCCGGACGGGTGCTGCCGGCGCTGCAATTGCCGGTCTACTGGATTTTCCTTTGGGTGCCGGTCGGCTTTTTCATGACCGGCCTTCAGTACAGCCTGACAGCCATCAAGAACATCGTCTCGAAGGACATCTACCTCTCGACGCGGGTTCTCGAGGGCTATGACAACGACGAACAAGAGATCTGAAGGGGCGACGATCGATGGCCACGACCATTTTCATTATCATGATCGTCCTGTTGCTTCTCGGCTTCCCGATGATGATCCCGCTGCTTGTCGCCACGTTTGTCGGCTTCATGTTCATGTTCGGCAATCTGGGCCAGATGGATTTCATGGTGCAGCAGATGATGGCCGGCATCCGTCCCGCCTCGCTGATCGCGGTGCCGATGTTCATTCTCGCCGCCGACATCATGACACGGGGGCAATCGGCCTCCAGGCTCATCGACATGGTGATGCGGTTCATGGGCCATATCAAAGGCGGACTGGCGGTTTCCACCGCGGCGGCCTGCACACTTTTCGGCGCGGTGTCCGGATCGACCCAGGCTACGGTGGTCGCCGTCGGGTCTCCGCTCAGGCCGCGCATGCTCAAGGCCGGCTACAAGGACTCCTTCGTGCTGGCGCTGATCATCAACGCGTCCGACATCGCGTTTCTCATTCCGCCATCCATAGGAATGATCATCTACGGGGTGATCTCAAGCACCTCCATTTCCGAGTTGTTCATCGCAGGCATCGGGCCCGGACTGCTGCTGCTGCTGCTGTTTTCGGCCTACAGCGTCGCCTATGCCACGATCAACAACGTACCCACCGAACCCAAGGCAAGCTGGAGCGAGCGGGCGCAGGCGGTCAAGAACGCACTGTGGCCGCTGGGCTTTCCGGTGATCATCGTGGGCGGGATCTATGGCGGCATCTTCAGCCCAACCGAGGCTGCGGCGGTGTGCGTGCTTTACGCGTTCGTACTCGAGTTTCTCGTCTTCAGATCCCTCAATCTTCCCGACATTTATCGGATTGCAAAATCCACCGGCCTGATCACGGCCGTGGTGTTCATCTTGGTGGGGGCCGGGGCGGCGTTCTCGTGGGTGATCTCCTTCGCCCAGGTTCCGCAGGCGATCCTTGCGGCGGTCGGGATCTCGGAAATGGGGCCGAAGGGCGTGTTGGCGGTGATCTCGATCGCGTTCTTCGTCGGCTGCATGTTCGTCGATCCGATCGTGGTGATCCTCATTCTGGTGCCGATCTTCGCGCCGGTGGTCGAAACCGTGGGTCTCGACCCGGTGCTTGTGGGCGTCATCATCACGCTGCAGGTTGCGATCGGATCGGCAACGCCGCCTTTCGGGTGCGACATCTTCACTGCGATCGCGATCTTCAAAAGGCCTTATATCGACGTCATCCGGGGGATCTTCCCGTTTACCGTGATCCTGTTCGCAGTCTCAGTCGCCCTGATATTTTTCCCGCAGATCGCATTGTTCCTGCGCGATCTGGCGTTCCGTTGAGGAGAGGTCGATGTTTGAACGAATTGTTGTCGGTGCGGACGGATCGGAGGGCTCGAAGGCGGCGGTCCGTGTTGCAGCCAAGATGCAGAAGACCTGCGGCAGCGAGCTTCTGATCCTGACGGTCTTCCGCCACCACTCCCTGCTGGAGGGATCGATGTCCATGGTCCGTCCAGACGATCCGCAGAATCTCGACGACTCCATGCGCGCCTATGCAAAGGAAGTGGCGGAGGACGCCAAGAAGATCGCGGCCGAGGAGGGGGCGGAAAAAATCCGCGCCTTCGTCAAGGGCGGCCCGCCGGCGCGGACGATCGTGAAGTTCGCCGATGAGCACCAGGCGGATCTTCTGGTCGTCGGGAGCCGCGGGCAGGGAGACATGCAGGGCTTCCTTCTCGGCAGCGTTTCGCACAAGGTAACCAGCCTGACCGGAAAGCCGGTGCTTGTCGTCTAGACCCGCATCGCGAATTCCGGCATGACCGGCGAAGCAATCACGGCCCAACCGCCAACCAGGGTGTATGCTGATGAAAACAGGCGCGGTTTCGCTCTCCGAGCAGTCCGTACGTTTCAATGATCCTTCCGAAACGGCCCGCTTCGGGCTGATCGCCCTTGCGACCGACCTGACCAGCGAGCGCGATCTTTACCGTCAGTTGCCGCAGGAAAACGTCGCCATCCACGTTACGCGGGTGGCCTTCGAAAACCCCACCACACCCGAAAACCTGCGCAGGATGACCCCGCGTCTTTCCGAGGCGGCGGGTCTGCTTGCGCCATCCGGACCGCTGAGGGCGATCTGTTACAGCTGCACCGCAGCCTCGATTGTTATCGGCGATGACAGGGTGCGCGCCGCAATCGCCGAGGGCGCCGGCGACGTCCCGGTCGTCACGCCCGCCGGCGCAGCATTGATGGCGTTTGCTGCACTTGGGGTGCAGCGGATTTCGGTGCTGACGCCCTACACCGTTGAAACCAGCGAGCCGCTCGCAGCCTATTTTTCCGCACACGGGCTGAGCATCGCGCGGTTCCGATGCCTGGGGCTGGAGGATGACCGCGACATGGCCCGGGTGAGCAACCGGTCGATCATCGATGCGGCGCTGGAGGCCGACACAAGCGATGCGGATGCCCTTTTTCTGTCGTGTACCGGCATGCCTTCGGTCAATGTGATTGCCGAGATCGAGCAGATTGCCGGCAAACCCGTGATCAGTTCCAACCAGGCAAGTGCCTGGGCCATGGCCCGGATCGGTGGTTTCGGTGAGCATCGGCCAGTCGAATTCGGCCGACTGTTCGCCTGTCCCCTGGCGGAACCGTCGCTGGGAGACGCAGCATGACCGCACCGAATGACGTTGTCGGCCTCAGGGATATCGAGCGCGCGCGCGAAAGGATCAGCGGCACCGTCCGGCAGAGCCCTGTGCAGATCTCGACATCCTTGAGCGAGCGGATAGGCGGTTCCGTACACCTGAAGCTCGAGCACACACAGATCACCGGCAGCTTCAAGCTTCGCGGCGCCAGCAACGCTGTTGCATCGCTCAGTGACGAGGAACGCGGTCGCGGCGTGATCGGCGTTTCCACCGGCAATCATGGGCGGGGCCTCGCCTATGCGGCGAAGAGCGCCGGGGTGAAATGCATCATCTGCATGTCGAAACTCGTGCCTCAGGCCAAGATCGACGGCATCCGGGCGCAGGGAGCGGAGGTCCGGATCACCGGCAGATCCCAGGACGAGGCGCAACTGGAGGTCGATCGACTCGTGCGAGAAGAAGGTATGACCATGATCCCCCCCTTCGATCATCGTGACGTGATCGGCGGGCAGGGCACGCTCGGCCTCGAGTTTCTCGAACAGGTCCCGGAACTTGAAACGGTGCTGGTGCCGGTATCGGGCGGCGGGCTGGTTTCGGGAGTTGCTGCCGCGCTCAAGGCGGTAAAGCCGGATGTCCAGGTGATCGGGATTTCCATGGAGCGCGGTGCGGCCATGCATGCATCCCTTGAAGCGGGAAAGCCGGTGGAAGTCGAGGAACTGGCAACGCTCGCCGATTCGCTCGGTGGCGGGATCGGTCTTGAAAACCGCTTCACCTTTGCGATGACCCGCGGTCTTGTCGATGGTCTCGTTCTGGTCAATGAAACCGAGATCGCCGAAGCAATCCGGCACATTTACTGGGAAGAACGTCAGATCGTCGAAGGGTCCGGCGCGGTTGGCGTTGCAGCCTTGCTTTCGGGCAGGGTCAGCCCGGACGGTGTGACCGGCGTCATCCTGAGCGGCGGCAACATCGACATGAAACAGCATCATCGCATCATTTCCGGTGAAAACGTTGATGTGACGCGGGAGGTGGCGTGAGATGGCCGAGATCAAGATTCTGACCGAGGCGGATTTGCGCAAAGCCGTGCCGCTCGATCTCGATGCGGTGGACTGCGTCGAGCGTGGTTTTCATGCGCTGGCCGCCGGCGGTGTGGTAATGCCGCCGATCCTGTCGATGGCCATCGAGGCGTCCAACGGCGAGGTCGACGTCAAGACGGCCTATGTGCCGGGGCTCGACAGCTTTGCGCTCAAGGTTTCACCGGGTTTCTTCGACAACCCCAAGTTAGGCCTGCCGTCGACCTCGGGCCTGATGATCCTGTTTTCGGCGCGCACCGGAATGCTCGAAGCGCTGTTGCTCGACAATGGCTATCTGACCGACGTGCGGACGGCTGCCGCGGGCGCCGTTGCCGCGCGGCATCTCGCCCGGGAGAACGCGTCGACTGCCTGCATCCTCGGCTCCGGCATGCAGGCGCGGCTGCAGCTCAAGGCCCTGACGCTTGTCAGGCCGATCCGCACGGCGACAATTTGGGCACGCGATCCCGAAAAGGCAGGCCGGGCGGCGAAGGATTTGACCACGGAGCTGGGCATCGAGGTCGGCACTTCCAACGATGCGGCCGAGGCGGTGGCCGGAGCGGATGTGATCGTCACGACGACCCCGGCGACCGAACCGGTGCTCAGGGCCGATTGGCTGCGCTCCGGGCAGCATGTCACCGCGATGGGGTCCGATCAGGAGCACAAGAACGAACTCGATCCCTCCTGTCTTTCAAGGGCGGATCTCTATGTTCCCGACCGCCTGTCGCAAACGCGGCTCCTGGGCGAATTGCGCAGCGCCGTCGCGGCGGGCCTGATACCCGCCCAGACCGATTTCGCCGAACTCGGAGCCATCGTCGCAGGCGCTGCGCCCGGGCGCACCGAACCTGACCAGATCACCATTGCGGACCTCACCGGCACAGGTGTTCAGGACACTGCGATCGCCACCCACGCCTGGCAGCGTGCCTCACATGCCGGACTCGGCACCAACCTTGAAAGCTGACACATGGCTGAAATCGACACATTCCGATTTTCCGACTCCGAATATGAAACCCGGCTGTCCCGCGTCCGGGCGGCGATGGAGGCCAGGGGGATCGACACGCTGATCACCTCGGATCCTTCCAACATGGCCTGGCTGACCGGCTACGACGGCTGGTCGTTCTACGTGCATCAGTGCGTCATCATCGGGCCGTCGGGCGATCCGGTCTGGTTCGGGCGCGAACAGGATGCCCAGGGCGCGCTGCGCACGGTCTGGATGAACGAGCCGGACCTGATCGGCTATCCCGACTATTTCGTTCAGTCGGACGAGCGCCACCCGATGGAGTACCTCGCCGCCAAGCTGACCGAGCGTGGATGGCACACCGGCAGGATCGGCGTGGAGATGGACAATTACTGGTTTTCCGCCAAGGGGTACCAGTCGCTGAGCGCCGGGCTGCCGAACGAGCTGTTCGACGTCACAAACCTCATCAACTGGCTGCGTGGCCCGAAATCACCGGCCGAACTCGACCGGATGCGCAAGGCCGGCAAGATCGTGGAACGAATGCATGCGCGCATTGCCGAAAAGGTCGAGCCGGGCATGCGCAAATGCGATCTGGTGGCCGAAATCTACGACGCCTCGCTGCGCTATGACGCGGACTGGGGCTTCGGCGGCGATTACCCGGCGATCGTGCCGCTGCTGCCGTCGGGCGCTGACGCCGCTGCGCCGCACCTGACCTGGGACGACAAGAGGATGGTGACCGGCGAGGGCACCTTCTTCGAGATTGCCGGCTGCTTTCGCCGTTATCACTGCCCGCTGTCGCGCACCATCTTCCTTGGCAAGCCGACGCAGCAATTCCTCGACGCGGAAAAGGCCGTGCTCGAGGGAATGGAGGCGGGGCTCGAGGCCGCGAAGGCAGGAAACCTGTGCGAGGACATCGCGATTGCCTTCTTCAGCGTGCTCGAGAAGTACAACATCGTGAAGGACAACCGTACCGGCTATCCCATCGGCCTGTCCTATCCGCCGGACTGGGGCGAGCGGACCTGTTCGCTGCGGCCGGGCGACCGGACGGTGCTGAAGCCCGGAATGACGTTCCACTTCATGACGGGCCTCTGGATGGAGGGCATGGGCTTCGAGATCACCGAGAGCATCGCCATCGGCGAGACCGGCCCCGAATGCCTGTCGAACGTGCCCCGCAAGATGCTCGTGAAGGATTGATCAGAGATGACTGCCAACCCGATTGTTCCGACGATTCCCCTGGACGAGGATGGCGAACATCACGGCTTCCTGCGGCTTCCCTACAGCCGGGATGACTCGGCCTGGGGATCGGTGATGATCCCGATTACGGTGATCAGGAACGGGACCGGCCCCACCGCGCTTCTGACCGGGGGCAATCATGGCGACGAATACGAGGGGCCGATCGCGCTGATGGATCTCGCCATGGATCTCAGGGCCTCCGATATAGAGGGCCGGGTGATCATCGTGCCGGCCATGAACTATCCGGCCTTCCGGGCAGGCAGCCGAACGTCGCCTATCGACAGCGGAAACATGAACAGGTCGTTTCCGGGCAACCCAGGCGGGACGGTGACGGAGAAGATCGCCGACTACTTCTCCACAGTGCTGTTGCCGGAAACCAATGTGGTTCTGGACTTTCACTCCGGCGGAAAGACGCTTGATTTCATTCCCTTTGCCTCCGCGCACGTGCTCGAGAACAAGGACCAGCAGGCGGCCTGCGTGGCAGCCGTCGAGGCGTTCAACGCGCCCTATTCGATGATGCTTCTGGAGATCGACAATGTCGGCATGTACGACACCACCGTCGAGGACCAGGGCAAGATCTTCGTGACCACCGAACTGGGCGGCGGCGGATCGTCGACTGCGCGCACCAACGCCATCGCCAAGAAGGGCGTGCGCAACGTGCTCAGGCATGTGGGCATCATGAAGGGCGCGCCCGAGATCGGCCCGTCCCGATGGCTCGATATGCCCGACGGGGACTGTTACGTGTTCTGCCAGGACGACGGCATGTTCGAAGCGATGAAGGATTTGGGCGATGACGTCGAGACGGGCGAGATCGTCGCCCGCGTCTGGCCGCTCGACCGCACCGGACGCGCACCGATCGAATACCGGGCAGGGCGGTCGGGACTGCTGGTGTCGCGGCACTTTCCCGGCCTGATCAAGTCCGGAGACTGCCTGGCGGTAATCGGCGTCGAGGTGTAGTCATCGGGGATGGTTTGATCGAGCCCACCCGGACTTGCGTTTCCCGCCGGCTCGTACAGGGCCGGCGGCGACGAGTGTCACAAAGTGCCGCACAGGACGGGTGCATTGTTCAGTTCGTGAGTGCAAATTTTTAAAAACTGGTGAGAGCGCAGGGGTTCGAACCCTGGACCTACTGATTAAAAGTCAGTTGCTCTACCAACTGAGCTACGCTCTCAAAAAGCCCGGGTTCAGACCGGGCGGAATGGCGCGGAACATAGGCAGGCGGGGCGCGGTGGTCAACCGCAAAATCCGTCCCTTCCGAAAGCTTTTTTTGTCGTGCGGCAGGACTGGCGGAATTGCCTGACCAATACACGAATCCGGTCTTGCAAAGCCTGCGGGACCGGGCCGGCTCACAGCGCGACCGGCCGGTTGATGGCGCCTTTGGCGTTTCGCATTTCAGCCTTGGGGGCTGTCGGACGGGATCGATCACGACGGGTGCGCCAAATCGTGACTGGCACGATCGGGGTGCGGCGTTTAGACAGGTTGCGATCCGTCTCCCGCAAGGTCTTTTGTCCTTCGAGCCGGAACCCGCTCGATTGCCTGATTGGAACCGCATCAAGTGACGATTGCCGACATTCCACTTCTGACCGTGCTCTTTGCCGGGGCGCTGTCGTTCCTGTCGCCCTGCGTACTGCCGCTGGTGCCGCCATACCTGTGTTACATGGCGGGGATATCGGTCGAGGATTTCCGCGGTTCCGCCGAAACGGCGCGCAACGCGGAAACCCGCCGGGCGGTGTTCTTCGCCTCGCTGTTCTTCACGCTGGGGTTCGCCACCGTCTTCGTGGCGCTGGGCGCGGGCGCCTCGTCGATCGGTGCGGCGCTCAGACAGCACATGGACCTGCTCGCCAAGGCCGGCGGTGCGGTCATTATCCTGATGGGGCTGCATTTCCTGGGCGTGTTCCGCATCGGTCTGCTGGCGCGCGAGGCGCGGTTCTCGGGCGGCGGCAAGCCGGCGACGCTGTCGGGCGCCTATGTGATGGGCCTGGCCTTCGCCTTTGGCTGGACCCCGTGCATCGGCCCGGTTCTCGGTGCGGTGCTGGGCGTGGCGGCCTCGCATGAAACGGTGTCCTCGGGCGCGCTGCTGCTGGCGGCCTATTCGCTCGGGCTTGCGGTGCCGTTCTGGATCGCGGCGCTGTTTTCCGAACGCTTCATGCGGTTTACCCAAAAATTCCGCCAGCATCTGGGGACGGTCGAGAAGATCACGGGCGGGCTGCTGGTGCTTACCGGCATCCTGTTTCTGACCGGGGGAATGGCGACCATGGCGTTCTGGCTGCTGGATACCTTTCCGGCGCTGGGCCGGATCGGCTAGGCCTCCGGTTTTCGGGCGCGCCCGACAGGCGCGGTTGCGAGCACCAGGCCACCGAGCACGGTGAGAATGCCCACCGCATGATGGGTATGGAACGGTTCACCCAGCACCAGCACCGCAAGGCCAACGCCGTAGACCGGCAGAAGATACATGAAGATGCCGGTGGTGGAGGCGCCGAGACGCGCCACGCCATACTGAAAACCGCCGAAGGCCAGCAGCGAGGAAAACACCACAATTCCGGCGATGCCGCCCCAGGCGGACAGGGTCTGGGGCATGCGCGCGCCCGACAACCATTCCCAAAGGGCAAACGGCGTCAGCAGCAATGCTCCGGCCAGTGTGATCGTTCCGAACAGGGCAGCGACCGGCAGTCCGGCCGTGCGCCGTCCCTTGAGCAGCACCGAATAGAGCGCCCAGGAAAAAGCGGCGGCGATAAATATCAAGTCGCCGAAGTTGAGGTCGAGACCCGCAAGCGCCGCGAGATCGCCCCTGAGCACGATGATCGCCACGCCAAAGAAGCCGATGGCGATGCCGGCCAGTTCACGCCAGCCGGTGGGGCGGCTGAAAAACACCCTCTCAAGCAGGATTATCATCAGCGGCGAGGTGGTGTAGATCAGGGTGCCGTTGGTCGCGGTGGTGAAGGACAGCGCATAATAGACGCCGGCCCCGCAGATCCACATGCCGAGAAAGCCGAGCAGCAGCCAGTGCGCCGTTGCCTCGCGAAGATAGGCGCGGACTTGCTGCCGCGCCAGCCAGACAAAGGGCGCGAGCGCCAGGCTCGCCGCGGTCCAGCGGAGAAACGCAAGGGTGAAGGGGGCAACTTCCGGAATGGTCGAGCGCCCGAAGATCAGATTCGAGGAAAAGAACAACGGCGTGAGAATCATCACTGCGAGCGGCAGGAACCGGGTGGCGCCATTGGCGCCTG
Organism: Hoeflea sp.; assembly: GCA_040218025.1. Classification (GTDB taxonomy): domain Bacteria; phylum Pseudomonadota; class Alphaproteobacteria; order Rhizobiales; family Rhizobiaceae; genus Hoeflea. Next base: position 240,847 of record JAVJQD010000022.1, on the reverse strand, counting down.
CGAACGGGAATGCATGGGTCATCGGGCCTCATTACCAGCCCTTGAAGCCCGGGAAAGAGATTTTTCACCGGCGGCATGCATTTTCGGTGTTATAGCAACCGACAACAGTGACAATTCGAATTCAGGTTATGAGGTTTTAGATGACGCGGACATGTCTTGCCGTCGTTCTTGCAGCGGGCGATGCGACACGGATGAAATCATCCAGATCCAAGGTGCTGCACAAGGTCGGCAACCTGCCGCTGATCGCACATGTGACCCATGCCGCCGCCCGGGCCGGGGTCAACGACATTGCGCTGGTCGTCGGACGGGATGCGGACGCAGTGATCGAGGCGGCGCAGTTGGGGCACGAGCTCCCGGTCATACCCGTGATGCAGACCGAACGAAAAGGCACCGGCCATGCCGTGCTGATGGCCCGGGAGGTCATTTCGAAGGGTTACGACGATGTCGTGGTGCTTTACGGCGATGCGCCGCTCATCAACCCGGAGAGCCTGGAGACTGCAATCGCAAGCCGGACCTCGGGCGCGGATGTCGTGGTGCTGGGCTTCCGGGCTGCCGATCCGAGCGGTTACGGCAGATTGATCGAAAGGGACGGCGAGCTGGTGGCGATCCGCGAGCACCGCGACGCGTCGCCCGAAGAACTGGCGATCGATTTTTGCAATGGCGGGATCATCACCTTTTCGGGCGCCCGGGCCGTGGAACTTCTCGAGGCCATCGGCAATGACAATTCAAAGGGCGAATACTATCTGACCGACATTGTCGAGATTGCGCGGGCGCGGGGGCTCAAATGCGTGGCTGTCGAGGCGCCTGAAGAGGACTTGATGGGCTGCAACACCCGCGCCGAGCTGGCCGAGATCGAGGCCGTGTGGCAGGCGCGGGCGCGCCATCGGGCCATGATTTCGGGCGTCAGCATGATCGATCCGTCGACCGTCTATCTCTCCCATGACACGGAGCTTGCCGGCGACGTGACCATCGAACCCAATGTCTGGTTCGGTCCCGGCGTCACGGTGGGACCGGGCGCGGTCATTCACGCATTCAGTCATCTTGAGGGAACAACGGTCGGTGCCCATGCCCGGGTCGGACCGTTCGCGCGTCTGAGGCCCGGTGCAGAGCTCGGGGAAAAAGCCAAGGTCGGCAATTTCTGCGAGGTCAAGAAAGCCAGGATCGGCGAAGGCGCCAAGGTCAATCACTTGAGCTATGTCGGCGACGCGATTGTCGGCGGGGACGCCAATATCGGCGCGGGAACAATCACATGCAATTATGACGGACAGAACAAGCATCTGACTGAAATCGGCGCAGGGGCCTTTATCGGCTCGAATTCGTCGCTTGTCGCACCGATCCGTATCGGCAAGGGCGCCTTTGTCGCCTCGGGCAGTGTGGTCACGTCCGAGGTCCCAGACGATGCGCTGGCGGTGGCGCGGGCACGGCAGGAGACCAAGCCGGGCTATGCGGCGCGGCTTCGCGAAAAGATCACGGCGATCAAGGCGTTGAAGGCGGCTGCGGGGTCGTGACGAATCGCTGCGTGAGAATTACGCGGTGTCATCAAAATTGAGCAGTCGGGCAGGCCGGCCCACTGGCGCATGACGGCAATGCTGCGTAAGAGCGTTGGTGTCGAAATAGGCTGGAGAACATCATGTGCGGCATTGTGGGAATGGTTGGTCGGAATCAGGTCGCGGCGCTGCTGGTCGATGCGCTCAAACGGCTTGAGTACCGCGGCTACGATTCCGCCGGCATTGCCACAATCTGTGATGGTCGGCTAGGACGCCGGCGCGCCGAGGGCAAGCTGGTGAACCTGGAGACCCGTCTCAAGGCGGAACCGCTCGCAGGAACCGTCGGGATCGGCCACACCCGCTGGGCCACGCATGGCGCACCGACCGAGCGCAATGCGCATCCCCATTTCTGCAACGGTGTTGCCGTGGTCCATAACGGGATCATCGAGAATTTCGCGCCGTTGCGGGCCGAACTGATGGCAAGGGGCGCGGAGTTCCACAGCCAGACTGACACCGAGGTGGTGGCGCAGCTGCTTGCCTCCTACCGTGGCGAAGGGCTCGCGCCGCGCGAGGCGATGCAGGCGATGCTGGGTCGGGTCGAGGGCGCCTATGCGCTGGCGGTCCTGTTTGAAGATCAGCCGGAGATGATTCTGGGAGCGCGCTCGGGGCCGCCGCTGGCGGTCGGTCACGGCAAGGGCGAAATGTTCCTGGGGTCGGACGCCATCGCGCTCGCTCCCTTTACCGACAAGATCACCTATCTCGAAGACGGAGACTGGGCGGTCATCACTCCGCAAAGTGTTGAAATCTATGACCAGGCGGGCGCGCCCGCCGAGCGCCAAAGCCAGATCACGCAAGGGGCGACCTATGTGGTCGACAAGGGCAACCACCGGCATTTCATGGAGAAGGAAATCCATGAGCAGTCCGAGGTGATCTCTCATACGCTGAGCAGCTACATCGATTTCGCCGAAGGCCGGGTCCGGCTCGACAGCGCACAACTGGATTTCACCGCTCTCGACCGGCTGGCGATGTCGGCCTGCGGAACGGCGTATTACGCCGGTCTCATCGGAAAGTACTGGTTCGAGCGCCTTGCCCGGCTTCCCGTCGAAATCGATGTCGCCTCGGAGTTCCGTTACCGCGAGATGCCGCTGCCGGGGCGGATGGCCGCATTGTTCATTTCGCAATCGGGGGAGACCGCCGACACGCTTGCCTCGCTTCGCTATTGCCGAGACAACAAGCTCGCCATCGGCGCGGTGGTCAATGTCCGCGAATCGACGATCGCGCGTGAGGCCGATGCGGTGTTTCCCACGCTTGCCGGTCCCGAAATCGGAGTGGCCTCGACCAAGGCCTTCACATGCCAGCTCTCCGTGCTCGCGGCGCTCGCCATGGTCGCCGGCCGGCAGCGGGGAGAGTTGGCGGAGGCCGACGAACGCGTGATGGTGCAGGCGCTCATCGAGGCGCCGCGGCTGTTCAACGAGATCATTCGCAAGATCGAGCCGCAGATCGAGGCGCTTTCGCGGGATCTGGCCCGATTCAAGGATGTTCTTTATCTTGGGCGCGGAACGAGTTTCGCGATGGCGCTGGAAGGCGCGCTGAAGCTCAAGGAAATCTCCTATATCCACGCCGAAGCCTATGCTGCAGGTGAACTCAAGCATGGACCGATCGCGCTGATTGACGAGAACATGCCCGTCATCGTGATCGCGCCGCATGACCGGCATTTCGAAAAGACCATGTCGAACATGCAGGAGGTCGCCGCCCGTGGCGGCCAGATCATCCTGATCACAGACGAAAAGGGTGCTGCGGCCGCGCCGCTCGAAACCATGGCAACCATCGTGCTGCCGGCCGTCAATGAAATCGTCACGCCGATCCTGCATGCCTTGCCGGTGCAGCTGATCGCCTATCACACGGCGGTATTCATGGGGACCGACGTGGATCAACCGCGCAATCTGGCCAAGTCCGTGACGGTGGAATAGACGCCAATCCCCTTTGCCGCCGAAGCATTTTGTCCGAGCCGCTTGCCTTGTTCGGCAAGCGGTTCCTATATTGGTGCTGCGATGCACCAATTCGCGTGAGCTTCAGGAACAGAGCAAGAAATGAGCGAAAAACAGAAAAGGGTCGGGGCCAGCCGACGGCTGAGGAACTACTTTCTCACCGGCCTTATCATTGTTGCGCCGCTCGCCATCACCGCCTACCTGACCTGGACCTTCGTCGGCTGGGTCGACAGCTGGGTGAAACCCTATATTCCGACGATCTACAATCCGGACAATTACCTGCCGTTCGCGGTTCCTGGATTTGGCCTTCTGACCGCACTGTTTCTGATCACGGTGATCGGATTCCTGACCGCCAACCTGGTCGGACGCTCGATCATCGCATTCGGGGAATCCCTGCTCGACCGGATGCCGCTGGTGCGCAGCCTCTACAAGGGGCTCAAGCAGATATTCGAAACCGTGCTCGCAGAGCAGAGCAGTTCCTTCAAGCAGGCGGCGCTGATCGAGTATCCGCGCCGCGGGCTCTGGTCGATCGTGTTCATTGCCACCGACACCAAGGGCGAGGTCAACCACCGTCTGGCCGAGCAGGATTCGATTTCGGTCTTCCTGCCGACGACGCCGAATCCGACATCGGGGTTCCTGCTGTTCGTACCGCGCGAGGATGTCATGATTCTCGACATGAGTGTCGAGGAGGCGGCGAAGATGGTGATTTCGGCGGGTCTGGTTTCGCCTGATTACCCCAAGACGCTGCCGCTGAGGAAAGATCCGAAACGAAACCATGAATCCGTCTGATTATCGCTCGGATTGTCCCGATCCTGCTCATCCCGCCCGCAGAAAGCGTATCGCCTCGTCCCGGCGCATCAGATAGAGCAGCATTCTGAGTGCCGCGCCCCTGGGGCTGGTGAGGCCCGGGTCGGTTTCGAGAATGTTGCGCGCGTCGGTCCGGGCGGTTTCGAGGAGATCGGCATGGGCGGAGAGGTTTGCGAGCCTGAATCCGGGCATCCCCGACTGGCGGGTGCCGAGCACCTCGCCTTCGCCACGAAGCTTCAGGTCCTCTTCGGCAATCCGGAACCCGTCTTCTGTTTCACGCAGAACCGAAAGACGCGCGCCGGCGGTCTCGCCCAACGGGCCGTGATAGAGCAGTATGCAGCTTGAGGCGCCGTCACCGCGGCCAACGCGCCCGCGCAATTGATGAAGCTGCGCCAGACCGAAACGTTCTGCGTGTTCAATCACCATGATCGTGGCGTCCGGCACATCGACGCCAACCTCGATCACAGTGGTGGCTACAAGCAGGCGGGTCTCACCGGACTTGAAGGCGCTCATTGCCTGGTCCTTCTCCTCGGAAGACATCCGGCCATGCACCAGCGAGACCTGCCTGCCCAGATCGGGTCCGAGCGCCTTGACGAGGCTTGAATGCCGGCTTTCGACCGACATCAGATCGCTGTCCCGGGAATCCTCGACAAGCGGGCATATCCAGTAGGCCTTGCGGCCCTCTCGCAGCGCGCTGCGAAGGCGTTCGACAATTTCCTCGATACGCTCATCGGGGATCGTGACAGTGGTTATCGGCTGACGGCCGGCCGGCTTTTCCGTAAGCTTCGAGACATCCATGTCTCCAAAGGCCGCAAGCACCAGTGTCCGCGGGATTGGTGTGGCGGTCATCACCAGCATGTGCGGCGCGGCGCCCTTGGCGGTCAGCCGCAGCCGCTGGTGCACGCCGAAACGATGCTGTTCGTCGACTACGGCAAGGGTCAGATTGGCGTAGCTGACAGTTTCCTGAAACAGCGCATGGGTCCCGATGACAATCCGCGCCTCGCCAGTGGCCATCTTCTCAAGCAATTCCTTGCGCTCCCGGCCCTTGGCGCGAGAGGTCAGGACGACCACTTCGATATTCGCCGCTTCGGCCATCCTGCTTATTGTTGCATAGTGCTGCCGGGCAAGGATCTCGGTCGGCGCCATCAGCACCGCCTGGCCACCGGCTTCGACCGCATCGGCCATTGCCATCATCGCCACGGCGGTCTTGCCCGAGCCGACATCGCCCTGAAGCAGCCGCAGCATCCGGTCGGCCCCCGCCATGTCCTGAAGAATATCGTGGACCGCCGCCTGCTGACTGCCGGTGAGTGAAAAGGGCAGAGCCTCAAGCACCCGGCTGCGCAGGCGTCCCGGAGCATTGACCGGTTGTCCGGGCAGTTTTCGCAATGTCTGGCGCACCAGCGCAAGCGACAGCTGACCGGCCAAAAGCTCGTCATAGGCAAGCCTGCGCCGCGCAGCCGTCTGCGGCTCGAGATCGAGCGCGCTTTGCGGATGATGCAGATGCCGGATCGCTGTCGCCATATCCGGGAAACTGTTGCGCCTGACCAGATGCGGGTCGGCCCATTCCGGAAGGGTCGGCATCAGATCGAGTGCAGCCTCGATCCCGCGCCTGAGCAGTTTTGGCGACAGCCCGGCGGTCAGCGGGTAGACCGGCTCGATCAGGGGCAGGCTGTTTGCCTCGCTTTCGGCGACGACATGGTCGGGATGGACCATCGACAGGCGACCGTTGAACCATTCGACCTTGCCGCTGACCAGAACGGTTTCGCCAACCGGAAGGATCTTTTCGAGCCATGCCTGCTTGGAATGAAAGAAGGTGAGCGCCATTTCACCGGTTTCGTCGTGCACATAGACGCGGTAGGGCACCGATTTACGACCGGGCGGCGATGGTTGGTGCCGGTCGACACGCACCTTCAGCGTCGCGATCGTGCCTTCGGGTGCTTCGGTGATTCCCGCGCGCAGCGTGCGGTCGATCATTGCGTGCGGCGGCAGCAGCAGCAGATCCAGCGCCCGGGTGTCCTCGGGCCCGTCGCGACCGGTGACGCGCGCAAGCGCTTCGGCGGATTTCGGGCCTATGCCGGGCAGACTTTCGACAGTCTTGAACAGGGGATCGAGTTCGAGCGGGCGCATCAGACCTGTTGAACGGCAAAATTGACTGCATGGCAAGGCTGACATTTCGACAATGACAGGATATGCAGTCTCTCCAACCGACAAGGGCTTTTCATGACCGGAACCACACGTTCGAGCGCCGACCTTGACCCCAGACGCCGCCGCATCCTGGTGCGCGCCTGGCGGCGCGGCATTCGTGAAATGGACCTGGTGATCGGCGGGTTCGCAGATGCCGAGATCGCCTCACTCGACGATGACGAGCTCGACCAGTTCGAGGCGCTGATGGCGGAGGACGACGGTGACCTTCTCAAATGGGTGACAGGAGAACAGGCGACGCCTGAGAGGTTTCAAACCAATCTGTTTGCGCGCGTGCGGGCCTATGTGCCGGATTTCGAGCCGGAGCCTGATCGGAAACCGGGCGCTGGTGCGCACAGGAAGCGGAATTCCGACACATGACATCCGTTGTCCCGGTAGCGAAGGTGACCGGCGCGGGTTTGCCGGTCACGCTGGCAGGCGTGCCCCAGGGCATGGAGGCGCTGGCTCTTGCAGAGATTGCTCGGGAAGCAGGGCCGCTGGCTCATATCATTTCAGACGGCCAGCGCATTGCAGACCTTGAGCAGAATCTGGCGTTTTACGCCCCCGACATCCCGGTCCTGACCCTTCCGGGGTGGGACTGTCTGCCCTACGACCGGGTCTCGCCCGGCGCCGATGTGTCGGCCCGCCGGCTTTCGGCATTGGCGGCTCTGGCAGGATTTGCGGACAATCCGCATCCGGCGATCATATTGATCACCGTCAATGCGATGCTGCAACGGGTGCCGCCAAAGACAGTGGTTTCGGATCTCGGCTTTTCGGCGAGACCGGGACAGCGGTTGAAAATGGAATCGCTCTCCGCCCGTCTGGTGCAGCAGGGTTTCGAGCGTGTCGATACCGTTCGCGAAGTCGGTGAATACGCCGTTCGCGGCGGTATTCTGGATGTCTTCCTCCCGGGCGCCGACGAGCCGGTGCGGCTCGATTTCTTTGGCGACACGCTCGAAAGCATCAGGCGGTTCGATCCGGCGAGCCAGCGCACGACAGCACCGGCGAGGGAGTTTTCGCTCAACGCCATGAGCGAGGTGACCATCGAGGCGGACACCATCAGCCGTTTCCGGCGGAACTATCTTGAGACCTTTGGTGCGGCCAATCGCGACGACGCGCTGTATGTGGCCATCAGCGAAGGTCGCCGGTATCCCGGAGTGGAGCATTGGCTGCCCCTGTTTCACGACGAGATGGCGACCGTTTTCGATTATATCGAAGGGTTCAGGGTATCGGGCGATCACATGCTGTCTGAGGCCGCGGGCGAGCGGCGGGCCCAGATTCTCGATCATTACGAGGCGCGGCTTGCCGCACAGAACCTGGAGAAGGGGAAGGGGGTTCAGACAACGCCTTACAAGGCGATCGCCCCGGATCTTCTCTATCTCGACACAACGGAACTGCAGTCGGCGCTCGACCGGCGCAATGCCATCCGGCTGACGCCGTTTCATGAGCCTGAAAACTCGGCGCGAAGGGTTATCGACCTGCCGGCGGCCACCGGACCGCGGTGGGCGGCGGATGCCGAAAAGGCGCCTGAAGGCCAGCAGCGGGTCAATCTTTTCGACAAGCTCGTCGCCCATGTGGGCAGCAAACGCAAAGCGGGTCACAAAGTCCTGATCACCGCATGGACGGAAGGCTCCCTTGACCGGCTTCTGCAGGTCACCGAGGAGCACGGGCTAGAGCGGATCCGGCGGATTGACAGCTTTGCGGAACTGGCAAAGCTCAAGCCCGGCGAAGCGGCCGCGGGCGTTCTGGCAATCGAGGGCGGTTTCGAGATCGGCGACCTTGTGGTCATCGGCGAACAGGATGTGCTGGGCGACCGTCTGGTTCGCCGTGCCAAGCGCAAGCGGCGCGGGGCGGACTACATCTCGGAAGTGTCCGGGCTCGACGAGGGCAGTTTCGTGGTTCACGCCGAGCACGGCATCGGCCAATTCATCGGGCTGAGGACCGTTGAGGCGGCCGGGGCGCCGCATGCCTGTCTCGAACTACAGTATGCCGGAGAATCGAAGCTTTTCCTGCCGGTGGAGAATATCGAGCTTCTGAGCCGTTACGGCTCCGACAGTGCCGATGTGCAACTCGACAGGCTTGGCGGCGTGGCCTGGCAATCGCGCAAGGCGCGTCTCAAGAAACGCCTGCTCGACATGGCCGAAGGCCTGATCCGGATCGCTGCCGAACGGCACATGCGCGCTGCCCCCGTGCTCGGGGCGCCCGAGGGGCTCTATGACGAGTTCTCCGCCCGTTTCCCCTATGACGAGACGGAAGACCAGATGGCCGCCATCGAGAGAGTTCGCGATGATCTGGCGGCCGGCCAGCCGATGGACCGGCTCGTCTGCGGAGATGTTGGATTCGGCAAGACCGAAGTCGCGCTCAGGGCCGCGTTCATTGCCGCCATGAATGGCGTGCAGGTGGCGGTCGTGGTGCCGACAACGCTGCTGGCGCGGCAGCACTTCAAGACATTCACGGAACGTCTGCGCGGATATCCCGTGCGCATCGCCCAGGCTTCGCGGCTGGTGGGCGCAAAGGAACTGGCGCTGACCAAGGCTGAACTTGCGTCGGGCAAGGCCGACATCGTGGTCGGCACCCACGCTTTGCTCGGAAACTCTATCAAGTTCGCCAATCTCGGGTTGCTGATCATCGACGAGGAGCAGCATTTCGGGGTCAAACACAAGGAGCGGCTCAAGGAACTCAAGAGCGACGTTCATGTGCTGACCTTGTCGGCGACGCCGATCCCGCGCACGCTTCAACTGGCAATGACCGGCGTGCGGGAGCTGTCGCTGATCACCACTGCGCCGGTGGACCGCATGGCCGTTCGGACCTTCATATCGCCGTTCGATCCGGTGACGGTGCGCGAGACCTTGATGCGCGAGCATTACCGGGGCGGGCAGAGCTTTTATGTCTGTCCACGGGTGTCGGACCTTGAGGATGTGGCTGCGTTCCTGCGTTCCGACGTGCCGGAGCTCAAATTCGCGGTGGCGCACGGTCAGATGGCCGCCGGTGAACTCGATGATATCATGAACGCGTTCTATGACGGCCAGTATGACGTTCTGTTGTCGACGACCATCGTCGAATCCGGGCTTGACGTGCCGACAGCCAACACACTTATCGTGCACCGGGCCGACATGTTCGGCCTTGCCCAGCTCTACCAGTTGCGCGGACGGGTCGGTCGTTCCAAGGTCCGCGCCTTCGCGCTGTTCACGCTGCCGGTCAACAAGACGCTGACAGCAACCGCCGACAAGCGTCTGAAAGTGCTGCAATCGCTCGACACCCTTGGCGCGGGCTTTCAGCTTGCCAGCCACGACCTCGATATTCGCGGGGCGGGCAACCTGCTGGGTGAGGAACAGTCGGGTCACATCAAGGAAGTCGGTTTCGAACTCTACCAGCACATGCTCGAGGAAGCCGTGGCGGAAGTGCGCGGCGAAGATGCGCTCGTGGACAGTGGCTGGTCGCCGCAGATCACCGTCGGCACGCCGGTGATGATCCCGGAAGACTATGTGCCGGATCTGCACCTCAGGCTTGGGCTCTATCGCCGTCTGGGCGAGATTACCGAGGTGGCAGACATCGATCGTTTCGGTGCGGAACTGATCGACCGTTTCGGGCCTTTGCCCATCGAGGTTCAGCACCTGCTCAAGATCGTGTTCATCAAGGCGCTCTGCCGCAAGGCCAATGTGGAAAAGCTCGATGCCGGCCCGAAGGGCGTCGTGGTCCAGTTCCGCAACAAGGAGTTCCCGAATCCCCCGGCACTGGTTCAGCATATTTCCAGACAGGGCAATCTCGCCAGGATCAGACCCGATCAGAGCGTGGTCTTCATCCGCGATTTGCCGACGGCGGAAAAGCGGCTCACCGGTGCGGCCGTGGTCATGACCCAACTGGCGGAACTGGTCGGCTAGGTTATTTCTCTTACAGGCAGCAAAAGCCCCGATCGCTGGGACGGGGCTTTTGAGGTTGGCCGGGCCGGACGGAAACAGCCTTGATGGCCAACGGGGGCGGGGAGGATCTTAAGTCCGTCTTGCCGGGATCAGTTGAAGGTCGGCGAGCCGTCGTTGCCGGCGCGGTGGTAGACGATACGGTCCTGCGAGGCAGAAGCGTCGCCGATCGAAGCGGTCGCGGTGTAGTCGATGCCGCCTGCAACGGGAGCTTCGAAGGTCGGCGAGCCGTCATTGCCGGCGCGGTGGTAGCTGACGCGGTCATTTGCCGGAGCGGTCACTGCGATCTCGGCGGCGCCGGTTGCGGCCTGCGGCTGAAAGGCGTCGAGTGCGGAACTCTGGGCAAAAGCGCCGGTGGAAGCTGCCAGGGTGAGGCTGAGTGCGAGGATGATCTTGTTCATGGTCTTGGTCCTTTGATGTCGGTCTTGAGCCGGGGCTCAATCAGGTTTCGGAAGAGTTGGTGGTTTTGGGTGTTCGCTTATCCCTGGGAGACGGGGTCGACCGGGAGGGCGCCGGCCCCGCCTCTGCGGGAAGTCAGTTGAAGGTCGGCGAGCCGTCATTGCCGGCGCGGTGGTAGACGATGCGGTCCTGCGAGCCAGAAGCGTCGCCGATCGAAGCAGTCGCGGTGTAGTCGATGCTACCTGCAACGGGAGCTTCGAAGGTCGGCGAGCCGTCATTGCCGGCGCGGTGGTAGCTGACGCGGTCATTTGCCGGGGCGGTCACTGCGATCTCGGCGCCGCCGGTTGCGGCCTGGGGCTGAAAGGCGTCGAGTGCGGAACTCTGGGCGAAAGCGCCGGTGGACGCTGCCAGGGTGAGGCTGAGTGCGAGGATGATCTTGTTCATGGTCTTGGTCCTTTGATGTGTGTTTCGTGTGTCTGTGTGTTCGTCTCTGGCGGTGCGGACCGTGCGTCTCGTTCGCTCAACCGGGCCGCGCCGTTTCGATGACCTGAATGTGGTGGACCGGCCGATGACTTGCGAACCACTTGGCTGTGAACAGAGCGTGCGTGAGTTGTGATCGACTCGGTGCGATTCTTTGAAACTTTTTGAAATGTTAAATGAAAACAGTATTTTAGATGGTGTCTTTGCTCATGGGGGTGCGTGTATCGTCAACCGGGCGCGGCCCGCAGCGTTCACTGTTCGAATGGCAATGGAGCGATATCCGGGCCATTTTCGCCACGAAAAAAGATGGCATCGCGACCCTGGAGGATCGCTGCGTGAAGCAGCCGGGGCGTCATTGTCACGCCCAATCACGCGTTTCGTGATTTCGGGGTGGGGTCCGTGATCGCAAAATGAACGCACGGGAGTTGCCGCGAAGCGCCACGAAAAATCCCGAGCGCCACAAAAGCGAGGAAACAGCCGGGTCCGGACTCCGTGATTACAAGGCGTTGCCGTTCGAGGTTTCGGGCGGCTGTGGTTCGGCCGATTTTTCCTGAGCAATCTTGCGCATGGCATCGGCAAGCGCCGCGGCCGGCTGCGCGCCCACGACCGCATATTTCATGTCCATGATGAAACACGGAACGCCGGTCACGCCCATTTGCCGGGCCTGGTCGATCTCCGCGCTCACCGCATCCCGGTCGGCTTCGCCCGAAAGCAGCCTGGAGACGATCTCGCGGTCAAGTCCGGCCTTTTCAGCGGCCTCAATGAGCACGGAGTCGTCTCCGAGGCTCTTGCCATCCTCGAAATAGGCCTTGAACAGTTCTTCGACGACCGCATCCTGTGCGGCGAGGCCCTCGGTGCCGGCCCAGCGAATGACCCGATGCGCGTCGAGCGTATTGGCCGACACCTCGATGTCTTCGAAGGCGAAGGGGATTTTTTCCTCCGCTCCGGCGGCGCGGACGGACGCATAGGCTTTCTCGGCGCCTTCGGCGCCGCCGAACTTTTCCTCCATATACTGGCGGCGATCCTTGCCTTCCTTGGGAAGCGTCGGATCGAGCTGGTAGGGCCGCCAGCGAACCTCGACGTCCATTTCCTTGCGCACATCCTCAAGGGCCGCTTCAAGCCGACGCTTGCCGATGTAGCACCAGGGACACATGACATCGGAAACGATGTCGATGGTAAGCGTGGGTGCGAGGGTCGGGATGGGAGATGTCATCAGCTTGCCTTTCAAGCTCCAAAAGGGCGGCTGCATCTGGACGCGCCCTGTGCTGTCGTCAGAGAACAGTCGCCGGTTGACCAGATGTCGAAAAGGTTGCGACCAGCATAGCGCCTTAACATCGACCGGCAAACCCCGCAGCGGAAATCACCGGTTCACGGTCAGTCTTCCGCCGTCCGGTCCCACCATGCAGGAAGGTGGTATCCGTAAAGCGGTGTCGGAGTGTCCGGCTCGACAATACGGCTGCGGTGGGCAACCCAGGTCTTGCCGAGGTGAAAGGCGGGGATCACGTAGTATCCGCTCATCAAGACACGGTCATAGGCCCGCACCGCGGAGTGGAAGCCTTCCGCGGTCCTGGCATTGAGCAGGGCATCAATCGCCGCGTCCACCGCCGGACTTGCGGCGCCGGCAAAATTGAAGCTGCCCTGTATGTCACGCGAGGCGCTGCCCCAGCGGTTGATCTGCTCGGCGCCCGGCGACAGCGAGGAACTGAACGCCTTCATGATCATGTCGTAATCAAAAGTCTGCGAGCGCTGCTGGTACTGGGCGTCATCCACGGTGCGGATCGACATTTCGATTCCGAGTGCGGCCAGTGAGCGCTGATAGGCGACCGCGAGCTTCTCCTGACCCTCGTTCTGGGTCATCAGGGCGAAGCTGAACGGCTGTCCCTCAGCATTGATCAGCCGCCCGTCGGCAATCCGGTAACCCGCCTCCTGAAGCAGCGTCAGGGCCGCGCGCTGGATCTTGCGGTCGCGGCCCGATCCATCGGTGACCGGCAATCGCCATTCGCCCTCCATCATTGTTGCAGGTACGGCGTCCGGAAAGGGAGCGAGAATCTCGCGTTCACGCTCGTCTGCCGGTTTTCCGTAGCTCGACAGGTCGGAGCCGTCCCAAAAGGATCGGGTCCGGGAATAGGCATTGTCGTAGAGGCTCCGATTGGCCCATTCGAAATCGAAAAGGAGGGTCAATGCATGGCGGACCCGGATATCATCGAAGACGGGCCGCCTTGTGTTGAACACGAACCCGTACATTCCCGACGGCGTTTGCCTGTCGTATTCCTTGCGGATGACCTCGCCGGTTTCTACCGCCGGGAAATCATATCCACGCGCCCAGTTGGTTGCGCTGCCGTCGGGATAGACATCGAACAAGCCTTTCTTGAAAGCCTCGAACTGCGAGGTTTCCGAGAGGAAGTATTCGACGGTTATTTCGTCGTAATTGTCGATGCCTCGTTTGATGGGCAGGTCCCGGGCCCAGTAATCCTCGCGGCGTGTAAACGTGATGCGTTCACCGGGCCTGATTTCGCTGATCCGGTACGGGCCGGAGCCGATGCCGGGTTCGAGCGTCGACTGATCGAAGTTTTCCGCGTCGGTGGCGTGTTTGGGCAGCACAGGCGAAAGCGACAGGATCAGCGGGAATTCGCGATTGGAGGTTTCGTTGAAAGTGAAACGCACCGAGAGATCGGACACTTTTTCCATCGTCTCCACGCGGTTGAGGCGCGTGGAGTAGGGTGGACGGCCCTTGTCCCTGAGCAACTCCATGGTGAAGATGATATCGTCAGCTGTCACCGGTTCGCCGTCGGACCAGCGGGCCTCGGGATTGAGGTTGTACTGGATGAAACTGCGCTCCTCGTCCCATTCGACGGTTTCGGCAAGCAGGCCGTAAAGCGTGAACGGTTCATCCTGCGACCGCTGCATCAGGGTTTCGTAGACGAGATTGCCGAATTCGGGGTCGACAATGCCCCGGGCGGTCGTGCGCATGCTCTTGATGATGAAGGGACGCACACTGTCAAAAGTGCCGACCACGCCATAGCTCACGCGGCCGCCTTTGGGCGCATCGGGATTGACGTAAGGCAGATGGGTGAAGTCGGGGGGCAGTGCCGGTTCGCCATGCATGGCAATTCCGTGCACGGGCTCGGCAGCGGCAGGTCCTGACCCGCCAAGAGCGCAGATTGCAATTGCCAGACCAAAGCCCGTGCGTTCCAGAAACCTTGCCAGTGCTCGTCGCATCGCCATTCCTTCCCGACCAGAACCTGGTGCCGGATCGTCCTGATTCCCGGCTGGAAGATATATCCCGTGACCGGCAAGAGCCAGATTGTCAGCGCATTCAGGCGTTTTTTTGCCCGTGCGTGGCCTCACGCACTGGATATTGGCACCTTCCCGCGTTAACAGGGAGCGGAGCAAGCCTTGCTGTCGCCGCATTTTCCGGAAAGAAGGCGCGACAGAAGTCAGAGGACGCGGGTTCCGCGCGAATTGATCGGCGCAAGACGCGCGCATTTCAGGAGATTTGGAAGCCAATGAACGCCACCATGAAGACCGTTTTCGCAACCATCATGTCTGCCGGCCTTGCCGCCGCCTTCATGCCGGCAACAGCGTCTGCACAGAGCGCCAATCAGGGCTGGTACAAGACCTGCACCAAGCAGGAAGACAACGACGTTTGCGTCGTCCAGAACATCGTCACGGCGCCCACCGGCCAGTTGCTTACCGCCGTCGGCCTCATCAATGTCACCGGCAAGGTCAACCGCATGATCCTGCAGGTCACGGTTCCGACCGCGCGCCTGATTCAGCCCGGCGTGAACCTGCAGGTCGACGGCGGACAGGCACAGCGGGTCGAATATGCCATCTGCATGCCGGAAACCTGCGTGGCAGAGGTGCTGCTTACGGATGCGATGGTCAATTCGTTCAAGAGGGGCGGTGAACTCGTCCTGACCTCGGTCAACTATCAGCGCACTCCGAACCCGCTGAAGATCTCGCTGGAAGGCTTCACGCAGGCCTGGGACGGCGAGCCGATCGCCCAGTCCGAGCTTCAGGAACGTCAGCGGCTGCTTCAGGAGGAAATGGCGAAGAAGGCTGATGAAGCCCGAAAAAAGCTTGAGGAAGCCCAGGCCGAAGCCAAGAACAACTGATCTGACAGGCCCGGCCGCGGTAAAAGCGGTCGCAACGATCACGCAAGAACCCGGAAGCCTCCTGGCTTCCGGGTTCTTCTGCTTTGTGTGACGCGTGAAACCGATCGTGGAACCGGTTGACCGGGCGCGATCGTGAAACGGGGCGAGGGAACAATGTGCGGCTGCAAGGCGTCGCCCGCCAGCCGGCATCGGATTAGTGGCTCATCCGTTCCTTGGGGGTGTAAACGCCATCGATCTTGGCCTCGAAGAAGTCTCCGAGCTGGGGATGGCGTATCGGGGTCTCGCTGTCGTCAATCAGCAGGTTCTGCTCCGACACGTAGGCCACGTATTCGGTCTCATCGTTCTCCGCCAGGAGGTGATAGAAGGGCTGATCCTTGCGCGGACGCACATGTTCGGGGATGGCGTTCCACCATTCCTCGGTGTTCGCATAGACGGGGTCTACATCGAAAATCACGCCCCGGAACGGAAACAGACGGTGTTTGACGACCTGACCGATCTGAAATTTGGCAAGTTTAAGCGACATAACGTTTTTCCTTTGCCCATCAAAATGGGATGCCGGGACAAAAGTTCAACCGTCCGGACTTGACGGAGGGCTTGAACGAACATAGCCCGGATCACGGGCCAGCCGGAGTCCCCGGCAGGCAAAGCGGTGCACAACAGGCGTCTGACATGGCTGAAATCACGGGTTTGGTGTTGCCGTTCTTCGGCCTGATTCTGCTTGGCTACATCGCCGCCCGGATCACCAGGCAACCTCAGGAAGCGATGGGGTGGCTTAACACCTTCATCATTTACGTGTCGCTTCCCGCCCTGTTCTTCAAGCTTCTCTCCCGCACACCGATCGAGCAGCTTGCGAGATGGGATTATGTTCTGACCAGCATGGTGGTCACCTATACGGTGTTCGCGCTGGTCTTTTCCGCCGCGATCCTGATCCGGCGTGCAACCATCGGCACCGCCACGGTGCAGGGGCTGGCGGGCGCCTACGGCAATATCGGATATATGGGCCCCGGCATCGCGATCCTCGCCTTTGGCGAACCCGCGGCGGTGCCCGTCGCACTGATATTCTGCTTTGAGAACATCATGCATTTCACCATCGCGCCGATGATGATGGCGCTGTCGGGCGGCGACAAACGTGATCCGGGCGCACTGGCGCTCAGCGTGGTGCGCAAGATCGCTTTTCATCCGTTCATCATCGCAACCGCCGTGGGCGTGGCGGCGGCCTGGGTCGAATTCGTTCCACCGCTGCCGGTGGGGCGGCTGATCGATTACCTGGCCCAGGCAGCGGCGCCATGCGCGCTTTTTGCCATGGGCGTCACGCTGGCGCTCAGGCCGCTCAAGCGCGTGCCGGTGGAACTGGGCTTCATCGTGCCGATGAAACTCGTCGCCCATCCTGTCCTTATGTATCTCGGCCTGAGCATCGCGGGCGATTTCGATCCGGTCTGGGTTTACACTGCGGTTCTGCTGGCCTCCCTGCCGACGGCGACCAATGTCTTCGTCATCGCGCAGCAATATTCGACCTGGGTCGAACGCGCATCGGCGACGGTGCTGCTGACGACCGTGACCAGTGTGGCGACTGTCTCGGGATTGTTATGGTTGATCACCAGCGGAACCCTGCCGCCGGACCTGTTCCCGGGTTAGGCGGGCCGCGGACCGATCGTTCAGCGGAACTTGTCTGCGTGCGGGAAAATTCCAGCCTGAACAGACTTTTGCCACCGGTTATTAATGCAGTTGATCAGCCGCTTTGGGCAGACCTGAAAGGACTTTTGCCACGCCATCCGGGGGTCATGCCTTCCCGCATGGCAAGCATTCGCAACGGCGGCAGAGCGGACAGGGCGGCGAGTCCGCCAGCGCGCAGCGCCTGCATCGGCAGGAAGTCGCTCAGCAGCGCGCGGTTGAGAAGATCCACCCCGGCGGTGCGACTGGTGATGTCCAGACGGCGCTTGCGATTGTAACGTGACACGGCCAGCGGGGCGTGTTCCGGGCCGCTCGCCTCCCTCAGCGAATCGATGGCCTGATTGATGTCGCGCAGGCCGAGATTGAGCCCTTGCGCCCCGATTGGCGGGAAGGCGTGACCGGCTTCGCCGACCAGCATGGCGCGACCCACGCCGAATTGATCCGCGATCAGGCTCGACAGTGGCCAGGCCTGCGGATCGTTGTCGACCTCGACCTTGCCGAGAATGGATCGCATTCGGGTTTCGATTTCGATATTCAGCCGGTCGCGTGAAAGGCCGAGGATCGCGTCGACATCCCCGGGCTTGACCGCCCAGACCAGACTCGAACGGTTGCCGGGCAGGGGGACCTGGGTGAACGGACCTTCCTCGGTGTGGAATTCGGTCGACACATCGCCATGGCCGAACTGGTGGCTGAAATTCATCACAAGCGCCGATTGAGGGTATGTCCAGCTTCTGACCTTGATTCCCACGGCTTCGCGCAGCGCCGAATTGCGGCCATCTGCGGCGATGCAGGCCAGCGCAGTGATGCAGGAGCCGTCGTCCATCCGCAGGCTGACACTCTCGTCCTCCTGCAAGGCGCCGGAAAGAGCAGCCTCGATCCGCACTATTCCCGGTGTTCCGGAAGCCTTGTGATGCAGCGCGTCTAACAGCGGCTTGTTGGGAATGTTGTAGCCAAATGCGTCAAGGCCGATCTCGCTGGAATGGAACTGCACCGGGGGCGCTCGAAACAGCCGGTTTGTGCCATCGAGGATGCGCATCGTGCGCAGGGGCGCGGATGAAGGCAGCACTTCGTCCCAGACCCCCAGACGCTTAAGCAGGTCGACCGATTCGGAAAGCAGAGCCGTCGTCCTGCCGTCCTGGCGCGGCGGCGGAGGCGCGATGAAGGCGACATTCCAGCCCTGGGCCGAGGCCAGGAGGGCCGCGACCGTGCCGGCAAGGCCGCCACCGACGACGGCGACATCGTATCGATCCTGCATACCTCTTACCCTTCGAATTCAAAGTGCCGATTGCAACGCAGTCCTATCATCATTTAGATCGGAGGGACCACGGGTTCCATGGGATGAATTGGCGCATGTTCACGCCGCGTGACACCAATGATCCGCTTGCCGGACGTTTTGACCATCTCGACCTGTCCGGCCGGGCAACCGCCCTGTTGGCGCGGCGGCCGGTGTGGCCGGTATTCGCGATGGTGGCGGTAACGGCGGCCCTGGCGTGGTGGTTCCTGCTCACCATGGCGGGCTCGGTCGCCACGCTGTCCGGTTCGGCGCGGACGCTCGGACCCGGCATGGAGGTGATCTCGCAGTATCTCCCGGTCGACACCGGGTCGTTCTTCGCACGGATCGCCGCTCTGTGTCTTTCAGCCGATGCGGGCGCTCTTGCCGCTGTCAACCCGGATGGCCTGGCGCTTTTTCCAGCGCTCGCCGCGATGTGGTTCGCGATGGCGGCCGCCATGATGCTTCCGACCGCAGCGCCGATGATTCGCACCTATTGCGAGATTGCCGATACGGCCGCAGTGCGTGGCGCGCCGGTGGTGCATCCGCTGATGCTTACTGCCGGATATCTTGCCGTCTGGTCGCTGGCCGCGCTTTTGTTCGCTGCTTTGCACCTGGCGTTGAGCGCCATCGCGGGAACCGGCGGCGCCGCACCGCTCCAGGGCGCAGTTGCGGGCGCGATCCTTGTTGTCGCAGGTCTCTATCAGTTTTCATCCCTCAAGGAGGCCTGCCTAAGGAAATGCCGCAATCCCTTCACCACGCTTTTTGCCCGTTGGCAGACGCGCGCAGCCGGCGTGTTCCGGCTCGGAATGGAGCAGGGGTTGTGGTGTCTGGGATGCTGCTGGGCACTGATGCTGATCATGCTTGCCGTGGGCAGCATGAATGTGATCTGGATGGCGGCATTGACGCTGTTTGCGTTTCTTGAAAAAACCGGAAGCGGTCGGGTGACAAGTCGTATCGTCGGCGCAATAGTGACGCTGTGGGGAGCTGCGCTGATCATCGGTTCGGCGACATGATATCGGGAGACATGAATGGCTGACGTGGAATGGGCCTTGAAGGGGGAATTGGTGCTTTCGTGCAATTGCACCGTGTTCTGCCCCTGCGTGCTTTCGCTCGGTCAGCATCCGCCCACCGAAGGGTACTGTCAGACCTGGGCCGGATTCCGGATCGATGACGGCTATCACGGCGATACGGATCTTTCGGGCCTCAATCTCGGCCTGATCATGGAAATTCCCGGCTATATGAGCCGCGGCAACTGGACCGCGGGACTGTTTGTCGACAAGCGCGCATCGATCTATGCTACCAAGGCCCTCACCCGGATTTTCACGGGCAAGGCCGGGGGCACGACCTCGCTACTGTCGATTCTGGTCGGGAACTTTCTGGGCGTGCAACAGGAACCGATCAGCTACGAGGTCGAGGACAAGAAGAGGATCGTCAAGATTCCCAAGATCATAGACGGAATTGTTGCGCCGATCCCCGGTAAAAGGCACGGAGAGGACACGGTTATTTCGAATTCCGAATACTGGATCGCGCCGGAGATCATCGTGGCGAAATCCGAGCGCTCGAAAATGCGCGCCTTTGGCCGCAACTGGAATTTTGCCGGGCGTTCGGCTGAAATCTGCGCCCTGGACTGGAGCGGCCCGAACTGAAACGTCGCGCTCAAACGCCGATAGCATCTAACCGCCCCGGGAGGGCTCTGGCGGCATGAAACTACCGTTCAAGTATCGCCGCGTGCCCTACGCGGAGATCCGGGCCTTTTCGGTTCACATCCTGACGGCCAGCGGCTCGTTCATGGCGTTTCTGGCGCTGGTGGCGGCGGCGGAGAGCCGTTTTGTCGATCTGTGGTGGTGGCTTGGTCTGGCGCTGTTGATCGACGGCATCGACGGCCCGATCGCGCGCAAGCTCAATGTCAAGGAAGTGCTGCCGAACTGGTCGGGCATCATGCTCGACAATGTGATCGACTACGTCACCTACGTGCTGATCCCCGCCTTCGCGCTCTATCAGAGCGGCATGATCGGCGAACCGCTTTCGTTTGTCGCCGCAGGCCTGATCGTGGTCTCGAGCGCGATCTACTATGCCGATATCGGCATGAAGACCGATGAGAACTTCTTTTCGGGCTTTCCCGTGGTCTGGAACATGCTGGTCTTCACGCTGTTCGTGGTCAAGGCTTCGGAAATGGTCGCGTTTGCGATTGTCCTGCTTGCCGTCGTGATGACCTTCCTGCCGATCCATTTCCTCCACCCGGTCCGGGTTGTACGGCTGCGGCCGCTGAACCTCACGATTTTCGCTCTATGGTCGGTGCTTTCGGGCTACGCGCTGCTGCTGCATTTCGAAAGCCCGGAATGGCTCATGTGGGCGGTGATGGTGATCAGCGGCTATCTGTTTGTCATTGGCGGCATCATGCAAATGTTCCCCAAACTCGGTAAGGCAAAATGACAATGAGTGGCCCGGAGGGGACCACCCCCATCGGGTTCCAAGAGCAAGAGGTCCGGATCATGAAGGCAAATGTGATTTCCGCCCATGGCGGCCCAGATGTTCTCGAATGGCGCGACCACGAGGCCGGCACACCCGGTCCCGGTGAAGTCCTCCTTCGTCATGTCGCCGTCGGCCTGAACTTCATCGACGTCTATTTTCGCACCGGGCTTTATCCCGCGCCCAATGGCTTGCCGCTGGTGCCGGGCAATGAAGGAGCGGGGATTGTGGAAGCCGTCGGCGATGGCGTGACCCGTCTCAAGCAGGGCGACCGCGTCGCCTATGCCGGGCCGATCGGCGCCTATGCGGAAACGAGGGTGATTGCCGCCGACCGGCTGGTCAAGGTTCCCGAGGACATTGGCCTGGATGAGGCTGCAGGCATGATGCTCAAGGGCATGACGGCAGAGTATCTGCTGCGCCGGACCTTCAAGGTGAAGGCCGGCGACACGATCCTGTTTCATGCAGCGGCCGGCGGGGTCGGGCTGATCGCGGGCCAATGGGCGAAGGCACTCGGCGCCACGGTCATCGGGACCGTCGGCTCGAAAGAGAAGGCTGAACTTGCGGCCGCAAACGGCTACGATCACCTGATAAACTATCGCGATGAGGACTTTGTCGCGCGCGTCGGGGAAATTACCGGGGGCAAGGGTGTCGACGTGGTCTATGATTCGGTGGGCAAGGACACCTTTCCAGGATCTCTCGATTGTCTGCGCCAGCGCGGCACCTGGGCAAGTTTCGGGCAGTCCTCCGGGCCCATCGATCCGTTCAACATTGCCGTTCTTTCGCAAAAGGGGTCGCTGTTCGCCACCCGGCCGACGCTGTTCACCTATATTGCCAGCCGGGACGAGCTCGAGGCGTCGGCTGCATCGCTGTTCGAGGTGGTTGGCAGCGGAGACGTGAAAATCAGGATCAACCAGCGTTACCCGCTGTCGGAAGCCTCGCGCGCCCATGCGGATCTCGAAGCGCGAAAGACCACCGGAACGACAGTGTTCGACGTCTGAGCACTGCACGATTTCCATCTTCTGAGGCCCGATGCGGCCTGCGGCTTGCCGTTGAAACACTCTCTGAAAAAAGACTAAAATTGGGCCCAATTGATGGAAAATTCAAAAGACGGATCCACGCAAGCCTTGAAATTCAAGACAATTTCGGTTGCGCTTTTCTGGTGCGGCGCACAATATTGCCGTTGAAAACAATCAGATCACGCAATTCGCTGTTGTCTTGTGCCTTGAATTTCGCTGCCAATTGGTGAAGCTGGTTTTCTGCGCATTTTCCGGAAACGCCGCAAAGTTGGGCAGTTTTCCGGATCGGGATGCATGTCAGGGGGTGACGTGACCACAGAGACAACCCAGAGGCCGCTGCTGGAAACCCGCGGGCTGACCAAGGTTTTCGGCAGCTTGCGGGCATGCGACGGTATCGACCTCGCCATCGCTCCGGGTGAGGTTCATGCGCTTCTGGGGGAAAACGGCGCCGGCAAGTCCACCCTGGTCAAGATGCTCTTCGGTGTCCTCGATCCAAGTGGCGGCGAGATCCTTTGGAAGGGTGAGCCGGTCCGAATCGGAAGTCCCGGCGAAGCCCGCGCCACCGGCGTGGGAATGGTGTTCCAGCATTTCTCGCTGTTTGAAGCGCTCACGGTCGCGGAAAACATAGCGCTTGCTCTGGATGGCAACGTGCCCATCGAACGGATTTCCGAGGAGGCGCGCAGGCTCTCGGTCGAATACGGCCTGCCGCTCGATCCTTCGGCCCATGTGGCGGACCTCTCGGTCGGCGAGCGGCAACGCATCGAGATCGTGCGTGCCCTTCTGCAGAACCCCGAACTCATTATCCTCGACGAGCCGACATCGGTGCTCACTCCGCAGGAAGCGGACAAGCTTTTCGAAACGCTGGCGAAGCTCAAGGCTGAGGGACGTTCGGTTCTCTACATCAGTCACCGGCTCGAGGAAGTGCAGCGGATCTGCGACCGCGCAACGGTGCTGCGGCACGGAAAGGTGACCGGAGCCTGCGATCCCCGCGAGGAAACGCCGTCCTCGCTGGCGCGGATGATGGTTGGCGGCGAGGTGCCTCAGATCTCTGACGCCGGTTTGGGGGAGCCCGGTGAAGTGCTTGTCGAGATCAAACGCCTGAGCGCGCCGTCGCGTTCACCGTTTGCCGTGGCGCTCCGCGATATCGATCTGACGGTCAGGGCCGGGGAGGTGGTGGCCATCGCCGGCGTTGCCGGCAACGGGCAGAGCGAGCTTTTCGATGTCTTGTCCGGCGAAGTGCGGGTGAGCGATCCCGCCGCGGTGACAATTCGCGGCAAGGAAGTCGGCCGCAGGGGAATTACCGAACGCAGGCTGATGAGCTGCGGCTTCGTGCCGGAGGAAAGACACGGCCACGCGGCGGTCCCCACCATGCCGTTGACCTCCAATCTCATCCTGTCGCGCCACACATCCGATCGGGAGACATTTCTCTCCGGCGGACCGGTTGGGCTTATCAATACCGGTGCTGTCGCAAGGGTTGCGAAACGGATTTCGGAGGCCATGGATGTCCGAAAATCCGGGGAGGATCCTGCCGCGGGGTCGCTGTCCGGCGGCAACCTGCAAAAGTTCATCGTCGGGCGCGAACTCGATCGCAAGCCGCTGGTGCTGGTCGTCAATCAGCCCACCTGGGGCGTCGACGCGGGAGCCGCGAGCCGCATCCGTCAGGCATTGATCGACCTTGCAAAAAGTGGTTCGGCCGTCGTTGTCATCAGCCAAGACCTTGACGAAGTATTTGAAATTGCAAATCGTATTGCCGTCATTAACGAGGGACGGCTGTCGCCGCCCGAACCCGCCAGGACCATGACACGCGAACGGATCGGATTGTTGATGGGCGGCTTCCACGATGGAACCGGTCAGGGCCATGCGGAGGCGATCGATGCGCATTGAACTGAAGAAACGCGACGGGCTGTCGTCGCTGTTTTCCGTGCTCTCGCCCTTCATCGCATTGGGCCTGACGCTGATAGCGGGCGTCATCCTGTTCCTGTTTTTGGGCAAGGACCCGGTCAGGGCGCTGTACAGCTTCTTCATCGAGCCGCTCACCGAAGTCTGGTCGCTGCATGAGTTGGCGATCAAGGCTGCTCCACTGATCCTGATTGCAGTGGGCCTTTCGGTCTGCTTCCGATCGAACAACTGGAACATCGGCGCCGAGGGACAATTCATCATCGGCGCCATGGCCGGATCGATCCTGCCGGTCCTGTTTCACGGCTGGGAATCGCCGCTGGTGCTGCCGCTGATGATGATCTTTGCCATGATCGGCGGCGCAGCCTATGCCGCCATCCCGGCCTTCCTGAAGGCGCGTCTCAACACCAACGAAATCCTGACCAGCCTGATGCTGGTCTATGTCGCGCAATTGTTCCTCGACTGGACGGTGCGCGGCCCATGGCGGAATCCCGAAGGCTTCAACTTTCCCGAGACACGCAATTTCCACGACTACGCGGTGCTGCCGCGCATCATCGAAACGGGAAAGACACATTGGGGCTTCGGCTTCGCGCTGATTGCGGCGTTGGTGCTGTGGTTCGTCATGCGCCGCACGCTCAAGGGGTTCGAGATCACCGTGCTTGGACAATCGGCGCGGGCAGGGCGGTTCGCCGGGTTCTCCGACAAGAAAATGGTCTATTTCGCGTTCCTGCTTTCCGGCGCGCTCGCCGGACTCGCCGGCATTTCCGAGGTGTCGGGCTCGATCGAGCAGCTTCGCCCGGTGATTTCTCCCGGGTATGGCTTCACTGCCATCATCGTGGCCTTCCTGGGACGCCTCAACCCGCTCGGGATCGTGGCTGCCGGTCTTGTGCTGGCCCTGACCTATCTGGGCGGCGAGGCAGCGCAGATCTCGATCGGGATCACGGACAAGGTGACGCGCCTGTTCCAGGGACTGCTGCTGTTCTTCGTTCTGGGATGCGACACGCTCATTCACTACCGTATCCGGCTGGTGCTCGGCGCGGCGCAAAAAGGGAGTGCCGCGTGATGGACATGACCCAGGCAATCATCCTGACCATCATCACCGCTGCGACGCCGCTGCTGCTGGCTGCAATCGGCGAACTTGTGGTCGAACGTTCCGGTGTTCTCAATCTTGGCCTTGAGGGCATGATGATCATGGGCGCGGTCGCCGCGTTCGCGATCGCACAGGTGACCGGCTCCGCCGGCCTCGGCGCTCTCGGAGGACTGCTCGCGGGCATGCTGTTTTCGCTCCTGTTCGGCTTTCTGACGCTGACGCTTGTCGCCAACCAGGTGGCGACGGGGCTGGCATTGACCATTCTCGGGCTTGGCTTGTCCGGCATGATCGGCGAGTCTTTCATCGGGTTGCCGGGTCTCAAGCTTGCGGCAATCGAGATCCCGCTCCTTTCCGACATTCCGTTCCTCGGCCGGGTCCTCTTCAACCAGGATCCGATCTTCTACATCTCGATCATCGCCGTGATCGGGGTCAACTGGTTCCTGTTCAGAAGCCGCGCCGGCCTGCGCCTCAGGGCAATCGGCGACAACCATTCATCGGCCCACGCGCTGGGAGTGAAGGTGGTGCGGACACGCTATCTCGCGGTGCTCTTCGGCGGCGCCTGCGCAGGGCTTGCCGGCGCGCATCTGTCGATTGTCTACACGCCCCAATGGGTGGAGAACATGACGGCGGGGCGCGGCTGGATCGCGCTGGCGCTGGTCGTCTTTGCCTCCTGGCGTCCCGGCCGGGTGTTGATCGGGGCCTATCTGTTCGGCGCCGTCTCGATCGGTCAGCTTTTTGCGCAATCGCGCGGCATCGGAATTCCGTCGCAGTTTCTATCAGCACTTCCCTATATCGCCACGATTGCGGTACTCGTAGTGATATCGTTGAATCGGAGAATGACGCTGATCAACACGCCGGCTTCGCTCGGCAAGCCGTTTGTTCCGGAACGGTAGCGCAGACTTCCGCCGGACTGTTTCACAACAACCAACCAGACAGGGTGCAACTCATGAAAAAAACACTTCTTTCTCTCGCAGCAGCCACCGCGCTTGCCGGATTTGCCGTTCCGGCCAGCGCCCAGGGCATGGACAAGGTCAAGGCCTGCTTCATCTATGTCGGGCCGGTCGGCGACTTTGGCTGGTCCTACCAGCACGATCAGGGCCGCCTCTATGTGGAGGAAAAGCTCGGCGACAAGGTCGAGACCGCCTATCTGGAAAGCGTGCCGGAAGGTGCGGATTCCGAACGGGCGCTCGAGCGCTTCGCCCGGTCCGGCTGCAACATCATCTTCACGACCTCGTTCGGCTATATGGATGCGACCAACAAGGTCGCCGCGGATTTCCCGGACATCAAGTTCGAACACGCCACCGGCTACAAGCGCGAGCATCCGAACGTCGCGACCTATGATTCGAAATTCTTCCAGGGGCGCTACGTGATCGGCCAGATCGCAGCGCAGGTATCGGAGACCGGCTCGGCCGGCTACATCGCCTCCTTCCCGATCCCGGAAGTGATCCAGGGCATCAATTCCTTCATGCTCGGAGCGCAGTCGATCAATCCGGATTTCGAACTGAAGGTCGTGTGGGTGAACACCTGGTTCGATCCGGGCAAGGAAGCCGATGCCGCCAAGGTGCTGCTCGATGGCGGTGTCGACATTCTGACCCAGCACACCGACTCCACCGCACCGATGCAGGTGGCTGCCGAACGCGGCGCCCATGCTTTCGGCCAGGCTTCCGACATGATTGCCTTCGGTCCCGAAACCCAGCTCACCTCGATCATTGATGACTGGGGTCCCTACTACCTCGAGCGCATCGAAGCCGTGCTTGACGGCACCTGGGAGCAGCAGGCGACCTGGGCCGGCATGGCCGAGGGCCATGTGGTGATGGCGCCGTACACGAACATGCCCGATGACGTGAAGGCGATGGCGGAAGAAACCGAAGCCAAGATCACGTCCGGCGAGTTCCATCCGTTCACCGGACCGATCATGAAGCAGGACGGCACCGAGTGGCTGGCCGAGGGTGAAGTTGCCGAAGACGGCGAACTCGCCGGCCTGAACTTTTACGTTCAGGGCATCGACGACCAACTGCCGCAGTAAGACGCAGCAGAGAACGCATCGACTGCAGACATGGATCGGGGGCGGCCGCAAGGACCGCCCCCTCTCTCGTTCCGGCTCTTTTTTTGGTGTTATTCCGCCGGAACTATCGATGCCCGTCCGGTGCGTGGAAGAAACCGGCCAACCGGGGTGAACAGCGCATGGACGATCTTGCGTCCGCGCGGTTCAACGCGTGTTGCGATCCACCAGCTCACGGCGAGGGACACCGCGAGGGCCAGACCGGCTGCGAGCCATTTGCCCATCACGGGAGTCGAGACGTTGATCAGGATGTAACCGGCATTCTGGTGTACCAGATACAGCGGGTAGCTGATGGCGCCCAAAACCAGCATCCAGGGGTTTGCGGCAACCCGGTTGCCGAGCAGGGCTACGATCAGGAAGACCGCGATGACCGCACCATTGGCCAGCATCACGTGAAAGGCGGATCCGGATTCGCCCAGGCGGAGAAGGATATCGAGCCTCTGCACTTCGGCCGCGTGAAAGGTCAGCGCCACCGCCGTTCCCGCAAGGATCAACCGCCGGGCTGTCACGCCCCGGTCGCGGAGACGCCAGGCCATTGCGCCGAAGGCGAAATAGGCCCCGTATTCTGTCAGAAACAAAAGCTCGACCGCCCGTGATCCGACCAGCATATTGTTGACGAAGATCAACACAAGCCATGCCCCGACGGCGAGGTCCGTGTGGCGCGGCAGGGCGCCCGTAAAAAGGCCGATCATGACCCAACCGTAGAAGATGATCTCAATGACGATGGACCAGTAGGCGCCATCCATGAACGGCTGACCGAACGCCGGCGCAAGCATGGTCAGATTGGCAATCCACTGACCAAGATCGGTTGTCATCGGCGCCTGAGCCCACCAGGCCATGGCGATGGCGGTGATTGTCATGGCAACCAGATGCGCGGGATAGAGTCGGGCCACGCGGCCAACCGCGAAAGCGTACCAGCCACGACCGGAAGCCGACCAGATGATCACGTAACCCGAAATCATGAAGAACAGATTGACCCCGAGATATCCGAGCGACACGGAATCGCCGGCCGCCCCGTAACCGGCCTCCAGATATCCGCCCTCGACCGCGCCGCGATAGAGATAGTGATAGACGACCAGCACTGTCGCCGCTGCGAAGCGCAGAAGATCAAGCAGACCGTTGCGGTCAGTTGCCGGGGGATGATTCGGATTTTCGAACGAGGGGCGAGACATGCCGATCTCCGGGTTGAGACCGCCACACCATACCGCAGATGGAAACGCCGGGATTGATAACCCGGCGTTAAGCTTAAGCGTAAAGGTTAAGGCCTCGGCCGGTCAGGCGAGACCCTGCTTGCGCACCGAGGCCCAGGCATCGTCGAGCGTCTTGCGCGCAGCGTCGATCAGTTCGTCGGTTTCCTCTTCCGAAATGGTCAGAGGCGGAGAGATGATCAGGCTGTCGCGCACCGCGCGCATGATCAGGCCGTTGGCGAAGGAATGATCCCGCGCGATCGTTCCCACCTTGCCCACATCTTCGAACCGTTTGCCGAGGTCCGACTTGTCGGGAATGAGCTCAAGCGCACCAACCAGGCCTTTCATGCGGGCCTCGCCGACCATCGGATGGTCGCCAAGCCCGAGCCAACGCTCGCGGAAATATGGACCGATATCGTCGCGGACCCGGTCAACCAGCTTTTCCCGCTTCATGATGTTGAGATTGGCGATTGCCGCGGCGCAGGCGGCTGGGTGACCCGAATAGGTGTAGCCGTGGTAAAACTCGCCGCCCTTTTCATGCAGCACGTCGGCGACACGGTCGGACACGATGACGCCGCCCATCGGCAGATAGCCTGACGTCATGCCTTTGGCGATGGCCATCAGGTCGGGCTTGGTGCCGTAGGTGTCGGCGCCGAACCATTCGCCGGTGCGCCCGAAGCCGCAAATGACTTCGTCGGAGACGAACAGAATGTCCCGCTCCGCAAGAATGCGGCTGACTTCGGGCCAGTAGGTCGCCGGGGGAATGATAACGCCGCCGGCGCCCTGGATCGGTTCGGCGATGAAGGCGGCGATCTTGTCCTCGCCGATCTCGTCGATGGCTCTGCCCAGCTCACGCGCAGCCCATGTGCCGAATTCGTCCTCGGCCATGCCGGTCTTCATGCCCTCGCCGAACCAGTAGGGCTGCGCGATGTGGTGGATGCCGGGGATGGGCAGGTCTCCCTGGCCGTGCATGCCGCCCATGCCGCCAAGCGAGGCGCCCGCGACGGTGGAGCCGTGATAGGCGTTCGTACGGGCAATGATGGTTTTCTTCTCCGGCTTGCCCAGCAGGTCCCAATAGACCCGTACAAGCCTGAAGATGGTGTCATTGGCATCGGAGCCGGATCCGCCGTAAAACACCATGTTCATATGATCGGGCGCCAGACCGGCAATCATTTCCGACAGTTCGATCACCGGCGGGTGGGTGGTCTTGAAGAAGGTGTTGTAGTAGGACAATTCACTCATCTGGGCGCGAACGGCCTCGGCGATCTCCTGGCGGCCATGGCCGACATTGACGCACCAGAGGCCCGCCATGCCGTCAAGCAGACGATTGCCATCGGAATCCCAGAGCCACACACCATCGGCGCGGGTGATCACCCGCCGCTCGTCCACGCCCAGCGCACCGTGATCGGTGAACGGATGAAGGTGATGCCGATGGTCGAGAACCTTGAGATCGTGAGATGACACATTGACGCGCATTGATTTTTCCTGATTGGTTCGCGGGAATGCCAACCCGAATTCCGGTTGGGCTCATGAATTGACTCTGTGCACAAATATCCAGTGCGGACAAGCGTAGCAAGCAATGCCCGCACCGCAATCGAGAACCCTGAAGGGACATAGGTGAAACGATGCGCGACAGCGCCTCCAAAAAGAGCGACACAGCCGCTTTTGCAAGCAACGAGGAAGCGGAACGCTTCCTGGCCGCGAACCCGGAAATCGAGTCGGTGGACTTCCTCATCCCGGACATCAACGGTGTGATGCGCGGAAAATGGGGGCCTGCGGAAGCGCTGGGAAAAGTCGGACATCCCGGCATCAACATGCCGCTGTCGATCTTCGGGCTCGACATCTGGGGCCGGGAGGTGGAAGCGACCGGGATCCACATCGAGACCGGCGATATCGACGGTTATTGCCGGGGTGTGCCCGGGCGCATCAACAGGGCGCCATGGGCGCCGCGGCCTTCGGCGCAGGTGCTGATGTCGATGTACACCGAATCGGGTGAACCTTGCGAAATCGATCCGCGCAACGCGTTGCAGCGGGTCATGAACCGGTTTGCCGCGAAGGGGCTGAAACCGGTAACGGCTTTCGAACTGGAGTTCTATCTGGTCGACCCGGCTGTGTTCCAGCGGTCCGGCCGCATGGGCAAGGATCACGGGCCGGGGCCGGACCAGCAGCAGATGTACTCGCTTTCCGAACTCCGCGGGCAGAGCGAACTGTTTGCGGAGATACGATCGGCCGCCATGGAGCAGGGCCTGCCGATCGACACCATCATCAAGGAGGCGGCGCCGGGACAGTTCGAGGTCAACCTGAAGCATCGCGACGACGCGATGGCGGCGGCGGACGACACGGTTCTGTTGCGGCGGTTGATTACGGAATGCGCCCACAAGCACGGTTTGCGCGCAACTTTCATGGCCAAACCATTCCTGGAATGGCCGGGCAACGGCATGCATGTGCACGCGAGCATTCTCGATGCCGACGGCGAGAACATCTTCGCCGGAGAGGCAGGCGACCAGCGCCTGCAGCATGCGGCGGCGGGTCTGTTGTCAACGCTCAAGGAAACGCTGCTGCTCTATATTCCCGGGTTTAACGGCTACAGGAGACTGCAGCCTGGATCCTACGCGCCCACACGCATCGCCTGGGGCCGCAACAACCGTTCGGTCGTGGTCCGGGTTCCCGCTTCCGACGACAAGGCACGGCGGCTCGAACACCGGATGTCCGGAGCGGACGCCAATCCCTATTTCGTGCTTGCCGGTGTACTGGGGGGGATGCTCGAGGGTCTGGAGACCGCGATGGCGCCGCCCCCGCCGGTGGAGGGAAACGCCTACAATGTTCCGCTGCCGCAATTGTCCGACGACATGGACGATGCGATCGAGGATTTCGAACGCTCGGATTTCATCCGCCGGCTCTTCGGGCCGGAACTGCGGCGTATCTTCGCCGAAATCAAACGTGAGGAACTCAAGGCCTTCGACAACGAGATCACGCCGCTCGAGAGATCGACCTATCTGTAATTTTGTCGCAGCCTGAGACCGAGGGTTGAGGTTTCTTTTTCGCCGAATTGAGATAAATAGGCGATCAGCGATTTGATCTAGAACAAGGAAGAACGTTCCGGCGCCATGCGATGAAGGCGCTAAAGCCTCAATATGCCCGTTTCCGGGTTGAAGCGTATCGAGATGTTTTGCATCTTGTCCGGGACATGCAGGGAAAATGCCATGAATTTTGAAGCGTTCTTCGAGGAAAAGCTTGGCGGGTTGCGCGATGCCGGCAACTATCGTGTCTTTGCCGACATCGAGCGCCATGCAGGCGGTTTTCCCCGGGCGACACGCTATCGGCCGGACGGGACCACGCAGGACGTGACAGTCTGGTGTTCCAACGACTATCTCGGCATGGGTCAGAACGCACTTGTGACCGGGGCCATGAAGGAAGCCATCGAGCGTTGCGGCGCAGGCGCCGGAGGCACCCGGAACATCTCGGGTACAAATCACTATCATGTGCTTCTGGAAGATGAACTCGCGGATCTGCACGGCAAGGAAGACGCGCTGATCTTCACCTCGGGCTATGTGTCGAACTGGGCCGCTCTGGGAACACTTGCCGGCAAAATTCCCGGCATGATCGTTTACTCGGACGCGCTCAACCATGCGTCCATGATCGAGGGTATCCGTCATTCACGCTGTGAAAAGCGGGTCTTCAAGCACAATGACCCGGAGGACCTTCGGCGCCTGATGGCGCTTGATGACCCCGCGGCTCCGAAAATGGTGGTATTCGAGAGCGTCTACTCGATGGACGGCGACATCGCGCCGATCGCGGCCATCTGCGATGTTGCCGATGAATTCGGCGCAATGACCTATCTCGACGAGGTTCACGCGGTGGGCATGTATGGCGAACGCGGCGGCGGCATTGCCGAGCGCGAGGGCATCATGGACCGGCTTACGGTGATTGAAGGCACTCTCGGCAAAGCTTTCGGCGTCATGGGCGGCTACATCACCGGATCGCGCGCCCTGTGCGATTTCGTGCGCAGCTTTGCTTCGGGCTTCATCTTCACTACGGCGCTTCCGCCGTCACTGGCCGCGGGCGCAGTCGCGTCGATCCGGCATCTCAAGGCAAGCCAGCTCGAGCGCCGGCGCCACCAGGATTCGGTTTCGAAGGTGCGCAATGCTCTCGACGCCTGCGGAATTCCGCACATGCCGAATCCGAGCCACATCGTTCCGGTGATGGTGGGCAATGCCGCCAAGTGCAAGTGGATTTCGGACGTTCTGATGGACAATCACGGCATTTACGTGCAGCCGATCAACTATCCGACTGTACCGGTGAAGAGCGAACGGCTGCGGATAACGCCAACTCCGATGCACACGGATGCTGACATTCGCCATCTTGCCGGCGCACTCAACGAACTGTGGTCGCAATGCGCACTGGCGCGCGCGGTCGCCTGACAGCGCGGACCGTGCTGATCTCGGTCAGAATGTCTTCCGTCGACCCATGCCAGTTGCTTATTCGGCGGGCGGATTTCTGACCGGCGCGCAAAACAAGGTGTAGAGCGTCCCGACGATGGCCGCGACTTCCTGGTTCACGATCGAATAGAAGATCATCCGACCGTCGCGGCGCGTCGCGACCAAGCCATCGAGCCGGAGCCGCGCGAGTTGCTGCGAAACCGCCGCCTGGGGCATTGAAAGTATCTGCTCAAGCTCGGAAACGGATTTTTCGCCCTCCGACAGGATGCACAGAATCATCAGTCTCGTTTCATGGCTCAACGACTTCATCAGTTCGCTTGCCTTGCGGGCCTGACCCAGAAGCAGGTTGAATTCCTCTTCATTCATGTCTGGATTGATCTTGGGCAATGTCATCGTGGTTCACTCGATTGGGTCGTCGTTTGGGGCGATGTGATACCATGCGCAGGATCGGCGCGACAATCGCGGTGATGCGCTGCCTTCGCAATCCGGTCCGGCGCTGGTTCTCGGGGGGCGGGAGACCTCAACACACCGTTTTTCTAGCTTGAATTGTGCTCCGCGCGCAATATCAACACGGCGCTTTTCGGGAGGGAATGGCGTGCGGCAGCATCAGTCAGGCCTCAACTATTTCCTTGCCCAGCGTCGCCTTCCAGACTTACTCTTCGTGTAACCTGCTAGTCTTGTTGTTCTTGGGCGCCCCTGTGGGCGGTCAGGGCGGATGGTGTCCTGGTCGCCAACGATCGGTCGCATCACATCGGGGAGGGTGTCCATGTTCTTGTTTCGCAACGTTTTTACCGCGCTGTTTTTGATCATTGCCTGCAGCCCCGCTTTCGCTCAGGACAGTTCGCGCCGGATCGAGACGACGCCGGACGCGGACTATTACGGATTTGACCTGAGAACCGTACGTGATGTCGCGCTCGACCAATGCAAGGCGGCCTGCCTTCAGGATTCCCAGTGCAGGGCCTTTACGTACAATATGAGCGCCAACTGGTGCTTTCTGAAATCCGACTACAACACGATCAATCCCTTTATCGGTGCGATCGCGGGCCGCGTGGTCGGTGGCGGAGCCCCCGATATCGGCGCCGCACCCGCGTTGGACTTCGTTCCTGCGTCGATGCTCGACCGGGCGCGCAGCTACCGCGAGGAAACGATTGCGCGCAACTCCGGCGTATCGGACCGGGGGGCCGGCGAACTGGTGCGCCTGGCGGAGGCGACGATTGCCACAGGGGACATGCAGGCCGCCGTGCGCAGCTTCGCCATTGCGGCTGCGGTTGATCCGGAGCGCAGTTCCACATGGGCCGAGCTGTCGCGCGCGCTTTCGAGATTGCAGTCCGGTGATGCCGCCTCGGCGCGGCGCGCGCGTGATGCCGCGATCTCCGCAGCGGTCAACGCCTATCAGACCTCGCGGACCACATATGCGCGCGCGGATGCGCTTGCGGTGCTGGGTGAAGCGCTTGAACAAGCCGAGACCTGGCGTCCGGCGCTGTCGGCCTACCGTGAGAGCCTCTCGTTGCGCGAGACGCCCGCCTTGCGCGCCGCCTATGACGACCTTCG
The DNA here is from genome assembly GCA_040218025.1 of Hoeflea sp. Taxonomy (GTDB): domain Bacteria; phylum Pseudomonadota; class Alphaproteobacteria; order Rhizobiales; family Rhizobiaceae; genus Hoeflea. The sequence goes on along the minus strand of JAVJQD010000022.1, from coordinate 206,819 downwards.
CGCCCGGCGGGGATTTCGCGTCGTCGACACGTCGATCGATTCCGAAAGCGCGACGCCGCGCGTCTGTATCCAGTTCTCCGAAGATCTCGTGAGTGCACAGGATTATTCGCAATATGTCAGCATCGGCAATGCCGATGATGTTGCGATCGAAACCGACACGCGCCAGATCTGCGCCAACGGCCTTTCGCACGGGCAACGCTACCGGGTGGTGCTGCGTCAGGGCCTGCCGTCTTCGGTCGGGGAGGTGCTCGAAGCGCCCGTAGAGCTGTCCTTCAATGTGCGCGACCGGGCGCCTTCCGCACGTTTCAGCGGCTCGAACTTCGTTCTTCCTGCAAAGTCGCGCCTTGGCATTCCGCTGGTGACCATAAACTCACCCTCGGCAAACCTTCAGGTTTACCGGATCGGCGAGCGGGCCCTGACGGGTATTCTGTCCAATTCCGACTTTCTCCGACAGTTGAACAGCTATGCCGTTGACATGATCGGAGAGAATTCGGGAGCGCCGGTATGGGAAGGGGCGATTGATGTGGATCAGCCCGAGCAGAACCGCGAGGTCACCACAAGCATCCCCATCGACACGATTCTGCCCGAGCGGGAGCCCGGCGTCTATCTGATGACGGCAAAGGCACAAGGGGACATGAGTCAGGATTGGGAGCCGCGGGCGACGCAATGGTTCGTCATCTCGGATATCGGCGTGAGCACCTTTGCCGGCGAGGACGGACTTTCGGTGTTCCTGCGCTCGCTTGCTTCGGCCGAACCGCTGGGCGACGTGTCGCTGACCCTGCTGGCGCGCAACAACGAGATCCTCGGTGAAGCCGTCACCGACTCCGATGGACGGGCGGTGTTTCAGGCGGGTCTGATCCGCGGACTTGCGGGTCTTGCGCCGGCGGCGCTTCTTGCCAAGGGACCGGACGGGGATTTCGTGTTCCTCGATCTGACACGTGGCGGCTTCGATCTGTCCGACCGCGGCGTGACCGGCCGGCCGCTGGCTGGCGGGGTTGACGTGATGGCGTGGACCGAGCGCGGGATCTACCGCGCCGGCGAGACCGTCCATCTGAGCGCGCTTGCCCGGGATGGCCGGTCCGAGGCACTTCCCGATCTGCCACTCACCGTGATCGTTCAGCGGCCGGACGGTCTGGAGGACCGCCGTTTGGTTTCGGACGGGGCGGCGCTTGGCGGTCATGTGGTTGCCATCGACCTGCCGGAAAATGCAATGCATGGCGGCTGGCGTGCGGCGTTTCACATCGATCCGAAAAGACCGCCGATCGCCGAAACCGCGTTTCTGGTGGAAGATTTCCAACCCGACCGCATCGAGATCGAACTGGAAGCAGACAAAGGACCGATTGAACCGGGCAAGCCTGCGGAGATCCGTGTGAGCGGACGTTATCTCTATGGCGCTCCGGCGCAGGGGCTGAATACGGAAGGTGAGATCCTCATTGGGCGCACGCGAAGCCTTGCGAATTATCCCGGATACGAATTCGGGCTGGCCGACGAGGAAATGGAGGATACGCGAATTGTGCTGGACGGTCTTCCAGCGCTCGACGAAAGCGGCAGCACGACGGTTCTTGCCGACTTCGACACGTTGCCGTCCACCACCCAGTTTCTCAATGCCAAGGTTACGGTGCGCGCCTCCGAAAATGGCGGCCGCGCAGTGGAGAAATCCGTTGACATCGGCATCGGCGCCGAAGGACCGCATATCGGTGTGGATCCGCAGTTTGACGACGGTCAGGTTGCAGAAGGCGGCGAGGCCTCTTTCCGCGTGATCGCTGTCGATGCCGATGGTCAACGGACCGCCATGACGGGCGTCTCCTGGTCGCTGGTGCGCGTTGAACGAAACTATCAATGGTACCGCCAGGGAAGCGCCTGGGACTATGAGGTTGTGGATTTTACAAGCGAAATTTCGGACGGAGAAATCGATCTGAACGAAACCGACGCGGCTTCCGTCGCGGTGTCAGTGGACTGGGGCCGTTACCGGCTCGACCTCATCGGCGAAGACGGGGCGGAAACCAGCGTCCTGTTCGATGCCGGATGGCATGTGGAAGCCAAGTCGATCGAGACTCCGGACGGTCTTGAGATCGCCTTCGACAAGGACCGCTATTCGGTCGGCGATGTAGCGGAGTTGCGTATTTCTCCCAGGTTCGCCGGCGAAGCGCTCGTGACCGTCGGATCCGAACGGCTGATCACGACGGTTGCAGCGACGGTCGGCGAGGGAGGGGCCACCATTCCGCTTGAGGTGACCGAGGATTGGGGGGCGGGCGCCTATGTCACCGCTACCCTGTTCCGGCCTTCGAACGAAGATCGTTCGCGCATGCCCATGCGCGCTATCGGCGTCAAATGGCTTTCGGTGGAGCCGGGCGACCGCAAGCTCGATGTCTTGCTGGATCTGCCGGAGCAGACGAGGCCGCGCGGGGACTTCACCGTGCCCGTCGAGATCGCTGGTCTTGAAGCGGGCGAGACCGCCTATGTGGCCGTCTCGGCGGTCGATGTCGGCATTCTCAACCTCACAGGCCACGAACCCGCAGACCCGGGAAGCTGGTATTTCGGCCAGCGGGCGCTTGGTCTCGAAATCCGCGATCTCTATGGCCGGCTGATCGATGGCTCGGCTGGCGTGACGGGGCGTATTCGCAGCGGGGGCGACGGCCCGATGCTTCGCGCGGAGGGTTCGCCGCCGCGCGGGGACCTTGTCGCGTTCTTCGAGGGGCCGGTGAAGCTGGATCAGGACGGCCGGGCCGTGGTGCGGTTCGACATGCCGCAATTCAACGGCACGGTGCGGGTCAATGCAGTCGCATGGAGCCGAAAAGGGCTGGGGCACGCCACGCAGGACGTGATCATTCGCGATCCGGTGGTGATCACTGCAAGCCTGCCGCAGTTTCTTGCCCCCGGGGACCGGTCGCAGCTTCGTGTCGATCTCGTCAATACCGACGGTCCTGCCGGGACCTATGAGCTTGAGGTCTTCACCGCCGAGGGGCGCGTGAGATACGCAAACAACAGCCGTCGCGAGATCGATCTTGCCTCCGGCGCACGCTCAAGCCTGACGCTGCCGCTCGAAGGTCTTTCGACCGGCACCGACACGCTCACGGTGGTCCTGCGCGGTCCTGACGGACTTTCACTTGACCGCGAAGAGCGGATTACAGTGCGCCCGGCCGCGATGCCTGTCACCACCAAGCGAATCATCAGCCTTGCCGGGGAGGGCGGAACCCTGCGCATCGACGGCGAACTGCTCGCCGACAGTCTTCTCGACGGCGCCTCGGTGACGGTTGGACTGACGCGCAATGCCGCATTCGATGTGGCATCGCTCCTTATGGAGCTGGATCGCTACCCCTATGGCTGCGCGGAGCAGACGGCGAGCCGTGCGCTGCCTCTGCTGTACCTGAGCGATCTCGGCGGGATCGAGCGAACTGGCGAGGCCGAGGAGTTGCGAACCCGGATCGAGAACGCGATCACTCGACTCGTCGCCTACCAGTCCGCGTCGGGCGGTTTCGGCCTGTGGGGACCTGGACAGGGCGATCTCTGGCTTGATGCCTATGTCACCGATTTCCTCACCCGCGCTGCGGAAAAGGGATTTTCCGTACCACCTGTCGCAAGCCGGCTGGCGCTCGACAATCTGCAGAATGCGCTCGCCTACACGACGGATGTCGGCGCTGAAGGCAGCGGCATTGCCTATGCGCTCTATGTGCTTGCGCGCAACCGCAAAGCGGCCGCCACTGATCTCCGGTATTATTCCGACAGCCAGATTGACGCCTTCGACCAACCGCTGGCGCGGGCTCAAATCGGCGCGGCGCTTTCGCTCTACGGCGATGCCCAAAGGGCAAACGCCAGTTTCCGCTCTGCATTCCAGCACGCACGCTCCACCGCCGGCCTGATCGGCGGCAGGGATGATTACGGATCGAGCCTTCGGGATGGCGCGGCGATGCTGGCGCTGGCGGCTGAATCGACCCCCACTCCCGGAATCGTTCCGGAGCTCATCGGGTTTGTCAGCGATGCAAGGTCGGCACGGCAAACGACCAGCACGCAGGAAAATGCGTGGATGGTTCTTGCTGCCCGCGCGATTGCCGCCGGCAACCGGGCCATCAGTGTCAACGTCAACGGAAAGGCCTACTCGGGAGCTTATGAAACGCGGGTGAGCGGCGAAGACATCACCGCCGATCCGCTGACGATCGTCAATCGGGGGGCTGAAGCGATTGATGCCGTGGTGACGACCATTGCGGCGCCAAGCCAGCCGCTGAGTGCCGGAGGGGCAGGTTTCGAAATCTCCCGGAGCTATTTCACCCTGGACGGTCAACCTGTCTCTATCAGCCAGGCACGGCAGAACGAACGCTATCTTGTGGTTCTGGACATGCGCGAAGCCAATGCCTGGACATCGCGCGTGGTGGTGACCGATCTTCTTCCCGCGGGCTTCGTGATCGACAATCCTCGGCTGGTGGGCAGCGCGGAACTCGGGAATTTCCCGTGGCTCGGTTCGGTCGCTGCAAGTCACGCCGAATTCCGCACCGACCGGTTCATGGCCGCGTTTGACCGGAACAGCTCGTCCAACCGCAGCTTCCGCGCAGCCTATGTCGTGCGCGCTGTCACGCCGGGGATCTATTCGCATCCCGCTGCCGTGGTGGAAGACATGTACCGGCCGGAACTCGCGGCAAGGACTGCGACCGGTGTGCTGGAGGTGCTGGGCGCGCCATGACACGCGTCGCACGGCTCATGCCAGGCAAGCGGTTGGCTATTGCCGGGCTTGCGGTATTTTCACTGGCCGCCGTTGTGCTGATTGCCATTGACCGGGCCGATCGCGCCTATCCCCCGCCTCTCGACGCAGCAGGTGAGTTGTCAACGGAAGCGGTCGATCGCGACGGTTTGCTGTTGCGCGCGTTCACGACGCCGCAAGGCATCTGGCGGCTCCCGGTGCGGATCGAGAACGTGGATCCGGACTATATCAACATGCTGATCGCCTATGAGGACCGTCGGTTTCGCAGCCATTTCGGCGTCGACCCGGTCGCGATGGCGCGCGCGTTCATTCAATTGCTCACCAATGGCGGTCGCATTGTGTCTGGCGGCTCGACAATCACGATGCAGCTTGCGCGGCTGATCGAGCCGCGAGAGCAACGGACCGTTCTGGCCAAGATCCGGCAGATGGTGCGGGCGCTGCAGATCGAGCGGAGGCTGAGCAAGGACGAGATCCTTGCCCTGTATCTCACACTCGCTCCCTATGGCGGAAACCTCGAGGGCGTGCGTGCGGCCAGCCTTGCCTGGTTCGGGCGTGAACCCGCAAAGCTGACGCTGGCGGAAGCGGCTCTGCTTGTGGCGTTGCCACAGTCGCCCGAGGCGCGGCGACCGGACCGCAACCCGAAAGCGGCCGAAATCGCGCGGAACCGCGTTCTCGGACGCATGCAGCGCGCCGGGCTCATTCCGGAAAGCGAGATCGCCCGGGCATCCCGGGTGCCGGTCAGCGCCGGCAGGCGTCCAATGCCCGATCTGGCGGCCCATTCGGCCGAGCGGGCGCGTGCGCTGCGACCCAAAGGGCAGAAGCTCACGCTGACACTCATGCGCGGCGTTCAAGCGCGGCTGGAGGAGCTTGCATCGGAAACCGCATCCCGGCTGCCGCCGAAATTGTCGCTCGCCATGGTTCTGGCGGATGGAAAAACCGGCGAGATTGTCGCCACGGTCGGCTCCACCGGCTATCACGATGCCGGCCGCTCCGGCGCGATAGACATGACCCAGGCCGTGCGTTCGCCGGGGTCTACGCTCAAGCCGTTTATTTACGGGCTGGCATTCGAGGATGCGATCGCGGATCCGGAAACTCTCATTGACGATACGCCGGCCGATTTCGCCGGCTACCGGCCGCGCAATTTCGACCGCGGCTACATGGGAGAGGTGAGCCTGCGCGAGGCCCTGCAGATGTCGCTCAACGTGCCTGCGGTTCGGCTCCTGGAAGCGGTCGGTCCGCAACGGCTCCTGTCGAGGCTGAAACGCGGCGGTGTCGGTCTCGATCTGCCGCCCGGTGGCGCGCCCGGACTTGCAATCGGGCTGGGCGGCGCCGGCATCAGCCTGCGCGACCTGGTTCAGCTATATACGGCGTTCACCAATCAGGGCAGGGCGCAGGCGCTCTCGGACGGAACGGTTTCCGCGACAAGGACGCCTTTTCCACATCCCGTTGTCGATGACAAGGCAAGCTGGCGGATCGGGGAAATCCTGTCCGGTGTCGCTCCACCGCAGGGGGCGCCGCGTATTCCCGTCGCCTACAAGACCGGGACTTCCTACGGCTACAGGGATGCATGGGCGGTTGGCTTTGACGGTCGTCATGTGCTCGGCGTCTGGGTGGGACGGCCGGATGCGGCGCCGGTCCCTGGAATTTCCGGCATCGCCACAGCGGCGCCGTTGCTGTTTGACGGATTTGTTCGCGCCGGTCTCAGGACTGCGGCTTTTGCGCCCCGACCCGAAGGTCTCGTTGTGCGAACCCGCGGAGAATTGCCGTTTGCCCTGAGGAGATTCGGCCCCCTCAGTGAACCCGGTCTGGCGCATTCCGCAAGAGAAACCGCACCGAAAATCGTCTATCCGCCGGAAGGCGCCAGGGTGGTGTTGAGGGAGCGGAATTCCGGCGGCCTGTCGCCGCTCGTCATAAAGCTTCAGGGCGGCGCCGGACCTTACCGGCTGATCGCCAACGGAACACCGGTCAAGCGCCCGAGCCGGCGAAAGACCATCAACTGGACGCCGGACGGGGCAGGCGCCTCGACGCTGACCGTGATGGATGGTCAAGGGCGTGCGGCGAGCGTCAATGTCTTCATAGATGCGGACGGGTTTTAGCCGCGCGTCCAGGCGGCTGATACGCGAATGCCCTGATCCGGCTTGACGGATTTCTTCTGCGCTTCGGACTTTCCGGCAGGTCACAAGGCGGAATGATCCCTGAAGCCGCCCCGGGAAATTCATTTTTAACGGATTTCAATCACTCTGCGCGCGGTAAAACCTGTTTTTCGCCAGAATATCTCCCGCTCTGCGTCAATTGCACATCGATTATGCAAAATCGGCATGGAAATTGGTTCGCACCATGGTTGAAACGGCGCTTCGAATAGGTTAGGTGCGAATTGAACTTGAGAATACAGGCTGAACAAATGACAGGAGGTTGCAATGATCACACGTGATGATCTCATACGTGAATACAACGCACGCGGCGGCAACCTTCCGACGCTTGTGGTGGTGTATATCACCATTGTCGCGACGATGGTAGGAACGGCCCTTTCGATGGTCTGACATCAGGCCCGATGATCGCTTTGATGGAAAAGGCCGCCGGTTCCCGGCGGCCTTTTTTGATGTTGCCGTCATATCGGCGATGCTCTCAAACGTCGGCAGATTCTCCGACATTGTCCACGCCACGCTCTTCAAGAAGGGTGGTCAGCCAGTTCGGATCCATTTCCGGGACCGAAGACAGCAGAAGATCCGTGTAGGGATGATGGGGCGGTTTGAACATGACGTCCTTCGGACCCTGCTCAACCACCTGGCCGTTCTGCATCACCACCACCTCGTCGGCGATCGAACGCACCGTCGCCAGGTCGTGCGTGATGAACATGTAGGCAAGGCCCAGTTCCTTCTGGAGCCGGTCCAGGAGCCTCAGGATTCCTTCCGCAACCAACTGATCAAGGGCGCTCGTCACTTCGTCGCAGATAATGAACTTGGGTTCAGCCGCGAGTGCGCGGGCAATCCCGATCCGCTGTTTCTGGCCTCCCGATAGCTCCGGAGGGTAGCGGCTGTAGTATTTCGACGGCTCGAGTTCGATCAAATCGAGAAGTTCGTCAACGCGCTGCTTGAGCGCCTGTCCCCTGAGACCGGAGTAGAACTGTGCCGGTCGTCCGATGATTTCGCTTATCCGGACCTTCGGGTTGAGTGCCGTGTCGGCCATCTGGTAGATCATCTGCGCCTGGCGGAGCTGATCCCGGGACCGGTCCTGATAGCGCGGCGGCAAAGTCTCGCCTTCGAACTGGATCTCGCCATTGGAGGGCGGCAGCAGTCCGGTGATGACCCGGGCTGTGGTCGACTTGCCGGAACCGGATTCACCGACAACGGCGACGGTCATCCCGGGGTATATGTCGAATGAAACGTCATCGAGAACCTTTACGCCGCCGGTATAGGCAGCATCGACATTCTTGACCGAAACCACGGGAAGGGTTCCGTCTGTCGGACGGGATTTCTGCGGCCGCTTGAAGCTTCGGACCGCCCAGAGGCTCTTGGTGTAGTCTTCCTGGGGGTTGTCGAGCATCTTCTCGGTCGAGGCTTCCTCGACCTCTTCGCCCTTGAGCAGAACCTTGATCGTATCGGCCATCTGGGCCACGACCGCCAGATCGTGGGTGATGTAGATGGCAGCCGTGTTGAACTGGTCGACAATATCCCGGATCGCGGCCAACACCTCGATCTGGGTGGTCACGTCAAGAGCGGTTGTGGGCTCATCGAAGATGATCAGATCGGGGCGACAGGCCATGGCCATGGCGGTCATGGCGCGCTGCAACTGGCCGCCGGAGACCTGGTGCGGGTAGCGGAAGCCGATCTCCTTGGGGTTGGGAAGCCGCAGGCGCTCATAGAGCTCCATAGCGTCATCCTGCGCCTCAAGCCGCTTCTGGATCCGGTAATGGACCGGAGCCTCCGTGTGCTGATCGATGATCTTGTGCGCCGGATTGAACGAAGCCGCGGCGGACTGGGCCACATAGGCGATCCGCGAGCCGCGCAGGGCCCGGCGTTCAGTTTCCGATGCGGTCGTCAGTTCCATTCCGTCAAATTCGATCGACCCGTCCGAGATCCGCGTGCCATCACGGGCATAGCCCATGGCAGCAGCGCCGATCGTCGACTTTCCGGCTCCCGATTCCCCGATCAGGCCCATCACCTCGCCGCGATGCAGCGTCAGGTCCACGCCCTTGATGATCGGCACCCAAAGCTCGTCGGAGGCAGAATAGCCTTCGATCTTGAGATCACGGATCTTGAGGAGAACGTCTTTGCCCGAGAACTTGCCCATCTTATTGCTCCTTCAGGCCTGAGGACCGGAACAGCATCCAGTCGACCACGAAATTCACCGAAACCGTCAGAAGCGCAATGGCGCCGGCCGGTATGAGTGGCGTGATGTCGCCGAACGAGATCAGTGTCGCATTCTCGCGGACCATCGAGCCCCAGTCCGCCGTCGGCGGCTGGATTCCGAGGCCGAGGAAGCTCAGGCCGGCAATCAACAGGAACACGAAGCAGAATTCGAGACCGAATTCGGCGATCAGCGGTGCAGTCGAGTTCGGCAGGATTTCCTTGCGGATGAGATACCAGTCTCCTTCACCGCGCAGCTTCGCAGCCTCGATGTAATCCATCACCACGATGTTGCCCGCGACCGCCCTTGTGAGACGGAAGACCCGGGGCGAGTAGATCACGGCGACGACGATGACGATGACCGAAAGGTTGGTGCCGAAGATCGAAAGCATCAGAAGCGCGAAGATCAGCGACGGCACCGACATGATCACGTCGGCGGTGCGGCCCGCAAGCTGATCGAACCAACCCCCCTTGACCGCAGCCAGCAATCCCCCGACCGCGCCCATCAGGAAGGCGAGCAGAGTTGCGATAAGCGCGAGGCCCACGGAGTTCCTCGCACCGTAGATGATACGGCTGAAGATATCCCGGCCGAGCTGGTCCGCGCCCAGCAGCATGTTCTCATCCGGGGGGGCGAATGTGGAGGCGATCACCTCGGCTTCACCGTGCGGCGCAATCCAGGGCGCGAAGATGCCGGCAATTGCATAGGTGAAGATGACAAACATCCCGAAAGATGCGGTGAGCGGCGCTGTCCGCAGTTCCTTGGCCAGGCCCGGGCGGGAGATTTGAACGAGGAACTCCTTGAAAGCGTATGAAACGCCCGCAGCCAAAGCCAGAAGTCCGGCCGCGATGGTAACCACGCGCAAGGCGGAAACTCCACCGACAATGCCGATTACGAAGGAGACCAGCGTCAACGAAAACAAGAGCATGAACGCCTTGTTGTTCCTATAGTAGGCCGCAAGGCACGATGCCGCGATCAGGGCGGCGTAATATCCGATAACAAACATGTTCATCTCTTCGCCCTCACTTCGGATGCCGCAGACGCGGGTTGGTCAGAATTGCACCAACATCCGCCGCAAGATTGAGGAGAATAAAGGTCGCCGCGAAGACCAGGCAGCAGGCCTGGACAATCGGGAAATCACGTTTTGCCACGGCGTCAACCAGAAGCTGGCCGATCCCGGGATAAACAAACACCACCTCGACCAGCACCACGCCGGTGATGAGATAGGCAAGGTTGAGTGCGACCACGTTGATGATCGGCGCCCAGGCGTTCGGCAGGGCATGCCTAACAATCACCTTCCATGGCGGGGTCCCCTTGAGGCGCGCCATCTCGATGTAGGGAGACGCAAGCAGGCTGATGATCGCTGCCCGGGTCATGCGCATCATGTGCGCCGTGACGACGAGAACCAGAGTCAGCGCCGGAAGGAACGTTCGGTGCAGGAGCTCCGTCAGCGACATGCCTTCCCTGAGGTTGGCCAGGGCAGGGAACATGCCCGTGTTGACCGCCAAGTACAGGATCAGGATGTAACCGAGAAAGAACTCCGGAGACGAGATCGATGTGAGCGTGAGCACGTTTGCGACACGGTCGAAGACCGAATTCCGCAGAAGCGCGACGATCACGCCCAGAATAATGGAGATCGGAACCGCGATGACCGCGGCATAGGCCGCGAGGAACAGCGTGTTTCTGAAGCGCGGAGCGATGGTCTCGCTAACGCGTTCGCCCGAAACGAGGGATACGCCGAAGTCACCTTGCAACGCACCTCCGAGCCACTGGAAGTAGCGCAAGGGCGCCGGTTGATCGAGGCCGAGCTGTTCGCGCATCTTGGCCACCGTTTCCGGTGTCGCGCCCTGTCCGAGAACCGCTTCGGCAAGATCGCCTGGCAACAGTTCCACGGCAAAAAAGATCAGGATTGAAACCACAAGGAGCGTCAGCGCCCCCAATCCAAGCCTCTTAAGAACGAGTCTTGCGATGTCCCCCATTTATGTCCCTCCCGGTTCGCGCCGGTTGTTTTTCGGTCCGGTCAGTTGATCTGACCCCTTTTTGACCGATGTTTCTGTGTCTGTCTTTATTCCTGATCCGGAGTTCCGGAGTCATGGCATTCCCGGCGCATTGTCTGCGCCGGGAACAAGGTCTTGGTCATATTCAGGAGGTGAACCACCAGCGGCTTGCCGCGCGTGCACCATCGCTTTCCCAGCTTGCTGCCAGGTTTTCCGGTGTGCCGACATTGGCGCGCGCACCGTAGACGAAGTTGTTGAAGAACGGGATGATGGTTCCGCCGTCATCGCGGGCCAGCATCGCCATCTCGCGATACATCTCCGCGCGCAGGCTGTCATCGAGTTCCGACTTGGCCTGAAGAAGCAACTCGTTGAAGCGCTCGTTCTGCCAATGGCTTTCGTTCCAGGCAGCGTCGTCCTTGTAGGCCAGGGTGTACATGACGTCCGGCGTCGGACGGGCGCCCCAGGAGACAAGGCAGAACGGCTTCTTGAGCCAGACATCCGAATAGTAACCGTCGTTCGGCTCGCGGACGACGTTGACATTGATGCCGGCGGCTTTGGCCTGCTCTGAGTAAAGCACGGCCATATCGACCGCGCCGCTGCTGACGCTGTCGGCAGTGGAGATGCTGACCGAAAGCCCTTCCGCGCCGGCTTTCTTGAGCAGCGACCTTGCCTGGTCCGGATCATACTCGCGCTGTGGAATGTCGTCAGGCCAGTATGGCTGGGCAGGCGAATGGTGGAAGTCGTTGCCCTTGGTGGCGGCGCCGAACAGGATCTTTTCGATGATCTCGTCGCGGTTGATGGCCAGCTTCAGCGCATTCCGGATGTCGACATTGTCGAAGGGTGCGGTGTCGCAGAACATCGGCATGGTGATCGCGCCAGCCGAGGGAACATTGAGCACGTTGATGTTCGGGTCGCGCTGCAGCAGCGCCATGGTCTTCAGATCCACCTGAGAAACCGAATCGACATCTCCGGTCACAAGTGCTGTCTGACGCGCATTCGGATCGTTGAGAGTGATGATTTCGACATTGTCGAACCATGCGCCCTCGCCGTGCCAGCCATCGTGACGGCTGAGGCTGAACTGCACGCCGAATTCACCGCTGTCGATCTTGTAGGGGCCGGAGCCATCGCCGGACTGCCAGTCGATCGTGCCGTCGTCATTGGCCGGGCACATGGCCAGGTGATAGTCGGTCATCAGCCACGGGAAGTCGGCATTGCCGCGCTCGAGCATGACCTTGACCACATAGTCACCGTCCTTGGTGATGTCGGTAACGCCGGTCAGCAGCGCCTTGGCTGCCGATGTGGTCTCGTCGCCGCGATGGTGGTTGAGCGATGCGATCACGTCGTCGGCGGTGAGCTTCTTGCCGCTGTGGAAGGATGCGTTCTGATTGATCTCGAAGGTCCACTCGGAGGCATCATCGTTGGCCGTCCAGTTGGTGGCCACGTCAGGACCAAGCGATCCGTCGCCGTTGATCATGGTAAGGTAGGAGCGGTGTGTGTGCCCCAGGAAGATCATCACACGGGTCACGTAGGTGCCCGGATCGTGGGTATCGCCCGTGTTGCCGTCATGGACGCCCCAGCGGAACGTTCCGCCTCTTTTCGGCTCCTGCGCATGGGCATTGCCGGTCCAAAGGCCGGTGGCCGCTGTCGCCGTGAGACCGGCGGCAAGCGAATAGTTCATGAAGTCACGGCGCGAGATCTGGCCTTTCCGGGCACCCTCCGCAATCCTCTGGATTAGTTCGTTGTTCTTCTTGGACATAGTTTCTCCCAGTTGGTCATCATCTGCGTTGCGGCCGCCGCGGTTCGCGCATGGCGAACCTGGCGATGCCGACGCCCAACAGCGTCAACGCAATTCAATATTCGTCACGGTGCATAAAACACCATGCGCTTAGCAAACCACGATCCTTGAGCCTAATCCACCCCCGGCGACCATGTTTATTCCACAAAATTGCCCTTGATATCCGAAGGAGCGTCCCATTTGATTGTGATCGCCTCGATTCTGTTTTTTCTTGTTGTATTTGCATTGAACGCATTTGTTCTGTGGCGGATGAAACAATAGATCGAAGAAGAGCATATCAATTTCACCGCTTCAACGACGTTGGCTCTGGCGCCGGACATTGATTTTCAACGGGCAGGAAAAAGGCGGCGCGGTGTTTTTTGCCGCATTTCAGCACCGATTCGCGTTTCGCGGCCGGTTCGCATCCGCCGATGTGGGACGAGCTCACGCCTCGCAGGATGAGATTGCGCAGCAAAACGGCCGAACATTGATGCAAAACTGCGGGACGTCGATGGACCACCCGCCGCACCAGCACGCGCGCCCGGCGCGTCCCGGTCAGTCGACGACCAGCGCGCCGCGCCGCCCGATCACCCTTGCAGCCAGCGCGGCGCCGGCTTCGAGGGCAGGGCGCAATTCGCCGGATCGAAGATAGCTTGCAAGGTACGCGGCGTTGAAGCTGTCGCCGGCGGCTGTCGTGTCCACGACGCTGGCAACGGGGTCCGGTTTGAACCTCTGGATGTTTCCGCGGTCGAGGGCAAGCATCTCGCCGGCCCCATTCTTGACGATGACAACCGGAACGCCCTGACCCGCATATCGCCGCGCAGTATCTTCTATGTCCCGGTCTTCGTAGGCGGAGGCCTCGTCCTCGAACGAGGGAAGGAGAATGTCACTGACCGCAGCGGCATCCATCACCGCATTGCGCATCGTATCGGCATCTTCCCAGAGGCGAGGCCTGAGATTGGGGTCGAAGGCGATGGTGGCGCCGTTCGCACGGGCCCCGGCGATGGCCGTCAAAAGAGTCTGCCGCTCTGACGGAGGCAGAATGGCAACCGTGATGCCTGAAAAATAGATGAGATCGGCTGCGGCAAGGCTGGATTTGAGGACTTCGGCATCGGCGGCCAGGCGTCGGGCCGCGGATTCTGATCGCCAGTATGCAAAGCTGCGTTCTCCGTTGTCGAGCTGAATGAGATAAAGCCCTACCGTGCGGTCGGGTATCCGGCGGATCAGTCCGGTCGTGATGTGGGACGCATCAAGAAACGCGATCATCCGGTTCGAGATTGCGTCATTTCCCACGGCCGTGAAATAGGCGACGTCCCAGTCCTCTCCGAGTTCGCGGCGCACATACCATGCGGTGTTGAGCGTATCGCCGGCAAAACCCATCCCGAAATTCCCATCCGCGGCAGGCGCCATCTCGACCATGCATTCGCCGATGGAAAGAAAGCGTTTTGTCATGTCTCGGACTCGTCGGCAAAGTAGCGTTCATGGTCGGCGCGGATCCGGATGATCTGGGTCTTTATCCGCGATAGATGCTCATGCATGTGTTGCATGGCCAGGGCTTCGTCCCGGGCGCGGATGGCTGCCATGACTTTCAGGTGATCGCCGAAGGCATCCTGCGACGCAAAGGCCAGCGAAAGAAACCGAACGCGGTCCATGTGCGCCTTGTTCTCGCGAATGATGTCCCAGGCAAAGCCGAGGCCGGAGCGCTCGCAGATTTCCTTGTGGAACTGGTCGTCATAGTCGTGAAAGCTGACCGCGTCTTTCGCTTCGACAGCCTCACGCTGTCTCTGCAGGATTTCCTCAAGGGCGCGCATGTCCTCTTCGGACAGCGCCTTGCAGGCTGTGCGAACGGTTTCCGCCTCGATGGCGCTGCGGATAAAGCGGGCCTGTAAAACCGCAGTCTGCGAAATCTGGGAGACGAGCGTTGCCCGTTGCGGGCGGATCGACAGGAAACCCAGCTTGGAAAGGCGATAGAACGCATCCCGGACCGGCTGACGCGAAACGCCGAGCGCCTTGGCCACTTCCACCTCGGACATTTTGGTCCCGGGCGGCAATTCAAGAAGCAGGATCTGGCTGTGAAGCTCATCGAAAACGGTGTCGGCGACCGATTGCCGGTTGAGCGGTTCCAGCGTCCGCAAAGGCGATGATACGGACATGATTTCACTCCGTTGACTTGATATGCATACTAGCATATTACATTACCAGATTGATTGGAAGGCCGTTGGGCTGTGACTGTGACGGGAGGATTAGGGTGACACTGTTGGCCTCTGACAGGTTGTTTCCGGTGGAGCCGCAGACGCGCGGAATCGCGCGTGAACTCTATCAGACAGTCGCGGACAAGCCGATCATAAGTCCTCACGGTCACACCGATCCGCGCTGGTATGCGGAAAACAAGCCGTTCCCCGACCCCGCGCAGCTGTTCATAACGCCAGATCATTATGTATTCAGAATGCTGTTTTCCCAAGGGATCAGCCTTGAGAGCCTTGGCGTGTCGCGCCTGGACGGCGGGCCGACCGAAACCGATGGCCGCAAGATCTGGCGGCTTTTCGCCGAGAACTATCACCTGTTTCGGGGCACGCCGTCGCGGCTGTGGCTTGATCACGCATTCCAGGATGTGTTCGGCATGATGACGCCGGTCTCCGGTGCGACCGCGGATCAAACCTACGATCACATTGCCGAATGCCTGGCAAAGCCGGAATTTTTGCCCCGCGCCCTTTTCGAGCGATTCAACATCGAGGCGATCGCGACGACCGAAAGCCCGCTCGACGATCTTCGCTGGCATCGCATGATCCGCGAGAGCGGCTGGACGGGCAAGGTGGTCACAGCATACCGGCCGGACGCTGTGGTCGATCCGGATTTCGAGGGATTTGCCGCAAATGTCGAGAAACTCGGCGCCCTGACCGGCGAGAACACCGGCGACTGGGAAGGGTATCTGCGGGCGCATCGGTCGCGCAGATCCTTTTTCAAGGAGTTCGGGGCGACATCCTCCGACCACGGACATCCGACAGCAAGGACGGAAGACCTGCCGTCCGCCGATGCCGCAGCCCTTTTTGCCAAGGCACTCGGAGGGACGTGTTCTGCAGAGGAGGCGGACGCCTTCCGGGGCCACATGCTGACCGAGATGGCGCGCATGAGCCTTGAGGACGGGCTGGTGATGCAAATCCACCCGGGCAGTCACCGCAATCATTCCGCTCCTGTCATGGCCGCGTTCGGGCGGGACAAGGGTTTCGATATCCCCACCCGAACCGACTATGTGCGCGCGCTCAAGCCTCTTCTGGATGCGGTCGGCATGGAGCGCGACCTCACGCTCATCGTCTTTACGCTGGACGAAACCAGCTATGCCCGCGAACTGGCGCCGCTTGCGGGGGCCTATCCGGCGCTCAAGCTCGGCCCGGCATGGTGGTTTCACGACAGCCCGGAAGGTATGCGGCGGTTCCGTGAGATGACCACGGAGACAGCGGGCTTCTACAACACCGTGGGCTTCAACGACGACACCCGCGCGTTCTGTTCCATCCCGGCCCGGCACGACGTCGCCCGGCGGGTGGATTGTGCCTTTCTCGCCACGCTGGTCGCCACAGGGCGTCTTGCCGAGGAGGAAGCATACGAGGTCGCCAATGACCTCGCTTACCGGCTTGCCAAGCAAGCCTATCGGCTCTGAGAGCCATTTCCTGGGAGGAGAATGATCATGTACCTGTTGAAGACCCTGGCCGGAGCAATGATGGCCACCGCTGCGATGGCGTTGACCGCCAGCGCCTGCGAAGTCACGCTGAAATCTTCCGATACCCATCCCGACGGCTATCCGACCGTCGAAGCCGTCAAGCACATGGGCAAGCTTCTCGAAGAGCGCACCGATGGACGCCTGTGCGTGGAGGTGTTCCATTCGGCCCAGCTCGGGCAGGAAAAGGACACGATCGAGCAGACCAAGTTCGGTGTCATCGACTTGAACCGCGTTTCGATGGGACCGTTCAACAACCTGGTCGAGGAGACCAAGGTTGTTTCGCTTCCTTACGTTTTCGAAGGTGTTGACCACATGCACCGCGTCATGGACGGCCCTATCGGGGATGACATCCTCAAGGCCTTCGAACCGCATGGCTATGTTGGCCTGGCGTTTTACGACGGCGGATCGCGCAGCTTCTACAACAAGGTCAAGCCGATCAAGTCGATCGAAGACCTTGAAGGCATGAAGGTTCGCGTCATGCAGTCCGACATCTTCGTCGACATGATGACCGCGCTTGGCGCCAATGCGACGCCGATGCCTTATGGCGAGGTGTATTCGGCAATCCAGACCGGTGTGATCGACGGCGCCGAAAACAACTGGCCGTCGTTCGAATCCTCGGGCCATTACGAGGTCGCCGGCTACTACACTCTGGACGAACACCTGATCGTTCCTGAAGTGCTGGTGATGTCGAAGGCCTCCTGGGACAAGCTTTCGGCCGAGGACCAGGCTGCTGTCCGCCAGGCCGCCAAGGATTCCGTGCCGGTGATGCGCGAGATGTGGGTGGCCCGCGAGAAGGCTTCGGAAGAGAAGGTTCGCGCTGCCGGCGTCGAGGTGATCACCGAGATCGACAAGGCTCCGTTCATGGCTGCAATGGACAGCGTCTATGAAAAGCACGTGACCTCGGACAAGCTCAAGGATCTGGTCGCCCGCATTCGGGCAACCGACTGACCAAATCCTGTCGACCATGGCGGATTTTTCGCCATGGTCGCTTTTCTCCGGGGGAGGGTATCGTGCAGGAACTCATGAAATCGATCGCCCGGGCCTTGCGCCATGTGGCGCGCCTGGCTCTGTGGCTGGCTGCCGCTGGTCTGGTCCTGATGACGGTTTTCATCACCGGTCAGGTGATCGCCCGCTACATCTTCAACGATTCCCTGGTCTGGAGCGAGCCGGCGGCCGTTATCCTGATGGGATGGTTCATCTTTCTGGGCGCCGCGGTCGGGATCCGCGAAGGATATCATCTGAGTTTCGACGTGCTTTTGTATTTCCTGCCGCCCGGGGCGAAGCTCTGGCTCTACAGCATCTCCGATCTCACCGTGCTCGGCTTTGCAGCCGGCATGGTCTGGTTCGGATCCCAGCTTGCCCTGTCTGCCTGGGATGTCAAATTGCCGTCCCTGGGCATTTCCGGTGCATTCGACTTCCTGCCGATTGTCGGCGGCGGTGTTCTCATCGCAGTTTTCTCGCTGGAACGGCTCGCCCGGCGGGCCGCCGGCCTTCCCACCGCCCGCTTCGGCGAAACCGATCTCGTGGATGAATGAACATGGAAGTCTGGATCCTCTTCGGGACCTTCGTGTTCCTGCTTCTGATCGGCACGCCGGTGGCGTTCTGCCTTGGCGTGGCCTCGTTTGCGACCGTCCTTTATATCGGCCTGCCGCCGGTGGTGGTGTTCCAGCAGTTGAATTCCGGGGTTTCGGTCTTCGCGCTGATGGCCATTCCATTCTTCATTTTCGCCGGTGAACTCATGGTTCGAGGCGACATTGCGCGCCGCCTCGTGGCGCTTGCCGGCGCCGTCGTCGGCCACATGCGCGGAGGTCTCGGACAGGTCAACATCGCGGCCTCCGTGCTGTTCGGCGGCATATCCGGATCGGCAGCCGCGGACGCGACCGCGATTGGCGGGCTGATGATCCCGCAAATGAAGGAGAAGGGCTACAGCGTCGAGTACGGCGTCAACGTCACCGTCGTTTCCTCGATCATCGCGCTGATGCTGCCGCCGTCGCACAACATGATCATCTATTCGATTTCGGCGGGCGGACGACTGTCGATCGCCGATCTGTTTACCGCGGGCATCATACCCGGTCTGCTGCTCGCGGTTTCGCTGATGGTGACGGCGTGGTTCGTTGCCCGCAAGGCTGGCTATCCCACCGAAACCTTTCCCGGCTGGTCCATGCTCGGCGCCATCTTTCTGAATGCAATCCCCGGCATCCTGCTGATCGTCATCATCTTCGGAGGGGTGCGTTCGGGGATTTTCACCGCCTCCGAAAGCTCCTGCATAGCGGCTGTCTATGCGCTTCTGGTAACCACCATCGCCTATCGCACGATGGACTGGACCGGTTTCGTGGAGGCGACCAAGGCTGCCGTGCGCACCACGGCCATGGTGCTTCTGGTGATCGGCTGTGCGGGCGCATTCGGCTGGCTGCTCGCGTTCCTGAAGATTCCCGCAGATCTGGTGGCGCTGCTCAAGGCGGTCTCCGACAACCCGATCATCATCCTGCTGATGATCAACCTGGTGCTGCTGATGCTCGGCACGTTCATGGACATGTCGCCGCTCATCGTCATCACCACACCGATATTCCTGCCGGTCGCGGTCGCCTTCGGTGTCGATCCGGTGCATTTCGGCGTCATACTGGTGCTCAACCTTGGCATCGGCCTGTGCACGCCGCCGGTGGGAACGGTTCTTTTCGTCGGCTGTGCGGTTGGCCGCATATCGGTTTGGCAGGCAATCCGGACGATCTGGCCGTTTTACGGAGCGGCCGTCTTCACGTTGCTGCTTGTCACCTATATCCCCGCACTGTCCCTCTGGCTTCCATCGCTCTTCCGATAAGGACCCATGCATGATCCTGAAATCCTATCCCGCAGTCACGGCCGATCCCGGTGTTACGCGCCAGGTCTTGAGCGAGACTCCCGAACTGATGGTGGTGGCCTTCCGCTTTGAAAGGCAGGGCGCGGAGGGCAGGCCGCACAATCATCCGCATGTTCAATCCACCTATGTGGAATCGGGCCGCTTCGCCTTCACCATCGCCGGGGAAACCGTCGAAGTGGCGCGAGGGGACAGTTTCGTCATTCCATCCAATGCCGTCCATGGCTGCGTGTGCCTCGAACCCGGCACCCTCATCGATACCTTCACGCCGCGCCGTGATGATTTTCTGACGCATAACCCCTGAAGGGAGACTTTTCATGCTGACCGTCGAAACCCGGCACGCGATCGATCCGGCCACGGCCAAGGGCCTCGACACCGCGGAATTGCGTTCGCATTTCCATGCGGGCGGGCTCTTTGCCGATGGCGAAATCCGCCTGGTCTACACTCATTACGACCGGCTGATCCTCGGTGGCGCCGTACCGGCAGGCGGAACGCTGACCCTCGACAAGGTCGAGGAATGCGGTACGCCGTCAATCCTCGACCGGCGCGAGATGGGCATTCTCAATATCGGCGAGGGCGGAACGGTTTCGGCTGGCGGAACGGACTACACGGTGAACCGGGGAGACGTGCTCTATCTCGGCATGGGCTCGGGTCCGGTCACGTTTTCCGGCTCGGGCCGGTTCTACATTCTCTCGGCGCCGGCTCACCGCCAGTGCCCGAGCAAGCTTATCCGCATCGAGGACGCGCGGCGGGTGGAGCTCGGATCGGCGGAAACCTCGAATGAACGCGTCATCCTGCAGTTCCTCCATCCCGAGGTTGCCGACAGCTGTCAGCTCTTGATGGGCTACACCCAGTTTGCGCCGGGTTCGGTCTGGAATACCATGCCGGCCCACCTGCACGACCGAAGAATGGAAGCCTACCTCTATTTCGAACTCGGTGCGGATCAAAGGGTCTTCCACATCATGGGGCCGCCGGATGAAACCCGTCACATCGTCATGGCGAACGAGGAGGCAGTCATCTCGCCGCCGTGGTCGATCCACTGCGGCGCCGGCACAGGCGCCTACACTTTCTGCTGGGCGATGGCGGGCGACAATGTCGATTTCACCGACATGGACATGGTGGCGATGGGGGATCTCAGGTGAACCCGTTCTCGCTTGAGGGAAAAACCGCGCTGGTAACCGGCGCCAATACCGGCATCGGTCAGGCCATCGCCTTGGCGATGGGGCGGGCAGGGGCGAGTGTGATCTGTGCGGGCCGGCGGTCCAGTGCCGAAACGGTTGAGCAGATGAGCAACGCCCGTGACATGGTTCTCGATTTTGCCGACCCGATGGCCGCGCGCGACGTGTTCGCCGGCGAGCAGATCGACATTCTGGTCAACAATGCCGGAATCATCAGGCGCAGCGATGCGGTCGAATTCAGCGAAAGCGACTGGGACGACGTGATCGACGTCAACCTGAAGGCGGTCTTCTTTACGTCGCAAGCCTTCGGACGCGCCGTGTTTGAGCGCGGCGCCGCAGGCAGCATCGTCAATATCGCCTCGCTGCTGTCCATGCAGGGCGGGATCCGGGTTGCTTCCTACACGGCGTCCAAACATGGCGTCGCGGGGATCACCAAACTGCTCGCCAATGAATGGGCGGCCAAGGGCGTCAATGTGAACGCCATCGCGCCGGGTTACATTGCGACCAACAACACCGAGGCGCTCAGAAGCGACGAAGTGCGCAACCAGGCAATCCTCGAGCGTATTCCCGCAGGTCGCTGGGGCGAACCGGACGACATCGGCGAGGCTGCGGTTTTTCTTGCATCTCCTGCCGCGAAATACATTCACGGAGCCGTTCTCAGTGTCGATGGAGGCTGGCTTGCACGCTGACTCGCCAAGATTGAACCGGTCGCAGGCTCCACGCAGCAAGCCGGGAATTGTTCATCTCGGGCTGGGCGCGTTTTTCCGTGCCTTTGGCGCGGTTTACGTCGAAAACGCGGTCAGGATATCAGGCGGCGACTGGGGCATTGTCGGGGTAAGTCTGCAAAGCGCGGATACGCGGAACAGGCTCATGCCGCAGGACTTTGTCTATACAGTCGTCACCCAGGAGCCTGACGGCGGGGAGACGCTGCACACTGTCGAAATTCTCGACGACGTGCTGGTCGCGCCCGAGGATCCCGAAGCGGTGCTCGCCAGGATGTCCGATCCGGCGATCCGCATCGTCACCCTGACGGTGACCGAGAAAGGCTACTGCCACGATCCGGCTACCGGGATGCTGAACCTCGCTCATCCCGATATCATGCACGACCTTGAGAACGCGCTTCCCAAGTCGGCTCCCGGGTTTCTGGTCCGCGCATTGCAGCGCCGCCGCGACGCGGGGCATCCGCCGTTTACGGTGCTTACATGCGACAACCTTCCCGAAAATGGCCGGCTGGTGCGCCGTGCGGTGCTGGATCTCGCAGGCAGGATTGATCCCGGGCTTGCCGAATGGATCGGCGCCGAGGGACGTTTTCCGGCCACGATGGTCGACCGGATCACGCCAGCAACCAAGCCGGAGGACATCGAGCGGCTGGCTGGAAAGGCGGGCTATCGCGATGAAGCACCGGTGCTGTGCGAGCCTTTCCGGCAATGGGTCGTGGAGGACGATTTCGTTCCCGCCTACGGAGCCGATGCCCGGCCGAACCTTGCGGCTGCCGGGGCAGAGATGGTGGCGGATGTCACGCCCTACGAGAACATGAAGCTCAGAATGCTCAATGGCACGCATTCCTCGCTTGCCTATCTGGGGTATCTCGCAGGTCATGAAACCATTGCCGATACGGTGGCCGACCCGGCTTTCGCAGATTTCGTCAAGATGCTTTGGCGCGACGAGATCATCCCCTCCTTCGCGCCGCCCGAGGGTGTCGATATCCAGGCCTATGCCGATGCGCTGTTTGATCGCTATTCCAATCCATCGATCCGCCACCGCACCTGGCAGATCGCCATGGACGGAAGCCAGAAACTGCCGCAGCGTATCCTCGGGACGATCACCGACAATCTCGATGCGGGCAGGGCATCCCGGGGACTGGTTCTCGCCGTCGCGGGGTGGATGCGTTATGTCGGCGGCATCGATGAAAAGGGTGATCCGATCGATGTGAAGGACCCGTTGGCAGACAAGTTGCGGGAGCGATTGGGGACAGCCGGGTCGATTGACCGGAAGGTCGAGTCCCTGCTCGCCATGCGCGAGATCTTCAGTTCCGGCCAGGCAGAGCGACTGGCCACGCCGTTGGCGCAAGCCTATGCGACCCTTTGCGAGCGCGGCGCACGCAGATCAGTCGAGGACGTCACGTGAAGGAGAGTTGGCGCTGGTACGGACCTTTCGACAGGATCTCGCTTGGGGAAATTGCGCAGACAGGCGCCGGAAGTATCGTCACCGCATTGCACGAGGTTCCCTATGGCGAAGTCTGGAGCCGTGAGGCAATCGCCGGCCGAAAGGCCGAGATTGCGGAAGCGGGGTTTGACTGGGCTGTGGTCGAAAGTCTTCCCATCCATGAGCGGATCAAGCGCGGAGAAGGCGATCTTTCGGGATTGTTTGCCAATTACCGGCAGTCGATGGCCAATCTGGCAGCCGAGGGCATCCACACGATCTGCTACAATTTCATGCCGCTTCTCGACTGGACGCGCACCGACCTGGCCGCGCCGGTTTCGCGCGGCGGAACCTGCCTCAGGTTCTCGACGCCGAAAATGGCAGCGCTCGAGATCTTCATGCTGGGCCGGAGTGCCGCGCGCGACGATTACTCGCCGGAAGCCGTGGCGCAGGCCGATGCGTGGTTTCAGGCCTCCTCGGACGAGGCTCGCGCCGAACTGATGCGCGCCGTGATGGCGGGGTTGCCGGGCTCATATGACCGCTACGATGCGGATGGTCTCAGGATTCAGCTGAAACTCTATGAGGGCATTGACCGCGAGGAACTGCGAGAAAACTACAAGAGGTTTCTTGAAGAAATCATACCGGCGGCAGAGGATCTCGGCATGCGGTTTTGCGTGCATCCGGACGACCCGCCGCGCGACATACTCGGCCTGCCGCGCATCGTCTCGGATTCGGACGACATTGCCTGGATTCTCGACGCCGTTGACAGCCCGGCGAACGGATTGACACTTTGTGCGGGTTCTCTTGGCGCCAACCCGAACAATGATGTGCCTGCAATTGCAAGAAAGTTCGGCGGCCGGATTCATTTCGCACATCTGCGCAATGTCCGGAAGGACCCGGACGGATCCTTCGAGGAAGCCGCTCATCTGGACGGCGATACGGACATGGTTGACCTTGTCTCCGCGCTGCTGGACGAGGAACGTCGGCGTCTAGGCGCCGGCCGGGACGCCTGGGAAATTCCGTTCCGCCCCGACCACGGCCATGAACTGCTGGATGATGCTGCCAAGCAGACCCATCCCGGCTATCCATTGGTTGGCCGTCTTCGCGGCCTTGCGGAACTGCGCGGCGTCATCGCCGGTCTCTCGCGGGTCGCGGCGCGCAACGGATGAACGCGGGCAATCGTTCAGGCGATCGCGTTGGGTACATCGTGCTTGCCGAATGCCGGGGCCGAATGCCGGTATGGTGGCGTCTGGCCGGAGGCCGTCCGGTGTCGCTTCCCGGCCGAGTTTCGCAGCATCGTCCAGTGTCAAAGCTCGGGTGTCCGTACGGCCGGCACGAGGTCTGTTTCTTCCGGAAACACGCGGGCATGGGGTTCCCTGAAGGTATCGTGTCCATACTCAGGAGAGCTCCGGCAAGATCGAGCACCAGAGGTGATCAGCGAGACGGCCGGATTTGCTGCGGCGGCGCAGATCGGGAGCGATGAATTTCCTGTCCGGCGCCCGCGAAATGACGACCGCCTTTCCTGGCGGGTCATTTCCCCGGACCGGATCGAGGATCAAACGTCCCGGATCAGGCCGCGCCGCCCGCGCACTTTGCCTTCGTCTTCGAGGATGACGTTGTAGAGCTTGTCGTCGCGAAATGCGCTTGCAGAATCGGTCGTCGTCCCGTCGCCCGGCTTGGCGTCGATGTCGAGAAAGTCGGTTTCGGCTTCAGCGGCGACCACGCGGGCGTCTGCAGGCGAAAGCGCGCGTACCCGGACCACACCATGATTTTGCGCATTGTCCCATCTCGGATCATCAAGGCGAGCGGCCGGCTCAAGCCGATAGATGTTAAGCTTTTGGGCAGGCAGATCCGGGCCGCCGGTGTCGCCGAGCCTGCCTACTCCTGGTTGGGCTGGATAATCGGTCATGCTTCCAGATCCTTTCTTCGAGTTGCTTCAATGAAAGGAAACGGCTGAAACACGATTTGGTTGCCAGTCGATTTGGCTCGCAGCACAAGCACGAAACCGGCCGCAGGTGATCCGATGACGACCCTGCCGGGCGCGGGGCCCGATCGCCGGATCTGACCGCACTGGTAAGGGATGATCTAAAGAGGCTGCAGCCGAGAAAAGAAATACCGACGGAGCCCTGCCTTCGCCAAGCGACGTCACATGTGTCACCAACACACTTCGTTCAGCGGATCGGCGGGAGCAATGAAGTATCGCCCCTGTGGCGCAAGCACGCGCCGCAACCGCTCCACTGCCTTCAGTCGCTTCATGAGGCGAAGGATTCGCGGCGAAACTCCGGTTTGGATCATGCGCAGACCATAGCGCTGGTCTTCCGGAAACGCCGAGGCTCACGAAAAGAATTGAATTTCAATGGTTTGAGCGCCTGGCGGAGGGGGTGGGATTCGAACCCACGGTACGGTCTCCCGCACGCCGGTTTTCAAGACCGGTGCCTTAAACCGCTCGGCCACCCCTCCGGATGCTTCGCGCCGAAACGGGAAGGGCAAGGGCGACGCGCCCAAACCTCAGCGTCTCCGGCCGCTTTGCAGTCAGAGCGCGCTTGTAACGCCCGATTCAGCGCGCCGTCAACTTGTTTCAATCCGCAAGCCCCGCCATATGGATGAATGGCTGTGCGCGAGGGTCTTTCTACAAAATCACCGCCCTGGCGGGTTGTTCTTCATCGGTCATTCCTGCCGGTTGAATCTCACGAAACGGCAGACGGGGCCCATGCCTGCATCGATCACAGTTGCGATCCTGCCCAACGGGGCTCGCCCACCCGACCCGCAAAGCGTTACATTTTTCATCAGGAAGGAAAATCAACTTGCAATGAAACCAAACCCGCAATCCGTTCGTACTACCTGCCAGACATCAAGGAACGGAGGCCATCATGTTCTTCAAACAAGCATTTTTCGGATGTTTTGCCGCAATCTGCGTATTGGCCGCGCCTGTGACGGCGGCGGCGGAACAGCTCAGCGGCAGCGAACTCAAGAATTTCGTCGTGGGCAAGCGGGTTTACCTGGCAACGCCGTTCGGCGGAGAGTTTCCACTTAATTACAAACCTTCGGGCGACGTTACAGGCGATGGCTCGGCGCTTGGCCTTGGCAAGTTCATGGCGCCCAAGGAAACCGGGCGCTGGTGGGTGAGGGGAGACCGGCTTTGCCAGCAATGGCCGACATGGTACGACGGGCAGCCCAGCTGCTTTGAGATCCGGAAAACCGGCGATCGCACGCTCAACTGGGTCCGTCAGGACGGCCGTAGCGGAAAGGCCCGCATCGAGGGATGATTTGTCCGGATCGCGTCCGAGACGAAGCGACGTTCGCCCGGACTTGTTGAGGCCAGGCCACCGGCCGGGCTTTACCGTTTTTTCACCACGATGGCGGGTTTAACCTTGCCGCGCCCGATGATAAACGCAATTTCGCCATCTTGCGGGGCAAATTAAGGCTTCGATAAACAGATCGGACGCAGGCTTCAAAGGGGACGGCTTTGCAGGGGACATGCTGCCAAGCCACATTTTTGGCCGCAAAACCATCGGGTCGCGGTGTGGTGTTGAAAAGAGACGATACGGCTTGGGCGCACGTGCGCAAATCTGCCTCGCTGCTGCTCGCGCCGGCGCTGGTTCTGACGATTGCGGGGTGTGCTTCATCGACCGGCTCGGGCGGTTCCGATACCTCGCACATCAATACGAAAACCAAGTTCTCGACGGCCGAATATGGTGTCGAGGCCAGCCCTCGCATCACGTCCGCCAAGCGCCCCAAGAAGGGCGGCGGCCGATCCATGATCGGCAAGCCGTATCGCGTTCGTGGCAAGTGGTATACCCCCAAGGAGGAGCCGGGATATGATCGCGCGGGGCTCGCATCCTGGTACGGCCCCAATTTCCACGGTCGGCTGACCGCGAATGGCGAGATTTACGATCAGTACCATCTCTCTGCAGCACACCCGACCTTTCCGCTGCCGAGCTACGCCCGGGTAACCAACAAGAAGAACGGCAATTCGTTGATAGTCCGCGTCAATGACCGGGGTCCCTTCGCCCATGGCCGTATTATCGATCTTTCCAACCGCGCGGCGGAACTTCTCGACATGAAACACGAAGGCGTGGCCGCCGTGCGTGTCGAGTATGTGGGGCGCGCGCCGGTTGAAGGCGACGACACGCCCTATCTGATGGCAAGCTACCAGCCGGGCGGCTCGGATGCGCCGGCGGGCGGCGTTGTTGCCAGCGGCGTGATGCTTGCGATGAACGGGGCTTCGCCGAGCCGGCCTTCGGGCCTTGTTCCGCCCGCGACTGTCGGCGCGACAGGCGAGGTTCAGGCCGGTGCGGGGAGCGGCTCCACCATGCAGAACGGTTATGTGCTTCCCGCCATCGGGCCGGTCCTTCCTGATCGTCCGTCTTTCGGGCTTCCGCTCGCGTCCGCAACCGCCCCAAAGGGGCAGCGCGATGTCGGACTTGCCTATTGGGGCTCGCGACCCACGACCGTCACCGGGCGTTTCGAGACCTTGTTGAACCGGGCCGGAGTTCCACTCGGGCGCACCGACTGACGAGGCTCCGATTTCAACCCCGTCGGGCAGGACGATCGACAGCGTCCCGAAACAATCCAAGCGACGGACCACTTCGCGGGCGCCGCTGCGACTTCTCGGCATAGTCAAAGCATTGATCCGTACGCACAGGCTTGTTAGCTTCGCCCATCGCATTTCTTCCCCTGTCGCTCGGATGGATGGTCTTATGTCGTTGCCGCTGCTTGGGCGCTTCAATTCCGGTTTGCTTGGCTACATCAACAGCCGCCTGGCGTGCACGATGCCGCTGTTTTTCCTGTCGCTTCTCGTGGTCATCCTCGGCGTCGGCCCTTCGCGTGCGCAGTTGTTCGAAACACGCGCCGCGCAGGCCTTCATGATCGATGCGGATACCGGCACGGTCCTGTTTTCCAAGAATGAAAACGAACTTGTTCCGCCGGCCTCGCTGGCGAAGCTGATGACCATGGAAGTTGTTTTCCATGCCATCCGCACCGGACGGCTGACCCTGGAAGACACGTTTCAGGTGTCTGAAAATGCATGGCGTACCGGCGGCGCGGCATCACGTACGTCCACGATGTTTGCCGAGCTCAACTCCTCTATACGTCTTGAAGACCTCATCCAGGGGGTCATCGTGCAGTCAGCCAATGACGGATGCATCATCATCGCGGAAGGAATGGCGGGGTCGGAGGACAATTTTGCCCGGCTGATGACCGAACGGGCCCGCGAGATCGGCCTGACCCGATCCGTTTTCGGCAATTCGAGCGGCCTGCCGCATCCGGATTCACAGGTT
This sequence comes from Hoeflea sp., assembly GCA_040218025.1. Classification (GTDB taxonomy): domain Bacteria; phylum Pseudomonadota; class Alphaproteobacteria; order Rhizobiales; family Rhizobiaceae; genus Hoeflea. The sequence continues at coordinate 178,843 of JAVJQD010000022.1, read as the reverse complement.
TCGATGAAGGACCTGGTCACGCTGGCCCGGCACATTCACGCCACCTATCCCGAGTTCTACCGCTACTATTCTCAACCGGAGTTTACGTGGAACAACATCCGCCAACGCAACCGGAACCCGCTGCTCGGTCTTGATATCGGGGTCGACGGGATGAAGACAGGCTTCACCGAAGAGTCCGGCTACGGAATTGTGGCGTCGATCAACAGGGACGGGCGACGTCTGTTCGTGGCGATGAGCGGTCTTTCCAGCGAACGCGAACGGGCCGAGGAAGCACGAAAAATGCTGGAATGGGGAGTGCGCGCCTTCGAACGCAGAACTCTCTTTGCTGAAGACGAGATCATCGGCGAACTCAGCGTCTATGGCGGAGAGGGCGGCGCCGTGGTCAAGGCGGACGGGCCTATCGACATCTTCGTTCCGATCACCAACCCGGACCGGATGACGGCGCGAATCAGCTACCGGTGGCCGCTTCGCGCACCGGTAGAAGCCGGCAGCGAAGTCGCCGTTCTGAAGGTCTATATCGGAGATCTGCTTTCGCAGGAGACGCCGCTTTATGCCGAAAACACGGTCTCGAAGGGTCCGCTGCACACACAGGCTTTCGATGCCCTGATCGAACTTGCACAATTCTGGCGGTAAGACGCATGCCGGGCGTTCAATTTCCCGTGCAATTCCTTTATGCAGAACCATGCCGGATCGTCCGGCCGGTTTTCAACACACAGGCCGGGAGCGTCAGCGGCGCCCGTGGTGGCCGGGATTTCAGCACGTGAACAGCAGCAAGGGCCGCTTCATCACATTCGAGGGCGGAGAGGGCGTCGGCAAATCGACCCAGATCCACCGACTGGCCGAGGTCTTGCGGCAGCGTGGTCGGAAGGTGCTGGTAACACGCGAGCCAGGCGGATCGCAGGGCGCGGAAGCGGTGCGGAATGTGCTTTTGTCGGGAGCAGCCGAAGAATTCGGCGTGCGCATGGAAGCGCTGCTGTTTGCGGCCGCGCGCAACGATCATATCGAAGAGGTCATCCGGCCGGCCATCGAAGAGGGGGCAATCGTCCTGTGCGACCGTTTCATGGATTCCAGCCGCGTCTATCAGGGCGTGACAGGAAACCTCGAACCGCAGTTCGTCAATCACCTCGAACGGATCGCGGTCAATGGCATGACCCCGGATCTCACGCTCATCCTGGATCTGCCGGCTGAAACTGGACTGAAGCGGGCCAAATTGCGCGAGGGCAAGGACGCGGCGCCGGACCGCTTCGAGAAGGAAGAACTGGCCACGCATGAAAAACGCCGGGAGGCCTTTGTAGACTTGACCCGCAGCGAACCCGACCGCTGCAAGCTGATCGATGCAAGCCAAGCAGAGGATGTCGTCGCGCTTGCGGTCCTGAGTGCTGTGGAACACCTTCTCGACGAGAGCGTGCCGCAAGCGGCGGCGCAGGACGGGAAGGCATGACCGCAGAGCAACCCGGAGTGCTCGAGGGCGCCATGCCACCGGGTGAGAATACGGTGCTGTTCGGACATGACGAGGCGCAATCCTTTCTTGCCGATGCCTATCGTTCGACCCGGATGCACCATGCGATCCTGATCGAGGGGCCACAGGGCATCGGCAAGGCAACGCTGGCCTACCGCTTCGCGCGTCACGTCCTCGCCAATCCAGACCCCGCAACCGCGCCGACGGAGATCGCCGATCCGGATCCGGACGACCCGTTGACGCGCCAGATTGCCAGCGGCGCCTCGCATCACCTTTTGCATCTGGCGCGCCCCGTGGACGAGAAAACCGGCAAGATGAAGTCGGTGATCACCGTCGACGAAGTGCGCAGGGCCGGAAAATTCTTCGGCCAGACTTCGGGGACCGGTAACTGGCGGATCGCGATCATCGATCCCGCCGACGATCTCAACCGCAATGCGGCCAACGCAATCCTCAAGATCTTGGAGGAACCGCCGAAACGCTCACTGTTCTTGGTGTTGTCGCACACACCGGGCCGCTTGCTGCCGACTATCCGCTCGCGCTGCCTGTCGCTGCGCCTTCAACCTCTCGGCGCGCAGGACCTCGAGCGGGCGCTCGATCAACTCGGCGCAGCCCCGGGTGGGGCCCGGTCAGTCATAGAACTGAGCGAAGGCAGTGTCGCGCGGGCGTTGTTGTTGCGCAATTACGGCGGCGCGGAAATCGCCGAAGCATTTGTCGAAATCATCGAACGCGGCAGCCTTTCCGATCGCGAGCCAATACACAAGCTTGCCGAGATCCTTTCGGCCCGGGACCGCGACGTGGCCTACCAGTTCTTCACGGAACTGGTCATAGACAGGGTTCGGGCCATGGCGCGGGAGGCGGGCGACGCCAACGATCTTGGAGAAGCCGACCGTCTCGCGCGTCTTTCGGTGGAGCTTTCCGAGCATTTCGCCACAGCGGCGGCCTACAATCTCGATCGCAAGCAGACGGTGCTGCATGTTTTCAGCCTGTTTTTCCGCTGACTGCGAAGGCACAACGACCGCCTCAACGCCATTGAATTTTGAACATCGGATGCCACTCCGGGCATGGCGTCCATGGAGATAATCGCCTATGTAGTCGGCGTCCGAGGGCGGCAGTCGCGCGCCCGCTGCAAAGAAGGCATCCGAAGACCGACATGAGCACCGAGCGTTACTACATCACCACACCGATCTTTTATCCCAATGGCGTCCCCCATATCGGGCACGCCTATACGGCGATCGCAACGGATGTTCTGGCTCGTTTTCAGCGGCTCGACGGAAAGGATGTGTTCTTCCTGTCCGGCACCGACGAACACGGCCAGAAAATGCAGCAGACTGCGGAGAAGGAGGGAATTCCTCCCATTGAACTGGCGGATCGCAACTCGTCGGTTTTCCGGGATCTGCTGACGCTGCTCAACTGCTCAAACGACGACTTCATCCGCACGACCGAGGAACGGCATCGGGTCTCGGTCCAGGAATTGTGGAAGCGGATGGAAGCCAATGGGGACATCTATCTGGGCAAATACGGCGGATGGTACTCGGTCCGGCAGGAAGCCTTCTTCGATGAGAGCGAAACCATTGTCGGCGATGACAGGATACGCCGGGAACCGCTGGGCTCACCGGTGGAGTGGGTTGAGGAGGAAAGCTATTACTTCCGGCTTTCGGCCTATGGCGAGCGGCTGCTCGAACTGTTCGAGAAGAACCCGGATTTCGTCGGTCCGGCCGAACGGCGCAACGAAGTGGCGAGTTTTGTGCGATCCGGACTAAAGGACCTGTCGATCTCGCGGACCACATTCGACTGGGGCATACCGGTACCCGGCAACGAGAAGCACGTGATGTATGTCTGGGTCGATGCGCTGACCAACTATATCACCGCTGCCGGTTTCCCCGACGAGCGCGGCGATCGCTGGGGCTACTGGCCTGCTGTTCACATGATCGGCAAGGACATCGTGCGTTTTCACGCGGTCTACTGGCCAGCCTTTCTGATGTCGGCAGGACTCGAACTGCCCGTCAAGGTGTTCGCTCACGGCTTCCTCTACAACAAGGGGGAAAAGATGTCGAAATCGATCGGCAACGTGGTCGATCCCTTCACGATGGTGGAACATTACGGCCTTGATCAGGTTCGCTATTTCTTCATGCGCGAAGTGCCGTTCGGACAGGATGGCAGTTACAGCCATGACGCCATCGTCGGCCGCATCAATTCCGATCTCGCCAATGATCTGGGCAATCTGGCCCAGCGCTCGCTGTCGATGATCAACAAGAACTGCGAGGCGAGGGTGCCGCAATACGCATCCTTCAGCGCCGAGGATCAGGCCATTCTGGATGCAGCCTATGGCATTCTCGACACGATACGCCCCGAGATGGAAGCCTGCCAGATCCACAAGGCGCTTGCGGCAATCTGGCAGGTGGTTGCGGATGCAAACCGCTATTTCGCCGGCCAGGAACCGTGGAAATTGAAGAAGAGCGATCCCGAACGCATGAACACCGTTCTTTATACGACAGCCGAAGTGTTGCGGGTGATCGGTGTGAGCGTTCAGCCTTTCATGCCCGACAGCGCGTCGAAACTGCTGGATCTTCTGAACGTGCCTGCGGAAAGCCGGAAGTTCCGGGTGCGCAATGCCGCTCTCGTGCCGGGCCAGGACCTGCCCCAGCCGTCGGGCATATTTCCGCGCTTCACGGAGGCAGAGCCGGAGCAGGGCGAATGAGCCTGGATGTCCAGAACCATCCCGTCATCGACACGCATTGCCATCTCGATTTTCCAGATTTCGATACCGAGCGTGACGAACTGATTGCGCGCTGTCGCGACGCCGGTGTGGTCCGCATGGTGACCATTTCGACCCGTGTGAAGAAGTTCGATGTGGTCTCCGCGCTTGCCGACAAGCATTCGGAAGTGTTTTGCTCGGTCGGAACTCATCCGCACAACGCGGCCGAAGAGCCCGATGTCACCACCGACGATCTCGTCGATCTGGCTGCCCATCCGCGTTGCGTTGCGATCGGGGAGGCCGGCCTCGACTATTTCTACGATCATGCGCCGCGTGATGCCCAGGCGACGGGGTTCCGCCGCCATATCGCCGCCGCGCGGCAAACCGGCCTGCCACTGGTCATCCATTCCCGCGACGCCGATGAGGACATGATCGGCATTCTGGAGGATGAAACAGGGAAGGGGGCCTTTCCCTTCATCCTGCATTGCTTCTCATCGGGCGCCGGTCTGGCGGCAACCGGGGTTAACCTGGGTGGTTACATATCCTTCTCCGGCATCCTGACGTTCAAGAAGTCCGAGGATCTGCGCGCCATAGCCCGGTCCGTCCCGCGTGAACGGCTGCTGGTCGAAACCGATGCGCCCTATCTCGCGCCCACGCCTTACCGGGGCAAGCGCAACGAACCGTCCTATGTGGTCAATACCGCGCGTGTTCTCGCCGAAACGATCGGTGTGGGCGAAGCCGAACTCCGCGACCTAACGACCGCGAACGCGCTCAAGGCCTTTTCAAAGATGCCGCCGCTGTGACTGGACAGCATCGCCGTCGGTTTACGATCCTTGGCTGCGCTTCATCGCCCGGCGTCCCCAGGGTAAATGGGGACTGGGGGGCATGCGACCCCGAGAACCCGAAGAACAGACGGACGCGCTCCGCCTTCCTGATCCGGCAGATCGCTCCCGACGGCGGCGAAACAACGGTTGTGGTCGATACCGGCCCCGATTTCCGCGAGCAGATGATCGCCAACCGAGTTCACACCATCGACGCGGTTCTCTACACCCATTCCCATGCGGACCATGTGCACGGCATAGACGATCTTCGCGGTTTTGCGCTGGCGCAACGCAAACGGATTCCGATCCATGCCGATGCGGCAACGATGGCGCGGATTCGGGCGGGATTCGGGTATTGCCTTGAGACGCCTCCCGGAAGCAACTATCCTCCGATAACGGAGCCCAGGGTGATTGCTTCGCTCGGTGAGCCGATCCGTATCGCCGGCGCGGGCGGGACGATAGAGATCGAGCCGCTCGATCAGGCGCATGGCGCCATCAGATCCCTCGGCTTCCGCATCGGCAATATTGCCTATTGCTGCGATGTGAGCGACTTTCCCCGCGAAACAGTTGCAAGGCTCGCGGAACTCGATGCCCTGATCATTGATTGCCTTCAGTACAAACCGCATCCAAGCCATCTTTCGATCGATCAGGCGCTTTGGTGGATCGAGAAACTCAACCCGAAGCGGGCCTACCTGACCCATATGCATGTACCGCTCGACTACGAAACAGTGTGCAAGGAAACCCCCGACCGCGTCGAGCCGTGTTACGATGGGCTGACCTTGGAATTCGAGGTGATGACATGAACACGCTTGCAACAGAAATGACGCCGGAGCTGATCCGAAGCGGATCGAGCATGGCCCGGGTTGCGGAGGCGGCTGAAAAGGCCGGACTTGCGATCCGCATCATCAAGATGCCTCAATCGACCCGAACAGCTCAAGAAGCAGCAGAGGCTGCCGGATGCGAGACGGCGCAAATCGTCAAGTCGCTGGTCTTTGAAAACTCCGCAGACAAAACCCTCATTCTTGTGCTCGTGTCCGGCGCCCATGATGCGGACATGGATCATATCTCGAGAAATCACGGGCTTCAGCTCGACCGGTGCGAAGCGCGACGTGTGCGTGACGAAACGGGCTTCGCCATCGGCGGTGTGGCTCCGATCGGACATTTGAACCCGATCAGGGTGTATATGGACCGCGCGCTGATGCAGCACGGGACCGTCTGGGCCGCTGCAGGCCGTCCGGACAGCGTATTCAGCGTTAACCCCGAGGCGCTGGCAAAAGCGATCGACGCCGAGATTATCAGCGTCCGCGCCGCCGACTGACCAGGAAAGGTTTGATCGAGCGTTTCGCGTTGCTCAATCCGTGTCGAGCCAGTTCCGGATCTCGGTACTGTGTTCACCGCGCGCCGGTATCGGGCCAGGTTCCGGATCCGGCCGCGTTGAAAATCGTGGCGCAGGCGCCGCTTGCAAGACGCCGTCCATCTCGCGCCAGATCCCTCGTGCCTTCATGTGCGGTTCGCGCGCGGATTGCTCTGGGTCGAGGGCAGGGGCGACACAGGCATCGCTGCCTTCAAACACTGCCTCCCAATGGGCGCGCGGCTTCCGGGCGAAGATTCCGGCCAGGATTGCCGTCTGGCGCGGCCATGCCCCTGCGTCAAACTGTTCGGCCAAATCAGGATCGTCCTTCAATCCGAGCCGGTCCAGAAACCGGGTATAAAATTTCGGCTCCAGACACTGCACAGAGACAAATCCGCCATCGGCACAGGCATAGCAGCGGCTCCAGTGCGGGCCGTCAAGAAGGCTCCCGCCACGTCGCGCGGACAGATGTCCGGCCTGGCGCATCGTCATCAGCAAATTCATCATGTGGGCCGAACCGTCGACAATCGAGGCGTCGACGACACAGCCGCCGCGTCCGCTTCTGGCCGCATGAACCCCGGCAAGAATGCCGACAACCAGATAGAGCGCACCGCCACCGATGTCGCCAACGAGCGTCGGTGGCGAAAACGGCGGTTCACCCGGGTTGGCCGAGTACCAGAGAGCCCCGGAAATCGAGATGTAGTTGAGATCGTGGCCAGCGGTTGCGGCCCGTGGTCCGGTTTGGCCCCAGCCGGTCATGCGGCCATAAACGAGGTCCGGATTGTCCTCCGAAAGATCTTCCGGTCCCAATCCCAGACGTTCCATGACACCGGGCCTGAACCCCTCGACGAGTGCGTCCGATCTTGCCACCAACGATCTGAGCACCGCGATATCGTCGGCCGATTTCAGATCGAGCTCGATGGACCGTTTGCCGCGATCAATCAGCGATCGATCCGGCATGCCATGCGCGGGTCCCTGGTTCTTGCGATGGACCACGATGACATCTGCGCCGAGATCGGCGAACAGCATGGACGCAAAGGGCGCGGGTCCCAGGCCTTCGATTTCAACGACCCGTATCCCTTCAAGCATCTGAACCTCCCGGTAGCCGGCCGCCAAATTGCAGTGCTCCAAACGCTCAGGTCAAGCCAACCGGACGCGGTTTCCAGGTTGCTTCGTTGCGACCGACCGCACGTGACTGTCTGGTCCGATTCTTATGCGGCACTTACAGTTTCCCTTATAGGCCTTTGAATCCAAGGTTGGTTTGGCAATAAGGCATACTCGTCAGCCTGCACTCTATAGTTCCATAATCTATCTTATGCGATTTATGTCCCGGGTCCGCGGGTATGAGGTTCAGTCTCCCTGCGGCTCTGGCTTCCGGCGCTCCCCCACGTGTTGCATCAGAAGAACAATGTCAGAGACGACGACTGTTCGGACGGCATCTGATCAACGAACATCTGCCAGGCTTTCTGATAGGAAGGAAGGTAGTTCAGTTCATGACCTTCGCCGAGTTGCTCCAGTTCCCTGTAGGCCTGAAGCAACATGTCAACGAAACGGAAGCCTGAGGACAGATCCTCGGGTTCCTGGCCCGCATCCCTGGCGCCGTTTTCATAGAGATACTGGGCGGCCGCGCGCTGTTCCATCCAGTCGGACAGTGTGGACTTTTCTTCATGGCTGACCTGGTCAAGCCATAGCGCGCCGGCCTTGCCGACAGCCATGTGATCCGAGGGATCGATTCCCCCCGCCTCGGCATAGGCTCCTGCCAGGCGTGTGGGCCCGTAATACTGTCCCATGGCAAGCGACTGCTGCTGCAACATGATCGCCTGCGCGATTTCCTGCTCCAGATCCGAGAAATATCCGGTCTCGTCGGTTCGTATTGCGCTGAGTGCGCGCCGGTCGAGTTCACCGAACAAGGAGTACCAGTCGGCGGCCTCTAGCGACTTCGGGCGGAATGGCTGCCCTGAATCCGCCATCCTAGCATAGCGCGCATCCAGCACCTTGCGCGCGGCTTCAATGATTTCGGATCTGGACTTGCCGGACGAGAACGGCTCGGCCGAGGGATCGGTGACTGCAATTGACAGATTGTTCGAAAAAAAGCCGGGTCTCGCCGGCATATAGACTTCATATCCATTCGGCGGGGCCACGGCAAAGCCCACGCTTGTGGGCGCAACTTCCCCATAAAGATCATATGTTCCCGTAGCCTCGCTGGCCTCAACGGGTCCCAGGTCCTGGTAGGACTGGATGGCCTGGGCATGGATAGGCGGGACGGAATCCTTGATCGATCCCGCCTTGCTGACAGTGCGAATATTCGAATGGCTGACGCCTTCGATATTCATTCTTGTCTCCTGTTAAATGATTCCAACAGTGGCCCCCAAGCCTTGCTCCAGGCTGTCTGTTCTCCGCAGCCGCGCGCAGGCCTTGCATATCCAACACCTTCGCCGGGACGGAGTTGTGCTTTTTGACCGGAATCGGCGGAAAGCCGCGCGAATGCGCATTCGGTTTGGGCTTGCGGGCACCCAAGGCTTGGCCTATCGAACGAGGCGCCCTTCCCTGCTTCGGAGCCCTGCAATGTCATTTGCCAAACTTGACGCCCATTGCCATTCGCTGAGCGCGCTTGAGCATGCCCTTGCAATCCTTGGCGTGGACGAAGCCACCGTCATGGCGCCCGGCGGCGGCAGCGATCGGGCCGAAGCGATGGCGGCTCTTTCGGGAATGCTGCATCGTCAGGCAACCGACCCCAGGCTTGCGGACTGGATCTCCGAAGCCAGGGCAGAAAGCCTCGATACCGAACAACGCATTGCGGTGGCTGAATTCGAACGCAGCTACCTCAACTTGACCTGCCTGCCGGCGGAATTTGTCGAGCGCAAGATGCGAACCGGCATGCACTCGGAGCAATTGTGGCGCAAGGCGCGAAAAACCGGTGACTGGGCGGCTTTCCGTCCGGCGCTCGAAGGTGTGGTCGAACTGATGCGCGAGGAAGCGCGAATGCGCGCCGACGTTCTCGGTCTGAAGCCGTATGACGCCCTGATGGAGCAATTCGACCCGGGAAACCGGGAGGCTGACATCACTCCGGTCTTTGCGGAACTCAAGGCGTTCCTTGTCGATTTCCTCCCCGATGCACTGGCGGCTCAGGAGCGCCGACGCTCGGCGCGCCCCGCAAAACCGCTGTCCGGCAACTATTCCGTGGAACGGCAGAAAGCTCTCGGACTGGCCATGATGGAGGCTGTCGGGTTCGATCTCAATCACGGCAGCCTGTCGATTTCCGATCATCCGTTCTGCGGCGGGGTGCCAAGCGACGTACGCATGACGACGCGGTACCGAACGGACGAGTTCCTCCCGGCGCTGATGGGAATCCTGCATGAAACCGGTCACGGGCTTTATGAGCAAAACCTGCCCAAGGGCTGGGCGCATTGGCCTTCAGGCAAGGCGCGGGGGATGTCCATTCACGAAAGCCAAAGCCTGTTTGTGGAGAAGCAGATCGGGCGCAATCCGGCGTTCTGGCACTTCGCCCTGCCCCACCTCGCCAAGCATCTGGACGAAGACTGGAGCATTGAGGACCTGTTGCCGCATGTTCACGAGATCAAGCGCGGCAAGATCCGTGTCGATGCCGACGAAGTGACCTATCCTCTGCATGTGATCCTTCGCTACGAACTCGAACAGGATCTGCTTTCGGGTGCGCTTGAGGTGCGCGACCTTCCGGAGGCATGGGATGCGAAGATGACCGCGTCGCTCGGCATTTCCACGCTTGACGATCCGAAGAACGGCCCGATGCAGGACGTGCACTGGCCAGCCGGAGCGTTTGGCTATTTCCCATCCTATACGCTCGGAGCCTTGATGGCGGCGCAGCAATGGGCGGCCATTTCAGCCGCCAACCCCGCCGTGAACGACGACATCGCTGCGGGCGATTTCGCATCGCTCAACGCCTGGCGGCGCGAAAACATCTGGCAGCGCGGCTCGATGGGGACGACGCCGGAAATCCTGAGCGAGGCGACCGGCGAGGCGCTCAATCCGGCCTTCTTTATCGCACATCTCGAAGCGCGCTACGGTCAGTAGGCGATGGCGGGCGCCCTGCCCGTCAGAGCAAGGTTCCCGCAGCGGAGGCCGCGCGCGTCTTCGCCGCGGCGAGCTTCCGGCGCGTTCGCTCGCGCATGATCGTGTAGATGCCGGTGGCGATGATGATGCCGGCGCCGACAAGCGTATACCCGTCGGGGTACTCGGCAAAGACCAGCATGCCGATGAAGGTGGAGAACACCAGTCGCGAATAGCGGAACGGCGTCACCACGCCGATCTCGCCGATGCGCGTGGCTTCGGTCAGCGCCCAATAGGCTCCGACACCCACCGCCAGCGCGCCGGTCAGATAGCCCGTCTCGCGCAGGCCCGGCGCCTGCGCGCCGCCGGTGAAGGCGAGCAGCACGGCGCCCGAAACGCCCACGGCGAAGAAGCCCCAGGCCGACAATTGCAGCGAGGAAATGGATTGCGGCACCTTTCGGCTGGCGAGATCGCGGACCGCAAGGCCGATCACGGCCATCACGCCCCACAATACGGCTGGCTCGAAGCCTTCAAATCCCGGACGGATGACCAGCAGCACGCCGAAAAAGCCGATCAGGATCGCGCTCCAGCGCCGCCAGCCAACCGCCTCGCCCAGCGCCAGTGCGGCCCCCATGGTCACAAGAAGCGGTGTCGCCTGAAGGATCGTCGTCAACGTGGCGAGCGGGATCAAGGTCAGCCCCGTGACGAAGCAGAGACCGCCCAGCATCTCGCTCAGATTGCGCACGATCACCGCCGGATGAAAAAAACCACTGGAGATCACGCTGGTGCCGTTGAGGCGGGCGTAGACCGCAAAGATCAGCGCGCCGATGAAGCCGAGAACCAACAGGATTTGTCCCACCGGCAAGCTTGAAGCGGCGAGCTTGATGAACATGTCCTCGGCGGCAAATCCCGCCATTCCGAGCACCATAAGGATAATGCCGCGCATATTGTCCATGAAAACGGCTCCCGATGGCTTCAAAAATGTCGTGATGCAATGAATCGTGCGACCAAGGGCCACCCGAGCTCCCTACTCCGTTTAACGGGTTCGCGAAACCCTTTCGTGGCGCCGGAAAAGGAATTACGTCTCTCTCCTGCCGTCCCGGTCCCGCAGGCCGGCGACAACCCGCCCCAGCATGCTCAGGAACAGCTCGCGCTCGGCCAGCGGCAAGATCTCCAGGAGAGACCGGTTGACCTCGGCCGCCGCTGCAACGGCCGGGGCTTGCAGCGCCCGCGCGGAGTCCGTCAGGCAGACCAGTTGCGACCGGCGGTCGTCCGGATGTGGCTTTCGCGACACCAGCCGGTCGCGCTCCATCCGCGCCAGAGTATTGGCCATGGTCGCCTGTTCGACACCCAGCCGTTCGGTCAGCGCCCGCTGTGTTTGGCCGTCCGCCTCCCACAATTCGGCCAGCACCCGAAACTGCGCCGGCGACAGTCCCAGCGGCGCAAGGCGGGATTGCAGCGCGGCGCCGTAAACGCGCGACAATTCGTTTGCCAGGACGCCGGCCGAACGGGATTTGTCGAAGATCATGAAACTTCCCAACATTAAACAGCTCGCTATTCAAATATACATAGCGAGCTATTTAAATCAAGCTCGACGTGGCGCCCTGCCCGATCAGGGTCCTGATAAACCTGGAAAAATGCCATTTCATCGACGGGGGGCGCGCCAAAGCGAGCCTGTTGCGATCTTCTCTCCGGCGAGACGCTCCGGACATCCTTGTTGCCACAGGCTTGACATGCAGGTAAATGCCTGCATATTAATCCGCATGACGACTCGACCGACCGACAACGCGGACAAGGTGTTCAGGGCGCTGGCCGATCCGACCCGAAGACTGTTGCTTGATCTTCTGTATGAGAACAACGGACGGACGCTGGGCGAACTGTGCGAAGGCCTCGCCATGGCGCGGCAATCGGCGACGCAGCATTTGGGAATTCTGGAGGAAGCCAATCTTATCAGCACGGTCAGGCGCGGCCGCGAGAAGCTGCATTTCATCAACCCTGTACCGTTGCACGAGGTTTACGAGCGCTGGGTGCGCAAATTCGAAACGCGGCGGCTCACCCTGCTGCACGATCTCAAACAGGAACTTGAAGGAGAGTAAGATGACAAAAGAGCTGACGAGATTTGTTTACGTGACCTATATTCGTTCGACGCCCGAAAAGGTGTTTGAAGCCATCACCCGGGCCGACATCGCCAAGCGCTACTGGGGCCATGAAAACGTGTCGGACTGGCAGCCTGGATCGAAATGGCAGCATGTACGCGACAATGAGGAGCGGACGGTTGAACTTGTCGGCGAAGTCGTCGAGATCTCGCCGCCGTCGCGTCTGGTCATCAGCTGGGCCAATGCCTCAGAGGCCGAGGATCCGGAAAGTTACAGCCGTGTGACCTTCGACATCGTCGAGTATGACGACATGGTCCGCCTGACCGTCAGCCACGATGATCTTGTCGTCGGCAGCGGCATGGCCAAAGGCGTCAGCAGCGGATGGCCGCTGGTGCTCTCCAGTCTGAAATCTTACCTCGAAAACGGCACGTCGCTCGACGTCTTCGCCAAGCCGAAAGCGGCCTGACGTCTGGATTTCCGCCATGGAGGCTGACATGACAAAATCCTATGCCGGAGGCTGCGCCTGCGGCGCGGTCCGGTACAAAATCGATAGCCAACCCGTCTTTCAAAATCACTGCCAGTGCCGCGACTGCCAGCTCAGAAGCGGCGCCGGGCATGGATCGTACCTGACCTTTGCCGGACGCGACGAGGTGAGCGTAACGGGCGAAGCCTCGACCTGGCGCGTCACGGCCGAAAGCGGCAATGACAAGATTCATGCCTTCTGCCCCAGATGCGGCACGCCGGTCTATCTGACCTTCATTGCCATGCCGGAGCTTTTTTCGGTCGCGGCCGGCAGCCTGGACGAGCCGGACCGGTTCAAGCCGCAGGCGGTGACCTATGCCGGGCGCGGCCACGACTGGGACAGGATGGACCCCGCCCTGCCCGCCTTCGAGCGCATGCCGGGATGACAGTCAGGGCCACGGGCCTCGGACGGCTTTCAATCCCCGGCCGGGGCCTGTAGGCAGGATGGGCGCCGCATCGCCGCGCCCGTCGACAAGGGTTCGCCACCATGATCGATCTTGCCGCCTATGGCAGCCTGTTTCTTGCCGCCCTGCTGGCCGCCACGCTGATCCCGGCGCAGTCGGAAAGCGTGCTCACCGGGATGATCCTGGCCGGCGGCCAGCCGGCCCTCGCGCTTGTTGCGGTGGCGAGCCTCGGCAATGTTCTCGGTTCCGTGATTAACTGGCTTATCGGCCGCGGCGTCGAACAATTCCGGAATCGACGATGGTTTCCCGCAAGCGAGGCGCAACTCAATCGCGCGCAGGCACATTACCGGCGCTTCGGCTACTGGTCGCTGCTGCTCGCCTGGGTTCCGATCATCGGCGACCCGTTGACGCTCGTCGCCGGCATCCTGCGCGAACCCTTGTGGCGGTTCCTGCTTCTGGTCTCGATCGGCAAGATCGGCCGATATGCGGTTCTGGCGATCGGCGTGAACGCGGTCCAATAAGGCGATCGGGGCCGCGACTGTGGGATGGATCACCCCCAGGTCACCTGATGGAGTTTGATTGGATTTTCGGCCATCTTGGTCATCCGGACACGCCGCACAGGATGTTCTTACCGGTGGTCTCCGCCGCCGCGGTTGCCGCAGCTTGACGAGCTCGCTTGACCAAAAGGAACCGAAATGGATCACAGCTTCTGGCATGACCGCTGGGAAAGCGGCCGCATCGGCTTTCACGAGGGGCGGCCCAATCGCTTGCTGGTGACGCATTTCCCCGCGCTCAAGGTTCCGGATGGCGGGCGCGTGTTCGTCCCGCTCTGCGGCAAGACGCTCGACATCGGCTGGGTGCTGTCGCGCGGCCACAAGGTGGTTGGCGTTGAACTCAGCGATCTGGCAATCCGGCAATTGTTTGAAGAGCTTGGCGTGGACCCAGCGATATCGGACATGGGCGCGCTCAAACGCTACAGCGCGACAGACATCGAGATTTTCGTGGGCGACATCCTTGCGCTGACCCCCCGGATGCTTGGACCCGTCGAGGCCGTTTACGACCGGGCGGCGCTGGTCGCGCTGCCTGAAGGAATGCGCGCGGCCTATGCCGCGCATCTGGTTGACCTAACAGACGCCGCGCCACAGCTTCTCGTTTGTTTCCAGTATCACCAGCGCCTGCAAAACGGCCCGCCTTTCTCAATCGCCCCGGACGAGGTGCATCTGCACTATTCCAGAGACTACGAAATCAGAGAACTTGCGCGTGAAAACCTGGCGGGCGGTTTGAAGGGCATTCCCGCATGGGAAAGCGTCTGGCTGCTTTCGCCGCGAGCGGCAAAGCGCCTTCAAACAAGGCGTTAACTGTCCCCGGCTTGCAAGGGCTTGCCAAGGCTGGGACGTGTTGACTTTGCTGATAGCACAATAGATCGATGCAAATCGGAGCGGATCGAACGGGGCTGTGACATGTCCGTATGCCTTCCAGTCACCGATACTCCGGCTGTTCGGGGAACGATGGCGCCTCGCCCCGCTGCGAGCTTGGTTAGGAAGTCTTCTCGATAGGCGCGGGCCGCCGGATCTTCGCGAGCGCCGCCACCACCATCGGTTTGAAGCCATCCGTGCTCTCGTCGCTGATCTCGAACAGTTGCGCGCGCATCCGCGGATCCCAAAACTTGTTGATATGATCGGCCACGCCCTCGATCTGATCGCTCTCCGGCTGCGAGGCGAAGAAGGTGGCGATCTGGTTGGCCTGGTAGCGCAGTTTGTCAGGCGACATCGCTTTGAACTCCTTGTCCGATACGGTCCGGCCGGGTGAAAATCTCGAAATCGGCGCCGCGCGCGATGCCGACCAGTGTCAGGCCCGAGGCTTCGGCGGTCCGCACGGCAAGTGCGGTCGGCGCGGAGACGGCGATCAGCAGCCCGGTGCCCGCGATCACGGCCTTTTGTACCATGTCGACCGAGACCCGGCTGGTAATGACGATGGCGCCGTCAGCCGCCTTGTGCCCGGCGCACGCCATGGCGCCGATCAGCTTGTCGAGCGCGTTGTGGCGGCCGACGTCCTCGCGCACACAGGCCATGCCCAGGCCCGGCACGTAAAAACCCGCGGCGTGGACCGCGCCGGTTTCGGCCCGCAATCTCTGATGCGTCGACAGCGACCTGACCGCCTCGCGCACATCCTCGGCGCTGAAAAACAGCGCCACCTCCTCTCGGTCGGGCAGGGTCCTGAGCGCTTCCTCGATCGATTCGATGCCGCAGAGCCCGCAGCCCACCGGCCCCGCCATCCTGCGCCGCCGCGCCGAGAACGCCGACTGCACCTCGTCGGCAAGCTGCATCTGCACGTCAAATCCTTGGTCGGCCCCGATGACTTCAAGGCTCACTATGTCGTCCGCAGACCGCACAATGGCCTCCGACAGTGCGAAGCCAACGCCGAAATCGTACAAATCCTCGGGCGTCGCCATCATCACGGCTTGTGTTGTGCCGCCGAACGACAGCGCCACCGGCGCCTCCTCCGGAAGGTCCCGGTGCCCGCGCGTGGCGATCCCACCCCGGACGGCGGTTCGCGAAGCCGTTGCGACGCTGGGACTGGATTTCGCCATCATGGCTCCTTCCGCCCGGCCGGCCTATTCGGCCGGCTCAAGCGCTTCATCGCTTACGATCCGGCGCGATTGCGCGGCTTGCGCTTCGTAGTCGCGCTGCCAGGGCGTCGGGCCGTTCGAGGGCGATACCTGGACGGCCGTCACCTTGTATTCCGGGCAGTTGGTGGCCCAATCGGTGAAATCGGTGGTGATTACATTGGCCTGGGTGCCGGGATGGTGGAAGGTTGTGTAGACCACGCCCGGCGCCACGCGTTCGGTGATCTTTGCGCGCAACGCAGTTTCACCAGAGCGGCTGGCGAGCTTGACGAGATCGCCCTCGCGGATGCCCCGCTGTTCGGCATCGTGAGGATGAATTTCCAGCATGTCCTCGGCATGCCAGGCGACATTCTCGGTCCGCCGTGTCTGCGCGCCGACATTGTACTGGCTCAGGATGCGCCCGGTGGTCAGAAGCAGCGGGAAGCGCGGACCGGTGCGTTCGTCGGTCGCCACATATTCAGTGCGGATGAACTTGCCCTTGCCGCGCACGAAACCGTCGAGATGCATCACCGGCGTCCCATCCGGCCTGGATTCATTGCAGGGCCACTGCACGGAGCCCCTCTCTTCGAGCAACTGGTAGCTCACACTGGCGAAACTCGGTGTTGTGGATGCAATTTCATCCATGATTTCAGAGGGATGGCTGTAGCTCCAATCAAGCCCCATCGCTTTGGCGAGCTCGAGGGTCACTTCCCAGTCCGCAAGCCCGTTCTTCGGGCTCATCACCTTGCGGACGCGGTTGATGCGGCGCTCGGCATTGGTGAAGGTGCCGTCCTTCTCAAGGAACGTCGAGCCCGGAAGAAAGACATGGGCGTAGTTGGCGGTCTCATTCAGGAACAGGTCATGGACGACGACGCATTCCATCGCCTCGAGCCCGGACTTGACGTGCTTGGTGTCGGGATCTGACTGCAGGATGTCTTCGCCCTGGATGTAGATGCCGCGGAATGTGCCGTCGACGGCAGCATCAAGCATGTTCGGAATGCGGAGACCGGGCTCGGGGTTGAGTTCCACGCCCCACAGTTTCTCGAACACGTCACGGACTTCGGTGCCCGAGATATGCCGGTAGCCGGGCAGTTCATGCGGAAACGAGCCCATATCGCATGCGCCCTGAACGTTGTTCTGGCCGCGAAGCGGGTTCACGCCGACGCCGGGACGGCCAATGTTGCCGGTGGCCATGGCAAGGTTGGCGATCGCCATCACCGTGGTCGAGCCCTGGCTGTGCTCGGTTACCCCAAGCCCGTAATAGATCGCGCCGTTGCCGCCACGTGCATAGAGCCGCGCGGCCCCGCGCAGCTCTTCCGCAGGGACGCCTGTGTAGGCTTCGGTGGCTTCCGGCGAATGGGCGGGATCGGCGACGAAGCCCGCCCAATCCTCGAATTCCGACCAGTCGCAACGCTCGCGGATGAAGGCCTCGTCGAACAGGCCCTCTGTGACGATCACATGGGCAAGGGCAGTGAGAACCGCAACATTGGTGCCGGGCCTGAGCGGCAGATGATGGCTGGCCTCGACGTGGGCAGAGCGGACCAGATCGATGCGGCGCGGATCGATGACAATGAGTTTCGCTCCGGCCCTCAGCCGCTTCTTCAGCCGTGAGGCGAAGACCGGGTGTCCGTCGGTCGGGTTGGCGCCGATCAGGATAACGACGTCGGTGTGCTCGACGGAATCGAAATCCTGGGTTCCGGCCGAGGTGCCGAAGGCCTTGCCGAGACCGTAGCCGGTGGGCGAGTGGCAGACCCGGGCGCAGGTGTCGACATTGTTGTTGCCGAAGCCCGCGCGCACCAGCTTTTGCACCAGGAAGGTTTCCTCGTTGGTGCAGCGAGACGAGGTGATGCCGCCGATCGCGCCCTTGCCATACTGAAACTGGATGCGGCGGAATTCCCTGGCGACATGGGCAAAGGCCTCTTCCCATGTGACTTCACGCCAGGGATCTGTGATCTTCTCACGCACCATCGGATTGATAATCCGGTCCTGATGGGTGGCGTAGCCCCAGGCGAAGCGGCCCTTGACGCAGGAATGACCGCGATTGGCCTTGCCGTCCTTCCACGGCACCATACGGACAACTTCCTCGCCGCGCATCTCCGCCTTGAACGAGCAGCCGACACCGCAATAGGCGCAGGTCGTGACCACCGAGTGTTCGGGCTGGCCGATTTCGATCACGGACTTTTCCTGCAATGTCGCCGTCGGGCACGCCTGAACGCAGGCGCCGCAGGAGACGCATTCGGAATTCATGAAGCTTTCATGCATGCCGGGCGAGACGCGGCTTTCAAAGCCCCTGCCTTCGATGGTGAGCGCAAACGTGCCCTGCACTTCCTCGCAGGCGCGGACGCAGCGCGAGCAGACGATGCATTTCGAAGGATCATAAGTGAAATAGGGGTTGGATTCGTCCTTCGGCATGTAGCGCGGATTGGCTTCGCCGTTCTGCCGCGCCTTGACGTGGTTCTCGCCGTCATAGCCGTAGCGCACGTCGCGCAGGCCGACTGCGCCGGCCATGTCCTGGAGTTCGCAATCGCCGTTGGCCGCGCATGTCAGGCAATCCAGCGGATGGTCGGAGATATAGAGTTCCATCACGCCGCGGCGGATGTCCTTGAGGCGTCCGGTCTGGGTGTGGACCACCATGCCCTCGGCAACCGGCGTGGTGCACGAGGCGGGCGTGCCGTTGCGGCCCTCGATCTCGACCAGGCAGAGCCGGCAGGAGCCGAAGGCGTCGACCATGTCGGTGGCGCAGAGTTTCGGCACCTGGATGCCGGCTTCCATCGACGCGCGCATGACCGAGGTGCCTTCGGGCACGTCGATGGTCGTGCCGTCGATGGTCAGCCGCACGGTCTTTTCAGCCGTCGACGCCGGTGTGCCGTAATCGGTTTCCTGGATAAGGGGCATGGTGTTCACTCCGCCGCTTGCGACATGGGGGCCGGCCGAAAATCTTCGGGAAAATGCGTGAGCGCACTCATCACCGGATACGGCGTGAAGCCGCCCAGGGCGCAGAGCGAGCCGAATTTCATGGTGTTGCAAAGATCGTTCATCAGCGTGATCTGGCTCTCGGCGTCGATTCCCGCGCGGATCTTGTCGGCAACCTCGACACCACGGGTCGAACCGATGCGGCACGGCGTGCACTTGCCGCAGCTTTCCACCGCGCAGAATTCGAAGGCAAACCGCGCCTGTTTGAGCATGTCGGCGGTATCGTCAAAAACCACGATGCCGGCATGGCCGATCAGGCCATCCTTGCCTGCGAAGGCCTCGTAATCGAATGGCGTGTCGAAGAGTTCGCGCGGGAAATAGGCGCCCAGCGGCCCGCCGACCTGCACCGCCTTGACCGGACGTCCGCTTGCGGTTCCGCCGGCGATGTCATCGACCAGTTCGCCCAGCGTCATGCCGAAAGCGGCTTCGAACAGCCCGCCATGTTTGACGTTTCCGGCGATCTGGACCGGGATCGTACCGCGTGACCGGCCCATGCCGAAATCGCGATAGTACTGCGCGCCCTTCTCCATGATGACAGGTACGGAGGCGAGCGAAATGACATTGTTGACCACAGTCGGGCGACCAAGGAAGCCCTTGTGCGCAGGCAGCGGCGGTTTGGCGCGGACCACGCCGCGTCGGCCTTCGAGGCTTTCGAGAAGCGCGGTTTCCTCACCGCAGACATAGGCCCCGGCGCCGACCCGGATCTCCAAGTCGAAAGCATGATCAGAGCCCAGAACCGAAGCGCCGAGGACGTTGTGATCGCGGGCGATCTCCACCGCGCGGTTCATCACCCTGATCGCGTGCGGATATTCGGAGCGAAGATAGACATAGCCCTTGGTCGCACCGGTGGCGATGCCGGCAATGACCATGCCTTCGATCACCACGAAGGGATCTCCCTCCATGATCATCCGGTCGGCGAAAGTGCCCGAATCGCCCTCATCGGCATTGCACACGATGTACTTCTGCGCACCTTCGGCTTCAAGAACGGTCTTCCACTTGATTCCGGTCGGAAAACCGGCCCCGCCACGTCCGCGTAGTCCGGACTCCGTCACCTGGGCGACAACGTCCTGCGGCTTCATCCCAAGTGCGTTTTCGAGGCCGGCAAGGCCCCCGTGGGTCCGATAATCAGAGATCGACAGGGGATCGGTAATGCCGCAACGCGCAAAAGTAAGCCGGGTCTGACGCTTAAGGAATGGAATTTCTTCGGTCAGGCCAAGGGTCAGCGGATGGTCCGCGCCATCCAGCATTCCGCTTGCGAGCAGATCGTCGACATCCGACGGCTTGACCGGACCGTAGGCAACCCTGCCTGCTGCCGTCTCAACCTCGACCATCGGCTCCAGCCAGTAAAGGCCGCGGGAGCCGTTGCGTATGATTTTCGCATCCGCGCCGCGCGCGGCGAGGCCTTCGGCCATGCGGCGCGCCACCTTGTCGGCGCCGAGCGCTACAGACCCGGCATCACCCGGAATGAAGATCCTGACGCTCATGCCCGTACCGCCTTTGCCAGTTCGTCGACCCGGGCCGCGTCGAGACGGCCAATCACCTCGCCATCGACCAGCGCCGCAGGCGCGCAGGCGCACAATCCGAGGCAATAGACCGGTTCGATGGTCACCGATCCGTCGCTGCTGGTCTGATGCCATTCCAGCCCCAGAAGCCCGAGCAGCCTCTCTGCGAGATCATCACCACCCACGGACTGGCAGGCTTCAGCCCGGCAGACCTTGATGACATGCCGGCCGGCCGGCGCCTCACGGTAATCATGATAGAAGCTGACGACGCCGTGAACTTCGGCGCGAGACAGGTTGAGGCTTTCGGCGATCACCGGCAGCGCCTGCTGCGGAACATGGCCGAACGCTTCCTGCACCTCATGCAGAATCGGGAGCAGCGGACCTTCGAGCGGCTTTAACCGCGCGACGATCGCCGCCGTTGCAGTTGCGATCTCCGCATCCACGCTGCGTGATTCCATGCAGATCTCCTCCGCCAGGCTGCCGGTTTCAGCGATTAGGCCAAGAATGGGGGCATGGATCAATGGCGCAGAATCGTGAAGCGATAGACGCTTTCTATCAAGCCGACAGGGATCGGGCGAAGACGCGCGCTTCATGCATCAGTGCCGAGACGATCGGCGTGTGCGGCTCCCGCGGGGCCGCAATCATTCCGACGATGTGTCTGGCGTCGGGCTCAACAATCGGGATGGCCCTGAAATCTCCGGCAACCCCAAGAGTTTCCGCTAGATTGACCGGCATGATCGAAGCCCATTTTCCGGTGCGGATATGCGAGAAAAGGACGATCATCGAGTTCGATTCGAGCGTCGGCTTGGCACGGGCTCCGGCTTCCGTCAGATGCTGATTGATAATCCGGCGGTTCTGCATGTCGGGTGTCAGCAGGCACAGCGGAAGCGCTGCGACCTCGGCCCAGGTCACCTGCTCGCGTTCTGCAAGGTCCTGACCCGCCGAGGTGATCAACTGATAGCGCTCGGCATAAAGCGGTACGGTCGCGACCCGGCCGGTTGGTTCGTTGTCGACATAGGTGATGCCGGCATCGATCTCGAAGTTCTCAAGCTTCGAAAGCACCTGGAGGCTGGTGCAGGATGTAATAGAGAGCGTAACGGACGGATGTTTCCCGGTGAAGGCGGTGGTCAGCGCGGTGACCATGGACGAAGCCGTTGGAATGATCGCCAGCCGCGCGTGGCCGGACAGTCCCTTGCGGGCCGCCTTCATTTCCTCCCTCATAGTTCTGGCGTCACCGACGATGCGCCGCGCCCATTCGAGCACGCGCTGGCCCTCCGGCGTCAACCCCTGAAAGCGCGATCCCCTCTGCACCAGGATGACCCCAAGCTGGTCCTCAAGTTGCTTGATCGCCGCCGACAGGGTCGGCTGTGTGACGCCGCACTCATCGGCGGCGCGGCCGAAATGGCGTTCACGGGCAAGAACAATGAAGAATTCGAGCTTGTCGATCATGGCCGGCAAACTCGCATGAGGTCCGCGGGCTTAGCAAGCGCTAAGCGCTTCGCCTCGCGGGTCGGCGGACGAGGCGGAGGCTTTCAAGAAGGCCGGCCTTTTTCCGAGGGTCAGGCAGCCGCCTGGTCTTCGCGGCCCGTGCCGGGGGCAAGGCGAACCTCCAGGCCGTCAAGCTCCTCGCTCATCAGAAGCTGGCAGGACAGGCGGGAATTGTCCCGCACGTCGAAGGCGACATCGAGCATGTCCTCTTCCTCGTCACTGATGGGATGAAGCCTGTCGAGCCAGTCCGACGCCACGTGTACATGACAGGTGGCGCAGGCGCAGGCGCCGCCGCACTCCGCCTTGATGTTGAGACCCCAGTCACGGATGATCTCCATCACGCGGAATCCTTCAAGCGCTTCAAGCGTGTGGCGGATCCCCGCCTGATCGGTAACGTGGATATGCATCAGGTTCCCCTCCTGTCAGCTGGTCACGGCGGCGCGACGCCAGCTGTACCCTCCCGCGCGGTCAGCCGACAGCGGCGCGGGCTGATAGTGCTGATCGATCCCCGGGATGCGGTTTTGCTTTAGTCTCTCGATCGTAGGGCCGTGCTCGACCTCGAAACTGTCAAAGCCGGAGCGCAACATATGCGGCACCTGGTCGATCAGTACCTGACCCACGGCACGCATCTCTCCGGTGTATCCCAAACGCTCGCGCAGCAAGGTTGCCTGCGAGAAGCCGCGCCCGTCGCTGAATGCCGGGAAGGAAACCGCAATCATTGCGATCCGGTCCAGATGCGGTTCAAGCTGACGAACGTCATCGGACGGAGCAAGCCGAACGCCCAGCACCTCATTGTCGCGGGCGTGCTCGAGGAACTGGGACAGATCGAGAAGTTTCGGCCGATCCGCCGAGTCGTCGCCGCTCCAAGGATCGTCCTCGACAATTCCGTTTTTCGTCCAGATGACAGTCATGCAATTCTCCGGAATTTTCAGGCCGCTTCCGCAGCGCCGCCATAGAGCGCGTCCTTGAAGGGCGCCGCGCCGAGACGGCGGTAGCATTCAAGAAACGTCTCGTCAGCCGAGGTGCGATTTTCAAGATAGGTGTCCACGACCGTCTCGATGGCATCGGTGATCCGGTCCGGCTCGAAGCCGCGGCCGATGATCTCGCCGATCGAAGCCTTTTCGTCGCCCGAACCGCCCAGCGTGATCTGATAGAGTTCGGTCCCCTTCTTCTCGACACCCAGGATGCCGATATGGCCGACATGGTGGTGGCCGCAGGCATTGATGCAGCCCGATATCTTGATCTTCAGATCGCCGATCTCGGCCTGTCGCGCCGGATCCCCGAACCGGTTGGAAATGTCCTGCGCCACCGGGATAGAACGCGCATTGGCAAGCGCGCAGTAATCGAGACCCGGGCAGGCGATAATATCGGTGATCAGTCCGGCATTGGCCGTTGCGAGGCCGTCGGCCAGCAGCGCGCGATAGAGCGGCTCGAGATCGGCCAAAGCCACATGAGGAAGCACAAGGTTCTGCTCATGCGTAACACGGATCTCGTCATGACCGAACTCCTCGGCCAATCGCGCAACGGTGTCCATCTGGTCCGCAGACGCATCGCCCGGGATTCCGCCGATGGGCTTGAGCGATATTGTCACCATGCCGTAGTCGGGATGCCGGTGCGGGGCGACGTTGCGGCCGACCCAATCGGCGAAGCCCGGATCGGACTTCTTCCAGGCCGCAATCTCAGCCCAGCCTTCGGCGCGATCTGCGAGTGCGGGGGGTGCGAAATAGGCGTTGATCGCAGCGATATCGGCGTCAGGCAGCTTCAGTTCGCCATCTTTCAGATGCGCCCATTCCGCCTCGATTTCCCGGGTCAGTTCCTCGACTCCGGTTTCATGCACCAGAATCTTGATCCGCGCCTTGTACTTGTTGTCACGGCGACCATGCAGATTGTAGACACGCATGATGGCCGTGACATAAGACAGCAGGTCAGCTTCCGGAAGGAAATCGTTGATTTTCTTGGCAATCATTGGCGTACGCCCCTGCCCTCCGCCGATCCAGACCGCAAAGCCCAGACGGCCCTGTCCGTCCTTCTTGAGCTGCAGGCCGATATCGTGGACCTGAATGGCAGCGCGGTCGCGCTCGGAGGCCGTGACAGCGATCTTGAACTTGCGCGGCAAAAACGAGAATTCGGGGTGTACAGACGACCATTGCCTGAGGATCTCGGCATAAGGTCTCGGATCGGCCACTTCATCGGCCGCAGCACCGGCAAAGTGATCGGCCGTCACATTCCGGATGCAATTGCCCGAGGTCTGGATCGCATGCATCTCGACTTCGGCGAGTTCTTCGAGAATGGCCGGCATGTCGGACAGCTTCGGCCAATTGTACTGGATGTTCTGCCGCGTGGTGAAATGGCCGTAGCCGCGATCATAGGTACGCGCGATGTGGGCGAGCTTGCGCATCTGGCGCGCATTCAAAGTGCCGTAGGGAACGGCCACCCGCAGCATGTAGGCATGCAGCTGGAGATAGACGCCATTCATCAGCCGCAGCGGCTTGAACGCGTCCTCGGTGATCTCGCCTGAAAGTCTGCGCTCGACCTGGTCGCGAAACTGGCTGACCCGTGCAGCCACGAAGGCGTGGTCGAATTCGTCGTAACGATACATTGGATCGGTCCTTAAGCGGCGTGTGAAACCCGCGCGGCGGGCGCGGACGTGTAATCGATCGTCGGCCCTTCGGCTCGGATACGCTCCCTGAGCCGGAACGGACGGGGTCCGCTTTCGGTCTCCTCGACATCAATGACATTGACGTCGACGACGCGGTTGTCGGCGACAGCTTCACGTCCGGCGGCTTCAAGCGCTGCGACGGCATCGTCGTGACGGGCCAGGAACGCATCCTTGAGCGAGACGGTCCATTGCCCGTCGGAACCCATCCAGACAGATATTCCGTCACCCAACCGATTGGCCGTGAGTACCTTGGTCGCCATCATCGTCTCCTTATGCTGCCTGGGTGCGCGGGGCGCGTTCACTATCACGCCGGCCGGCGGCGATCGGGGTTGAATTGCTGAAATCGGCGCCTGCCACGGCATCACCGATGACGACCATTACCGGTCCGGTCAGTTCGTTGCGCGTTTCAAGAGCGGGCAGATCGGCGAGCGTGCCGTGGAACATGCGACGGTCGCCGCGCGAGGCGTTCTCGACAATCGCAACAGTCATGTCGGCGGCGAGACCGGCTTCGATCAAGCGGGAGGCAACGCTCGCGGCAACGGTCCTGCCCATGTAGACGCAGAGCGTTGCTCCGGAGATGGCAAGGCGCGCCCAATCAGGCAGCGACGCTCCGGTGAGATCGTGTCCGGTGGTGAACACCAGCGACGAGGCAACGCCGCGCAGCGTCAGCGGCAATTCGAAATCGGCAGCAGCCGCGAATGCCGAAGTGATGCCCGGCACGATCTCGAAGGATACTCCGGCGTCGCGAAGCGCCGCCATTTCCTCGCCGGCACGTCCGAAAACGAGCGGATCGCCGGATTTGAGCCGCACGATGCGCTTGCCCTCATTTGCGAGACGCACCAGAAGCTCATTGATGTCGTTCTGGCTCTTCGAGTGGCAGCCCTTGCGCTTGCCAACCGCGAAACGCTCGGCGTCGCGTCGGCCAAGCGCGACAATGGATTCAGGAACCAGCGCGTCATAGACGATCGCATCGGCTTCCATCATCGCGCGCTGGGCGCGCAGCGTGATAAGATCCTCAGCTCCCGGGCCAGCCCCGACAAGCCAGACATGGCCGCGAACCTGTTCGGGATTGCGCAACATTCTCGTTGCGGCGCGGCGCGCCAGCGAAATCTCGCCGCTCTCGACATGAGTGGCAACATCGGCCTCAAAGAACCTGCGCCAGAAGCGCCTGCGAATGACGCCGCGCGGCAGCAGCTTGTCGACCGCGATCCGGTAGTCCGAGGCAAGACGGGCCAGCCTGCCCAGTGAGGGAGACAACATTTGATCAACCCTGGCACGGATCATCTGTGCAAGAACGGGGCCCGCCCCTTCCGTACCGATCGCAATCGCCACAGGGGCTCGGTTGACAAGCGCGGGCGTCAGAAAATCACAAAACTCCGGCTGGTCGACCGCATTGGCGGGAATGCGCAGCGCACGCGCCCGGGCCACGATATCGCGGTCAAGCGCATCATCGCCAGTGGCGGCGAATACGAGCGTTGCACCGTCCATCAGACCGGATACCCGCTCGGCGCTGAGATCTGCGAAAACCGGCTTGAGGCCCAACCGCTCCAGGCTATCCACCAACTCGGACTCAGGCGCGTCCGAGTAGACCACGATGCGCGCCGAGGTGTTGGCAACCAGGCGCGCCTTCGCAGCCGCCTCGGCGCCGTTTCCGAAAATCGCAACCTTCTTCGCGTCGACCCGCATGAAGGCCGGGAATGTGGTCAATTGCGCTGAATCTGCCATTTCAAATGCCGTAGCTCCTGAGTTGACGGCATTTTCAGGAAATCCGCCAAGCAAATGAAGGAACAAAGATGTGCCGAATGGGCAATCGGGATATTCTTTTACCCCGGAATGAACGTTATGGAGAATGTGTAACCGCGAGGCCTCAACGCTCATGCGGTCGAATTGAACGAACTGGACCTCGAGATGGAGATCAACGAGAACGCGGACCTGGTGCGCAGGCTGCTCACTGTAATGGAGAATGACATCCTGCCGCTTACCGAAAAAGGCGTGGAGGGGGGAAACAAGGTGTTCGGTGGAGCGCTGATGCGCAAATCCGACATGTCGCTGGTCATGGCCCAGACCAACAATGAGACCGAGAACCCGCTGTGGCATGGCGAAGTGCATCTGCTGAAATGCTTCTATGAAAGCCCCGTCGCGAAACGGGAAGCGACCCGGGACATGATTTTCCTGTCGACCCACGAACCCTGCACCATGTGCATGTCAGCGATCGCCTGGGCGGGATTCGACAATTTCTTCTATTTTTTCAGCCATCAGGATTCACGCGACAGTTTCGCGATCCCGCATGACCTCAAGATGCTCAAGGAAGTCTTCGGTCTGGAACCGGGCGGCTACAACCATGACAATGCGTTCTGGCGCGGCCGCGGCATCTTCGACATCATTGCCGCCCTGCCCGAGGATGAGGCTCAACCGCTCATCGGTCAGGCCGGGCGGATTCGCGCACGATATTCCGAACTGTCTCAGCTCTATCAGAAGAGCAAGGATGCGAACGCAATCCCGCTCAATTGATACGGTGGCCTGCCGGGCTGGCCTGAATAAAATCAGCTCAACTCCGAGAAGGGACACAATCATCATGATACAGCCCATTTCCGGCTCGTGCCTCTGCGGCACTGTCCGGTTCTCCATCCATGGCAAGTTCGAGCGCTTTTTTCTATGCCACTGCGGGCGCTGCCGAAAGGGTACCGGATCAGCCCACGCCGCGAACCTGTTCTCGATGACTGCTAAACTTGACTGGATCTCAGGCCAGGACACGGTAAAGAATTTCCGGCTCCCCGGCACACTGCACCGAAAGAGCTTCTGTACGGAATGCGGTTCGGCGCTACCAACTGTCGATGCCGACAGCGGACTGCTGGTCGTTCCCGCTGGCAGCCTCGACGGTGCGATAGACATTCGCCCCGATGCTCATATTTGCGGGGACAGCCGCGCGGAATGGGATTGCGACCTTGAGAGCGTCGCCACGATTGCCGCGCTGCCGGGACCTTAGCTTGCCGCAGCAACCGCGCAGGCCTGCGATGCGTTTGGCGAACCCCGGAGTGGGCGATTGACTGAGTTGTGGACAACGCAAGCGGCCATGGCAGAACAGTCGCGGGCGCCCCACTGCTCGGTTAATGTCCGGAAATGAAACCGACACGCGACATCTCCGGACTCATCGAGATCATGGCGGCACTGCGGCATCCCGAAACCGGATGCCCGTGGGACATCAAGCAGGATTTTTCCTCGATCAAGCCCTACACTATCGAGGAGGCCTATGAGGTCGCCGACGCCATCGAACGCAACGATCCCGAGGATCTTTGCGACGAACTTGGCGACCTGCTGTTGCAGGTGGTGTTCCATTCCCGGATGGCCGAAGAGGAAAACCTGTTTTCCTTTGGCGATGTCGTCGAAGCGATCACGCGCAAGATGATCCGAAGGCATCCCCATGTGTTCGAGCGCTCAGATGCCGATACGCCTGACAAGGTGAAAGCGCAGTGGGCCGATATCAAGGCCGAGGAGAAGGCCGAGCGCGCGGCGCGGCGCGCCAGACGCGGCCAATCCGGCGGCGAGACAAGCGGCGCGCTCTCGGGAGTGCCCCGCGCACTGCCCGCGCTTAAGGAGGCATTGAAGCTTCAGGAGGCGGCAAGCCGTGTGGGTTTCGACTGGGGCGCGGCGGGTCCGGTTCTCGACAAGATCGAAGAGGAGATCTCCGAGTTGCGCGCCGAGATGGCCATTGGCCGGAGTGACAAGGCAATCGGGGAACTGGGCGACGTCATATTCGCGCTCGCCAACC
This sequence comes from Hoeflea sp., assembly GCA_040218025.1. GTDB lineage: Bacteria > Pseudomonadota > Alphaproteobacteria > Rhizobiales > Rhizobiaceae > Hoeflea. The sequence goes on along the minus strand of JAVJQD010000022.1, from coordinate 150,473 downwards.
TGGCGCGGCATCTCAAAGCCGATCCCGAAGACGCGTTGCGATCGACCAACACCAAATTCCGGAACCGCTTCAGCTATGTCGAGCAAGGCCTTGAAAAACAGGGCAAGACACCGCGAGACGCAACGCTCGACGAGATGGAGGCGCTGTGGCAGCGGGCCAAGGGTCAGGTATGAAGCCCGATGCGCGAACGCCGGTTTGGGTGAAACAGGCTCCTAGAACTCGGGTTCGGGCTTCGGACCCTGGCCAAGAAGGCGATCGAGATCGTTGCTGTCGGATACGGTGAACTCTGCGGCGATCTCCACAGATCCGTCTTCGTGATCGATCCTGCTCCTGACCCTGCCCCGCTCGTAGATCCAGGACATTATTGGAAGCTGGGTGGAACCGAGCCTGACGGTTCGCATCGACAATTCGCCAGAGATCCGGGTCTCGATTCCGTCGAGCAACTGGTCGACGCCCTCGCCGGTAAGCGCCGACACAACGAATGCCTCGCCACGGTCGGCCCTGGCTTTCAAGGCTTCCGTCGCCTCCGGTTCCAGAAGGTCCGACTTGTTCCAGACCTCCACCAGACGCTCGGCATTGCCTTCGGTAATGTCGAGGCTCTTCAAAATCGCTTCGACGTCGGCAGCCTGCGCCGCGCGGTCAGGATCGGACATGTCCCGCACATGCAGGATGAGGTCGGCCTCAACCACTTCCTCAAGCGTAGCGCGGAACGCGGCGACAAGATGGGTCGGAAGATCGGAGATGAAGCCCACCGTGTCCGAAAGGATGACGGTTCGACCGTGCGGCAACTTCAGCCTGCGCAAGGTGGGGTCCAGTGTGGCAAAAAGCATGTCTTCGGCAACAACCTCTGCGCCCGTCAAACGGTTGAACAGCGTCGACTTGCCGGCATTGGTGTAGCCCACCAGAGCAACGATCGGGTGCGGCACCTTCTTGCGCTTGGCGCGATGAAGCTGGCGGGTACGGCGGACCTGCTCGAGTTCGCGCTCAAGCTTGACGATCCGGTCCTGCAAGAGCCGTCGGTCTGCCTCGATCTGGGTTTCACCGGGACCGCCCATGAAACCGCCGCCGCCGCGCTGTCTTTCAAGGTGAGTCCAACTGCGCACCAGACGGCCCCTCTGATAGTTCAGATGGGCAAGCTCGACCTGCAACACACCTTCGCGGGTGGAGGCGCGGCGTCCGAATATCTCCAGAATGAGTCCGGTCCGGTCGATCACCTTGACCTTCCATTCCCTTTCCAGATTCCGCTGCTGCACAGGCGTCAGGGGATGATCGACGATCACCAGACCGGCGTCATGGCTTTCGATCATGTCCGTCACTTCGGCAAGCTTGCCGGTGCCAATCAATGTTGCCGGCCGCGGCTGCTGTACCGGTATGATCTCGGCCTCCACGACCTCAAGATCGATTGCACCGGCAAGACCTATGGCTTCGGACAAGCGATGCCGGTCCGACCGGCGCGACAGAGCCGACTGTTCGCCGGTGGGGGCTTTCTTGAGCACCGGCACCAGAACGACGGCCTTCATCGGATCCGATGGCGCACCGCCGCCCGGACCCTCGCCATGATCATTGGTGAAATCAGACGAGATGGACGTCTCCCGTCACGCGCCGTTGCCCGCGTCCTCGTTTTCGAACATCTGCACCGGCTGGCTGGGCATGATGGTTGAAATCGCATGCTTGTAGACGAGCTGCGAGTGCCCATCGCGCCGCAGAAGGACACAGAAATTGTCAAACGAAGTCACGACACCGGTCAGTTTCACCCCGTTGATCAAAAAGATCGTGAGGGAGATTTTCTGCTTGCGAACCGTGTTGAGAAAAATGTCCTGAAGGTTCTGTGAACGCTCCGCCATTGCGCCTTATCATCCGTCTTTTTATTGCCCGCTGCTTGCAGGTCACAACCGCATAAATTCACAACCCGCTTAGAAAGACCTGTTTTGTAAGGGAAAATATTGATCCCACGGCCTTCCGCTACGTCAGGTAGTGAACACCTCTAACCCCTCTGACAGACAGATTTCTCAATGTTGCCGCTGACAGAATTGCTCGTCCGAATGAGCGATAGAAGATCATTGTTGCGATGCTTTGTAAACACCTGTTTTCATCCACCACAGTCCGGCGGGCTCGCGCAGCCGCCTATCGGGTGAGCCAGTAGCGAACATTGAGGACGGCGAAAACAACCATGACTTCAAGCCTTCCCAGGGTCATCAACACGATACCCGCGAGTTTGGCGGAGGCGGGCATGGCCGCCAGGGGGGGCCAGATTCCGCTGTCCGGTTCTGCCGTGAATGCCGGGGGGGCGAGCGCCTCGTAGACCGGACCGGCATTGGAGAAAAGAGCGATGGCGACAGTCACTCCGGCCTCGAAATCCGCGGCGGTGAGAGTGAAAATCAGCGCCGAGAACGCAATGACCAGTAATGACAGCGCAAAGTAGGTCCAGATGGCCCGCATGCTTGTCTCATCGATGATGTAGCGGCCGAAGCGCAGGCTGGAAACGCTGGACGGATAGATCAGCCGGTTGAGCTCCCGTGTCGAATGAATCGCCATTGCGGAGATCCGGAATATCTTGAAGCCCCCGGTTGTCGAATAAATGCCTCCCCCAACAAGCACGACCAGAAGAATCATCACTTCAGGCCACAAAGCGATGACTCCCGGGCGGCTTTCGATCCCGCTGGTGGCGATGAGCGATGTTGCGGCCAGCAGGCTTTCCACAAATATCGGAATCAGATCGTTCCCGCCCGACACGGCGGAAAGCCGCGCCGCAAAAAACAATGCGATCACCACTATGGCAGCGGCAACGATGAGCACCTCCGGATTGCCCCTCACAAGATTTCTCGGGGTCCGAAACAACCTCTGGCGCCAGAACACGCTGACAGTGCCGAGAGTCAGCCCAAGTGTCAGCACCAGTTGCGCCGCGGTGCCGGCCTCGGTTTCCAGGGCGCCCTCGAACGGCAGAAAGCCGCCTGTTGCAATGACGATCATCGACATCATTGCCGCGAAGGGCCCCGAAACCCCGGCGAGCATGAGTGCGATGAAGATGAACAGGGTGATCAGCGCATATTGGGACAATACCCCCTTGAAGCTGCTCAAATCCACTGTCATGTCGCTTGCATGTCCGGTGATGAGCCTCCGGTCGCCGCCCGGCAGTCCGCCGAAACCACCCGGCGCGAGGACGTGGATAATGGAGACAAGCGTCAGGAAACCGCCATACCATTCCAGGCTCGCGCGCCAGAACAGGATCGCCCGCGGCGCGGTTTCCCGCGGCAGCAGGGTGGAGCCCGAAGTCGTGATTGCTGACACCGCCTCGAACCATGAATCCATCCATCCCAATCCGGTCAGGGACTTGAACGACACCGCCGCCGCCACCGGCAGCAACGCCCATACCGCCACAAGCGCCAGATAGCCCTGCGCACGACCCAGCCGGCGCCCGAAACCGGCGATGGAACCCAACACCATCAATGCGGCGAAGACCCCAAGCGCACCAATCAGGAGCATCGAGAAGGCCAGATCTCGCTGGCCGTCGGCGATGGCAAACAGCACCGAGGGAACGATCAGCGCGAACATCGCGCCCACCGAAACAGCCAGGACGTGCAGAATACCGAGCACGGATTCAGAAAAACTCTAGGCTGACGCGGAACATCTGCTCGACGTGCCTTACGGATCCGAGCGCCGCGAACATCACGACCCGATCCTTTGCCTTTATCTTGAGAGAACCGTCGGGCTTGAGCACCTGTTTGCCCCGGTAGATCGCACCGATGCGGATCCCCTCGGGAAGATCGAGGTCCCTCAAAGGCTTGCCTACGAGCGGAGAGGTTTCCAAAGCCTCCGCCTCAATGACTTCGGCCGCCCCCTTCTGAACCGAATAGACCGCTCGGATGCGGCCGCGGCGCACGTGTTGCAAAATTCGTGAAATCGTGACGGCCCTGGGATTGATGTGGGCGTCGATACCCAGGGTCTTGGTAAAGTTCTGGAACGAAGGATTGTTGATCAATGCCAGATTGGCCTTGCATCCCAACCGCTTGGCCATCACCGACGAAAGAATGTTGACCTGGTCGTCATTGGTGAGCGCCACCATCAGGTCTGCGTTCTGGATATCGGCCTCGACAAGGATATTCTGGTCCAGCGCGGAGCCGTTGAGCACAACGGTCCGCCCGAGCGAATCGGCGACCGAAACCGCACGATTCCGGTCCGCCTCGATGATCTTGACCTTGGTCTTGGGCTGCCTCTCCTCAATGGCGGCCGCGACGTAGTAGCCGATGTTGCCGCCGCCGGAGATGACGATGCGTCCGGCCTCCTGTTCTTCATGACCGAACAGACCCAGCGTTCGCCGCACATGCTCGCGGTCGCAAACCACATAGGCAAGGTCGCCTGTCTCAAGCTGGTCGGTGGAATGGGGCACAAACAGTTTCTCATGGCGCCAGACACCGACCACTGTCGCCAGCAGGTCGGGAAACAGCTCGTTGAGCTGAACCAGCGGCGTGTTGACCACCGGGCAATCCTCAAGGCACTCGATGGCGACCATTGCCACCTTGTCATCGGCAAAACGCACAGCGTCGGTTGCCCCCGGCAACGCGATCCGGCGCAGCACCATCTGCCCCACTTCGACTTCCGGCGAGATGATAACGTCGATCGGCATGTGGTCGCGCGAGAACAAATCGGACCAGTGGGATTTCAGATAGGATTGCGCGCGAATGCGGGCAATTTTGGTCGGCACGTTGAAGATCGAGTGGGCGACCTGGCAGGCGACCATGTTGATCTCGTCATAGAGCGTTACGGCGATGATCATGTCGGCCTGGTCGGCGCCGGCCTGGGCAAGCACATCGGGATGCGCGCCATGGCCGACATAGCTGCGAACATCAAGGGTGTCTCGAATGGCCTGAACCAGCGTCGCCGACGTGTCGATCACCGAAACGTCGTTGTCTTCTGCGGCCAGGCGCTCGGCAATGCCGTAGCCCACACGCCCGGCGCCGCAAATGATGACCTTCATTGCCGTCCCCTTGAACGCTTGTGCATTACGCGCCAATCATGTCCGGCGCACAGAGCCGCTTATACGCCAAGCGATTTCAATTTGCGATGCAGCGCCGAGCGCTCCATGCCAACAAATTCGGCTGTCCGGGAAATATTGCCGCCGAAACGGTTGATCTGGGCAATCAGATAATCCCGCTCGAACAATTCGCGCGCCTCGCGCAGAGGCAAAGTCATGATGTGATTGGATCCGGCAGCCGAGGTTTTCGGCAGCATGTCGGAGACATCGTCGGGGAGCATGTCGGCGCTGATGACCGCCTCCGGCCCGTCGGACCGCGCAAGAATCATCAGCCGTTCCATGTAGTTGCGCAACTGCCGGATATTCCCGGGCCAGGTATGGGCCTGGATGACCGCCAGGGCATCCTCGCCTATTCGGCGATTGCGGATACCGGCCTGTTCGGAGACCTGACGCATGAACATGTCCACCAGAAATGGAATATCCTCGCGGCGTTCGCTCAGCGAAGGAACCCGCACCGGCACCACAGCCAGCCGGTGATAGAGGTCTTCACGAAATTCGCCCTCTGCAATCAATTGCTCGAGATTGCGGGCGGTCGAAGAAATAATGCGGACGTCCACCTTCACGCGCTTTGTCCCGCCGACGCGCTCGAACTGCTGGTCGACCAGGACCCTGAGAATCTTGTTCTGGGTGCCGCGAGGCATGTCCGCCACCTCGTCGAGATAGAGTATCCCGCCATGTGCCTCTTCGAGCGCGCCGACCTTTCGCTCATGGCTTGCCGCGCTTTCCGTGCCGAACAACGCCACCTCCATCCGCTCGGGCGTGATCGCGGCCGCGTTCAGCACCACGAATGGACCGTCGGCCCGTGTCGACTTGCGGTGAATGAGCCGGGCGACAAGTTCCTTGCCGGATCCGGAAGGCCCCATGATCATAACACGGCTGTTTGTGGGAGCGATCTTCTCGATGGACTGCTTGAGCTGTGAGACGGCAACCGAGGTGCCGATCAGTTCCACGGGATCGCCCGAGCGACGTTTGAGCTCGGTGACTTCCCTCTTGAGCTTGGAGGTTTCCAGTGCGCGCTCGGCCACCAGCAACAACCTGTCCGCCTTGAAAGGCTTTTCAATGAAATCATAGGCGCCGCGCTTGATGGCGGAAACAGCGGTCTCGATATTGCCGTGACCGGAGATCATCACAATGGGCAGGTCGGGATAGCGCGCCTTGATTTCGTCAAGCAGGGCCAAACCGTCGAGGCGGCTGCCCTGCAGCCAGATATCGAGAAAGATGAGCCGTGGCACACGCTCGTTGATCGCCGCCAGCGCCGAGTCGCTGTCCGCGGCAGTGCGCGTCTCGTGGCCTTCGTCGTCGAGAATGCCGGAAACGATTTCACGAATGTCTTCCTCATCATCGACCACAAGAATGTCAGACGCCATGATCGCTCCCTTCCGCTTGTTCTTTTTGTTGTTCATCTTGATCGATGGCGGCATTGCCGGTGGCATCGACCGGCAGGCGCACGCTGATCATTGCGCCCCTGCCTCCATCAACCTCCGCCGGTGCATCGCGCAATTGGATGACACCGCCGTGATCGTCGACGATCTTCTTGACGATTGCGAGACCGAGGCCGGTGCCCTTTTCGCGCATGGTCATGTACGGCTCGAGCAGCCGGTGCCGGTTTTCGCCCGGCAAACCACGGCCGTTGTCGATAATATCGACGACGTAATCCTGGCCATCAGGTGACACCGCTGCACGAACGACAATTGTCTTGTCCTTGCGCTCGGCATCGGACGGAACTGCATCAATGGCTTCCGTTGCGTTCTTGATCAGATTTCCAAAGGCCTGCCCCAGCATACGGGGATCGAACTGCCCCTCCATCGATTCGTCAGGAAGATCGCGGACGAACTCGATGTCACTGCGACTGACTTCGCGCAGGAACACTGCATCCTTGAGAATGTCACGCAGGTCCGCCCTGCTTTTGGACGGCTTCGGCATGCGCGCAAACGACGAAAATTCATCAACCATCCGGCCGATATCTTCCACCTGACGCACGATTGTGGTGGTGCACTGGTCAAAAACCGCCCGATCATCATCGGGGATCTGGCGCCCGTAGCGTCGACGGATGCGTTCGGCGGAAAGCTGGATGGGGGTCAGCGGATTCTTGATTTCATGGGCAATGCGACGGGCGACATCGGCCCAGGCCGTTGACCTCTGGGCGATCACCAGATCGGTGATGTCGTCGAGCGTGACGACAAAGGATTCAAGCCCGTCATGGGTCTCCTCGCGAGTCACCTTGATGTTGAGCGTGTGCTCCTTGCCTCCGCGATAGATTGTCACCTGTGCACGGGCATCGGACCTCGGTCTCATGGCCGCTTCGGCCAAGACTGTTTCGAATTCGGGAGCAACGTCGCGGAAGGCCCGGCCGAAGATTTCGGTCGCCTCGTCGCCAAGTATCTCGCGGGCGGACCGATTGGCGATCGTGACGATGCCCGCATGGTCCACACCGACCACGCCGGCGGAGACGCCGGAAAGAACAGCCTCGGTGAAGCGTCGGCGATCATCGATCTGGTCCTTGGCGGCGAGGATCTCGTCGCGCTGCGTCCGGATCTGCACGATCATGTTGTTGAAGGTCTGCGCCAGTGAACCGACGTCCCCGTCAGAAGAATGGACCGGGACAACAACGTCGAGATTGCCGCTCGCCACATCGTCAGACGCCCCGATCAGGACCCGGATCGGACGCACCAGCCGGTCGGCCACGGCGATCGCGGTCCAGATTGCGGCCAACAAAACGATAAGCGCAAACCCGAGGTAGAGAATCGCAAAGGCCACCTGTAGCGACGCACGTCCCTGTTCGAGCGTCTGGTACTCAAGGGTCGCCTCCTCCATCAGCCGCATTGATCGCATGACCTCCGGATCCACGACGCGGACAGTGTAGAGAAAGGCATTGTCGATCTGCTGCAGCGGAAGGACCGCGCCCACAAGATTGGTGACACCGGGCGGGATGAGCGTCGGTTGACCGTTCAGCGCGTCCCTGAGCGCCTGTTCGGGCACCGCGGGCAAGGGCCGTTCGGTGCGGATGTCGGCCTGCAGGATGACCGAACCGTCGTCTCGTACAAGAAATGCGCCGAGCAGGCCGCGGCCACTGGCCTGGCGTGTCAGGAACTGGGTGAAACCGACCCTGTCGAGACGGAACAGCGAACTCGCATTGTCGAGATCATTTGCCATCGAAACCGTCTGTCCCTGGAGAAAACGCGCATTCTCAAGCACGTAGGCTTCGGCGACCGACAGGGATGAATTGACGATCGATTTGGTGCGTAGCGAGAACCACCGATCAAGACCCACATCCAGAGTAATCGAGGCGACGATGGCCACCAGAATGGCGGGAACGATGGCGACGATCGAGAACAGCGCCACCACCCGGATATGAAGCTTGGCCGCCGCCTTGCCCCGACTTCGCGCCCGGAGAAGCATCCGGATCTCAAGAAACACCAGCGTGACCAAACCGATCACAAAAAACAGATTGATCACGACCGCGGCAAGAACAACCTGATCAACGGGCTCTATCGGCGTCAGTCCGAGGAGAATCGCAAAGGAAACCAGCGCACTCACAAATGCTGACAAAACGAGTGCAATGCCGGGCAATGCGAAAAGGTTTCGCCGCTTTTCGCTGCTTTGCAGCGCCACGGCGCCTGGGGGGGGCTGGTCCCGGGACTGGTTCGGCGCGGCAGCCGTCTCGATCGCCATCCGTGTCTTGCCGCCCCGTCTTCGCCAGATTGCCATCGTTGCGAACAAGCAACAGAATGTGGCGAAAATGCAACTACATGCCGCAGCTGTCAACCCATTCGGTCAGCGAGCGGACGAGGCGATCTCAATCCGGTACCCACATATGTCAATACGCGTCACGCAGGTCGCGGGGACCTGTAGACAGTGACACCGAGTTCGCGGATCTTCTTGCGCAGGGTATTCCGGTTGAGACCCAGGAGGTCGGCCGCCTTGATCTGGTTGCCGCGGGTTGCGGTGAGCGCTGCGAGAATCAGCGGATACTCCACTTCCTCGAGCACGCGGTGGTAAAGTCCGGAGGGCGGCAGATCCTCGCCGAAGCCCGCGAAATACCGCCGCATGTTCTCCTCAACCGACTGCGCGATCGTGGCCTGGGCCATCGCGCCACCACTCTGGGAGGGGCCCTGCTCGGGCGAATCGATCCGCAATTCGTTGTCTATGATCTCCCGGGTAATGACGTCCTGGGGGTAAAGTGCCATGACCCGACGAACCACGTTTTCGAGCTCGCGGACATTGCCGGGCCACGGGTAGGCCTTGAGCAGATCGAGTGCTTCTCCGTCGAAGCGCTTGGCATCAAGGCCCTCGCGCACCGCATAGCGGACGAAATGGCGCACCAGGTCGGGTACGTCCTCGGCCCGGTCCCGCAGGGCCGGCAGCCTGAGGGGCACAACATTGAGCCGGTAGAACAGGTCCTCCCTGAACAGGCCCTGATTGATCAGGATCTTGAGGTCCTTGTTGGTCGCGGCCACAATGCGGACATCGCTCTTGATCGGAGTCCGGCCGCCCACAGTCGTATATTCCCCCTGCTGGAGCACCCTCAACAGCCGGGTCTGGGCGTCCATCGGCATATCGCCGATCTCATCCAGAAACAGGGTTCCACCCTCGGCCTGCTCGAAGCGGCCGGTCGAGCGGTTCTGCGCACCGGTGAAGGCGCCCTTCTCGTGTCCGAACAGTTCCGACTCGATCAAGTCACGCGGGATCGCCGCCATGTTGATCGCGACGAAGGGGCCGTTCCGGCGCTTGCCGTAATCGTGGAGCGCCCGGGCGACCAGCTCCTTGCCGGTGCCTGATTCGCCGGTGATCATCAGCGTGAGGTCGGTCTGCATGAGACGGGCGAGAACCCTGTAGATCTCCTGCATCGCCGCCGACCGTCCGACAAGCGGCATTCCCTCGGTGGTATCCTCGGGCTGGGCTGCGACCTTTCGCGGTTCGGAGAGTGCCCGGCCGATGGTACCGATCATTTCGGTGAGGTCGAAAGGCTTGGGCAGGTAGTCATAAGCCCCGCCTTCAGACGCCTTGATTGCGGTCATGAATGTGTTTTGCGCGCTCATAACCAGCACCGGCAGGTCGGGACGCGCCCGCCTGATGCGCGGAAGCATGTCGAAGGCGTTCTCGTCGGGCATCACCACGTCGGTGATGACAAGGTCGCCCTCCCCTGCCGAAACCCAACGCCACAGCGTGGCCGCGTTGGATGTAATGCGCACCTCATAGCCTGCACGCGTGAGCGCCTGGTTGAGAACCGTGCGGATCGCAGCGTCGTCGTCGGCGACGAGAATGGTTGCGTTGCCCATTGTTTCAGTCCTTTTGCTCGAGTGCCACGGCGCCGGGCGGCGGCAACGGCTCGACAGGCCGGGCGTCTCGTGAGGCGGGCATCAGAATTCGAAAGGTGGTCTTCCGGGTTTGGCTGTCGCATTCGACAATGCCTCCGTGACCACCGACGATCTTGGCCACAAGCGCCAGTCCGAGGCCGGATCCGTTGGTCTTTGTGGTGATGAATGGATCGAACAGGTGCGGCAACAGGTCGGAGGGCACTCCGGGGCCGTTGTCCTGAACGCAGAATTCGAGCGGCAGCGAAATCTTCTCTCGCGTGCCGGCAACCGAGAGCTTTATTCCCGGCCGGTAAGCCGTGGTCAGCACGATTTCGGCATCGGCCATGTCCGCAACCGCCTCGGCGGCATTTTTGACCAGATTGAGGAACACCTGAACCAACTGATCGCGGTTGGCGTAGACCGGTGGCAGCGAAGGGTCGTAAAGCTCGACAAACCGGATGTCGCGCGCAAAGCCGGCTTTGGCGATCGCCTTGACGTGATCGAGCACGGAGTGAATGTTCACCGGCTCACGGTCAACGGGGCGTTCATCGGAGAAGATTTCCATCCGGTCGACCAATGAGACGATGCGATCGGTTTCATCGCGAATGAGCCTTGTCAGCGCACGATCCTCATCGCTTGCCGACATCTCCAAAAGCTGCGCAGCGCCGCGAATGCCCGACAGCGGGTTCTTGATCTCATGGGCAAGCATCGAGGCGAGCCCAGTGACAGAACGGGCCGCAGCGCGGTGGGTCAACTGCCGGTCGATCTTGTCGGCCATTGAGCGTTCCTGAAAGACCACCACCACGTTTTCCGGAATTCCCGCCACCGGAGCCACATAAAGGTCGACCAGCTTGTCGCCTCCCAGCCGCGGCGAACTCAAATCGACCCGATACTCGTTGACTGCCGCCTTGCGTTCGCGCACCTGCTCGATGAGTTCGAGCAACGGGCTGCCGAAGGGAATGAAGCTGTCGAGCTTGTGCCGGCTGAGATGCGAGGCGCTCGCGGCAAAAAACGATTCGGCTTCCCAGTTCGCGAAGCAGACATGGCCGTTTTCATCGACCATGATCACGGGATGCTGGATGGCATTGAGCACCATGCCCGCGGTATCCTGTGCGGTGGCCTCTGGATCCTGTTGCATCTGATCGCTCATGCCGCTGCCTCCAGGCCGGGTTTGCCGGAACCGTTCGTGGCGCCTTGAAGCGCGTCTGAAAAGAGGCCGGCCACCTCTAGCGGGTCACGTGAGGCCATCATTGCCGTCTTCAGGGCTGGAACCGTATCGGGTGCGAGTGTTTCAAGGTACCATCCAATGTGTTTCCTGGCGTGCCGGACGCCGACATCCTCGCCATAGTGATCAATCATCATCCGGTAGTGCTCGAGTGCGACGGCATTCCTCTCGCGGCCAGGTGCCGGCGTTGCTGGGGAGCCTGCAAGCTGACCGCAGATCCAGGGCTGTCCCTGCGACGCGCGACCGACCATCACCGCATCCGCGCCGGAGCGTTCCAGACACAACGCAATATCCGAGGTGGAATGTATGTCGCCATTGGCAATGAGCGGAACCTTGACCGCATCACGGACCCGCGCGATCGCGAACCAGTCAGCTTCGCCTTCGTAGAATTGCATGCGCGTGCGTCCGTGAATTGTGATCATCTGAATGCCGGCAGCTTCCGCGCGGGCGGCGATGTCGGGCGCGTTGAGGTTGTCATCATCCCAGCCGAGCCGCATCTTGAGTGTCACCGGAACCGAAACGGCCTTGACGGTGGCCTCGATCAGCCCGAGCGCGTGATCCGGATCGCGCATGAGCGCCGAACCGGAATAACCGCCGGTCACCTTCTTTGCCGGGCATCCCATGTTGATGTCGATCATTGCCGCACCCTCGGCCTCCGCAATGCGCGCGGCCTCGGCCATCCAGTCGGCTTCCCGACCGGCCAGTTGAACCACGTGCGGATCTATCCCGTCACCGCGCAGCCGGACGCGTGATTCGCGCCGCTCCGTCACAAGCTCGCGGCTTGCGACCATCTCGGTAACCACAAGGCCGGCGCCGTAGCGCCATGCCAGTTGGCGGAACGGCAGATCCGAAATACCGGACAGCGGCGCCAGAAACACACGGTTTCGAGCACGAACGGGGCCTATCGAAAGTGGTTGGCTGACTATGTCAGTTTTACTCTGCATGCTTTGCGGGCAACTCTTTCAGTTGCCCTTTTTTTAGACATTGACAAGGCAATTGCCAAGCTGAATCCGTCGCACCTCCCATAAAAATGCAAAAGAGCTTTTTTCCGGGCTGCGCAACCCCTAAACACGGATGAGAAACGCCGCCAGGAGACCACCGCCAGCATGACAGAGAAAAGACGCCTAGCCGCCATCATCGTCGCGGCCGGACGCGGAGAGAGAGCGGGATCTCATGCGGACGGGCCAAAGCAGTACCGTCTGATCGCTGGCAAGCCGGTTCTGGCATGGACCTTGTCGAAGTTTCTGTCCCACAGGTCCTGCAACGATATCGTTGTGGTCATCCATGCCGACGACCAAAGTCTTTTCGAGGCCGCCATCGCCGGTCTCGATGGCAGAGAGCGCATTCGAACCGCAGTCGGCGGCGCCAACAGGCAGGCTTCAGTCCGCGCCGGGCTTGAGGCGCTGAACGCCAACGCTCCTGATCACGTGCTCATTCATGACGGGGTGCGTCCTTTCGTCAGCCATGGCGTGATTGATGGGGTGGTTGCTGCGCTTGAAAACGATGACCGCGCCGCCCTCCCCGCCGTTCAGATCGCCGATACGCTCAAGCGTGGCGATGAGAATGGCACGGTCACGGACACCGTGCCGCGTGCCGGACTGTTTGGCGCCCAGACACCGCAGGGTTTCGATTACCAGAGCATACTTGCGGCGCATCGGCAGGCAGCGGAGCGCGAACCCGGCACCGAGTTCACAGACGATTGCGCCTTGGCCGAATGGGCCGGCGTACCGGTGCGACTGACGCCGGGAAGTCCGCTCAATGTCAAGCTGACGACTGCGGAGGATATCGCCATGGCCGAGGAGAGGCTTTCAACGCGAAAGGCAGCCGCGCGGGAGGCCGGAACAGCGCTTCCGGATGTCAGGACAGGAAACGGCTATGATGTGCACCGGCTCGTGCCCGGCGATCACGTCACCCTGTGCGGGGTCCGTATTGCCCATGACCGGCGCCTGGATGGGCATTCGGATGCCGACGTGGCGCTGCATGCCCTTACCGACGCGCTTCTGGCAACCTGCGGCGCGGGCGACATCGGCGACCATTTCCCGCCATCCGATCCGAAGTGGCGCGGCGCGGCATCGGAATTGTTTCTGGCGTACGCCGCAAAGATCGTGCGCGATGCGGGCGGCGTGATCATGAACGCGGATGTTTCCCTGATTGCCGAGGCACCGAAAATCGGTCCGCATCGATTGGCGATGCGGCAAAACCTTGCCCGAATCCTCGCAATCTCTGAACAGCGCTGCTCAATCAAGGCAACCACCAACGAAACCATCGGCTTTGCGGGGCGGCGCGAAGGCATCGCCGCCATCGCCACAGCCACTGTTGTGTACGGGAGCGGATCATGAGTGCTGCCGAAAACGAGACGCTCAATCGCCTCCGCGCCGAAATCCGTACACTTGCCGAGCAACTCGTGCACACATTCTCAAAGCAAGGCACGATGATCGCCACCGCCGAATCCTGCACCGGCGGGCTGATCGCCGGAGCGATCACCGATATTTCCGGTTCGTCGGCAGTGCTCGACCGTGGCTTCGTGACCTATTCCAACGCCGCAAAGCAGGACATGCTCGGCGTCCGCGAAACCACGCTTTCCGACCATGGCGCGGTCTCGGCGCAGGTGGCGACCGAAATGGTGCTTGGCGCGCGGCGCAGGTCGCTTGCCGATATTGCAGTGTCGGTTACCGGAGTCGCGGGTCCGGGCGGCGGTTCGGACCTCAAGCCGGTCGGTCTTGTCTGGATGGGACTTTCAGGCCCGGGAGATCTCACAAGCGCCGTCGAATTGCGCTGGGATTCGTCATGGAGCCGGGACCTGATCCGGACGGCGACAGTGCACGCCGCGCTTGAAGCGCTTTTTGCAAGACTTGACGGGCGATCCGGCTGAATTGCGGCCCCGATCAATTGTGAAGTTCCAGGCGATGGTCAGGTTCAATACGATCGCACCAACGAGCGAATGGAGCAGTCGGGACGGCTCCAGCACGAGGCTTGCGATCAGGAAAACCAGGACATCAAAACACGGTTGAAACCAGCCGGTCTTGAACCCTGTTTTTAGCTCCACAATGAGCGCGAGTAGAGTATGCCGAGGCGGCCGGCGACCGAGCCAGGTCCTCTGTCTTGTGCACACTCAAGCCTCTGCACTCCCGTAGATCTCCCTGGCACGCTTCTCAAAGGCTTCGGCGAACATCCTGAATGCACGGTCGAACATCGCCCCCATAAGGGCGCCAAGCATCCGGCTCTTGAATTCATAGTCGATGAAAAACCGGACTTCGCTGCCGCCCTCTTCCCGATCAACGAACCGCCATTCATTGGTCAGGTATTTGAAAGGGCCGTCGAGGTACTTCACGTCGATCGCAAGATCCTGGACCTTCAGCAGCACCTGGCTGGTAAAGGTTTCGCGGATCGCCTTGTAACCCACGGTCATGTCGGCCACGAGAAGCGTCTTTTCCTCGCGCTCCTTGCGCGAGCGCACGGCGAGCGCCTCGCACAGGGGCAGGAACTCTGGATATTGTTCGACATCAGCCACCAGATCGAACATCTGGCGGGCGGAATGGGGAACGGTGCGGGTGGTTTCGTAGGTCGGCATGGAACGGAGCTAATCAACCGAAGTGGCCAAAGCAAGTAGCCGTACCGTCTCCGCCCGGGATTTCAACACGCAAACCGGAACGTGCTTCCCGAAAGCCGCGAGATTTTGCTGGATTTCCGGGCTTTCCGTCTTCTCGAAACTCCAGACATAGGCAAGGAAGTCGAGATGCAGCCTTTCAGGGCAGTCGTCGGCCATGTCCGGTCGGGACCGGCCGCGAAATCGAAACCACCGGGAGACCACGCCATAAATCGACATCCATCGCGGTGGGCGCAGCCACAAAACAAGATGGGTGCGCGGCAACCGCAGCGGCAAGGTGCCGGGACTTGTGCCGTCTAGCACCCACCGCTGCCCGGACACGATGTTCCCCAGCCGAGCCATGGCATTCTCCCTTGGCCTCGGCTTCCATCCCGGCAACCAGAAGATTTCCCGGTCCATGGAAACATAAGGCAGGTCGAAACGCAGCGCCAATTGCCTTGCAAGCGTACTCTTGCCGCTCCCGGCACAGCCGATGACAAGCACCCGCTCTGCCGATTTCAGCAGTCCGGCCGCCTCGTCAATCGGAACTGAAATCGACATGACATGTCCTGCAACAAACACCCCTTCAACGCGAAGACCATGCGTACTAATGGAAGCTTGTTCCGATGTCTATTCAGCCGTGACTGCCTTTGCCTCCCGGTTTGCCTTGAGTCTTGCGAAGTCATCGCCGGCATGATGCGAGGACCGGGTGAGCGGGCTCGACGAGACCATCAGGAAGCCCTTGGTATAGGCGATCTTCTCGTAGCTCTTGAATTCCTCGGGCGTTACGAAACTCATCACCTCGTGATGCTTGCGCGTCGGTTGCAGGTACTGGCCGATGGTCATGAAGTCGACATCGGCGGTGCGCAGGTCGTCCATCAGTTGAAGCACTTCGTTCCGTTCCTCGCCGAGGCCGACCATGATGCCCGATTTGGTGAACATCGTTGGATCGAGCTCCTTGACCCGCTGCAAAAGCCTCAATGAGTGGAAGTAGCGCGCACCCGGGCGGACAGTGAGATAATTGCCCGGAACCGTCTCCAGATTGTGGTTGAACACATCCGGTTTTGCGGCAACCACGCGCTCGAGCGCTCCCGGCTTGCGCAGGAAATCCGGGGTCAGGATCTCGATGGTCGTACCGGGCGAAGCTTCGCGGATCGCGAAAATCACCTGCTCGAAATGCTCGGCACCGCCATCGGCGAGATCGTCGCGGTCAACCGAGGTGATGACAACGTGGTTCAAACCCATTTCGCGAACCGCGCGGGCCACGTTCTCCGGCTCCTTCGGATCAAGAGCATTGGGAAGGCCGGTGATGACGTTGCAGAAGGCGCAGGCCCGGGTGCAGATTTCGCCCATGATCATGAAGGTGGCGTGCTTCTTGTCCCAGCATTCGCCGATGTTGGGGCACCCCGCTTCCTCGCAAACCGTAACGAGGTTGTTCGCCTTCACGATCGAGCGCGTTTCCTGATAGCCTTTGGAGTTGGGTGCTTTGACGCGTATCCACTCGGGCTTGCGCTTGACCTCCGTATCGGGGCGCTTCTGCTTTTCGGGATGCCGGATCCGCTTTACCTCGGCCTTCACCGGGTCAGGAGCGGTCGTGTCGAGAATCGTGACCATGTTCGAGGTCCCTTCTGAATTTATGGGCCGTTTCAGGCAGCCAGGCGGGTCAGCGTTTCGAGCGCCCGAACAGCCAAAGGATCAGGATCGCGCCGGCGATGGCGACAATCAGGTTTCCGGCAAAGCCGTAGTAGTTGATGTCGAGCACTCCGGCGAGCGCGCCGCCGACAAAGGAACCGGCGATGCCCACCAGCATGTTGGTCAGGAGCCCGTGGTTTCGCTTCATCGCCTTCTCGGCCACATAGCCGGCCAGCACACCAATCAGCAACAGGCCGAAAAAACCGACACCCGGCATCGTCATCGCACCCAATTGTGGTTCCATCATTCGCTTCCGCCATTGGCAGCAGACTTGAGCGTCTGCACTATCAACACCAAGATAAGACCCATCATGAGACCCATCAATGCGAGGATGCCGGAAACCGCGAGAATTCCGGCAATCCCTTCAAGTCTCACAGCGCCGAGTTCCACCGCGCCACGGGCCGAAAGTGCCGCGTATCCGGCCAGCGCTCCAAGAACCGCTCCCGTCAGCACGCTGATCACCACCACCCGCGGCACGCGGAAGGTCATGCGTTCAGCGCCCGTCCATAGGCATCAAGCACGCTTTCCTTCATCATCTCCGACAATGTCGGGTGCGGGAAAATGGTGTGCATCAACTCTTCCTCGGTGGTCTCGAGATTCATTGCCACCACGAAGCCCTGAATCAATTCGGTCACCTCCGCGCCGACCATGTGCGCGCCCAGCAGTTCTCCGGTCCTGGCATCGAAAATCGTCTTGATGAGGCCGTTGTCCTCACCCAGTGCGATCGCCTTGCCGTTGGCCCCGAACTGGAAGCGGCCAACCTTGATCTCGCGGCCGGTTTCCCTGGCCTTCGCCTCGGTCAGTCCGACGCTTGCGACCTGAGGGTGACAATAGGTGCATCCCGGAACCTTCGACTTGTCGGTGGGGTGAACGCCCGGCAGACCGGCAATCTTCTCGATGCAGACAACGCCTTCATGCTCGGCCTTGTGCGCGAGCATCGGAGGACCGGCGACGTCGCCGATGGCATAGAGACCGGAAACATTGGTCTTTCCGTATCCGTCAATGACGATGCAGCCGCGGTCGGTCTTCACGCCCACGTCCTCAAGACCCAGTTTCTCGATGTTGCCCTGAACGCCGACTGCGGAAATCAGCCGGTCGGCCTTGATCGGTGTCACCTTTCCGTCCTTGGTCTCGACATGGGCTGTGATGTCGTTAGACCCCTTCTCGACCTTTGTGACCTTGGCTTCGGTGATGATTTTGAGACCGTGCTTTTCCAGCGCCTTGCGGGCAATGCCTGAGATCTCGGCATCCTCGACCGGCATGATGTTGGGCATGAGTTCGACAACGGTCACATCGACACCCATGGAATTGTAAAAACTCGCAAACTCGATGCCGATCGCGCCGGAGCCCATCACCACGATCGATTTCGGCATTTCCTTGGGCACCATGGCCTCGAAATAGGTCCAGATCAGCTTGCCGTCCGGCTCGATACCCGGCAGCGCGCGCGGGCGCGCACCGGTGGCGACGATGATGTGCTTGGCCGTGTACGTCCCCGCGCCCTTGGTGTTCTTGGGTGCGGGAGGCTGCGGTTCCATCGCCTTCTTGGCGGGCTTGGAGACCTTGATCTCGCCCGGCCTGGTGAGTTTCGCCTCGCCCCAGATGACGTCGATCTTGTTCTTCTTCATCAGGAAGCCGACGCCGCCATTGAGCCGTTGCGACACACCACGCGAGCGCTTGACAACCTCGGTGACATCCGCGGTCACCTTGCCTTCAATTTTCAGGCCGTAATTCTTCGCGTGGCTTGCATAATCCATGATCTCGGCCGAGCGCAGCAGGGCCTTGGTGGGGATACAGCCCCAATTGAGGCAGATGCCGCCCAGATGCTCGCGTTCAACAATGGCTGTCTTCATGCCCAGTTGCGCGGCGCGAATGGCGGCAACATATCCGCCGGGTCCGGAGCCGATGATTATGACGTCGTAATTTTCAGCCATGGCGATGCGTCTCCTTAACTGGTCGCAGGGCGGGTCAGCAAAACCCATTCCCGTGTTGTCTGTTTCGGTGAGAATTTCGTGCAGGGGCGCCGCGCAACTTCCGCAAAGCCGAGCGCGCGATAAAGCCCGAGAGCAGTCTCGTTGTCATCTTCTGTGATCAGGCTGATGATTTTGCCTTGCGAACGGTCGAATTCGTGGCGCATGAGTCCGCGCCCGATACCGCAACCGCGATACCGGCTGTAAACGGCGAGCGCGTCGATGTATCGGTGACCCTTGACGGCAGCAAGAAGCTCATAGAGCGGTTTCACAACCTCGTTCGGCGCATCTGCAGGTTCGGCAACGGTTGCGAGCGGATAGGAAACCGACATTCCCGCGACATCGCCGTCGATTTCGGCAATCGATGCATTTCGCCAGGAGATTTCTCCCTCACCGGCCGCAAACCGCTGCCTTCCGTGCTCCAGCGCAGTGTTTGCCTCGCCGCGCTCCGCTGCGCCACTCCAAAGCCAAGACGCCAGACCCGACGAGGCAACGTCATCGAGTATGGCGAGATCGGCGCTGTCAGCACGTGTGGCTGGGCGGATATGCACGGCCTGCTCCTCTTCACCCGGCTTGGCCGGTTGGTGCGGGAGCAGGCCGGACCGGAATCAGGCGACCAGCATCCCGTAGATTTCATCCTTGAGCTTCAGACGTTCCTTCCGCATTTCCTCCATGTGGAAATCGTCTGTCGGCTCAACATTGGTCTCGGCGCGATGGATGGCCCGGTTGACCTCGTGGTAGGCATCCGAGAGCTTGGCGAAATGGGCATCGGACTGTTTCAGTTCATGCATTTTCGCAGCGTGCTCGGGAAATTCCTCCGCCAGTTCGTGGGGTGTGTGCGACATCGGTCAACTCCTCGTTGGTTGGGTGATGTCGCTACCCTATCGCTCCAAAGTCCCTGTTCTCCTTGACCCTGATCAATTGCGGTTCGGCACGGGTGGAAGCCGCGCTCGGGCTTCGCGCTCCCTTGCCGCTTACTGTCCCAGCAGCAGCCGTGCCACAGGGGCAAGGCCACGCCCGATGGCGCGTGTATTGTGCGGATCGAGATGCACACCGTCGAGCGGCGAACATTTGGCGACCGATCCGGCATCGTAGAAGCCTGCACCGGACTCATCGGCGAGATCGGCGTAAAACGAAGCGAGCATTGCCGACTGCTCTACTCCGCCTTCGAACATCGCGGCGAAGTCCGGGTCAGCGGTTTCCACCAGCGGCGGCGGCGAGACGATCAGCACCTGCGGAACCTCCTGCTCCATCGGCCAGACGTGACTGCGAACCAGGTCGATAAGCCGCTTCATGCCCTTGGCCGCGCCGTGCGCCGTTCCGTGGATCACCGGCTTCATGTCGTTGGATCCGAGCATGATGACCACGAGATCCAGCGGCGCATGAACATGCAGAGACGTTGGCAGCGTGCACGCGCCGTTGCGGTCGCAATCGGCGGTATGGTCATCGAAGGCAGTAGTGCGGCCATTAAGGCCGTCAGCCACCACATGCACATCGCCGCCAAGTGCGGCGGCAAGCGCCGAGGGCCAGCGATCCTTCAGCGCATGGCGGCCGTTCCCTTCGGGATCATGTCCCCAAGTGAGCGAATCGCCGTAGCAGAGAACGGTTTTCATCGCCGAACTCCCGGTTCCCGGATCACACCAGCATACCCATCGGGTTTTCGATATAGCCCTTGAAGGCGGCCAGCAGCTCGGCGCCGAGTGCACCGTCGACACAGCGATGGTCGGTCGAAAGAGTCACGCTCATGACCGTTGCCACCGCCAGCGCGCCGTCCTTGACGACTGCACGCTGTTCGCCGGCGCCGACGGCCAGAATGGTCGCATGCGGCGGGTTGATAACGGCAGCAAAGTCCTTCACGCCCATCATGCCCATGTTGGAGACCGACGAGGTGCCGCCCTGATACTCCTCGGGCTTGAGCTTGCGGTCCTTGGCGCGCTTTCCGAGGTCCTTCATCTCGTTTGAGATGGCCGACAAGGTCTTGAGTTCCGCCGAGCGCACGATCGGGGTGATCAGGCCTCCGGGGATCGAGACGGCGACGCCGACGTCGGAATGCTTGTGCATGACCATGTTCTCGTCGGTCCAGGAGACGTTGGCGTCGGGCACATCGCGCAGCGCGAGCGCAAGCGCCTTGATGACCATGTCGTTGACCGAGAGCTTGTAGGCCGGTTTGTCGTCCTTGACCGGGGCGGCCTTGTTGAGTTCGGAGCGCAGCTTCAGCAGCGCATCGAGTTCGCAATCGACGGTGACATAGAAATGCGGGATGGTCTGCTTGGACTCCTGAAGACGCCGCGCAATGGTCTTGCGCATGCCGTCATGCTTGACGAGTTCGTAGGAACCCTCGGCGAAGTTCTTGAGGACGGCATCGTCGGACATGCCCTTCGGTGCAGCGGCAGCGGGTGCGTCCGAGGCTGCGGCCTGCGGAGCGGCGGCCCCGGCCTTTCCGGCGCCCGATGCGATTGCCGCCTCGACGTCCTTCTTGACGACGCGTCCATGGGGACCCGAACCGGAAATCTGCGCCACATCGACACCGGCTTCCCTGGCGATGCGCCGCGCAAGCGGCGACGAAAACACCCGCTCGCCCGACTTTGCGGTCGGCGCAGGCGCGGGCGCACCCGGATTCTGGTCGCGGATCGGCTTGTCGAGATTGGCCGCCGGATCGGACGCCGTTTCTGATTTCGATGTCTCCTGCTTCGGCGCTTCGCTCTTCGGAGCCTCCTGCTTTTCCGTTTCCTGAGGTGCGGGCGCGCTGTCGCCGCCTGCCTTGGCCGCATCATCGGCGCTCTCGCCTTCTTCGGCGAGAATTGCGATCAGGGCGTTGACCTTGACCCCTTCGGTTCCGGCGGGAACGACGATCTTGGCGACCGTGCCTTCATCGACAGCTTCGACTTCCATCGTCGCCTTGTCGGTCTCGATTTCCGCAATGACGTCGCCGGGTCCGATCTTGTCGCCTTCCTTGACCAGCCATTTGGCGAGGTTGCCCTCCTCCATCGTCGGCGACAGGGCGGGCATGGTGATGTTGATAGGCATCTTTCAGTCCTCCCTTACGCCGTGTAGGTGACGGCTTTGACCGCGTCGACGATCTCGCCGACATTCGGCAGCGCAAGCTTCTCCAGATTTGCAGCATAGGGCATGGGAACATCCTTGCCTGCAATGGTGATGATCGGAGCGTCGAGGTAGTCGAAGGCCTGCTGCTGTACGCGGGTGGCGATTTCGGCTCCGACTGAGGATTGCGGGTAACCTTCCTCGACGGTGACCAGGCGGCCGGTCTTCTTGACGCTTTCGATGACAGTCGGCAGATCCATCGGGCGGATGGTCCTTAAATCGATCAGTTCGACATCAATGCCCATGCCCGAGAGCTCTTCGACAGCCTTGACGGCGTAGGTCATACCGATGCCAAAGGAGACGATGGTGACATCCTTGCCCTTCTTGTGGATGCGCGCCTTGCCGATCGGCAGCACGAAGTCATCCATCTTCGGCACATCGAAGCTCTGGCCGTAAAGGATCTCGTTTTCGAGGAAGATCACCGGATTGGGATCGCGGATCGCCGCCTTGAGCAGGCCCTTGGCGTCGGCCGCCGTGTAGGGCATGACAACCTTCAAGCCGGGAATATGGCTGTACCAGGCCGCATAGCACTGCGAATGCTGCGCGCCGACGCGGGCAGCAGCCCCATTGGGGCCGCGGAACACGATGGGCGCACCCATCTGCCCGCCCGACATGTAGAGTGTCTTTGCGGCCGAATTGATGATCTGGTCGATCGCCTGCATGGCGAAATTGAAGGTCATGAATTCGACGATGGGCCGCAGGCCCGCCATGGCTGCTCCGACGCCGACGCCGGCGAAGCCGTGCTCGGTAATCGGCGTATCGACAACGCGCTTGGCGCCGAATTCGGCAAGCAGCCCTTGCGTGATCTTGTAGGCGCCCTGGTACTCGGCCACTTCCTCGCCCATCACGAAAACGTCTTCGCTGGCGCGCATTTCCTCGGCCATGGCATCACGGAGCGCCTCGCGCACCGTGGTGGAGACCATTTCGGTGCCTTCGGGAATGTCCGGATCTTCGGCCGCGTCGTTCGCCACGGGAGCTGCCGGCGCCTTTGCCGGCTTCTCCTCGCCCGAAGCGTCCCCGGACGTTTCGGCGGGCTTTTCGGGCGCAGGGTCGGCAGACTTCGCGGAGCCGATATCGTCGGCGCTCTCGCCTTCCTCCAGCAGCACGGCGATCACCGCATTGACCTTGACGTTCTCGGTGCCGGCGGGAACCATGATCTTTCCGATCTTGCCCTCGTCGACGGCTTCCACTTCCATGGTTGCCTTGTCGGTCTCGATCTCGGCGATCACATCGCCTGCGGTGACCTCGTCACCTTCGTTCTTGAGCCATTTGGAAAGCGTTCCCTCTTCCATGGTCGGGGAAAGCGCGGGCATAAGGATATCGATCGGCATGGTTTTCCCCCCTTAGAGCAGAATATCGGTGTAGAGTTCCGATGCATCCGGTTCCGGATCGGCCTGGGCGAAATCTGCCGAGTCCGCAACAACCTCCCTGACCTTCTTGTCGATTGCCTTGAGATCGTCCTCGCTGGCGTATTTGTTCTCAAGGATGCGCTGTTTGACCTGCTCGATCGGGTCGTGTTCGGCGCGCATCTTCTGCACCTCGTCCTTGGTCCGGTACTTTGCCGGATCCGACATGGAGTGACCACGGTAGCGATAGGTCATCATCTCGAGGATGATCGGCCCCTTCCCGGACCGGCAATGGGCCACGGCCTCTTCCCCGGCTGCGTGCACCGCGCGAACATCCATGCCATCGACCTGATGACCGGGAATGCCGAAGGAATTGCCGCGCAGGGAGAAATTGGACTGCGCCGAGGACCGCGCCGTGGAGGTTCCCATCGCATAGCGGTTGTTTTCGACGATGTAGACCACCGGCAGCTTCCAGAGGGCCGCCATGTTGAAGCTCTCGTAGACCTGGCCCTGGTTGGCGGCGCCGTCCCCGAAATAGGTCAGCGAGACATTGTCGTTGTCGCGATACTTGTTGGCGAAGGCCAGCCCGGTTCCGAGCGAGACCTGGGCGCCGACGATCCCGTGACCGCCGTAGAAGTGCTTTTCCTTGGAGAACATGTGCATGGAGCCGCCCTTGCCGCGCGAGTAGCCTCCGCGGCGCCCGGTCAGTTCCGCCATCACGCCGCGGGCTTCCATACCTGTCGCCAGCATGTGTCCGTGGTCGCGATAACCGGTGATCACCTGATCACCTTCCTTGAGCGCCATCTGCATGCCGATGACGACCGCTTCCTGCCCGATGTAGAGGTGACAGAAACCACCGATGAAACCCATGCCGTAAAGCTGGCCGGCCTTTTCCTCGAAACGCCGGATCATCAGCATTTCCCTGTAGGCTTCGAGTTCCGTTTCCTTGTCGAAGTCGGTGATACCGCCGTTCAGCCCGCTCTTCGCGGCCTGCTTCTTGCGGGGTGTGGCAGCGGCGGGTTTCCTTGGAGCCATGTCATCCTCCCAGTGGTCATGTAAATTGACCATAGGAAAATTCCATCCTTGCAGCAAGCGCATAAACGCATAGCTGACATGATAACTATCCTATTGATTATAATAAAAATTTGTCGAATTAACCGAGGTTCGGTTAACCCCCTTGGATCAATCGAAGTAGACGATTTCATCCTCGCGGGCGACGTTCAGCATCAACCGCGCCCGTTCGTCAAGCATGTCTGCCTCGACCAGTCCCTCGCTGAGCAACTGGACTCGTGTCTCCAGATGCTGCCTGCGTTCCTCAAGCGATGCAAGCCGCGCCGTCAATTCCATCTCGCGCCGCACCAGCTCGTCGGTGGCATTGAGCCCGAAATCCCCATGCCAGGAATGAAAGCCGAAATAGACAAAGCAGCCGATTGAAAGCACCGGGATGACCCATAGGCCCCAGGACTGCCGCCGTCGGAATTGAGTTCGCATACGAAAAACGCCTTACACCTGCGATTCCCGAACGATGCCAGCACATGCTTAAGATAGAGTTAGCCGAAGCGCCCCAGAAGCTGCATTCACCCGCTTTTGACGGCATCTGGTGGAGCCGGCCAATGAAAAAGCCCGCGCAATGCACGGGCTTTTTCTTTGTGCTGACCGGGGTCGCAACGCCCGACCCATAATGCCTAGCCGCGCAGCACCGATGCTCCCGCATAGGCAGCCTCCACACCGAGTTCTTCCTCGATCCGGATGAGCTGGTTGTACTTGGCAAGCCGGTCGGAGCGCGAAAGCGAGCCTGTCTTGATCTGCCCGCAATTGGTCGCGACCGCCAGATCGGCTATGGTCGAATCCTCCGTTTCGCCCGACCGGTGGCTCATGACAGCGGTATAGCGCGCCTTGTGGGCGGTCTCGACCGCATCGAGCGTTTCAGACAGGGTGCCGATCTGGTTTACCTTGACCAGGATCGAGTTCGCGACGCCCATCTTGATGCCGTCGCGAAGCCGCGCGGAGTTTGTGACAAACAGATCGTCGCCGACGAGCTGGCACTTGTCGCCGATCTTCTCGGTCAAAGCCTTCCAGCCGTCCCAATCATCCTCGCCCATACCATCCTCGATCGAGATGATCGGGTACTTGCCCTGCAATTCGGCAAGATACTCGGCCATTGCCTCGGGCTCGAGCGAGCGCCCCTCGCCTTCGAGCTCGTACTTGCCGTTCTTGAAGAATTCGGTCGCGGCGCAATCGAGTGCGAGGTGGACGTCCTCGCCCGGACGGTAACCCGCCTTCTCGATCGACTTCATGATGAAATCGAGCGCTTCGGGCGCGCTCTTGAGATTGGGGGCAAAGCCGCCCTCGTCGCCAACATTGGTATTGTAGCCACCGCCAGCGAGTTCCTTCTTCAATGTGTGGAACACTTCGGAACCGATCCGCACCGCATCACGGAACGTTGCCGCGCCCACGGGCATGATCATGAACTCCTGAAAATCGATCGGATTGTCGGCATGCGCACCGCCATTGATGATGTTCATCATCGGCACCGGCAACAGCCGGGCATTGGCGCCGCCGACATAGCGGTACAGCGGAAGGCCGCTCGCCTGGGCAGCTGCGCGGGATGCCGCAAGCGACACGCCCAAAATGGCGTTGGCGCCGAGCTTCGACTTGTTGGCGGTGCCATCGAGCGAGATCATCGCCTTGTCGAGCGCGATCTGGCCTTCCGCATCCATACCGCAAATGTTGTCACGAAGCGGGCCATTGACCGCGGCGACCGCTTTCTCGACACCCTTTCCCAGATAGCGACTGCCGCCATCACGCAGCTCCACGGCTTCATGCGCGCCGGTGGAGGCGCCCGACGGGACCATGGCGCGGCCCATGGAGCCGTCTTCAAGGTGCACATCGACTTCCACCGTCGGATTTCCGCGGCTGTCGAGGACTTCCCGTCCGGCAATATCGATAATGGCGGTCATGATCTGGATCCTTGTGGTTGAAAGGCGGGCTAATGAAGGGGCTGCGCCGTCTTATCGCAACGAGGCGAAAAATCAATCGCAGGTCGACGCGGTTGACACTTGTGAGCGAACGAAAGCTTAAGAACAGGGACTAACGGCTTGCTTCATTGCACGCCACTTCTCCCTGGTGACTGATAAGCCAGCCGGGCCATTCCGCTTCGTTTCTTCTCCTACCGCCGATTAGAGAATTCGATTCAGTACAAATTTGGCTTCAGAAGAATGCAAGGCGTCCAGGCTAACGAGCGCCCGACCGAAAGCCGTAACCCGGTGCGAGTCACGTGAAAATTGAAAATCGACCCCACGACGCTATGCGAGTTGTCTCATTCGAGAACTGGTAACCGGATAGTAACCTTTCGGAAATATTTCAAATACGAACGAAAAATTTCAAAAGAGCCCCGCGTTCGCCGTTCGAGGAGTGAAAACAGTGAACCTTACCGACTTCAAACTCAGCCGCGCAGTACCGGTCGCCATCGCGACCTTGATCACCGTAAACATTGCCGCTTTGGGGTTTGCCGAATTGCAGATCAGCAAACTGGCGGAATCCAGCCAGGAACTGGCTGAGTTTACCCGTCAGAATGACGCTTCGATCAAAGAACTCGAAGTGCTCACGAAGGGTATTGAACTCGACATCGTTTCAACCCAGGAAGCCCTGACAGATATTTCCGCCACCGCGGCATGGATGGTCTGGATGACGGCTTTGTCCTGGCGGAGGAATCAGCGGCAGCACTTGCCGACAAATCGAGCCGCGTCGCGGAAATTGGAGACCGGATCGGGGAGCCGGCGCTGCGCGAGGCAATGCGCTCCCTGAATGAAAGGTTCGCCGTTTTCTATGCTGTGGGCATCGAGATGGCTCAGGCTTATGTTGCAGGCGGTCCGGCTGAAGGCAATCAGCTGATGAAGTCCTTCGACCAGGTGGCTGTCGCCCTGGAACAGCAGGTCGAAGCCTCCATCGAGACCATACATGCTGCAGAGGCCCGTATCGACGCTCAGATCGAAGCCGGAATGGACCAGAAGCTGGCCGAGGCGGAAAAATCGCTCTATGTCGGGCTCGCCTTTGCCGGCTTGGCCCTCGTATTCGGCCTGATGCTGATGCTCTACATTGTGCGCAACGTCGTGCGGCCGCTTGTGAGCATGAAGGAATACATGGGCTTGCTGGCCACGGGTGACTATTCCAAGGACGTTCCCCACGCCAACCGCAAGGACGAGATCGGCGAAATGGCGCAATCGGTCGCCTATTTCCGCCAGGGAGAGATCGAGCGCAAGTCGGCACGCGAACGGTCGGAAGCCGAACAGGCAGAGATCCTCCGGCTCGAACAGGAAGCCGTCGAGCGCAAGGCAGCCGAAGACGCCGAGCGGGTACGCGTGATCGAAGCGTTGACCGAGGGGCTCGAGAATCTTTCGTCCGGAAACCTGACCTACCGGATCAACGAGGCTTTTGCGCCGGACTACGAGAAGCTGCGGATCGAATTCAACAGTTCGGTCGACACGCTCAACAGCACGGTTCAGGACATCGCAGCAACCACCGAAGCGGTGCGTCTTTCATCCTCGGAAATCGGCTCGGCTGCCGATGATCTTTCGAAACGCACAGAGCAACAGGCTGCCTCGCTCGAGGAAACCGCAGCTGCGCTCGACGAGATCACCTCAACCGTCAGGAGCTCTTCGCAGCGCGCGGAGGAAGTCAGCGACATGGTTGCCGGCACCAAGGACAGCACGGAAAAATCGGCCAAGGTCGTTCAGACCGCGATCTCCGCGATGGAGAAGATCGAGGAATCCTCGGGCCGCATCAGCCAGATCATCTCTGTGATCGACGATATCGCCTTCCAGACCAACCTTCTGGCGCTGAATGCAGGGGTGGAAGCGGCGCGCGCCGGTGAAGCAGGCAAGGGCTTTGCCGTTGTCGCTCAGGAGGTTCGCGAACTTGCGGGACGCTCAGCCAATGCGGCCAAGGAAATCAAGACCTTGATCGAGACGTCCTCGACCCAGGTCGGCAATGGCGTTACGCTGGTCAATCAGACTGGAAAGGCCCTGGCGGAAATCGAAAGCCAGGTGATCAAGATCAACGACCACATCCGCTCCATCGTTACCGGAGCGCGGGAGCAGTCGACCGCGCTTGCGGAGATCAACTCGGCGGTCAACCAGATGGATCAGGTGACACAGCAAAACGCCGCGATGGTGGAACAGACCAATGCGGCAACACAGGGCTTGTCCGGCGAGGCAGTGAAGCTCGAAAGTCTGGTCGGCCGCTTCAAGACCGGAAATGCCGGAGCACACCGCATGACTTCGGGGCCGGCGCCTGCTTCCGCAGCTTCGCGACCGGCTCAGTCTCCGGCTCGTGCCCTCGGCGCCAAGATCGCCTCGGCGTTCGGAGGCGGATCGGCAGCGGCCGGCATGGAAGGGAGCTGGAGCGAATTCTGACCCCACGCTCACGTCTAGCGAAAAAGGCCGCCGGATTATGTCCGGCGGCCTTTTTCGTTCATTCCGACGCCGGAGCGAGGCCGCGGCGACCTCACCGGCCGGGAGCGCGTTTTGCGACTTCGTCCAGAGCCATCAGCGTTTCAAGAAGACGCGGCAGATCCTTGAGCGGGATCATGTTGGGTCCGTCGGACGAAGTGGAGTTGTCGGGGTCCTCATGGGTCTCGATGAAAACGCCGGCGATGCCGACAGCGACAGCCGCGCGGGCGAGGGTCTCGACGAACCGCCGTTCGCCGCCGGAGGTGGCGCCCTGCCCGCCCGGCTGCTGCACGGAATGAGTGGCGTCGAATATCACCGGCGCGCCCGTGTCGGCCATGATCGGCAGCGCCCGCATGTCAGAGACCAGCGTGTTGTAGCCGAACGAAGCGCCGCGCTCGGTCAGCAGCACGTTCGCGTTGCCCGAGCCGGTGATCTTGCCCAGCACGTTCTTCATGTCCCAGGGCGCCAGGAACTGGCCCTTCTTGACATTGATGACTTTCCCGGTTTTTGCGGCTGCGACCAGCAGGTCGGTCTGCCGGCAAAGGAACGCCGGAATCTGCAGCACATCCACATGCGGCGCGACGATGGCGCATTGGTGCTCGCTGTGAATGTCGGTCAGCACGGGAAGACCGAGCTTGTCGCGCAAATCGTCAAACACCGGCATGGCGGCATCCAGACCGGCGCCGCGGGTGCTCGAAAGCGATGTGCGGTTGGCCTTGTCGTAACTCGACTTGTAGACCAGCCCGATGCCCAGACCGGCGCACAGTTCCTTGAGCGCGCCGGCCATGTCGAAGGCGTGATCGCGGGATTCGAACTGGCAAGGCCCGGCGATGAGAGTCAGCGCCGCAGCATTGTCAAAGACAGTGTTTCCAACCTTGACGGAAGTGTTCGCAGTGGTCATCGGCTTGCCTCGAAACAATAGATGGCGCCCTGCCCCGGCGCCGGATCGACGAGCACGCGTGACCCGACTTCGCGAGCCTTGATGCCGTTGTCGTGCAATGTCTCCGTGAGTTTGACAAGATCATCCACCACGAACACGACGGCACGGCCAGCCAGGCCTCGTTCCCGGTCTTCGTCGATAACGCCGAGGAAGGCCTCCATACCCGCCCGGTTGAGAACCGTGACCGCCGAACCCTCAAGTTCGATGGTCATGCCGAAGGAATTCGCGTCGACCTCGCGATTGTCACAGAGCTCTTGGATGAAATACTGAAAATCCGTCGGGTTCGGTTCCGAAAGGACGACTTCGGAGATACCCATTACACCGTTCTTGTGTTTTGTAAGCGCCGATCTGTCCGCTGCGGGCACATTGATACGCTCGACCGCGAAGCCGAACAGGTCAGGCGAACGTAAATCGGCGGCGAAAGCCAGACGGAAACCCGCTTCCTGTTCCGAGCCATCCGGAAATCTCATCTTCCGTGAGAATTCAAGCAGATCGCCTCCCGACATGCCCTCTCGGACAAACCGCTCGCGATCGCTCAGGGCGTCGGTGCTGCCAACGACGAACGCGGAGAGGCCGTTGTCGCTGCGGCGGAAGCGGAACGCCTGATCCCGCGCCACGAACACATTGCCCTGGCGAGCCGCTTCCTCGCACTCTTCGCGTGATGCCACGGCAAGCGGCTCAAGATAAGTACCGTCCGCGAAGAACACGCAGGCATTCTCTGTCCCGAACGGGTGGCGTGCATCGGCGGCCACGGTGAAGCCGAGGGCTGCGTGGCGCGCTCGGGTGGTTTCAAGATCCTCGACGGGAAGGACAAGGTGATCGAGCGGTCTTCGGGTTCGCGGTGAATTCATTTCAGGTATCACTCCATTCCACCTTCCCTTACCAGCTTCGCTGTTTTCGGCGCAACAATGCTCGCCGTTGCCGTTGCGCCGTTTGCAACCGAGGCGGCTGATGTCCGGACTTGCAGGAATCGCGGTCAGACGCTATCCAGTGACCGGGGTCCAACGGGAGAAGATCTTTGATCGGGCTGGTTGCAGGCGCTCTGAAGCGCGGCAGACTTTCACTGTGCATGATGATAGTGGCGCTCGCGGTATCGGCCTGCGCGTCTTCGTCCGGCGGCTCCATCGACGAGGCGGTCTACTCCATTGCACCAACATCCTCGAAATACGCCGCCATCGTTGTCGATGCCAAGAGCGGTGAGATGCTGCACGGGGCCAATGCGAACGAACAACGCTACCCTGCTTCGCTCACCAAGATGATGACGGTCTACATGCTGTTCGAAGCGCTCGACCAGGGGCGGATCAGCCGGGATTCCGAGATTCCGATCAGCCGGAATGCCGCGCGCCGCCCGCCTTCGAAACTCGGTCTGAAGGCCGGTCAATCCATCACCGTGGACACGGCAATCCGCGTGCTGGTGGTCAAATCCGCCAATGACGTGGCCACTGCGGTGGCCGAATTTCTCGGTGGCGGCTCGGAGGCGCGTTTTGCCGATATGATGACCGCGAAAGCCCGCACACTCGGCATGAGCAGCACGGTCTTCAAGAACGCATCCGGATTGCCCGATTCGGGTCAGGTCACCACAGCCTCCGACATGGCCCGCCTGGCGATCGCCCTGAGACGCAAATTCCCCCATTACTACGGCTATTTCCGTCAAACCGAGGTGACCGTCGCCGGCCGTACAATCAAGGGCCACAACAAGGCGCTTGAAAGGATCCCGGGAGCGGACGGGCTGAAGACCGGCTACACCCGCGCCTCCGGTTTCAACCTGGCAACCTCCGTTCGGCGGCAGGGCAAATCCGTGGTTGGGGTGGTGATGGGTGAGGACACAGCCGCGATCAGGGATGCGCGCATGGCGCAGCTGATGGCCGCCTACGTAAAGCGCGCCAAATAGGCTTCCCTTTACAGGAATTGCAAACCCGCTCGCGACCGAGGGCGTATCAGGGCCCGACGCAGGAAATCCCTACCGGCGGCTCGTCGCCAAGACGGACATAGCCGATCTGCAACGGCATAGTGTCATGGTCCGCGCGCAGCAGTCTGATCTCGGCAAGCAGACGCGTGGCCTGATCATCGACCAGATCGATGCGAAACAGTTCGCCATCATCATAAGCCTGCGCGACCGCGGCAGGCTCTCCCGGCTGTCCCGGAACGGTCGTCAGATCACGATCGCCGACCGAAAGCGACACCGAGATCACATTCGGCACGGGACCGGCGCCGAGCAAGATCTCGATACTGGAATCGAATTTCATGTCGTTGCAGGAAATAGACCCGGTTGCCTGGGCAGGACCAGACAAGGGCAAGGCGAGCGCTGCCGCCGCGAGGTATTTGCTGAAAGACGATCTGATCGACATTGCCTGAACCTCCCTGTGCTCCGGTGACGAGCCGCATACCGCACAGGCATCTTGCAGCAAGATGCCTGCCGGGATCAGGCGTCACACGGGAAAGTTTCTCAGGTTTCCCGCCACACGGCAAGGCGGCAGCATTCGCGGCTTCGAGCTCTGGACGGAGCCGCCCTGCTCTGTCACAAGCGCTGTGGGACGCGACTGCCGTTATTCATAGAACGGGGTCGGGCTGTGGATTGACGTCACGCAGCTGCCGCGAGGACACGCAGGCCGTCCCTTTCAAGTCCCGGTATTCCTGAAAATCATCAGCGGCTAGACCAGCCGCGATTGCTCCAGCGCCGCCGCGATGAAGCTTGCGAACAGCGGGTGCGGCTCCAAAGGGCGGGACTTGAGTTCGGGATGATACTGAACGCCCACGAACCAGGGATGAACATCCTCGGGATACTCGATCGTCTCGGGCAGAAGACCGTCCGGTGACAGACCCGAAAAGACCAGGCCCGCCTCTTCAAGCCGGTCCTTGTAGGCGATGTTGACCTCGTAGCGGTGGCGATGGCGCTCGGAGACCTCCGTGGCGTCGTAGATTTTCGAGATCAACGTGCCGGGCTTGAGCGGATGCGGATAGGCGCCAAGCCGCATGGTGCCGCCCAGGTCTCCCGATGCGGCGCGGGTTTCGAGCTGGTTGCCCTTGAGCCATTCGGTCATCAGGCCAACAACATGCTCGCCTTCCGATCGGTCGAATTCCGAAGACATGGCCGTATCGATACCGGCGAGATTGCGCGCAGCATCGAGCACCGCCATCTGCATGCCGTAGCAGATGCCGAAATAGGGTACTCTGCGTTCGCGCGCGAACCGGGCGGCAGCGATCTTTCCCTCGGCCCCGCGTTCGCCAAAGCCGCCGGGCACCAGAATGCCGTGCACTTTCTCGAGCCAGGGAGACGGATCCTCCTTTTCGAAGATCTCGCTTTCGATCCATTCGAGATTGACCTTCACCCGGTTGGCGATGCCGCCATGGTAGAGCGCCTCGATCAGGGATTTATAGGCATCCTTGAGACCGGTATACTTGCCGACGATGGCAATCGTAACTTCGCCTTCGGGATTGTGTATCCGTTCGGAAACGGCTTCCCAGGCGGCCATGCGCGGCGCGGGGGCGGGATCGATGCCAAAGGCCGCGAGCACTTCGGTGTCGAGCCCTTCCTGATGATAGGCCATCGGCACATCATAGATCGACCTGACATCCAGCGCCTGTATGACCGCCGATGAGCGGACATTGCAGAACAGCGACAGCTTCCGGCGTTCGTCGACCGGGATCTCGCGGTCCGCGCGCACCAGCAGGATATCGGGCGCGATGCCCATGGCCTGCAGTTCCTTGACGGAATGCTGCGTGGGCTTGGTCTTCAACTCGCCCGCGGCCGCGATCCACGGCATCAGGGTCAAATGAACATAAACCGCAGTCCCGCGCGGCAGATCGTTGCCGAGTTGGCGGATCGCCTCTATGAACGGCATCGCCTCGATGTCGCCCACCGTGCCACCGATTTCGCACAGGACAAAATCGTAATCCTCATTGCCGGTTACCACGAAATCCTTGATTTCGTTGGTGACATGCGGAATGACCTGGACCGTGGCGCCGAGATAGTCCCCGCGGCGTTCCTTGTCGATGATGTTCTTGTAGATGCGTCCGGTTGTGATGTTGTCCGACTGGGTCGCCGAACGACCGGTGAAGCGTTCATAATGACCGAGATCGAGATCGGTCTCCGCCCCGTCGTCGGTGACGAACACCTCGCCGTGCTGGGTCGGGCTCATGGTTCCCGGATCCACATTTAGATACGGGTCCAGCTTCTTGAGCCGGACGCGATATCCGCGTGCCTGCAAGAGCGCCCCTAGAGCCGCCGATGCTATGCCTTTTCCAAGCGAGGAGACCACGCCGCCGGTGATGAATACGTATCGCGCCATGGGATTGGACCGATACCCCCAGATTTCTGATTCCGCCACCCCCAAAAAAACAATGGGCGGATTTTTCGGTGCATAAAGCCGAAGCCGCGTGAATCCGGGGGGCGCAACATATCTAGCTCAACACAATCGACCCGCGCCGGGTCTGGGCGCGAGCCGATTCTCAAACTGCAATCGTTCGCGGCGTTTTACTGACCGGTGGGAACGTCCGACGGGGCAGCAGGCGCGGCTGGAATGTCGCCGGCTCCTCCGGATGCGGGGACATCTCCAGCCGGAGCCTCCGGTGTGGATGAACCTCCGAGTTGGTCGAGAACGCCCGACCCGGTGCCCTGCGTGGGAACGGAAATCTGGTCGATAATGTCGGTCGGGCTGTCCCCGTAGCGAGCCAGAATTCCGAGCGCCAGCGAGGTGACGAAGAATGCCGCAGCGAGAATGCCGGTGGTGCGTGTGAGCGCGTTGGCAGCGCCGCGCGCGGACATGAAGCCGGAGCCGCCGCCAATGCCCAGGCCACCGCCTTCAGAACGCTGGATCAGCACAATGCCGACAAGCGCGAGCACAATCATGAGATGGATGACAATCAGTACGGTTTGCATCGGGTTCTTTCCTGCCCGTTCCGGGCGCAATCATCGTCGGTTTTGCGGCTCTTTACACGAGGGAAGCCATTATTCCAAGTCCCGCGCCGGCGGCCTTCCAAAAGGCCGGATGTCGAATTCACCAATGGCGTCAGCCAATGAGACCGCGGCACGCCTTACAGATGGCGAGAAAGTCCGCCGCTTTCAAGCTTGCTCCGCCAATCAGCGCGCCATCGACATTGGCGATGGCGAGCAGCTCGTTTGCATTGGAAGGCTTCACCGACCCCCCGTAAAGGAGCCGCATTGCGCTCCCCTCACCCGCGAACCGCTCCTCCATCGCACCACGAACAAAGGCATGCGCCTCGGCCACATCTTCGGACGTCGGAGTCAGGCCGGTCCCGATCGCCCAGACCGGCTCATAGGCGATCACGGTATCGGCGGCAGTCGCATCGTCGGGAACCGAGCCCGCAAGCTGTCGTCCCAAAATCGAAAGCGTTTCGCCGGCCTTCCGCTCGGCTTCGGTTTCACCGATGCAGATCACCCGGACCAATCCGGCGCGGCCTGCCGCCTCTGCCTTCGCGCGGACCTCGGCGTCGCTCTCGCCATGCAGCGTACGGCGCTCGGAATGGCCGACAAGCACATAGCTGCCCTGGCAATCAGAGATCATCTCCGCAGAGATGTCGCCGGTGAAAGCGCCGGATTGTTCCGCATGACAATCCTGCGCACCGATAGAGAGCGCACTTTCCTCGGTCAAAGCCGTTGAAACATAGAGCAAAGTGGCCGGCGGGCAGATCATTGCATCCATGGCATCCGCCAGGTCCGGACCAAGCCCTTCCGCGATGGCCTTGATTTCTGTGAGGCTCTGGCGTGTGCCGTTCATCTTCCAGTTGCCGGCCACAAGCGGGCGGATATCAGGCGTCATGGATTCTACCCCGTCGATTTGGCGTCTGCACTCTCGTTCGCGCCGGACTTAGCAGACCGGCGCGTGTTTGCAAATGTCGGCATCATCTCAAGAACTACGAGGGTACCGGAATCAGGTTTGTCCCGCATGTTCGGATGTATCGGCTGAACTGAGTTGCCGAAGTTGCGGTTTGATCGCAATGGGCCGGAAAGGTGTCCATTCAACGTCGTCCGCATTGGCCGGAACGTCTCAGTTCAGATTGACGTCCCTGTCCAGCCAAGGCAGTCACTTATGCTGATCATCGCGCTGAGTGCAAACGCGGCCTGACGACCGGGATCCTCACAAAGGCGTGAACGGCGGATCGCACGGTCGGAGGGATGGCAACCTTGGGATCGCCTCAAACTGCTCTATTATTCTTCTCAACCGAAGGCCTTGCCGCAGAGCAGGCCAAACCGAGACATCAAAACGATAGGACCAAACAAGATGACTGATCTTATCACAACGCGCCGCAAGCTGATTGCGGCTGCAGGTACAATCACGGTCGCAGGCACGATTGCCGGACTTTCGGGCCTCGGGTTCCCCGCTCGTGCGAGCGGTCTTGCGCCAACTCCCTCCATGCGCGGAGGCTCCAACAATTACCTTCCGGGCGCTCCGGTCGTGGAGCGAATCGGCGGCGGCGGTTTCTGGATGACAGGAACGGTGCGGCGGGCCGGCGACGGGGCGCCGCTGGCAGGGCAACGGATCCAGATCTGGGCGCACACCACGGAGGGTCACGAACGTGATCCGCACAGCCACGGCGCGACGCTGAGCGACGAAAACGGCGAGTTCCGTCTGGAGATGCCGCAAATTGTGCCGGCATTCGGACAGCCGCACGGACATCTCGCCTATGACAGCGGCGACTTCGAGACCGTATTTCTGCGCCCTGTCATGTCGAGTGCGAGGGATACGAGCCTCCGCGCGGACTTCGTCCTGAAGCCCGTCTGAGCAACGTGGGCCCGACAAACGCTTCCATTCGGGTTCGAGCCACAATCGTCTGGATCGTTCTTGCTGCCGCCACAATCGGTCCGATCGCCGCTGCAGCATGGAGCCCGCTTGTTGCCTGGCGCGGTCCCGCCTACATCGTTGCATGCTTCGCGGGCATCGCAGCACTCTGCCTGCTGCTTTTCCAACCGCTTCTGGCTTCGGGCATGATCCCGGGGATTTCGCGCCAGCAGGCCCGGACCACCCATCAATGGGTTGGTGGAGCTCTGGTGCTGGCCGTGGTTGCTCATGTAGGCGGACTGTGGATCACAAGTCCGCCTGACGTGATCGACGCTCTCCTGTTGCGATCGCCAACGCCATTTTCGGCCTGGGGCGTAATTGCAATGTGGGCCCTGTTCATCTCCGCGGCTTTCGCTGCATTCCGAATGCGATTGCGGATCGGGCTCCGCTTCTGGCGCCTGGTTCACAGGCTTCTGGCGACTGTGATCGTCGGCGGGACCGTTGTTCACGCCCTGCTGATCGAAGGCATGATGGAAACGGTAAGCAAGGCAGGCCTTTGCCTCCTGGTTCTCATCGCGACGCTTAGAGCGATGGCGCGGGTCACGGGCAGCCGCGCACATAATCGAGCGGAATGAAATGAACCAGGAAATACGCCCGGCTTCAGGGCACTAACCCGAGTGTGTCCCGCCCGCATACATCAGGCCGTCACATTCGATGCTGATCCTTTGCCATTGCCGCCACCGTCGGTCCTGACGAACCGGGCGGAAAGGCCGAGACGGCCTGACCTGCCGCCGCAATGTCTGAATTCCGATCCCAACATACATTATAGACGCCGCTTCCGGGCGTCCTTATGTTCAGACTTCAGTCCGGAGAACACGATTGCCTGCCGACCGCCTCAGAAGCGCCCTGCGCGATTCCACATCACCGCTTCACAGGTCCCTTGACGATGTTGTTGGCGACTTCGGCTCAATACAGGCCTACACGACCTATGCCCGCAAGACGCACCGGTTCCGGCAAGCCATGGAATGCGCGCTGCTTGACGACGATGAGAGTGGATGGATGCTCGACAGAATCGCCTGGCTAATCGCGATGGATGTTGCCGATCTCGGAACGAACGTGTTGCCGAAGACGGAAACGGAGTTGTCCTTCGACACCTCTGCGCGCCGCCTTGGAGCGTTCTATGTGCTCGAAGGGTCCGCACTTGGGGCCCGGCTGTTGCTGCGAAGGGCCGAAGCCATCGGAACGAACGCGGACTTCGGCGCGCGCCATCTTGCCCGCCAAGCCTCCGATCCAATGCGCTGGCGGTCGTTTCTCAATGTCCTGGAAAACCTTCCGGAAGACAAGCATGAAGCGGCTCTTGCCGCGGCCAGGGACACATTCAGCCTTGCCCTCTCCATCTATTCGGAGACCGCCGATGAATTCGCCTGAAAAGACCGACCTCACCAATTGCGATGTCGAGCCGATCCACATTCCCGGCAGCATCCAGCCACACGGCTGCTTGCTTGCCTGTGACGAGACCGCCACCGAAATTGTCCGCTATTCCGAAAATGCACTGTCGGTGCTCGGCCTCGAGGGCCCGCCCGTCGGCCAGAAGCTGAACGCCATCGTCGGCAGGGAGCTATCGCATAGCATCCGCAACGCCCTGACCCGAAGCCGTGACGGTGGCGGATCATCCCTTCTCTTCGGCGCGGCCGGACCGAACGACCTGCATTTCGACATCGCCGTACACCGCTTCAAAGGTGCGGCCATCATTGAATTCGAGCCCGCCGAGCACGATGTCGCCGAACCGCTGGAACTGTCGCGGACGATGCTCGGGCGGATCGCCTCGATTTCCTCCACGGAGAAGCTTGTCTCCAATTCCGTCAGGCTGCTTCAGGCGATGCTCGATTACGACCGCGTGATGATCTACCAGTTTGAACCCGACGGGTCCGGCCAGGTGATCGGCGAGGCCAAACGGCCGCATCTGGAAAGCTTCATGGGGCAGTATTTCCCTGCAACAGACATCCCCCAGCAAGCCCGCGAACTCTATCTCAAGAATCCGATTCGCATCATTTCGGATGCCAACTTCAAACCAATTCCGGTTGTGCCCGTGCTCGATGCGTCGGGCGAACCGCTGGACCTGTCCTTCGCACATCTTCGCAGCGTTTCGCCGATCCATTGCGAGTATCTGCGCAATATGGGCGTAGGTGCATCGATGTCGATCTCGATCATCATCGACGGCGCCCTCTGGGGGCTGATCGCGTGTCACCACTATGGTCCCCGGACACTTTCCATGGCCGAACGGGTGGCCGCAGAGCTGTTCGGCGAGTTTTTCTCACTGCATCTCAACGCGCTGCGGCACAAGCAGTCACTCGATGCGTCTGCGTCGGCTCGGGCGGCACTCGACGGTCTTCTGCAGCAGGCAGTTCAGGTGCAGGACATAAACGCCCTATTGCGCAGCCAACTCTCGGAGTTTGCCCGCCTGATACCGGCTGACGGCGTGGCGATGTGGCTGGACGGCACACTGACCGTGACCGGCACAACTCCGGCCGAGGCCGATATCCGGGAACTGGCGAATTTTGCCACCACCGTGGCCGAAGGCCACATCTGGGCGACGCACAAGCTTTCCGACATCTTTCCGGGTGCCGGGGCTTTTTCGGACCTCGCCGCGGGAATGCTGGTGGTTCCCTTGTCGCAACGGCCCGGGGATTACGTGATGTATTTCCGGAGGGAGGTGGTCCAGACGCTCGACTGGGCGGGCAACCCGGAAAAATCCTATGAGACAGGCCCGCTCGGCGACAGGCTGACACCGCGAAAGAGCTTCGCCATCTGGAAGGAAACAGTGCGGCGGCAGTCGAAACCATGGACGGAGGAAGAGCGCCAGTTCGGCGAAGCCGCCCGCGCCGCACTGGTGGGTGTCATCCTTGAACACTCCGAGCTTCTGGCTGACGAGCGCTCCAAGGCGGAAGTCCGCCAACGCA
The DNA here is from genome assembly GCA_040218025.1 of Hoeflea sp. Classification (GTDB taxonomy): domain Bacteria; phylum Pseudomonadota; class Alphaproteobacteria; order Rhizobiales; family Rhizobiaceae; genus Hoeflea. Next base: position 111,136 of record JAVJQD010000022.1, on the reverse strand, counting down.
TGCTCAACCAGGAACTCAACCACCGTGTGAAGAACATCCTGGCGGTCATCAAATCGCTTGTCACCCATCCGACAGGAAAGGGCGAAACGCTCGAAACCTATGTTGAAGCCCTGCGCGGCCGCATTCAGGCGCTATCTGTCGCCCATGACCAGGTCATTCGCGGTGATGGCGGCGGCGGACTGATCGACCTGCTTGAGGCCGAACTCTTGCCCTACCGCTCGGAGAAGAACACGATCAACCTCGAAGGGCCGGATGTGTGGATGGACGCGCGGTCGTTTTCGATCATGGCGCTCGTGTTGCACGAACTGTCGACCAATGCGGCGAAATACGGTGCACTTTCACGGCCCGGCGGTCATCTTGATGTCGCCTGGAAAGTTGACGATACGGGGGCCTGCGACATCAAATGGACCGAAACCGGCGGTCCCACGGTCGAGCCGCCAGGCCGGGAGGGATTCGGCACGGTCTTGATCAACCGGAGCATTCCCTTCGATTTGGGCGGCGAAAGCAGTGTCGACTACGAATCCGACGGGCTGAAAGCTGCGTTCCGCATTCCCTCACGCCATGTTTCTTTGCGGACCGAACGAGCAACCGCTCAACCATCAAGCATCGAGCAGCCCGCCGAACGCAGCCGGCAGGACCTTTCAGGACGCAGTGTGCTGATCGTCGAAGACCAAATGCTGATCGCACTCGAACTTGAGCAGATTCTTGAAACGGCCGGGATCGATGTCATCGCGACCTTTTCATCACCGCGGGAAACCCTGGCGTTCCTGTCCGCGAACCCGCTTCCGGACGCGGCCTTTATCGATGTCAAACTCGGAGAGACCACGTCGGAAGAGGTCGCCGTGTTTCTCGCCGAGAACAAGGTGCCATTTCTCTTTGCCACAGGCTATTTCGACTCCAGCGCCATCCCGCAACCTTTCGACGTCATTCCGATCGTCCGGAAACCCTATTCGAGGGAAGCGATCCTTTCCAGGCTGGACGAGCTGTTTTCGGAGCGCCTGCCGCAACAGGGTCCGGATCCAGATGCGCTGTCAGACCGGCGGCGAACAGACGGGAATTAAGCCCGGCAATCACACATCTTCGCTCCGATGCTTGTCCGGAGAGCGCGCGCTTCGGAGGTTGCGTCCTTACGTAAAGCCCAATCGCCCCCGTTTATCCCGCGCCTGCCCTTCATTTCGCCAAAGCTTTCGTCTAAAGGGACTCTGAAAGGGTCTGTTCGGGTGGATTATCCGCGCCGGCCCCAAACTCGATGCAGGAGCTTTGATGCTTGATACATTGCGCAAGGGCGCCAAGAGCTGGGTCGCCCAATTTCTCCTCGTCTTGCTGGTTGCGTCGTTTGCAGTCTGGGGCATTTCCGGCTCGATGCTCAACGCAGGCGGAACGGCGGTCGTTACGGTCGGCGACACGGAGGTTACGCCCAATGAATTCCGCCTCGCCTATGACAGGCAGATGGCGGAGTTGGGACGCCGGCTCGGGACGCGGCTCACGCAGGAACAGGCGCGCGCCTTCGGCATCGAGAACCAGGTGTATTCACAGTTGATTGCCGGGGCGCTGCTCGACGAGCAGGCCAGGGAGATGAACCTGGGCCTGTCCGACAGCCGCCTGGCTGCGCTAATTGCGCAGGATCCCGCCTTTCACGATTTCAACGGCCGGTTCGACCGCAACAATTTCCGCCGGGTCCTGAGTTCCGTGGGTATGAGCGAGGAAGACTATATCCGGAGCCGCAGCCAGGTCGCGGTCCGCACCCAGATCGTCGAAGCGATAGCCGAGGGTTTTGCCGCACCCGACGCCATGATCGCGGCGCTCGCGCAGTACGAGGCGGAAACCCGCGATGTCGAGTACCTGCTTCTCACCCCCGCCAGCATCGATCCGGTGCCGGCGCCGACGGATGAGGAACTGAACGCGTACTTCGAAACCAACAAGGCCCGATATGCGGCGCCCGAATATCGCAAACTGACCTACGTCAAGCTCGAAAACGAGGACATCGCCGATCCATCCGCAATCAGCGACGAGATGGCGAGAGAAGATTACGAGGCACGCAAGGACCGTTACACGACCGCCGAGACACGGACCGTGGATCAACTGGTGTTCACTGACCGGGAGGCCGCCGAAGCGGCGGCTGCCGACATTGATGCGGGCAACAAGAGCTTTGATGACCTCATGGCCGAACTCGGCCGTTCGCCAGCCGATGTGCGCATCGGAAGTTTCAGCCGTTCGGGCCTGCCCGACCAGTCGCTGGCGGAGGCCGCATTCTCTGTTTCGGAAGCCGGCGGCACGTCCGGAGTTGTGGATGGACAGTTCGGACCGGTCATCCTTCGCGTGGCGGAAATCACACCGGAATCGTCACAAAGTTTCGAAGAGGTTGAGGATGAGATCAAGGAGGAGTTGGCTCTTGCCGAGGCGGCGCAGGTCTTGCTTGACGTACACGACGCCTATGAGGACGCCCGCGCAGGCGGCATGACGCTGGTCGAAGCCGCCACACAACAGAAGCTGACACCGGTCACCATCGAGGCCGTCGACCGCACCGGGCAAACGCCTGAGGGAACGGTGCTTTCAGAACTCCCGCAATCCCAGCAACTGCTGCGCGATGCGTTTGAAACCGACCCTGGGGTTGAAGCGCCGGCGATCAGCCTGGGGGCTGAAGGGTTTGTCTGGTTCGAGGTCGAGGATGTGACACCTGCGCGTGACCGGGAGCTCAATGAGGTACGTGACCGGGTGATCAGCGACTGGACAGAAGAGAAACAGCTCGAAGCGCTCGGCGCCCGTGCTGCCGCGCTGAAGGAACGGCTTGAGAGCGGAGCCGAACTTTCCGCCATCGCCGAGGAACTCTCGATTGCGGTCGAGACGAAGTATGCGGTGAGCCGGGGAGATACCGATCCGGTGTTCGGGGAAGCAGCCGTTGCCGCAGCCTTCTCGGGCACGCAGGGCTTGAACGCCGTCGCCAATGATGCATCCGGCAACAACAAGATCCTGATGAAGGTGACATCGGTCAATGATGCCTCGACGATCACTGCCGATGCGGTCAGCGATCAGCAGCGCACCCAGATCGCTCAGCAGATCGCCGATGACATTCTCGACCAGGCCGTGGCGCAGCTGCAGTCCGAATACGGTGTCTCGGTCAACCGTGAACTCGCCGAGCGCGCCCTGTCATTCTGACGGGCTCCGGCTTCGAAACGATTGCGGCTGCACCGCCGCAACCGACGGCCGACAGCACTGGGCATGACACATGTGAGGGGGAACCGGCTAAAATGGCTGATCTGAAATCCTTTATCGCCAAAGTGGCTGGAGGCGAGCCGCTGAACCGCGGGGAAGCCTATCAGGCATTCGGTGTGATGATGTCGGGGGATGCCACGCCGTCGCAGATCGGCGGCTTTCTGATGGCGCTGCGGGTTCGCGGTGAGAGCGTCGACGAGATCTACGGCGCGGTCAGCGTCATGCGCGAGAAGATGCTGCCGGTCAACGCCCCGGCCGACGCCATCGACATCGTGGGCACAGGGGGCGACGCGTCGGGCACCTACAATGTATCGACGGCGGCGGCCTTCATTGCGGCCGGGGCAGGCCTGAAGGTCGCCAAGCACGGCAACCGGGCGCTTTCATCGAAATCCGGCGCGGCCGATTCACTGGCCGCGCTCGGGGTATCGCTTGAACTCGATCCCGCCGGTATCTCGGCCTGTATCGAAGAGGCAGGTGTGGGCTTCATGTTCGCGCCGGCCCACCACTCGGCGATGCGCCATGTGGGCCCGGGCCGGGTTGAGCTCGGCACTCGCACGATCTTCAATCTTCTGGGACCGCTTTCAAACCCTGCCGGCGTGAAGAAACAATTGCTCGGGGTCTTCTCCCCGGTCTGGCTCGAACCGATTGCCGAGGTTCTCAAGGATCTCGGCTCTGAAAGCGTGTGGGTCGTCCATGGCGACGGGCTCGATGAGATGACGACAACCGGTCCGACAAAGGTCGTGGCGCTCGAGCACGGCGCGATCCGGACTTTCGAGGTGACGCCGGAGGATGTAGGGCTCGGCCGGGTCGAGCTTGCGGCACTCAAGGGCGGCGACGGACTCCACAATGCGAAAGCGCTGAAAAAGGTGCTCGAAGGCGAGAAAAACGCTTATCGCGACATTGCCATTCTCAACGCCGCAGGCGCATTGATGGTGGCCGGCAAGGCTCAATCACTCAAGGACGGCGTCGAACAGGCCGCACGCGCCATCGACACCGGCGCAGCGCTTGCAGCCCTCGAAGCGCTGGTCACGGTGTCCGCCGCCCACGCGCCGGCGCCGAGGAAAGGGTGAACCGATGAGCGACATTCTCTCGAAAATCGAGGCCTACAAGCGTGAGGAAATTGCCGCGGCCAAGGCCCGGCTTCCTTTCGAGGAAATCAAGGCCCGCGCGCGCGACCGGGACGCGCCACGGGGGTTTTTGACAGCAATCAAGGCCATGCACGAGGCGGGACACTATGCGCTTATTGCCGAGATCAAGAAAGCGAGCCCGTCGAAGGGGCTGATTCGGCCTGATTTCGACCCTCCCTTGCTTGCCGCGGCCTATGAGGCAGGCGGTGCGGCCTGTCTTTCGGTTCTCACCGATACACCGTCGTTTCAGGGTGCGCCCGAGTTTCTCGCTGCCGCCCGCGCAGCCTGCCGCCTTCCCGCCTTACGCAAGGATTTCATGTTCGAGACCTATCAGGTTCACGAGGCAAGGAGCTGGGATGCGGATGCGATCCTGATCATCATGGCTTCTGTTGACGACGATGCGGCCAGACGGTTGGAAGACGAGGCCCATGCGCTCGGGATGGCGGCCCTGATCGAGGTTCACGACGAGCGCGAAATGGAACGGGCCCTGAAACTTGACAGCCCGCTGATCGGGGTCAACAACCGCAATCTGCGGACGTTCGAAGTCTCGCTTTCGGTCTCCGAGCGGCTGGCAGCAATGGTGCCGGACAACCGGGTTCTGGTTGGCGAAAGCGGCATCGCGAGCCATGATGATTGCCGGCGGCTGTCCGAAAGCCGGATCTCGACGTTTCTGGTGGGCGAAAGCCTCATGCGGCAGGACGATGTCTCGGCGGCGACCCGCGCATTGTTGACGGGCGCGCACGCCGACGAACTTGCGGGTCCGATGGCATGAGCGAACCCGCCGCCCCGCGCCTGACCCACATCGGAGAAGACGGCTCCGCCCAGATGGTGGATGTGGGCGACAAGGCCGAGACCGTGCGCATCGCCGAGGCCGAGGGCCGCGTCAGGATGCGCCGGGAAACGCTGGACCTTATTCGCGACGGAGACATCAAAAAGGGCGATGTGATTGGCGCTGCGCGGATTGCCGGCATCATGGCCGCCAAGCAGACCGCCAACCTCATTCCTCTGTGTCACCCGCTGGCGCTGACGAAAGTAAGCGTGGAAATCGAACAGGACGAAGACCTGCCCGGATTGCGGGTCCGTGCGATCGCGAAGCTGACGGGCAGGACCGGCGTCGAGATGGAGGCCCTGACCGCGGTTTCGGTGGCTTGCCTGACCATTTACGATATGGGCAAGGCCGTGGATCGGGGCATGGAGATCGAGGGAATTCGGATTCTCGCCAAGTCGGGCGGAAAATCGGGTGATTGGAAAGCCGGACCGGAAGGAGCTGATTGATGGCGTTGATGCCGGTCGAAGAAGCCCTCGAGCGCATTCTGGATGGCGCCGCGCCAGCGGACATGCCGGAATTGCTGCCGCTCGCTGAAAGTTTCAACCGGGTTCTCGCCCGCGATCTCAGGGCGCTTCGCACCCATCCGCCTTTCGCAGCGTCAGCCATGGACGGCTATGCAGTACGCGCAAGCGAAGCCGGAGCAGGCGCCGTGCTGGCACTGCAGGGCGAAGCGGCAGCGGGCCACGAGTTTGATGGCGTGCTTGCCCCGGGTTCGGCGATCCGGATATTTACCGGAGCACCGGTCCCCGAAGGTGCGGATACGGTGGTCATTCAGGAGAACGCGGAGCGCCTCGACAACACAAGTGTCAGGATCAATGTCGCCGCCGAGCCCGCCCGCCATATCCGTCACGCCGGCGTCGATTTCGAAGAGGGCCGCACCGGACTGGAAGCGGGACGGATTCTTGACGCCGGAGCGATCACCTTCGCAGCGGCGATGAACCATGCCGCCCTGCCCGTCTACAAACGGCCCAAGGTGGCGGTTCTTGCCACAGGTGACGAGCTTCGGCTGCCGGGCCAGGACCTGGGACCAGGACAGATCATTGCATCGAACACCTTTGGAGTGGCCGCCCTTGCGCGGGGAGCCGGTGCGGATGTCATCGACCTGGGCATCGCCGAAGACCGGATGGACTCCCTGGACGCAGCACTCGACAAGGCGATGGCTCAGGGTGCGGATGTGCTGGTGACAATCGGCGGCGCGTCGGTAGGCGATCATGATCTGGTCCAAAAGGCCCTGGCGGCGCGCGGCATGGATCTCGATTTCTGGAAAATTGCGATGCGGCCGGGAAAGCCGCTAATGGCCGGCCGCCTGGGGGCGCTGCGCGTTCTGGGACTTCCCGGCAATCCTGCATCGAGCCTGGTTTGCGCGCATCTGTTCCTTGAGCCGCTGATCGCTCGGCTGGCTGGGCGGCCCGCCCCCAGGCGCGTCCGCAAGGCGGGGCTGGGGGCCGAATTGCCGGCCAACGACGTTCGTCAGGACTATCTGCGCGGAGACTTCACGGAGGATGCATCGGGCGCCCTCACCGCAATACCAATGCCGAAGCAGGATTCATCGCTGATGAAGGTGTTTGCCGACGCGCGCTGCCTGATCATCCGCCCGCCTTTTGCCGCCGCCGCCAAGCCCGGCGACCCTTGCGAGGTCATGATCCTTCGGGATTGAAGAGGTCGTGTACCGGTGGAATCACAACCCGAAGAACAGTTCGGACCGCGCGATGGAAAAGAACCTTGAACCAGATCGGAACCAGGCCATCAAAATCCTGAATCAAACATCTAATTGCATTGATTGCTATTATACCAACTCTGCCTTCATTGGCTGTGTCAAAATATATTTCAAAAATAGCGTGCATCCTGACTGAATCGTGAAGGGTTCACTATCTTGGTTTTTCGTGATTCACTTCGGTCGGAGGTGATCTTCGATGAAAAAATCCTATTCGCTCGACGGACCGCCTCTGTCGTAGTGGCGCTGCCGTGTAGAACTTGGCCCATGGTGCTCCCTCCATTCATGGGAAATTAATGCGCCATCAAAACCCAAGATCAAACATCTAGATTCACATAACGCATTCGTTGTCGGACTTTATAAGTGCACCACTTTCCGAGCTTCACAAGAGTGAGTTGGGCCGGCTTGAACAGCAATGCCAAGCCGGCATACTTGCCGTTTGTGACACCGCTGGCCAAACTGTGGAGCATCTGGACGCCCCTTCCCGGTTTTGCGTACGATAGATTGTCCGGCACCACCGGTGATAATTAGGACTCTGCGGCTCCCGTATCGACCCCAGGCCGAGCGGTTTGTTTTCGTTGGCGGTCATTGTCTCTTGCGGAACACATATAGAACATGATATCAAAGTTCTGCTTTTGTTTCTCTATCGCTCCGGGATGTTCTGATCATGTTGACGCGCAAACAGCACGAGTTGCTTCTCTTCATCAACGAACGCATGAAGGAAAGCGGAATCCCGCCCTCCTTCGATGAAATGAAGGATGCGCTCGACCTTGCTTCCAAGTCGGGAATTCATCGCCTGATCACCGCACTTGAAGAACGCGGCTTCATCCGCCGTCTCCCCAACCGGGCGCGCGCGCTCGAGGTCATCAAGCTTCCGGACAGTTACCAGAACAGCCTGCAGCCGCGCCGCGGATTTTCGCCAAGCGTGATCGAGGGCAGCCTCGGAAAGCCGCCTGAACCGGTCAAGCGGGTCGAGGCCGACAGCAGCCCTGAATCACAAGTGGCGGAAGTTCCGATGATGGGGCGCATCGCGGCCGGCGTTCCGATATCGGCAATCCAGAACAACACCCACAGCGTACAAGTGCCGATCGAGATGGTTGGACAGGGCGAACACTATGCCCTTGAAGTCAAAGGTGATTCGATGATCGAAGCGGGCATTTTCGACGGAGATACTGTGGTGATCCGCAACGTTTCGACCGCGAGTCCCGGCGATATCGTGGTGGCGCTTGTCGATGATGAGGAAGCCACGCTCAAGCGGTTCCGCCGCAAGGGCGCGTCCATCGCGCTTGAAGCCGCCAATCCCGCCTACGAGACACGTATCTTCGGGCCCGACCGGATCAAGGTGCAGGGAAAACTGGTCGGGCTTATCCGCCGCTACCACTGAGTTTTGGCGCCTCTGTGCGGGAACGAACGGCTGAAAGCCCCTGCTCCGTACACGTTGGCCTGCTGCGGTTGTTGCCAGAAACATGTCCGTTCGGACGTGACGGCAGCGAGGACGACAGGTCGAGATCATCTCGCCCGGATTCCCTTTGTTATTGTGATGATAGCAGCGCACGCGTGATCGACGGCCTTCGGTGTGTCGACGCCCAGTCAGGCAGGTCGAAACTCCGCGTACGCCAGTCATAGTAGCGCTGTATCGTCCAAGGTCTGACGATGTTCGAGACCGCCGCCTCGATACGAAACAAAAACCCGGTTGGTCTTCTGCCGGGGGCGGCTGTAGACTGCTTTCCGGCTGGGTCGTCCACCGCAATCGGATCCATGGCCTCATCTCGATTCGGTTGCGGCCTGGCGTTCATTGAGGGAGGCGCGGGTCCGATGTCTCCGGCGCGGTGCATGACGTGAAGCGCCAGCGAGCCGGTGCGGCGCAGAGAGCGCGCAGTTATCAATTTGGCGCCGGACCGGCAGAATGTCATACGCACAGGTATGGAGACGATCAGCAGATCCGCCCGGTCACAGGCGGGTCCGATCAGTTCCGGCCGGTCAATGGCGACGATGACGGCTTGGAGATGCCACGCGGCACAGATCCCGCGTGACGCGCATTGAAATCTGGAAGCGTCCCGCCGGGCCATTGCAATCAGGGGATCCAGCATCAGCGCGCCGAGATCCGGCGGCTGCCGCGCCGTATCCTCCCCCGGCATACTGATATCCTTGTGCATCTGCGGCGCATGATGCGCCGGGCCGCCGAACGCTGTCTGCCACTGGCCGAATGTGAAATCCGACGGGCGGGTGGCGTTGCTTGCAAGGCCAAGGGGACCATGCAGCCCCACCAACCGCCCATCCTCGCTGATAAGTATGTCCGGACGGGGCGGCGCCAGTGCCGGCGATGCCGAAACCATGCCAAGTGCGATGATTCCCAGACCAGCCAGTCTCAGTCGGCTCGAAAGAAAGACCAGAATGACAAAGCCCGCCCCGGAGATGGCTGTTGCGTGCAGCGGAACCAGCCCCACCTGAATGTCTCCGCTCAACCGCTCGACGAAGTAGGCAACCGATATTACGCCTTCGAGACCAAGACCCATGATCTGCAAAGGCGCGTAATCGAGCCCCAGCGGCATCAACAGCATGGCCGCGAGCCCGGCGGGCATCACCACCAGGGTCACCAGAGGCATGGCAAGCAGATTGGCGAGAAGCCCATAGGCCGCCACGCGGTGAAAGTGGTAGGCCGAGAAGAGACCGGTGGCCAACCCCGCGACAACCGACGTGATCGCCAGCCCCAAGGCAGCCTTGAAGATGAACGCAAGCCAACCGGGAAGGATTGCAGCCAGGGCGGACGGTTTGACGCGGCGTTCTGGATCGGCGTAACGGTGCTTTATCGCTGCATAGGCAGCAATCAGTCCCGCTGTTGCCGCGAACGACATCTGAAATCCCGGACCCACGACAGCAGACGGCGAGGTGACAATGATGACCAGAGCCGCCAGCGCGACATTGCGCATGGTCAGGGCCGGCCGGTCGAAGACAACGGCTATCAGCATGACGCTCAACATCACCCAGGCACGCCGTGTCGGCACGCTTCCACCGGAGATCAGGAGATAGGCGGTCGCTGTCACAGGGCTCCCACGGCCGCGATTTTCTTGACCGGCCAGCCCTCGGCGACTGACGGGAAGCAAGCCATCAGGAGCCTCAGGCCAACATACAAGAGACCCGACGCCAGAGCCATGTGCAGGCCCGAAATCGCCAGAATATGCGCGAGCCCGGTCGCCCTGAGCGCTTCCACTGTGGCTTCCGAAATCCCCCTGCGGTCAGACACGGCCAATGCGGCGGCGATGCCTCCGGGATCACCGGACAGAACCGAGCGGATCCGGGCGGCGATGCGCTCGCGGAAGCTGCGGAGTTCAAGCCATGGCGGTGTACTTGATATGGCCGGCCCGTCCTCCACCGTAACGGACTGAGGCGCTTGGTAGAAGAAACCGTGTGCGCCGATCCCATCGACGAAGGCGCGGAACGCAAAATCATATCCGCCGGGCAAGACCGGTCCGGAAGGCGCGGATAGCCGGGCCCGGCCAGAGATCAGCCCTCCCACCGGAACCGGATCATGTGAGGCACGCGCAACGAGACGAACCTGCGGTGGCGGTCGGCGGATCTCAGGATCGGCTGTCGACGTCAAACGTATCAGGTATCGAGCCCTGCCCTGGCCATCGAACTCCCGGGCCATCACCAGTCCGGTGACCCGGGTGGTTACGTCCGAATCCAGCAGCACCGGCCCGCGTGAAACCTCGAATGCAGCCGCCAGCGCTCCGGCGAAAGCCACAGTTGCAAGGATTCCGATTTGCGCCATTGCAGGATTGTCGGCTCTGGACAGAACAGCCACGGCCACGCCGACAAGCAAACCGACAACAATCAGAATCAGTGGAGGATCCCGCGCCGCCATGAAGAAAACCGCCGCGCCCAGCCCCATGGCAACGGGCAGCATCAGAAAACCGAGGCCGCGATCCTTCTCGCGTGTCCATTGGTTTGTGACTGCCTGGACCATCAGGGCCAAGGCTCCCGGCGCGGCATCGATGGCTCGCCGGGTTGGCCGGACCATCGCGCGCTTCTGTTCAGGCACTACCTCTTCGTGCGGCAAGAGCGCCTGACCATCTCGCTTGCGCGAATCCGCTGGCGTCCGCGCCTTGGGCTCAAGTGTGGTGGTTTTGCGCATCATCCACGCCTCGTCGCAAGGCGTTAGCCTATACCCGGAAGACCGGTGATTTCCACCTTAAATAGCAGCTGCAACCTGGGTGCACGGAAACAAGGGAAATGACCGATTCCCTGCGGAGCCAAGACTGTTTTGCTTCATCTTTCCATAAGCTTAACCATCGGGAGATGATACAGTCCGGACTGCGGTACAAGTTTGCGGCAATGCACAATTAGCCTTCCGCATAGCTTGGCAGGGTCGGGTAAATCATATAGCTAACCGGGGACGGTCATCCCGGGCGCGGGCATATGTCGCGCGCTTGTAATATGGAAGGACATGCCATGGCAGACAAGAATGCGAAACTCACACTGGACGGCAAGGAAGTCGATCTGGCGATCAAGTCCGGCACCACCGGACCGAACGTGATCGATATCGGCGCACTGTACAAGCAGACAGGCGCATTCACCTACGATCCGGGCTTTACCTCCACGGCATCCTGCGAATCCAAGATCACCTTCATCGATGGCGATGAGGGCATACTGCTGCATCGCGGCTATCCGATCGACCAGTTGGCCGAGCACGGCGACTTTCTCGAGGTCTGTTATCTGCTGCTGTACGGCGAGCTGCCGACAGCGACCCAGAAAGCCGATTTCGACTACCGCGTGACCCGCCACACCATGGTTCACGAGCAGATGAGCCGGTTCTTCACCGGCTTCCGGCGCGACGCGCATCCGATGGCCGTCATGTGCGGCTGTGTGGGCGCACTTTCGGCATTCTATCACGACTCCACCGACATCACCGATCCGCATCAGCGCATGGTGGCGTCCATGCGGATGATCGCGAAAATGCCGACGCTGGCTGCAATGGCCTACAAGTACCATATCGGCCAGCCCTTCGTTTATCCGAAGAACGATCTCGATTACGCCTCCAACTTCCTGAGGATGTGTTTCGCCGTCCCGTGCGAAGAATATCAGGTCAACCCGGTGCTCTCGCGCGCGATGGACCGGATCTTCATCCTTCATGCCGATCATGAGCAGAACGCATCGACTTCGACGGTTCGTCTTGCAGGCTCTTCCGGCGCGAACCCGTTTGCTTGCATCGCCGCGGGCATTGCCTGCCTGTGGGGTCCGGCTCATGGCGGCGCCAATGAAGCGGCGCTCAACATGCTCTCCGAAATCGGCCATGTGGACAATATTCCGGAGTATGTCGCCCGTGCGAAGGACAAGAACGACCCGTTCCGTCTGATGGGCTTCGGACACCGGGTCTACAAGAATTATGATCCGCGCGCCAAGATCATGCAGAAAACCACCCACGAGGTTCTCGGCGAACTCGGCATCAAGGATGATCCGCTGCTTGAAGTGGCGATGGAGCTTGAACGGATCGCGCTGACCGACAGCTACTTTATCGAAAAGAAGCTTTATCCCAATATCGACTTCTACTCGGGCATCACGCTCAAGGCGCTGGGTTTCCCGACCACCATGTTCACCGTGCTTTTCGCACTGGCGCGCACCGTTGGCTGGATCGCGCAGTGGAGCGAAATGATCGAGGATCCGAGCCAGCGCATCGGCCGGCCGCGCCAGCTCTACACCGGCCTGGCGGCGCGCGACTATGTGCCGACATCCAAGCGCTGAACCAGGCGGACTGGCCAGAAGCATTTCCCAGATACGAAAAAGCGCCTTCGGGCGCTTTTTTTGTTGTTCTCGCCGGGCAAGGAAAGGAAAGCCGAGAGACTTTTCAGGGCAATCGGCGTCGCTATCTGCCAGTGACTGAAAGAAGCGTTCCTGCAGCCAGTTTCGAAGCCGGTGCGCTCGTCTGCATGCGTTCCCAGACGAGATCGAAATCCGAAATCATTGCCTCGCGATGCAACCCGGGGCGGGCGAGCTGATCGGCAAGCCGGGCAATCCGCTCGGCGCGAACATGATTGTCATAAAACTCGGACACGGTCTGGTGTCCGGAGATCAGGTTGGGGAGTGCGCCGGTCCAGGTCGTCACCATTCCCAGAAGCATGCGCGCGATCGGATCGAGCCTGTAGCACGACATGTGCGGCACGCCGGCCAATGCCAGTTCCAGTAGCACGGTACCGGAAGCGGCGATTGCCACATCCGCCGCTCCGAAGAGCCGCCATTTCGCCTCCTCACCGGACAGAACCCGGCAATCGATGTCCCATTCGAGCACCTTGTCACAGATCTGGCGCTCGACGCGGCTTCCCGCAAGCAGTGCAAACCGCATGTCGGGATTGAGCTCCGCCAGGCGATGGGCGGCGTCTCCAAAGACATCCGCCAACGCTGCAACTTCGCTGCGACGGGAGCCGGGAAGGATCAGACACAGGGGCGGCTCACCGTCCCGCCCGGTCCTCCGACGCGAAAGTTGCGCGCGCCGCGCTTCGGCCAGGCCCGGATCATCCATCAGCCGGTGGCCTACATAGGTGAGCGGCGGACCGCCCAGGCCTTCCACGATTTCGGGCTCGAACGGAAAGATCGAGAGCACATGGTCGACATAGGCCCGCATGGCGGTTGCGCGCTCGGGCTTCCATGCCCAGACCGTGGGGCAAACGTAGTTGATGATCTTGAGGTCAGGCAATGCCCTGCGCACCTTGCGCGCAACCCGATGACTGAAATCCGGGCTGTCGACGATCACCAGGCAGTCGGGACTGGCCGCAATGATGGCATCCGCCGTCTGGTTGATTCGCGCAATCAGCCGCGGCAATCGTGCGATCACCGCCGAGAAGCCGATGATGGAGAGCTCGCTGTAGTCGAACAGAGAGTCGAGCCCTTCGGCAATCAGCAGTTCCCCTCCCACACCGATCAATTCCGGACGCGCTCCTGTTTCCGTAATGATCGCCCGCACCAGATCGGCGCCAAGCATGTCGCCCGAAGGTTCGCCTGCGACGATTGCAAGCCTGAGCGCGCTCATGGCGGCGGCCCCATATCCGAAAGGTCGAGGCCGGTCACAAACAGGCCGAGCTTGTCCGCCTCCGCGATTACCTCGCCACGGTCGAGCACCAAGGACCGGCCCGCCTCGATTGCGATGCCGGAAAGCCCGGCGGCGTGGGCGTTACGCACCGTCTGAGGGCCGACCGCGGGAAGATCGGCGCGCAGTTCCTGACCCGGCTTGCACAATTTGACGAGAACACCGCGGCTAGGAGTCCTAAGCCGGCCTTCTGCGCGAAGACCGGCCACGCGCGAGAGCATCGCGTCGGTTCCCTCCAGCCCCTCCAGAGCAATCACACGGCCACCCACCGCAACAGCACCCTGGCCCACATCAAGGCTGCCAAGCGCAATGGCGGCCCGCATTGCCGCTGAAATATCGGCGCGGTCAGCCCGATCAGGCTTCCGATGGCCGAGCGGTCCACATTGTCCCAGAAGATCCGGTGCGATTTCATGGGCGCCCAGCACGTGAATGCCGTGACGCTCAAGCATCTGAACGGCAGCTCTGAGTATCCCGTCATCCCCACCCGACATCAGCGCCCTGAGCGCCTGCGGAGCCGATTTGAGCGCAGTCCATGTGGGACGAATGTCGCGGATGCCCGGACGGTGCGAAATGCCGCCAGCCATCACAACGGTACCGATGTCTTCGCTCCGGACGATCCGGATGAAAGCGGACAGATCGCCAATGCCGACACGGGACGTGTCATAATCCGACCAATCCTGATCGGCTTCGTCCTTGATGGCAAAAATGTAAGGGTCTTGCGCCAGCTTGCGCGCAGCGCGCGCCACCAGCAAAGGGTAGTTTCCACGGCCCGCCACAATCCCCAGACGTCCCTTTATCACGGGAGCCGAGACAACGGCGTTCATCGGCTTCAGCCCCGTTTGCCCCGGGCCGGCGACGAAAGCGCCCGCTCGCTTTCGGCATCGATGAAGCCGATAATGTCGGCGACGGCCGAATTGATATCCGACTGCGCACGCAAACGCGCAATATTCTCGCGGATCGGCGTGGCGGTGTCGAATATGGTTTTGTAGGCGCGCCGCACGGCATGAATCGATGCACGGTCAAAGCCTGACCGCTGCATTCCGATGATGTTGAGCCCCATCAGCACGCCGGGATTTCCATTGAGCATTCCGTAGGGAATGACGTCATTGCTGACCGCAGCCAGACCACCGATGAAAGCATGATGGCCGATTCTCGTGAATTGATGCACGGCGGCGCCGCCACCCATGATAACGCGGTCTCCGATGGTGACGTGACCGGCAAGCATCACATTGTTGGACAGGATGACATTGCTTCCGACATGGCAATCATGGGCCACATGCGCGTATGCGAGAAACATCGAGTTCTCGCCTACCGTGGTCTTGCCGCCAAAATCCGGCATGCCGGGATGCATGGTCACACCTTCGCGAATCGTACAGCCCGATCCAATTATCAGTTCGGTATCTTCACCCTTGTAGTGCACGTTCTGGGGCGCACATCCGAGAACGGCATTCGGGAATATCACGGAGCGTTCACCGACCGTGGTGTTTCCCGTAATGACCACATGGCTCATTACCCGAACATTGTCCCGCAGGGTTACACCCGGGCCAATATGACTGAACGGTCCCACCTCGACATTGCGTCCCAGAACCGCGCCCTCTTCGACAATGGCTGAAGGGTGAATTCGGGCCGGATGGAGATCGGCGGGTGCGGGCGTAATCATTCGGACTCGCTTTCTGAGGAGGCCAGCATGGCTCCGATATCAGCTTCCGCAGCCTTGGCGCCATCGACCATCGCCTCGCAATGGAAGCGCCAGATGTTGCCGCGCTGCTTGATCTTGGTGACGTGATACTCGAGACGATCCCCGGGAACGACCGGCTTGCGGAACTTGGCGTTGTCGATTGTCATGAAATAGACCAGATTGTCGCCGCCGCCCTTGGCGCGGGCGCAAATCGCTCCGGCGGTCTGCGCCATGCCCTCAATGATCAGAACCCCTGGCATGATCGGGTTGCCGGGAAAATGTCCGGTGAAATGCGGCTCGCTCGCCGTGACGTTCTTCAAGCCAATCGCCGAGTTGTCGCCATCGATATCGATGATCCGATCCACGAGCAGGAACGGATAGCGGTGCGGCAGGAGCCGCATGATTTCACGAATGTCGGCGCTTTCGAGCGTCATGGCTTGGTCCTGCGTCATTTCTTCTGCCCCCCGTCACGGCGTTTGGATCGGCCGAACGCACGGGCATTGGCTTCCGCCGCGTCCCGCAATACGCCCTGCATGGGCCTTGCCGGTTGTCCGCCCCAGCGCGCACCGGATGGAACATCCGTGGCCACGCCGCTCAATGCCGCAATCTGCGCACCGTCTCCGATCGTTACATGCCCATTGATCCCCGCAGCGCCACCGATCATCACGCCATCGCCAATGGTTGCACTGCCGGCAACTCCGACCTGGCCCACCAGCACACAGAACCGCCCTATCCGGACATTGTGGCCAATCTGAACCAGATTGTCGATCTTGGTCCCCTCGCCGATCACCGTGTCGTCGAGTGCGCCCCTGTCAATGGCTGTGTTGGCGCCGATCTCGACGCGGTCCTGAATGATGACGCGACCGATCTGCGGGATCTTGACCAACCCGCCCGGGCCTGGCGCGTAGCCGAACCCGTCCTGACCGATCCGGGCGCCGGGGTGAACGATGACTTCAGATCCGATCAACGCGTGTTGAAGCGTGACGCCCGGTCCAATGTCGCAATTGCGACCGATGCGGCAACGGCGGCCCACGGACGCGCCCGCGCCGATCACCGTACCGGATCCGATTTCAGCCTCTGCGCCAACCACTGCGCCGAACTCGACGGTAACGTCCTCCTCGAGGCGGGCGGAGGGATCGATGAATGCGCCGGGGTGCACGGAACCGGTTCTACCCGACAAGGTTTGCGGGCGCATGGCTTCCGGAACAAGCACCGCTGCGGCAAGCGCGAACCCGGTCTGCGGCGCGCCACTGATCAATGCGGCGACCCCTTCGGGAACCTCTTCGCTCAATGCTGCCGTCACAAAAACCGCACCCGCCTTGGATTTCTTCAAATCCGAAAGGGCTTTGCGTGAATTTGCGAAAGTGATTTCTTCGCTGCCGGCGCGCGAAAGCGGTGCAATGCCCGTAATCCTGCGACCGGCAAGGGAAGAATCAGCCAGCTCCGCCCCGCACTGCTCCGCAAGCTCTGAAAGCGAGAGGCCTTCATGAGGCTGGAAGAAACGGATTGAATCCATGAGGGAACCGAAGAGTCAGACCGGGTGGCGCAACCGCCACCCGGATCCTGTTAGAAGCGTGTCGAAGCTCCGAAACCGAACTTCTTGACCTGGTCGAAGTTTTCCTTGACCACGGGCTCGGCATAATAGACCCGCAGCGGACCGAAAGGCGAGGCCCAGGTGATGCCCGCACCAAGCGAGGCACGCCATTCCATTCCGGAGCCGACAAGCGTTTGCGGACCAACGCAGCTTGTGGGCGCAACTGGAGGACAGGCAAAATCGGCAGCTGCAATGTCGTTGCCATAAAGGGTTGCGGCATCCGCAAACAGGTTGAAGCGGAGGCCCAGATCACGAGAAAGCATCGGCATCGGAGCGGAGATTTCGGCGGTGCCGTTGAAATAGGTGGTGCCGCCAGCGGGACCAACATTTGTTCCAGCCGAACTGAAGACACGTGGCCCGATACCGCGATTTTCAAAACCACGGATGATCTGCTGCCCGACAAACAGGTGATCGAAAACCCGGAGATTTCCGCCGCCCACGCTTGTCACGTGCCCGGCGCCGGCTGAAACCCGTCCGATCATGTCCGCCGATTCGGAGAGCATGTGGAAGTAGTTGGCTGACGCCGTCGTCTTTATGTACTCGGAATCCGATCCGAACCCGGCATATTCCTGCGTCAGGTAAGCCGAGATGCCTTCGCGCGGCAGTTGGCGGTCGTCAAGCGTGCTGTAGGACAGTGTGTAGGACAACGACGCCACGTCATGGCCGCCCCGGTTGGTAGTCCGGTTCACCGAATTGGCCTCCGGGGCGGAAATGATCGAACCGAGCGTGACACCCGTGTATTTCGACTGGGAGTACCTGAACGCCGTCGAGAAATAGAGGTCTTCGGTAAGCGGAGCACCGACGCGAAGGTTGACGCCCTGATCTTCTTCCCGGAAGCCGGTGTAGCTTGCGTCGGTCTTCCTGAAGACATCGAACCCGGCGGCAAGACGGTATCCGAGGAAATAGGGCTCGGTGAAAGACAGGCTGTATTCGCGCGTGTCTTCGCCACCGCCGACCGAGGCGCGAATAAACTGGCCGCGACCGAGGAAGTTCTTCTCGGTAATATCCAAAGTAGCCGTGAAGCCGTCGGTGTTGGAGAAGCCGCCGCCGACACCGAATTCACCGGTCGGCTGATCCTCGACCTCGACGACCAGAATCACGCGGTCAGGCTGTGAGCCGGGCTGCGTGGAAATGTCGACACTGGAGAAGAACTGAAGCGCTTCCAGACGCTTCTTGGCGCGGCGTACCAGAACCTGGTTGAAGGCATCGCCTTCCGACAGATCGAATTCGCGCCGGATCACATAGTCGCGTGTACGGGTGTTCCCGCGAATCTCGATCCGCTCGACATAGGCCCGGGTGCCCTCGTCGACCAGATAGACCACCGAAATGGTCCGATTGTTGAAATCGCGATCACCACGCGGGGTGATCTGCGCAAACGGGTAGCCCTGGGTCGCGACACGGTCGGCAATCGCCAGAATGGTGTCTTCGACGTCCTCGGCGCTATAGACCGCGCCGGAGCGTGTTTCGATCAGTCCCCGGAGCGATTCAGAGTCAATTCCCGGAACAGTGCTCTCGATGCTGACATCACCGAAGACATAGCGCTCGCCTTCCTCGACGGTGATGGTGACGACGTACTCGTTGCTCGCTTCATCAAGTTCGGCAAAGGACGAGATGACACGGAAATCCGCATAGCCACGGTTGTAGTAGAACCGGCGCAGCAGTTCCTCATCGGCACGCAGCTTGTCTTCGTCATAGACGTCCTTCCGGGTCAGGAACGACAGAATGCCCGAGCGCTTGGTGGTGATGACGTCGGCAAGGCGTCCGTCACCGAAAGCCTGGTTTCCAACAAAGTTGATTGCGGCGATCTTGGTGCGGTCGCCCTCGTTGATTTCGAAGGCGATGTTGACGCGTCCTCCATCGATCGGCACCAGCCTGGTGTTCACCGTGGCGTCGCTGCGCCCGATTGCGGAGTAGGCATCGCGAATTGCCTGAACATCAGCCTGCAGAACCATATCGTTGAAGGCGCCGAGCTGGCGGCTCTGGACGACACGCTTGAGATCGGCGTCCTTGAGCTTCTTGTTGCCGTTGAAGACAACCTGGTTGACGATCTGGTTTTCATCGACCTCGACGATGAGGGTGGAACCGGAAACGCTGATCCGGACGTCCGAAAACAGGCCTGTTGAGAACAGCCGCTTCACCGAATCGTCGATGTCGTTGTTGTTGAAATTGGTGCCCGGGGTGATGGTCAGGTTGCCGCGGACGGTGGATGCGTCAACGCGGGAATTTCCCCTGACGTCGATACGGCTGACAACGGCGGCTTCCGCCACGCTCACGCTGCCGAGCGTCGCAACGCCCGCACCTGTCATCACAATCCCCGCACTCAGCGCAATCGCCGACACAGCGTTCAAAAGATTTGAACCGGCCTTCATTGATCTACTTACCTTTTTTACCCGAATGCCCCAATTCGGAGACACGCATCCATCGTCATGCTTGCGCCCGTTTTACCCGCTTTTGCTACACAAGCAAGGGACGCAGTTAATTTCCGTTTACTTCCCGATCAGGCGTTGCGGTTTGGCCACGTCTGATCACTTTCAAGGTAAACAATCCGTTAGCACGGCTGGCCCGTCAATTACAACCGATCTCGACGTCAACCGACCAGCATGGTGACGTCGTTCCAGGTGGCAAAGAGCATAAGCGCAAGCACGATCGTCAAGCCGAACCTGTAAGCCCACTCCTGAACAGCCTCTCCGGGCGGGCGGCCACGAACCGCCTCGAACGCATAGAAAACCAGATGGCCGCCATCCAGCATCGGAATCGGCATCAGATTAAGCAGCCCGATCGATACTGACAATACCGCGGCCAGCTGGATGAGTGCGGCAAATCCGAGTGTCGACATGTCCTTGGAATATTTCGCGACGCGAATCGGCCCGCCGAGCTGATCGGCCTTCTCCCGACCGGTAACGATGTTTCCGATGTAATCGACTGTCCGGGCCGCAATGTACCAGCTCTGCGCCACGCCTTCGCCTACGGCTTCGAGCGGACCATATTCCCGGACCCTGAAATTGCCGGCGTCGGTGTTGGTGACGACGCCGATTCTCCCGACTTCCATCGTGTTGCCGAAGGTGTCCGAAATTTCGGTGCGTACGGGCGTGAGCGTCAGATCCACCAGCCCGCCGTCACGATCCATCGTGATGGTGATGGGAATTTCCGGACGAACGGAAACATATCGCTGAACATCGTCGAAAGTCTCGACCGGCGCCCCGTCAATCGCAACGAAGCGGTCTCCGGGCAAAATGCCTGCGGCCTCGGCAGCGCTTTCGGCCTGGACTTCCGCCACAACCGGATCGGCGATCATGCGACCGTTGATGCCGAACATCACGGCGAAAATGGCGATGGCAAGAATGAAATTGGCTATCGGACCCGCCGCAACGGTCGCCGCACGGCGCCACAGGGCTGCATCGGGAAAGGATCCGGCCCGCTCGCCGTCAAGCTTCATCGCGGATTCCCCGCCGGTCGGCATGCTGGCGGCATTTTCGTCGCCGACGAATTTCACATAGCCGCCGAGCGGGATCAGGGAGAGTTTCCAGCGTGTGCCGCGCCGGTCGGTGAAGCCGATCAGTTCCCGGCCGAAGCCTACGGAAAAGACCTCGGCGCCAATCCCGCACCAGCGCCCAACGAGATAGTGGCCAAGCTCATGAAAGAAGACAACGATGGTCAGCACCAGAAGGAATGGTGGCAAGGCACTGAGAATGTTGCCGGCTGACGAGGTCAGGAATTCCATTGCAAGTAAGTCCTTTCACGATGCTGCCGGGAAGATCGGTCGCATCACTCCTCACCCGCAAACAGTTCCGCAGGCGTCATTGTCGGCACTATAAACCGAGCAACCTTGCCGCAAGCTCGTCAGCACCGGGGTTGCCCGCCAGCGGCACAAGGTTACCGATTACAAAAGCTGCGAATGCGGCAAACACAAGGCCGTCGACACGATCCATCACACCGCCATGCCCAGGGATCAGACGGCTTGAATCCTTGGCATGGAAACGCCGCTTGATCCATGATTCGAACAGGTCGCCCAATTGGGAGGCCACGGCGAGAGCCAGCGCCACCACCGGAATGAACCAACCGCCGCCCTGACGAATGACAAGAGCGACGGCAATTCCCGCCGCAACGCCTGCGGCCGCGCCAAAGATCGCGCCCGACCAGGTCTTGCCAGGAGAGATCCGCGGCGCCAGCTTGGGGCCGCCCAGCGCACGGCCGCAAAAATAGGCAAGCGTATCGGTCGACCACACTATCGCGATGACGAACATCATGGCGACAAGCCCGAAGAGCCCTTCGCCCCGTATCTCCGCAAGTGCAAGCCCGGAAAAGCCTGCGTAGACAACGGCGACCGCCGCCCAGAGACCTCCCCCGCCCCTCAGCCCTGAAAATCCTGCACCGGCGGCACCAATCGCGATTGCGGCGAGCGCCATTGCCGGCAGGGAAAAAAGGACAAACAAGCCAGTGGCGACAACCGCCAGCCATCCGATCGTGTTGGCGAGCGGCGTCTTTTCACCGGCGCCGGACATTGTGGAGAATTCGTAGTGAATGAGGACCATGATCGTGGCCGCCAGCATGCGGAACCAGATCCCGCCGGCCCAGGTCACGGCCAGCACCATAACACCGAGAACCACCCCGGAAACGATGCGCAGCCGCAACTCCCGTGACATTAGGAGCCGACCGCCAGCTCGGCCCTTGCGGGAATGGCGCCAAAGCGGCGATCCCGGCGGCGGTACTCCTCAAGCGCCTCAAAAAATGCCGCGCGGTCGAAATCCGGCCATAGGCATGGCATGAAGACGAACTCCGAATAGGCCGCCTGCCACAGCAGAAAATTCGACAGTCGCTGTTCGCCACTGGTGCGGATCACCAGATCGGGATCGGGAATGCCTGCAGTATCGACGAATGCCGAAAGGGTCAGGTCATCGATCGTTGCCGGATCAAGACGGCCCGACTTCACGGATTCGGCAATCAACCGCACCGCACGGGACAGCTCATTCCGGGCGCCATAGTTGAAGGCAATCACCAGTGTAACCCCGGTGTTGCCGCGCGTGCGATTCTCGGCCTCCTCAAGGAGTGCGCGGATATCGGGCTGCAGGGATTCCCGGCACCCGATCACCTTGACACAGACATTCTCCCGGTGAAGCTCGGCAAGGTCCTTGCGGATAAAGTAACGCAGGATGCTCATGAGGTCCGAGACCTCTGCCTGCGGGCGCTTCCAGTTTTCAGAAGAGAATGCAAACAGTGTCAGGTAGTCGATCCGCGCCTCGTGCGCCGTGCGAACCGCTTCGCGTACGCGCTCCACTCCGGCCCGATGTCCGGCCGTCCTCGGCAGACCACGCGCATTGGCCCAGCGGCCATTGCCGTCCATGATGATGGCGACATGCCTCGGCGTCTTGCTGGGTTGATCAAACTGCATCGTATCGGCCTTTTGCCCCTTGAAACGCGAGTCGCACCTAAACCTGCATGATTTCCTTTTCCTTTTCGACCAGCAAACGGTCGATTTCGGCGATCGTATCGTCGGTCACCTTCTGAACCTGATCCGATTCGCGTCGGCTGTCATCCTGGCTGATGTCGCCGTCCTTCTCCGCCTTCTTCAGGGTATCCATCCCGTCGCGGCGGACATTGCGGATGGCGACACGGGCGTTTTCGGCGTAGGTGTGGGAAACCTTGACCAGCGACTTGCGACGCTCCTCATTGAGCTCGGGAAGCGGAATTCTCAGGTTCTGGCCGTCAACGATGGGGTTCAGGCCAAGATTGGCTTCGCGAATGCCACGATCAACCGCGCCCACCATCTGCTTGTCCCAGACCGAGACGCCAAGCATACGCGGCTCGGGTACGGTGACGTTTGCCACCTGGTTGAGCGGCACGCGGGAGCCGTAGGCCTCGACCATCACCGGGTCGAGCACATTGGCCGAGGCGCGGCCGGTGCGCAGCGATGCAATATCGCTCTTGAAGGCAGCCACGGCACCATCCATGCGACGTTTGATTTCCTTGATATCGGCAGCGTCACTCATCAGCAGTTCCTCTTGCAATCCATATCCCGCGTTGCGTACCGCCACACATGGCGGACGCCCGCGCCCTAATGATCGCGGACGATCGTGGCACGACCGCCGCCAACCATGATCTTTGCAAATGCGCCCTTTTCATGGATCGAGAAGACCACGATCGGGATCGAATTCTCACGCGCCAGCGCCACGGCAGCGACGTCCATGACCGCCAGGCCCTTGTTGAGAACCTCGTCATGCGTCAGGCTTTCGAACCGGGTAGCGTCGGCATGCTTCTTCGGATCCGCAGAGTAGATCCCGTCCACCTGCGTTCCCTTGAGAATGGCCTCCGCGCCCATCTCGGCCGCGCGTAGCGCCGCAGCGGAATCGGTCGTGAAGAACGGGTTGCCCGTACCGCCGGCAAAAATCACGACCCGGCCCTTTTCAAGGTGATGCAGGGCTGCGCGCTGTGAAAAGCTCTGGCAGATCTCGGGCATTGAAATCGCGGAAAGCACTTCGGTGTCGACGCCAAGCTTGCGCAAGGATGTCGCCAGAGCGAGCGCGTTGATCACCGTCGCGAGCATTCCCATATGATCGCCGGTAACCCGGTCTCCGCCCTTTGAAGCCACTGCGACGCCGCGGAAGATGTTGCCGCCGCCGACCACGACGCCAACCTCGACGCCCAGTGCGCGAACCTCGGCAATATCGGCGGCGATCCTGTCAGCAACGGCCACGTCAATGCCAAATCCCTGACTGCCCATGAGGGCCTCACCGGAGGCTTTGAGAAGGACGCGTTTGTAGAGAGGCTGGGAAGTCATGGAATGATCCGGAAATGTTTGAGAAGCCCGGATACACGAAGGGCATCGCGTTGTCACGCGATGCCCTTGCGCTTTTCGATAAAACGGGTCCGGATCAGCCCTTGGCGGCAGCCGCAACTTCCGCCGCGAAATCGCTTTCTTCCTTGTCGACACCCTCGCCGAGCTGGAAGCGGACGAAACCGGTGATTTCGATCGGCGCGCCGGCTTCGGCTTCCGCAGCCTTCACCGCTTCGGCGACGCTCTGATCCGGGTTCATGACAAAAGCCTGCGACATCAGCGCGACTTCCTCGAAGAACTTGCGCATACGGCCTTCAACCATCTTTTCGATGATGTTTTCCGGCTTGCCGGATTCCCGGGCCTGCTCGATGAAAACGCTGCGCTCACGGTCGGCGACCGTGGCATCGACGTCGTTGGATGTGAGCGCCAGCGGATTGGTCGCAGCGATGTGCATGGCGACCTGACGTGCGATCGAGGAAAGCACTTCCGTCTTGCCATCCGACTTGACGGCGACCAGAACGCCGAGCTTGCCCAGACCATCGGCCACGGCGTTGTGGACGTAGGTCGAAACGACACCCTTGTCGACGGAGAGCTTGGCCGAGCGGCGCAAATTCATGTTCTCGCCGATATGGGCAACGGCATCCTTGATCGAATCGTTCACGGACTTGCCGGTCGACGGCATGGTCGCTTCGCCGAGCGTCTCGACCGAATCGTCGGCGCCAAGCGCTACATTCGCGACCGAACGTGCAAGTTCCTGGAAAGCATCGTTACGGGCCACGAAATCGGTCTCGGAGTTTACTTCTACCACGACAGCCGAATTGCCTTCGGACGCAACAGCGATCAGTCCTTCGGCGGCGGTGCGGCTTGACTTCTTGTCCGCCTTGGCGATGCCCTTGGCGCGGAGCCAGTCGACAGCGGCTTCCATGTCACCGCCGGTTTCAGCCAATGCCTTCTTGCAGTCCATCATGCCGGCGCCGGTCTTGTCGCGCAGCTCTTTCACCATTGCAGCGGTAATGCTCATATCAGCCTCTTTTCGTCTGGGTGCGTCCGCCTCGGTCAAAACAGCTGTCGAAGCGGGTCATCACATGTCGGCATGTCCTACATGCCATTGAAACATGACAGCCCGGCAAAGCACTCGGGCTCAGCCGGGCCGGTGTGGTCCGAGACCCCGGGATCAAGCCTGGCCGGCTTCTTCCGCAGGCGCCTGTGGCGCAGCTTCTTCGAGCACGGGCTCGACTGGCGCATCCATTTCACCCAGATCGGCGCCGGAAGCACCCTGCTGACGGGCGATACCATCGATACAGGCGCGGCTGATCAGATCGCAATAGAGCGAAATGGCGCGGGAAGCGTCGTCGTTGCCCGGAATCGGGTAGTCGACGACGTCGGGATCGCAGTTGGAATCGATGATCGCGACGACCGGGATGCCGAGACGCTTGGCTTCCTGGATTGCGATGCCTTCCTTGTTGGTGTCGATCACGAACATGAGGTCGGGCGTGCCACCCATGTCGCGAATGCCGCCGAGCGCACGGTCAAGCTTTTCGCGCTCACGCTCAAGATTGAGACGCTCCTTCTTTGTGAAACCCGAAGCTTCCTGCTGAAGGATTTCATCGAGCTTGCGAAGGCGCTGAATCGAATGCGAAATGGTCTTCCAGTTCGTCAGCATGCCGCCAAGCCAGCGGGCGTTGACATAATACTGGGCAGAGCGCGATGCGGCGTCGGCAACGATTTCGGAAGCCTGGCGCTTGGTGCCGACGAACAGCACGCGGCCACCCTTGGAAACGGTGTCCGAAACCAGTTTCAGGGCCTGATCGAGCATCGGCACGGTCTGGCCGAGATCGAGAATGTGAAGATTGTTGCGTGCGCCGAAAATGTACGGCTTCATCTTCGGATTCCAGCGATGCGTCTGGTGGCCGAAGTGGACGCCGGCTTCAAGCAGCTGGCGCATGGTAAAATCAGGCAATGCCATGCCTTGTTCTCCTGTTTCCGGTTGAACCTCCGCGGGGCGTCAGCACTTGCGCGCCACCGGCGGAACGGCCCGGATTTCTCCCGGGAAGTCCCATGCCCCACGTGTGGAATGAGCGTCGCCATACAGGCAACGCCGGCTTTATGCAAGAGCACACCCCCATCTGAAGCGGATACGGGGTGAATTTGCCTTCCACCCGACTGTCCGGAAGCCCTCTTCGGACCCGGAACAACCGATAGTCATCCGCCGGTGAGGCCGCCCCCTGCAACAGCCAGCTCAGGTCCCGCCCTGCCCGGCTGCGCTGAACTTCGGATTTTCGAGGGCGTCGAAACATCCGGTCAGCCGGATGCGCCTGAACCCTGCAAAGGCCGCGGCATGATCGGCGAGCAGTTTTTCTCGCGCCGCGGTCACAGGGCACACCGGCAGGAGAACCAGGTCTGCCTCAGAAAGCATTTCAATTTCAGCCTCGATCAGCGGAAAGGCCGCCCTGTAGGGATCACCGCCGATGGCCACCCCGCGCGCCGGCGTTCTTCCCATGGCGGCCACGATCGGATTGGCAAAATCCCGCAGGTCGATGACTTCATAGCGGCGGCCCAGTTCGGCCTCGCGCTCCCGGATCGCCGAAATAACCTCGTTCATCGTCTCAAGCACGTTGACCTGGAACCGGTGATCAAAATAGAGCCAGTAATGCGGCAGGATGTTTTCGCGGGCATAGTGCTCGTAGGCAGCTCGGTGCTGCTCCATCACCCTCCGCGATTTCTCCGCCCCACGCACCGAGAGGTCCTTGGCGCTCATATTGATGCTGGGAGGCAGGTTGGGCGTTTCGATACTTGCATCCCGCACGGAGGTGGCGGCGGCCCTGAATGCGGAATGGACCACCTTGGTGAAGGTCGGGAGCATGGTGAGCGCGACCAGCAAGGCCAGTGCCGGACGCGCCGAGACTTCGCCCCACGGGCGCGCGAGCAAGAAGACAACCAGCAGCGGCCAAACCGAGATAGAGGCCGCGCTCCCCCAGTTCTGCGATTCGTAGAGGATGTTGGCGGCGATCAGAACCCCGACCCAGACCCAGTCGCGATCCAGGAAATTCGGCGATAGCGGACGAACTGCCGGGCGGTCGAAATCGGCCACAAGGTCAGTGCCGCCGCGGATGTGCGAGCCAAGCAGGTAGAGTGCCAGAAGGCCGCCCGCGAGGATGACATCAAAGCGCATCGAGACGGTGAACATGATGTTCTGAAACAGTACGCCCGTGTTGTTTTCAAGGATCCTGAGGACCGACAGCAAATAGGCTGACACGACGCCGGTGATCAGTTCCGTCACCGCGGCGACGCTCAAACAGATCGCGGCGACCGCGAGCGACGTTGCAAGTCCGATCCGGCGGGTTACAACTGCAACAAACAGGATCAGTCCCGCCGCGGCGAATGCGTTTATCTTGGTGAAGGCCAGCGTGAGAAGAAGCGTCGAGATCACCAGGACCTGCGCCAGCCGCGACGGAACAAAAAACAGTGCGGCAACCAAAAGATAAAGAAGAACGGCCCCGTGGCGATTGTAGTAGCCAAAGCCGTCGACACCGGGAAACACATTCCAGCTGACCACGTTGAAGGGCAGAACGGAAAACACGAGATAGGGTACAAGCAACGCCAGCGCGGCGAAGGTTCCGCGCCGGGCCGCAGACCAGCAGATCACCGCCATGACCGGCACAGTCACCAGCATCAAGCACCACTGGATCAGGAGCACAATGTTGGCCGTCTCGAAGACGCTGTGAA
Source organism: Hoeflea sp. (assembly GCA_040218025.1). Classification (GTDB taxonomy): domain Bacteria; phylum Pseudomonadota; class Alphaproteobacteria; order Rhizobiales; family Rhizobiaceae; genus Hoeflea. The sequence continues at coordinate 83,402 of JAVJQD010000022.1, read as the reverse complement.
GAACGCCAAACAGGATGTAGCTCAGGGGCCCGACAGGCGCATGAAAATCCCTGTAGATCTGCTGGCCCTGCTCCATCCGGTAGGCGCCGTCGAGATAGATGTACGTATCCCAGAAGCTGGCGCCGATCGGCAACTCGAGCGGCAGCATGAGCGCAGCGGCAACGGCGACAACGGACAAACCCAGGACGGTCAATGCGAAAAAGGCGGGCCTGCCGCGCAGGTCCGTTGTCATGAAATCAATCCACCCAAAGCTTCCCCCCAACAGTTGCGAGCACGGGTCCCAGCGCCACATACTATCACCGCACGCGCGATGACCCGCATTACGGGCCAGCATCGCGCCGCCCGAAACATGCGCTGCATGCGCTTCACCCCATGCGCCCGAAGCTTTCCCAAACCTCGGGTCCGATTACACCCTTCCCTTGTTTCTAAAACGTGAACGCAGATTCGAAAAGCCCGCATTGCGAGCATTCACCTGACTGCAAACATCTGTCGGACGGGTTGGAAAGAAGCCTCGGCTTGCTTCAATCCCCAGATCCTTTCTTTCCGGCACGCTTGGTCCAGGCGATACACAGCGGCTATTCGCAGGGCTCCTGCTCGAACATCTCCAATGCAGCGAGTTCGCCTTCAAGGACGAAATCACCATAGTCCATGGTAAGGTCGCGGGTCACACCGTTGTCATAGAGCTTGAAAGATATCGAATACACGGGAAGGCCATCGCCCTCGGCGCTCTCTTCGAAATAGGACATCGAAACGGGCCAAAAACGATCGTCGGCAAGGTCGCCGGCAGCGTCGGCTTCTTCGTCGCCGACCTCGGGCGCTTGTCCGGCGCCAAGGATCGAGGTGGTTATCATGGCCTTGTCGCCCCCGTCGGAGCCGTCATAGAGCCGCGATTCATAAAAGCGTTCGCCCGCCTGGGCACGCTCGATCATTTCCAGAAGGTGTTCCGTGGGAAGCCTTGCATCGGGAATGTTCAGAGTTGTCTTCTCGGGCTGCTCAAGCGTGATCGCGAGTTCGCCATCATCCGCGCGGGCTGATCCGCGGGTTTCCCGGTCAAGCGATTCGTCCACATAGGAGCGGGTCACAAACCTGAATGTCCGATCGCGGATATCCTCGAACGTTGTGGTTTGCTGGTCGGTCACGCGGCTTTCATTGCCGGTGATGACCTGAGTGACAAAACGGAAGCTCACGGTGTAACCGTCACAGGCGGAACCGTTGAACTCGTAGACCATCCGACCGGCCATGCCGGAAATGCCGGAGCGTTCAGATGCACTCTTGAGCGAAAGATCATAGACGGCGCGATGGGTGGCGAGGATGCCTGTGGCGGCCTGGGCCGCGGTGGTCACCGGGCCTGCAGACACCAGGACGGCAACCGCGATTGCAAGCTTGCGCATAAGGTTTTCTCCTGTCGAATCCTCGGGCAATGATATATGACCAGTCCCGACAAAAGCGAGGCGGAACTTGACCGCATTGCTGAAAAGCCCAGTCCGTAACCGAAATTACAGTTTCTGTGCACCCGAACGTTTGAAGCGGTGCACATGCCCTCAAGGATCGACAAGATGACCGACACCATTCTATCCCGCCTTGCCCGGAACAACATCACGCTTCCCGAAGCTGCCGCTCCGGCGGCCAACTACGTGCCCTTTGTCATCAGCGGTTCCCAGCTGTTCATTTCCGGGCAGTTGCCGATGGAGAACGGCGCGCTCGCCGTCAAGGGAATAGTGGGGCGGGATATCGATGTGTCAACGGCACAACGTGCCGCGGAACTCTGCGCCATCAACATTCTTGCCCAGGCGAAAGCCGCCCTCGGCGGCGATCTCGAGCGCATTGCCCGTGTCGTAAAGATCAACGGCTTCGTGGCTTCGGACCCGGGCTTCACCGAACAGCATCTCGTCATCAACGGCGCATCCAATCTGCTGGCGGACATTCTGGGCGATGCCGGCAAGCACGCCCGCGCGGCGGTCGGCATGGCGAGCCTTCCGTTCAATGCCGCCGTCGAGATCGATGCAACACTCGAAATCCGCTGAGGCCGCGAAGCATGACACAGGCAGGATCGAAGTGGCCGTGGCTGACGGCGCGGCCCATCGCCCATCGCGGCTATCACGACATGAACCATTCCGTCTGGGAGAACACGGCATCGGCCTTTCAGCGCGCGATCGATGCGGACTACGCGATCGAATGCGATCTGCAGATCGCTGCGGACGGCGTTCCGGTGGTCTTCCATGACGATGATCTCGAACGACTGTGCGGGTTGCCAGGCGACGTTCGATCCAAGACTTCACGCGAACTTAGCCAGCTTGCCGTGGGCGGTACGGAAGATCGCGTGCCTTCACTGCCGGACCTGCTCAAACAGGTAGCCGGCCGTGTTCCGCTCGTTCTCGAATTCAAGGGGCGCGAAGGCGACGATGACGGTTTTGCCGACGCAGTGGCGGAGTGCCTGGAAACCTATGAGGGGCCGGTGGCGCTTATGAGCTTCGACCATCATGTGCTCCGCGATCTCAAGGCCTGCAATCCGCCCTGCCCCATCGGTTTGACCGCCGACGGCACAAAGCCCGAATCGTTCTTCATTCATGAAGAGGCGATGCAGCTCGGGCTCGACTTTGTCTCATACTGCGTCCATCACCTGCCCAACGGTTTCATTTCGGGCCAGAGGGCGCAAGGCATTCCGGTCATCACCTGGACAGTGCGCGATGACGCGGCGGTCGCGCTCACCCGGGCACATGCGGATCAGATGACTTTCGAGGGCTTCGATCCGGACGCGTTGACCGGCTGATCATCTTGCCAAGCCTGTGCAACGGCTTAGGTAATTGGCGTGACCGGTCGCGGTCGGGGATGGATCAGGATGAGCACGCAGCACAAAGAACACACATTGTCGACCGTTGACGGCATGTCCGCCGTCAATGCGGACGAATGGGCGCGGCTCGGTGGAGCGTCTCGCGCTTCAGGAACTGATTCAAGCCGTTCAGGAACTGAATCCCCGATTGCCTACAACCCGTTCGTCAGCCACGCTTTTTTATCATCCCTCGAGGACTCCGGTTCGGTCACGGCCAAGACAGGCTGGTTGCCGCGCCACATTGTCCTGAAGCGACCTGACGGCATACTTGAGGGCGCCCTGCCTGCCTATATCAAGAGCCATTCCATGGGCGAGTATGTTTTTGACCACGCCTGGGCGGATGCCTTTGAACGTGCCGGCGGCCAGTATTATCCGAAGCTGCAATGTTCCGCGCCTTTCACACCGGCAACTGGTCCCCGGCTGATGGCAAGGCCCGGACCGGGCGCAGGCGCCGCACGCAGGGCGCTCGCAGCTGGCGGTCGGGCATTGTGCACACAACTCGGACTGTCATCCGTGCACGCGACGTTCGTTCCGGGCTCCGAGATTCCGGATTTCGAGGCTGAAGGATATCTGCATCGGACCGACCAGCAGTTCCATTTCAGCAATCAGGCCTACCGTGACTACGCCGATTTTCTCGACACGCTCGCCTCTCGCAAGCGCAAGCAGCTCAAGCGCGAACGCCGAAGCGCGCTCGAAAACGGCATCGAGATCGAATGGCTCACGGGAAGCGACCTGAACGAAGAGATCTGGGACCTATTCTACGACTTCTACATCGACACCGGCGGAAGGAAGTGGGGGCGCCCGTACCTGACCCGGACGTTCTTCTCGCTGATCGGCGAGCGCATGGCGGAGGACGTGCTTCTGGTCATGGCGCGCAGGAACGGCCGCTTCATCGCGGGCGCAATCAATTTCATCGGAGGGGATTGTCTCTACGGCCGCCACTGGGGCTGCATCGAAGACCACCCGTTCCTGCATTTCGAGGTCTGCTACCACCAGGCGATCGACTTTGCCATCTCGAAAGGGCTGGCGCGCGTGGAAGCCGGCGCACAGGGCGAGCACAAGCTGGCGCGCGGCTATCTGCCGGTCACCACGCATTCCACACACTATATCGCCCATGCCGGACTGAGAAACGCAGTCGCCGACTACCTCGAACGGGAGCGCCGTGATGTGGAGCATATCGGCACGGTGCTTACCGAACACGGACCGTTCCGCAAGCCGACGGATTCGGGTTCGAATGAGGGCGGAGGCCCGGATTGAGCCCTTCATCGGGCAGCGGTTGACGCCAACAGCGCACCGGGTACAAACAGGATCCGATCCGGACCAGCAAAGGAATTCCGATGACCGCTTCAAGCTATGATGACACCAACGTTTTCGCGAAAATCCTGCGTGGTGAATTGCCTGCCGAGCGGCTCTACGAAGACGACCATACACTCGCCATTATGGATATCATGCCGCGTGGCGACGGGCATTGTCTCGTCGTTCCCAAGGCTCCTGCCCGCAATATCCTCGATGCCGACACCGACAGCCTCGCAGCGGTGGGCGCGACGACGCAGCGCATGGCGCGGGCCGTCATCAAGGCATTCGGCGCAGACGGCGTGACCATCCAGCAGTTCAACGAAAGCGCCGGCGGTCAGGTGGTCTTTCACCTTCATGTCCACGTGATCCCGCGCTTCGAAGGGGTTCCAATGAAACCCCATACCGGAACGATGGAAGACGCCGAGGTGATCAAGGCAAATGCGAAGAAGATCCGCGCAGCGCTCGGCGGCTAGATTCGGGACAGCAACTCAGCTTTCTTGTCCCGGTATTCACTGTCGGTGAGAATGCCCTTGGCATGCAATCCGGCGAGACGCTCGATCTTTGCGAAGATATCCGCTTCCTCGACGTTCGGCTCGGCAGCGGATTGGGCATGCGCAAGAGCGCTCCACTATGGGTTCGCGAGGGTGTCGAGGGGACGGTTCAACCTGCTGGCAGGGCAAATCCTTGTCCACAGTGGTTTCGCCGTGCGGCGTCTGTGAAGAAGCAGCGGTGATCAGGTCGCGGACCTCACGCTCGGTGTCCTCGTTCGCAGGACCCGCAGTCGCATCGACCTCTCGCAATTGGGACAGTTTCGCCAATCCGTGCTGCGAGGCGAGGCTGATCGACTGGTCGCCAGACTGCTGCTGCGAAAAACCGCCGATGCGATGGTCGGCGGTATCATAGAGCCGCACCCTGCCATCCCCCTGTCGATGGCAAGGCGCCTATTCTCCGGGAACCAGGCATTGCGCATGCGGTTCTGCGCACAGCTGGACGCTGCCCGGCCGAGGTCGTCGGGCCACCAATGCCGGGGTGGCCCGCCGCTTCAACTGACGCCACAGACGCCCGCCGCCCGTTCGGCAACGCGGTCATCCAATCAGCAGTTGCCCGCCGATCAACAGGCAGAGCGAAACCACAATACCGACCCAGATGCGCTTTCCCAGAACCAGAAACGCACCGAATCCACCGGAAACCGCGATCAGTCTGAGCGCGACAGGTGTCTCCTGCAGCGCGCCGGTCGGATAGAGAATGAGCTTGGCAATCACCGCCGCAACGAGGGCGGTCGCCACGGATCGCACCCATGTCAGTGCGGCGGACTCTTCCTTGAGCCGGTTACCGGCAAGAACGCCCAGCCATCGCCACATGTCGGTCGCAAGCCAGCCTGCGATCGCGATGAAGATGTATGGCCACCACCACGTGTCGAAGGTTTCATAGCCGATCATGAGCGAGGCTTCCGCGCGCGAACGGCCCGATCGGCGAAGAAGGCGAGCGTGCCGCCGACGATACCGGCGTAGAGAATGTCAAACTCGGGCGCGACCTGATGAAACACAGGCCCGAGAACCAGGCCGAAGATCATAGCCATATGCCCTGCCCGGTCGCGCGTCGACGCCCAGATAGATGTCAGGAAATAGACCGGCGTGAGAAAGAACAGGGCGCCCGCCAGCATTGCCGGCAGGCTCGATACCGTCGAATACACCAATGCCACCAGGACGATGTTGGCGGACGTGACGGTGATCGAGAAGCCCGCAAAGAATGCGACGCGGTGTTCCCTCGGCACGTTCTGAATCCGCTCCATCGTGAACACATAGGCCGTGATCGCGACGAAATGCGACAGAAGCAGGAGGAGCCATGTGGGCGTTTTCGCGGTCCGGATCTCGGGCACGAGCGAGGCGACCATCGGCATCATCCGGATCGACGACAGAGTGACTGTGACGAAGGCCGCAGGAAGAGATGCACCGGCCAGGATCGAGCCCACAAGAAGGACCTTGGCCGGCAGAGCCCAGACCATGCCGGTCATGAACACGGTCTGACCCAGCGGGAGTCCGGCCTCGACAGCAAAACCGCTGAACCCGACAAAGGCGCTCATCAATATGATGGCAGGAAGTGAAACGATGCCGCGAACGCCGGTCAGAAACCACTGAAAACCGCTGCGGCCGGAAGTAGTGCTCATAATGCCCTATAGGAGCCTTGAGCGGACGCGGCAATGCCGATTATTCGCGCCACAAACTTTCAGGCAGCCAGACTGCGTTGCCCCGCCAAGGGGTTTCAAACTGAAAACACCCCGGCCATGGCCGGGGTGTCGAGTATGTCATATCAGTCGAAGCAACTCGAGCGTCATTTCTTCCGAGGCACCTTCGGCACGGCTGTCGCCGGCTTCTTTGCGGAGGTCTTTTCCGCGACATCCGACTGGGCCTTGGTGGTTCCGGACGTTCCCGTGTCGGGCGATGGCTTGCCTCCGCCGCTCTTGCCGCTGCCGCCCTGACCGCCTCCACTTTTCCGCGAGGTGGTCTTTGACGCCGGCGTTCTGGCCTTGGCCGGGGCGCGCGTACGCTTCCTGGCGGGAACCTTTTCCTTCTTCGGCTTGACCGGGGTTTCCGCCGGAATGGCGTCGAGAATCAGGGCGTTCTTGTTGCCATTTTTCTCGCCGACGGAAACCTTGACGGTTCCGCCATGCTTGAGCTTGCCGAAGAGAAGCTCGTTGGCCAGTTCCTTCTTGATGTTCTCCTGTATCACCCGGCCCAGCGGACGGGCGCCCATCCGCTCGTCATAACCCTTGTCGGCAAGCCAGGCGACGGCGTCCTCGCCGAGATCGAAGGTGACGTTGCGTTCGGCAAGCTGCGCCTCAAGCTGCATGACGAACTTCTGCACCACCATGTGAATCACCTTCGTCGGCAGGCTGCCGAACGGAATGATCGCATCGAGACGGTTGCGGAATTCCGGCGTAAACAGCCGGTTGATCGCCTCCATGTCATCGCCTTCCCGCTTGGACGAGCCAAAGCCGATGGCGGTCTTGGCCATGTCGGCTGCACCGGCATTGGTGGTCATGATCAGGATCACGTTGCGGAAATCGATCTTCTTGCCGTTGTGATCGGTCAGCGAGCCGTGGTCCATCACCTGCAGCAGGATATTGTAGAGATCCGGATGCGCCTTCTCGATCTCGTCGAGCAGAAGCACGCAATAGGGGTGCTGGTCGACGCCATCGGTCAGAAGCCCGCCCTGATCGAAGCCCACATAACCGGGAGGCGCGCCTATCAGGCGGCTGACGGTATGACGCTCCATGTATTCCGACATGTCGAAACGCAAGAGTTCGACACCCAGCGATGATGCGAGCTGTTTTGCGACCTCGGTCTTGCCAACGCCGGTCGGGCCTGAGAACAGGTAGGAGCCGATCGGCTTGTCAGGCTCGCGCAAACCGGCACGGGCAAGGCGGATCGCGGCGGCCAACGCATCAATGGCTGTCTCCTGCCCGTAAACCACCGAGCGAAGCTCCGCATCGAGATTGGCGAGAACCGCTTCATCGTCTTTCGAAACTGTCTTCGCGGGAATGCGGGCCATCGTTGCGATGGTGGCCTCTATCTCGGTTTCGGTCAGCTTCTTCCTGCGCTTCTTTTCCGGAAGCAGCATCTGCGCGGCGCCGGTTTCATCGATCACGTCGATTGCCTTGTCCGGCAGTTTCCGGTCGGTGATGTAACGCGCCGAAAGCTCGACCGCGGCCTTGATCGCATCATCGGTGTAGGACACACGGTGATAGTCCTCGAAATAGGGCTTCAGGCCCTTGAGGATATCGACAGCATCGTCGATCGTCGGTTCGCTGACATCGATTTTCTGGAACCGGCGCACCAGGGCGCGGTCCTTCTCGAAGAACTGGCGGTATTCCTTGTAGGTGGTCGATCCGATGCAGCGGATTGCCCCCGAGGACAGTGCCGGCTTGAGCAGATTGGATGCATCCATCGCGCCGCCGGAGGTTGCGCCAGCGCCGATCACCGTATGGATCTCGTCGATGAACAGAACCGCGTCGGGAAGATCCTCAAGCTCCTTGACCACCTGCTTGAGGCGCTCCTCGAAATCACCGCGATACCGGGTTCCGGCCAGAAGCGCGCCCATGTCGAGCGAATAGATGACCGCATCCGACAGGACATCGGGGACATCCCCTTCGACAATACGTTTTGCCAGCCCCTCGGCAATCGCGGTCTTGCCGACACCTGGATCGCCGACATAGAGCGGATTGTTCTTGGACCGTCGGCAGAGGATCTGGATGGTCCGGTTCACCTCCTCCATACGTCCGATCAACGGGTCTATGCGTCCGGTGCCGGCCTTTTCATTGAGATTGACGCAATAGGCCGACAGCGCGTCCTGCGGCTTCTTCTTGGCGCCGTCCTCGGCCGACTGGTCTGCCTTGGCCTGATCGGGCTCGGGCTCCTCGACGCCGCGTACGGTCCGGCTTTCACCAGATCCCGGACGTTTGGCAATGCCGTGCGAAATAAAATTGACGGCATCATAGCGGGTCATTTCCTGCTCCTGCAGGAAATAGGCGGCATGACTCTCGCGTTCGGCGAAAATGGCGACCAGCACATTGGCGCCCGTCACCTCATCGCGTCCGGACGACTGGACATGGATGACGGCACGCTGAATGACGCGCTGAAATCCGGATGTCGGTTTGGAATCCTCGTTGTAACCGGTAATCAGGTTCCCGAGTTCCTTGTCGACATAGTCGCTGACGGTTCGACGGAGTTGTTCAAGGTCGACATTGCACGCTCCCATCACGGCCGCGGCGTCGGGATCCTCGATCAAGGCCAGAAGCAAATGCTCGAGCGTGGCGTATTCATGGTGCCGCTCGTTGGCAAAGGTCAGTGCTTGATGGATCGCTTTTTCTAGACTGTTCGAAAAGCTGGGCACGTTCAGGTCCTCATTTCTTTTCCATCACGCATTGAAGCGGATGATTATTCGTGCGGGCAAAATCCATGACCTGCGTCACTTTGGTTTCAGCCACCTCGAAAGTGAACACGCCGCACTCCCCGACTCCATGGTTGTGCACGTGCAGCATGATACGCGTGGCCTGTTCGCGATCCTTCTGGAAAAATCTCTCAAGCACATGAATCACGAACTCCATCGGGGTGTAGTCGTCATTTAAAAGCAGCACTCGATACAGGCTCGGCTTTTTGACCTGCGGCTTGGTCCGGGTGATTACGGAGGTTCCCCGGTCAGACCCTCCGTCACCAGATTTCTTGTCCGCCTGAAAGCGTGTCCGGTTCGCGCTGTTGTTCACTCTGGCCATTTCCTGTCAGTTCAACCGGCGCGTCCCGGCCCCATTCCGCGGACCAGACCCGACGCACCGGGCACTCGTCATAACTTAGTCTTTCCTGCGGTGATTTTAAGCCCCCTTTTTTCGCGATGAAAGAGAATTCCGGACAAAGCCCCAAACACAAAAAACCCGCCCGCGAAATGCGGACGGGTTGATCGGATCGTCAAAGGTCCGCCCGAAGACGGCCCCGGGAAACGGATCAGGCGGCTGCCTTGGACGCAGCAGCCTCGAAAGGCTTGTATGCTTCCTTGGCCAAAACAGCGTACAGTTCGCTCATCTTGGTGGCCTGGGCGACGAAGGTCTCATAGGAGGTCTTGGCGTAGTCGGTCTGGATTTCGATGGCCTTGTCGAGGCTCTTGGCGGAGACCAGCTTTTCAACGGTCGCTGCGCTGTCCTCATAGGACTTCTTCGAGTACTCGGTCGCCTCTGCGGCGATCTGCTGAAAGCCCTTGGTCATTGCCGACACAGTGGTCAGCATGCTGTCCATGGCTTCCTTGTTCATTTTCGCTGTGCTGTCAAAATTCATCATCGCTACGACTCCTGTCGTTTGGAAAGGGGATGCCCCGTAATTATATGCGCCGCACAACAATGTCAAGAATTTTGTGCACTGCACCATTTTATTGCGATGGGCGCGCGGACCTCGATTTTGCTGGATGCCGCACGCATGACCGGTGTTTCCGGGATCAGCAGCGGCAATACTCTGATCGGACCTGTCCCGGCATTCGGTCCGATTGCACAAAAACGGGCAAGGAACTGTTCATCATAAACGGATTGGTAACGCTGCGGCGCTAAGGTCTTACCCAACGACCGTTCTTGGTGGGCGGCGGTCCGACATCCTTACACCCATACCTGTACGTGAGTGAGTAATCGTGTATCAGCGTAAATTCGACCTTTCCGACCGGTTCTCCGCCCTTGCCAGCCTGGTGCTTCGCGCATTGCCCGTTGCGATCCTCGCAACCGCGATGACCATGGGCGCGGCTGCCGCAAATTCGAAATATGCAGGTATCGTGATCGATGCCAAGACAGGCAAGACGCTTTATGCGAATGACGCCGACGAGTTGCGTTATCCGGCCTCGCTGACGAAAATGATGACGCTTTACATGGTCTTCGAGGCGCTCGAAGCGCGCAGCATCAGGCTTGATACCCGAATCGTCTTTTCCGCGAATGCGGCAAAGGAACCTCCGACGAAGCTCGGCGTTCCCGCCGGCAAGTCGATCACCGTCGAGCAGGCGATCTATGCGCTGGTGACCAAGTCGGCCAATGACGCTTCGACCGCGGTTGCCGAGCACCTCGGGGGCTCCGAGGCAAAATTCGCCCGGATGATGACGGCGAAGGCCCGGTCGCTCGGCATGAGCCGGACCACGTTCCGGAACGCACACGGCCTTCCCAATTCGAAACAGGTGACGACGGCGCGCGACATGGCGCGGCTCGGGATCGCACTGCGTGAGCACTACCCGCGCTACTACAAGTATTTCGCCACCCGTTCGTTCAAATTCGGCGGCGCCCGAATGTCCAATCACAACAGGCTTCTGGGCGTGGTCCGCGGCGTGGACGGCATCAAGACCGGATACACCCGCGCGTCCGGCTTCAACCTTGTCTCATCCGTCATTGATCGCGACCGTTCGATCGTGGCGGTCGTCATGGGCGGTCGCACAGGCGCCAGCCGCAATGCTCAGATGAAGGATCTGATAGCCCGCTACCTTCCCAAGGCTTCGACCCGGGGCGGCGGCAACCTGATCGCGCGCGGCGCGCCAAGCGCTGTCGCCATTGCCGCAGTGGAACTGCCGAAAATCGGCCCTGTCCCCGCCCTGCGCCACAAGGCCAGCGCGCGCATGGCGCTTGCCTATGCCGCACCGTCTCCGGTTGTCGGCAGACAGGCTCTGGCGAAATCGCTTGCCGAGCAGAAAATCGCCATTCCGAGCCCCGCTCCTGCCATCACGCCTTCGACTGCCGCGGCAGCGCCCGAGCAGGCAATCGACCCTGTCACGACCGCGTCAACAGGCCTGACCGACGGATGGATGATCCAGATTGGAGCCATGCCGGACCGCAACGCGGCTGTAGCCTTGCTGTCGCGCGCCCAGGGCGCTGGCGGTGGCGCGCTGTCGGGCGCGGAGCCCTTCACGATGGCCTACAACAAGGACGACCAGAAGCTCTACCGGGCCCGGTTCGGCGGCTTTGACGGGCAGTCCGCCGCAACACGGGCCTGCAAGACCCTCGAAAAGAAAGGCTTTGCCTGCTGGGCAACGGCCAACTGAGCCGCTTGCCGGCGCCGTATCGGCGCTGGTCCCGGGACCCTTTGGAGGCCCGGACGAATCCACGTTGTTTGTATTGCGTATACGGGGAAATCAGTCATGTCGACGCAAGAGAATATCCTTGGCAGCATTGATGCGGCCAGCAAGAAACGCCGAGCCGCCCGCATCGGGATGCATCCGCTTCATGAGGCGGCGGTGCGCCTCGCGGACCTCGGCTTCACTCGCCCCCGCAGCAAGACCAAGGACCTCGTAGGCCTCCTTCTCTGTCATGCCGCCAGAGCCCTGCGCAGCACCCAGCCCCACGTCCTCATCCATGTCCGGGCCGGAACGCCAGTCGGGTATTCGGCGGTCAAGATACGCCTCAAGTAGGCCAAGGCTCTCCGGATCGCCTGATAGTTCCGAGTGCAGTTGCAAGAGTTCCTCACGATCAAGGGCGTCGAGTTCCTGACCTTCGAACGAGCCCGCCAGCACGAGCCCGTTCATCTCGCCGCTATCGAGATCGAGTTCCATTTCCAGTGCGGCCGAGCGGACATAGGACTGCCCGCCTGGCTGGCGGGTGGCCTTCCGGGCCCGGCGCGCGCGGGCAAACAGCGCCAGGGCGAATGCAAGCAGCGGAACTCCCAGTCCGCCGCGTCCGATCAGGATCATCAGCAGACCGACCAGGGCGAGCGTGGCAGGCAGACCGAAACGCAATACATTGGCCAGCACGGAAGGCTTTGCAGCCAGAAGCCCGCCACCGATGGCAATGAAAAGCAAAACTCCGCCAAGCAGAATTGAGATCGCACTCATCGTTCGGAATCGCTCCCGCCGCGATTGTGCGGTAATTGTTCAAGCAAGAGGCGCGCCGCCGAACCTCCGGACTTTTCGAGCGCGACCCGGCCGCCGGTGGCATAGGCGGCCACAGCCCTCAACAGCTGGGCGAGCTCCGAAGCCGCGTTCTGATCGAACCGGACATAGGCGCCGCCGGTAATCCGCGCGATTTCGCGAAACCCTGTCGCCGCAGCCGGATCGTGGCCCTCATGGAACATGAAGCAAGGCACCTTGCGGATCGCGAGTTCTCCCGCCGTCACCGCCAGCTTGTCGATGTTTTCCTCCATCGCATCACCAATAAAAACAAGCGCATTGACCGGGTTGGCCTTTGCCTCATCGGCAACGTGGCGAAGCACCCGTCCGATCTGGGTTTGACCGCCCCGGCAGTCAATCCGGCTCATCAGACCGGCAAGCTGCTCGGTGTCGGTCACCCACCGGGATGCGCGGCATTCGTCGAGCCCGCGAAAATAGACCAGTTGAACAGAAAGATCGCCATTCCGGCCTCCTGCCTTGCCGACGGCGTCGAACATCTGCGCCTGAAGGCTGCAGGCCGTATCCCAGGTCGGCTGGCGGCTCATGGTGGCATCGAGCGCGAAGGCAAGCCGGCCCGCGCCCGCATTTGAAGGCACGACCGCCCGGGCCGCGGACAGGAAGGCCGCAATGTCCGATTTCGACGACGTTTGCGTCTGGTCGGGAACCTTGCCCCTGGGTTTTGAAAGCGGATTGTCGAGCCCGGTCTTGTCACTTCTGGCCATGGAAAAACGCCTCAACCTTCATGTTCTTCGCCTGCGGCACCGTGAAGGATTCCCGCTTGAAAACAATGTGGCGCTTTCACCGGCGAACACAAGTGCCGGACCAATGACGGGGCACGGGCTCAGAGAAGCCCCAATCCGGCCAGTTCACGTCTCAATTCAGCCGGAAGGTCCGCGTCGTTGTGATCCGTGGAAAGATCCGGCGGCGCGTCGTCGGGATCGAGATAGCGCCAGCCCTGAAACGGGCGGCGGGGCGCCCAGGCGGTTTCATGCAGGACCGGTTCGAGCACGAGATGGCAGCGCGAAATCCCGGAACTGTCGACGAAGGGCCGGATGTCGAGGAGACGCTGCCGGGCCTGTATATTGCCCTTGATCACCCAGTAAAGGGATCCGCCATCAAGCAGTTCGCCGGCGCGCTTGGGAACCATGCGCGTTGTGTGCAATTGCTCCGGCGGCGAACCAGCTGCCTTCTGGACCGCCAGACGTTCATCGACCCATCGCTTGTGGTCCTCGACGCTGTCGGCGCCTACGCAAAGTTTGAGCAGATTGAGGGTCATGCGAAATATGTCGGTCGCTTGGCCGCCGGCGTCAACCGGCTCGGCCTGCAATCGCCAATGCGTCCACAGGCAGGTCCATGTCGCTTTGCCCGTCCATGACGGGCCGCTGTTCAGACGCGGGCAATAGGGAAAGGACAGAAAGTCCGAAACGAAGGCTCAACACTCGACGACATTGACTGCAAGACCGCCGGTCGAGGTTTCCTTGTAGCGCTCATTCATGTCGAGTCCGGTCTGACGCATGGTTTCAATGCAGGCATCCAGCGGCACGAAGTGAGTTCCGTCACCCTTCATGGCGAGAGACGCCGCTGTCACGGCCTTGACCGCACCAAGCGCGTTGCGCTCGATGCAAGGCACCTGCACCAGACCGCCGACAGGGTCACAGGTCATGCCGAGATGATGTTCGAGCGCTATTTCGGCCGCATTCTCGATCTGCGCGGGGGTTCCCCCCATCACCGCCGCCAGGCCGGCAGCCGACATCGCCGCCGCCGATCCGACCTCGCCCTGGCAGCCGACCTCCGCGCCGGAGATGGAGGCATTGTGCTTGATGATGCCTCCAATGGCGGCTGCGGTCAGCAGATAGTCCCGTACCGATTCGGTGTCGGCTCCGTCGTGGAACCGCAGCATGTAGCGGATCGTGGCGGGAATGACGCCCGCGGCACCGTTGGTGGGCGCGGTGACCACCCTTCCGCCTGATGCGTTTTCCTCGTTGACGGCCATGGCATAGACACTCAGCCAGTCATTGGAGAGCAGCGGGTTGCGGCGGTTGAGCCGCCACTCCTCCTCAAGCTTGTCATGCAGGACGCGCGCGCGCCGGCGCACCTTGAGCCCGCCCGGCATGATGCCCTCGCCCGACAGCCCCCGGTCGATGCAGCCGCTCATGGCGCTCCATATCCGGTCAAGGCCCGCGTCGAGCTCATCCGGCGTCATGTGCACTTCCTCGTTGGCACGCTTCATCTGCGCAATGGAGAGGCCGGACCGCTCCGCCATTTCCAGCATCTCCCCGGCATGGGCGAAGGGATAGGGAACCGGCTTGTCACTCTTGACCGGCTGCGCGGACTTGAGCGCTTCAAGTTCGGTATCGGTGACGACGAAACCGCCGCCAATTGAATAGTAGATCCGCTTGAGCAGCATTGCACCGTCGCGATCGTGGGCCGTGAAGGTCATCCCGTTCGCGTGGCCGGACAATGGTTGTTTCTTGTCGAAAACCAGGTCGACGCGCGGGTCGAATTCATACTCGGGATGGCCGGGAGGCGCTATTCTCCGCGTTCTCTCGACCTCGGCAATGATTTGATCCATCCGGTCCGGATCGACCTCGTCCGGCAATTGACCCGTCAGTCCGAGGACAACCGCCCTTCCCGTTCCATGCCCGACCCCGGTAAAGGCCAGAGAGCCGTGCAGGCTGGCCTTGATGGCGGCGACATGAGCGCCGGATGGCCGGACCCATCCGGGCCCCGCGATTTCGTCGAGAAAGCGGACCGCCGCGGACATCGGACCCATGGTGTGCGAGCTTGATGGGCCGACACCGATCTTGAAAACGTCGAAAACCGAAAGAAACATCTGCCGAGCGTATCCCAATCCTTGCCGCAGGCAAGCACGCGCTTGCGAAATCGATGAGCGTGCCATTTGCGATCCGGGTGACGGCACCGGGCCGCGAGACGGGCGCGCCAGCCGGTGCCTGAGCGTCGAAGCTATCTCAGGAGCGGCGCGCAGGGGATCGATTTACCGACAGCCAATGCCAAACAAGCGACAGTGAAACATCTTCGCCAGAATCAGAAAGGCAGCGCCGACACGCTGATGTGTCCGACGCTGCCCTTTGGTCATTTCGTTCGCTCAGATGCCGCCGAAAAGGTAGGCCAGCGCGAGAAGTCCTGAAAATCCTATCACTGCACGGGCGGTGATCCCCCAGCAGGATTTGTGTGCGGTCTCGTCCATAATTGCTCCGGTTGAGGTGCTTTTTTCAGGCCGCGTAACCCTTCCGGTTCGCTCGGCTCGTGACGCGGTCTTTAGCGATTTGGCAATGCCTTCGCAACTGCAAAAAAGGCATTCCTGGGGCAGCGCCGTCATGACAGCCATACGTGCAGCGCATAGCTTGACGAAATATCAATGACTTGACTTCATTTTCGAAACCAGGGCCTTCATTGAGTGTCCACAGTTTGACCACAGAGTTTAAAACAAGATTAACAGGCCGACGTTCCACAGAGGCTTTGCCAAGCTGTTCGGAGCGTGCGAGAACCGGCGACATGACTGATTTCGACTACATCGCCATAGGCTGGTTCGCGCTGGCATGGATAGGGTTTGCGGCGCTCACTGACGGACGATTCGCAATCAGGCGGGTCAGTCTCAGTCGGGCCATGAACCAGCAGCGGCGACTCTGGATGCGAGCTGCGGCGCAACGCGATCTGCGAATGATCGACACCGCGATTCTTGCAGGATTGCAGCACGGCACCGCCTTCTTCGCCTCGACAACGATATTCGCCATCGGCGGCTGTTTCGCGCTTCTGGGAGCCACCGAGCAAGTGCTCAGCGTTGCCGATGATCTGCCGATCCCGCTGGTTTCCGATCGCGCTGCATTTGAGACGAAGGTCTTTGGTCTGATCGGGATCTTCGCTTACGCGTTCTTCAAGTTCGGCTGGTCCTACAGGCTGTTCAATTATTCCTCGATCCTTTTCGGCGCCATTCCGATGAAGGGAGATGTGCTTGACGATCCGGCCCAACTCGAGGTCAGCGCGGACCGGGCGGCGGACCTCAACATCCTGGCCGGCCGGCACTTCAATGCCGGGTTGCGGGCGATCTTCATGTCGATCGGTTATCTCGGCTGGTTTGCCGGGCCCTATGTGCTGATCGGGTCGACGACACTCGTTTTCATGGTGTTGTTGCGAAGACAGTTCCTGTCGAACGCCCGCGCCGCGATTCTCAAGGACACTCCGCCGTCGTGACATCAGAAAAATCCATCAGTTCGGACCGGCTTCGCCGGGCGATTGTCGAAACGCTGCTCAACCGCGATCCGCGCAAGAGCATCTGTCCCTCCGAGGCCGCACGCAATCTGGCGGGCCCGGACGAAAAGCAATGGCGATTGTTGATGAAGCCCATCCGGCAGGTTGCGGTCGACATGGCCAAAGCAGGTGAAATCCGGATCCTGCGCAAGGGCAAGGACGTTGCCGACCCGGGGGATTTCCGCGGTGTCTACCGGCTCGCCTTGCCGGGCCCTTCCAAAACGCCAGAACGATAATCCGGGGACGGCAGTTCATCATGAAATCGTCCCCGATCCGGGAGCCCAACCGGCTAGACATCGGCCTCATGGTCCTCGCAGCCATAATCTGGGCCTCAGGTTTCGTTGCGATCCGGATCGCTGTGCCGGAGACCAGGCCGATCTGGCTGGCGGCGATGCGTGTCGGGATCGGCGTGCTTGTGTTGCTGCCTTACGGATTGTGGCGCGGCATGGTCTGGCCGCAGGGGACAATGCAGTGGCTGCTGATCCTCGGGATGGCCATGCTCAATGTGGTGGTCCCGTTCATCATGATCTCCTGGGCCGGTTTGACACTCGACGTCAGTGTCATGTCCCTTCTGATGGGCACCGGACCTTTCCTCGCGCTCCTTGGAAGCCACCTGTTCACCGACGACGACCGCATGACGAGCCGCAAATTTGTCTCGGTCCTGCTCGGTTTCGCCGGGATTGTCGTCCTCGTCGGACCGAGCGCATTCGCAGGGCTTGGCAGCGGTTCGCTCAAGGCCCAGTTGGTAATGCTCGCGGCGTCGTGCTGCTATGTTACCGCAGGGCTCCTGATCCGGCGGATCAGGATGCCGCCCGTCAGACTTGCCGCGCTTGCACTGACGATCGGCGCGACCGCCCTGTTTCCCATCGCCCTGGTGTCGGAAGGACCGCCGCAACTTGACTTGTCATGGCCTGCGGTGAGTGCCCTTGTCTATCTCGGCGTGTTTCCCACCGGCATCGCCTACATCCTGCGATTCCGCCTGATCAGAGCGATCGGCTACTCCCGGTTCTCCCTGACAATCAACATGATCCCGGTGTTCGGAATGGCGCTTGGCGTGCTCCTGCTTGGCGAGCCGCTGACCGTCAACAGCGTATTGGCGCTGGCACTCGTCCTGTCCGGACTTTACGTGGCCGCGGGCAAGGATCCGTCCCAGTCCGCGGCTCAGTCCTGAAGCCCGCATGGCGGAAGGTACACTCCGATCCGCGGCGGCGGCAGAGAGATCGGCCATACATGAATGCACACAGGCCAGTGCCAAAGGGAATCGATTCGGGCACGATATGCATTAGGTTCGCTCCGAGGGCTCGGCAACGCGAATCGGCCCATGAGCCAGATCAGACTACGGAGACTGCAGCGTGGTTCAATTTGCGCACAAGATGTCGGAGCCATCGGCTCCGGCAGGACGGATCGAAGCGCTCGATCTGGCCCGCGGGGTGGCCTTGTTTGCCATGGCGACCTATCACTTCGCGTGGGATCTGGAGTTTTTCGGATACATCCCGGCCGGATCGACCGGCGACGGGTGGCTCAGGCTTTATGCACGCCTGATCGCGGGGTCCTTCCTGTTTCTCGCCGGCGTCAGCCTCGCGCTGGCACATGGCAGCGGGCTTCATGCGAAAGCGTTTGTGAGACGTCTGGCGGTCATCGTCACCGCGGCGGCTGCGATCAGCGTCGCGACCTATTTTGCCACGCCGGACAGCTTCATTTTCTTCGGTATCCTGCACGCGATCGCGCTTTCCAGCGTCATCGGACTGATATTTCTGCCACTCTCGGGCGTGCTGACGGTCCTCGCCGGGATCATCTGCATCGGCCTGCCGCAGTTCTACCGAGACGATCTGTTCAACAGCATGTGGTTCTATTGGATCGGCCTGCACACCATTCCGCCGCGCTCCAATGATTTTGTGCCGCTGGCGCCGTGGCTCGGCCCGTTCCTGATCGGCCTCGGCGTGACGAAACTGGCAGTCAAAGGCGGGCTCGCGCAAAGAGCGGCCGCTATCGATACGGGCCATGGCGCCCTGTCGCGTGTGGTTCGGTTTTGCGGACGTCACAGTCTCGCCGTTTATCTGGTGCATCAACCTGTGCTGCTGGCTCTGGTCTGGACCTATTCGCATATCGAACCGGCCACTCCGGCGGATCCGGTTTCCGCATTTGTCGCCGATTGCCGCGCAGGCTGCGAGGCGACCAGCGAAACCGGTTTCTGCGAAAGATTTTGCGTGTGCGTGACCGATGACTTGTTGTCACAAGGCCTGTTTAATGGCTTTGCGGACGGAAGCATCACCATCGAATCAGACGACCGGATCCCAGCTATCGCCGAGCAATGCACGGTGACGGCGCAGCCATAGGCATTGCATCTTGACGGGCAGTTCGACCCAACCGCTGATGCAAGCCCGGAATGGAGACTATGAACCTACGCCGCACCCGGCCAAACGTGGTACCGTGGCCCCCGCTTCTGATTGTGGGGCTGACCGCGCTCGCCATTGCGCTGAATGCGATGTTTCCCATCGATCCGGAATTTTCCTGGTCCCGGATACTGGGGGCTGTTCTGATTTTGATGGCCCTTGCGACCGACCTCTGGGCGATGAAGACACTCAACGACGGCCGCACGACGATCATGCCGCATCGCGGTTCATCGCATCTGGTGACCAAGGGACCGTTTCGATTGTCGCGAAACCCGATCTATCTCGCAAACATCGTCCTCATGGCGGGGCTTGGCCTGTTCTTCGCCAACGGCTGGATGCTGCTGTTGGCTCCGGTGGATGCGCTGTTGACGCATATCCTTGCGATCCGGCGCGAGGAAAGCCATCTGACGGCGATGTTCGGGTATGACTATGAAGCCTATTGCAGGCGGGTACGCCGCTGGATCTGACACGTACGGAAGCGGAAAGCAGCCGGACATCGTCCTTCGTCAGGTGTTGACCCCGATTTCCGCGAGGCGCGTGAGGCAGGACTCCTCGATGTTGTCGAGTTCGAGCAGCGTCTCCTCGATATCCTTGCGCTTTTGCCGCAGATCTTCGCGCTTCTCTTCGATCTTGCGCATCAGAAGGCGCAACTGGCCCGCCTCCCCCGGCGGATCCTTGTAAACCTGTATGATCTCCCGGATTTCGGCGAGGGTGAAGCCTATACGGCGCCCCCGAAGGATTTCCTGAATCAGGCGCCGGTCCGCCGAACGGAACAGCCTTGTGCGACCGCGACGTTCAGGCTGAAGCAGCCCCTCATCTTCGTAGAACCGCAAGGTGCGGGTCGAGATGCCAAACTCCCGGGTCAATTCGGTGATCGTGTAGTATTTATGCACGGCATTCCGTTCCTGGCTCGAGGCAATGGACGCAAGACGCCCATACCTCTTACCTTTACGTATAAGTCAAAAAATACGCGATGGCCACCTTGGCCGAACTCAGGCGAGCGACAGCCACCAACCGGCCAGTCCGAGGAAGGCGAAGAACCCGACAACGTCGGTCACGGTTGTGACGAACACTGCCGAGGCAATCGCGGGATCGGCGCCGATCTTGTCGAGCAGCAGCGGCAACAGAATACCCGCGAGCGCAGCAGCCAGCATGTTGATCACCATGGCAACGGCGATGATCCCGCCCAGACCGCTGCTGGCAAACCAAAGCCCGGCCACCACGCCGATGATGACGGCGAAGAGAAAACCGTTGATCAGACCCACCGACGCTTCACGGCGAATGATCCGTCCGGCATTGTAAATGTCGAGGTCACGGGTCGCGAGCGCCCGCACGGTCACGGTCATCGTCTGTGTGCCGGCGTTACCGCCCATGGACGCGACAATCGGCATAAGCACGGCCAATGCCACCATCTGCTCAATGGTTGCGTCGAACAGGCTGATCACCCAGGACGCAAGGATGGCTGTGCCGAGATTGATCAGAAGCCAGCTGAACCGCGACCTCACGGTAGAGGTGATGTTGTCCGACAGTTCTTCATCGCCCACACCGCCCAGCCGCTTGATGTCTTCATCCGCCTCCTCGTGGATCACGTCGACCACGTCATCAATGGTGAGCACACCGACCAGACGTCCGTTCTCGTCCACCACCGCGGCAGACAGAAGGTCATACTGTTCGAACAACTGCGCCGCCTCTTCCTGATCCATTTCGGCATCGATCCGGTAGCGCGTATCCTCCATCACATCCTCAATGCGGGACTGGCGCTTTGTCCTCAGGATGCGATCGAGATCAACCGCGCCGACCAGCTTGAATGTCGGGTCAATGACAAAGATCTGGCTGAAGCGTTCGGGCAGATCCTCTTCCTCGCGCATGTAGTCGATGGTTTGCCCCACGGTCCAGAACGGGGGAACCGCGACAAACTCCGTCTGCATGCGCCGGCCGGCCGTGTCTTCCGGGTAATCCAGCGAGCGGCGAAGCCGCACGCGTTCCGTGAACGGCAGGGCTGCCAGAATCTCGAGCTGATCGGCCACTTCCAGGTCTTCGAGGATGTAAACAGCATCGTCCGAATCCAGGTCGCCCAGAGCTTCGGCGATCTTCGAATTCGGCAATGCGCCGACAATCTCGAGACGGATAGCCTCGTCGACTTCGGTAAGGGCGGAGAAGTCAAAATCGTCACCGAGCAGCGAGACCAGCGCCTGCCGCTGCTGCTGGTTGATCGACTCCAGCAGGTCGCCCAGTTCCGATTCATGCAGAGGAATGACATTCTCACGCAGAAACAGAACATCCCGGTCGGCGATCGCTGCCCCGATCGCAGTCAGATAGTCTTGGCGGATAGACCCATCCTCGCCATAAATCTCGTTCTGATCACCGACGTCCGGTCCCTGTGCAGGCTTGTTGATGTCGTCGTCGCGGTCAGCGGAGTCGGTCATGGCAATGGCTCAGGGGCTTGGATTGACTGGCAGGCCCGGTTTACCGGATTGATCGGTGAAGTGCCATCGCGACACGGCTTTTCTTTGTTCAATCGGCGAATTGCCGAGCGCCGGCGACCGGAAACGAGATCCCGAATCCCGTCCGGGACGCAAGCCCCGCACAACTTTCCTCGGCAAATACTAATAGACAAGTAAAGCCGAATCGACCTTTAGATAATATGACAAGAGTGAGAATGCAGTACAGCAGTGTGATTTGAGTTCCTGGGATCACCTTTTTTCGGGATACAACCATGACACCCGCACTGAAACTTGAAAGACTGAAGAAAATTCACTCCGAGCGCGCGGCCGATATCCTTCGTGTCGCATCCATTCCGGAGGTTCCTCTTCAGCGCAAACAGCATCTTTACTCATGCCTGAACAATCTGTGCAGACTTTCGGCCAGACTCTTCGGAGATCTTTCCGCAGAACCGGGAAATCACGACTTGCTGGAAGAGGCGGCAAAGATTGACGCCGCCCTTCTGGACCTCCGCAGTCGCGTCGGCAGCATGATGCCGACACGCGGTCAACTGGCAGCCTGAACCGTTCATCATCACGGCATGCCGCGACGCGGCGGCTTTTGCTTTCGGTCACCGCGAGACTGCTTCAACAGAGTGGATTAAGCTGTTGTTCGAACAGTCATGACGGTTGAAGTCGCATTTGCATGATCTGGCGCCCAATCCCGATCACGCGTAGAGCACTGAATCGTAGCCGTAGCGCTCGCTGAGCCTGTTGTCCAGAACATGCCTGTGCTTGTGTTCGAAGCTGATAAACTCACTCAGTGTGGTCGAACTCTCGCGCGGCCAAAGCAACTGCAGCCGCCTGAGCTTGGTTGGCACCCGAATACCTGCGGTTTCCGCACGGGCGATAAGATCGGCAATGTCGTCCCAGGTCTTTTGCATCTCGTGGGCGACGGCGAATTCGATGATGACCGCCTTCTTCTTCTCGTCGGTCGGCGAGTTGAGGGAAACATTGTCCAGCTCGACCTGGGCCATCTTGCGCATGTTGAGCGCATTTGGCAGCAGCCATGGCTCCACATTCTGCATGTTTTCGGCAACGCTTTCGACGAGCCGCTCATCGAAATTGCGCATGTCGAAATTGCATCCGGACTCGCTGAGAAGCCGCCGCAGATATTCCATCAGCTTCTTGCTGTCATTGGGCAGAAGATCGGGATATTTCTGATAGATGTCGGCGGCGATGCGGCTGCGGTAGTAGGGATTGCGTCCGAACTGACTGAGCATGGACTCATAGTGACGCCCGGCCATCTTGTCCCGAGCAAGATCGGATTCGGTCAGGGTGGCGATCAGGCTTTCGAGCGCCTCCTCGCTCACCCCCTGGGGCTGCCACCGGCCTCCTTCGGCAATCGCCGCTTCTGCCGGCCGGTTGACTGTTTCGCCCAGCGTGCCGTGGAAAGCGTCAAACACCTGTGAAGCTTCGTCGATTTCTTCCGCGACATGCTTGAGCGCATGGCGTTCGACCGGCCTGAGCTGGCCGTTGCCGGCGCAGAGGGTCTCGAACAATTCCGGCCGGCTGTGGGACAGCCATTCCCTGAATTCGGCATTCGCGAGCCGGGAATCGATCAGGCGGACCATTTCCGCCAATGCCGGCAGATCGTCGCCTGCCGGGCTCAGGTCATTGATCCGGTAGATGCATGTCTGCAGCACCGAGGTTCGGGCCAGCCGCATGATGAGAAACACCGCGACAATCTGGTCCTCAAGCTGCGGCAAGGCGACGAATGCGTCTTCCCTGCCGAGCAGGCTGAGCGCTCTGAGCAGAATGTTCCCCTCACGCGCAGGCTTTATCTGTTTCTGGGTCGACCGGAAGTTCGGATTGATCGCATCGGCAAGAAACCACGGCGTGGGGTCGTTGACGAAATCATCCCAGACGAAGGCTGCGCCCGAATCGCCCAATCCGTTCGCAAGCGCAGACTGGACCTTCAGAGGCACCATGTCGAAGGGCGTATAAGGCGCGCCGACCTTGTCATGGTCCCGGCCAAGCGCAGGCGGCAGCGAATCGAACTTCCCCGGCTCTGTCATCGAAGACCGCTTGGCCGGCCTGTGGGCATCGATTTCAGCGATCTTCTTGTGGCTTGATGCGTAGACCCCGCGCAGCAGCTGCAAACCGCTGGTGTTGGCTTCGAACGCAACGATGCTGTCCGAGCTCAGATACTGCCCTACACGCAGCTTGCGGCCCATCGTATCGTAGAAAACCAGATGATCGCCCGCCGAGATCTCGTAGACCGAGAGTTTTGCCTTTTCGCCTTTCTCATCCATGCCGACATCGACAAAGTAGTCAGGCGCGGAAAGCTCGAACCAGCGATGCTCCTGCGTCAGGATCTCGATCAGGTTCTGGCCTGCATCATCAACCTCCGACGCGTCCCAGTCACCGGCCCCGGCAAGCAGCTGCCTGTAGGAATCGACCAGATTGTCGCTGATCGACTGGAACGCTCCCGGATCGATATCGATGATGTTGCTCCACTCATTGGCGCGCTGCCGGTTGGCGGACACATGCAGAAAATACAAACCGTGCAGCAGCGGGCGACTGCCCTCGATCGTCAGGACCGCGTTCTGGACGCGGTCATTCTCCACCGACGCCCGCACAATGGCTGAAGCCTCTCCGTCCTTGGCCACGAATTCGGCTTCGGTGATGTCGTAACCGACCGGAAAGATCTGCAATGCGTCCTCGAGATGCGGCACTTCCAGACGAAAGCTCGAGATGGCCACCACATTGCCCGCACCATCGTCGTTCTCCGATGGCCAGCAGGAGAAAAATCCGGCCCATCCGATATGCGCATTGGGTTTCTTGACATGGTGGATCCGTTTGTCGGACCAGACAAAACGCGCATCCGGCCTGTCACCGTCCTCGTCGGGAAGCGCAATGACGACATTGCCGTAGCGCGCTTCTGCGGCGAGGGGCTCGACCTCGCGGATCAACTCGAAGGTCTTCAGGGGACAGGCCGAATTGGCGTCGTCAATCAGCAGTTCAACCGAGCGCGTGTCGCGCGGAAGCCTGAGCGCGCGCACGAAACTGTCGCCGGGGCCGACCGAGAAGACATCGACAACGATGCCCGAACGGTTGCTTTCGCTGTGAGCGGAAGGTTTCAGGTGGCAAAGCACCACGATGGCCTTGCGGTGATTGACCAGTTGCTCGCCCTTGGAGAAGAAATATCCGAGGATCGCCTGATTTTCACCGTCCCACGCCAGCCAGATATTGCCGCTGTCGTTTCCGCCCCGATACCCCATTCGACTCTTCCCCGTACTATTCAAATGGTCTACTACTTCTGACAGTTAACCCGACAACATGACAAAGGGAACGCTGACTTGCCCCTGGATGAAAGCAACGACATACATGTGGGCCTGACCGGTCCCGTCAGATCCGGCAAGACCAACCTCTTTGTCGATTTCGCCAAATGCGTCGAATTGAATTTCCATGGGTTTCAGCAACTCCACAATATCGAAATCGAGACCGACCGGGCCAACAGGCGGCTTCTGAGAAGTTACTACCGAAACCTCCCCGACGCCACAGAGAGCGTCACGGATATTCGATTTAATCTTAATATCAGTCTGCCCGAGGCGAACGGAACAGAACCGGGCGCGCCGCTGGAAGACAGGCAGTTCACCATTCATGTGCGCGATGCGCCCGGGGAAGCGGCCTTTCCGGAAGAAGACCTGACCGGACGGACAAATCCGCATGCCAGCAAGCTCAAGGAACTCGACGAGTGGTTTTCCAAAGCCAAGGGTATCGTGCTTGTCATTTCCGCACTCAACGCGGGGACGGATGCCGGGTTCGAGGCGCTGATCGAGAAGGTGGAAGATTTCTTTGAGCGTGCGGGCAAGCCCGAATTCCAGAACCTCGAACGTGTTGCGATCGCCATCAGCATGTTCGATTTGTTGTTGCTGCGGTTCGGGAACCGCTCACGCGACATCGCCACGGAACCGGAGGCCGTGCTCGCAATCCTGCACGCGCACCTCAGGCCTGCTTTCGACATCATCAAGGATTTCCGCCCCTTTCCATCCCAGGAGCGGGATATCGACCTGCGTTTCATCGCAACGTCCAGCTACGGGTTTCATCCGCAGTTGGGATGCCCCAACATCGACACCAAGGCGGAGACGCTCGATCCGGCCAACTCACGCTTCCCGGTGCCGTTGACGCCGGATAATGTGCGCTATCCCTACATGACGGCGGATCCGTTCATCTTTGCCGCGCTCGGGCTTGATAGTCCGTTCCTGTTCACGCGGGACGAAATTCTCAGCGGGATCATGCGCGACAAGGCCGCTCATCCGAGACAGCAAGCTCTTCCGGGGAACCTGAGCCCCTGAGCCTTCAGCGCCTGTTCAATCTCAAGCGCTGCGCAATCCACCAGCATTCCTGCCGCCTTTATCGGGTTTTCCGCCCCTGCGAGCCGTTGCGCCCCAATGCCGCGGCCCGGGACCGGACATCGGGCCCGGCCCCGCTCTCGCCCGCCTGCGCCTCAGATCTCCCGACGAAAATTCGGCCTTACCACCACCGGCCGGCGACGGCGCGGACGCTGGGCAAGGTCGGCGTCGATGACCTCGACCGGTTCCTCCGAAGCGGACCCGTCAGCCGTTGCATCGGCGTCCGCTTCATCGACCTGATTGTGTTCGGCAGGGCGTGAGGCGGCCGTGTCCCTGGGCTGGGCCGCCGGCGCCCGCTGTTCGGATTCCTCCGCCTGGGCCGTTTCCAGCGGTTTGGGTTCAGGCTGTCCGGACGCAGCCTTGCCCTGACGGCGGATGCGCTTGCCGATTTCGGCCATGCCGGTCTCCGATATCAGTATCCCCTGCCCGGTCTTGCGGGCCAGCTGCCGCCGGACCAGGCTGTCGACCAGCAGGCGCATCTGGTTGCGCATTTCATGGGAATATTCCTCGTCATAGAGCATCGGCAACCGGAAGCCCTGCCGGTCGAAAACAGAGTTGAGGATGATGTTCTTTGCCGCCAGAACCGATTCCGGATCGTCAGGCTTGGCGTCGAGATCGAGCTCGGAAACATCAAAGTCTTCTTTCTTTTTTCTGGCCTTCGCCGCGATGCTGGCGTCCCAGAACAGCTTCGAAAGCAGCAGCGACAGTTCCTGAAGAAGAGCCAGCAAGGCCGGGAAGTAGTCCCGCGCAGAGGCAGTGCCGTTGAACAGCGACTGGATCTTGCCCATCGCCGTACTGATCGGGTCCTGCGAAGGATTGATCCGGTCGACGAAGCCCGAGATGTCCTGACGGTACGGACCCATGTCCACACCCCCGTTTTCTGCCGCCACGATACAACCTTCGAGCACGTCAGAACGCATGGCCTCATAGGCGCGCGAAATCGGCGCAAGCCGCTCAGTCCCCGAAAGTCCGGTGATGTCGCCACGCAGGGTATCCACGATTTCCTTGCGCCGGTCGGCCTCGTTGCATGCAAGGCTGTATGCTGCCTGTTCGGCATCAAGTGTCTCGACCTGCCTGAAGATGGCCATGATCGGTTGTGGCTCGCATGCAGGGATTTCCGAGAACGACTGAAGGTCTGACAGCACTTCGGCGACCACGGTGCAGTAATCGGCAGTCTGCTTGAACGTGGCTTGTGAAGGTGTGTCGATAAAGGCGTTCACGCTCTGCAGAAATCCGTCGGCGTCAAGCGTATAGCCGGTTGCAACACCTTCGTTTGCCTGAGCCGAAGCGGTCTTTAGCTCCTGCTCGAGGGATCCGAGTTCGGCCCGGACCGACGCCTGTTTCTGGCGCGCCGCCTGCAGTTCCTGAACTGCCGCCTCATAGGCCTTCCGCGCCGCTTCGGTCGCCGCGCGGGTTTCGGCCAGTTTCGCTCCGATCGCATGATAACAAGTCCCCTCCAGACCGCCGCCGGTGCCGGCCCTGCGCCTGCGGTTGCATGCCGGATCGTCGACCAGCTGGCTGGCCAGACCATCGGCGAGCAGCACACCGCGGCTTCCCAAAGGCAGGTTCGTGTCGCCTTCTTCGTCGCTGAGGGCGGTTTCGAGCCTGCCGATCAGTTCACCGTTGGCCACCCATTCGGCCTGGCGATCCGCGACGGCCTTTTCCAAACTGGCAATCTGCGGCGCAATCCTCAGGTTTTCGGTTTGCAGTGCACTCTGCTGGTTCTGCAACTGTATCTGACGTTCCTGCAACTCGTTGATCTTGGCGGCAATGAGTGTTTCCAGTTCAACCGCGATTTCCTTCTTTGTGTCGCGGTCGCGCAGTTCATCGGCCAGTTCCGCCATCTGCGCCGAGTACGTCCTGATCACTTCGTCGTTGAGAAGGGCTTCCCTCTGATCGGAATGCCGGCGATTGAGATCCTTGTCTATCTCGTGGGCGTAAAGCCCCATCTGACGCAGGTTGGTCTCTGCATTGGCAAGGTCTGAGCCTCCCACCGTGAGGAACTGCTGATGGTAGGAGGCAAAGGAACAAATCCAGCAAATGGCTACGGCGACCAGATAAAACGGCGTCACCAGCGCCACCTGGGTCATCTTGTTGGACGTAATGCCGTCGCCCAGAACCACCGACGTGAAGGCAAGAAAGCCGACCGCCAGCGCCGTAATCCCGATCCAGGCATAGGATTCGGTCAGGAACAGCCGGGCGCCCCCGCTTGTCGCGTAGGCGGTCATGAAAAACGCAACGGACGCAAAAGCAATGATCAGGATCTGCTTGAAGCGGGTTGCATTGAGAATGGAATTCCCATCTTCCGTTGTCTTGTCCATTGTCGCGCCTGCTCTCTCGTTGTGAACTCTACTGTATATTATCCCCGGCGTCGCGGCGGGGTGCGGGTCGTCAATACCGGCGCCTTCATGCCCGCGAGCCGTGCGGCGACGAGTATGACCAATGCTGCCGGGATCGCCATAAACAGATGATGGCTCGTTCCCGCCGACAACCATGTCATCGGCTGGCCCATCACGGGCAACAGGCCGAAGGCGTTCGACCAGGCCAGGATCCACTGCAGCAGGAAGAGCATGCCGGATCCGAGCGCAATCAGCGCCAGAGCCTGATCGGCGCCGGTTTCCACCGGATCGCGGGATCGCTTGGCCTGAAGGCGCAAATAAAGCTTGATGACCAGAAAGATGAATACCGCCTGCAACGTAATCAGCAGGATGGCTGCCGCATTGCCGTGGCGGGTGGTGATGTAGGTTGCGGCAAAATCGCTTTGCACAACAGGCACGCAGTGCGGCCTTACCGGACCCTTCAGGGTCGAGGGCGTGCAGCGGAGCGTTTCGGCAGCCGGTTCGGCATCCTCACAGTCCATGCCCAGGCCCGCGGCGATACCTTCGCTCAACCAGGATACGGCTTCGCCGATGTGGTATGGCGCGGCCACGAGTTCCGGGCTCGGCGCACAAGGTGCGTTGGCGAGTGTGGCGCGCGAGCGCAAGACGTGAAAATTCATGTCGCGCAGGACAAGTGGCCTCGGGTCCGCCGCACCCGGATCCGCGCCGAAACGCAGATCCGACCAGCTCATGAGTCGTTCCACCGGCAGCCGGCGCCCCTCACCCAGAACCTTTTCGAGTTCAGCGATCTGTGTCTCGGGCCGGTCAAACCAGGACCAGTGCTCGACGCCGAGACCGGCCTTGGCCGGCACGTCCTGCAGCGCCACGGCAAACACCACCGCGACAAGAGGCGCCACCAGCGCCATCCGCGCAAGAGCCCCGTTGACCCGGTTTCCGACCGCAATGCCAAGCGCGATCATCAGGAGACCGGCGCCCGCGACCAACAGAATGAGCATTTCACGCCGATCTAGCGCCCATGCTCCCATCACCGCGAGCGGAAGTCCAAGCAGAACGATCAGGACTGCGCGGCGCAGCACCAGTGTCCTGACCAGCAGATACGCGACGACCCCAAGACCGGCTGCTGCTGCGGCCAGGTATTCCGGCGATCCGGAAATTGCGGCCATCGCCTCTTCCAGGCGTGCCGGCGGTACAATCGGGGCAAGAACGATGGCGGCGAACAGGAGCAAAAGCAGCGCAAACTGGGCCAGACTGATCCTCAAATCAGAGATTTGCGGCACGAAGGACAGCGGGATCCGCCGAATGTCGCCAAGATCGTCGCCCTCCTCTTCCCTGATGCGCCAACCGATGGCCATCACGCCGACAATCCCGGTGATCGCCGCAACGGAAGCGATGATGATGAGCGGCGAGTAATCGGATTTGACCGCGGGGACAAAAAGCAGCGCGACAATGAACAGCGATGACAGCACGATGGCGATCAGGGTTATCCCGAACCAGGCTTGCGCGAGCAGCCGGGCCCGGATCAGCCATTGTGCAAGTGCGGCTCCGAGAAGCACGACAATGGCGAATTTGCCGGCTTCCACCGGTTGGATCGACCCGCCAAGCCCGGTCTGGTTGCCCAGGAAGAACCAGGCCGCGAACAGGGCGAATACAATCGCGAGCAGCCATAAGGTCGGCGAGGCCAGGGATGGCCGTCCGGCGAAGTCATTGCCGATCCTCAACTTCAGCGCTGTCGGAGACACCACGGTCAACGCAATGACAAACAACGGTAGCACGTCGAGCACCGCGAGCTTGTGCTTGACGAAGAAGCGCTCCCAGTCGGTGTTCGGACCTTCCGCGCTCATGGTGAACATCGAAATCGAACTCAGTGCGATGATTGCAGTAAGAACGAACCAGAGAGCGGCCAGATTGGCGCCGCCGGAGCGGTCGAGCATCACAACAATGGTCGCACAAACCCAGGTCGCGCCAAGGCCGTAGAACATCCAGAGCGAGGCATCCGGTACCTCCGCCAGATTGCGCCCGATTGCCACCAGGTCCGGCAGAACCGCCAGCAAAAGCACAAATCCTGCAGCCAGGCCCAGGAGAATCGCCTTGAAGAGGCTGCCGTTCGCCCGCCAGACCGTCACACTCGGCACCACCAGAATAACAAGCAAAGACAGGCAGATGGCTGCACTTCTTGCCAGGACTTCCGCACTCACGAGTCCTTCGGTGCTGCTGACGAACAAGCGGTCGAGCGTCGATGGCCAGCTCTGCTGCGAGACCTCAACCGTCACGCCTTCATCCGGGGTGTTGGGTGAACTTTCGAGGAGCGGAGGGCAATCCTCGGTCGTCGCGGTTTCCACCCGCTCCGTGGCCGTCTGCGGGCAGGCGCTTTGATCAAAGAGCGCGATACGGCGTTCGGGCCGGATATGAACTTCCCAGGCGCCGGCCTGGGTGAGCCCCGCGCCGATCGAATGGCGGGTCTTGCCGGCGGTGAAATGGGTTACGGGGGGATGTTCCAACGAACCGGTGGAAGCGACCGGAAACTCGATGCCGTTGCGGCCGAAGTGCCGGCGAATGCGCTCGCCGTTGACACGGGTTTCGAAACTGACCGGAACCAGCGCCGCTTCGCGGTAGATTGAAACGAAGAGACGATCATCGGAGAGGTTCTTGCGGATGATGAATTCAAGCTCGGGATTGGCACGGGGCATGGCAACCAGCGCATAGCTGTACATGGTGCAGTCCACATCACCTCCCAGAACCGCGAGCGTGGTCTTGCCGCGGCGCTTGAGCATGCCGTCCATGCCGAGCGGCTCCAAAAATCCGGCAACCAGACGGGTGGCTTGCACACTGACGCCGTTCGCCTTCCTGATGAGGGCGGATACCGGACTTTGCTCGTAACAGCCCGGTGCGCGGTCCCCATTGACGAGAAGGTCGGCGCCGTTGCCGGACACCACAGCAGAACTCCCCTTTCCGGCCCAGTCCTCAACGGAGATGTGCAGTTCATCGTTGTCCTGTACGGTGATCCGGACGAACTGCGCTCCGGCCGAAAGTATGGTGACGGCCCCTCTATCGCGGGAAATCTCGTAGCGCTCGCTCGACCCTTCCTCGGTCTCGCCGCCGAATTCGACGTTCAGATTGCGCAGTTCGGCAACACGGCTGATCCAGAGAGTCCCGTCTTCGGAAGCGCGAAGCCTGACATGTCTGAGTTCCGCCGAGCGGGCGCCCGCCGGCTGAAGCAGTTCGGCCCGCCCGAGTATCGCTTCACTGCCCGCAGGAATGGTGAGCTTGAGGTCCCGCAGTGCGCTGAAATGCGGCGCACGTTCCGCCGCGAAATGGATCGCGAACATCCACCAGAATATCACGGCCATGGTCGCCAGCCCCAGCAACAGGCGCATCGAAACGCCGACCCCCATGGCTATGGACCGGAGCCGCTTCATGTTCCAGCCTCATACAAGGCCATCACAAAATCGCGAACGATGGGTCCGCAAACCGAGCCGCCGTAACTGGGCGAAAACGCCACGCGGCAGGCAAATGCCAGTTTCCGGTCGATCCCCGGGAGGCCTTCGATCGGGTCGACATAACCCACCAGCCAGGCGGCGTAGGGACCATCGGAGGGCGCGGTCCCATGCGTGAACACAGGCGCCGTGCCTGTCTTGGCATAGATCGAGTTGCGGAGATTTTCCGGAACCTTGGCGAATGCGCTGCGCGACGTGCCGCCGGAATTGCGAATAACGGCAGCCATGCCGTCGCGGATCTCGCGGAGAAACCTGTCGGCCAGCTCCTGGTTCTCGGGGGCGGTCACGAGTATCGGCTCGCCTTCGAGCGGATCCGTCCCTCCGCCGCGCTGCTGTTTTGAGACCACGTGCGGGCGCACGATCCGTCCGGTGGCCACAGAAGCCGCGATCGACGCCATCGCGAGGGGGCTTGCGGTGACACTCAGTCCGATGCCGCCGCG
The DNA here is from genome assembly GCA_040218025.1 of Hoeflea sp. Classification (GTDB taxonomy): domain Bacteria; phylum Pseudomonadota; class Alphaproteobacteria; order Rhizobiales; family Rhizobiaceae; genus Hoeflea. The sequence goes on along the minus strand of JAVJQD010000022.1, from coordinate 51,109 downwards.
CGCGAGCCGCAGACGGCGTGGTTCGCCCGGCGGCACAGGTAGCCCGGCCTCGACGATCAGGGGACTGGCGCGCCCGCGGCCGGTGGCCGGATAGTTCACGTCCAGAATATCGAGCTCGCTTTTCTCTTCAACCGCTTCGGCGCTGCGCCCGGCGGGAAAGAGCCGCTCGGCGGTCTTGGCCAGCAATAGGTCCGGCACGGCGTCGGTATGTTCGAAACCGGTTTCGGGATCGATAAGCTTGTCCGCATCGAGATACATCGCGATGCCGGCGAAATATAGATTGGAGGATCGCTTCACCGCCTCGCACAGTCCTGCCCGCTTCGCGGCCGTCGTGCCGCAGCCGCTTTCCACGCCGGTCTCGAGAATATGTGCGATCCCGCTTCGCGCACCCGAGGAGGAGGACGAGTTGCCCATGCAGAACACCACTCCGCCACGGGCGCCCGGGATCGGAAGCGCGTTCATCCTGTTCGGATCACGGATTTCGTAGTTCGGTTTGCAACGGCCGTTGAAGGATGGCCGTGTCGCGGCGATCCCGAATAGATCGGCCATTTCCAGCGGGCTCGCCCTGCCGAGGAGGACGTCTTCAAGCGTCTTGTCCCCGGTGTCGAGCACATACTGGCTTGCGGCCAGCGCCGTCACAAGCTTGAACGCCGAACCGGGCGTACCGCGAAGGTCATAGTTGCGCCAGCCATAGGCTGCGAGCGGACTCTTGGCCGAGGCCGTCAGTTCGAGGGTTTCGATATCCCATGCCGACATGCCCGTGCGCGGTTGCGGCAGGCTCGCCAGCGCCAGCACATTGCCGGCATTCTCGCCCTCGGCGTCCATGATGATGAGATCTGCTCGCCGGCTGCAGCGTTCCTCGCCCTTGGGGCAGGTGAAGTTCCTCACCAACGCATCAAGTGCCTTTTCCTGGTATTCGGGAACGATTGTAAGCTCCGGATCCTCGCCGTTTTCCGTCTTGCTCAGAACAGCGGCCACCGAACCTGAATCTCCGGTTCCGAGCCCGAGAAGGCCTCCAAGCCCCAGTTCGAAGGCCTTTTGTGTCAGTGCGCCCTGCGAATCCAGAACCGGCAGACCACTGATCTCCAGACCATCAAGCGGTTCGGATTGTCGTTCGACGGTCTGGTTGTCAGGCACATGCCAATTGAGTTCGCATCCTGTGGCATCAAGGCCCATGGCGGACTTCCGCGCAGCAAATCCGGCCAGATCGCAGGCCACCCGGATGCGTCCGAAGCCCAGCGTGACCTTCTGGTCGTCTTCCGGGATCTCTTCCTTGTCGAGTTTGCCGAGATACCGTCTCAGGGTGCGGTCGATCCTGATCGATGGTTCGATCAGGAGTTCCATCGAAACCGTCTCGCCGCTCTTGCCAGTGACCGTCAGGAGCGACCCCGTGGGCCGGCCCCGGGGGCTTTCGCCCTCACAGCGCTGGCGATTGCCAATGCCACGGCTGTCATCGGCGCAGAAGATCCGCAGCGAGACCGACCTCCTGTTCCCCGCGGCATCGGACGTATCAGCGGACTTGGTGTCCGTATCGGGCCTGACCGCCGTTCCGTTGATGAGGATCGAGCGCACGGCGCCGATGGTCCGGATCCGGATCGGCAGATCGCCGAAGGTCATCGAGGTCTGGAACCGGTAATCGCCAGCCTGTCCGGTCTGGGTGTCGATCACCGGGGCGATGACCTTCCAGTCGCCGTAATAGCTGTCGGTCTCGCTTGCCAGGAACGCATAGTCGAACTTGGAGATCGTGGCGGTGGAGATTGACTGAACGGCTCGACCATCAGCCGCCACGGAGGCTTCCCAAGTGTTGGGGAGGCAACGGGCAGGAACGAATAGACGGGCATGGCTGACGCCGTCGGCGCAGGCAACGCCATCAGCGGACTTTGTAGCCGCATCAGCCCTGCGGTTATCGGAGATCGCAACGATGCGGTAGCTTTGATTGAAGGTGGCGACCTGTTCGCGGATACGCTCTCCTTGAGCGGATTCACAAAGTTCGCGGACATATTTGCGTCCGGCTTCGCCGGCCGGGCCACCGGCGAGGCTGACGGTTTCGGGCGAGCGCAGCGCCAATGTGTTGCACGGAGCATGTCCTAGCGCCACGGACACACCATCCCTTATTGGCCAGATTGCGCCGCCCTCGACGAGGAAATCGAATGTGCTTGCATCGAACGCCAGCGCGCTCGGGATCTGGACTTGCTGCATCCAGAGACGGTTAACCTTCACCGTCTGTGCGAAATAAAGCGCGCCGACATAGAGAATCCCCGCGAGCGCCGCCAGCACTGCAATCCTTCCCGGAAGTGTGGCCGCCAGCCGCGATCTCATTGGCTTTGCCCCCGCTCGAACGGCATCAGGACCAGCGGGCCTACCACTTTCCGCTTCTCGCCCGGGCTGAATGTCGACACCGGCATGCCCGAGCATTTCTCCGCATAGGCCTCGCCGAGCGAAACGACCGCGTCACCGAACGAAATGCGGCCGCATTGATCGAGCCAGTCGAGGTGATATCCGCCGAAAGACTGGAATGCGTCCGAAAAGATCGCCTTTTCCGGCTCTTCAGGCAGATCCAGATATCCGAAAGGTTGTCCGTCGGCGCGACCGAACTCGACGATGTTCTTGTCGATCTTCCGGCATTTCAGCCCCAAGCTTCCCGGGCTCTTGAACGGCTTTCCAGTCTGGCCCCACTCGTACACGTACTGCTCACCCGTGGTGCAATCCCAAACAAGCGAAACGCGCGGCACCTGCAAGGCATAAGCGGTGAGGATGTTGTCGCGGTCCAGATCGATCCAGAGCCGGTCGACGTCATGGTGGCGAAAGTCATTGAGGTCGAACAAAAGTGACGTGATCGCGGCGTTGCATCCATTTCTCGGCGCCCAGTGCATTCTCGATCTGCGCGCGTCGACCGACAGTTCCAGTCGACCCGGGACCTGTGCCGTGGCGACAAAATCGATCTTCCAGGCGATATCGCAATGGCTGTCCCTGCTGACCACCCGGCTTGGCACCGGTTCATTGCCGTGGCTGCTGGCGAATGACAGGTTTGCGTCGACCCCGGCGCAGTAAGGGGCTTCGCCGTTCACCGCCGCCGGCATCGCATCGCGATTGATGAACAGGAACGATGACTGGACCTCTTCTCCAAGATCGATTTCAGCGTGAAGCAGGCCTTCACCGGTTCCTATCACCAGCCCGCCCTGGCCCTTGTAGACCCCGGCCGGGCGTCCATCGAGCAAGCGGGGCTCGGAATAGACATCGCGGTTGGCCGGATCTGGGTAGTAGCGGATCCATCCTATCGGCCGCTCGCCACGGCGGGGAACGAAAATGCCCTCTCCCAGGTACATGTTGACCTGGTTGGCGGGCAGCGCCGGATTGACCATGCAATCGACGCGAACGCCGACGGTCGGATCGAAATAGCCCTTGAGTGTCGAGCCGAGGCTTTCCGATATCCGCTGCTCAAGCCCGGTTTCAGATGTCGTGTCACACACACCGCCGGGTCCCGAAACAAAGGCGAGATGCTGAAAGGCAACCTCGACAATTTCGCTGCCGTTGCCGGTTCCGATCACCAGCTTGTCGGTGATGTTGTAGAGAACCTCGTCAACGGAACCGCGCGAGACACCAAACAGACCGGACCTGGCGCCAGGACTGGGCTTTCCGCCGACAATCCACGGAAAGTCGTCGTCCTTTCCGCCACGCCCGCCGCCGAGCCAGGCAAACAGGCCGCTCTTGGGCATGGCAAACACCTTGCGGCGCCAGAACGCCTGACTGTCGCGCAAGTCTACCCGCGCCGGGATCATGATCACCGGACGATCCGACTCGTCGTTAAACCGAACAGGGTTGCCTAATGCCATTACCGGTTCCGTGCCTTACCAGGATCTATCAAGGATCAGTATCCGTGCGTTCTTGTGGCCGTTCGGCCCGCTCCAACCCGGTCGCTCGCAGTCGATGACAAGTTCCTCGCCGCGCTGCGGGGCGCTGAACCGGGTGTTGACCGCGAAGGCCGCGGTGCGAACGCGCGGAATGTCGCGAAGCCGTTCGCTGTCCTCCGTCGTGAACACGCAGTTCTTCGCACTTTCGACCGAAAGCGGGCGCGGCGCGAAGACATTGACCTGGCTGCGCCTGAGCAGATCCATGACCGCATGTCCTGCAACCCCGTAAGCGTCGGCTTCCGGATGATCCGGGAAATAGGTTTCCAGCCGCCGCCAGAAGCAAAAGAGCTTGTCGAGATCCCCATTGGCCAGCGCCGGCAGCGGATCAATCCGCCCGCTTGCGAGTCCCTCCACCAGATCGGTGATCCTGGCATGGGCGCGACTGACCTCGTCGGCGCCATCGCTTGATGCAAAGTGCGGCGGTTCGGAGGCCACGAGCGCCTGATGGGCGGCGGCAAGCAGCGGCTCGCGCGGAGCATCAGCCCCCCCGTTGTCAGCAAGACCATCCGGACCGGCTGTTTCAATCCGGAGCTTCTCCTGCCAATTGTCCGGGAGCCGGCCATTCGCCGTCCAGCCCGTAATGTTGGCAACCTCGTTTCGCAACTTGCCGTTTTCCTGGCGGACGGTGGACAGCAGCTTGGTGTTTCGCTGAAGCCGAACGGCAAGCCCGACCACCACCCCTGAGATCAGGATCAGCAGGAGAATATACAGGACCTGTGCAAAACCGGATGTGAACTCAATACCAAACACAACCATTTCCGTCCTCTAGGTGCCAGCAAGGCGACTTCGCGGTTGCCGGACGATGATATCGCCGACGGTAAACTCCACTTCGGCATTCCGCCGCTTCCAGGAGATCTCCACATTCTGGTCCTGGCCGCCGGCAAGCCCGCCGGGTTTGACCTGCGACTGGTCGACAACCACTTTCTGCCCGAAGATTCCGAACAGGCGGACGATCTCGTCGCGGGTGATGTCATTGTCCGATCCGACGTCGTCGAGACCCGGCAGAACGCGACTCAGCCATCTGTTGGGGAGGAAGCGCACGATCTTGTTGCCTTCCGAGCGCGACCTCGTATCGAGGTACTCGATTTCCGAGACCACGCCGCGACCGTCATCGTGAAGCACCAGGGCATAGGAGTGATCCGCGCCGTCGGTGATTTCGAGCCCGGAAGTCGCGAGCCTGGCGGCGCCATAGACCGTGGCATTCTTCATGTCGTCGGCACTGAAAGGGCGCTGCGGCACCACGTCAACCGGCTGGCCCAGCAATTGGGCGGTCCGCCCGATACCCGTGAAGATGGAGGGCCAGAGGCTCGCCCTTCCCGTAACAACCCATTGCGGATCGTCGAGCCCGAGACGCCGGGCCTCCCTGATCAGCATTGCAGGGACTGCATAACCGAGTGTGCGCGCCACCGCCTTCGGATTCCTGCGGGACGGGTTCTCCACCGGCTCGTCGGCGTCCAGCAATTCCGGAGAGATCTCGATCCAGACCGCCTGCCCTCCGCTGGGCATGGTCCTGACACAGAGATGGACGAGTTCGTCCGATCCCGGGATTGCGGTGCGGCGTTCGCTCATTGGCTGGCCCGGCGAGGCGCTTCGCAGGATTTCATTGAGTTCGACGGCCAGCGCGCTGCCCTCGCCTTCACGGGCCCATCGGAATTCGCCCTTCGGCCCCGCCCGTGCCATCAGCGTTTCCGAGAGCACGCGCTTTGCCTGCTGTATGCGCGGCAGCAACATGGTCTTGAGGGCCTCGTCGCGCAGGAAGCGGTGATCAAGTTCAAGATCCTCGAAAACCGGGTCGGCGGCTGAAAACAGTTCCCGCAAATGGTATGTCAGCGTGGCAAGCAACGCCTCGTCGAGATTGGCGCCGCCGATGGTGGCTCCGAAATGTGCATAGACCTTCCAGCTTTCGATGCTGTCATGGCGCATCTTCACTTCGATCAGGCTTGCGTCGACCGTGCTCGCACCGACGTCGATGCAGGCAAACATCCGGGTTCCCTCATAGCGCTGCTCCGAGCGCGAGATGCCGAAATAGGCCGCCGACAGCGCCTCGGGTATCAGCTTGGGCTCGCGCGCCGAGCGGAAATCGGGCGCTCCGGTCAGGCCGGTGGCGAAGGCCCTGGCGGCATTCTTGTAGAGCTGGCGCTTGTGATGCGCGATGCCGCTGGGGTGCGTGACAACGACCTGAACATCGCTGTCGGCACTTTCCAGCCATTGATCGAAGCGCTCGTCACCCATCTCGGTGGTCACCGGCCCATCGAGTTGATCATGCGCGTGAAACAGCGAATTGGGGATGATGTAGGAGCCAAGCTCATTGAAGGCATCGGCCGTGAGCGCCGAAAGATTGATCTCACGGGTTGCCTGCAGGCCGTTCGCGGTGCGTTCGATGACCGGCTGCTTGATCCGGTACTTGAACTCGGGATCCGCATTCATCAGCATCCGCTTGAGATCGGGGATGATGATGGTCTGGAGGTGGAGGTAGTTCGACGCCTCGTCATCGGATATGAAATTGCGATCCACCGGGATCGAAACATCATAGGTCCGGTTGAACATGCTCATGCGCTTCTCGGCGGCCTGCAGCCGGGTGCCGACACAGGAGAGGTTGCCATAGGACAGCGGCGCCTTGCGCGACCGCAAATGGCGTGCCGGATTGAGGCCGATGGTCGAGGGAATGAGGACGTTTTGCCAGCGCTTCTTGTTGGGGTCATATTCCGAATGCGCGCCGGCCAGGCTGTAGGCGTAGGATCCCAGCGGGATCAGTTCGCGGGCAAGATTGCGTTCCACCCGTCCGAACCAGGCGGCAATTGCCGAAGCGCCGTAATCAAGGCAGATCAAGAATTTCGGATCGCGCTGCCGCAGCACGATGTCGACGCTGATCATGCCGTATTTGTGCTCGAACAGATCGTCCTCGGCGACGAGGGAGACACCGGCCCTGACCTTCAGGCGACGCGCCTCGAAGCGGACGAAGAGCTGATAGCGGTCAATGTCGCCGGTCTCGTCGAGCGTCGTATTGTGAAACGGAATCCGGATTTTGCCCCCGGTGTCGGGGTCGACCTCAATGTCCTGGACCAGCTTGAAATCGTCGCGGCTCGTGAGGTTCGCCTTCTCGCCTTCTGGCAGGATATGCGCATGGGCGACGACATCCCAGCTATCATCGAGGAAGACAACATCGAATTCGATCGTGTCACCCAGTTCGAACTGGACGCCGCCGCCCGAAATCGGCACCGAGAACTCAAGCGGAAACCGCTCGGCAAACGGCGTGAGGCTGCGCACCATGTTGGGGACCGCGGAGGCATCGCGATACTTGAGCGACAGGATTTCGCCCTGCCTGAGGTGCAGATCGAAATGATAGACACCGGAGAGCGGAGCCTGGCTCTCCTCGCCGAAAACGCATGTCCAGTCGAACTGCATGCGCAGGACGTCCGCGCCTTCGGCCACATCGAAAACATCGTTGATCGATACGATGCAGGCGATCGACACCTCGTCGCCCGACCTGAGTTCGCACGCCACTCCTGTGGTCGAGCGGGTCTTGACCTGGCCAAGACTGAGGTTGGCTGCGACTTCCCTGACCTCTTCATCCACGAGGCAACTCAGCCGCCCGGCAACCAGAGCGCCGGTGGGCGGCCCGCCGAACTCAAGACGCGCAAAGGGCTGATTGACATTGATTGAAAACAGGTCGACCTCGTCCTGGTCCTGTTTTTCAACCCGGCTGAGTTCAGGGATTGCGACCTGGCGCGCCTGAACGACCGGCGGTTCCCATTTCAGGGTCTGAAGTTTCGGTCTGAGAATTTCAACCCGGAGGTTCTGTGATTTGCCGTCGGCGCTCTTGGCCTGCAACGTCAGCGAAAGCATGAATGTTTCGCGTGAAGCGTGATGGATTTCGTCTTCAGTGGGTTCACGCGAACACTCAAGTACCAGTTCGGCACAAGTGTCTGCCTCGAGATCGCATTGAAGCTGCGTTTCGCCGCCGCCCTGCGGGCGCAATGCAGCATTCAGCCAAGGGGCTTCCTCAATGTAGCCCGCGACCGAGACTCTCAGTTTTTCGCCTGGTTGAAGCTTGGAATGGCAAAGCGTCGCAACGGCCGAAAACCTCCCCAGATCGCCGATCACGGAACTGTCTTCGACACAAAGTTGTGTCTTTTTCGGGTTACTTAGATCCCAACTCAACATGAAAGACCCAACGCCAAAACTCACCCCTCACTATCGATAGACGATATAGTTTATAGGGAGCTAACGCAACAACGCGAAGACACGAACCCATGGTAAGGTGAATCGTTAAAATGCAATCTAATTGTCTGAATTTGCTACAATTGCCACTTCAGCGGAATCGGTTCGCTGCCAATCTTGCGCTCCAGACTGTCATGCAGGCTGGACGTCTGCCGGATTTCACTTTTTGACGGCGAAGGATCAGGCTTCCCGCTTGAGATTGCCTCCCTGAGCGCATGCAGATCCGGCGCCTCGATCGCGCTGCCGGCGTGACCCGGGAAATAGCTCACTGCACCGGGCGTGAGCGCCGGATCCAGTCCGATATTGAGGATGAACTGATCAGTGGCGCCCTTCCTGAGCGGGAATTGGCGCGGCAGCGACGCAATCACATCAAGATCGGCTGCAATCAAAGCTGAAGGCGGTTGACGCTCCTCCTGGGCAATCGCCCGCGAGACGGTCCATCCGACCCTCTTGGTGATCGCCTGATAGGCAGATCCGAGCTGGATCTGGCGTGGGCGGCTCAGCTGGTCGAACCAGTCGACGTCGCGCGGCAGAAATGGAGGCAGCTTTGCAGTCTGCGGCGAAGATGGCTGAGACTGATCGAACACGAAGGGTTGAACCGTAAGTTCACGCTCAGCCCAGGCGAACAATCCCTGCGGGATCTGATCCCAGGACTGGATCCCCAGAAGCACGATCGTTCTTGAGAGGAGGAACTGTCGGCCGCTTTCCCCCTCGCCCGCTTCAGGGCGATAACGCATCCGCATGATTGCCAGCCCTTCATCGACAGCCTTCACGATCAACGCGCCACGCTGAGCGAAGGCAGGATCGATCATTCCGGAATTCAGACTTGTGCGGCCGAGAAAATTTGCCGGAACGAAATTCAGCGGGCTTTCGATTCCGAGCGTGACCAGATTGACGCCATAAACAGCGCTTTCACGCAAAGGCCCCTGCGAGGACCGCACGGGCTTGCCGTAGCAGACTTCTTCAAAGAAAAGGGTATGGGTCTGTCCAGGGTCGGTTGTCACGACTTGCTCCCCACCTGGGACCGCCAGGACGCGGAACCCGCCAGCTGGCCATCCTCCCAAAGCTGCCTATCCGAACATGCCATCCGATCCGGAAAAACCGGATCTCACGGCTCGTTCAATTATGACGCAAGTCTTTCCCGTTGCAAGCCAAACAACGTGGGGATGCCGCAGGTTCGTTGACGGAGATTGTCTGCAGATATCGTTTCAATAGAACAATCGCAGCACAGCGGAGCCGCTTCCGTTACCACACATACCCGTGCTGGCTTGGGACGCAGAAGGGAACTTCATCGGAAAAAATGGTGCGGTCGAGAAGACTCGAACTTCCACGGGTTGCCCCACAGCGACCTCAACGCTGCGCGTCTACCAATTCCGCCACGACCGCACGTGGTAGAGCCGAAACCTGTCCGGCGCGCTGCATGTAGCAAATGGACCTTCGCTGCACAAGCGGATTTATGACAAATTGCACAACGCCGCGCAGGACAGACCGCAGGGCCGTTTTTTGTGGCTTTTTCAATGGCTTTGGTCGTGAAATTGGACCGAATGCAGGCGCCTGGCGCCCGTGATGGCGATAAAACGATTCCGCTTTTCCGGCGAATGCGGTAGATCCGACCGGGAAACACAGAACCCGCGGCAGGCCATCCATAATGGACACGAAACTTGAAATGAACCAACGCGATGCACTGGAGACCCGCTTTTTCGCCGGTGAGAGCGATCCGCCGGTACGCTGGCTTGTTTCCAACGGTCTGACGCCCTATCCCGAAGCGGTCGATTTCATGGAGCGCGAGGTGGAACGGATCGCCGCCGGCGATGCCGACGAACTTGTGTGGCTGGTCGAGCATCCGCCGCTCTACACCGCCGGAACAAGTGCCCGGCCCGAGGATTTGGTCGCACCGGACAGGTTCGATGTGTTTTCGACCGGACGCGGCGGCGAGTATACCTATCACGGACCGGGACAACGGGTCGTCTATGTGATGCTCAATCTGAAGCGTCGCAGGCCTGATGTCCGCGCGTTTGTTTCTGCACTGGAAGCGGTGGTCATCGCCACGCTCGAAAGCATGAACATAAACGGCGAACGTCGCGAAGACCGGGTTGGTGTGTGGGTCCGGAGAAAGGACAAACCGCGGCTTGGCAATGGCGATGTCGCCGAGGACAAGATCGCGGCGATTGGCATTCGGCTGCGGAAATGGGTGAGTTTCCACGGCCTTTCGCTCAATGTAGATCCCGATCTCGAGCACTTTTCCGGCATTGTTCCCTGCGGGGTGCGGACCCATGGCGTGACCAGCCTTGTCGATCTCGGGCTGCCGGTTCCCATGCATGAGGCGGATATCCGGCTGCGCGAGGCATTCGAAGCCGTGTTCGGCCCGACCAGGGTTGCATCGGAAACCGACGACGTAGCCAATGCGGCCTCGAAAGCGGTTGCCCGGTGGAGTTGAAATATAGCCTGTTTTGCACCTGAGTAGACCGTTTATGACCAGCAACCCTCTCCCATACAACTCCAGCTGGTCGTTTCCGCGCGCAAGTCAATCTGGAAGCGCTATCAGAGCGCCCGGGATTGATTTCACGTTGTCACCGCAACTAAATACCCGTAAATTTCAGTAGTTTTCTCAAGCGAATGGCGGGTTTCGTGCAGATAGCAATTGTCGACGATCATCCGCTGTTCCTGGACGGCCTGACAGCGCTGCTTGGCCGCATCGACGAGTCGTTCGAAATCGAGGCATTCTCTTCAGGCGCCGAGCTGCTTGCGTCCATCGACACTGACACTCATGCACCCGACCTGATTATTTCCGATTTGAGCATGAAGCCGATCAACGGACTGGCCCTGCTGTCCTCCCTTCGTGCCAAGGGCTTCAACCGCCCCTTCATTCTGGTCTCCGGGGTTGACGAGACACTCACCGCAGCCGAGTTGAGGGCTTCCGGCGCGTATGCATTCGTTCCCAAATCCGCTGATTTGCCGACCCTCCGGGAAGTTATCTTCTCCGCCCTGGAAGCAGGCTCGGCAACCCGCAAAAGCAAGAGCAGGTTGCTTTCCGGAAAGACCGGCAACAGATCGTCTGAGTACCAGGTGGCGGCGCTCACGCCGCGCCAGATCGAAATCATGCAGATCATCGTCGATGGCGGCACAAACCGGGACGTTGCCGGCAGACTGAATATCAGCGAAAACACGGTGAAATCCCACCTCCGCCAAATCTTTCAGGTCCTGGGGGTCAACAAGCGGACATCCTGCATCAGTAAAGCGCGGAGCCTGGGCCTTATCTGATGGACTGTCCGGGTTCGCACTCGATGGCCCGGCAGTTCGCCGGGATCAGAGCAGTCCGGCCAAGACCTTGCGCAATTCCCCGGCGTGCAAAGGTCCCGACATGACCACAACATTGCCGACTTCATCCCAATCCACACCGGAATCGGGCCGCTTTCCCTCAATTGCGATCACCGGCAGTTGATGCCCCACCCATTCGCGAATCCGCGCCACAGCGGCCACGCATTCGTCGTCGCCGGCCCGCGGAAGGTCGAGAACAAGGACATCGGGCGACAGGTTCGAGGTGTTCATCAGTTCGATTGCCTCATCCGGGCTGGCCGCGCACAGACCGGCCATCCTCCATCCGGTCAGAAGGTTGGCCCAGCCCCCGAATGAATGATCGTCATCTTCGCTGACAATGAGCAGGCACTGCGAGGTCCTGTCGGGATGCGCGCCACTCCGACGGGCCAAACCGTCTGCATGGGCGGGGCCGTCTCCAAGCCCTGCAGGCAATGCGAGCCGGAAGCTGCATCCCTTTCCCGGCGACGATTCAAGGCTCAAACGCGCGCCCAGCAACCCGGCTAGCGTCTGCGCGGTCGCAAGCCCGAGACCGAGCCCCTCCTTGTCGGCTCCCGGCGCCACACGGACATAGGGATCGAAAACCCTGCGCTGATCGGGTTGGGCAATACCGGGCCCGTTGTCCTGGACGTTTATGAGCACGCTGTCGCGATGGCGATCAAGCCCGACCCGGACGGCGCCGCCCGGCGGCGTGAACTTGATCGCATTGGAGATCAGGTTCCGGACAATCCGCTTGAGCAATTCGATGTCTGTTGTGACAAAAACTTCGGCAAGATCGGCTTTGAGTGTGAGTGACTGCCGCCGCGCGGACGCCGCCCACTCCTCAACGAGATCACGCAATGCGGCTTGAATATCATACACCGCGAAAACAGGCTCGATGGCGGCGTTCGCGGCGCGCTGGTAGTCCATCAGATTCCGGATCATCGACTCCTGGCTGCTCTGCGTCGCCTCCAGTTTCCGGATCAGGGCCTCCTGGTCTTCTGTCAGCCCCGATTGCCTGAGGAGATCGAGATGGTGGCGCTGGGCCAGGACCGGTTGCGCCATGTCATGCCCGATCGAGGCCATCTGGTAAGCGCGATCGGTGTAATGGAGCTTCTCGGCCTCGGCTTCGGCGGACAACCTTGCCCGCTTCTCCTCGCCCAGCCGGGCGACAATGGCGCTGCGGGTCTGTGCGTCGACTGTGCGGCTGGCCAGCCAGCACACGCAATAAAAGATGTAAAATCCGATCGACAGATAGCGAACCGGTCCCTCTCCGAACAAAAGCAGATAGGTTGCGAAAGGCAGAAGCGCACAGGTGGCCATGACCAGGTAATCGCCACGGTGCGGCGAGCCCGGAAGAAAGCCGCCAAGCGAGATAGACACAAGAAAGATACTCGCAATGAGAACCGAGAAATCGGATTGCAGATCAATCGAGGTTATGGCGAAACCACTCCAGATCAGGCCGGTCATGGCCGTGATGAGCATGTGACCTTGAATATAGCGACCGGCATTGGAAGCCTCGATCCGGCCGGAGAAACGGTACCTTGCGTAAAGTTTGGTGAGACCGATCATCGTACATGTGATCAGAACCCAGAAAACCGCCATCCGCGATTGGCCTGAAATCACCATCAGCAATGCCGCATTCATGATGATTGCCAACACCATGAATGCCGAGGAACCGGCCTTTGCCTGCATCAGCTTCGCCCGCTCGGTCAGGATCGTTGCTTCTGAAGGCAAAGGCCCGGTTGCCACCATCGTTCAGTCAGGTCCTGAGCGTTTCGGTGTGCAAGGGCGCACGACCGATGACGACGAGACCCAGGAGGCGCAACAGGATGGGTATGACGGCAAAGAAGCCGATCAGCGCTCCCAGTTGCAAACCCGCATTCTCCCCCTGCTCGGCAAAACCCGCCAGATCGAGCAACGGAAACGCGATGCCCATCGGAATTATGAAAGTGAGTTTTGACAGCGCATTCTTGATGGCAAGATAGGTTCCGGCCAGTCGGTTTGTGCCGCCTGTTTCGCCCGCATCGACGATGTCGGCGAGCATCGATGTCGGCATGATGGCATCCGCGCCGAAACTGGCGCCGACCATCACGCACACCAGGGCGACTGCGATCACATCCCCCTCACCCAAAAACACTGAACCGGCAAGCGCCACGCAGCATGTTGCAATCGCGGTCATCCAGGAGCGTTTCTTCGTGCTCTTCTTGGACAGATAAACCCAGAGAGGCAAGAAGACCGCGGTCGAAAGAAACAGCAGACCGATCAAAGGCCCGACCAGTTCAGGCGTCCGGATGACGTGAGTGACGTAGAGTACAGTCAGCCCGGCGGTCAGGGCGTTGGCCGCCTGAACGATGAAAAAGCACCCGACAAGATAGCGGAACTGGGTTTGCGAAAACACCACGCGCGCGGCGGCGGCAAGACCGAGGCGCGGCGCCGTCACCGGGCGGTTCTTCACCGGCACGAAGGCGAGGAATACCGCGAGGCCGAGCAACGACAGGCCGATGATGAATTGAGAGGTCAGGGTCAGTGCTGCAGGTACCGCAAGAGCGAAAATCGCCGGTATCGACGCGGCGAAGATCGCGCCGACAACCTGGAACGCCGCCTTTGAGCCAGCCAGATAGGAGCGTTCGTGAATGTCGGGCGACACTTCCAGCCCCACCGACGAGTATGGAACGTCGACCATGGTGTAGAAGAGAAAGAACGCAGCGCTGACCACGGCCAGATAGACAAGGCCGGCCCCTTCCGGCGGCGAAAGCAGCATCCAGACAGACAGGCAGTAGAGCGGCACGCCGATCACGATCCAGGGTCTCCGCGCGCCCCAGCGTGATCGCGTCTCGTCGCTCAGATTGCCGATCAGGGGGTCCGTGACGACGTCAAATATCCGCCCGAACGCAAAAATCGCGCCGACCGCCGTCAGTCCCAGCCCCATCTCTGCCGCATAGAATGTCGGCAGGAACATCACCAGGGCCAACCCGCTCATCGCAAGCGGGGTCGTGAGAATTCCGAAGGAAATCAATTGCCAGAACGAAAACGTTGAAGTGCGCTGGGCGGGTATCGCAGTCATGCATGCTCCTGATGATGCCTTTCCAGCCATGGTGAGTCATGGAAACGCTCTATGCCGTTGGTTTCAGTGAAATTTCGATGTCACAGCCTTCTTTTGTGCGATGGCCGCGCACTGCCGACCGGTTGCTCATCCCTGCCGGCCGCGTCGACAGGCCATGCATGGTTAGCGAAATCTAAAGCTCATTAACCAATGTGGCACAACCACCCTTTTGGGCGATACCGGCGGCGTCTCCAAAAACCTAAAAATAAGGAGCGAATAATCAGGTTATCCCGACAAGCGGGTGCAACGGCGTCGCGCGCCCAAGCCCGGTTGATTGGATTGCAGGTCGTCAGAGCCTGCCGAGACAGATGGTGTGGAGCAGTACAGTGTACAGACAGAATTTCATGACGGTGTTCGCCCTCGTAGCGGCTGCTTTCTTCATGTGCCTGACACCATCGCTGCCGGGAACGAACGGAGCGGCGATTGCCGACGAGCCGCCAGCCGAGCCGCCAACCGTTCTCTCCATCGAGCGCCATTACCAACCTGACCTGCTCAGTCTGTATGATGGATGGGCAGAGTTTAAGGTGACATTCAGTGAGGACGTTACCGGTGTTAGCAAACACAGTTTTAAGATCACCGGTGCCCCAGAAGGGCTGTTTGGCATTAGCAAAGTGGACGATTGGATTGTCGGGCGATCTCATGAATGGGTGGTTAGAATACCGTTTCTGACGATTCGCTATGAAGGTCCTCTGGGGCTCGAACTGTCGGAACATGCACCTTTGCAGATCAGGTCCGTGTCCACTGGAGTTAATCTTACCTCGTTAGCAACAAGCGGCACCGTTGAGGGAGTCACGCTTGATCTTGTCGAACCCAAATTGACATATATAAAGCGTTATCAACCCGTCGAGCGTGACACCAATGCAAGCACAGTGGTGTTCGCGGTCAAATTCACGGAACCGGTGTCAGGGGTGGAGGCATCCGATTTTCGTTACCGCTCTGACAATAGCGATAGAAATCCACCGAAAGGTCCGAACCTTTCCAAGTCCATCTCCCAGAGCCCGGACGATGAAACCCTGTATCTGATGACCCTTTCCGGGATTGATGGCTATTCAGGTGCGTTCGGTCTGCGGATACCAGATGCATATAGCATTACGGATGTGGCCGGAAATCACATTGACACGGGTGCTGTAGGCCAAATCGGATGGTATGATAACGAAACCCCCAATAACCAGACCTACAAGATCACCTATCTCCAGCCAATTTTAGCGCGATTAACGTCCCCTGATCTCTACCGCAATAATCTCGATCCATTTCCGATCAGAGTGGAATTCAACAAACCTGTACCGGATTTCCAATTCAGCGACATGAAGCCGACCAACGGTGCAATCGCAACCGCGATCCTCAAAAATACAAACGACACAATCTATGAGGTGGAGATTACACCCGTCGCCGACGGAGATATCCATTACGACATTGAGAAAAGCCGGCTGGGGCTGGGGCCCACTGCCGAGGTTGCACTTATCCAGAGAACAATCGTTGACACAGTTGCTCCGACAATCACGATCTCGGGAGTACCGTCCGCGACCGACGGAACCACCCCTTTCACGGTTACATTTGCAGTATCAGAGCCTATCTTCGGGTTTGATGCGGACTATCTCGAACTCAACGAGATCTCAGTCACAAATGGGACCGCCTCAAATCTTCAGGTTACGGGACTGGGGAGCCAATCGTCGCCGGTTTACACCGCCCTTGTTACTCCGGACGGGAACGGGGACGTATCGGTCTCGGTCCCGGCAAACGTGATCAACGACACCGCAGCAAACCGCAATGCCGCGACCCCGGTTGCAACCGCTTTGCTGGACAACGCCGCGCCGACCGTGTCGATTTCAGGGGTCCCGTCATCAGTGGGAACTCAACCATTCACCGCAACATTCACGGTCTCCGAACAATCGAGCGGATTTGAGTGGAACGATGTCGTCGTGGTAAACGCTTTCGCCTCAACCTTCGATGCCAGCAATGCACCGGTCTTTACCGCACTCATTTCGCCCGATGGCAATGGCGACGTGTCCGTCTCGGTTCCCGAAAATGCAATGACTGACGCCGTCGGCAACGGGAACACGGCTTCGGCGACAATGACCGCCACGCTGGATACAGCCGCGCCGACCGTTTCGATATCGGGCGTCCCCTTCATCACGAACACAACGCCCTTCACGACGACCTTTACGGTTTCCGAAGCGACCAGCGGCTTCGACATCAACGACGTTGATGTAGTCAATGCTTCGGTCTCGGCTTTCGACGCCAGCAATGCGCCCGTGTTCACCGCTGCCATAACTCCGGATGGCAATGGGGATGTGTCGGTGTCCGTCGCAGTCGACGCGATGACCGATCTGGTCGGCAATTCGAACATCGCCTCGGTTGTCGCAACAGCCGTTCTCGACACAAGTGCGCCCGAATTTTCGGTATCCGGGGTCCCCGCGGTTACAGGAACTGCCCCGTTTACCGCCACGTTTACGATCTCCGAGAGTGTGCGTGGCTTCACTGTCGATGATCTTGTGCTCGTAAACGCAAGCGTGTCTTCATTCGATAGCACCAAAGCCCCTGTCAAGGAGCCTGTCCGGCAGCTGGTTCGGGCCCCGGTCTACACTGCCGTGATCACACCGGATGGCAATGGTGACGTCTCGGTTTCGGTGGCTGCAGGCGCCGTACAAGACGCGGCGGGCAATGCAAACCCGGCTTCCGCCGTGTCGACGGCAGTTCTCGACACCACTGTCCCTTCAGTCCTGATATCCGGGGTTCCGGCGGCGACGGCGACGACGCCATTCACCGCAACCTTCACGATCTCGGAGAATGTACCGGACTTCACCGCAGATGATATCCTGCTCGTAAACGCAAGCGCGTCTTCATTCGATGGCACCAGTGCCCCGGTCTACACCGCAGTGATCACACCGGATGGCAATGGCGATGTCTCGGTATCGGTTCCCGCAGGCGCCGTAAATGATGCAGTGGGAAACACCAATCCGGCTTCCGCCGTGTCGACGGCTGTGCTCGACACCACCGTCCCGACAATCACGCTTACCGGCGTCCCTGCGGTAACCGGAACGACGCCGTTCACCGCGACCTTTACGGTCTCCGAAGATGTCTCGGACTTCACTGTCGAAGATCTTTTGCTCGTAAACGCTACAGCCTCGTCATTCGATGACACAAGCGCGCCGGTCTACACAGCGGCGATTACACCGGATGGCAATGGCGACGTCTCGGTTTCGGTGGCGGCGGGCGCTGTACAAGACGCCGCTGGAAACACGAATCCGGCATCCGCCGTGTCGACGGCAGTGCTCGACACCACCCGCCCCACGGTCTCGCTTGGCGGCGTCCCGGCAATCACCGGCCCGGCAGGCTTTGTCGCGACCATAACCGTCTCCAAAGCCACGACCGGCTTCGAGATCTCGGACCTGGTTCTCGTCAATGCCAGCGCCTCCGATTTCGACTCCGCAAGCGCCCCGGCCTTCACCGTTCAGATCACCCCCGATGGAAATGGCGACGTTTCGGTTTCGGTTCCGGCCGATGTCATGACCGATTCCGCCGGCAATCCGAACGCCGCATCGGCTGTCGCAACCGCCGTGCTTGACGCCGCCGTACCCTCAATCACGATATCCGGGGTTCCGGCGATTACGGGAACATCGCCCTTCACTGCGACTTTCACGATATCCGAGGATGTGCCGGGCTTCACAGTTGAAGACCTGGTGCTCGTAAACGCTACAGCCTCGTCATTCGATGACACGAGCGCGCCAGCCTACACTGCGGTGATCACACCGGATGGCAATGGCGACGTCTCGGTTTCGGTGGCGGCGGGCGCTGTACAAGACGCCGCGGGAAACACGAATCCGGTTTCCGCCGTGTCGACGGCGGTACTCGACACCGCCGCGCCGACAGTCTCAATCGACGGGGTGCCGGAGAGCACCGACCCGGCGGGTTTTGTCGCGACCATAACTGTCTCGGAAGCCACAACGGGTTTCGAAATTTCGGATCTGGTTCTCGTCAACGCCAACGCCACCGATTTTGACTCCGATAATGCTCCGGTCTTCACCGTTCAGATCACACCCAACGGAAATGGCGACGTGACGCTCTCCGTGCCCGCGGATTCAATGGTCGACGCCGCTGGCATCGGCAATGCCGCATCCGGGTCCGTAACCGCAACGCTTGACACGACAGCGCCGTCGGTATCGTCCATCGTTGCCGAAGACAGTGATCCGACGAATGGCCAGCTTTCCTGGAAGGTCACCTTCTCAGAGGATGTGGGCGGGGTAAGCCCGGAGAACTTCAATGTCGAGGGAGTTTCGGGCGCGGCCATTACCGTTACACCGCTTGGCCAGACACAAGGTTCGCTCGATCTGATGACGCCGGCAGGATTCCTGCGCGAACTTATCGGGATAAGGTCGGCCCATGCGGCAAATCCTCTGTTCAGGGAATATCTGGTGACGGTCACCGGCGGAGACGTTGCAACAATAACCGGGAGCGCGGTGCTGGTGTTCGGCTCTGCAGCCGGTATCACGGATGCGTCCGGACAGGGCCTTGTTTCCATCACGCCGACCGGTGTCAACCAAAGCACGGTCAATCCCGACACCGACGCTCCCTCGGTGGCGCAAATCGTGGCGCCCGCACAGGTGGAGGGTGCATTCGATGCCGATGTCATCTTCAGCGAAGCCGTCACGGGCTTCGATGCAGCCGACCTCGTGGTCACCAATGCGACCGTGGGCGCGGTTACGCCGCAGGCACCGGTGGGCGGCTTTGCGACGGTCTTCACGGTCAGGCTGACGCCACAGACCCATGGTCAGATGACAATCGCGGTCGTCGCCAGCGCCGCAGCCGATGCATCGGGCAATCAGAGCATTGCATCGGGGACGGTCACGGTCAGCTTTCTTGACGCAAACTTCGTTCAGGCGCGAACAGGCGCCGTGATCCGCAATTTCCTCTCCCAGAGGGCAAACAACATCCTGTCCAGCCAGCCCGATCTGAGCGGACGCCTCATGGACCAGGGTGGGCTCGGCGCAACCGAAAAATTCGCGGTGTCCACCAATTACGAAGCCGGATCGCTGCAGGTGAATTTCGCTGGCAGCCTGACACGCTTGATGTCAGGCCAGGCAATTTCCGACATGGCGGACGAGCAGACCTATGGCTATGGCGGCTCGGAAACCGGCGAGGCGGGCGAGGAAGTTCGCACCACACGGTTCAATCTTTGGGTCAAGGGCAACCTGTCCAAGTCCAAGCTGGATGGAAATGAGCAGGGGTTCGGGGCCTTCCATGTCGGCGCGGATTACCGTGTTACGCCGGATCTGATGGTCGGTACTCTCGTGCAATTTGACTGGGCGGACGAGAGCAATCCTGCTCAGGCGACATCTGCATCGGGAACGGGATGGCTTGCCGGCCCTTATGCGGTCTACCGATTGCACCAGAATGTGATTCTCGACGGATACCTTGCCTATGGCCAGTCGGACAACAAGGTCAGCCCGTTCGGAACCTACACCGACAATTTCGACACCGATCGGTTCCTCGCACGGGGGCAGATTACGGGCGATTTCGACTACGCCGGCTGGACTGTCGCGCCGCAATTGTCGGCAAGCTATCTGTTGGAAACCCAAAAAGCCTATGTCGACAGCAACGGTGTCTCCATACCCGAACAGGACATCGAAGTCGGCCAACTGTCCTTCGGCCCAAGCTTCCGCAAAAACCATGTTCTCGACAATGATGTCGTTCTCACCCCCAGTCTCGCCGTCAGGGGAATCTGGAACTTCAAGAAAGCCGGAACAGCAAACATCACGACGGGCGCCCTCACCGGCTCAGCCCAGGACAAGTTGCGTGCACGTCTTGAACTGGGGGTTGGCGCAAAGTTCACCGACAATTTCCGGCTGACCAGTTCGGGCTATGTCGACGGTCTCGGCCAGAACGGATACAGCGGCTACGGTGGAACACTGGGACTCAATCTGCGCTTCTGACGGCTTTGCCGCCATAAAGCCTGATCGTTTGGACACCGGCCATGGAAAGCGGCGATGCCGTCCGGTTCCTTTCGCTTGCACGCATAGGCGCAGGCGTGACGACAACACCTGCGCGAACCCGTCCCGGCAAGGCGCTGAGCCGACCGCACAGCGGGGACGAGCAGCGTATGTTCACCCGGGCGGATATGGGAACCCGCGCCAGATCACCGGCCGTCCGCATGACCATTTTGGTGCGGAACAGCCCCTTTCCGGCCTCCACAGCGCCGAAAACGGGTGCTTCAAGGCCAGACGGAGCGGACCTGATCCCAAATAATACGGCATCCGCACTGGACTGACGTCAGACAATAGCCGATACTGGACATGCCGGATCCTTTGATCCTCCCCGCACTCCCGGTCCGGCAATCACTGCCATTGCGTTTCAGTGAGACACTCCAAGGGGCGCCGCCGACAATCCGGCGCGCGATGCGGATCATCTTGCCCGGCATGCCAGTGCATGCCGCACCGTGTGGGTTCACAAGGACGACACGGGTGAGGACTAGGCAATTGCATCGGCAGTGTTCTTCCAGACCTGATATCAGGTGGAGCTGCCATGAACACTTGAGTATCGAAGGGATGCATTTATGAACGACATGACGCCGGAAACCTATGATGACGGGGACACGCTGGGCGGACGCATCACGCATGCGCGCGATCTGGCGGGCCTCACTGTGGAAGAGGCGGCATCGCGCATTGGCGTGACTACGGAAACGCTTTCGGAATGGGAAACAGACCGGTCCGAACCCCGTGCCAACAAGATCATGACATTGGCCGGCGTTCTGGGCGTCTCCCCTGCATGGCTTATCAGCGGGACCGGCGATGCGCCCCAATCCCAGGGCATGTCGGTCGCAGTCGATGAAATGAAGGGAGAGATCAACCGGTTGCGCGAACTCGCTCAGCAGTTCGCGACAAGCGTGGAATCGCTCGAAACGCGACTTGAGACCCTCACACGCGCGGCCGACGATTAAAACCGGACTAAACGGATTGCATTGCGCAAGTGCCGCCGCCGCGGACAAAAAAACGTGTCCTGAGCGGATGGGGTATGCGTTGTTTCCGGGCCTATTACCCTGTATCACGTGGTGACGAACAGGCTGAGGAGGCACGGGGACATGAGGACAAGGGCAGCTGTGGCGCTGGAAGCGGGCAAACCGCTTGAAATCATGGAAGTGGATCTCGACGGCCCGCGCGCCGGCGAGGTTCTGGTCGAGATAAAAGCGACAGGCGTCTGCCACACCGATGAGTTCACGCTGTCCGGCGCAGACCCCGAAGGGATCTTTCCCGCCATTCTCGGCCACGAAGGTGCGGGAGTCGTGGTCGATGTAGGCCCTGGCGTGACGTCGCTGAAAAAAGGCGATCATGTGATCCCGCTCTACACGCCCGAATGCCGGGAGTGCGAATACTGCCTCAATCCGAAGACCAACCTGTGCCAGTCGATCCGCTCGACACAGGGTCAGGGCCTGATGCCGGACGGCACGTCGCGCTTCTCGGTCGATGGCAGGCCGATCTTTCACTACATGGGCACCTCCACCTTCGCGAACTTCACCGTCCTGCCGGAGATCGCGCTGGCCAAGATCCATCCCGACGCGCCGTTCGACAAGGTCTGCTATATCGGCTGCGGTGTCACCACAGGCATCGGCGCGGTGATCAACACGGCCAAGGTCGAAATCGGCTCCAAAGCCATCGTGTTCGGCCTCGGAGGGATCGGGCTCAACGTGATACAGGGCCTGCGGCTGGCCGGCGCCGACATGATCGTGGGCGTGGACCTCAATCCCGCCAAGACCGAAATGGCCAAACGCTTCGGCATGACCCATTTCGTCAATCCGACCGAAGTCGAGGGCGATCTGGTTCCCTATCTGGTCGATCTCACAAAGGGCGGCGCCGACTACACCTTCGACGCAACGGGCAATGTCGGCGTCATGCGCACGGCGCTCGAATGCGCGCACAAGGGCTGGGGCGAAAGCATCATCATCGGCGTGGCGCCGGCCGGGGCCGAGATTTCCACCCGTCCGTTCCAGTTGGTTACGGGACGGTCCTGGCGCGGCACCGCCTTTGGCGGCGCCCGCGGACGCACCGACGTTCCAAGAATCGTGGAATGGTACATGGAAGGAAAGATCGAGATCGATCCGATGATCACCCACACGATGGGACTTGAAGGCATCAACGAGGCCTTCGACCTGATGCATCGCGGCGAGAGCATTCGCAGTGTCGTTGTCTACTGACTGCTTGAGCTGCCGGAACCGGCAGCTTGCCGCCACGGCGCGCTCCGCGGCAGTCATCGGACAGGCATGGCGCCAGCGCCCCTGTAACGGGTGCCGGACGGCCTGACGGGCGACGCGGACACCACACCCCCCACGCAGACCGGATAGAGCCATGAAAATCGTCTCCGAAGCCAAGGCCCATGGCGGACGCCAGGGTGTCTACACCATCGAATCCGAGGCCTGCGGCAGTGACATGACCTTTGCGGTCTTCACGCCGCCGCAAGCCAAGGAGCAGCTTTGCCCGGTTGTGTGGTACCTGTCCGGCCTCACCTGCACGCACGCCAATGTGATGGACAAGGGCGAATACCGGAAGATGGCCGCTGAACTCGGCCTGATCGTTGTCTGTCCCGACGTCAGTCCGCGCGGCGATCATGTGCCCGACGAACCCGACAACTGGCAATTCGGCAAAGGTGCTGGCTTCTATCTCGATGCGACCGAAACGCCGTGGGCCCAGCACTACCGCATGGAAACCCATATCCTTGGCGAACTCCCTGCCCTCATCGCCAATCACTTCGCCGCCGACATGGCCCGGCAATCCATCATGGGGCATTCGATGGGGGGGCACGGCGCGCTCATCCTTGCGCTGAAGAACGCCGACCGGTTCAAGAGTTGCTCAGCCTTTGCGCCCATCACCCAGCCGTCCAGCGCCGGCTGGTCCAGGCCTGCGCTCGAGAAGTACCTCGGCGACGATCAGGCGCTGTGGCGGCGTCATGACGCCACACTGCTGATTGAAGACGGCGCCCGATTTGACGAGTTTCTTGTCGACCAGGGGACGGCCGACGGCTTTCTGGAAGACGGCCTGAGGCCCTGGCTCCTTGCCGAAACCTGCGAAAAGGCGGGAATTCCGCTTACGCTACGCATGCAGGAGGGGTACGACCACTCCTACAATTTCATTTCCACATTCATGGACGACCACCTGATCTGGCACTCCGAACGGCTGAACCGGACGAAAGCCTGAAGGCACAAGAGACGCACTGACACTTAAGTCCGGATGCCGGGTGCCCGGCGGATTCAGGGCCGCCCAGGCGCCGGGATGTCTTTATCGGGTGTCTGGATTGCTGCAGTCGTTGTCGACCGTGATGATGCAGGGCTCGTCATCGAAAACCTCTTCGGTCGCTCCTGCTTCCAGGACCACCGGAGCCGAAGTCGCCGTTTCGGATCTCGCGGGCGCCCGGGCTGGCCCGGCGGTGGCGTCCGGCGCCGGCTCGGAAGACAACAACGGCTTTGAAATGTTGATCCTGGGCTTTGCCGGTTCCTCCTGATCGAGGTCGGCGGTTGTCGCCGTCACCGATCCGTTGAGGAGCGGGTCCGAACGCAATTCCTGCTCGGAGAAACGCCCGTCACCGGTTTCCTCGTCGCGGAATGCGGGACGAACGACATCCTGCTTGGCGCCAGCCACCGGATAGGACGGATAGCCCGACAGGCCCAGAACACCGCGAATGTCGGAAGCAAGACGTGCAATCAGAAACAGGTCGGCACGCTCGCCGCCGCCACTTGCGGTCGAAGACCGGATGATGCGGCTGCGAATATCCTCACCGCTTGCATCGTCATTGAGAACCAATTCGACTTCCGCCTGCTGACGGGTGTCGTCGAAGAACGGTATGATCCCGGCCCCAATGGAGCGGTCGCGGACGATCACGCGCAACGACGCTGATCGGCCTATGTCTCGCGTGGCGCGTCCAAGTGTGTTTTCGAGCCGCTCCTGCAATTGCAACGCAAACCCTGCATCGACGCTTGATTCAGCTGTCACTCTCACCGCACTCACACTGACAGGATAGGAGGGCTCAAGCGGTTTGGGCCGGCCCGCACATGCTGTCAACGTGAAAGCCAACGCGATCATCGCAACAAGATGCAACGGACGCGGCAAGTGAAGTGTCGAGATGGACATGCGGTAGCTCCGGGGCCTGTCAGTGACGATCCCGGTAAAAATCGCAGTTTATGGTTAGCGAGCGGTTAAGGTCAGGGCAAACAGCCGGGAGATCACATGGGAGCCAATCATGCGCACCGGTTCAGTGCTATAACACTCCGTTGATGCCAAACCCCTCACCCGGCACACCCGGACGCATCCGGATCAGGCGCGAATCCGCGACGGCGGCCTGTCTGTGCCGAACCGCCTTGCGGTAGTCCGGATCGCGAAGCATCCGAACGAATGCATCGACACCGGGATACTCGGCGATGAATGCGATGTCCCAAGCCTCGCTTTCCGGTCCGATCAACATCAGTTCCGGTGCCCCGATCCAGATCTGGCGGCCGCCAAGCCGCTTGAAAACCGGCGCGCTTTCACGGGCGTAGCTGCCATAGGCCTCGGCCCCTGTGGCGATGGTACCGTCTTCATAAGCCGCGCGTTCGCGAAAGCGAACCAGATTGAGCATGTGCACCGGGCCGGGGCGCTGCTGCTCCCGAAACTCTGCGAACCGCTCGCGCGTAGGGTCAATGAAGCCAGGTGCATCTTTCTTGGTCAATTCTCACTCCCTGCGCGGGTTGTCCCGTCACGCCCGGTGGGCGTCGATGATCTTCACTGCCGCCTCGAACTCGAGCCGGCGCTTGGCGCGCCGCTCGGCGGCCTCGTGATCCTCACCCCATTGCGAGATATTGAAATCCTCGTCCGCGTGCGCCGCCGTCCAGGCATCGCCGGACGAGGAAGCCCCTTCCGCCAGCGCCAGCGCCAGCACCAAAGAACCCGTTAGCGTGGTGATGGCGTGGAGTGCTGTGAGTTGCAGGTCGGAGCCGTTGCGGCGCAACAGTGTTGCCAGCGCCCGAATGGCTTCGGGCGGTTGCTCGACATGCATCACGCCTTCGGCAAGAATGAGCTGGGCGCCCTGCTGTGCCGCCCAGTCCAGATAAGGATCCCAAAGTTCTGATTCGCGCCGGACCAGGCTTTCCGGCGCATCGGCCCGATAGCAGAGCAGGTCGGATCCGCCGAAGCGCAAAATCTCCTCGAATACGGCTTCCCGCGCGGTCGAGACCCCGTCGATGGCTGTGTTGACCATCCGTGTGAGCGGCATCAACGCAGGATCGATGACCTCCTGCTGGGCCGCCCATTCGGCGGCCACAGCCTCGGCCAGTTCACGCTGCGGGACTGCAAGCTCCTCGCGCGACGGCGTGCGAACGGGCTTGCCGTCGAGTGCAACCACAAAGCCGGTCCCGGCCGCAGGCATGGCCGCGGCAGTGGTGTAAAATCGTTTCGGAAGCGGTTTTTGAAGACCGGTCTGGGCCTGATGGACCGGATCGGACATCTTGTCTTCGCCCAGATCGAGATCGCTGAGAATGTCACGCATGATCGCGTCTCCTTGGTGCAAGCGGAATTGAAACGGTCCACGCCGCTCCCGCAGGTGTCAGATTAGGCCGGCAATTTCGTCGGCGCGGCGAACGATCCGGTCCGCGCCTGCGGCAAGAAGGGCCTCGACCGGAGCATATCCCCAGGCGACCCCGATGCCACGGGCGCCGGCACTTGCCGCCATTTGCATATCATAGATCGCATCGCCGATGACAATGGCGGCGTCGGGGGTGATACCGGTCTCTGCGCAGCATTCGAGCACCATGGCCGGATGGGGCTTGGACGGACAGTCGTCAGCGGTGCGGGTTGTGAAAAACGACCTCGTCATGCCGTGATGCTCCAGAATTGCGTTCAAGCCGCGCCGGGATTTGCCCGTCACCACGCCCAACAGGACGTCTTCGCGCGCCGCGAGCTCCGCGATCAGCGGAACAATGCCATCATAGGTGTTCTCCAGCGCGCCACCATTCTGGCGGTGGAGCATGAAGTGTTCCTTGTAACGCGCTGTCATGGATGAAACTTCTTCATCCACGCTTCGATCGAGCATCTGTGCGATAGCAATATCCAGCGTCAGTCCGATGATCGACTTGGTATGCGCCAGCGCCGGCCGCTCAAGCCCGAAATCCTCAAAGGTCCGCTCCATGCAGGTGTGAATGACGTTAATGCTGTCGACCAGCGTTCCGTCGCAGTCAAACAGGACGAGTTTCATTCGCCCGCCTCGCCGCCCGTGCTTTCGTCGAACCCGATCAGGTTCCAGGATTGCACCATGTGCGGCGGCAGCGGCGCAGTGACCGAAAGCCGTCCGCCATCGGGATGCGGCACCGAAATATGGCGCGCAAGCAGATGCAGCCGTTTTTGCATTCCTCCGGGAAACTCCCAGTTTTGATCGGCCTCGAAATATTTCGGGTCGCCAAGAATGGGATGTCCGAGATGAAGGCAGTGAATGCGCAACTGGTGTGTGCGTCCGGTGTAGGGCTCGAGTTCCAACCAAGCCAGGTTCTGCGCCGCCTTCTCGATGATCCGGTAATAGGAGACGGCATGATCGGCGCCGGGCTCGCCGTGCTTGGCGACGCGCATCCGGTCTCCGTCCTCGGTCGGTTCCTTGACGAGCCATGTGGAGATCTTGCCCTCGCGGTTGCGCGGCACACCTCTGACCAGCGCCCAGTATGTCTTCTTGGTCGTGCGCTCACGGAACGCAGCAGTCAGCGACTGGGCTGCACCGCGCGTCCGCGCAACCACGAGCACGCCCGCTGTGTCACGATCAAGCCGATGCACCAGACGCGGTTTTTCGCCTTTCTTGTTGCGCCAGGCTTCAAGCATGTCGTCGACATTGCGCGTCACACCCGAACCGCCCTGCACGGCAAGACCGGCAGGCTTGTTGAAGACCAGGACCTTGGGGTCCTCGTGAATCAGCATCTGGCCCAGAACGTCGCCATCATCGCGGTGGCGCATGGTTCTGGCGGTGAGCGGCGCGGAACCCTTTTCATCGACACCCAGTGGCGGCACGCGCACGGTCTGGCCGGGCTGCACCCTTGTATCGGATTTGACGCGGCCACCATCAATCCGGATCTGCCCCGAGCGCAGAAGTTTCTGCAACTGGCCGAAGCCGAGACCGGGAAAATGAGTCTTGAACCAGCGGTCCAGCCGCATGCCCGCTTCGTCGGGATCAATCGTCTTGAGCTGTACGCCCGCCATATCAATGGTCTCTTGGTCTTGAGCTGACTGTGCCTCGAGCCAAATGCCCGCGACGCCGGTCCGGAATGCTGTGTTTAACGCTGTCGGCAAGCGACCATGTGCTGTGCGCGCCTGGAGCCTGTTCCCGTGCTAAAGCTGGCGCATGAGCCAGAGCCCGGAAAACAGTGCAACAATGGACACCGCAACGCTGGCAATCACATACGCTGCGGCTGCCGTCAACGCACCGCGCTCGTAAAGCGTGGCCACATCGAGCGAAAACGCGGAGAAAGTCGTAAAACCGCCCAGAAAGCCGGTCGCGAGCAGCAGCCGAAGGTGCGCATCCGCACCGGATCTCCGCGCGAGCCAGGCGATCAGAAGCCCCATGGCGAAAGAGCCGAGTATGTTGACGGCCAATGTTCCGTAGGGAAAAGCAACGCCTGCCAGGCGTGTGACAGCGGCGCCCGCCGCATGGCGGCAGACGGCGCCAAGACCTCCGCCAAGGAAAACCAGGAAATACGCATTCATGCAAGCTGCTTAGCCGAAATCGGCTTGGCGATAAAGCAATACGGCGCCGTGGTTTCTAAATGGCCAGTGGCTTGCCGCCCTGCCCTGAGGCCACAAGCTCCGAGAATTCGCCGATGAAAGCGTCGAATGCGTCCCAATCGGTCAGAACATGATCACGGCCGGTGTCGACAGGACCACCTTCCTTGGCGGCAATTCGGCGCATCATCATGCGCTTGAAGAAATCGTACTCGATATATTTGAGCGCCCCGGCGGCATGATGAACCAGTCGAGGGCGATAACCGGCCGTCTTCTCAAGCGCCTCCGGATAAGACCGCGCCTCGGCCCGTTCTTCTTCGCTGTCGCTGGCAATTGCCAATGAAACCGAAACAAATGCATTCGGGACCTCGTCCAGCGCATCCTTCCAGTCGCCGACAAACCGCAGCAGTGGCGCTGGATAGCGTCCGATGTGGATTGGCGCGCACAGCAGAATTCCGTCGAAACGTCCCGGTACGGCAAAGCCCGGCTCCCGCATGTCACCGATGACCACCGTGTGTCCACGTGCTTCCAGCAGGCCCGCGGCATGCTCGGCGATGGTGCGGCTGTGCCCTTCCACCGTGGCGTAGAGGATGAGAATGGCCATGTTGGTGCGCTCCATGAACGGTTGCGAAGGAACCATGCCACGCTCAGCGCGCCTGGCATTGATGTCGATCAATGTCGGTCTCCCGATGCGTAGTTGGCGGGGTTTACGATACGGCTTCAGGCGCCGTCGCAGCCAACCGGCTTCATTGGCTCAGCTGACGCATGAGCACGAGCAATTCCCTGCCGGCCAATCTCGGCGATTGCGCCTGTGCGAAGGCACGATCAACCTCTTCTAAGATCATGCGATTGACCGGAGCCCGCATACCATGGCCCTCCGCCAGTCTACAGACCGCACCGTTCAGGAAAGGGGTTTCCGGCTCACGTCCGGCCACAAGATCGTCCCATGACGATGATCTCGCGCTCTCGTCCATCCTGAGTTGATGGCGGGCAACAACGCGGTACAGCCAAGTTGGAAGACGGAGAATCTTCGGGATAAGCCTCGGACTGGTACGGGTGGCCCCGACTGGCTGAATGCCCGCCGCATCGAGGACGCCGAGCAGTTCTTCCATCGCCAGCGCGAGGACTTCGCGGTAGGCGGGGTCCTCAAACTGCTGTCGCAACGGTACGCCGCTCAAAACATTCAGTCCATTGTTGAGGTTGAGCAGGAGCTTTCCCCACAGCACCGCCTCGATGTCGTCCCGAACAGCCACTGTCAGCGGCGAGTTCAACGCCGCGGCGGCGAGACGTCGCGAAGCATCCCCCGGACCGACCAGCACCTGACCGTCCATTGCGCAATGGACGGCGTTTGGCGACATCCGCACCACATTGAAGGGAACGGTTCCGGGTATCACATCGCATTGCGGCAGACACCGCCTCAGGGTGTCGACGTTGCCGATACCGTTTTGCAGACTTATGACAGCCGCGCCCGGTCTTATCACCCCGGACAGTTCGCTAGCAGCCTGTGCGGTATCGCCCGACTTGGTGCAGAACAGGATGATGTCGCATTCAGCCAGTGCCATTACACCCCCTGCCCGATATTGATGCGGCTTGAGTTCCGCCTTGAAGCCGCCAAGCCGGCTGACCGCGAGGCCGCGGGAAAGGGATTCCAGGGTGCGGCCACGCCCCGCGAAGGCGACCGTCGCCCCGAAGGCCGCCAGCATGCCGCCCACATAAAGACCGATCGCGCCTGCGCCCATGATCCCGATCCGGACCTGGTCATGTTCGCCGCCGGCCAAAATCATGGACACTCTACCCGCATGATCAGGTCTTGCCGGCGCGCTCGCGGCGCAGCCGCGACCAGAATTCAAGGCGCTTCCTCAAATCGCGCTCAAAGCCGCGCTCGGGCGGATCGTAGAAAGTCCTCCGGCCCATGGCTTCGGGGAAATAGTCCTGGCCGGAAAAGGCGTCGGGCTGGTCGTGATCGTAGAGATAGCCTTCGCTGTAGCCTTCGGACTTCATCAATTTGGTCGGCGCATTGAGAATATGCTTGGGGGGCAGCAGCGAACCATGTTCCCTGGCTGCCCGCATGGCGGTCTTGTAGGCCGTGTAAACCGCATTCGACTTCGGCGCCGTGGCGAGATAGACGCATGCCTGAGCCAGCGCCAGTTCGCCCTCGGGCGAACCCAGAAAGTCATAGGCGTCCTTGGCGGCGTTGGCGATGACGAGGGCTTGCGGATCGGCCAGACCAATGTCTTCGGACGCCATCCGCACCAGCCGGCGTCCCAGAAACAGCGGATCCTCTCCGGCATCGAACATGCGCGCGAGATAGTAGAGGGCCGCATCCGGGTCCGATCCGCGCACCGCCTTGTGCAAAGCGGAAATCAGGTTGTAATGCCCGTCCTGACCCTTGTCGTAGACCGGAGCCCGGCGCTGAACCACCTCGATGAGCGCCGCAGTGTCGAAGCTCTCTCCATCGCGCGCGGCGCGCCAGACTTCCTCGGCAAGGGTCAAAACCGCGCGTCCGTCGCCATCCGCCATCCGCAACAGAGTGTTTCGCGCATCGCTGTCGACTGGCAGAGCGCGGCCGGTTTCCTTTTCCGCGCGCACCAGCAGACTTTCCAGGCTCACCTCATCATGGGCCTTGAAGGTGAGCACGCGCGCGCGTGAAAGCAGCGCCGCGTTGAGTTCGAACGAAGGGTTTTCGGTGGTGGCGCCCACAAGCACGATGGTGCCGTCCTCCATCACCGGCAGGAAACTGTCCTGCTGGGCGCGGTTGAACCGATGGATCTCGTCAACAAACAGAAGCGTCTGCCGGCCGCCCATTCTCCGCGAGCGGGCCGTTTCGAACACTTTCTTGAGATCCGCAACGCCCGAGAAGATCGCGGATATCTGGTCGAATGCAAGGTCCGTCTCGCCGGCCAGCAGTCGGGCCACCGTGGTCTTTCCGGTCCCCGGCGGGCCCCAGAAGATCATTGAGCCGAGGCTGCCCGAAGCGATCATTCGCGTAATGACCCCATCGGGTCCGGTCAGATGCGCCTGTCCCGTGACCTCGGCAAGCGTTGCCGGGCGCAACCGGTCTGCAAGCGGCCGGTTGGCGAGAGCCTCGGGGGAACCGGCAAACAGATCGGTCATCGGCATCAACGGATTACCTGCCGGATTCGGCGGCCGTTGCGGATGACCTCGAGCCGCCAGAACCGAGCGCCCTCATCAAGCACGCTCGAGAGCACGCTCACATCGGCGATCTCGACGTCGTTGATTACCGAAATCAGGTCTCCCGGCTGGAAACCGTAGCGCGCCGCGAGCGACCCTCGAGGCACATCTGTCACGATAACGCCACGCAGCGACGCCGGAAGCCGCAGGCGGTTTGCAATACGCGGCGTTATGTTGGAGACCTCGGCGCCGGCGAATGGATTGCGGCCCTCTAGGACAAGGCGGTCGCGCGGATCGTCCTGCGGTGGCGCCTCAAGCCAGACGGTTGCGCGCTTGCGCCCGTTGCGGCCGATCACATCGAGCGTGGCGCGTCCGCCCACGCCTGCCGTTGCGAGGCGGTAGCCCAGCGCATCGGGATGCTCCACCGGCTGATTATTGAAACCCACGACGATATCACCGGCCCGCAAGCCGGCCCGATCGGCGGGGCCATCTTCCACCACATTGGTGATCAGCGCTCCGGTCGCCCGCTCAAGGCCCAAAGCTTCGGCGATATCCGGCGTAACGGACTCGAAGGACGCCCCCATATAGGGTCGCTCGAACACCTCTCCGCCGGACTCGGCTGTGGCTGCCACCGCACGCACCAGGTTGGCGGGAATCGCGAAGCCGATCCCGTTCGAACCGCCCGAGCGTGTGAAGATCGCAGTGTTTATTCCGATCAGCCGGCCGTTCATGTCGATGAGCGCACCGCCGGAATTGCCCGGGTTGATGGCGGCATCGGTCTGAATGAAGAAGCCGAAGTCCGACACCCCGACGCGATTGCGCGCCACCGCCGAAACGATGCCGCTGGTCACGGTCTGGCCCACTCCGAAAGGATTGCCGATCGCAAGAACGATATCGCCGACTTCGATCGCGTCGGTGTCGCCGAACTCGATCGCCGGGAACGGACCGTCTCCATCGATGGCAAGGATAGCCAGGTCGAAGCGCTCGTCCTTGAGCAGGACGCGGCTTTCAAACTCGCGCCCATCGGCAAGCGCGATGCGGATGTCATCGGCGCCCTCGACCACATGGTTGTTGGTGACAACAATTCCTCTGCTCTCAATGATGACGCCGGAACCGAGAGACGACTGCCGCTCGGTGCGGTTGGGCATCCGCTGACCGAAGAACTGCTCGAAGAACGGATCGCCGGCAAAGGGCGACGAGCGCCGTTGAACCAGCCTGTCCGCATAGACGTTCACCACGGCCGGGGCGGTCGCCTTCACCAGCGGCGAAAACGACATCATCATTTCGTTCCGGGAGCGGGGCGCCGCACGTTGCGCCTGCACATCGGAAACCTCAGCCCCACTGCCGGAACTGCCGGCTCCGGCTTGCCGATCGGGGTCGGTGGGTCCGCGCAGCACATCCCTGAAGATCTGGCCAAGCGCATCGCCCAGACCGTTATCCGACGCATCCTGAGCGAGGACCGATGCGGCGCCCCCTGAACCGATCATCAATGACGCAAGCAGCACAACGATAGCGAAACGGCCTGGCGCACGGTTTAAGAACATTCGCAAATTCCTTGAGTCTTTTGAGCAAGTATGGCCCGAGAGAAGCTTCAAAGTCACCATCAGTTTGACAGCTTGATGGCAAACCGCAGAAACAGGCAGCTTGTCGACCGGCGTTCACGCGCCAAACACAATAAGTTGGCCGTGACGGACCTTTTCAGACAGCTTTGACCGTGGTCTTCTCAAATCGGTCCCCTAGCTGAGACCCCAGTGGTCACCTGACACGGAGTTGAATGCCATGCGCCGCTATGCACCGCCGTCTGTTCCCGGATCCGAAATCACGCCGGAAAGCGCCTACCTGCGACGGCGAGACCTGATGCGAATGGCTGCAGCAGGCGGACTGGCGATGGCCACACCCCGCGCATTCGCAGCCACGCCGGAACTCGCCGCGCTGGAAGCCGAGCCGGGCGGCTATGATCCGGGCGAGGACCTGACATCCGAAGACGCTGTCACCAGCTACAACAATTTCTATGAGTTCGGCACGGGAAAGGGCGATCCGGCGGCGCGATCGGGCGACTTCAAGCCACGGCCATGGAGCATCATGATCGACGGGTTGGTCAACAAGCCCGGCGAGATCGGTCTCGAAGAAATGCTCGCCTTCGATCTGGAGGAGCGGATCTACCGGATGCGCTGTGTCGAGGCCTGGTCAATGGTGATCCCGTGGATCGGATTTCCGCTGTCGACGCTGCTGGCCAGGGCAGAGCCGCTTGGCAGCGCCAAGTACGTTGCCTTCGAGACCATCGTTCGCGCGCAGGAGATGCCGGGCCAACGCGGCGCTTTCCAGCCGCTGCCGTGGCCTTATGTCGAGGGCCTCCGGCTCGACGAGGCGATGCATCCGCTGACGATCATGTCGGTCGGGCTTTACGGGAAGGTGCTCCCGAACCAGAACGGCGCGCCTGTCAGGCTCGTCGTGCCCTGGAAATACGGGTTCAAGGGCATCAAATCGATCGTCAAGATCACGCTCACCGAGGAAGAGCCGCCGACGACGTGGAACCTGCTGGCGCCCAACGAGTACGGCTTTTATGCCAATGTCAATCCGGAGGTGGATCACCCGCGCTGGAGCCAGGCCCAGGAAAACCGGATCGGCGGCGGCGGTTTCTTCGGGTCGAACGAACGCCCGACACTGATGTTCAACGGCTACGGCGAAGAGGTTGCCGGCCTCTACGAAGGCATGGACCTGAAGGCGAATTTCTGAACATGAAGCTGCCTGCCCTGCCGCGACGGTACCACGCGGCGTCAATCTGGTTTGTCTATGCCGCCGGGCTGGCCCCAGCCGCCTGGGGCTTTTATCTCGGCGCGACCGGACAGCTGATCGGGAACCCGGTCAAGATCTTCGAGCACCTGCTCGGTGAATGGGCGTTGCGGTTCCTGATCCTGACGCTGATGATCTCGCCGATTCGTGATATTTTCGGGATCAACTGGATCCGCTACCGGCGCGCGCTTGGCCTTCTCGCCTTCTGGTATGTGCTGATGCACTTCCTGGCCTACATGGTTCTCGACAAGCGCCTTGCCATGGATGTCATCTTCGAAGACATCACCAAGCGCTGGTTCATCACCATCGGAATGGCGGGCTTCCTGGCACTCATCCCGCTGGCGCTCACCTCCAACCGATGGTCGATCCGCAAGCTCGGGCCGAAATGGACCAGGCTGCATCGCCTGATCTACCCTATCGCCGCAGCCGGGGCGCTGCACTACTGCCTCTCGGTGAAGGTGATCGGGCCGGAACAGATGATTTATGCCGCACTCGTGGTGATACTGGTCGGCTGGAGGTTCGCCCGGCCCTCGTTCCTTGAGTGGAAACGAGACAATCGTGCCGCCGCGCGCTAAGCCTTTAGCGACCGCCGGCCTTCGATGATCCGTCGCTCGACAAGAGCCGCCAGACCGATTTCGGCGAGATAGGCGAGGATGTTGAACCCGGAAAAGATCCGGCCCAGCAAAAGAGCGCCAACAAGCTGAAGGCGAAACTGGTCGAGCCACGGCGTTTGGTACAGGCGACTGAACTCTGTGAGCAGAGCGACGATCCCCGCAACCAGGGAGATCCGTATGACGGACTGGCCTGGAAGTACGATGGCCACCACCCAGAACACCATCATGCCCCACAGAAGAGAGCCGCCATACTTGACCAGAACATAGGGCAAACCGATCTCATATCCTGTCAGACGCAATGTCAGTCCAGCAGCGATCACGGCCAGTGCGATCAACAGGCGCCTGATGCGCAATTCCCGATGTGCCTTGATTTCGTCCATGATGTCTCTCTACTTGGACGCCTCGAGAACGCAACCGGGCGGGACAATTCATGAGCACGGCAACACTGCGAGATACCGGGTTGCTGCAGCGCCTCGATGCCATTCTGATGGATCGGCGACCCGCGCCACAATTGACCGGATACAAGCGCTTTTGTGTCGAGTTTCTGCTTTTCGGCGTCAAGGAAGCCCGCGCCTGTTTGTTTGCGGGGCTTTTCTTCGTGTCGATTTTCATCACACCGCGTGAGGGGCTTTACGGAATCCCCCGTTACGACCTGCTACTGCTGATCGCGGTTTCCATTCAAGCCTGGATGCTCTGGACCAGGCTTGAAACACTCGACGAATTCAAGGCTATCTGCCTGTTCCACATCGTCGGTTTTGCGCTTGAGGTCTTCAAGACTTCCGGCGCCATCCAGTCCTGGTCATATCCGGATTTCGCCTATTCCAAGGTTCTCGGTGTCCCGCTGTTCTCGGGCTTCATGTATGCCGCAGTCGGAAGCTATATCATCCAGGCGTGGCGGATCCTCGATGTAAGAATCTCGCATCACCCGCCCTACTGGATGGCGACGCTCGTTGCGCTTGCAATTTACGGGAACTTCTTCACCCATCACTATATCGGCGACTACCGCTGGTACATCGCCGCGCTTGCGATCGGTCTTTATGCCCGCGCGACCGTAGTCTACCGGCCCTACGACCGGGACCGGAAAATGCCCATGATACTGGCTTTCATCCTGATCGGATTTTTTATCTGGCTTGCCGAGAACATCTCCACCTTCTTTGCCATCTGGCATTACCCGAACCAGATCGGGGCATGGTCCACGGTGCATTTGGGGAAATGGAGCTCGTGGACCCTGCTGGTGATCATGACCTTCACCATCGTGGCTTCGCTCAAGCATATCAGGGACACGATCCAAGTCCCCAAGTAGCGCCGATCGCATAAGACGGATCACTGCAACGCGAAAAGGCCGGAAGTGCGAAGCTCCCGGCCTTTCAATTTGATGCGTCAGAGAAGCGAAGCTGCTTACGCGGCTTCTTCCTCGGCTGCAGCTTCCGCGGCAACGCGCGCGCGGTCCTTGGCGCCCTTAGCGTCAACATCGCGATCGACGAATTCAACAACGGCCATCGGCGCGTTGTCGCCGGTGCGGAAACCGGCCTTCATGATGCGGATGTAGCCGCCGTTGCGGGTGGCGTAACGCGTGGCGATCGTGTCGAACAGCTTGCGAACGGCTTCGTTGTCGCGGATCTGCGAGATCGCCTGGCGGCGGGCATGCAGATCGCCGCGCTTTCCGAGCGTGACGAGCTTTTCAACAATCGGACGGATTTCCTTGGCCTTGGGCAAGGTGGTCACGATCTGCTCATGCTCGATGAGCGAAGCCGCCATGTTGGCGAACATCGCCTTGCGGTGGCTAGAGGTACGGTTCAGCTTGCGACCGGAATTGGCGTGGCGCATCGCTTGTCTCCTTCACATGCAGGCGCACGCCTGCCGTTTGAACAGTTTAGTCTTCTGACGCAATTACGTACGGAAAACCGGGAACCGCTTTTCCGGGAACTGCGGGTTAATACTGGTCTTCGTAACGCTTGGCCAGATCTTCGATGTTTTCCGGCGGCCAGGACGGAACTTCCATACCCAGATGCAGGCCCATGGAAGCGAGGACTTCCTTGATCTCGTTGAGCGACTTGCGTCCGAAGTTCGGTGTCCGGAGCATTTCTGCTTCGGTCTTCTGGATGAGATCACCGATATAGACGATGTTGTCGTTCTTGAGACAGTTGGCCGAGCGGACCGAGAGTTCCAACTCGTCAACCTTCTTGAGAAGCGACGGATTGAAGGCCAGTTCGGCGACGGTTTCCTCGTGGACTTCCTTCTGCGGCTCGTCAAAGTTGACGAACACGCCGAGCTGGTCCTGAAGGATGCGCGCGGCATAGGCAACGGCGTCCTCGCCGCTGACCGAACCGTCGGTCTCAAGCGTCAGCGTCAGCTTGTCGTAATCGAGAACCTGCCCCTCACGGGTGTTTTCCACCTTGTAGGAGCACTTCTTGACCGGCGAATACAAGCTGTCGACCGGAATGAGACCGATCGGCGCATCTTCAGCGCGATTGCGATCGGCGGCCACATAGCCCTTGCCGTTGTTGACGGTAAATTCCATACGGATTTCAGCGCCCTCATCGAGCGTGCACAACACGTGCTCGGGGTTGAGGATTTCGATGTCGCCCACAGTCTGAATGTCTCCGGCGGTGACAATACCGGGCCCCTGTTTGCGCACGACCATGCGCTTGGCTTCATCGCCTTCCATGCGGATGGCGATTTCCTTGATGTTGAGGATGATGTCGGTCACATCCTCACGCACGCCCGGGATCGACGAGAATTCGTGCAGGACGCCATCGATCTGAACCGCTGTTACGGCAGCGCCGCGCAGCGAGGAAAGCAGAACCCGGCGCAGCGCGTTGCCGAGCGTCAAGCCAAAGCCACGCTCCAGCGGCTCGGCCACGACCGAGGCCTTGGTGCGGCTCTGGGTCGAGAACTCGACCTTGCTGGGCTTGATCAATTCCTGCCAGTTTTTTTGAATCATGTCTGTTGCCTTCCTGTTGCCGCACAATCCATTCGTTACGGCGAAGTGAGAAGAGGATCGAGCGGGCCGCGAGCAAGGCTCCGGCCCGTCAGAAAATTCGGCACTGGCCTAGACGCGGCGCTTCTTGCGCGGGCGGCAGCCATTGTGCGGGATCGGCGTCACATCGCGGATCGACGTGATGGTGAAACCCGCAGCCTGGAGCGCACGAAGGGCCGATTCACGACCCGAACCCGGACCGCAAACTTCCACTTCCAGCGACTTCATGCCGTGATCCTGCGCCTTCTTGGCGGCATCTTCCGCCGCCATCTGCGCGGCAAAGGGGGTCGACTTCCGCGAACCCTTGAAACCCTTCGAACCGGCAGACGACCACGAGATGGCATTGCCCTGCGCATCGGTGATGGTGATCATCGTGTTGTTGAAGGTCGAGTTGACGTGGGCCACGCCCGACGAGATATTCTTGCGTTCACGCCGTTTGACGCGTGCGGCTTCCTTGGCCATGTTCTTTCCTTTCGAGATATCAGCACCGCCGTAACGCCAGCGGCTCCACCGGGAACCACCTGAAAGGCGACCGGTACTCTGCTGAAACAAACCTCAGTCCATTTCCCGGAGTGCCGTACCGATCAGGCGAAACCCAAATTACTTCTTCTTGCCGGCAATTGCCTTGGCAGGTCCCTTGCGTGTGCGGGCATTGGTATGCGTCCGCTGACCACGAACCGGCAACCCGCGACGGTGGCGCAGGCCGCGGTAGCAGCCAAGATCCATGAGACGCTTGACGTTCATGGAATTTTCACGGCGAAGATCGCCTTCTACCTGGTAGTCGCGATCGATCGTTTCGCGAATCTGCAGCACTTCCGCGTCGGAGAGTTGGTTGACGCGGCGGTCATGCGGGATGCCGACCTTGTCGACAATGTCGGCGGCGAACTTGCTGCCGATGCCGTGGATGTAGGTCAGCGCGATGATCACGCGCTTGTTGGTCGGAATGTTAACGCCTGCTATGCGGGCCATGTGCATCTCCATGTGGGCCGGGACAGATCTGATCTGGCCGGCGGGTTATTGTTGACCCGCGTCCGGTGGAGGCCGGCCCTTGCGGGGTAGTCATTCGGTCGGCGGAAGCGCCAAGGCAATCCGCCGCATTTTCATGCTTGGTCCCGGCACGCTCAAAGCGACCAGAGCCGGATCCCGGTATTTTTCCGGGAAACCGCACCGATCGCCTGCATGTCGCGAATTGCGCGGGTCTTAGCGGAAGCGCAAGGGTTTCGTCAACCTCTGCGCCCCGATATTTCGAACAATGACGGGAAACCGACAGTTACCGACCAGGGTCAACCCCGCCGGACGTGATCGGCACTCAAAGAGAATCGAGCACCTGCTCGATTTCCTCCGTCACGGCATCGATGGTGTTCATGCCGTTGACGGTCCGCAACAAACCCTTGGCGTAGTAATAGCCGGTCAGCGGAGCCGTTTTCTTGTAATACTCGCGAAGCCGCTCATCAAAGACTTCCGCATTGTCATCCTTGCGCACGGGCTGTCCCGCAGCAGCGGCCTCTTCGGCCCGCTTGACGATGCGGCCCACCAGCGCCTTGTCGTCAACGACGAGTTCGATCACGCAATCAAGCTTCATGTCCTTGCCCGCGAGCATCGCTTCGACCGCATCGGCCTGGACCAGGGTCCGCGGGTAGCCGTCAAGTATGAAGCCCCATGCACAATCGGGCTGATCGATGCGTTCGGAGACGATGGCGTTGACGATGTCGTCGGAAACCAGCTCACCGGCATCCATGACAGCTTTCGCGCGTTTGCCCACCTCGGTCCCGGCCGCCACGGCCGAGCGCAACATGTCCCCGGTCGAGAGCTGAGGCACACCGTGCTTTTCGACCAGGCGCTGGGCCTGTGTCCCCTTACCCGCACCCGGCGGTCCCAATAAAATAAGCTTCATCGTCCCCTCTTCCCTCCCCGAAGTTTGGACTTCTTGATCAGCCCTTCATACTGCTGGGCAATCAGATGTCCTTGAACCTGCGCAACCGTGTCGAGCGTCACCGAGACGACGATCAGCAGCGAAGTTCCACCCAGATAGAACGGAACGCCGGTCTGCGCGATTAGAAATTCGGGTAATAGACAGACGAACACCAGATACATTGCGCCAATGACGGTGATGCGCGTCAGCACGAAATCGATATATTCGGCAGTACGCTCGCCAGGGCGAATCCCTGGAATGAACCCGCCATGCTTCTTGAGGTTATCTGCAGTGTCCTTCGGATTGAACACGATGGCGGTGTAGAAGAAGGCGAAGAATGCGATCATCGCGGCATACAGCGCCATATAAGCCGGCTGACCATGCCCCAGCGAAGCTAGCAGCGTCGTCGCCCAGTTCGGCAGGTTGCCGGTGTTGGCGAAACCAGCGACTGTCGCAGGGAGCAAGAGCAGCGACGAGGCAAAGATGGGCGGAATGACGCCGGCGGTGTTGAGCTTGAGCGGCAGGTGCGAGGTATCGCCCTGGAACATGCGCGAACCGACCTGACGCTTCGGGTACTGGATCAGAAGCTGGCGCTGCGCACGCTCGATGAACACGATGAATGCGATCACAGCGATGGCAACGACGATCACGGCGATGATAAGGCCGGTCGAAAGAGCGCCGGTGCGGCCCAGTTCCAACGTACCGGCAATCGCGCCCGGCAATGCTGCAACGATGCCTGCGAAGATGATGAGCGAAATGCCGTTGCCGATGCCGCGGGCGGTGATCTGCTCACCAAGCCACATCAGGAACACAGTGCCGCCAACCAGCGTGATTACGGTAGCGATACGGAAGAACCAGCCCGGATCGGTGACGATCCCATTGCCCGATTCGAGGCCGACGGCGATGCCGTAGGCCTGCACGGTGCCAAGAAGAACGGTGCCGTAGCGGGTGTACTGGTTGATGATCTTGCGGCCCTGCTCGCCCTCTTTCTTGAGTTGCTCGAGCGTGGGAACGACCGACGTCATCAACTGGATGATGATCGAGGCGGAAATGTAGGGCATGATGCCGAGCGCGAAAATCGCCATGCGCTCGACCGCGCCGCCCGCAAACATGTTGAAAAGGCCGAGAATACCGCCTGCCTGCCCCTGGAAGGCCTGCGCGAAGGCGTCGGGATTGATGCCGGGAAGCGGAATGTAGGTTCCAAGGCGATACACGATAAGCGCGCCAAGTGTGAACCAGATCCGTTTCTTAAGGTCTTCCGCCTTGGCGAAAGCCGAAAAATTCAGATTGGAAGCGAGTTGTTCGGCTGCAGATGCCATTGCGTTCTCCGCGTGGCCCATCCGGCGCCTGATGAACCCGATCATCTCCGGAGGGCCTGAGTTGGTTTCACCGGACGATGCGGCCCGACCGTTTGCACAGTCTTCGGCACTTGCCCCGGCCCTCGCGGCCTAGCGCGCCGTCCGATCCCATATGGGATGAAAACCGCCCGATGTGAAGCACCGGGCGGTTATTAATTTGTCAGTCCTGGGATACGGCTGGCGATGCTTCGAGCACCTTGACCGAACCGCCGGCCTTTTCCACCTTCTCGATGGCTGCGCGCGAACCGCCCGCAACCTCAAGCGTGAGCTTGGCCTTGACGTCGCCATCGGCGAGAACGCGAACGCCGTCCTTGATACGACGGATCACGCCGGCAGCCTTCAGGGCAGCGGCATCGATCGTTGATTTCGCGTCAAGCCTTCCGGCGTCGACCGCGGCCTGGATCCGGCCGACCGAAACGACGTTGAAGTCGGACGAGAAGATGTTCTTGAAGCCGCGCTTCGGCAGACGCCGGTAGATCGGCATCTGACCGCCTTCGAAGCCGTTGATCGCAACGCCGGAACGGGACTTCTGTCCCTTGACGCCGCGGCCACCGGTCTTGCCCGAGCCCGAGCCGATACCACGGCCAACGCGCTTGCGGTTCTTGACTGCGCCTTCGTTGTCGGCGATCTCATTGAGTTTCATGATCAATCACTCCCACTCACTGCTCGTCGACGACGCGAACGAGGTGGCTGACCGAACGGATCATGCCACGAACGGACGGTGTGTCCTCGAGGGTCCGCCGGCGGTGCATCTTGTTGAGGCCCAGGCCGATCAGCGTCTGTCGCTGAACGTTGGGACGGCGAATCGGGCTGCCGATCTGTTCGACGGTGATCGTCTTGCCCTTCTTGGTGTCAGCCATCTTCTTGGCTCCCTAGTTCAAATAAGGCAAAGGCCCGATTACTCTTCGCCGCCGGCGGCTGGACCGCGGCGAGCCTGGAGCGTGGAATACTTGATGCTGCGCTGAGCCGCGATGTCCTTGGGGTGCATCTGGTTCTTGAGCGCATCGAAAGTAGCGCGGATCATGTTGTACGGGTTCGACGTACCGGTCGACTTCGCCACAACATCATGCATGCCCAGCGTTTCGAAGACGGCGCGCATCGGACCACCGGCAATGATCCCGGTACCGGGCTTGGCTGCGCGAAGAAGCACCTTGCCCGCGCCGTGACGCCCGTGAACATCGTGGTGAAGGGTCCGGCCCGAACGCAACGGAACGAAAATCAGATCGCGCTTGGCGGACTCGGTCGCCTTGCGGATTGCCTCTGGCACTTCGCGCGCCTTGCCGTGACCGAAGCCAACGCGGCCCTTCTGGTCCCCGACAACCACGAGGGCTGCGAAACCGAAGCGCCGGCCGCCCTTGACGACCTTGGCTACGCGGTTGATGTGAACGAGCTTGTCGACGAATTCGCTGTCGCGCTCTTCTTCCTTGCCGCGGTTGTCGCGGCGACCTTCCTTGGCCATTGTCCTTTTCCTTATTCTTTTCCGGAATCAATCGGCTGTTGCTGACTTAGAAGTCCAGACCGCCTTCGCGGGCTGCTTCGGCGAGGGCCTTGATGCGGCCGTGGTAGATGAAGGCGCCGCGGTCGAAGACCACTTCCTTGACGCCTGCTTCCGATGCGCGTTCGGCAATCAGCTTGCCGACAGCGGCCGCTGCGGAGACATCCGCACCGGTCTTGAGTTCACCGCGAAGACCGGTGTCCAGCGTCGATGCAGCAGCAAGCGTGCGGCCTGCGGCGTCATCGATGACCTGGGCGTAGATGTTCTTCGACGAGCGATGAACCGACAGGCGCGGACGGCCATTGGCCACCGCCTTGATCTGGCGGCGAACACGGTCGGCCCGACGCGTAAGGGATTGTTTCCTGCTAGCCATTTCGCGTCTTCCTTACTTCTTCTTGCCTTCTTTGCGGACAATCCGCTCTTCGGCATATTTGACGCCCTTGCCCTTGTAGGGCTCGGGGCCGCGGTAGCCGCGGATCTCGGAAGCCACCTGGCCGAGCACTTGCTTGTCGATGCCGGTGATGACGACTTCGGTCGGCTTCGGGCACGCAATGCTGACGCCTTCCGGCGGCTGATAAACGACATCATGGCTGAAGCCAAGAGCCAGCTGAAGGTTCCGCCCCTGCATGGCGGCACGATAACCGACACCGTTGATTTCGAGCTTGCGCTCGTAACCGTCCTTCACACCGGTGAAGATGTTGGAAATCATTGTGCGCGACATGCCCCACTTGGAGCGGGCGTCCTTTGAATTGTCCACGGGCGTGACGACGACCGCGTTGTCCTCGAGCTTGAGAGAAACTTCATCGTTAGCAACGAAGCTCAGCTCACCCTTGGGACCCTTGGCGACCACTTTCTGGCCGTCAATCGTCGCGGTGACACCGGCAGGAACCGGAACGGGCTTTTTACCGATACGAGACATTGTTCAACCTGTCTGTTCGAGTTGGAGGCTCCGCACGATCAGAAGATCGAGCAGAGAACCTCGCCACCAACATTCTGCTCGCGCGCGGAGTGATCGGCCAAAACGCCCTTCGGAGTCGAAAGGATCGTGATGCCGAGACCGTTTGCGACCTGCGGAATGGACTTAACGGAGACGTAGACACGCCGGCCGGGC
Organism: Hoeflea sp.; assembly: GCA_040218025.1. Taxonomy (GTDB): domain Bacteria; phylum Pseudomonadota; class Alphaproteobacteria; order Rhizobiales; family Rhizobiaceae; genus Hoeflea. Next base: position 7,470 of record JAVJQD010000022.1, on the reverse strand, counting down.
TTGGACACGCGAGCGATTTCGCGGATCACCGGAGCGCCCTCGTGATACTTGAGCTCGATGCTCAGCTCGGACTTGCCGTTGTCGAAGGACACCTCGGTATAACCGCGGATGTAGCCTTCGGACTGCAGCACGTCGAGAACGCGGGCGCGCAGCTTGGACGCCGGTGTGGACACCGACGACTTGCGGCGGGCGACACCGTTGCGAATGCGGGTGAGCATATCACCCAATGGATCTGTCATTGCCATCTTGCGCGCTCCTTACCAGCTCGACTTAACCAGGCCCGGCACCTTGGCCAGCGACCCGAGCTCACGCAGAGCGATACGCGACATGCCCAGCTTACGGTAGTAAGCGCGCGGGCGGCCGGTGACTTCGCAGCGATTGCGAATGCGAACCTTGGCGCCGTTGCGCGGCATTTCAGCCAGCTTGAGCGTTGCACGGAAGCGTTCCTCGATCGGAAGCTCCTGATTCTGAATGATAGCCTTGAGAGCTGCGCGCTTGGGAGCGTCGCGAGCAACCAGCTTGCGGCGGCGCTTGTTCTTTTCGATTGCGCTGACTTTCGCCATGATCAGTTATCCTTTTCCACGAATGCCGTTACGATTACTGACGGAAGGGGAAGTTGAACTCTTTGAGAAGAGCCCGTGCTTCGTCGTCCGTCGGGGCCGTCGTACAAACGATGATGTCCATGCCCCAGATCTGGTCAACCTTGTCGTAGTTGATCTCCGGAAACACGATGTGTTCCTTGATGCCCATGGCAAAGTTGCCACGGCCGTCAAAGCTCTTGGGGTTCAGGCCGCGAAAGTCACGAACGCGCGGCAGCGCGATGGTGATGAGACGATCCATGAACTCGTACATGCGGGCGCCACGAAGGGTCACCTTGGCGCCGATCGGCATCTGCTCGCGCAGCTTGAAGCCGGCGATCGAGTTGCGCGCACGGGTGATGACCGGCTTCTGGCCGGCGATCGCCGCCAGATCCTCGGCCGCCGTTGCGGGCTTCTTGGAATCCGCGGTGGCTTCGCCGACGCCCATATTGATCACGATCTTGTCGACGCGCGGGATCTGCATTTCGTTCGCATAGGCAAACTGCTCCTGCATAGCCTTGCGAATGCGTCCGACGTATTCTGTCTTGAGCCGCGGCTCGTACTTCGCATCAGCCATCGATCACTTCTCCAGAACGCTTTGCCACGCGCACCTTCTTGTCACCCTCGATGCGGAAACCGACGCGGGTCGGCTTGCCGTCCTTGGGGTCTGCAACCGCAAGGTTGGAGAGGTGAAGCGGGGCTTCCTTGTTGATGATGCCGGCTTCCTGGGTCTGGGTCTGGCGCTGATGGCGCTTGACCATGTTGAGACCCCGGACCACGGCCCGGTCTTCCTTCGGCATCACGGCCAGAACTTCGCCGGTACGGCCCTTGTCCTTGCCGGCCAGAACGACGACCTTGTCGCCTTTGCGGATCTTTTGCATCGGTTCGTTCCTTACAGCACTTCTGGAGCCAGCGAGATGATCTTCATGTGGCTCTTGCCGCGAAGTTCACGCGGAACCGGTCCGAAAATACGGGTCCCGATCGGCTCTTTGTTGTTGTTGATCAGAACGGCGGCATTCCGGTCGAACCGGATCACGCTGCCATCGGGACGACGAATGTCCTTGGCAGTGCGGACGACAACCGCCTTCATCACATCACCCTTCTTGACGCGGCCGCGCGGAATGGCCTCCTTGATCGAAACGACAATCACGTCGCCGATCGAAGCGTATTTCCGCTTGGAACCGCCCAGAACCTTGATGCACATGACACGACGGGCGCCGGAATTATCGGCAACGTCGAGGTTTGTTTGCATCTGAATCATATCAGGCCGCCTTCTTGTTGTTACCGGCACGGTTGGACGCGAAGGCCCCTATGCCAGCTTATGAGTCAATTCTTGTCTTGCGCGGGAAGGATGTTGCCAAGGTGGTTTCCCCGAAGGGACCTTCCATGCGCTGAAAGCAGAAGAACGCCCGTTTACGGGGCGTTCTGCGCCAATGGCCTGCTTCATACAGGATTCTCGGCAAGGTGCAATAGGCCCTCGCCTTAAAGCCTGTCAATTAAGCCTGGGCAGTCGAAACGACGGTCCAGCGCTTGTCCTTGGAAATGGGCGCGCACTCCTGGATGGAGACTTCGTCACCCACCTTGTAGGTGTTGTTCTCGTCGTGCGCCTTGTAGTTCTTGGTGCGGCGGACGATCTTGCGCATCACCGGGTGTGCGAAACGGCGTTCCACGCGGACGACCACGGTCTTTTCGTTCTTGTCACTGACTACAGTGCCCTGCAGAATGCGTTTTGGCATTGTTCTTGGTCCTTAGGCCTTGGCTTCTGCCGCCTTCTGGCGGGCAATTGTCTTGATGCGGGCGACATCGCGGCGGATTTCCCGGACCCGCGAGGTCTTTTCCAGCTGGCCGGTAGCACCCTGGAAGCGCAGGTTGAACTGCTCCTTCTTCAGCTTGGCGAGCTCGTCATTGAGTTGATCAACGCTCATGGCGCGAACATCTGCGGCTTTCATGATCGCTCTCCTTAGTCTGCGATGCGCTGGACGAAGCGGGTCTTGACCGAAAGCTTGGCCGCGCCGAGACGCAGGGCTTCACGGGCGAGCTCTTCGCTGACGCCGTCGATTTCGAACATGATCCGGCCGGGCTTGACCTTGGCGGCCCAGTAATCGACCGATCCCTTGCCCTTACCCATGCGGACTTCCGTCGGCTTCGAGGTAACCGGCACATCGGGGAAGATGCGGATCCACACGCGGCCCGCACGCTTCATGTGACGGGTGATGGCGCGACGGGCGGCCTCGATCTGGCGTGCGTTGACGCGATCGGGCTCCTGCGCCTTCAAGCCGTAGGAACCGAAATTCAAGTCCGAACCGCCCTTGGCGGCGCCCTTGATGCGGCCCTTGAACTGCTTGCGGTACTTTGTACGCTTTGGCTGCAACATTTTCTAATTCTCCGAATTGTCTGCCTGGCGCGTGATCAGGCGTTTTCGCGCCGGCGATTGCCGCCAGAAGCGTCGCCCTCGGTGGCCCGGCGCTCAGATGCCATTGGATCGTGCTCAAGGATTTCACCCTTGAAGATCCAGACCTTGACGCCGCAGATGCCGTAGGCCGTCCTGGCCTCGGCGGTGCCGTAGTCGATGTCGGCGCGCAGGGTATGAAGCGGAACCCGGCCTTCGCGGTACCATTCGGTACGCGCGATTTCCGCGCCGCCGAGACGGCCGCCGCAGGTGATCTTGATGCCTTCGGCGCCGAGACGCATGGCTGACTGAACCGAACGCTTCATGGCGCGACGGAATGCAATGCGGCGCTCGAGCTGCTGTGCGATCGACTGCGCCACCAGAGTTGCATCCACTTCCGGCTTGCGCACTTCGACGATGTTGAGGTGCGTTTCCGACCGCGTCATCTCGGACAACTTGCGCCGAAGCTTCTCGATGTCCGCACCCTTCTTGCCGATGATCAGGCCGGGGCGCGCGGCGTGGATGGTCACACGGCACTTCTTGTGCGGACGCTCGATGACGATCTTGGATACGCCGGCCTGCTTGAGTTCGTTCTGCAGGTACTTGCGGATCTTCAGATCCTCATGGAGCAGCTTGCCGTATTCGGCGTTGTCGGCGAACCAGCGGCTGTCCCAGGTGCGGTTGATGCCCAGACGGAAACCGATCGGATTGATTTTCTGACCCATTATGCGGCCTCCTCTTGGGCTTCCACTTCGCGCACGACGATCGTGAGATGCGCGAACGGCTTCTCGATGCGCGAGGCGCGGCCGCGGCCGCGGGCGTGGAAGCGCTTCATGACAATCGACTTGCCGACATAGGCCTCTGCGACCACCAGCGAATCGACATCCAGATCGTGGTTGTTTTCCGCGTTCGCAATGGCCGATTCAAGCGTCTTTCTGACGGTCGAGGCAATGCGCTTGCGGGAAAACTCAAGCTCGGCCAGCGCGCGGTCGACCTTCTTGCCGCGGATCAGCGCGGCAACAAGGTTGAGCTTCTGCGGGCTGATGCGAAGCGTGCGGGCGACTGCCTGCGCCTCGTTGCCCTTGAGCCGGCGTTCGGTTTTTGCCTTGCCCATTGTTACTTCCTCTTCGCTTTCTTGTCGGCGCCGTGGCCATAATAGGTCCGCGTCGGGGAGTATTCGCCAAACTTCTGGCCGACCATCTCTTCAGAGACGCTGACCGGAATGTGCTTGCTTCCATTGTAGACGCCGAATGTCAGGCCGACGAACTGCGGCATGATGGTGGAGCGGCGGCTCCAGATCTTGATCACTTCATTGCGGCCGCCTTCGCGCACCTTCTCAGCCTTCTTGAGAAGATAGCCGTCAACGAACGGACCTTTCCAAACTGAACGAGCCATTGGAGACTTCCTCTCTTACTTCTTGCGCTGATGGCGCGAACGCATGATGAACTTGTCGGTCGACTTGTTCGAACGCGTGCGCTTGCCCTTGGTCGGCTTGCCCCAGGGGCTCACCGGATGGCGGCCGCCGGAGGTGCGGCCTTCACCGCCGCCGTGCGGGTGGTCGACCGGGTTCATGGCGACGCCACGAACGTGGGGGCGCTTGCCCTTCCAGCGCGACCGGCCGGCCTTGCCGTCATTGATGTTGAGATGGTCGGGGTTCGACACCGCGCCGACGGTTGCAAGGCAGGTGCCCTGAACCAGACGCTGTTCACCGGAATTGAGACGCAGGATGGCCATGCCCTGGTCGCGACCGACCAACTGAGCGTATCCGCCGGCCGAACGGGCCACCTGGCCGCCCTTTGCGGGCTTCATCTCGATGTTGTGCACGATCGTGCCGACCGGCATGAACTGAAGCGGCATGCAATTGCCAGGCTTCACGTCCACGGCCTTGTCCGACGAGATCACCTTGTCGCCAGCAGCCAGACGCTGCGGAGCGAGAATGTAGGACTTCTCGCCATCGGCATAGGTGATCAGCGCAATGAAGGCGGTCCTGTTCGGATCGTATTCCATCCGCTCGACGGTCGCCTCGACGTCGAACTTGCGACGCTTGAAATCGACCATGCGGTAGGTGCGCTTGTGCCCCCCGCCGATCGACTGCGCGGTGACCCGGCCGGCATTGTTGCGGCCGCCCTTTCCGGTCAAGCCCTGGGTCAGCGATTTGACCGGCTTGCCGCGATGAAGACCCGTACGATCAACGATGACCAGCTGACGCTGGCTCGGGGTCGTCGGATTGTAACTTTTCAGTGCCATTTTCCTGTTCCCTTTTGAGGGCTTGTTCCCGCGCGGCCCTTACAGACCGGTTGAGACGTCGATCGACTGGCCTTCGGCAAGCGTCACATACGCCTTCTTGACATCAGACTGACGGCCGGAGATCCCGCGGAAGCGCTTGGTCTTGCCCTTGCGCAAAAGCGTGTTGACCGCAGTAACCTTGACACCGAACAACGCTTCGACCGCAGCCTTGATTTCAGGCTTGGTGGCGCGCCGGGCGACGTTGAAGACAACCTGGTTCTGATCGGAGACCAGCGTCGACTTTTCGGTGATCGCCGGCGAGACGATCACATCATAGTGGCGAAGATCCGTCATTTGAAGCGCTCCTCCAGAGCAGCGACAGCGTCCTTGGACAAGACCAGCTTGCCGCGGCGCAGGATGTCGTAAACATTGATGCCCTGTACCGGCAGTACATCCACATTCGGAATGTTCTTGGCAGCGAGGCGGAAGTTCTGATCCAACTCGGCGCCACCGATGAAGAGCGCGTTGGTCAGGCCCATCTTGCCCAGCGAACCGGTCAGTGCCTTGGTCTTGGCTTCACCCGCAGTCAGACTGTCGACGATGATGATGTCAGACGCCTTTGCCTTGGCGGACAGTGCGTGGCGCAGCGCCAGGGCACGGACCTTCTTGGGCAATTCATGCGCATGGCTGCGAACGTTCGGACCATGAGCCTGGCCACCGCCACGGAACTGCGGCGCACGCGCCGAGTGGTGACGGGCGCGACCGGTGCCCTTCTGCTTGTACATCTTCGCACCGGTGCGCGAGATTTCCGAGCGGCCGAGCGCGTTGTGGGTGCCCTGCTGCTTCTTGGCCAGTTGCCAGCGCACGATGCGCTGGATCAGGTCTTGGCGCGGGTCGAGACCGAAGATGGCGTCGGAAAGAGAGATCTTTCCGGCATCCTTGCCCTCGAGAGTGGTGACGGTGAGATCCATTATTCGGCTCCCTCATTCGATACGGTGGCTGCCTCGCGAAGCGCTGCAGGAAGAGGCGCATCAGCCGGGATGCCGGACTTGACGGCGTCGCGAACGACAATCCAGGACCCCTTGGAGCCCGGAACCGCACCCTTGATCAGGATCAGGCCGCGGTCGGCGTCGGTCGAGACAATCTCGAGATTCTGCGTGGTCACGCGGGTCTGGCCCATGTGGCCGGCCATCTTCTTGCCCTTCCAGACCTTGCCCGGATCCTGGTTGGAACCGGTCGAGCCATGCGAACGGTGCGAGACCGAAACGCCGTGGGTGGCGCGAAGGCCGCCGAAGCCGTGGCGCTTCATGGCGCCGGCGAAACCCTTACCCTGGGTAACTCCGGAGACGTCCACGAGCTGACCGGCAACAAAGTGGCTGGCCGCAATTTCTGCACCGACATCAATGAGATTGTCGGAGCTGACGCGGAACTCGACCAGCTTGGCCTTGGGTTCGACATTGGCGATGGCGAAGTTGCCGCGCATTGCCTTAGACGTGTTCTTGACCTTGGCGACGCCGGCGCCGAGCTGGACGGCGGTGTAGCCGTTCTTCTCTTCCGTACGCTGGGCCACCACCTGGCAGTTCTCCAACCGCAGGACGGTCACGGGGACATGTTCTCCGGCGTCGTTGTAGACCCGGGTCATTCCCACTTTTTGTGCAATCACACCTGAACGCATCGGTTCATTCCTCTTGAGATGAGCCTGTCGGGGCCCTGCCCCTTCATGCCTCGTTCCCTTTGCCTAAGACGGCTCGGCGCCTTAAAGCTTGATTTCCACATCAACGCCCGCGGCGAGATCCAGCTTCATAAGCGCATCTACCGTCTGCGGGGTCGGATCAACGATATCGAGAAGCCGCTTGTGGGTGCGCATCTCGAACTGTTCGCGGCTCTTCTTGTCGATGTGCGGCGACCGGTTGACCGTGAATTTCTCGATCCGGGTCGGCAGCGGGACCGGGCCGCGGACGCTGGCGCCGGTCCGTTTCGCCGTCGACACGATTTCGCGTGTGGAGGCGTCAAGGATCCGGTGATCAAACGCCTTGAGGCGGATGCGGATGTTCTGGCCGTTCATTCGACTTGTCCTTGCTAGTGTGAGGACCGCGCGACCCTGTCAAACAGGACCGCGCGACCTGCCCCCGTTTGTTACTCGATGATCTGTGCGACGATGCCGGCGCCGACGGTGCGGCCGCCTTCGCGGATGGCGAAGCGCAGCTTCTCTTCCATCGCGATCGGAACGATCAGCGTCACGTCCGCCGAGATGTTGTCGCCCGGCATCACCATTTC
>JAVJQD010000015.1:0-188032 GCA_040218025.1 Hoeflea sp. | reverse complement strand
CCGCAATCACCCGACCGCGAAGGTCGCCGCTAAGGCTCCTCGTCATTATCACCTCCTGGCAAATCACCAAGACCACTGAATCAGACAAGTCCGGTCGCGTGAATCCTCAAACCGACTCTGCGTTCATCGAAGGTGCTCTAGAAACGCCACCCAGACAAGGGTTGTCACGCCCACAGGTATGAAAGGGAATTCGCCGTCGCCCAGAAATCCGGCGGCCATGACCCATATCATGCTGATGACTGCGGCGATCGGCAAAATGCGCTTCAGAAAGGGCGGAATCACTATGCCCTCCCTGATTGTCGAGATGTCCGGCGTTTCGACGTTCATTTCTCCTTCAACCGGATCCCAATGGGTAACCTTTGAATTCATGCCTGCGCGCCCGGCAAGTCGATTTGCGGCATCGCCTGCGCCGATTTTTCTTCTGCATCGCTGAGGGTGAAGAACTTGGCTTTCTGCATCTTCAACATGCTGCCAACCCAGTTCGACGGGATCGCGTCAAGCTTGGTGTTATAGTACTCAACGTTACCGTTGTAGATGCGCCGCGAGGCCGCGATCTGGTCTTCCGTTTCCTCAAGCTGCTTTTGCAATTCCCTTACATTTCCTGTCGAGGTCACATCCGGATGCTGTTCCATGTAACCCAGAAGTGGGCGAATGGAGTTTGAAAGCGCGGCTTCCGCAGTCTCCATCTCACCGAGCAAGCCGTTATCGGCGGCCTTCACTGCAGCTTCGCGGACCTCCAGAATGCGGTCAAAAATCCGGTTTTCCTGCGCAATCGCACTGCGCACAGCTTCCACCAGAGCGGGCACAAGATCGTGACGGCGCTTGAGCTGCACCTGAATGCCTGAATAGGCGGACGTCACCGCATATTGCGCGCGGACCAGCCGGTTCTGGATGAGAATGAAAATTAGAATGAAGGTCAGCAGGACCAGAAGCATGAACGTCATTTTGAAATCCGTCTGCAAATTGTCTAGACCGGGCCGGCATGATCGCCGGCGAGAGGCGTCTCGCCCGACCTGGCTTTCCGTGTCAACGACATAAGGTCAGAAAAGAAACTGTCCGTTGAACCTGCATCCCGGCGGTCTTTTCGCCCCTGCCGGAAGATGACAATACCAGCCACGATCAACGCCATTGAGATAAGGAGCGACAGGAATGAGGTGGCGGCGACCAGGATACCAGCGCCGACGAATATGGTCGGCAACCAGCCACCGATTCCGTCTGTTCGGTAAGCTATGTTCGGATCGGACTCCGAATAGATGACGGTCGCCGTGCCCCCTTCACGGGGACGGCTGCTGCCCATCGCACTTTCTGTGAAGCGGTAGGTTTCTCCGCCCGTCGTCTTGAACTCGATGACGGCGCTGTACATGCTCTTTCCATCGCGTCTGGCACGTTCTTGGCCAACGATGACGCCCGATGTTTCAATCGCATCTCCGGGTGGTTCCGGCTTCACGAACCCGCCAATCACAACGAAAACGATGCCGACGGCAAGACCGATGAGGCCGCCAACGAGACCACCTTTACCATTGCTTTTGCCACCGCCGTCGCCGCGAAGGACGCCAAAGAATCCTTCTGCAACAAGAATGGCCCCGGCGGTCATTTTTGCAGCACCGCGCGCTGCCGGATCTGACGACCAGTTGGTTTTCAGCGTCTCGAAAACATGTTGAATCCTTGCAAGCATGTGCCGATTTTCCTCTTTTGTGCCTGCATTCAAGCAAGCAGATGGAAAAGCAGCCTCCCCCATGTGGGAGAGATGGAAGGTCGAGAAGCGCGATTGGCGGTTGATTGCCTTTCAGCTTGTGAAATGTCCGGACAGGAAACACAGAGAACATGTCGTAGAGGTGGCCTGTCGTGAATGCCGGCTAAAGTTCAATCACCCCTTTAAGGAGCGCAATGGCAACGGCCTGCTCGCGCGTGGCCGCGCGCAGTTTGGTGCGCGCATTTTTCAGATGGAGTTCCACAGTGACCGGGCGCAAGTTCATGCGCTCGGCTATTTCCTTGGTTCTCAGCCCACCCGCACTCCAGCGCAGGCAGTCCTTCTCGCGCAAACTCAAGTTCAAATCTGCCTGTCTGTCACTGCCAACGGCTGCGATGCGCTCATGCCCGTAAAGTGCTGCAAGCCGCAGCATGTCGCCACGCTCATCGCGTATCCTCTCCAGCTCACAACGGCCGAGTTCGGAGCCAAGATTCCAACCGGCGGCGCCGTTCGGCCCAAATTTGCGCGTGGTGCAGGAAAAGCCGGCACGAAAGCCGACCTCACCGGCCTCCATAATCAGCCGTCGCGCAGCTTCCCCCAGAAAGGAATGATCCGACAGATATTCGCGACCGGTTCCAACTGGTTGTAGCGTGTGGCAGCAATGTTCAAGAAACGGGTCGAAGCGGATGTAACTCTGGTCCTGATAATGCGCCAGCCAGGCATCCGGCATGGTCGTGAAGATCCTTGATCCACCGGCATGGCTATCAACGTAGATTGTTTTGTCGAGACCGTTGGCAGCAAAATACGCCGCGCAGGTCTGCCAAACCTGTTCCCGGGTCTTTGCCCCTTCAATAGTGTCCAGAAAATCATCGAGCATCCGGTTTGCCGTCGTGATTCAAATCCTATGGATTTCCATAGGTTGCCGAGAGTAACGGCAGCTCCTACTTATCTGCAAATCAAAGCTGCGGCATTCAAAGCGCGACCGCTTCTGAGGCCAATCACAGAGCCCGGGATTTCGAGGACGTGGAAGCATTTAACTGGCAATCAATACTGCGGTTCTTGGTTGTCGCCTTCCCGTTGGCCTATGCGCTTCATTCCGCGCGACGGATCAGTCGCGATGACTATATTTTCAACTCGGCCAAAACGGGTCTTGTCACCACGGTTGCCGGTATTGTTTGCGGCAATATCGGCATTGGAACATTTGTTGCGATCGGTCTTTTTTCGCAGGCAAGTCCGGTCATCGGGCTTTCGCTGGCTTTGGCCTATACGCTCGGTCTGGTGATCTGTGCTCTTGCCGCGCCCTTTTTGCAAAGGCTGTCGCGCGGGCATGGCGTGTATGGCCTGGTTGACCTGATCGCTGCAAGACACGGTATCAGGAATCCGCTCGCTATCTGGTTGCCCTTTGCATTCGTGTTCTTGCTGCGTGCGGCCGTGCAACTTTTGGCGCTTGCCGCCATACTGGGTTCACTTCTCGAGATCCCCCCCATTCCTGCCATTGCCATCGCGGGGCTGATTGCTGGCGTTTACACCGCCATCGGAGGTTATCGCGTAGCCGTGAGGACCGACATCTTTCAGGCCCTTTTTATTCTTGGCGGAATCGGGGTTCTGGCCCATGCCAATTGGCAAGAAACGCCTGACATTGACGCCTTTTGGAGTCTGGGCCCCTATGAATGGCCGCTGCTGGTCGGTGTCTGGCTGTTCATTCCTCTCAGCGCTGTTCTCGCCGTTGACAATTGGCAGCGCGTCACGACCGCTGAAAGTCAGGCGACGGCGCGGGTTGGCTTTCTCATCGGCGCGGCCATATGCCTATTGTGTTATCTGACAATTGTCTGGCTGGGACTTGGCGGACATATGTCGAACGACATCAAAGCCGCACTTGAAAATGCGGCGCCCGCGGGACTTGGCTGGCTGGTGAGCGCCATGTTGATTGCCGTGATCATGTCGTCAGTCGACACCCTCGTCATGCCGTTGATGTCCAGCCTCGATCGCAGTCGCCTTGGTCTTGGCGGACTGAGATTGGTCGTGTTCTTCGTGTTTCTGCTTTTGACGATACTGGCAATGACACTCGGCCCGTTTCTCAACAGTGTGATTACGGCTTTCAGTGCGCTGGTGGCGTTCTTGCCGGCTGTCTTTGTCACCCTTTTCCTGCGGGGTGGGCAGCCGGTCGCGATCGTCCTTTCGCTGAACCTTGGCATTGTCGCCACCATTAGTTGGCTCAACATCGATTTGAACACCGCCGCATTTGCCGGGTTGGTTGCAGCTTTTCTGCCAATAGGCGCCTCATGCGCCCTTCGCGCAATCAAACAGATGGCAGGACCTGACCGCGGCACATTGTTCGTTCAACGCGACAAAGCCCGTGAGTGATATTTGTTTGACGCACTCTCCTATTTGAGGGAGGGCAAGGTCAGATGGCGCGTCTAGTGGATGGTCAAAGAGTTTGACCAAAAAGGGAAAAACGCACCATGACAAAGTCACTCAAGGCATTCCTGCTGATACTCAAGGCATTGCTTTTCTGCACATTCACTTCCGCCGGTGCAGCCGCCGAACCGTCGCGCGAGATTGAAGCGAAAGCCATAGTCCAGACACTTTACACAATCTCTTCGATGTTCGAGCAACGCGGCATGGCGCTGGAAGGCGGCGGCGCCATGCCAACGATGTTTCGGGCCATGCTTGCACCGGAATTGATCGATGAAATAGAGGAAAGGAACGACAAGTTCAAACCTTTGGTAGGGGCCAAAGAAGGCAAAGTCGACAAGAAGCAAATCAGGCTTGCAAAGAAACAGCCGGAAGATAACGATCAGATACTGATTGAGGCGAGCGTCACCTCAGACAAGGACACCCGGCTTATATATTTTACTGTCGGTGCGTCTTCGGCTGGCAAGCCGATCGTATAGGGGATTCGCGGCGAGGGATGGAGCTATGGCGAGAACGTTGACCAGGCAAGCTAGCAACGCCAATCGCCTCATTCCCGGATAGTCCATTCAAGGCCTAGACAATAGACTTTCTCTCTGCTTTCCAAACCCTACTCCGCTGCTCGAGGCGAACGGACACCAGGTCTCAGCTTCTGCGCCGCTAAGGGCTTGGCGGCGGCCCCTTGCCGCCTATCCGCAACCTTCGTCACAGCTCGCAAAACGCCTGCTTGATGAAAGGGAGCCCGATACTCGGCCGCCAGGCAACTTTGTGCGATTAGCATCGGCTGATCCAAAACCAGACAGTCCGTTTCCGCCCTATTTCAGTCATTTACCGAGGCCGCAGACAGCGGCCGCATCGCAGGATTGCATAGCAACCGTCCCGGAACATAAAGCGCTCCAGCATGGATCTCGAAATCCTGTGACAACTGGGAACAATTGCCGTGGCCGTCTTGCGTTCTGTCCACGGGCCGCCTCGTCAGTGCGAACAGATTGTGGCTCGAAACAATCTGACACGTCCGCTGGCACTAAGCGGCTTGGTCCCGCAAGTGCTCGAACAACCGCGCCACGGCTTCGGCGCCTGGGTCGTTGTGGCCTTCAAGCTGCTGAGAATTGATGTAGGCCGCACGGCCGGCATTCGCCTTCGTCAGGGTTGCGGTGTGGTCAGCACCGGCGCGGGCTGCGAGTGCCGCCTTGGCCAGGCTTTCATCCAGCGCTTCAAGGGCCGGGTAAAGTGCATCCACCATGGTCCGGTCGCCAAGGTTGGCGCCGCCGATCTCCCGCATCCTGGCCAACCCCGCCTTCAGCGCCCCGGTCATGGACAAGCCGCTCGATGCGGCGTCGCCTGCTGCGGCAAAAAAGATCGCCAGCAACACTCCGGAAGAGCCGCCCATGGTCTGGCTGAGTTCCTGGCCAAGGGCGCGATAGAGTTGGGTGTGATCGGCGAGTGGCAATCTGTCCATGGATCCGATCAAGGCGCGGGCAGCCCCTGCCAGCGTCGATCCGGTATCGCCGTCGCCCGATTTCGCATCCAGTACATTCAGATCGCTTTCACAAGCGATCAGGGTCTCGCAGCATTTTGTAAGGAAGATGCGCGTGTCCGCGTGTTCGGAGGGAAGCGGTTTGATCGGTGCAAGCCCGTCCGGGAGATTGAGCACTTTGGATGGAGTGATCTCCTTGAGGCCCGGCCAGGCCGCAAGCGGACATGGAGCGGACAGCGCCTTGAGGTCCTCCTTTGTTGCCGGGTAGACTGAAACGGAGAAGCCCCGCATATCGAGCGAGGTGACCATTGCCGCTGGACCAATGATCCATTTCAGTTTTCCGGCGATCTCAGACTTCGCCAACTCATTGGCCAGAACGGACATTTCAAGCACGGAAGTCCCGCCCAGGTTGTTGAGCATCGCCACATGGCTGCCAGCAGCCATGTGCGAGGCGAGCTTTCCGCACACAGCATCCATCGCCTGTCTCGCGTCTGTGTACTGGATCTGCTCAACACCTGCTTCGCCATGAATGCCGAGGCCCAGTTCGGCCATGCCGTAGGGGATCCGAGCCTCCTTGGGCGCCCCTGGAACCGTGCACGTATCAAGCGACATGCCTATCGTCTTTGTGCCGGCAATCACCGTTTCGACACGGGAGGTGATTTCATCGAGGCTGGCGCCGGCCTCGGCCATCGCGCCTGCGATCTTGTGCACGAAGAGCGTGCCTGCCACGCCGCGCGCCTGCGGCAGATCGGGCAAGGCCACGTCATCATCGACAACGACCATGCTGACATTGAGACCGAAGGCCTTTGCGCGCTCGGCAGCCAAACCGAAGTTCAATCGGTCGCCGGTGTAGTTCTTGACGATCAAAAGACAACCTGCAGGCCCGGTTACAGCCAGGATGCCCGCCAGAACAGCATCAACAGACGGGGACGCAAAAACATCGCCACAGACTGCAGCGGTCAGCATTCCCTCGCCGACAAATCCCGCATGCGCAGGTTCATGGCCCGAACCGCCACCCGAAACCAGCGCGACCTTCGACTTGTCCCAGTCATTGCGGACCACAACCCGGATGTGCGGATACCCATCCAGACGCGCGAGCTTGCCTCCGGATGTCGCAACAATACCATCAACGGCATCGGTGACGATGCTTTCCTTCTTGTTCATAAACTGGGTCATTGAATGGTCCTCCAGGTGTAGTTTCAGGCAAGGTGTGAACGCATCTTGCGTTTAAGAACAATCCTTGCCGGTCTAGGCAATCCGGTCGCCATGTGCGTCGAAATAGAACGGCTTCTCCGGCCGGATCTGCACCGTGTCGCCTTCACGTAGTTCTGTGTGGGCATCAGTCACGGTGACCAGGTCATGGCTCTTGAAACTGAGATGCAATCGCGTCTGGTCGCCCAGATGTTCAACCCGGGTGACAAGGCTCTCCTCGCCCTCGCCTTGCACGATCTGTTCCGGCCGCAGGCCGATCTTGTCGGCATTTGCGGGCGCGCCGCCAAACAGGGAAGCCGGTAGAATATTGATCCTTGGCTGACCGAGACGGCTTGCGGCATAGACGCTGACCGGATTCTCGTAGATCTCCCGCGGACTGCCGAACTGCACCAGCCTGCCACGGTCGAGAACACCAACATGGGTTGCCATGGTCATAGCTTCGATCTGATCATGCGTCACATACAACAGCGTCGCGCCGGAGGTGGATTGGATGCGCTTCAACTCAATGCGCAGATCGGCGCGCAGCTTGGCGTCGAGTGAACTCAGCGGCTCGTCCATCAGATAGATTGCGGGTGTTCTGACCAGCGCGCGCCCGATGGAGACCCGCTGCATCTCCCCACCTGACAAGGCGGTCGCCCTGTTGTCGAGCTTGTGTGAGATCTGCAGGACGTCGGCCACTTCCTTGATCTTGCGCTCAATCTCATCAGCGGGTGTCCTCAGAAGCGGCGACTTTAGCGGAAACTCCAGGTTTTCCCGCACGGTGAGATGTGGATAGAGCGAGTACTGCTGGAACACCATGGCCACGTTGCGCTGAGCGGGCGTCAGCCCGGCCATTGCCTGGTCACCAATCAGGATGTCGCCGGAATCCGGTTTGTCGAGGCCTGATATCATCCGCAGGGTGGTCGTCTTGCCCGCACCCGTCGGCCCCAGCAGGACAACGAAAGACCCGTCGGGAATGGTCATGCTGACATTGTCGAGCGCCACATCAGAGCCGAAGCGCTTCGTCACATTTTTCAGAACAACTTCAGCCATGCCGCAGGACCCCCTGATTGGCCTGCGACAACAGGGCCCGGCCCGTCTCGACATTAAAGATCGATAGTGTGCGGGAATCGAATTCCAGCCCCGCCGTTTCACCAACCCTTATGGACTGCGTGGCTCTCATGCGGGACTTGATGGTGCCGTTCGGGGTGGCGATAGTCACGATCTGGGTGGTGCCGAGATACTCGGTCGCAAGTACCTCGCCCTTGTAATCGCTTGAATCGGAGAGCCGCACATGTTCGGGCCGGACGCCGAGCGCGAGCCTGCCCTTGGCGCCTTCGAGCGAATGCGGGATCGGAAAGTCGCTGCCATGCATGAGAATGCTGGTCTGGTTGGTGTCGAGCGCACCTTCAAACTCCAGGAAATTCATCGCGGGAGAGCCCAGAAAGTTGGCCACGAACATCGTTGACGGCCAATCATAGATTTCCTGTGGCCGGCCGAACTGTTCGACGACGCCGTGGTTCATCACCACGATCTTGTCACCCATCTGCATCGCTTCGAGCTGATCGTGGGTTACATAAACCGTGGTCGCACCCATGCGATCATGCAGCGCACGCAACTCTTCAGACATGCGCTCGCGGAATTCCGCATCAAGCGCACCCAGCGGCTCATCCATGAAGAAGGCCTTGGGGTCACGCACGATGGCTCGGCCCAGCGCCACACGCTGACGGTCACCGCCGGACAGTCCGCCCACGGGGCGGTTGAGAATGTCTGTGATCCCCAATATCTCGGCGACTTCCGCGACCTTCTTCTTCACCTGGGCTCTCGGCATACCCTGGCTCACAAGCGGGTAGGAGATGTTCTTGCCGACATTCATGTGCGGGTAGAGTGCGAACATCTGAAAGACGAAGGCAATATCACGCTCGCTGGCAGGCTTCATGCCCACCTCTTCGCCGTCGATGTAGATTTCGCCGCTGGTGGGCAGCTCAAGCCCGGCCATCATTCGCAAGGTCGTGGTCTTGCCACATCCGGATGGTCCCAGCAGCATGAAGAATTCGCCATCCTCGACGGTGAAAGTCGAGGATTTGACCGCCGTAAAGGTCCCGAAGTCCTTGCGCACATTCCTGATCATGATCTGCGCCATGAGTTACTCCGGAAAATGGCTGACGATGATGAACATCACCGTGCCAATCAGTGTGATGACGAACGAGTAGCTGAACAGCCACAACACGAAGGGCTGCATGAGCATGACGACGCCCAGGGCAATCAGAACCGACGCCAGCATTTCCCAGGAACCACGCTTGAAGTGGAGCAGGCCGTAGAAGAAGTCGGTCATTTGCGTACCGCGCCGAAGGTAATGCCGCGAAGCAGGTGCTTGCGCAATAGGATCGTGAACACCATCACAGGGACCAGGAAGATCGTTGCGCCTGCCGCGACAGCCGGCCAATCCTGACCGCCAACACCGATGATCGTGGGAATGAATGGAGGTGCGGTCTGCGCCGTACCTGATGTCAGAAGCACGGCAAGCGCATACTCGTTCCATGCAAAGATCAGACAGAAGATTGCCGTCGACGCGATGCCGGTTGCCGCTTGCGGCAGAACCACCTTGTAGAAGGCCTGGAAGCGGGTGTAGCCATCAATCAGCGCGGCTTCCTCATATTCGATCGGTATCTCGTCAATGAAGCCGTTGATCAGCCAGACGGCCAGCGACAGGTTGATTGCAGTGTAGAGCAGGATCATGCCCGCATGCGTATCGTTGAGACCGAGATTCCTGAACATGAGGAAAATCGGGATGGCGACGGCAATCGGCGGCATCATTCTGGTGGAGAGAATGAAGAACAGCAGATCATCTTTCAGCGGCACCTTGAAACGCGAGAAGGCGTAGGCTGCGGCGGTTCCGAGCAAAATGGCGAAGAACGTCGACCCGAAACCGATGATGATCGAATTGAAGAAGCGCTCGGAGTATCGGGAGGGTCCGACAATCGTGTTGCCTTTTTCCCGTACGATTTGCTCGTACCAGGGCAGGTCTTCGCGCGGCTCCGCGGCCTGGTCATTGCTCAGCCTGGTCTGGGTGGTGAACACGTTCACATAACCCTCGACCGTCGGTTCAAACAGGATCTTGGGCGGGTAGGCAATCGAGTCGCTGGACGACTTGAAGCCTGTTGCGACGATCCACAGCAGCGGCAGCATGGTGATCAGGGCATAGCCCACAACCAGAATGCCGGCGAACCATTTTTGCCGCTGCGACGGCTCGGTGACTGAAAAGCTCATCTCTGTTTCACCTTGTTGAGCGCCTTCACATAGATGGACGCCAGTCCAAACACCGTGACGAAGAGAATGACGGCATAGGCGGAGGAGTATCCCGTCCGCCATTTCTCGAAAGCTTCGCGCTTGAGATCAATGGAGGTCAGCGTGGTCGTGTTGCCGGGCCCGCCTCCGGTCAGTTGCACAACCAGATCGAACATCTTGAAATTCTCGATGCCGCGAAAGAGAACGGCAAGCATCAGAAAAGGCAGGATCATCGGAATGGTGATGGTCCAGAACTGCCGCCATTTGCTGGCGCGATCGCATTCCGCCGCTTCATAGATGCTGTCGGGAATGGACCTCAGTCCGGCAAGACAGATCAGCATGACGAAAGGCGTCCACATCCAGGTATCGACAATCACGATGGCCCATGGCGCGAGAGAGACCTCGCCGATCATGGAAAAACTCGAAGGATCGGCGCCGGTGACAAAGCCGACGATGTAGTTGAACAGGCCGATCTGCGGCTGATAGAGGAAGGTCCAAAAATTGCCGACCACTGCCGGCGACAGCATCATCGGGAAGACGATGATCGTGGTCCAGAGGTCGTTTCCCCGGAATTTCTTGTTGATGAGGTAAGCAAGCGTGAAACCGATCAGGACCTGGCAAACGATGGTCCAGATCAGGAAATGGGCGGTTGCCTGCATCGTGATCCAGACATCCGGGTCACCGAGAATCCGCTCGTAGTTGCGCAAACCCACCCATTCGATGTCATTGTTCGGGCGATTCACCCGGTAATTGGTGAAGCTCAGATAGATCGTCCAGATAAGCGGAAAAATGTTGATCGCCAATAGGATGAAAATTGTCGGGGCGACAAAGATCCAGGCAATTGCCCGGTCTGAGAGCCCTTTCACCTTTTTCGCCACGACGGGCGGCGTAGCCCGGGCCGCACGGTCTATTACAGTCTCTTCCATTGCTTTCACCTAGTTCCCACATGCGAGGCCGAAACACCCTGGTTCCGGCCTCGCTATCCTGTGGGAGGAGTACACGGGGTTAAGGCTTACTTCTTGCCTTCGTCTTCAAAGACTTCATCCCAGTCCTTGACCAGACCATCCAGGGCTTCCTTGGCGGTGCCGTTACCGGCCACGACATAGTTGTGGATGCGCTCCTGCATGGGCAACAGCAGGGAGGCATAAGCGGGCTCGGCCCAGAAATCCTTCACAATGGCCATTGAGTCGAGGAACGTCTGTGCGAAAGGCTGGCTGCTGGCGAACCCCGGATCTTCCACGACCGCACGCATCGCAGATGCACCGCCCACGTCCCACCATTTCTGCTGGACGTCCTTTTGAGCAAACCACTTGATGTATTCCAGCGCCGCATCCTTGTTGTCCGAATTCGCAACAACGGAGATGCCCTGCCCTCCGAGTTGTGCGTACTGTCCTGCGGGACCTGCCGGGTTGGCAAAGTAGCCAGACTTGCCACCGCCGACATTCGGATCAGCTTCCACGCCAGGCCAGATGAACGCGAAGTTCATTTGCATGGCGACCTGTCCGGATTTGTAGGCGTCTATGTTCTGGGACATGTAGGCGTCGGACGCGCCGGGAGGCGTGCAGCATTCATACAGGGCCTTGTAATATTCGAGGCCTTCGATTGCTGCGGCAGAATTCACGAAGCCTTCCAGATCGTAGGGCTTGTCCGGATTTTCGTAAAGGAAGCCGTAGTTGTAGAGCGCGTTGGTCACGCCCATGGTGATGCCTTCCGAGCCGCGCTCGGTGTAAATGGCGGCGCCATAGACTGTCTTGCCGTCGATTTCACGGCCCTGGAAGAATTCACCAATGTCCTTGAGCTCTGCGAGCGTCGCAGGAACTGCAAGATCGCGGCCGTATTTTTCCTTGAACTCGGCCTGCAGTTCAGGGCGCTCGAACCAGTCCTTGCGATAGGTCCAGCCGACCACGTCGGCATAGGCTGGCAACGCATAGTAGTTCGGGGTGTTTTTCGGCCATTCCGCGTAACCGGTCACGGTCGCGGGCAGGAAGTCCTCCATCTTGATGCCTTCCTGGTCGAAGAAGTCATTCAATTTGACATACTGGCCGTTCTCGGCAGCTCCGCCGATCCACTGGCTGTCACCGATCAGCAGGTCGCAGAGCTTGCCGCCCGAGTTCAGCTCATTGAGCATGCGGTCCGCAAAGTTGGGCCACGGAACGAATTCGAAGCTCATGGTGTGGCCGGACTGGGCCTCAAAATCCTTGCTCATCTCGACAAGCGCGTTGGCCGGATCCCAGGCCGCCCAGCAAAGCGTCAGATCAGCAGCCTGCGCAGATGTCGTGGTCAGCGTCGCACCAGCAACGCCCGCGCCGAACAGCAGGCCGATGGTGGCGGCAGAATTCATCATCCTGTTTTTCATGACTGGCATTCCTCCCATTTAAACAATCCCGCCAGAATGACGGGAATTCTCCTGTCAAGAACCGTAATGAGGTGCGCACCTCATTGCAAGGTATTTTTGAGGTGCGCACCTCAAAAGTTGATTTCCTGCTCATTTTGTTGAACAAATCGGCTCAAGCCCTTCGCGGCGAATCCTTTTGATCGGAACTTCTGAAGCAAATGAGACCAACAGCAAAAGACTTGGCGGTTGAAGCTGGCGTTAGTCTCGCCACAATTGATCGGGTCTTGAACGGCCGCCCGGGCGTCAGGCCGCGGACAGTCACAAAGGTCAACGAAGCCATTGAGAGAATTGGCTTTGTCCGCAATCTGGCTGCAGTCAATCTGGCTCGCAAGAAAAGCTACCAGTTTCGCTTTCTGCTTCCCGATCATGGCGACCAGTTCCTCGATGTCCTGGTCAAACACATCGAGGAGGCCAAGAAATCCTTCGCCGATGAAATGGCGGATGTGGCGGCCACTCGCCTTCCTGTCGACGATCCCTACAAGCTGGCAGCCTACCTGAGCGGGCTTGATGCGGAGACCACGCAGGGCATTGCGATCATGGCCCCGGAGTCCCCCCAGGTTCGCGATGCAATCAATCGCCTGCTGGAGCGTGGCATTGAGGTGGTTCAGTTTCTGGCGGGTCAACCCAAGGCTGGAAGCAATGATTTCGTCGGGATCAACAATCACGCCGCGGGCGCCACCGCAGCTCAGCTGATCGGGCGTTTCTCAGGTGGCCGGAAGGGCAAGATACTCGTTGTTTCCGAAACCATGCAGGCACATGACAGCATCGAACGACGGCTTGGCTTCGACGCGGTTATCAATCGCGAGTATCCGGGACTTCTACCCCTGCCATCGGTGGAAACGCGTGGTGACACAGCGCGAACAAGACGCATCTTTGAAAATGTTTTCGCCAACCATCCCGATATTACGGGCCTCTACGTGATGAGTGCAGAAGCCAGGATTCCGGTCCGGGAGATATCCATGGTCGCCAAAGCACCATTGGTCAAGATCGTCCACGAGCGCACTCCATTCACCGAAGCCGCCCTGAAAAGCGGAAAGATCGATGCGGTGATTGCACAGAATTCAGGCCATCTGGTCAGAAGCGCGATCCGGATCCTGAAAGCCCGCATCGACCAGCGAACCCCCTTGGCCTCTCAGGAAAAGATCCGCATTGAGATTCTGATCAAGGAAAACCTCTGACCCTCGGCATGTCTCAGTCCCAACTCCTGCACGATCCTGACGTGTCTCCCGAATTTCAGACCGGTCTGAGCGCACGGGCGAAAGTCCTTTGTCCGGATCGGAGCAACGCGCCGGAGCCGCCGCAACACCGTTGCCCCCCAGTCAAGATCTCGGCCGGCGCCAACGATCGGCGGAGACTACAATCGATGCGGATCAGGTTCTTACGATAAAGCCCTTGGCGATATGGTTCCTGACGAAATAGATGACGGCAACACCGGGTATCAGCGACACCAGCGTCATGGCCATAACCAGACCGATATCCGTTCGAAATCCGTACAATGAGTTTATCGCCATCGTGATAGGCTTGCCCGCTGTCACGGTAAGAATGCGAGCGAAAACGACCTCCACCCACGAGAACATGAAGCAAAAGAACGCGGCAACGCCGACGCCGGGTGCGATCAGCGGCAGCAGTTGCTTGATGAAGAAGCGTGGCAGGGAATAACCGTCCAGAAAGGCGGTCTCATCAAGCTCCTTTGGCACAGCCGAAATGAAGCTCTCCAGTATCCAGATGGCAATGGGGATATTGAAAACGCAATGCACCAGCGCAATCCCGATGGGTGAATTCACCAGGCCAACCTTGGCAAACAGGATGAAGACCGGGAGCGTCAGCACCACGGGCGGGGTGATTCTGAAGGCAATCAGCAATAGGAACAGGTGCCGATCGCCAGCAAACCGGTAGCGCGCGATGGCGTAGGCGGCCGGAACCGCGACCAGGATCGTGATGATCACATTCATGGTGACATAGATCACCGAGTTGACGATCGAGCCCGACAGCAACGGTGACGCGATGATGTTTTTAAAATTGATTGTGCTGAACTGCCCCTGGACGATCCCGTCTCGCGGAAGGGTGGATGTGAAGCTCAGGACAAGCATTTGCAGGAACGGCAGCAGGATAAACCCGGCGATGGCCGCCAGGAAAAGACCTGCCATCCAGGCTTTCCATAGACCGGCTGTTGACATGGGCCGCACCATTACCGATCACCCTGCGGTATCTCGTTCTGCCGGAAGTTCATGATGGTTTTGAATGCCCAGGCGATCGACAGAATGATCACAAAATAGATGATGGAGCGTGCCGCTGCCGGCCCATAGTCAAAGGCGGCGATTTCCTCTCCCAGATCCAGCGACAGGAACGTCGTCTTGTGATCCGGACCGCCGGCGTTCACACGAAACGCCTCGGTGTAAATCATGAAACTGTCCATGAACCTTAGCAGCAGCGCCATCATCAGCACCCCGCTCATTTTCGGCAGTTCCACAAAACGGAACACCTGAAGGCGCGACGCCCCGTCGATTGCCGCGGCCTGATAATAGGCATGGGGAATGGTGGAAAGGCTGGAATAACAAAGGATGACGACCAGTCCGATCCAGTGCCACGTGTCCATGACGATGAGCAGGATCCATGTGTGAATGGCGTTGAATTTGTAGTCGAACTCCAGACCGAGCAGCGCCAGTGCGCGGCCTCCGAAACCTGTCTCAGTGCCGATGAAGTTCACCCACATCGACGGCACTGTGTTCCACGGCACCATCAGGGGAAGCGCCAGGGTCATCAGGATGGCTGTTCTGAACCGGCCTTCCCGGGGCAGCAGGAGAGCGATGTAAATGCCAAGCGGAATCTGAATCGACAGCACGATCATCGAGAACAGAAGGCTGCGACCCAGGCTCTCAATAAACCTCTCTGACGAAAGAATGTCGCGATACCATTCCGTGCCGACCCAGAACCGGCTTTCCAGCGTGAAAATATCGAAGAACGAATAGTTGAATATAGTCACAAGCGGCAGCACACCCACAAATGCGAGCACGCACAGCGACGGCATCACCAGCAGCCAGGCTTCATTGGATGTTGTTCCGGAATGTGTGGAATTGACCAATTCAAGAAACCGATAGTGTCATGTCTGCGGCAATATGAAGTTTACAATCGATGGGGGGCAATTGTCGGCCCGATATTCGTCAGCCTACTGCGAAAAACGGGGGCCAAAACGGCGTGTTCCGGCCCCCATGCTCAGCTAGCTATCAGAAGGTTCAGCAGACCCTTACTGCCAGCTCTTGATCAGCTCGTCGTAAGACACGGTCTGCGGTGTCTCATCTTCGTTTTCGAGCTTCGGGTAAGGCGCGCCCGGCTGTTCCAGCCAGTAGGATGCGTCCTGCGGCTCGTTCATCTTCGGACCGATGTCACCCTGAACGCCCGCGCGCTCGAGGCGTTCCATGACTTTCTCCTGCGCTTCGCAGAGGCTGTCGAGGGCTTCCTGTGCGGTCTTCGCGCCGGACATGGCGTCACCGATGTTCTGCCACCACAGCTGAGCCAGCTTCGGATAGTCAGGAACATTGGTGCCGGTCGGGGACCACTGAACGCGCGCCGGCGAACGGTAGAACTCGATCAGTCCGCCAAGCTTGTCGGCACGCTCCGTGAAGTGATCCGAGTTGATTGTCGATTCACGAATGAAAGTGAGACCGACGTCGGATTTCTTCAGGTCGACCGTCTTGGAGGTGACGAACTGGGCGTAAAGCCAGGCGGCCTTGGCCCGGTCGACCGGTGTCGACTTCATCAGCGTCCAGGATCCTGCATCCTGATAACCGACCTTCTGGCCTTCCTTCCAGTAGACGCCATGCGGCGAAGGCGCCATGCGCCACTTCGGCGTGCCATCCTCGTTCATGACCGGAAGGCCCGGCTCTACGGTTGCCGCGGTAAAGGCGGTGTACCAGAACATCTGCTGGGCGACATTGCCCTGTGCGGGGATCGGGCCGGCTTCTCCGAAGGTCATGCCTGCTGCTTCCGGCGGCGAGTAGTTCTTGAGCCAATCGATGGCCTTCTCAACCGCATAGACTGCGGCAGGAGAGTTGGTCGCACCGCCACGGCTAACGCAGGAGCCGACAGGCTGTGAATTTTCGTTCACACGAATGCCCCACTCGTCGACTGGAAGGCCGTTGGGTTCACCCACGTCACCCATCCCGGCCATCGACATCCACGCATCGGTGTAGCGCCAGCCGAGCGAGGGATCCTTCTTGCCATAGTCCATGTTGCCGTAGACGGGTCCATCGACGCCGAGATGCGACAGATCGCGGCCTGTGAAGAAGGCGGCAATGTCCTCGTAGGCCGACCAGTTGACCGGGACACCCAGATCGTAGCCGTATTCGGCCTTGAAGTCGGCCTTGTTCTTCTCGTCGTTGAACCAGTCATAGCGGAACCAGTAGAGGTTCGCGAACTGCTGGGTCGGGAGCTGGTAAAGCTTTCCATCAGGTCCGGTGGTGAAGGATGTGCCGATGAAGTCCTCCACATCGAGTGTCGGGCTGGTCACGTCGGCGCCTTCACCTGCCATCCAGTCGGTAAGGTTGCGGACTTGCTGATAGCGCCAGTGCGTACCGATCAGGTCGGAATCGTTGACGTAGCCGTCATAGATGTTCTCGCCCGACTGCATCTGGGTCTGCAGCTTCTCAACAACGTCACCTTCGCCGATCAGATCATGCGTAACCTGGATTCCGGTGATCGCCGAGAATGCCGGCGCAAGCACTTTCGATTCGTACTCATGAGTGGCGATGGTTTCCGAGACCACCTTGATTTCCATGCCAGCAAATGGCTTGGCAGCGTTGATGAAAAACTCCATCTCCGCTTTCTGCTCTTCCTCCGAAAGAACCGACAGACCGCCGATTTCCTCTGCCAGGAATTGCTCCGCTGCAGCCATGTCGGCGTGGGCGGAACCCGTCGCAATCATGATTGCGGCACATGCAGTCGTACTCAGTAGTAGATGTCGCATTTTATCCTCCCTTTAAAGATCATGCGCATTCAGAAGACGGGGGTGATCCCCGTCTCCGCTTCCGTTGAAGTCAAACTGTTCGGAAAACGCCAATGGCGAAGAGCAGAGAGACCCCAAGTGCCCACCACAGATTGGGTCCGACCAGACCCAGCCATGCGAGATGGATGAAGGCGCTGCCGAGCAGCGATATGAAAAGCCGGTCACCCCGGGTCGTTTCGAAGCGAAGGATTCCGACCCGGGGATTGCCTCCGGGCGAGAAATACTCCCAGATCCCCATTCCGATCAGAAGTCCGGCGAGACAGACCCAGAAAAGACTGGTGGGCAGGGTCCAGGCCATCCATGACAGATCCATGATTTTCCTCCCTATACCCGGCCCAGGGCAAAGCCCCTGGCGATGTAGTTTCGAACAAAATAGATCACCAGCGCGCCGGGAATGATGGTCAGCACCCCGGCTGCGGCAAGCACGCCCCAATCCACTCCGGACGCGCCCACGGTGCGGGTCATGATGGCCGAGATCGGCTTGGCGTCGGTGGTGGTCAGCGTTCTTGCGATCAGCAGTTCCACCCATGAGAACATGAAGCAGAAGAACGCAGCGACCCCGATGCCCGACGCGATCAAAGGCATGAAGATCTTGACGAAGAATTTCGGGAACGAATAACCGTCGATATAGGCGGTTTCGTCGATTTCCTTGGGCACGCCGGACATGAAGCCTTCAAGAATCCAGACCGCAAGCGGCACGTTGAACAGGCAGTGAGCCAGCGCCACGGCGATGTGGGTGTCGATGAGCCCGAAGGCCGAATAAAGCTGGAAGAAGGGGAGCACGAACACCGCAGCCGGCGCCATGCGATTGGACAGCAGCCAGAAGAACATGTGCTTGTCGCCGAGGAAGCGATACCGCGAGAACGCATAAGCCGCCGGCAAGGCTGCACAGATCGAGATCACCGTGTTCATGCCGACGTAGAGCAGCGAATTGATGTAGCCCGTGTACCATGACGGGTCGGTGAAGATCACAGTGTAGTTGTGCAGCGTCGGCTCGGCGGGAAACAGCGTGAAGCTCGACAGGATTTCTTGGTTGGTCTTGAAGCTCATATTGATGAGCCAGTAGATCGGCAGCATAAGAAACAGGATGTAGAGACCGGGCACCAGCCAGCGCGTGACGCTCTTCCTGGCGAAGCGGTTGCTCGCCCGCACATTGCTTATGTCGATGAGGTTCGATGGCTTGTTCATGACGCCCGCGTCCGCCTGAGTGTGAGATGTCTGGTTCATCAGTCTTCCACCCTCGCATCCGGTTTATCGACACCGACATTGCTCATCACCGTGAAGAAGATGTAGCAGATGGTCAGAACGATCAGCTGATAGACAAGCGACATTGCCGCCGCCGGCCCGAGGTCGAACTGGCCGATGGCCTGCTTGACGAGGTCAATCGACATGAATGTCGTCGAGTTGCCTGGCCCGCCGCCTGTCAGGACAAAGGGTTCGGTGTAGATCATGAACGAATCCATGAAACGAAGCAGGAAGGCGATAATGAGTACGCCGCGGATCTTCGGAAGCTGGATGTAGCGGAACACCGACCATCTCGATGCGCCATCGATCTTTGCTGCCTGGTAATAGGCTTCCGGGATCGACACCAGGCCGGCATAGCAGAGCAGCACGACCAGGCTCGTCCAGTGCCAGACATCCATCAGGATGATCGTTGCCCACGCGTCGAATACATTGCTGGCGTAGTTGTACTCAATTCCAAGCTGATCGAGCGAGTAGCCCAGAAGGCCGATGTCGGCGCGACCGAAGATCTGCCATATGGTTCCGACGACGTTCCACGGGATCAACAATGGCAGCGCCATGAGAACGAGACACACCGGCACCCATATGCCCTTCTTGGGCATCGTCAGTGCGATCGCGATTCCCAGCGGAATTTCGATGCACAGTATGATCAGCGAGAAGACCAGGTTTCGTCCGAGCGCATTCCAGAACCTGTCCGAACGCAATACGTCCTGAAACCACTCGGTTCCCGCCCAGAAGAACTGGTTGTTGCCGAAAGTGTCCTGGAACGAATAGTTGATCACGGTCATGATCGGAATGATCGCGCTGAGCGCCACGAGAACAAAAACCGGAATGACAAAAAGCCAGGCCTTGTTGTTGTAGGGCTTGTCCATCTTCAGCCTCCTGCTCTGACCAGGTGGGAATTCTGGTACACATTGATCCGTGAGGCATCGAGGCTCAGTGTCGGATCGGCGGGCACCTCCTCATTCTCCTTGAGCAGCGCGTTGATCGCATGGCCCTGAAGATTGGCACGCACGATCTTGAAGCGCCCGATGTTCTCCACGGTCTCTATCCGCACCGGCAAGCCGCTCTTGTCCGATGACAGCGAGACGAATTCCGGGCGAATGCCGAGTTCGGTCTCGGATCCGGCGACGGAGTAACCCTGTGACAGCTCGATCCGGACATCGCCGACGCGCGCTGTCTTTCCATCGATTTCGCAGGGAATGACATTCATGCCGGGAGACCCGATGAAGTATCCGACGAAGGTGTGGGCCGGTTCGTTGAAGAGGTCCTCGGGCGTTCCGATCTGGACGACCTCGCCTTCATACATCACCACCACCTTGTCGGCGAAGGTAAGCGCCTCGGTCTGGTCATGGGTCACATAGATCATGGTGTGGCCCAACTGTCGGTGGAGGTCTTTCAGTTTGGTCCGCAACTGCCATTTCATATGCGGGTCGATAACAGTAAGCGGTTCGTCGAAAAGAATGGCGTTCACGTCATAGCGCACGAGACCGCGCCCTAGCGAGATCTTCTGCTTTTCATCTGCGGTCAGGCCGCGCGCCTTGCGATCGGCCTTGTCGGAGAGATCGAGAACATCGATCATGTCGTTGACGCGCCGGGTGATCTCGTCCTGCGGCACTTGCCGGTTGATCAGGGGAAACGCCAGGTTCTGCCGGACCGTCATGGTGTCGTAGATCACCGGGAACTGGAACACCTGCGCGATATTGCGTTCCTCCGGCTGCAGATGTGTCACGTCCTGTCCGTCGAAAAGGATGTGCCCCTTCGACGGAACGAGAAGGCCGGAAATGATGTTGAGAAGCGTGGTCTTGCCGCAGCCCGATGGTCCCAGCAGCGCATAGGCTCCGCCGTCTTCCCATTTGTAGTCGAGTTCCTTGAGCGCAAAGTCCGCATCGGACTGCGGATTGGGCAGGTAGGAATGCGCCAGCTTGTCGAGTGTGATGCTTGCCATGACCGCCCCTCACCCCTCACCGAGGGAACCCGGTGCAAAGACCAGGCTCCCGTTGCGATCGAACACAAACAGGTTGTTCGCATCGAGATAGGCGGGAAGCGAATCCCCGATATCGACGCGATGCACGCCATGCATCAAGGCGACCATATGGATACCCTCGCTTTGAAGATGGATAAAGCTTTCCGAACCGGTGATTTCCGTCGTCGACACGGTGCAATCGAGCTTCATCGAATTGCCCGGCGGCGGTTGCAGCGACATGTGGTGCGGCCTGGCTCCGATGGTGTAATCGTCGTCCTGAAGACCGGCGAGAGGCGCCGGCACATCGAATCTGCTGGTATTGAAGACGAATTCCGCGCCCGATTTCCGGACCGGAAAAATGTTCATCGGAGGGTCGGAGAAGGTCTGCGCTGTGAGCAGGTTGGAGGGCCGGTTGTACACATCGATAGTGTCGTCGAACTGTGTCACACGGCCCTCGTTCAGGGTCGCCGTTTTGCCGCCGAGCAGCAGGGCCTCCTGCGGTTCGGTTGTCGCATAGAGAAAAATCGCGCCGGTTTCGGCAAAAATCTTCGGCAACTCCACCCGCAACTCCTCGCGGAGCTTGTAGTCCAGATTGGCCAAGGGCTCATCGAGCAGCACCAGCTCGGCATCCTTGACGAGGGCCCGCGCGAGCGCGGTCCGCTGCTGCTGCCCGCCCGAGAGATTGAGAGGCGTCCGGTCAAGATAGGGCGTGAGCTTCATCAATTCGGCAGCCTCGCGCACTCGGCGGTCCACCGTGGCCTTGTCGACGCCGGCGACCCGCATCGGGGAGGCGATGTTCTCGTAGACGGTCATCGCCGGATAATTGATGAACTGCTGGTAGACCATCGCAACATTGCGCTTCTGAACCGGCATGCCCACGACATCGGTGCCGTTCATGAGAATTTCGCCGGAAGTCGGGCGATCCAGCCCGGCCATAAGGCGCATCAGGGATGTCTTGCCGGACAGGGTTGGCCCGAGCAGGATGTTGACCGAGCCCTTTTCGAGCGTCATTGACACATCCTTGATGTGCCAATCCCGTCCGACCTTCTTGCTGACGCCTCTTAGTTCGAGCATCTGAATTCCCTATTCCGCTGCAAGATTTTGCACTTGCTTGTACTCACGCATGTATGTTTCCAGCCGCCCAGTCTGCTCTTGTGTAAAGCGAATGCCAAGCTTGCTCCTGCGCCACAACACATCGGCAGAAGTCCAGGCCCATTCCTGACTGATCAGGTATCGAACTTCGGCTGCCGTCAGTCCGTGTCCGAAATGCTCTCCCATATCCTCAAAAGACTTGGCTCCGGCCAGGATTTCACGGCATTTCAGGCCGTAGGCCCGAACCAGTCGCTCGCAGTTGGTCACGTCCAGAAACGGATAGCTGGCGCTGATTGTCGAAAGAACGTCCTCATATTCGTCGACAGCGAATTCACCGCCCGGCAAGGCACTGTTCATTGTCCACGGACTGCCTCTGAGGCCAATGGCGTCTTCGACTTTGGCAAGCAAGGCCTCAGCCAGGCGGCGATAGGTGGTGATCTTGCCGCCGAAGATGTTGATGACCCTGGCGTCCCCGCTTCCATCCGTGCGCAGGACATAATCACGCGTTGCTTCCTGGGCCTTGGATGCGCCGTCATCATAAAGGGGGCGGACGCCCGAAAAGGTCCAGACGATATCGCCCCTGGTCACCGGATCCTTGAAGTACTGGCTGGCGCCGTCGCAAAGGTATGAAATCTCATCTTCGGCGATCGAGGCATTGGATGGATCGCCCTCGAAATCGCGATCGGTTGTGCCGATCAGCGTGTAATCCTGTTCATAGGGTATGGCGAAGAATATCCGCTCGTCCGAATTCTGAAAGAAGTACGCTTTCGGATGATCGAACTTCCGCCGTATTACGATGTGGCTACCCTGGACGAGGCGAACATTGGCAGCCTTGTTTTCTCCCGCTGCCGCCCTGAGGATCTCGTCAACCCATGGTCCGCCGGCATTGACAATCAGCTTTGCGGCAACTTCCCGGATGGTGCCGGTTTCGCTCGCCTGTAGCCGTAGCGCCCACCCGTCTGCGCTTTTCCTCGCGGAAATGAGCTTGGTTCGGGTGAAAATCTCGGCGCCCTTGTTTCGCGCATCCATGGCATTGAGAACAACCAGCCGCGCGTCGTTGACAATGCAGTCCGAGTACTCGAAAGCCTTGGTGAATTGGTTTCTGAGAACCTCACCTGCGGGATCTGAAGTCAGGTTCAGGACCCTTGTTCCGGGTAGAAGCTTGCGACCGCCGAGATGGTCGTAGAGAAAAAGTCCAAGGCGCAACAACCAAGCCGGGCGCATCCCCTTGTGATACGGCAGCACGAACCGCATCGGACGTATGATGTGGGGCGCCATTCTCAGCAGGACTTCGCGCTCTATGAGGGCTTCCCGCACAAGGCGAAATTCGTAGTGTTCAAGATATCGCAAGCCGCCATGAATGAGCTTGGTGGACCACGACGAGGTTCCCGAACCCAGGTCGTTCATCTCCGCCAGGCCGACCGAATACCCCCGGCCCGCAGCGTCGCGTGCGACGCCGCATCCGTTAATGCCTCCGCCAACAACGAAAACATCGTAAACCTTGGACAAGAAATCCCTCCCGTGACCCGTCCGGCTTCCTCCAAAGCGAAACGTCATCACACCGAAAACGAAACCATAGTGAATGTCAAACGAAATTTTTCGAACTTTGCAAGTTTCGCCCCGGTTGGTGGCGAATTCAGACGGCTTGTCCCACGAGACTGACGAGCGATGCCTGAGGTTCTAGACGCTTCAGGGACCTGTTCCAGCTCCATCTGACCAGAAGGCGACAAGGACACACTTCGATCATCGCTACGACCAACCTGTCATTCGGTATAGGACCGACGGTGTTCGCGGATACCAAGATGACGACAGCCAATACGACCGGCCGACCTGTATCTTCGAGACCGAACACGCGTCGTGACGGGTCAGAAATGGGTCTCAGGGTTAAAGCCGAAGAACGACACCACGCGCACTTGACCCACCCTCCGCCCCCCCGGGCCAGCACAAGGCAGACTGAGTGCTGCCCCGTACCACAGGGGGCAAAATTGGACGCCGGCGACGGATCAATATTAAATGCCGCTTGAAGGAATGCTCGATGGCGGTTGCAACGGCCCGGAACAAAAGCGGCCTCAACGCGTTGCCGGAGACCAGTCATTTCAGACGGAGGGACTGATGAAACGCGAAACCGACCATCGGCCGCTTCCCGATCCAAAGTCGCATGCGCTCAACAATCGCGAGGAAATTCAGGACATCCTGTCAGATGAGGGATACTCGGCCGACCAACGCAAGGATTGGCTCAAGGAGCTCCTGACCGAGTTGAGCGCAGCACAATCGATAGAACCGGATCGCGAACGCGAACGCCTGATCCTTGAAATCAAGGACATTATCAACATCCACCAGAGCGGAAAGCCCAAGTCCGAAGATGTCCTTTAGCATCGCGGACCAGACGAAAGACCTTTTTGCCGTTCTGCAAACGGACCTCAGGAGCATCCAATGTCAGCACGAGATTTTCGCAGGGACAGGATCACCCGCCCGATCTTCAAATGGGCGCGCAATCAGCTTCCCAGCCTGTCCGACACGGAACGGGATGCGATTGATTCAGGTGAGGTCTGGTGGGACGCCGAACTGTTCAGCGGAAATCCGGACTGGAGCAAACTTCTTGAAACGGCCCCGGCAAAGCTGACGGACAAGGAACAGGCCTTCCTTGACGGCCCCTGCGAACAACTCTGCTCCATGCTCAATGACTGGGAGATCACACACGCCGGCGATCTGCCCCCGCAGGTCTGGAAATTCCTGAAATCGAACAATTTCTTCGGCATGATCATCCCCGAGGAGTATGGCGGCCTTGGCTTTTCCCACTTCGGTCACTCCGAGGTGGTCCGGCGCATATCGACATGTTCGATCACGGCCGGGGTGACGGTGATGGTCCCGAACTCACTGGGGCCCGGCGAACTGCTCATGCAGTTCGGCACCGATGAGCAACGGAACCACTGGTTGCCGAGACTTGCCAGGGGGCAGGAGATCCCCGCGTTTGCGCTGACAAGCGAACACGCGGGATCCGACGCTTCGGCCATGCGCGACACCGGCGTCGTCTGCAAGGGTACTTGGAAGGGCAAGGAAACCGTCGGGATCCGGCTCAACTGGTCCAAGCGCTACATTACGCTCGGACCCGTTTCCACCGTGCTCGGACTGGCGTTCAAACTGCAGGATCCGGACGGACTGCTCGACGATGAGGATGCGGAAGGAATCACCTGCGCGCTCATACCGACCGACTTGCCGGGCGTCGAGATCGGACGGCGGCACATTCCATGCGGACAGGCGTTTCAGAACGGACCGAACGCCGGCGAAAACGTCTTCATTCCGCTCGATCACATCATCGGCGGTCCGGCCTATGCGGGCAAGGGCTGGATGATGCTCATGAGCGCCCTTGCGGCAGGCCGCGGCATTTCGTTGCCGTCGCTGTCCTGTGCGGCTGCATCCACCTCAGCGCATGCCACCGGCGCCTATGCGCGTATTCGTGAACAATTCGGCATCCCGATCGGCAAGTTCGAGGGCGTTCAGAGGCGTCTGGGCCGCCTTGCCGCCAACGCCTATACTCTGGATTCGGCCCGAAAGCTGACCTGTGCGGGCCTCGACGAAGGCCGGAAGCTGGCGGTCATTTCAGGCATCATGAAATCAAACGCCACCTACAGGATGCGCGAAGCCGTGGACGACGCGATGGATGTCCATGCAGGCAAGACCGTGATCGACGGACCGAACAACTATCTCGGTAATTTTCACAAGTCGGTGCCTGTGGGCATCACCGTCGAGGGCGCAAACATTCTGACCCGCAACATGATCATCTTCGGTCAGGGGGCGATTAGATGTCATCCGCATCTTCTCGATGAGGTCCTGGCCCTTGACCACAGCGACGAAGACAAGGCGCTCGATGCCTTCGACAAGGCGTTCTGGGCCCATGTCGGCCATTCGCTGAAGACCCTTTTCCGCGCCACCGGAAGGGCCTGGACCGGAGGCGCGACAGCGCCCGCGCCGGATGGCGCCGGCATGGCCGCGTCCATCTACAAGCGCATGTCCCGTTACGCGGCCGCCTTCGCACTGATCTCCGATTTTGCGCTGCTCACACTGGGCGGCTCGCTCAAGCGCAGGGAGATGCTGTCGGCGCGCCTCGGTGATGTGCTGTCAGAACTCTATCTGCTGTCGGCGGTGGTCAAACGCTGGCACGACGATGGCAAGCTCGCCGCGGACTTCCCGCTGGTGGAATGGACGGCGGAGGACTCCTTCGCAAAAATCGGCTCCAGTCTCGATGAGGTGCTGGCCAATCTGCCCAGCCGGCCCGCGGCGATGCTGCTGCGCGCATTGACGCTGCCCGGCGGCTCGCATCGCGGCCCCTCGGATGAACTGACCCGCGAATGCGCCGAACTGCTGCTGAGGCCCTCCCCTACCCGGAACCGGCTGGCGCGTGGCGTAACAGCCGTTGCCGACAACGGCGCCCTTAAGCTGCTTGAAGAAGCTTTCTCACTGGTTGTTGAAACCGAAGCTCCAAGGCGGAGACTCCGAGAAGCGAATCTGTCGCTCGAAGAAGCCTTGGCCGACGGCACGCTTACCGAAGAAGAGGCAGGGCTCTTGCGCAAAACCGACGAGTTGGTCGGCAAGGTAATCGCCGTGGACGACTTCGATCCCTCGGAGATCCTGCGCGGCGCCCGGGAGTACCGGCACCCGGAGGCCGCCCAGTAAACGAGCCCGCGTATCGAGCAGGCACGTCCGCCTCTCAGGATCACGCTGGGGCCAGGCCGCTCATTTTCCGGCGAACAGCGCGCGGCAAGTTCATGCGATCGCCTACAGACCAATTGCGACGATAACGCCTAGGTTGACGCTGGGCAAACGCTTCATCGCGCAGAACGAACCTTCCAGTGCGCCCTGTTTGCACGAAGCCGACGCGGGGAAAGCAGACCGAAGGGACAACACGGGGAATGCCCATCATCGCCACACACCCCAGAAAATTAGTCTCAGCCGCCTCAAGCTTTTGCAGCGCCGCTTAACGGATTCTTGAAGCCACTCGTTCATAAATTAGAGAACGGTTGTAGACATAACCGCGAGCGGGCATCCAACGATGAGCAATCCAGAAACTTCATCAGACACATCATTCGCGAACGACACCGAAAGGTGGCACCGCGCGCTGGAAGCGGCCGGTTTGGGAGTCTGGGACTGGAATCTCAAGACCAATGTCTGCATCTATTCCGAATCCTGGTGCCGGATGCTGGGCTACCGTCGCAGTGATTTTTCGGAGAATGCCGACCTGTTCCTGTTGCTCATTCATCCCGACGACCGGGAACGGGCTGTCGAAAGTGGCGATCGTCACCTGGCAGGCAAGACCGACAGGATCGAAACCGAACTGCGCCTGCAGCACAAGGCCGGACATTGGGTATGGGTTCTCGACCGCGGTGCCGTGATCGAGCGCGACGAGAACGGCAATCCTGTCAGGATGATAGGCGTACAGACCGACATTACCCAGCAAAAACAGGTCGAGCGGGACACGAGTCTGGTAAACGAGCGGTTCAGGCTCGCCCTGACGGCGGCCGAAATCGGTATCTGGCATTTCGACGTTGCCCGGGGCCGAAGCTTCTGGGATGCGAAAACCTGCGAGATTTTCGGTTTGGATACCGCATCGAAGGAAATCGACGGGGACACCTGGCACAGATTTTTGCATTCGGAAGACAGGCATGAAGCCGAAACCAAGCACTTCCAGGCCCTCAGCCAGAAAAGTGAAGTCAAGGTTCGCTACCGGATTGTCCGCCAGGACGGTGAAATCCGGCATCTTGAAACACTTGCCAAGTCTGTCCCGAACCAGGGGGGAGCGGGGTATCTCGTCGGCACGATCCGGGATGTGACTGCCGAGGTGGAGGCAGCGCGGGCCCTCCAGACCGAAAAGGAACGCTACGAGATCACGCTCGGAGCCATCAATGATGCGGTTGTCAGCACCGGTGTGGAAGGTGTGATCAATTTCGCCAACGCCTCCGCCGCCAAGATGTTTTCACAATCTGTGGAAGGGCTGATCGGCACCAATATCTATTCTATTCTTCGGGACAAGGGGATGATCAGGAGCATCCAGTCGAACGGGACGAAGGACACCAATGATGGCGTCGTTCTGGAATTGGACGACGCGTTCTATCGATGCCGGAGAAGTCCGATCCTGAACACCGCCGGTGAATCCTTGGGTCAAGTCTACACCGCGCACGACATAACCGCGGATTACAAGCGGCGGGAACAGCTCGCCTATGCCGCTCATCACGACGCGCTTTCCGGGCTTTACAACCGGGTTGCCTTCGATGACGCGCTCGAAGAGGCCATCGCCAGGGCCGCCGATGAGCGCCTTGCAATCTTCTATCTGGACCTCGACCACTTCAAGGCGCTGAACGATTTCGCGGGCCATGCCGCAGGCGACAAGGCGCTCAGGGCCATCGCGGAAGGTGTGACAGCGCTTCTGCCCGAAGGCGCCTTCTTTGCGCGGCTGGGCGGGGACGAATTCGCAATCCTGCTGTCCGGCTATGACCGCACATCCGCGGAAAATTTCGCCACGGAAACGATTGCAGCCGTCCGCGACGTGTCCCTCAATTGCGCCGTGAACGGCCCGCGTCTGGGCTGCAGCATCGGAATTTTTGTCATCGACGACCCATCCATCGGCGCTTCCGATGCCCTGGCCCGGGCCGATGATGCTTGTTACGCGGCGAAATCTGCCGGCAGGAACCGTTATGCCTTCTTCACCGAAAGCAGGTCCACGAGAACATCAGGCCTTTCCGCCGCCCGCGAGGTCGCCGATCTGACGGAGGCTCTCGAAGACAACCGGCTCATCCTGTTCGGACAGGAAATCCGGTCGCTTCAGCGTCCGAGAGAGCAGTCCGGGCGCCTGGAAATCCTTGCCAGACTGCAGGCGCGGGATGGGCGCATAGTCGGGCCCGGAGCCTTCATTCCCGCCGCCGAACGGTTTGGAATGGCAGCGATGCTGGATCGGTGGATCATCAGAAAAACGCTTGCCGAACACGGTCATCGCCTGACGAAGGTCAACCTGAAAGTCGGTTTCAACCTCTCCGCCCAGACCTTGTGTGACCCCACTTTGTGGCCGTTCATCAAGGAGGTCGCCGAAGAGAATTTCACACCGCTTTCCCAGATTGCGTTTGAGATCACCGAAACCGCCGCTGTCAGCTGTTTCGAAACGGCCGAACTCTTTGTACGCAGCGCCCGGCGCCATGGCTGCACGGTGTCTTTGGATGATTTCGGCTCTGGCCTGAGTTCGTTTGACTATCTGCGACGTTTTCCGATCAGTTGCATCAAGATAGACGGAGCCTTCGTTGAGAAAATCGTCGACAGTCAGGTTGATCGCGCCATCATCGCTTCCATTATGGAACTCGCCAGGAATCTCGGTTTCGATGTGGTGGCCGAGAAGATCGAGAACGAGCAAGTCGCCGCACGGCTGCTCCAGCTCGGGGTAACCTTTGGTCAAGGTTTCCACCTGCACAAGCCGGAGCGGCTGGACGACATCATCAGTCGCCGTTCCGATGGCGAAGTCTGGATGGGGCGTGACAGCATAGCGGTCGGCAGCTAGCTCTGTTTGCCGTCAGTGCGCTTTTCGATAATGCCGAAATCGCTCGATTTCTCGTGCGCTTCGGCAATCTCCACCCCTTCGGAACGCAATCCACGGCGCAGAAGCTCGCGCACGGCGGAAGCTCTACTGGGCATCCGCTTGAGAAAGCGCCAATCGTCCAGTGCACGGAGCTCTTCCGGCGAGACCATTATCTGAAGACGCTCATTTCGTTCGCGGTACATTTCAACAATCCCGAAAAGACCTACAATCTAACTAATGTTAGTAGGTAACTCTCAATTATCAAGTTGCCAAAAATGAGGCATCGGCACAAATTGAGCGCAACACTAAAGTGTGGCCTTTATACTGCTCTGCTTTCAATTATCTTCAGGACACTAGCGTGCAGCATCAACGCACGTCCAGATTTTCAAATCGGCAAGCTTCCGAGCATCGATTTCAACATACGGAGGGCCACCAATGGATAGGACCCCGAAAATACTAGTCTTTGCCAACGAACCCATGCTGACCGTGGACATAATGTCCGAGCTTGAAGCACGCGCTTTTGAGGTCGAACCGATGAGACCGGGCAAGCATGACGGCTCGCGCCCGCTCAACCGGATTGATGTTGCAGTTCTCGATACAAATGGCGCCGATGAACCGTCACTGAACTTTGTTTCCGATTTGCTTCATTCAGATATTCCACTGGTCATGATTGGCGCTTCTGACGACATGTCGCAACTTGGTGTGAACGCGCACTATCTTCCAAAACCCGTTGACTACAATCTCCTCTCGGACCTGCTCGCGACACTGACCGGACAAGCAAACTCCACCCCGGATCGGCGGAGCGACGATCGATTGGAGACCGTCATGACGGGTTAACTCCCGAGGCGGATCAAATCCATCGTGTTCGATCCGCCCCGTGGCGGCCCCAGCAATGAGATGAGGACCGGTAGAGCACAAGCAAGGGTCGCGAGCTCTTGTTCCCGCTCGCGACCCATGGACACTCGTGTTCGTCACGATACCGCTTAGCGGCCCGGAAAGGCCCGATTCACAAGCGGCGCCGAAGTGCCATCCGGACCGTAATCGCTCTCACCGCTCACCGTCAGCAACTCCTGGAGTTTCACCCGGGCGCGGTTCACACGGCTTTTGATGGTGCCGACCGCTACGCCGGCGATCGCCGCGGCTTCCTCATAGGCGAAACCGGATGCGCCAATCAGAACGATCGCCTCGCGCTGATCGTCCGGCAACTGGTCCAGTGCGCTCTTGAAATCGGCGAGGTCCATCTTGCCGTACTGCTCGGGATGGCTTGCAAGGTTGTCGGCAAACAGTCCGTCCGGATCGGGCAGTTCCCGACCCTTGCGCCGCATCTGGCTGTAGAACTCGTTGCGAAGAATTGTGAAGAGCCACGCGCGCATGTTCGTGCCCGGCTGGAAACTTTCCTGCTTGCTCCAGGCTTTCATCACCGTTTCCTGGACAAGGTCATCCGCACGATCGTGGCGGCGGGAAAGCGAAACCGCAAACGCCCGCAGACTCGGCAGAGCCGCCAGCATTTCACGCTTGAATGAAAACGCCCCGGCCACATTTGCGGCCTGATCAATACCGGTTTCAAGCCTTGCCATTGGAGCCACCCGAACGTTCAGCCTGATCGAGCTTTTCAAGCAGGTCGAGCAGATGATCGGGAACCGGCTCCTGCTCGACAGACTTGTAGTACTGCTTCAACTGCGATCCGATTGCATCGCTTGCATCAGCCCTGAAACCCTGTCTGGACGCATGTCTCTCGTCCTTGGTATCTTTATCCATCATGCACTTGCTAGCCCGTTGAGAATGAACACATACGCTTGCAAATGCACGGGCTCAAAAAAAGTTCCGTCGCGGGGGAACTTTTTTTTGACCCGTGCGTTTTCCAGTCTGTTGCCACGCCAAGTGGTCTACCAAGGGGTACCATATGACGACTTTATCCATGCGCATCGCGCCGCACCTTCCCTACCTTCGTCGCTTTTCTCGCGCCGTGACCGGATCGCAGACTTCGGGCGATGCTTTCGTTGCCGCGACGCTTGAGGCGCTGGTTGCCGACCTGAGCATCTTTCCGGACGCAAGCAGCGACCGGGTCGGCCTCTACAAACTTTACTCCCAACTGTTTGACAGCCTTTCGGTTCCACTGCCCGAAAACGTGACGCCGTTCAGCTGGGAAAAGCGGGCGGCTGCGAACCTTGAAGCCGTCACGCCCCAAGCCCGCAAGGCATTCCTGCTGATCGCGGTCGAAGGCTTCAATCAGGACCAGGCGGCCGAAATCCTCGACGTGGACGATGCAGGGTTCTCAGCGCTTGTGGAGACCGCCAGCAGGGAGATTTCCCAGCAGGTCGCAACCGACATCATGATCATCGAGGACGAACCATTGATCGCGATGGATATCGAGGAGATGGTCGAGACCCTCGGTCATCGCGTCACCGGGATTGCCCGCACGCATGCGGAAGCGCTGGAACTTTACCGGACCACACATCCCAAGATGGTTCTGGCCGACATCCAGCTTGCGGACGGAAGCTCCGGAATCGATGCCGTCAACGACATCCTGAAGGACGAGATCCTGCCCGTCATCTTCATAACGGCGTTTCCCGAGCGGCTTCTGACTGGCGAAAAGCCGGAGCCTGCATTCCTTGTCACCAAGCCGTTCAATCCAGACATGGTCAAGGCGCTCATCAGCCAGGCACTTTTTTTCAACGGCGAACCTGAACAAGAGAAAATGACCGGAACCAACTAGTACCTGGGGCGTTTGTGGTTCATCGAATGAAAAAGGAGATTTTCGATGCTCTATTACGCTCTCGTATTTCTCGTCGTCGCCATTATTGCAGGCGTTCTCGGTTTTGGTGGCATTGCCGGGGCTTCCGCCGGTATCGCCCAAATTCTGTTCTTCCTGTTCCTGGCGCTTCTTGTTATCTCTCTGGTGATGAACTTCGTGCGAAAGTCGCGCTGATCGACACCGAAACTCTCAATCTTCCGAGAACAGCGGGCGTCGGCCACCCTGGCGCCCGCTCCGCTTTTTCCACCTACGCTACTATGCCACATGGAAAACCGCACTCCCACCAACTTGCGAACCGTTCATGAGCCGGAAAGTCGATCAACATGAAATCGATCAAAAAGTCCGACAGATTGAGGTTCATGCTTGCAGGATTGCAGCACGCCAGCGTCTCGATGCTGTATCAGGATGCCGATCTGGTGATCCGCTTCAGCGCAAATCTGCCGGAAGATTGGCCGGCCGACACGGAGGTCGAAGGCAAGTCGGACGACGCTCTCTTTTCTGAGCCGCAAGCCGCCAAGATAACCTCCGCCAAGCAGCAGGTCATCAGGATGGGAGAAGCAACCAAGCTTGAGATTCTCCGGGAAGCCGAGCGCGAGCGGCACTGGTTCATGCTGCACATAGATCCGGACATCGATGCTGACGGAACTGTCATAGGCGTGTTCACCACCATTCTAGACATTGACGATCTGAAATATCGCGAAACGGTTCTCAAGACCTTGCTTCGCGAGCTGAGCCATCGTTCGAAGAACCTTCTCGCAATCATCCAGTCGGTCGCATCCCAGACCGCGCGATCGGCGGACGGTCTGGACGACTTTCTCCTGGCCTTTCGCAACAGGGTCCAGTCGATGGCCAAGTCGCAGGATCTGGTCACGGCGTCGGACTGGAGAGGGGCTGAGCTTTTTGAACTCACGAGATCGCAGCTCAATCCGCTCGTTGGAAAGCTGCCGCAGAATTTCTCTGTGGCCGGTCAGGATGCCTATCTGCTGCCAAATGCCGCCCTGCATCTGGGCCTTGCACTCCACGAGCTCGCGATCGATTCCCTCGCCCATGGCGCACTCGGACCTGCCGGCGGTGATATCGTGCTTTCCGCGCGACATGGCGCCGATGAAAGCGGCGCCCCCGAGCTGGAGGTCACCTGGGCCGAGACATTCGCCCGAGCCCCGGAAATTCCCGCCCAGCCCAAGTCCAGTTTTTCCCGCACTGTCCTTGGCCGGATTGTGCCGCAGGCCCTCTCTGCACAGGTCACCTATGAAACGGGTGACAAGCGCATGGTCTACAGGTTGATGATCCCCGCTTCACAGTATGAAGCAGATCAGAAATTGAGAGCCTAGTCGCCAACATGCGCGGGCGCCTCCCGGGGGAATTGACCGTCCGCTTATGGCAAAAAAGCCTGCACAAGACTGCCAATGGAACTTCCGCGAGCTCCTGGTGTTTAGTCTCCAAGGAGAAGAGAAATGGAACATATCGCGGCATTCATGATTCTGATCGCCTGTAGTGAGGATCTGAACACCTGTTCAGAACAACCCGCACCGGCAATCGCTTTCGAAACGATGCAGCAATGCGAGATGGATCTCTCACCTTCGATGCGTATGGTCGCCGGCAATTCTTCGCGGACCTTCGGACGGTGCATCGAGATTGACCCTGCTCTTCTGTATGAGGACGCCGAGATAGTCTGGGACGTGACGGAGGAACAGGGTCTCGAGGTGACGGTGGAATTGATCAATCCCGGGATGAGCATTCAGTCAGTCGCGCGGGCGCCGTCGGACGGTGACGCTGTCCGGGTGAACTGACGCCGCCCGCCATCGGCCTTGAGCCACGCCAGCCTGACCCAAGATCGGAAAGAAGCAGCCAGATGAGTGTCAGTTCGCTTGACAATGCCACAGCGCCGGTTTTCGGAGCCATCGAAGCCGCTTACCGGTCGCGGGCCGATGCTGTTCACGGTTTTGAGGTGATGCTCGGAAAGGCCGGACCGGGCGTTGAAGCCACACTGGCAGACGTCAGGGATACCGACCAGCGGCAAGCCGATGAATTGACCGCTTTCCTGGCATCGCATGGCCGCGACGATGCACTTCAAGCGCTGGCCAAACATTTGGACGAACTTCCCCGCGATGTCTTTGACGGAGTGCATACGATACCGACTGTGCAACGCGGCGAGATCGGGGAAATTGCGAGCCGCATTGCAGTCAGGCATCGCGCGCTCGACACTTGAGCGTTGCGAAGCCCCGGGCACCCAAAAGCCCACCCCCGCTGAAGCGGGTGTCCGGGGCGATTACCCTGCGGTGTCAGGATGCGGTATCGAAGTCGAGGCGCTTTTCCAGAAAGGCCAGATCCGAGCGGATCGGATCGCTCGACTTCATGGTGTCCATCAGGGCCCTTCCGTGTTCTTCGATCAGCCGCCGTGCGTCCGGCCCCGCAATCGAGTAAAGCGAATTGAGCACTTCACCGAGATGATCCAGCATCAGGATGTTGCCCTTCGCGGCCTGGCGCAGCGGATGGATTGTCATGTTGAGCAGTTCTTCAAGAGAAAGACCGGGAACCTTGAGACGCGGCACGCCTTCCGCGTCGCACAGCACGTCATCGCGCAACCCCTCCGAAACCGGCTTGACAAGAGCCGCAGCGAGCCGGTCGGCACAGGCCACTGCGGTAAAGGTATCATTGACCCCCGGTGACAGGGCCCGAAGTGCGATCTCGAGCAGAATCCGCACGGAGAAGCGGATGTCGTCCACGGCCCCGCGATAAGGCTCAAGACTTATCGCCTCCCTGACTTCGCCGCTCAGACCGTCGCCATCGTCCGGCACGCTGATGCGGGCAAGCGGCTGGCCATGCAGGACGAAGTCACCCGGCGCGACCCGGACCTCGACCAGCAGGTCGCCCCTGCTTCCAAGCTTA
Organism: Hoeflea sp.; assembly: GCA_040218025.1. Taxonomy (GTDB): domain Bacteria; phylum Pseudomonadota; class Alphaproteobacteria; order Rhizobiales; family Rhizobiaceae; genus Hoeflea. The sequence goes on along the minus strand of JAVJQD010000015.1, from coordinate 153,075 downwards.
AGCAGGCTCGTTTCATCGATGATCGTGACATAGCCGGACTGTCTTGCGTTCACCAGCGTCTTGAGACTGGCGCTGTCGAAATCACGCCCGTTGCCGTTGGCCTTGGCCACCAGCAAATTGACCTGGTCCTCAAGTTGAGTCGAGATCGTCGCCACCTCGGCGTCAATTGTAACGCTGCGCGATACCGAATGGACAAAATGGATAACCTGCAGCACCGAAAACGCCGCCAGCGCAAAGGCCAGCGCGATCGAGAGTTCAGGCCGGAAATCGGGGCCGGTCACCCGCAACACTGAAAGCGAGTAGAGGAATGTGCCGCCCAGGATCCCCGCGGTGACCTGGTTGACGCGGTCGCGGGAGAACCGCTGCAGCAGCCTTGGCGCGATATTGCCTGCGGCCAGGGTGAAGACAACCAGCATGATCGAGTAGACAAGGCCCAGCGTCGTGATCGTCGCCGACGCGATGGTGCCGAGAAGCGATCTGGCGGTGTCCGTCGAAATCGCCAGCCAGAACGGGACCGGATCCACGATGATGCTTACCTGGCTGTCCACCCATATCAGAGGTGCCGCCAGCGCCCAGATGCAGAGACAGATTCCACCCGGAACCCCGAGCATACCGTTCAGCGTGACCAGCGATTTCAGTTTTAGTTTGAGTTTCATCCAGCAACCTTTAAAGCATCCGATTGGAAGCGCCAGTGACAAATCCCCTCCGGGAACGGTGGTCCCAAAGCCGCCAGGCGCCTTCGCACGCGGCACCGGCCGGAACCGATCGACCGACCGCGCATTCAACAGCGTGTCCCCAACCGATGAAGAATGGACGAACATATCCGATGCGCACGATGATACTCCTCAACATGGATGGCGGAACGATCCGGGGAATGGAGCCGAAGGAATTCGGCGATCATGTTGCTGCCGCCCTCGCCGGCAACGCCGGTCGGGCGACGGTGCGCCTTGTGCACGGTCCCGACCTCATCGAAACCCTGAAGGAAGCGGAAGAGGATGAAGACATAGGCACAATCGTCGCCGGAGGCGGCGACGGCACGATTTCGGCCGCGGCTGCGGCGTGTTTCCGTTCGGGCAAGATCCTGGGTGTCCTGCCGCTGGGAACCATGAACCTTTATGCGCGCAGCATCGGCCTGCCGATGGATCCGCATGAAGCCGTGGATGCCCTGGCGACAGCCTCGGCCAAACATGTCGATATCGGTACGGTCAACGGCCGACCGTTCATACATCAGGTCTCGATCGGGCTTCACGAACAACTGGTGAGCCTGCGTTCACGGCTCGACACCTCCACCCGCTTTCGCAAGATCACTTCGACGCTCAAGGTTCTGGGCGACGTCATCAAGGATCCACCGCGATTTCCCGTCGAAACGCTGATCGGCGACAGCAAGCGTCAGTCGGTGGTGTCCGCAGTCTCTGTTTCCAACAATCTGTTCGGAAGCAGCCCGGTACCGTTCGCTCCCGTGATCGACGCAGGCGTTCTCGGGGTCTATCATGCCAAGGCCATCAGTTCGCCAAGGGTTCTTCGCATGACCCTTGACGCGGCGCGCGGCGCACTGATGACAAATCCCTATTTTGACGTCGAATCCGCAGCCAGCGTCACGCTTCGCTTTCCGAAAAAGCGGCGCAGGGCACATGCCGCAATCGACGGCGAGATTGTTGATCTCGAAGGGGAACTTGAGTGCATCTGCCACGCTGGCGAATTGCGGATTCTCGCCCCTGTCACAGCCGGTGACGATGGCTGAGAACAGCTTGATTTGACGGGAACCAGACCTATTGGCGCGCGTTGTCTTTTCGAAAACCGAAAGGACCTCCAATGACCAATCTCGACAAAACACGCAACGAACCCATCGAACAGCTTTTCGAAAAGATCGACGACACCCACGCCGTTATGCTGGGGCTGAATCAGACAGGGCACACGATGCAGCCCATGGCGCCCGAAGTCGACAAGGATCGCCGGACGGTCTGGTTCTACGGCAAACGCGATTCCGAAATGGGCGCGAGCATCGCGAAGGCCAAATCCGGCAAGGCGCGCATGTGCATCGTCGGCCCCGACCATGACTACCACGCCTGCGTCACAGGCACTCTGACCGAGGACACGGACCCGGAAGTGGTTGAGAAGTTCTGGTCCTCGGTGGTCAATGCCTGGTTTGATGAGGGAAAGAAGGACCCCAATCTGATCATGCTGCGCTTCGATGCGGACGAAGCCGATATCTGGGCCTCATCAGGCGGCGCCGTGCGTTTTGCCTGGGAGATCGCCATGGCCAATCTCAGCGGCGACGAACCCGATCTGGGCGTCAAGACCCACGTTGTCTTTCCGAAGGGAGAAAGCAGAATCGAGGCTGCAGAATGATCCCGGCCGGGTTCTTCAAGGCATGGGCGGCTTCGGCCGCCTTTTTCCTTGTCGTCGACGCCATCTGGCTCGGTCTCGTTGCGAAGACGTTCTACAGGAATCAGCTTGGTGACCTCATGGCCGATTCCGTCAACTTTCCCGTTGCAGCGATATTTTACGTCATGTTCTCGGCTGCGGCCGTCATCCTCGCTTCGGCCACCGCCTTGCGTACCGGCGGCGGACTTCTGGATGCGGCTCTGCTGGGTGCGATCCTCGGCTTTGCGGCCTACGGGACCTATGATTTCACCAATCTCGCAACACTGAAGAACTGGCCGGTCGCTGTCACAGCGGTCGATATTGCCTGGGGAACCGCGCTGACTGCAGCGGCGTCCACAGTGGGATTCTGGGTCCTTCGCGCGGTCCAGGGGCAAAGCTGATCGCTGCTTCCGCAGGTTCGCGCCTGCTCGGGAATGCCGTGGACACAATTGCACGGAGAACAACGGCAGACACGAAATTCACCTGATGCCGACGGGAACCAAACAGCCGTTATCGCGTTGAATTTGCGAAACGACGCTGCGGAAGGATCACGGCTCGATCAAGGATCATTATTGCAACCATACAGAAAGGACATCACCATGAATTGGGATATTGTTGAAGGCAAATGGACTGAATACAAGGGCAAGGCTCAGGCACAATGGGGCAAGCTTACCGAGGACGACATCGACCAGATCGAGGGCCGTCGTGACGAGCTTGCCGGCAAGATCCAGGCCCGCTACGGCAAAAGCCGGGACGAGGCGGAGCGTGAAATCGACAGCTGGCTCGGCAACAGCTAAGGTCCGAAATCAAGGCCTCCATTTAAAAGGCCCGGTGGAGTTTTCCGCCGGGTCTTATCCTGTGGAAAGATCCGTTGATGAGCACCAACAACAAAAGCGCGATCCCGGAAAACGCCAGCCCCCTGGTTCGGCGGCTGGGCCGCACTGTTCTGCTGACGTCCGAGGAAGTCGAATACCTCGAAACAATGCAGGTCAATCAGGCTGAAATCGCCAAGGGCGATGAGTTCATCCACGATGGCGAGCCGATGCGGATAACTTTTCTTCTGCGTCGCGGATGGGTGATACGGTACAAGATAACACCGGGCGGACGACGCCTGATCATCGGTGTTTCCCTGCCCGGCGACTTCATTGGCCTTCATACAAGCTTCAGTCATCAGTCCATATATTCGGCATCCGCGCTGACAAAGGTGTCGCTGGCTTTGATCGAGCCTGTGAGAATTCTTGAAATTCATCGACGGTTCCCGGTGCTGGCTTCGGGCCTCGACTGGATGACCGTGCGTCATTCCAACATTCTATCCGAACACAAGGTGTCGCTGGGCGCGCGCAGCGCGGCTCAGCGCATCCTCCATTTCTTTCTGGAACTTTGGACCCGTCTGGAGCAGGTCAGCATTGCCAATTCCAAGGGATTCGAGCTTGAACTCACCCAGGAACAGATCGCCGATTGCATGGGTCTGTCGACAGTCCACGTCAACCGGTCGATCAGTTATCTGTCGAAGGAGAATCTTGTCAGGATCGAGAAGGGTTTCGTCTCCTTCCCGCAGGTCAGCAGGTCCGTCAGTTTTGCTGACTTCGAGGAAAGATTCCTTATGGAGTTCTCAGGCGACTCGACCGGTAGCCGCGATGTGGCCGAGCGCGTTACGAAAAAGTAGGGCCCGATCCGCCATTGAATCCTTAAAGGTGCCATCAGCCCCCGTCGGCAGGGATTGCGTTCGAGCGGAAGGCCCACCAAAACTCTTGGGATCAGGTTAACCTGGTTAATAGACGCCCCGATACGGAGCGCCCTATGGTTTGCGCAGTTTCACGGTCGGTTTTCGTTTCATTGCCTGGATGGCCAAAGTGATGGGTGTGCACTTCACGGGTCGCCTCCTTGGCTTGTGAACCACGCGAAAACGGCCTAGCGGATAAGGACCATAGGTTTTTGGCGAGTTTCAGATTGTTGTATCGAATACAACCCTTTCTAGTTTTTGTTGTCGTCGCCTTTGTCGGTCTGCTGACAGCCGCAGCATCTTGGCTGACCATAGAACATGCCAACAGGATGAGTTTTGAAGCCACTGCAGAAGAGGCCGTGCGACGGATTCGCGAACGCATCGAAAATCATATCATCCTTATCTCGTCGACCGAGGCCTTGTTCGAGGCAACCGGTGAGATTCCCACCGCGCAGCAGTTCAGGACGTTCGTCGCCAAACTTCAGGAAGCGGACCAGTTTGACGGCATACAAGGCATCGGCTTTGCGAGATATGTCCAGACAGGGCCATCGTCAAACGCGACGATCGCTGCGGAACTGGGTCGCAACTACGGCATTTCCCGTACGCCCTGGCCCGAAACGACCCAACCGGACCGCACGCCCATCGTCCTGATCGAACCGTCGACGGATCGCAACAGGAGGGCGCTCGGTTTCGACATGTTCTCCGAGCCCGTTCGGCGTGAAGCAATCATTGCCGCAATGAACGAAGAGCGGATGCGTGCCAGTGGTGCAGTCGAGCTGGTTCAGGAAAACGGGGACGATAAACAGGCCGGGTTTTTGATCTACACCCCGTTCTTTGCGATCAATTCCGGAAGGTTGCTCGGTTTCATCTATGCGCCATTCCGGATAACGAACCTCTTCGATTCCGCTCTCAATCGGGTTCCGGTGCTCCCGGTCCATCTCACCGCCTGGGACGCGAATGCCGAGACATCGTCCGTGATCTATCAATCCATTCAGGAGCCGCGCCAGGACGCCAAGTCTTTTTCGGTCAGTTCCACTCTGGAAGTCGCCGGCCGCACATGGACTTTGACCGTCGAACCTTCGGCAGCCTACGAGCCACCGGCTGATCAGACCAGGTCCGTCATGCTGGCAATTGCAGGCCTGCTGCTTGCGGCGGCGCTCGCAGCCTCTTCACGTGCTCAGCAACATGCCATCGAGGTCGGCGAAACGCTGCGCCAGGAATCCGAACGCGCGCTGTCGGACCGGGAGTTGCTGCTGCAGGAAATGAAACACCGGATCAAGAACATGATCGCCAGGGTGATGGCCATATCGCGACAGACTGCACGAAACTCCGAAACTCTTGCCGAGTTCAGTGACTCTTTCGGTGCGCGGCTGCATGCCATGGCCGCATCCCAGGATCTCCTTGCGCGAACCGCCTGGCAGGGAGCCGATTTGCGGACGCTTCTTGTTCAGGAACTCAAGCAGCTCTTCGGAGACGAGTTTGACGAGAAAGGTCTCAACGGTCCCGAAGTCCATCTCAACGAACCGGCCGCCCAGGCGTTTGGTCTGGCCTTTCACGAACTTGCCACCAACGCGCTCAAATACGGCTCGGCCCGTTTCGATACCGGCACGCTCGAGATTTCCTGGTTCATTCAGGATGTGCCGGCCGGGAAGGAACATCTGGTTCTCAAATGGTCAGAACACAGTCTGGATCGGATTGACGTCAATGACGCTGCGACACCCGGCAAGTCAGGCGGATTCGGCACGAGGCTGCTCGATGCCACCATGAGGATCGAGCTCGGCGGATCGATTGAGACGGTCCGCAAAGACTACGGCATCAATGTCACGATCCGCGTTCCCTACGACCGTGTGAAATCGACCACTGCCGGCCCCGGTCCCTCCCGCTCAACAACCGTGAAGCGGTGATCACGGCGGCGAAGCCCACCTTCGCGACCGTCTCGCGCCATCCCGCCGTCCTCATGCCAGGCGGGCACAGCGTCTGCGGGAACCAAGTTCGGTGGCGCGCGTTGACGGGTCTTTCAAAGGGATTGCGGAATGAGAAAAGCGTTCAAACGCGCGGAGCCTCCTGTAGTTCGAGTCGCGCCCCGGACCGGACTTGATGCCAGCCTGAATTCGCTGTCCCGGCTCTCGATCATTGCAATCGGCTTGATTGCCGTGTTCACCGCGCTGGATCACTCGCAGTCGCTTCTAGCGCCATTGAGCCTTGCGTTTGTAACAGGGTTGATGGCGTCGCCTGTCTCCAACAAGCTGGAGAAACTGATGCCCACGCCACTGGCCGCGGCACTCGTGGTCTTGCTGTTCCTTGCCTTCATTGCCTCGGTCATCACCCTGTTTTCGATGCCGCTTTCGATATGGACCGACAGGCTACCGGAAATCTGGCGGGAGATGCAGCGTCACCTGCTCGACTGGCGCACGCTGTTCGATACGCTCGGCGGGGTCCAGGAGCAGATCCGAAGCATATCCGGCGGCAAGGCTCAGATGACGGTCGACATCGCGGACACTTCCGCTGTCGAGGAGATCGCCACGCTCGCACCCGCGATCGCCGCTCAAATCATCTTGTTTCTTGCCAGTCTGTATTTCTTCCTGGCCACAAGGAACAGAATCCGCTTGAGCATCCTGTCGCTGTGCGTAACGCGCCGGACGCGGCTTCACACCGCGCGCATGTTTCGCGATGCGGAGTGGTTTGTATCCCGCTACCTGCTGTCGATAACAGTCATCAATGCCGGCCTCGGCATTGCGACCGCGGCAGCCATGTGGGCGCTTGGGGTTCCCCAGTCCTACCTTTGGGGAATGCTTGCGTTTCTTCTCAACTATGTGGTCTATATCGGCCCGGCATTGATGGCCTTCATCCTGCTGGGCGTGGGTCTGGCGACATGGGATTATCCGCCGGCCATTTTCTTTCCAATGGCTTCATTCCTGGTGCTCAACATGATCGAGGCTCAATTCGTCACGCCAAGCGTGATCGGGCGCTCTGTCACGCTCAACCCGTTCTTCGTGTTCCTGTCGCTGGCTTTCTGGATCTGGCTTTGGGGACCGATCGGCGGTCTGCTGGCAGTCCCGTTCCTGCTGATTGCCTATGCCGTTCTGCGCAACACGAACGTGCTGAACGCGCGCTGACGTTCAAAACCCGCAATCGCCAAAAAAAACGGGTACGCCCGGAACAAACGACAGTGGCCGGACGTTTGAGCCACGTACATTCCGCCGGACCAACCCAGCGCTCTCACACACTCGGATCGGCCCGGCGGTCACCTTTCGATGAAAGAGGAATTTATCATGTTCAAGACCCTTTTGGCCAGCACTGCGCTGACAGCACTCGTGGCATCTTCGGTAATGGCCGCAAGCCACTCCGAAAACGAAGACATGCAGAATGAAGCTTCGATGCAGAACGAGGCGACAATGGAAACCGACGCGACGGAAATGGGCGAAAACACCCTGTACGCGCGCTCGTCACTCGCAAGTGACCTGATCGGTTCGGCCATCTATTCGTCCTCCGCTGAAGACGCTGACATGATCGGCGACGTCAACAACATCGTGATTGCGCCAAACGGCGAAGTCGCATCCGTGGTCGTCGGTGTTGGCGGCTTCCTGGGAATCGGCGAGAAGGATGTCGAAATCGAGTACCGCACCGTCGAGTGGGTCGATCGTGACGGCGAACGTTGGCTGATCGCAAACATGACCCGCGAGCAGCTCGAATCCGCCCCGGCCTTCAATTATGAAGAGGTCTACACCGAGGCACGCTCGGAGGCTGTCACACCCGACCTGAACGAAGCTGGCGACCAGGCCGCCGCAGTCGGCACAAACAGCATGGACGCAGCCGACCAGACGGCTGAACGCGTCGAACAGGGCGACAGCGCCGTGTCGATGGCAGAAGACCAGACGACCACGGATTTCGACCGTGAATCGATGACCCGCGTTTCCACCGACCAGCTCAGCGCCGAGAACCTGATGGGGCAGCCGGTCTACTCCGCGGAAAATGAAGATGTCGGCGATATCAGCGATGTCCTGCTGACCAGCAACAACGAAGTTGAGGCCTTCATCATCGACGTTGGCGGTTTCCTGGGCATGGGCGAGAAGCCGGTGGCAATCTCCCCCGAAAACCTGGACATCCGCTCCGACGAAAATGGCGAACTCGTTGTCTTCACGCCGCTGACCGAGGCCGAGTTCGAAAGTCATCAGGAATATTCCGAGGACGGATACGAGGCCAACCGCGATTCTGTCATCATGATCGTGCCCGCTGGGTAATCGCTTCCCTGACCTGAAGAACGAAGCTGGGCCGCCGGATGTTTCCGGCGGCCCTCTTTTTATCATTCGGAAAAATATTGGAACCGAACCTCGCGCCACGCGTTTGTTCGTTGAATTTGCAGACAAAGGAGACGATCAATGGCCACCACGAGCAAATCGACCTCATCTTCCAATGGCAAGAACCCCGCCATTGATGAAATCGCCGAACGCACCGACCGGATCAAGAAGGAGCTCGCGGCCCTTGGCGAAGCGCTCGCAGGCGCTGGCTCGGTTCAGGCAGGCGTAGCACGCGAAGCCGCGGAAACCCGGGTGGACGATGTACTCCGCAGCGGGGAAAAGCTGGTCGCCGACATGTCCAGGCAGTTCTCCAGCGCCGAACAGCAGGTGACAACCACCGTTCGCGACAAGCCGTTGCAGTCCCTCGGCGTCGCGGTTGCGGCAGGCTTTCTGGCGGCAATCCTGCTGCGCAGGTAACCGGCATGAGCACGGCTTTTCCCTTCAGCTCAATCATTTCGTCCTATGCGAACGCCAAGGCCCGCCAGTACAAGCGGGACGCGGCATTCGCGGGTTTCATAGGCTTGATGCTGATACTGGCGAGCCTGGCGCTCACGCTCGCCTTTGCAGCCTACGTCGCCCAGACATACGGGATCGTCACAGGCCTGCTGGCAGCGGCCGGACTGACGGTTCTCTTGGCGCTTGCCGCACTCGCGGTGAGATCGCTTCTCCGGGCGCGTGAAAGGCGCCACCAGCGTGTCCTGAAGGTAAACACCGCCTCGACGCTGGCGGCCTCCTCCGCCACCGGCTTGATTTCCCGGAACAAGTCCGCGGCAATCGTCGCCGGACTGGCGCTGGGCCTGCTCGCAGGCTCGGTCGTTCGTCCCGAGCGCGACTGACATCTTTCCGGCTCATGTCCCGAAATGCGGCTGAGCAGGATCCGAGAATTTCAATCAAGGGCTCGCACTTGTTTGTCGCCGATCACTCTGATTGCCGCAAACGCGGGCTTCAAAACGTACATGCGAAAGGAGCAGTTCATCCAATGAATGAACCACTCGATCCCGTAGATGCACGTCAGGCACGCCAAGGCAGGCCGGTTCTCATCATCCTCGCCGTGAGCATGGTGCTCGCATTGATTGCGGCCGGTGTGTTGTGGGGCGTCGTCTCGGGCAATGACACAACTGCAATCACGGACCCGGATGTTTCCGAAATTGAGTCCGGCGCCGCGCCGGAGCCAATGCCGCATCCTGGGCCGCGCTCTGCAAGCGCAGTTGCCTGAGCGGTGAATTAGCCCGCTCGCATTCGCGCTGTTCGCTTGATCCACCATTTGCATCACAAACCTATCCGCTCATGAAAGGAGAATAGGCATGGCCAGTTCCGCCTCCATCGCAAGCCTGACCCCGGAAACAACACGGGACACCGTCAACACCGGTCTCGACGTCGACTACCGCAAGGATATTTCGAAGGATCTTTCCGACATTCTTGCCGCCACGTACCGCCTGACGATCAAAAGCCATGTCTACCACTGGAACGTGGTCGGCCCGGTTTTCAAGCCGATCCATGATCTGACTGAAGAGCACTACAACGCCCTGTTCGGTGCGACCGACATCATCGCCGAACGAATCCGTGCACTGGGTTACCTCGCTCCGGTGAATCTGGACGGCATGAAGACATTCGCGCCCGCAAAATCGGATATTGACCAGTCCTCCGCGCATGAAATGGTCCAGGATCTGATCGCCGAGCATGAACAGGCCTGCCGCGACGCACGAAAAGCCGGCGAAAAGGCCGGCGACAATGGCGACCTGGTGACTGAGGACATGCTCACAGAGCGCCTGACGTTCCACGAAAAGGCGTGCTGGATGTTGCGCGCCATCATCGCCAGCTGACATTCGATTTGCCGAGTGCCGGCGAGGCGAGCGACAGGATGATGCCCCCGAAAGTCGGAAACCTGCTTTCGGGGGCTTTCACTGGCCAAAAGGTGACGGCCGGACGTCACCCGATTGATCACGGCCGCGACCTTTTACCCGGGGTCCGGCGCCTCCCGCAGCAAACACATTCCCGCCCGTGCGGGATCATGGGGCATTTGCCGCCTGCCCGCTACGCCTCCGCTATTCGGTTGGCCTCCTGTCGCTCAAGAGATCTTCCTGCCTGCCGCGCGCCCGATCCTCGGCGACCTGCTTCAGAACGACCTCGTCAGGGCTGACATCGATCTCGGCGGGATGGTCTGCATGCGCAGGCGCTTTCGGTTCCCGTGCCGGCGTCGGGGAAGCAGGCTCCGGCTTTCGCGGGCGCTCGACCGCGGTCAGGCCTGGAATACCCTCTACCTTCACCCGGTAAATCGGTTCGGGCAAGGAAAATCCCTGCTCCTCGAGCGCCGACTTCACCGAACTGATGGCAGCACTGCGGGCCTTGAGAAAGTCAGTCACCCGCTGGTCCACCCAGCCTGAAAAGGAAAGCACGATGTTGGAATCGCCCACTTCCTCGATATAGGCCGAGGCATGGGGGTCATTAAGGATGAAATCCAGCTTCTGCAAAGCCTCAAGACCCACCGTGTAGGCATCGATGGGATCATCATTTGCGTCGACACCAAGCGAAAAGCTCAACCGCCGCTGCGGATTGGTGGTGTAGTTCAAGATGACACCCTTGAAGACATCCGCGTTGGGAATGCGCAGGTGGTTGCCGTCAAGCGTCATCAGGATGGTCGCACGTGATGTCAGCCGCACCACGACGCCTTCATACTGGTTGATTACCACGTGATCATTGGCCCTGAAAGGCTGGCGAAGGCTCAGCATCACGCTGGCGATGTAGTTTTCGATCGTGTCCTTGACCGCGAAGCCCACGGCAAGGCCCACCAGGCCCGCCCCGCCCGCCGCAGCTCCAAACAGCGCCATCGCATCGAGGATGCTCAGTGCCAGAAGGATACCGCCCAGCACGCTGACGATCCTGATCGACTGGGCGATCAGACGGGCAATGAAAGGATTTGGTGCCACCCAGCGCCAGAACCGTCCCGCCGAGGCGACAAGATGCCCGGCAAACGCCGTCACGATCAACGCGGCAAGGGCGATCAGGTAGAGCGGCCATGCCCGGCTCACCGTATCGATCGCATCCTCGGTGCGCTCAAGCAGCGGATTCAGATTTTCCTCTACACTCAGCGTCCGGGCGATCTCGTCCTCGACTTCGACCGCCCCTTCAATTCTCTGGGCAAGCCGGATCGCACGCTCGGCACCCGCCTCGTTCGCCACCCGGCCGGAAAGAACCACCACGCCCTCACGCACCCAGACGGTGACCTGCGAAAGCGTATCGATTTCCTCGTAGATCGCCTTGAGCCGCTCGCGAATCTCCGCATCGGTCTGGATTGTCTGCTCGCGGGAGATGGGCGCCGAAGGCGCGGATCCGTTTGCATCCTGCGCGGGCGCCGGGCCAGCGGCCGCAATCCATATCATCGCTGCCAGCGCAGCCCATGCGGTGTGTCTCATCGCCCCGTCCCTCGACTCGTCTCCGGGCAAGGTAAGCAGTGCCACGCAGAAATGGCAATTGCCTCTCCGGGCGTCCTCAAGCCGCAAACTCACCGCTGGTTGGCTGAAACGCGGATCCGAAGTGAAAGGCTTCCGAACGGTTCGATCAGGCCCGGCCTATTCGGCCGGCTCTGCAGTTCCGCTCACGGCATCCTTCCGCCGGCCCAGGCCGAGACGCGCTTTCGTGCGTTGCCACCAGGCCGTAACCCGGCTTTCCTTGGAGCGCGTCACAATCATCAGAAGCGACGGCGTAACCACCAGCGTGAGCACCGTGGAAAACGCAAGGCCGAAGACGATCGCGCTCGAAAGCGAAATCCACCACTGTGTGGACGGCGCACCGTAGGTGGTCTCATGAGCGAGGAGTTCAAGGTTGAAGCCGAAGGCAATAGGCAGCACGCCCAGGATGGCCGTGACCGCCGTCAGCACCACGGGTCGGGCGCGCTCCCGGCAGGTCTCCAGAATGGCGTCCAGCTTGTCCATGTCCCGGTCGCGGCGAAGGTGGTCATAGGTGTCGATCAGAACGATGTTGTTGTTCACCACCACACCCGCGAGTGCAATGATGCCGATGCCGGTCATCACGACACCGAAAGGCTGGCCCATGATCAGCAAACCGAGGAACACGCCGATGGTCGACATCACAACGGCCGAAAGCACGAGGCCCACCGAGATGAACCGGTTGAACTGGGCCAGAAGCACCACGAAAATCAGGAAGATCGCGGCCCCGAATGCCTTGCTGAGAAACTCGCCGGCAGCGCGTTGTTCCTCGTCTTCGCCCGCCAGTTTCCAGCGAATTCCGCTGGCCTCGAGATTGGCGTTCTCCAACTCGGCGATAATGCCCTGTCGCACCGCATCGGCCTGAAGCCCTTCGCTGATTCCGGCTTCCACCGTGATGGTCCGCACCCCGTCGATCCGGTTGAGCGTGCCGACGCTGGGAGCCGGCTCGCGGCTGACGAAATTGGAAATCGGAACCGAACCCTGGGCGGTTTCGATCCTGAGATCATCCAGTGTGGACAGCGTACGCCGGTCCTCCGGCAGCCGGAGGCGGATATCGACCGCATCATCTACGCCTGCCGGACGGTAATCGGTCAGCTTGAGGCCGGAGGTGACCAGTTGCACCACCGTACCGACCGATGCCGGCCCGATGCCGTAACGCGCCGCTTCCGAACGGTCGACCTTGATTTCCCAGTCAACGCCCGGCGGCGGCAGACCGTCCGAGATATCGATCACGCCCGGCGTCTGCTCAAGCTGTTGAGCAACCTTGCGGGCAACTTCAGGCAATCCCGACGGATCGGCGGCAGACAGCTGGATCTGAATCGCCTTGCCCGTGGGCGGGCCTCCCTCAGGCACCCGCACCTCGATTTCGACGCCCGGAAAGCCGGTCAGTTCCCGGCGGAAATCGTCCAGGATCTCGCCCGCCGGCTTGCGCTCGCGCCAATCGACAAACTCGTACTGCAGGACACCGACAACATCTTCGCCGACATCATTTCCCCCTCCGGCGACGCTGCCGACACGGGTGTAGACATTTGTCAGTCCGGGCCAGCCGATGACCCGTTCCTCGACCATACGTACAGCCGCGTCCTTCTCCGCCAGCGAAAGATTTCCGCGGGCATGGACATAGAGCAGGCCATATTCCGGCTCCACGTCGGGGAAGAACTCGACACCGGAGCCATACTTGCCATAGGCGACCGGAACTGCCACGAGCGACGCCAGCGTGAAAAAGACGACGATGAAAGGATGCCGCACCGCGCGCCCGACAAAGCGCATGTAAAGCCCGTCGCGCTTGGGGCCATCCTCGATCAGCGGTTTTGCGAACATCGCGCCAAGCGTCGGCGTAAAGACGAGGGCATAAAGCATCGAGGCGGACAGCGTCGCAATCAGCGTGATCGGCATGTATTTCATGAACTCGCCGACGATACCCGGCCAGAACAGAAGCGGCGAGAACGCCGCGACACGCGTGAGAGTCGCCGCGACAACCGGACCCGCCATCCGCTTGGCCGCAAGCGAGAACGCCTTTCGCCGCTCCATGCCTTCGGTCATGCGCCGTTCTGCGAATTCGGTCACGATGATCGCGTCGTCAACAAGCATCCCCACAGCCAGAATCAGACTGAACAGGACGACGATGTTGACCGTTAGCCCGGCGAGCGACAGGGCCAGAATGCCCATCAGGAACGAAGCTGGAATGGCAAAGCCGATGAGAAGCGAGGCACGGCCGGAAAGTGCATAGAGAATGACGATGAACACCAGGATCACCGCCGTGAGGACCGAATTCTGCAGATCGGCCAGCAACTGCCGGATCGATGTGGACTTGTCCTGGCTGAATCCGATTTCCGCGCCCTCGGGCAACAGCGTTTTGAAATCGTTGGCCACGACCTTCACCGCATCAACCGTTTCCACGAGGTTCGCGCCGGTTCGCTTGGAGACCTCAATGGCGATTGCCGGCTTGCCGTCGAGCCGTGTGATGGTTTCCGCGTCCTTGAAGGTCGAGCGGATCGTCGCCAGGTCGCGCGCGCGGACAACCGCATTGGGGCCGGCTATGATCGGCAGATTGGCAACGTCTTCCACGGTTTCGATCAGCAGCGGCACCTTGACCGCATAGCGGCCCTCGTCGCCTTCGAGCGCGCCGGCGGCAACCAGCGAGTTCGAGGAATTCACCGCTGCGATCATCTGGTCGAGCTGCATACCGTAGGAAGACAGCTTGACCGGATCGATGATCACTTCCACGAGATCGTCGCGCGCGCCCTGCAGCGATGCGTCGAGAACGCCGGTGACTTCCTCGATGCGGTCCCTGAGTTCGCGCCCGGCCCTGGTCAGCGCACGTTCGGGCACATCGCCCGACAGTGTCACCACAAGCACCGGAAATTCGGAGATATTGACCTCGTTGACCGTCGGTTCATCGGCCCCCTGGGGCAGTTCGGCCTTGGCGTCGGAAACCTTGTTGCGCACGTCGTCGAGCGCCTTGGCGAGATCCGCGCCCGCCATGAACTCGATCACCACGTTGCCGCCGCCCTGATAGGCCGCAGAGCGCATTTCCTTGATCCCGGTTATGGACTTGAGCTTGGTTTCCATCGGTCGCAACAGAAGCCGCTCGGAATCCTCCGGCGAAATTCCCGAATAGCTCAAGCTGACATAGATGATCGGAATCTTGATGTCCGGCTCCGCTTCCTTTGGAATCGAGATGTAGGACATCGTCCCCGCCACGACGAAAAACAGCAGCACGGCGATCGTCAGCCGTGCGTTGCGGATTGCCAGATCGACGATGTTCATTGCACCGGCCTGGAGGCTACGGCGTCTGTCGAGGCGACCAGACCGTCATCCACCGGCACGGCATTGACGATTTCGCCCTCGCTGACCAGGTCCTGGCCGGCAATGATGATTTTTGCGTCTTCCGGCACACCGCCCAGAACCAGGCCTTCGGGAGTATCGTCGATCAGGTCGATCGTCACGAAGCCGACGGTTTTGTCGGCACGCAGAATGCGCAGTCCCAAATCGCCGGCCTCGTCAAGCGTGACAACCGAACGCGGGAGCTTCACCGCCGTCACCGGTTCGGATTTGATCATGATCTCGGCGGTCATCCCTGCAGGTATCTGATTGTCGGGATTGGGAATCTCGACCTCAATCGGGAAAGTCCGGGTGCCCGCGGTGGCTTCCCGGCTGATATGGCGCACCTCGCCTGTCACGACGCTGCCGCTGATCAGCCGAACGCCGGCCTCGCTGCCCACTTCGACATAGGCGATGTCGCGCTCGCTCACCTCACCGCGTGCCACCACCGGGTCAAGCTGCAGCAGGATCGCCGCCGGCTCGCCGGAAGGAAGCCAGCTGCCCTCCTCGACCATGACCTGATCGATCACGCCCGAAAACGGCGCCTCCACGGTCAACCGTTCCACATCCGCCTGCGCGGCCTCTAGCTGGGAGCGCGCCGAAGCAAGCGCCGAGCGGGCAGTGTCGCGCTGAGTGATTGGCGCGATGCCGCTTTCCACGAGACGTTCGATGTTCGCGGCCTCTTTCTCGCGCTGATCGAGGAGCGCACGGGCGGTTTCCACCATGGCGTTTCGTTCGGTTCCCTCGAGCACGAGGATAACGTCACCGGCGACAACGCTGTCACCCTTTTCGACCTTCAGTTCACCCAGTATTCCAGCGCTCCGCGTGGCAAGCGTGCTGCGCTTGTCAGGCGCGGTCACACCCGAGATGCGGATAATGCGGTTGTGATCGATGAATTCGGGTTCGATGACGCCGACGGTCCGCGTGGTTGTGGTCGCTTCCGGCGCTGGCGCCTCAACCTCGACTTCCGCCTCCCCGGCATCGTCCGCGGCGCTTCCGATCGAGGAAAACTCACCTGTCAGCACCCAGGCCGCCGAAACGGCGAACACCACGAAGGCTGCAACGGTGTGGAACCTTGGCATAGCCATGTCGAACCTGCTTTCCTACCCAACGACTATCGGGGACCTGGTCACAAACGGCCAAGCCGATGACAATCCATCCGCCCGGCTCGTCCAATCTTTCTGGACGCTATATAGTGGTTGGACCGATTTGGAAAAAGACCGGTTGTGATGATTTGATGTGTCGCGCGTGTTTCCTTGGCCTCTGGAGGCTTTGGCGCAACACATCTTCACATCTCCGAAACCAGTCAAACGATTGATTGCCGGGGACTTGTCCGTGTTCAGCCGGATCGGGGCGGAAAACCAATCTGGCTTGCCCGCCTCACAATGCGGTTTCAATCAACTCCACATTGCATTGGTGGCAGATTTCGCGAATGTTCTCATTCGGACACCGATCGGTGACGAAGGTATCAACCTGCTCAAGGTGGCCGATTCGGACCGGCGCCATCCGTTCGAACTTGGTCGAGTCGGCGACCAGAACCACCTGCCTTGCATTGGAAATGATCGCCTGGGCAACCTTGACTTCGCGAAAATCATAGTCGAGCAGCGCCCCGTCTTCATCGATTGCCGAGGCCCCGATGACCGCGTAATCGACCTTGAACTGCCGTATGAAATCGACGGCCGCCTCGCCCACGATGCCGCCATCCGTCGGACGCACCACCCCGCCGGCAATCACGACCTCGAACTGCTCAAAGGGCCGCATCCGGTTGGCGACGTTGATGTTGTTGGTGATGATCATCAATGGGCCGTGCCGCAGGAGAGCCTGGCTGACAGCTTCGGTGGTGGTCCCTATATTGATGAACAGCGAGGCATGATCCGGGATGAGCGCCGCTGCGGCGGCCCCGATGGCGCTTTTCTCCTCAGAGGCGATCTGGCCGCGCTGCTCGTACTCCATGTTCTGCATTCCCGACGGGACGATGGCGCCACCGTGGATCCGCGTCAGCAGTTGCCGCTCGCACAGATCGTTCAAATCCTTTCGGATCGTTTGCGGGGTAACGTCGAACCGGCCTGCCAGGTCATCGACCAGGACGCGGCCTTCGAGCTTGGCTAGCTCGATGATCTCTGAGTGGCGGGGAGGAAGGAACATGAACGCTTTTGCCGTCTCGCAGGTTGGTTTACGGACTCATTGTAAAGCCAAGCGGGCACGGCTCACAAGCCGGTCTCCACAGGGCCCTGTATTGCACGGATCGTTCGCCAATTTCAGCTTTGGGCTGTGCGACGCCTGAGGATGTCGGCAAAAAACGACGCCGCGTCATGTCTGCGCTCTGCCTCACGCGAAATAAGGCCGACCGCCCCGAGCGTGGACCCGGTGTCGATCGGCAAGGCCACGAAGTCGCCGGACTCGATTTCAGCGGCGACCACGCCACGCGAAATGATCCAGATCGCGTCGCTTGACCGCACGAAAGCCCGTCCGAAACTGTCCGAGACGGTCTCGACCGGTTGAGCCGGGCGCGCCATGCCCTGCTCCAGCATCACCCGCTCAACGTAAGGGTGGATGATGGACCCCTCCGGAGGCACCAGTGACGGATACCTCGAGAGAATGTCTGCGCCGACCTGCCGCAACCCGGCCAGCGGATGGCTGGACGAAACAACAAAGACAACCCTGTCCCTGTATAGCGGTTCAAAGCGCAGGCTCTCCATCATTTCCGGCGCAGGCATACGGCCCATGACGAGATCGAGATCTCCCTTTCGCAACTGATCAAGCAGGACGCGGTTCTCACCGGTGATCACCCGGAGCGGGCTGTTCAAACCGGAAGCCAGGAAATCCGAGACCGCGCCTGGCATCACCGTCGCCGACACGGTCGGCAGCGCACCGATCCTGACCGGCGGACCCGAGGCCGTGGCGACATCGGCAAGCGCTGCAATTCCGCCCCGAACTGCAGCAAGCCCCGATCCGGCGTGGGACAGGAAGACTTCGCCCTGATGCGACAGCCTGATGCCCCGGCCTTCGCGTTCGATCAGCGGGCTTCCGACAATCTGCTCGAGTTCGCGGATCGTTCGTGTGACCGCCGGCTGGGTCAGGGACAAGGTAATGGCGGCCCGCCCGACGCTCTTCTGACGGGCGACTTCGACAAAGGCTTCCAGATGGCGGATCTTGATACAGCGCGATATATCCATAGCAATATGGATATCATTCCAGCCGCCAAAAATCATTATTCATTTCGAAAACAATATGCATAATTCGGGCTGGCAAGGCAAAAGCAGAGGAAAATCCCATGGCGAATTTTCTGCCGCTATCCGAGGCGGTCGCTCAGAACCTCAATTCCGGCGACATGGTGGCCTTCGAGGGTTTCACCCATCTCATTCCCCATGCAAGCGCCCATGAGGCGATCCGTCAGGGGGCGAAGGATCTGACCCTTGTGCGCATGACACCGGACGTCATCTACGACCAGCTGATCGGCATGGGCGCGGTTCGAAAGCTGATCTTCTCCTATGCGGGCAATCCGGGGGTCGGGCTTCTGCGCAGGCTGCGCGACGCTGTCGAGAACGGCTGGCCGCACCGGATTGAGATCGAGGAACATTCCCACGCGGCCATGGCCAATGCCTACGAGGCGGGCGCTGCCGGACTGCCCTTCGCAATGTTCAGAGGATACAAGGGCGCCGAACTGGCGCGCGTCAATTCCAACATCCGGAAGGTCGCATGCCCCTTCACCGGAGAGGAACTGGCGGCCGTTCCGGCGATCCGTCCGGACGTGACATTCATTCACGCCCAGAAAGCCGACCGCAAGGGAAATGTCCTTGTCGAAGGGATAGTCGGCGTTCAGAAGGAAGCGGTGCTGGCCGCCAAACGCGCTGTCGCCACCGTCGAGGAGGTGGTGGACGATCTTCAAGCCCATCCGAACGCCTGCGTGCTTCCATCCTGGACGGTAAGCGCGATCTCTGTGGTGCCGGGCGGCGCGCACCCATCCTATGCCCATGGCTACTATCCACGCGACAATGCAAGCTACATTGAGTGGGACAAGATCGCCGCAGACCGGGAGACCTTCCTCGACTGGATGAAGCAAAACGTGCTTGACGCCTCGCCGGAAGATTTTGCGGAACGCACCAAAGATTTGAGGAGCGCGGCATGAGCGAGCTCGATTTCACCCCCGACGAAATGATGACCATCGCCGCGGCAAGGGCGCTGAAAAACACCGATGTGTGCTTTGTCGGCATCGGCGCGCCATCGGCTGCCTGCAACATCGCCCGGCTGACCCACGCGCCGGATGTCACGCTGATCTACGAGAGCGGCACCATCGGAACTGCGCCCTCGGTGCTGCCATTGTCGATCGGCGACGGCGAGTTGTCCGATACGGCTGTGACCACGGTGTCGGTGCCGGAGATGTTTCGCTACTGGTTGCAGGGCGGGCGCGTGACGGTCGGCTTCCTCGGCGCAGCCCAGATCGATCGGTTCGGCAACATCAACACCACTGTCATCGGAGATTACGACAACCCGAAAACGCGCTTGCCCGGCGGCGGGGGAGCTCCGGAAATCGCGTCCTCCTGCGGCGAGATTTTCATCACGCTCAAGCAATCGAAACGCGCCATGGTCGAGAAGATCGACTTCTTCACGAGCTTCGGTCATGGCGAAGGCGGCGATCACCGCAAGCGCCTCGGGCTGACCACCAAGGGTCCGACCCTGATGATCACTGACCTTGCGGTGTGGAAAGCAGACCCGGAAACATCCGAATTCACTGTTGTCTCGTTGCATCCGGGTGTCACTCGGGACATGGTCCAGGACACCTGCGGCTGGACAGTTCGCTTCGCGGACGAAGTGTCCGAAACCCCGAACCCCACTGAGATTGAGCTGAGCACACTGCGTGATCTCAGGGCACGTACCAAGGCCGCCCATTCCGGCGCCAGCAAGGGAGACGCCGCCTGATGGCTGAAGCATTCATCTGCGATTACATCCGCACCCCCATCGGCCGCTTCGGCGGCGCGCTCTCTCCGGTCCGCGCGGACGATCTGGGCGCGGCCCCCATCCGGGCGCTCACGGAGCGCAATAGCGGCGTCGATTGGGATGCTGTGGACGAGGTCTATTATGGCTGCGCCAACCAGGCTGGTGAGGACAATCGGAACGTCGCCCGCATGGCGCTGCTGCTCGCCGGTCTTCCCGTCACGGTGCCGGGCACCACGCTGAACCGGCTTTGCGGATCAGGCATGGACGCGATCCTGGCCGCATCGCGGGTCATCCGTTCCGGCGAAGCCGATCTTGTGATTGCCGGCGGGGTGGAAAGCATGTCGCGCGCGCCGTTCGTGATGCCCAAGGCCGAGACCGCGTTTTCACGCTCCGCCGAAATCTACGACACGACGATCGGCTGGCGCTTCGTCAACCGCGTTCTCAAGGCCCAGTACGGTGTCGATTCGATGCCGGAAACCGGTGAGAACGTCGCCGAGGATTTCAACATAAGCCGCGCCGATCAGGACGCCTTCGCGCTTGCAAGCCAGACCCGCGCCGCCACCGCGCAGGAGTCGGGCCGCCTGGCCAAGGAAATCGTGGCCGTCGAGATCCCCCGCCGCAAGGGCGATCCGGTCATGGTCGACATCGATGAACACCCCCGCCCCGGAACCACTGCTGAACAACTCGCCAAACTGCCCACGCCCTTCCGCGAGGGAGGCAGCGTGACAGCCGGCAACGCCTCGGGCGTCAATGACGGCGCGGCAGCCCTGATCATCGCAAGCGAAGCAGCGGCAAAGAAGCATGGATTGACCCCCATCGCCCGGATCATGGGCGGCGCGACCGCAGGTGTCGAACCGCGCATCATGGGCATTGGACCCGCGCCCGCGACGGCGAAGCTTTGCACCCGGCTTGGCCTCAAGCCGACCGACTTCGGCGTCATCGAGCTCAACGAGGCATTCGCAAGCCAGGGCATCGCGGTCTTGCGGGAACTGGGTCTCGATCCCGCAGCCCCGCACATCAATCCGAATGGCGGCGCGATTGCGCTCGGTCATCCGCTTGGTATGTCGGGCGCACGGATCACCGGCACCGCGGCGCTGGAGTTGGGAATCCGGAACGAAAAGCTGGCTCTTGCGACCATGTGCGTGGGCGTCGGCCAGGGCATTGCCATCGCGCTTGAGCGGGCCTGACATGCCGGGCGGGCAATCGGACTGGATAGGGGGGCTGACCGGGGATCGGGAGATTGCCGACCTGTTCAGCGATCACGCCCAGTTCAAGAGCTTCGCCCGGTTTGAAAGCGCCCTGGTCTCGGGCCTCGCCAAGGCGGGTCTGATCGACCCTGATGCCGCGCCGGATCTTCAGCGCGGGATCCTGGAATTCTTGCCGGATGAGAAGCGGATCGCCACAGCCGCTGTAACCGACGGGGTCCCGGTGCCGGAATATGTCCGGCAACTCCGGCAGGCGCTGTCCGGACCGGGGAGCGACCTGGTGCATTTCGGCGCGACGAGCCAGGACTTGACCGACACCGCAACCGTCGAGGCGCTTCTGAGGGTCATCGATGTCGCCTCCGCCCGTCTCGATCTGCTGATCGCGGATCTCGATGCGCTCGAGGCACGCGACGGAAAAAGGCCTCTCAAGGCCGTAACGCGCATGCAGGAGGCGCTTGACATCCGGGCATCGGACCGCATCCGCATTTGGCGCGATCCGCTCAAGGCGGTCTCGGATCGCGTACCGGCGCTGCGGATTGAAACAGGCAAGCTGCAGTTCGGTGGCGCGGTCGGCGATCTGCAGGCGCTGGGCGGAAATGCGGGAACCGTGGCCGCTACAATCGCAGACAAACTTGGCCTCGATTGGCCCGGCAGCGGCTGGCACACCTCCCGCCGTCCGCTCATGGCCTGTGCCGGCTGGATGAACGAACTCAGCGCTGCGCTCGGCAAGATCGGTCAGGATGTGGCCATCATGGCGCTTTGCGGTTCAGCGGATATCGCACTCAGCGGCGGAGGCAGTTCGTCTGCGATGCCGCACAAGCAAAATCCCGTGACAGCGGAACGTCTTGTGGCGCTTTCGCGTTTCAACGCCTCGCTCATGGGCGCCATGCATCAGGCCCAGATTCACGAGATGGAACGCTCGGGCGCCGCAATGACACTGGAATGGATGGCGCTCCCACAGATTTGCGAAACAACCGGAAGCGGTCTTCTTGCCGGCCGCGAACTCATCGGGTCAATCACGCGTATCGGCCAGGAGACCTGAGCCACAGCGCCTGGCCGGCCCGGTCAACTGCCGGACCCGCAAGATCCCCCGCGTCCGAACAGATTGCTGCGATCAAGCAGCACTATCATGAAGTTCGACCACTGAAATGCGCACCACGCATCGATTGAGACGCTTCACTTCGCGGCCGAAGTCAAGGGCTCGCGCGCTCCGCATCAATCAACCTCCATCCGCCTTACTCATGCCGGTTTTATTCAGCTTACATTCACCATGAATTCGCAATTGTATGTGCAAGATCGCATTCCCTGACGCAGGTGCCCAATATGTCGACCCGATCCATTCTTCACCTCACCTCGATTCTGCTTGCCTTTTCGGTCTTTGCACCCGTTGCCGGCCATGCCGCCCCGCGCGATGATCGGCGCATGGTGCTGGTCACGACCGATGGACGCCTGATGCGCGACATCCCCGAAGCAGGTTCCGTGCGCGTGGTCGTGGACAATATGGGCAGAAGGCTTCTGATTGACCGCCGGGATATGGTCATCGGTTTCGAGATGCCTGTCTGGCAATACCGGGAACAGTTCGGGTTTGCTTCCCCCGGGCGCGAGCCGCGGCGGGGTTTCGGACGCGATAACGCCGAATGGGATGAGCCCCTTTGGGAAGATGACTTTGGCCGCGACGCCTTTCCTGAGGCGCCGCCCCCGCCGCGCAACCGTGATTGGACGCGCGACCGCGACAGGTTTGCCAACACAGGCCGCTTCGACGGAATCGAGCGCCGAGACCTCAATCCGACAACCGGCACGGTTCCAGGACGCGAAGGCGAGTCTTCCATTATTCGCCTGCCGCGTGATGGCGCAGACCAACCACCCGTGGCAGAGCAGCCACGGCCTGCCAAACCGGCGACCGCACCGGACCAGCCCAAAACGCCGAAACTGAGCAAGGCACAGGTGGCGGCGTTGCAGGTCTATCTCGACCGCAACGGCTTCTCTCCGGGCGTCATCGATGGCCGGATGGGCTCAAACGTCCGGAAGGCGCTCGACGCATGGCGTGAAGCCACCGGTGAACGTATCGACCCGTCCGACACCGACCTCATCCTGAACCGTCTGGCTACACGCGGGCTGGCATTCACGACCTACACCATCACCGCAGAGGACGCTGCAGGCCCGTTCATAGCCTCGGTCCCGACGGATTATGCCGAGAAGGCGCGGCTCGAAAGGCTGTCCTTCACCTCGACACGCGAAATGCTCGCCGAACGCTTCCACATGGATGAGGATTACCTTCAGGAACTCAATCCGGACGTCGACTTCAACCGGCCGGGCGTGCAGATAAAGGTGGTCGATACCGGGCCCAAAAAGAGCGGCAAGGTCACACGCATCGTCGCCGACAAGAGCCGCAAGCAGATCCGCGCCTATGACGCTCGCGGGACGCTTCTGGTCGCCTACCCGGCCACCATCGGTTCGTCGTCGACGCCCTCACCCTCGGGCGAAGTGACCATCGAACGTGTCGCCCGCAATCCCGGCTATACCTACAATCCGAAGATCAATTTCAAGCAGGGCGACAATGACAAGATCCTTCAGGTGCCGCCCGGTCCCAACGGGCCGGTCGGCTCCATCTGGATCGCTCTCTCCAAGCCCACCTACGGTATCCACGGCACGCCCGAACCATCGAAGATCGGCAAGACCAGCTCCAATGGCTGCGTCCGGCTGACGAACTGGGACGCCGAGGAACTGGCCGGCATGGTCGCGCCCGGGGTTACCGTCAGTTTCGTGGAATGAGGCAGACGGCCTGAGCGATCAGCGATGCTGGTCGACGAGGATCGGGTTGCCGTCGGGATCGAGAATGACGAAGCTTTCGGGACCCGTCGTGGTCTCGTCCGCCTCGTTTTCGAATGTCACATCCCTTGCCTTGAGCTGTTTTTGCAACTCGCGCACATCGGTGAAGGTCTCAAGCGCCTCTGCATTGCTGCTCCATCCGGGGTTGAAGGTCAGGATGTTCTTTTCGAACATGCCTTGAAACAGTCCGATCACGCAGTCGCCGTTTTGCAGGATCAGCCAGTTCTGATCCGCATCCCCGCCCGCGACTTCAAACCCGAGCTTCGCATAAAAGGCCCGGGAGGCCTCCAGATCCTTGACGGCAAGACTGATTGAAAACGCACCAAGCTGCATTCGAACGGCTCCCGTTTAAAAGATCCTTGTCGACCGGCGGACAGATCCGCAACTCCAAAGTGCCGACCCTACCGCGAGACAGCCAAAACCCCAAGACAAAGGGCTCGGAACCCTCCGGCGCGGCATCGCCCCGTGCTAGCTCAGCGTCCGCCTCACCGCATCGTGCCAGCCCTTGAGTTTGGCCTTGCGCGTCTTTTCGTCCATTTTTGGTTTGAACGTCGTATCCCGCGCCCAGGCCTTGGCGAACGCCTTCTGTTTGGGCCAGACACCGGCGCGGCTTCCCGCGAGCCAGGCAGCCCCCAGGGCCGTGGTTTCCAGGATCACCGGCCGGTCCACCGGCGCGTCGAGAATGTCGGCCAATCGCTGCATGGTCCAGTCCGAAGCCACCATGCCGCCATCCACCCGCAAGACGGTGCCGCCGTTCGCGCCCTTCCAGTCCTTGTGCATCGCGTCGAGCAGGTCGCGGGTCTGGTAGCAGACAGCCTCAAGCGCAGCGCGGGCGAACTCGGCCGGCCCCGTGTTCCGCGTCATCCCGTAGATGGCGCCGCGAGCGTCCGCATTCCAATGCGGTGCGCCCAGCCCCGTAAAGGCAGGCACCAGATACACCTCCTGGGTAGGATCGGCCTCGGCGGCCAGATCGCCGCTTTGTTCGGCTTTCTTGATGATCTTGAGACCGTCGCGCAACCATTGAACCGCAGCGCCCGCAATGAAGATCGATCCCTCCAGGGCGTAGGTCGTCTTGCCGTCGAGCCGATAGGCAATCGTGGTCAGCAACCGGTTCTTCGACCGGACCAGATCCTGGCCGGTGTTGAGCAGCGCAAAGCAACCCGTTCCATAGGTGGACTTGAACATGCCGGGCTCGAAGCAGGCCTGCCCGATGGTAGCAGCCTGCTGATCGCCGGCAACGCCGAGGATGGGGATTTCAGCATCGAACAGCTTGGCCTCCGTGACACCGAAATCGGCGGCGCAATCCTTGACCTCCGGCAGCATTTCGACCGGAACCTTCAGCGTTTCCAGAAGTTCGCCGTCCCACTCTTCCGACGAGATGTTGAACATCAACGTTCGCGAGGCATTGGTCACGTCGGTGACAAAGGATTTCCCGCCGGTCAGGCGCCAGATCAGGAATGTGTCTATGGTGCCGAAACACAGTTCGCCACGCGCGGCCCGCGACCGGGCTCCCTTCACGTTCGACAGCATCCAGGAAAGCTTGGTGCCGGAAAAATACGGATCGAGCAGCAACCCGGTTTTCTTGGTGAAGGTCTTTTCCAGCCCCTGACGCTTGAGTTTTTCACAATAGGAGGCCGTGCGCCTGTCCTGCCAGACGATGGCATTGTGGATCGGCTTTCCAGTTTCGCGCTCCCAGACCACCACCGTCTCGCGTTGATTGGTGATGCCGATCCCGGCCACGTCGGTAGCCGTGATCCCGGCTTTCTTTATTGCCTGCCGCACAGTGGTGACAACGCTTTTCCAGATTTCCTCGGGATCATGCTCGACCCAGCCCGAATGCGGATAGAACTGCGTGAATTCCTTCTGCCCGACACCGGCAATGTTCATGTCTTTGTCGAACACGATCGCCCGGCTCGATGTCGTCCCCTGATCAATCGCCAGAATATATCCCGTCATGCTGTCCTCCCTGCCAGCCGCCATTTGAACCGAATTATGCGGCCTCGAAAACCCTTCGCCTTTCTGAGGCCGGTTCAGGCGGCACTCTTGCCCGACATGTATGTTTGAAGCGCGGCGGCCTGGGATGCGTCAAGCCGCAAGCCGCGTTTCGTCCTTCGCCATAGCACATCGTCGGCTTCGCGCGCCCATTCATGCGCCATGAGGTAATCGACCTCTGCCGCAAACAGGTCGTGGCCGAAATCCTGCCCGAGGCCCTCGCGACTTTTCGCATCGCCCAGGAGAACCCGTGCGCGCGTCCCGTAATGTCGCATATAGCGCCGTGCCTGTTTGTTCGATAGGAACGGGTAATCGGTGTTCAGCCGCTCCACTTCGGCTGTAAAGCCGTCGACCGCAAAGTCGCCACCCGGAAGTGCCGCCCGATGGGTCCAGGCGCCGGACTTCTTGCCGAGCTTGTCCTCGACATACTCCATCATCGATTCGGCAAGTCTGCGGAAGGTCGTGATCTTTCCGCCGAAGATGTTGATCAACGGGGCGCCCTTGGCCGTGTCCGGCTTCAGCACATAGTCGCGCGTTGCCTCCTGTGCGGCGCTTGCGCCATCGTCATAGAGAGGGCGAACGCCGGAATAGGTCCAGACAATCGAGGACCGCTCAACCGGCTTCTCGAAATACTCGCTCGCCGCCGCACACAGATAGTCGATTTCCGGATCGGTGATCGCGACATTCTTCGGATCGCCCTCGTAGTCCTGGTCCGTGGTGCCGATCAGGGTGAAATCCTCCTCATAGGGCAAGGCGAAGATGATCCTGCCGTCGGAGTTCTGAAAAATATACGCCCGGTCATGATCGTGCAGTTTAGGAACCACGATATGGCTGCCCTGCACCAGCCGCACATTCTGCGCATCGTTGCGGCCGACCACGCGGGTCAGGATCCGGTCGACCCAGGGGCCGCCGGCATTGACGATCATTCGCGCCCGTACTGTTTCGCGCTGTCCGCTGCGACGGTCCAGCAAGGTGACTTCCCAGATGTCGTCCTTGCGTTCGGCGCCGACAACCTCGGTGCGGGTGCGGATCTCGGCGCCGCGGTCAGCCGCGTCCCGGGCATTGAGCACCACCAGCCGCGCATCGTTGACCCAGCAATCTGAATACTCGAAGCCTTTCTTGAACCCGGGCTTGAGCGGCTTGCCCACCGCAGAGCTGCGCAGATCGACCGTCGTGGTCGTCGGCAAGAGCTTGCGCTTGCCGATATGGTCATAGAGAAAGAGCCCCAGCCGCAGCATCCAGGCCGGCCTCAGACCGCTGTGGTGCGGCAGCACGAACCGCATCGGCCAGATGATGTGCGGCGCATTGGCCAGCAGAACCTCGCGCTCGCCCAACGCCTCGCGCACCAGCCGGAACTCGTAATATTCGAGATAGCGCAGCCCGCCATGGACGAGTTTGGATGACCAGGACGAGGTGCCGGAGGCGAGATCGTTCATCTCCGCCAGAAACACCGAGTAGCCCCGCCCGACGGCGTCCCGGGCAATTCCGCAACCGTTGATGCCGCCGCCGATGACGAAAACATCATAGATCCTGTTCTCGGGCATTGGTCTCTCCGCTGCCAGGGGTCTTTCGAATCTACTAAATCGAACCCAATACGAATGTCAAAAGAAAACAAACGAAAATCACACGGGCGCTTCGCGACAATTTGCGCGCCTTACAGCACAGCCTCTGCGATCGCCAGCCAGACCCCGGTTGTCAGCGCGGCCAGAGCTGTGCCGATGGTCATAGAGGTCGCAGCCAGCCGCTGGCCTGTCCCGAGCCTGTTGGCGATCAGCCAGGAATTCACTCCTGCCGGCAATGACGCCGCGGCCACGGCAATCTTCGCCTGGAACTCGGGCAAGCCCAGCATCAGCGCCATGAGCAGCGCGACCGCAGGCATCATGAAGAGCTTCAGGGCCACCAGAGACAGCGCCTGGCGAACCTGGCCGCGAATGCCGTAGCCGAACAGTGACACGCCCATGGCGAACAGCGCGACCGGACCGGCCACCCCGGCAAGGCTCGCAATCACGCGGTCGGCAACGACGGGGATCGTTAGCCCCGACAGGCGCATCGCGCTGCCCCCGAGTATGCCGATGATCAACGGGTTGGAGAACAGCTGCTTCAGAAAGCCCAAAACCAGCTCCGAAACGCTTTCGGACTTCTCCGCAGCCCCGTCCCGGCGCAGCGCCCATTGATACAGGATGATCGACGCCGCCATCATGATCGGCAGGTGGATGGAAACGATCTGCGCCAGCGCCGCCAAGCCGTCGTCCCCGTAGAGCCCGGTCATGAACGGAACGCCGACTAGAACCAGATTGGAGAATCCGGCGGTGACCCCTGCCACCACCCCGGATCGCGCATCGCGCCCGAAACCGGTCCGGATCACCAGATGCGCGCTCGTCCAGGTGACCAGGATGGCCGTGAAATAGGTCACCCACAGCATCCAGGGCGCGCCATGATCGAAACTCGCGGTCGCAAGCGTCCGGAACAGCAAAAGCGGCACCGCAATGGTGAAGACGAAATCCGCCAGCCCGTCGCCTGTTTCGGCCCGGATCAACCGCAAACGGGCGGCGACAAAGCCAATGGCAATCAGCGCAAAGACGACCAGAATGGTTTCGATGAATGGGGGCAACAGGGCGGGACTCGGAAAGGACTCGGTTTGGTGATGTGACCCTGTTCATAAACGGTGCGGGCGGCCACGCAAAGAGATGCGCCCAACTGATCTCCCCCTTTGTGGGGGAGATGTCGGCATCACCGACAGAGGGGGGTATGGTCGGCATGGTTCAACAGGCCTGTGGACGGCGCGCAGTTTCGCCCCTCTGTCACTTCGTGACCCAGGGGCGAGTCACGGGTCTCGCCCGTCCTTCGGACCCCGCCGCAAGGGGGGAGATCAGAGCGCCAAGCACTCACGCCTCCGGCGGCTGCAGCGGAAATTGTTTGGCCATTTCCTCCTGCTCGGCGAAATCGAACCCATACCGCTCGCACAGCGCCCGCGCCTCCGCCTGCCGCGCATCCGGCCGGTCGCCCGCCCGTGCCAGTGTCAGCAGGCACAAGATCAGCCAATCCGCCGCATTGCGCGTCTCCGGATGCTGCGGCTGGGCGGCGAAGACCGTTTTCCGTATCTCCAGCGTCTCGCGCAGCAGCGGCTCAGCACTGGCGGCGCTGCCAGATTTGAGCCAATAGGCACCGGTGCTCAGCAGGCTGAATCCGAGCCTCGCATCGCCGGGATCGAGGACCTGGCGTCTAATGGCCAGCGCCACAGCGGAGAGCCGCGCCGCAGCAAGCGTGCGACCTTGTTGACTGCGCACATTGGCGAGATTGTTCAGCGCCCGCGCCGTGGCCTCGCTGTCGCGCCCGTCCAGCCGCCGGAACAGCACCAGCGCCTGTTGTCGACGCCTTAGCGATTTCACCAGCGCCGCGGCATCGCCGGCCCGCGCCTGTGCCAAGAGCACCCCGCCATGCTGATCATAGCACACTGCCAACCCCATACTGTCGGGCCGGTGCGTCTCGTCCAAGTCCACCGCGCGGGCGGCCTGCGCCTCCGCCTCTTTCAACTCCCCGGCCTTCATCAACGCAATGCCGAGAGTGGCGAAGCCGACGGCGATGTCGCGATGCGCCTCCGGCAACCGTTTCTGTCTCAGCGCAAGCGACGCCCGCGCCATCTCCAACCCGCCGGGGAAATCGGCGATCTTGTCGAGATAGACCGCAGCCTGCCCCAACAGAAAATCCATCGCCTCGGTTTCCGGCGCCGCGCCGCTGGCCCACAGCACCCGCACATGCGGCGTCAGCCGCGCGCAAAGCGGCCACTCCTTCGAATTGTTGACATCGCGGTCCACGCCACCCGGATAAACTGCCGCCAGCAGCGCCGCCGCGGCCCTGGCCGTGTCCGCATCGCCACGCTCCGCCTGCAGACGCCGCAGCGCCGCCGCAGTCATCCGGTGCATCGACCAGTGTCCATCGCCGCTTTCCATCAGCGACCGCGACGTCAACTCGGCAAACCCGGCCCGCACCCGGCCCGGCTCTGCCGCCAGCGCCTGAACATCCTCCGTAATATCCTCTCGCCGGTCGTCCCAGTCCCACCCCTGCGGAGCCTCCGTCAGCAGCCCCGGTTCCAGTCCCTCCGGTGCCCACCAGGCGCAAAGATCGGCGACGATCCGGGCGTTTTCGGACAATTGATCATAGGAAAGCTGCACTGCGCCGAGCACCGAGGTCGGATAGTCCTCGTTGGCCGGCGCATGGTCGAGAATGTCGCTGAGCCGCTCCCCGTAGGCGGCAAACCCCTCCCCGGTGGATCTGATCAGGCTGCCCGCCACCACCAGCGCCAGCGGCAAGCCGCCGAGATCCTCGGCTAGGGAGCGGGCCTCTGCGGCACCATCCTTGCGCCCGGCTTCCTCCATCAGCAGTATGACGGCAGGCGAGTTTTCGGTCCCGAAATCGAGCCTTTCCAGCGGCATCACCTCGAAGCCGGGCCAGCCCTCGCCCTGCCGCGTGGTGACAATCAGATGGGCACCCCTGGGCGGCGACAGGCCCTTGAGATCGGCATAGGCCTCGACATTGTCATAGATGAACAGCCAAGACTGATTGCTGGCGCCGATCTTCCCAAGCACCGCTTGCGCATGTTGGATCTGGGCGGCGTCAGGGACGGGCAGGTCAACATGCGCGCACAGCGCCACCAGCCCCTCAATGATCCCCTGCCGCGATACCGCCTCGACCCAGACCACCCCGTCATAGTCGCCGCCATGCACCTCCGCATAGCGCCGCGCCAGCGTCGACTTGCCAAGGCCGCCCTGGCCGCGCAGCACGCGCCGGAATTGGTCAGGGCGACTGCATTTTCATCAGCCGCGATCAGCCTGGCCCGCGGCTCCGCCACCGCCTCGTCCCGGCCGACAACCGCGCGGCCTGCGGGGAGGTTGATAAAACCGGCTTTCGCGGGTGGCGCTGGCTCAGGCTGCGGCGGTTGCTCCAATCGGACCACGAGCGGTTTTTCCGGCTCGGGCTTAGAACGCCGAAACAATCCGAATACACTAGCCCCAAACCACCGCAAGATTGCAAACAATGCCCCCGCTATGGCCAGCAATGCCACAACGATCGATAAAACCGTGTTGATCAGATTCAGTTCACCGAAAGCCTTCAGCCATTCCAGCGCGGCCTGCCATGTTGTTGTCACCCAATCCGGCATTGATCTCCCCGCAACCCTGTTCTTGCCAAACCTAGCCGCACCACCCTTGGTTGCCAACGGGTATTTGCGGTGGATCTGGGCACAGAGCGGAGTATGCTTCTCCTCCGTCATGCCGGACCTGATCCGGCATCCAGCAGGCGCATGTCCATGCGCCGGGAAACCGTTTTCACGTCGAATGAGTCATTCACGGCGCAGACGCGCCGTAGCTGGATCCCGGATCAGGTCCGGGATGACGGCGCGGAGGCCGCGAGAAAGGCCAAACCTCCCGCACCCGCTTGAAGCCGTGATGCATTGCGATTAGGGATTTCGCGACATTGACCGAGGACCTAAACCGCCATGCCCGCTTTTCCGCGCTTCACGCCGCTCGCCGAATCCCTGCCGCCCACGGTGCCCTTTGTCGGCCCGGAAACCCAGGAGCGCGCGCGGGGCGAAAGTTTCCGCGCCCGGCTCGGCGCAAATGAGAGCGGCTTCGGCCCCTCGCCGGCCGTCATCGACGCCATCGCCCGGGAAGCTCCCTTGAGCTGGCGCTATGGCGACCCCGAAAACCATGATCTGAGAACAGCACTCGGCGCACATCTCGGCCTTTCGTCTGAAGCCGTGGCGGTCGGTGAAGGCATTGACGGACTGCTCGGCCTCATGGTCCGGCTGATCGTCAAGCCCGGGACAGCCGTGGTCACGTCGCTTGGCGCCTATCCGACCTTCAATTTTCATGTCGCCGGCTTCGGCGGACGGCTGGTCACAGTGCCCTACCGCGAAGACCGAGAGGATCTCCGAGCACTTTCCGACGCAGCCATCCGCGAGGACGCAGGCCTGGTCTATCTCTCCAATCCCGACAATCCGATGGGAACCTGGCATTCGGCCGGTGACATCGTGGCCTTCGCGAAATCCCTGCCGGAAACCACGATGCTGGCTCTGGACGAGGCCTATTGCGAAACGGCGCCCGCGGACGCCATTCCGGCGGTTTCCGCCCTTGCCCAAATGCCGAACGTGGTGCGCTTCCGGACCTTCTCCAAAGCCTACGGGCTGGCCGGCCAGCGCGTGGGCTACGTCTTCGGCGATGGGGAGACCGTGTCGCGTTTTCACAGGGTGCGCAATCATTTCGGCGTCAACCGGCTCGGTCAGGCGGCAAGCCTTGCAGCGCTTGAGGACCGCGCCTACCTCGAAACGGTCATTGCGCGGGTTGCGACCGCGCGCGAGCGCATTGCCGCAATCGGCCGCGCAAACGGATTTGCGCCCATTCCCTCCGCCACCAATTTCGTCACCATGGATTGCGGTGGCGATCCCGCCCGGGCCAGGGCCATCCTCGAAGGCCTGGTAAGCCGCGGCGTGTTCATCCGCATGCCCGGTGTCGCCCCGCTCAATCGTTGCATCCGGGTTTCCGCGGCCCCCGAAGCCGAGCTTGCGATCTTCGAGGAAACTCTGCCCGAGGTCCTCGCAGGACTTGAGTGAAAAGAGGAAGGCCGCGTCCGACCTTTGCGGTCAGTCGCGGCCTTTGCTGAAAGCCTCGCCGTGTCCCCCGGCGTTGCGGCCCCCGCCCCGTTCCCCTCGAGGCAATTCGATGTAAGTCCGGTGTCGCCGTGCAAACGGCATCCGACCCCGGCTCAATGCATGGTCATCCATTCGCGGGCGGCGCGAAGCGCTGCGGCGAGTTCGGCCTTGCTCATGCTTTCGGCCAGTTCGGCGCGCAGCGTGGCGGCTCGGTCCGAGCCCTTGATGGCGGCGATGTTGAGCCACTTGTGGGCTGCGACATAGTCGACCTCGCACTCGCGTCCGGTGGCGTACATCAGCCCCATTTCGCAGAAGACGTCGGCCTTGGCTTCACCGCCGATGCTTGCATGATCCTGATCGTGAATTTCGTAGCGTGCCATTTTCAAGTCCCCGTAAAGGTTAGATTTTCGTTGTCCCTGTCAGCTCCCGAGAAGCCGCTCTGCTCATATTGGCGTCCGGTTTGTTCCGGCGCCTTGTTGTTGAGCCGGAGTGTGCGGGGATCGGTTGAAAGTCGCGTTAAACGGCATGCTTAAGAGGAAACGAACAAAGTTCAAACGCTTGGTAAATTTGCGATTCTGTTAAACATCGAAGGCCTTGGAAACAGGACAAACCAGCTCGAACAACCGTTTCAAGGCCGGCAAAAAAAGTTACGGACGGCTAACCAAGCTTCGATCGCATTTTCTGAAAATCTTTCCGGCACACGCCGTTTGAGCGTCATCGACAGCGGTTTCAGGGCCTGCCCGAGCCGGGTCGAGAGAAAGTCCCTACCCCCCATTTCTGCCGGTTTACCTTTACGTAGCTCTGGGTTAAGTAAGAAATCGGCCTGCATGCAGGCCTCAACCTGGGAGGAACACATGATCCGCAAACTGATCGCCGCAGGCGCGCTTGTCGCCGCCATGACGGCTCCCGCGCTCGCAGATCCGATCGAGGGCAACTGGAAGACCAAAAGCGGCGAAACCGCAGCAATCTCCGCATGCGGCAATTCATACTGCGTCAAGCTGAGAACCGGCGCCCATGCCGGCAAGCAGATCGGCAAGATGGCGCCTGATGGCAACAAATACTCCGGCACCATCACGGATCCGGCCAATGACAAGACCTATTCAGGCTCGGCCACGCTTTCCGGCAACACGCTGAAGATGCGCGGCTGCGTGCTCGGCGTTCTCTGCCGCTCGGAGAATTGGGCCAGGATGTAAGGGCCGGACCGGCCTCGGCCCGTCCAAGCTTTCAACCCCGCGCCGCTGATCCGGCGCGGGGTTTCTTTTTTAGGGAATGGAGCAGCGGGCGGAGCCGGCTGTCGCAATCAGACGGAAACCTATCGCGCCGTCTGCCCGAAGAGCACCTTCTGAGCGTCCTTGTCGTCCGCAATGTTCTTGCGGCGCTCGATACCCACCTCACACCCGCGCGCCACGGCCGGCCGCGCCATCATGGTTTCGAACCAGCGCTTGAGATTGGGGAAGTCGTCAAGGTCCTGCCCCTGCCGTTCATAAGACTTGACCCAGCCGATCGACGCCATGTCGGCTATCGAATAGTCACCGGCAAGGAATACCCGGTCCGCCAGCCTGCGGTTCATGACGCCGTAAAGCCGGTTGACCTCGTTGGTGTAGCGATCAATCGCGTAGTCCACCCGCTCCGGCGCATAGTGACGGAAGTGATGGGCCTGTCCCGCCATCGGCCCCAGCCCGCCCATCTGCCAGAACAGCCACTGATCGACTTCCATCCGCGCCCGTTCCTCGGACGGATAGAAGCGGCCGAACTTCCGCCCGAGGTATTGGAGAATCGCGCCCGATTCGAAAACCGACAGCGGCGCGTTGTCCGGCCCGTCCGGATCGACAATCGCCGGCATCCGGTTGTTGGGCGATATCGCCAGGAAAGACGGCTCGAACTGCTCGCCCTTGCCGATATTGACGAAATGGACCTGGTAGGGAACAGCCAGTTCCTCAAGCATCACGGTGATCTTCCAGCCGTTGGGGGTCGGCCAGTAGTAGAGTTCAATCGGGCTCGGCTGGGTGGTGGACATCGGGTAATCGGTCCCTTTCACGGTTTCAGGGGGCGAGTATGGCGGACCTCCGGAAGTTCCGCCACCCCTTCTCCGCCGGCATACCATGCCCATCGCTTGATCAACGGAAGGCGTGCGCAACTCCGTTAACCTGTTTGAACCGGACATGAACGCCCGTCTCAGGCGGTGTTCAGGCCGCAAATGCCAATATGCGTCCATCAACTGAGGAATGAGACGCATGGCAACGCTGACCCGCCGCTTCATCATCATCTGCCTGGCTTTCGCAATCTTCGCGATGCTGATGGCAGCGGCCGTCGCCAATTCAGACCGGACCTCGCGCGGCTGGAACGGCGGCATGATCGACGCATGCGCATTCCAGATCGACCCCCGGTGCCAGCCTGATCGCTGACCCCAACCTCCAAGGATCCCGTACCATGCGTATTGCAATCCGCCGCTCGCTCTCGACCTTCCTGCGCATCACAGCCGTGACGGCTTTTCTGGTCGGGCCCGTGGGCGCCTTCGCCTATGCCCAGACCGGCGACAAGGGAGCCGGGCTCTCGGGCGCCGGCTTCGTGCTCTATATGAGCCTGCAGCGCAATGGCTGACATCGATTGCTTCGGCTTGCATGAAAGACCTTTCACCGGCTTCGTCTTTTCCTTGTCAAGTTTTCTCGTATATAACGGTGCATGGACCAACGAATCTCTTCACACTCCGCCAGCGGCTTCATTACGCCTGACCCGATCGCTCCGCAGGAATTTTCCAATGCGGCCGATGCAGTGGCTGCGCTCGAAGCCATTTATGAACGCAACACAAGATTTTTGTGCGAGGCCTTCGAGAGCCTCGCAACGGAAAAGCCAAAGGGCCGCTATCGGGCATTCTACCCGCAAGTCAGCCTGGCCACGACCTCCTTCGGCATGGTCGATTCCCGGCTGTCTTATGGACACGTGGTTTCGCCCGGCCATTATGCGACCACCCTCACCCGGCCGGAACTGTTTCGCTCCTACCTGACCACCCAGTTCGAACTGCTGCTCAAGAACCACGGCACACCGCTGACCGTCTCAGAATCCGACACGCCGATCCCGCTGCATTTCGCCTTCGGCGAGGGCGCCTATGTCGAAGCAGCCGTCGCCGACAAGCTCGACATGCCGTTGCGGGACCTTTTCGACACCCCCGACCTCGCCACCACCGACGACGAGATCGTCAACGGCCTGTATGAACCCGGTCCCGGTGAGCTTTTGCCGCTGGCGCCCTTCAAGGCCCAGCGCATCGACTATTCGCTGGCGAGGCTTTCGCATTACACCGCCACCGCTGCCGATCACTTCCAGAACTTCGTCCTGTTCACAAATTACCAGTTTTACATCGACGAGTTCTGCGAACACGCCCGTGCGCTGATGGCGGAGGGCAATTCGGAATATGAGTGTTTCGTCGAGCCGGGCAATCTGATCACCCCCTCCGGACAAAGGGCGCCGAGCGAGGGCGTGGCCCCGCCGCGCCTGCCGCAGATGCCGGCCTACCATCTCAAGCGCAAGGACCATTGCGGCATCACCATGGTCAACATCGGCGTCGGCCCGTCCAACGCCAAGACCATCACCGACCACGTGGCCGTGCTCAGGCCGCATGCATGGCTGATGCTGGGACACTGCGCCGGGCTGCGCAACAGCCAGGCGCTCGGCGATTACGTGCTGGCGCATGCCTATGTCCGGGAGGATCACGTGCTCGACGACGATCTGCCCGCATGGGTGCCGATTCCAGCGCTCGCCGAGGTCCAGGTCGCGGTCCAGGAGGCCGTCGCCGACGTCACCGGCCTTGAGGGCTACGATCTCAAGCGGATCATGCGCACCGGCACGGTTGCCACCATCGACAACCGCAACTGGGAACTCAGGGACCAGCGCGGCCCGGTGCAGCGACTGTCACAGTCACGCGCCATCGCGCTCGACATGGAATCGGCCACCATCGCCGCCAACGGTTTCCGCTTCCGCGTCCCCTACGGCACGCTGCTCTGCGTCTCCGACAAGCCGCTGCACGGCGAGTTGAAGCTGCCGGGAATGGCCTCGGCCTTCTACAAGACGCAGGTCAACCAGCATCTCAAGATCGGGCTGCTGGCGATGGAAAAGCTCGCCGCCATGCCGCCGGAAAGGCTCCATTCCCGCAAGCTCAGGAGCTTTTTTGAAACGGCGTTTCAGTAGGGCGGGCATAGTGAGCCTCGACGCTTCTCGGCACAGGCCCGCGGACCGCGGCAGACAATCAAATCGGCTGCCCGTGACAGGCAAGGACACATGTCGGACAAGCGGAACCTTCGCACGCCCTATGACGGATCGGCGCCACCATTCGCAATCGGATTGGCGCGCCTTGATCCCGACACATGGATCGACATCGACAACGATCTGCAAATCTACCTTGGGGAGAAGCGGCGACTCACCCGGGAACGCTATGAGGAAATCTTCGTAGCCGAGCCGGACACCGAAGACGCCCAGCGCGAAGTCCACGACCTCGTCCGTACCCATCTCGGAAACCGATTTGAGTCTTCAGATACGGCAGGCATGCGGTTGAGCACCCCGGACGGCGGCGCCCTTCCCATGCTGCATCAGGCTGCATTGCATCTCCAGGAGGACCTTGTGCTGATGCGCAAGGGAGAAGCCGGATGGCGGCTCGCGGCTGCCTCTGTCTGCTTTCCTTCGTCTTGGAACTTGCGTGAGAAATTCAGCAGGCCAATGCACGAAATCCACGGCCCGGTCCCAGGTTTCGGCGAAGGTACCCGCAATGCTGGCTTGATCGAACGCATGTTCGACAATCTGCAGCTCGACATGCCTGTGGTGCGCTGGAACTGGTCGCTTTATGGCGACGCAGAGCTGTTTCACCCACAAGCTCACGAAACCCGAGAAGGCCGCTTCGGACCTGGAACGGTTGCGAGTAATGTCTACCTGCGGCTCGAACGTCAGACCTTGCGCAAGCTGCCGGAATGCGGCGACATCATCTTCACCATCCGGACCTATATCGATCCGCTGGAAGCCCTTGAAACCCATCCCGAAGGCGCGAGATTGGCTTCAGCCATTTTCGATCAGGTCAAGGCCCTAAAGCCTGCCGAACGCGCCTACAAAGGCCTGGCCACGGAGCAGGACAGGCTGTTGGCCCGATTGGCATTGATTGGACAGCCCAACCCGGGATAACCAGCAGCCGCTCCTCACATATTCGTATAGACCGGCCCCTCGCCGCCCTGGGGTGGTACCCAGTTGATGTTCTGGTTCGGGTCCTTGATGTCGCAGGTTTTGCAGTGCACGCAGTTCTGGGCGTTGATGACGAAGGTCGCATCGGTTGCGCTGGTCATCTCTCCCGCCGGGATTGCATTGCCTTCGCTGTCCACCCATTCGTAAACGCCTGCCGGGCAGTAGCGCGTCGAGGGCCCGGCGAACTGATGCAGTTCCGACGCCTTCTGTAGTTCCCGGTCCTGAAGCTGCAGGTGGATCGGCTGGTCTTCCTCGTGATTTGTGTTGGACAGGAACACCGAGGAAAGACGGTCGAACGTCAGCACGCCATCCGGCTTCGGATAATCGATCTTCTTGTGCTTGGAAGCCGTTTCGAGTGCAGCGTAATCCGCCTTGCCATGCCCCATCGTGCCGAAAGGCGAGATGCCGAACAGCGAATTGAGCCACATGTCGAGGCCGCCCAAGGCCACGCCGCCGATGGTGCCGAGCTTCGACCACAGCGGCTTTACGTTGCGGACTTTCTTCAGGTCCTTGCCGATTTCCGAACCGCGCCAGGCATCGTCATAGCCTTGAAGCGTATCCTGCGCCCGCCCGGCGGCAATCGCCTCGGCCGCATGGTCGGCGGCAAGCATCCCCGAAAGCACCGCATTGTGCGAGCCCTTGATGCGGGCCACGTTGACGAAACCGGCCGAACAGCCGATCAGCGCACCGCCCGGGAAGGCCAGTTTCGGAACCGACTGCCAGCCCCCTTCGGAGATGGCGCGCGCACCATAGCCGATGCGCTTGCCGCCCTCGAACACCGGTGCGATGGCGGGATGGGTCTTGAAGCGCTGGAATTCCTCGAAGGGCGAGAGATAGGGGTTCTTGTAGTTGAGGTGGACGACGAAGCCGACCGCCACCTTGTTGTCTTCCAGATGATAGAGGAACGAGCCGCCACCGGTCTTCATATCCAACGGCCAACCGAAGGAATGCTGGACCAGGCCCGGCTTGTGATGCTCAGGCTTGACTTCCCAAAGCTCCTTCAGGCCGATGCCGTATTTCTGCGGTTCGCGACCTTCATCGAGATTGAACTGCGCGATCAGTTGTTTGGCGAGCGAACCGCGCACGCCTTCGCCGATGAGAACGTACTTGCCAAGCAGAGCCATGCCACGGGCAAAGTTCGGCCCCGGCTCACCATTCCGCTCGACCCCCATGTCGCCGGTCGCGACGCCGATCACCGCACCTTCCTCGTTGGTCAGCACCTCGTTTGCCGCGAAGCCGGGATAGATCTCCACACCCAGCGCCTCGGCCCGATCGGCCAACCACTTTGTGACGTTGGACAGCGAAACGATGTAATTGCCGTGATTGTTCATCAACGGCGGCATCATGAAGTTGGGCAACCGTACAGAGCCCGCCGGCCCGAGAACCAGAAAGTGATCGGCATTCACCGCGGTCTTGAACGGATGGTCCGGATCGTCACGCCAGTCGGGGATAAGCCTGTCGATCCCGATTGGATCGACCACCGCACCCGAAAGAACATGCGCTCCGACCTCTCCCCCCTTCTCCAGAACAACCACAGCAAGATCCGGATCGCACTGTTTCAGACGGATCGCCGCCGACAGCCCCGCAGGCCCCGCACCCACGATCACAACGTCAAATTCCATGCTCTCGCGTTCGATCGGTTCTACTACTTCGTTCATCTCGGATATCCCTCACCTCGTGGCTTCGGCGATTTCGCACATCGGGCCGATGCTTGCAAACCGTCGCCTGCCTGTTTCACGCCGTCGAACAAGCACGGATTGTCGCAGACAGCGTCTGATCCGGCTACCGCAGCGGCAAGCTTACCTTCTCATGTCAAAAGACGCTGGGGGAGTCGAGATGACACGATGCGGCTGATCATCCATAAAGACTATTGACGTTAACGTAAACGTCAATAGTCTTTTTGGCTGTCACTTTCCTTGCTCCGCAATGCACCGGTTTGAGGAAGAAACAGTGCGGTCCGCTGCCGGTTATCCGACACGCGCAAGCGAAGGGTGCATGTTCAGAACGATGACAGCCCCGGCAATCTTGCCGTCCGGTCCGAGAAACGGTGTCATGCGGCAATTGACATCATGCATCCGGCCCATCAAGTCGGCGATCTGGTAGTCATATTGCACGGTTTCACCGGAAAAACACTTGTCGAGCTTTGGCTTGGCGCGATCACGGAAGCGGTCCGCTTCGATCATGTCGCCAAGATGCTTGCCGACAAAATACGACGGCGACTTGGCGTGAAATTCGGCATTTCGCTTGTTGGTATAGATGTATCGATAGTCAAGGCCAACGACCGCAATGCGCTCGTCCAGCGAATCAAGAAGCAGTTCGTGCGAAGAGGGGTCGTACCCATCTGCCACATAGTGGCCCTGCTCGCGCACCGGATACGGTATTGACCGATCCGCAGAACAAGCCGACGGCTCCGGAAAGCCTTCCAAAGGATCAAGATAGCGGTGAAACAACTCCGTCATCATGTCGGTATAACGGCTGACGCTGTCATCGTCTTCACAGTTGCGAACCGCCAGGCGCGCAAAAAACTGCAATTGCTGAATGGCTTCGTCACTGTTGCGCGCGCGAAACCGGAAGACCCTTTGCAGGCTGGGCTGGATCTCGGCGTCGATGCGATTGACGACATTCTCGTCGCCCCGGCGCACGGCCGAAAGCAATTCCGAACACAGAGTCTCAAACTCAACAATAAACGCCTGAAGCATTCGGCCACCGGGGTTTTCTTGTAAACGACACTTGTAACGCGGCTCTTTATCGAAGCGCCATTTATCGGTCATGATCGAAAATAATGCAATTCCACAATGGTAGCCCACCCAGACTTTAGGCCCTGCCCCAAGCATCGAACAATCAAAGTGACGGATCATCCTGACAAGCCGCTGCTGAGCGGAGACAGGACGGCCAAAGAGAGCTTCTCTACTGCGACGCCCGCTCTGCCAGAGCGTCGAGGTCGGGAACCTCGACATGCCGGTTGTTGACGATCAGGATCACCCTGTCCTTGCGGAGTTTGGTCAGTTGCCGACTGACCGTTTCAATGGTCAAGCCCAGAAAGTCGGCAATATCCGACCGCGTCAGCGGCAGTTGAAAACTTACCGAATCGGACTCCGCGTCCGGGTTCACATGTGTGGCAATCAGATACAGGAAACTCGCAACCTTTTCCGCTGCGGTCTTGCGCCCGAGTGTAAGCATCCAGTCGCGCGCTTCGTCGAGTTCCTTCAGGGTTTGCTCGAGAAGCCGGTGTTCCAGCTCTGGCGCTTCCTTGATCATTCGCTCGATCACGGTCTTCGGAAAGCTGCACACATTCACATCGGTCGCCGCATCCGCGGAAATCCCGCTGTCAATGCGGAAGGGACGCCCCAAAAAATCCGGAGCGAACTGCAGTCCGACAATCTGCTGGCGGCCGTCGGACATCATTTTGGTGAGCTTCACCACACCGGAAATAATGTTGGAATAGGTTCTTGATTCCTGGCTTTCGCCAATCAGCTCTGTCCCGGCTTCAACGCTCTTGCGGGTGGATTGCTTGTTGAGGCTCACCAATTGCGAAGGCGTCAGCGCACCGCATACGCCGCGGTGCCGCGCCTCGCATGCCCGGCAGAGCACGGGAAGCTCGGAATTGTGGATGTCTTTGCGATGCGCGTCCATTCAACCCTCAATGCCGGCGGGCAAGACAAGCCCCCAGGCCCGCATACGCCAGCGCCCCCGATCACAAGCGGCCATCATCAAAGAACAGACGCGATTGATCAAAGTCAAGGCAATAGCGGTGCGCTGCGTCATTCTGGGCCGTAAACCGGAGTGAATCTGACATGCAGAAAGCATTCGTCCTCAAGCACGCCGGCCCCGCGCCGCGCTACACCAGCTATCCCACCGCTCCGCATTTCCATGCCGGCATCGACGGAGATGTGTATGCACGCTGGCTGGGTCAGTTGAAGCCGGGACAAACCCTCTCGCTCTATGTGCATATTCCCTGGTGCGATCGTCTGTGCTGGTTCTGCGGCTGCAATACCAAGCAGACCCGAAAGTATGACCCGCTCAAGACCTATCTTTCTGCACTCGAAAACGAGATGGAGACCATTTCCGGGCTCGTTGACCGGGAGTGCCGGGTTACGGCGCTCCATCTTGGAGGCGGTTCGCCGACCATGCTCAAGCCTGAGGACATGGTTTGGCTCGACAAGGCATTGCGCAGCCGGTTTCAATTCTCCGAGGATGCCGAGATCAGTGTCGAGATGGATCCCAACGATCTCGATGAGGACAGGTATGATGCGCTCGCACAGATCGGCCTGACCCGGGCGTCCATCGGCGTTCAGGATTTCGATGAGCGGGTTCAGCGGGCAATCAACCGCGAACAGACCTTCGAACAGACGCGGGACGTGGTCGAACAGGTGCGCAAGCGCGGCGTCCGCTCGGTCAACTGCGATGTCCTCTACGGACTGCCGCACCAGACCCGCGCCTCCGTGGACGACACCATCGGCAAGATCATTTCACTCCATCCCGACCGCATTGCGCTGTTCGGATATGCCCATGTCCCCTGGATGAAAACCCACCAGAAGATGATCGACGAGGCGGTCCTGCCCGACGTAACCGAGCGTTTCGCCCAGATGAACCGCGCCAGCTCGTTGTTGACCTCAGCCGGCTACACCGCGATCGGCTTCGACCATTTCGCCCTTCCCGGGGACAGTCTTGCGGTTGCGGCTGCATCCGGCGAGATGCGCCGCAACTTTCAGGGCTACACCAGCGACACCGCCGATGCATTGATCGGTCTTGGCGCATCCTCGATCGGTCAACTTCCGCAGGGCTACATTCAGAACCAGCCCTCCACGGGGGAGTACCAGCGGCAGGTCAACCAGGGCCGGCTGCCTGTCATACGCGGTTTCAAGCTGTCCGGTGAAGACCGGTTACGGGCCAGGGTCATCGAATTGCTGATGTGTGATTTCGCATTCTCGTTTGCCGCCATCCGGCAGGAATTCGGTCCCGCCGCCGAGAATGTTCTCGACGAGGCGGAATACCTCGCGGGCTGCGACACGGACGGTATGGTGGAGTTTTCCGGCGGACTTTTTCAGGTTACCGCAAAGGGACGCCCCTTCATCCGCTCCATTGCATCGGCCTTCGACAGCTATTTCGAGAACGGGACTGCGCGCCATTCCCTGGCGGTATAGGCGCTGGAGCGCAGTCCACCTCCCCGGACCTGACCCGGCAGGGCAAACAGACCCGTATGCCGATTTGCGTGCAAAGAGGCCATTGGCTTTTGCAGTGGATTTTTCTATAGCTGCGCGCAATCTGTTATCCAATGAGGTATTGAGCGTGACCGCAACATTCGACAAGGTCGCAGACATCATCGCCGAAACCAGCGAGATCGACCGCGACAGCATTACTCCCGAAAGCCACACCATCGATGACCTGGGCATCGACAGTCTCGATTTCCTCGACATCGTGTTTGCGATCGACAAGGAATTCGGCATAAAGATTCCGCTCGAACAGTGGACCCAGGAGGTCAATGACGGCAAGGCTTCGACCGAGGAGTACTTCGTGCTCGGCAATCTTTGCGCAAAGATCGACGAGTTGCGGGCCGCGAAGGCTTGACGCTCGGACCGGCGGTTCCCTGTCATGCATCTAGAATATTTTCAGATGATCGACCGCATCGAGGCGCTTGACCTCGAGGCCGGGACATTGACCGCCAGATCGACGGTGCCAATAAAGAGTCCGGTTTTCGAAGGCCACTTTCCGGACATGCCGCTGGTTCCCGGAGTGCTCCTGATTGAAACAATGGCGCAGGCCAGCGGATTTCTTGTGCTTGCAAAGACCGGCTTTGCCGCAATGCCGT
Organism: Hoeflea sp.; assembly: GCA_040218025.1. Taxonomy (GTDB): domain Bacteria; phylum Pseudomonadota; class Alphaproteobacteria; order Rhizobiales; family Rhizobiaceae; genus Hoeflea. The sequence continues at coordinate 109,281 of JAVJQD010000015.1, read as the reverse complement.
TTCTGATGTCGGTGGACAGCGCCAAGATGCGCGATTTTGTCGAACCGGGCGCCGAGCTCTTGGTTTCCGCCGCGCTTGAGCACGAAGGTTCGGGCTATGCCGTCACAAAGGGCCGCATTCAGGTCGCCGGCAAGCGTGTCGCCGATTGCCAGATCAAGCTCAAGACCGTGCCCTTCGATCAGGTGCCACTCGCCAAGATCGTTCGTGCCCGGTCCGGGGAAGTCGGACTGATGGCTGCAATCGATACCGCAAATGGAGGCCGTCAATGACCAACCCCAACAACGATGTGGTCGTCACCGGCATAGGTCTGGTCACAGCTCTCGGCGTCGGCGGCGAGGTGCACCGCGCCGCGCTCACCAAGGGCGGTCTCTCTCCCGAAGCCATCACGGACAGCGAGCGTTTCGCCCCCTACACTGTATTTCCGCTTCCCCAGATCGACTGGTCCGAGCAGATCCCCCGTCGCGGCGACCAGCGGCAGATGGAAAACTGGCAGAGACTCGGCGTTTTCGCCGCGGGTCTCGCCCTTGACGACGCCGGACTGAAGGAAGATCCAGAGGCTTGCGCGTCCATGGACATGATCGTGGCGGCCGGAGGTGGCGAACGCGATGTGGCGGTGGACACCCTAATTGTCGAGGAAGGCCGCAAGCGCAACGACCGCGAGCAACTGCTCAACGAGAAGCTGACGACAGAACTGCGTCCGACCCTGTTTCTGGCTCAGCTTTCCAACCTGCTTGCCGGCAACATCTCGATTGTCCACAAGGTCACCGGATCGTCTCGCACTCTGATGGGTGAACAGGGAGCCGGTATCTCAGCAATCGAAACCGCTCATGCGCGGCTTGCTGCAGGCCAGTCGACCCATTGTCTCGTGGGCGGCGCCTTTGTGGCCGAGCGCCAAGACATGATCATGCTCATGGAAGCCATCCAGGCACTGGCGAGAAACCCGCTCAAACCTTTCTGGAACGACGACGGAAGCGCGAACGGGATAAACCTGGGGACTGCCGGCGCATTTCTGGTGCTTGAGACCCGCGAACACGCCGAGGCCCGCGGCGCCCAGATCTATGCAAGACTCGACGGCGTTCTGGGTGATCGCGGATCCCGGGAAGATGACCGGTTGGAACAGCGTCTTGCCAGACTTTGCGATGAAACCGTTTCATCAGCCGGGTCATCTGAAACGGTGATCTTTTGCGGCGCGACCGGCGCGCCCGAGCTGAGCCGCCGCGAGCGGCAGTTTCTTTCAAGTCGCTATCCTGACAGTCCGCTGCGAACCTATGGCGCCGTGTTCGGGCATTCTCTCGAGGCACAGTTCACCACCGGGCTGGCTCTCGCCTGTCTTGCGATCGATCAGGGCCAGCCTGTCAAGCCAATGGCAGAAGGGGCGGAATCCGAAATGTTCAAGACGCCCCGCTCAGCCATTGTGACAACCATAGGGCATGTCCGCGGCGAAGGTGTCGCCCATCTGAGCAAGCTGTCGTGACCCGGAGGCCACAATGACCAAAGACGCATACAAGGATCACCTCGGTCGCCCCCTGGTGGCGGTGACCGGCATGGGCGTCGTCACCTCGCTCGGCCAGGGACTCGAGGACAATTGGGCACGCCTTACCGCCGGGGAATCTGGAATTCACACAATCACGCGATTTCCATCGGATGGCCTGTCCACACGGATCTGCGGCACGGTTGATTTCATTGACATCCCCGCTCCCAACGCGGTCGAGCGCTCTTATGCCTTCGCAAGGGAGACAACAGTGGAAGCCCTTGCTCAGGCCGGGCTTTCAGGCGATTTCGGCGGACCGCTGTTTCTGGCGGCTCCACCCATCGAACCCGAATGGACCGCCCGCTTTGAACTCGGCGATCGGGTCCGGCCCGATCAGATGAATGGCAATGCCTACGAGCAGTTTCTTGCCGTTCTGCGCGAGAACGCCGACCCGGCCCTTCACGAGGCCATCCTGTTTGGATCGATCTCGGAACGTCTTGCCGACCGCTTCGGCACCCGTGGCCTGCCGGTCACGCTGTCCACCGCCTGCGCCTCAGGCGCCACGGCGATACAGCTGGGCGTCGAGGCCATCCGCCAGGGCCGGACCGATCGCGCACTTTCGGTGGCGACCGACGGCTCGGTCAGCGCCGAGGCCTTGATCCGCTTTTCACTGCTGTCCGCACTGTCGACCAACAATGACCCGCCGCAAAAGGCCTCACGGCCCTTTACCAAGGATCGCGACGGTTTTGTCATCGCCGAGGGCGCGGCGTCGCTGGTTCTCGAATCTCTGGAAAGCGCGATCGCCCGTGGTGCCAATATCATGGGCATTGTGAGTGGCTGCGGCGAGAAAGCCGATCATTTTCACCGGACCCGGTCTTCACCCGATGGCGGTCCGGCAATCGCGACGATCAGCGCGGCGCTCGAAGACGCCGGGCTTGCCGCCGAAGACGTCGGCTACATCAATGCCCACGGGACATCGACGCCGGAAAACGACAAGATGGAGTATCTTGCGCTTTCGACCGTGTTCGGTGAGCGCATGCCGCAGGTACCGGTTTCGTCCAACAAGTCGATGATAGGCCACACGCTGACGGCCGCGGGTGCGGTGGAAGCGGTGTTTTCGCTCATGACCATCGCCACCGGGGTAATCCCGCCGACCATCAATTACGACATCCCGGATCCGGCGATCGAGCTCGACGCCGTTCCCAATGTCAAGCGCGATGCACAGGTCACCAGCGTGCTGTCGAACTCGTTCGGGTTCGGCGGACAGAACGCATGTCTTGTCATGTCGGCTGAACCGGCTTAATGCAGGGCCGCCGGTCCGCAGGTTTCGCTGCGATATCTCCGGCATTCAATCAGGTTCGAGCCGGACCCGCCGGTGCCGCTGACCGGACATCAGACAGGCGGGCCGACCGGGCAAGACCCCGAGCGAACCCGGCACGACCGCGCCTCGCGAAAAGGAAAAACAATCATGCGCGCATTGCAGCTCATCGAGGATCGCAAGCTCGAAACGGTTGAGCTGCAGCCACCGCCGCCCCCCGGCATCGGAGAGGTCACCCTCTCGGTCAAAGCCGTAGCACTCAATCATATAGATGTCTGGGGCTGGCGCGGCATGGCTTTTGCAAAACGCAAGATGCCGCTGGTGATCGGTGCGGAAGCCTCCGGCGTCATCGATGCGATCGGCCACGGCGTGGCCGGTCTGATTCCCGGTCAGCTGGTGTCAATATATGGCGCCAGAACCTGCGGCCTGTGCAAACCCTGCCGCGAGGGCCGCGACAATCTTTGCGAACATGTCGGCGGCGTTCACGGATTTCATCTCGACGGTTTCGCCCAGGAGAAGGTCAATCTTCCTGCACGACTTCTGGTCCCCGCCCCTCCGGGCGTCGATGCCATCGCCGCGGCCGTCGCCCCGGTGACCTTCGGGACCGTTGAACACATGCTGTTCGACAATGCCCGGCTGGAACCCGGGGAAACCATCCTGATCCACGCCGGAGGATCGGGCATCGGTTCAGCCGCCATTCAGCTCGCCAAGAAGATCGGCTGCACCGTCTTCACGACCGTCGGATCGGATGAAAAGATCGAGAAAGCCAGGGCCCTTGGCGCTGATCACGTCATCAACTACCGCGAAGACCGCTTTGAAGGCGTCGTGCGCAAACTCACCAGGAAAAAGGGCGTTGACGTGGTCTTCGAGCATGTAGGCGCGGACACATGGGCGGGGTCTATGCTCTCGCTGCGCCGCGGTGGACGTCTGGTCACCTGCGGATCCACTTCGGGCGTTTCCACCCAGATGAACCTGATGATGCTGTTTCAGCAGCAACTGCGACTCATCGGCTCGTTCGGCTGCCGGATGGAAAACATGGCCGACGCAATGCAGAAGATGGCCTCGGGCCAGGTCCGGCCGGTCGTCGACACAGAAGTGGGCTTCGATGACATCGATACAGCGCTCGCCCGCATGGAGGGACGCGACGTCTTCGGCAAGATCATCCTGAACATGGGCTGAAATGAAACACACCCTGCGAATGGCGCTCACGCGTCTGGTCATCGCGCTCAATCGCGCCAAGGATTGGCTGATTGCCGCAATGGTGCTGTCGCTGCTCAACCTGATCTCGCTTCTGCCCGCGGGCAAGGCTGTCGGGTTTGTGGACCGCATCGCCCGGCGCATCGGCCCGATGACATCCCGTCATCGCCTGGTGCTCGAAAACCTCAGACGCGCCTATCCGGAGAAAAGTCCGGCGGAACGCGAACAAATCGCGCTCGACATGTGGGGCAACATGGCGCGCCTTGCGGCAGAGTACGTTTTTCTCGACCAGATTTTCGACTTCGATCCCGACGCCAGCGAACCTGGCCGGATCGAGGTCGAGGGAGCCGAGACTTTTCTCAAACTGCGGGATGGCAATCGACCTTTCATCGTGTTCACGGCACACACCGGGAACTTCGAGCTGCTTCCCGTGGCAGCCGCCGCCTACGGGCTTGACGTGATGGCGTTGTTTCGCCCACCGAACAACCCCTATATCGCCCGCCGGGTGCTGGCCGCGCGACGCACCTCAATGGGGCATCTGGTCCCTTCGCGCGCAGGCGCCGCCTTCACGCTGGCGCGGCGGCTGGAAGTCGGCGGAGGGGTCGGCGTGCTGGTGGACCAGAAGTTCCACAAAGGCGCCCGCACACGGTTCTTTGGCCTTGAAACACAGACCAATCCGCTTCTTGCGAAGCTTGTCCGCCAGTTTGAGTGCGAAGTCTATCCGGCACGCTCAATCCGACTTCCGGGCGGACGTCACAGACTTGTTGTCGAGCCGGCGATCACAATTCCACGGAAGCCGGACGGCGTTGTCGATGTCGAGGCAACCGCGCAACTGCTCAACGACAAGGTCGAAACCTGGGTCAGGGAATATCCGGGGCAGTGGCAATGGTTCCACGATCGATGGAACATCAAGCACACGCTCAAATAGGCGAATTGCTTTCCGCCGACAAATGGACCGATCCCGCGCTTTCAGCATGCGGGATCGGGAAACATGATGCCATTCCTAGGGATTTAGCCCCGGCTGGCCCACCGGGGCAGCGCACGTCAGTACTTGATGACGATGCGGGTGTTCTTGTTGCCGGTCCTCTCGACCATAGAGAAGAACTTTGCCGCATGCTCGGGCGCCAGCCTCACGCATCCGTGCGACGCCGGACGTCCCAGCCGCTTGGTGTCGCGCGTGGCGTGGATCGCATAGCCGCCGTGATAGAACACCGCGTAGTGCATCCAGGCATTGTTGTACTTGCGCGACCGGTGATAGCGCGAAAGCCATTTGGCGGAATAGCTGCCCGTCGGTGTCGAATAGCCCTTGCGCCCGGTAGATACAGGCCAACGGTATTTGACCACCCCGTTCTGCTTCACAACCATCGTCTGATTGGACAGATCGATGTCCGCTATGAGCTTGGCTGCGAGTGCCGGAGCCTGGGAAAAAGGCATTAGAGCAAGAGCAAGCGCCCCTACAAGAAGCATGTTTCGCATGATTACTCTCCCAAAAGACCCTGATATTTTGTTGACTGTGAAATCTTACTGTAAACACCGCTCTTGTTTCGTAAAGTTAAAATACTCCATAAAATCACCACAAAGACGTCAAGCCTTTGATTTTATGGGAAATTTATAATGAAATTGCCAGAAGCAAAGCCACAAGGGCAAGACAGTCGCAGGATCTGCTGAAGACAATCAGGGCCGATTCAATGTCCGCAACCCTCACCTCTCGCCGTCCGCCAGCGTTGAGGCTTGCTTCCATCACCAGTTCGCCGCCATAGCTCCTCGGCCCTGCCAGCGCCAGATTGAGCGCGCCTGCCATCGCCGCTTCAGGCCATCCCGCATTGGGTGAACGATGCAGACCGGAATCCGACAGAGCCGTTGCCGTTGCCCGCTTCACCGCGTTTCCGCCTATGGCCAAACCTGCACCGCCCGTGATCAGGATTGCCGAGAGACGGGCGGCCGGCCAGTTTGCGGCGTCATCCAGACGCGCAGCAGCCCACCCGAAGTCACGGTGCCTGTCATTGAGATGACCGATCATCGAATCCGCGGTGTTGAGCATCTTGTAGGCCATCAGGCCCGGCAGTCCGAAAATCGCGTACCAGAAGACCGGCGCCACAACACCATCGGAGAAATTCTCGGCAAGGCTTTCGATCGCGGCGCGTGAAACCCCTGCCTCATCGAGCGTCTCGGGATCCCGGCCGACAATCATCGAGACCGCCTTGCGCCCGCCGTCAAGTCCCCTTTCGCGGAAACCCGTCACCACGGCGCAAACATGATCGGCGAGGCTCTTCTGTGCCAGGAACACCGCGACAATGACCACCTCGAACACGATCCCGAGCGGCCCCAAAGCACCTGAAATCAGATCCATCACAAGACCTGTGACCACCGCCAGTCCCAGGAGCGCCAGGATCGTCGCCACTCCCCTTTGCCTTCGCTTTGCGGCGCTTTCGTCGGCCTTGTTGAAATGGCGATCAGCCAAGCCGACCAAATTACCGAAGATGACCACCGGATGCATTGCGCGCCGCCACAGCCAGTCCGGGTCGCCGGCGAGGCGGTCGAGGACAAGCGCCGCGAAAAGCATCAGCAGATGGGCGGTCATTGCGGGCGGGCGTGGACGAGCCGCAGGGTCTCGCGCAGACGAACGGCGGACAGTTCATCCGGAACCAGCCCGATGCGGACCATTTCCGGCGTGTGGTCAAAGCTGCGCACCAACACATGATGCGCAGCGAGGGCATCTCGAATCCGTTCGCCATTTCCGACATCGCAGTAGAAGAACAAAGGCGTGTCCCCGACAATCCTGACGCCGGCCATATTCAGCGCCGAACGCGTTTGCCCGTGCGCCCTGTCGATCTTGTCGCGAAGCTCCGACACCAGATCCTTGCGTCCGAAGGAATGGCCAGCAATCGCAAGCGCCGGTCCCGATACCGCCCAAGGTCCGAGACGGTCAGCCAGAACGCCGAGAACCGCAGGAGATGCAAAGACAAAGCCCAGCCGCAGTCCGGCAAGTCCGAAAAACTTGCCGAAGGAGCGCATCACGACGAGGTTCGGCTCCATTCCGGCAGCCCCGACCATCGACAGATCCTGCCGCAGGTCTGCGAAAGCCTCATCGATGACGACCAGTCGGTCACGGTGCGATCTTATGAAACCGAAAACATCGTCGCGGACCGTCTCCCGGCCATCGGGATTGTTTGGATTGGCAAGCACCACCACCGGCGCACGGTTCGGCGCCGCCGCATCGAGCGTTGCGACGCGCTCGATCTTGATTCCTGAACGCCGGAAGCTTTGCTCATATTCGCCATAGGTGGGTGAGACGATCGCCACCCGTTCCGCGTCCGGCCGCAGCAACGGAAGCAACTGGATGGCGGCTTGCGTTCCGGGAACCGCCAGCGGCCTCACCGAACCACCGTAATACCGCATTGCCAGATCGCCGACCCGGCGGACCTCGGCGCTTTCCGGGAGACGGCGCCAGACAGTGTCCGGTACTTCCGGCACGGGCAGCGTGAACGGGCTGATGCCGGTGGAAAGATCCAGCCATTCCGAGGGGGCGCCGCCATGGCGGGCAATGGCTTCACAGAGTCCGCCGCCGTGGGCGATTGGATCAAGTGGTTCAGTCATGCGTCAGTCAATCCGGTCGATAATGTGCAGGAATGATCCCGCGACCCTGCCGCGCCACAGTCCTGACGGCGCTAAAGTGCTTCCGAGCGCGTCGCGGGCCTCGAAAACACGGTCCGCATCGCCTTCGGAGACAATGCTCGCATAGTGGAATTCATGCGCGGACAATTCCATATCCCAGAAAAAGCCGGGCTTGGGCGTCAAGCGCCGGTACCCGAGATGCCGCTTGCGTTCGGCGAAGCTTGTCACGAGCGGCAATGCGCCGAGCATTTCGTGACGCACGCCATCCGCATCGATCAGCCCTTCGCCGAGAACCATGTATCCGCCGCACTCACCGTATATCACGGCGCCGCGTTCGGCCGCCGCGGTCATGGCCGAACGGAACCGTTCGGCTGAAGCGATCCGGCCTGCGTGCAATTCCGGATAGCCGCCCGGCAATACGACCGCCTCGCAGGTCTCTTCGGGCCCCTCATCGGCAAGCGGCGAGAAGAACGAAATTTCTGCCCCGCGCCGCCGCCAACCGAGCAACATGTGCTCGTACATGAAGGCAAAGGCTTCGTCCCGCGCGACGGCGATTTTCTGCGCCGGTGGCGGGAGGCGGGAAATGTTGCCGGGCGGCACTTTCCCGCTCCCTCGCTTCGCCAGTCGGTTGAGCTTGGCGAAATCGATTCGCATCTCCATCTGGTCGGCTGCATCCTCGATCAACCGGGCGAGATCGGGATGTTCCCCTGCCTGCACCAGCCCGAGGTGGCGATGCGGTAATTCCAGCCGGGGATCGCGCGGTATCACACCGACGACGTCGACCCGGGCTTTCTCGAGCGCCTGGCGCAGCATACCCTCGTGACGGGCGCTCGCTACCCGATTGAGAATGACGCCGGAAACCAGCACGTCGGGATGAAAGTTCGAAAAGCCCTGCGCCAGCGCCGCAACCGATTGCGACATGCTGGCGCAATCGATCACGAGGATCACTGGAAGTCCGAGCAGCCCTGCAAGATCTCCCGCGGACCCCGAGCCGTCGGCGGCCCCGTCAAAAAGGCCCATCATCGCCTCGATCACCAGCATCCGCCCGCCCTGCGACTGCAGCGATGCGTTGGCGAGGAGCAAGTCCTCGCGCATAGCCCAGGGATCATAGTTCAGGCAGGTTTCACCGCTCGCAGCGGCATGAAACGCGGGATCGATGTAATCCGGTCCGGCCTTCCCGGGAGCCAGCGATACGCCGCGTTTCTTGAGCGCACGCAAGAGTCCCAGCGTCACCGTCGTCTTGCCCGAGCCCGACTGCGGTGCCGCAATCATGAAACCGCTCATGCGCTGTCCTTTTGCGGGTTTGTCCGATGTCCGAGCGGGTCTACACTCAGCACACGGCCAGACGCCGCGCCCAGCCAGTCCAGCGCCGGTCTGAGCCGCACCACCTGCCCGACCACCACGATGGCCGGCGGATTGAGTCCCGATGCGGCGACATCCTCGGCAGCACGCGAAAGCGTGGTTTCGAGCACCTTTTGCGCCTCGGTGGAGGCATCGGTGACAAAGGCGACCGGCTCATCGGCGCTGCGTCCGGCCCCGATCAGCCTCGAGGCGATGGTCGCGATGTGCTTCATCGCCATGTACATCACGATCACCTGGCTGCCGCGCGCGACCCCGTCCCAGTCGATCCTGTCAGGAACCACGCCAGTGGAATCATGGCCCGTAAGAAAGGTGACTGTGTGGTTGGTGTCGCGATGGGTCACCGGTATACCCGCATAGGCAAGTCCACCGATGCCCGCAGTCACCCCCGGCACGATCCGGAACGGAATGTTGTGTTCGACGAGCGTCAGCGCCTCCTCGCCGCCCCGCCCGAAAACGAAGGGATCGCCCCCCTTGAGCCTGAGCACGCGCTGACCGGCACGGGCCAGTTCGACAAGCCTGAGCGAAATGTCGCGCTGCTTCGGAGAGGGCTTGCCGCCGCGCTTTCCGGCAAATTCCAGCACCGCACCGGTACCCGCGAGATTGAGGCAATCCCTGTTGACCAGCGCGTCGTGCACGATCACGTCAGCCTGGCCAAGCGCATTGACTGCATGCAGCGTCAGCAGCCCCGGATCGCCGGGACCTGCCCCCACCAGCCAAACCTCGCCGGGTTTCATTTCAGGCAGATTGTCGCGCCAGTCGGCCATGCCGTCTCATTCCCTCGTATAGGCTTACACCCGTAGCAATCGCACTCTATAACGGCAACACCAAACACACGCACCGGACTTGCGACATGAACGCCGGCGAAAACGAAATCCGGATGGAAAAACCGGCAACGGCGCTGCGCCGCGGCTGGACCACCGGCGCCTGCGCGGCGGCTGCGACGAAAGCCGCACTGACCGCACTTCTCGGAGAAGGGTTTCCCGATCCGGTGACGATCGTTCTGCCAAAGGGCGAGCACCCGGCCTTCCCGCTTGCACGCGAGGACCGTGGCGATGCCTGGGCCTCCGCCGGGATTATCAAGGATGCCGGCGATGACCCGGATGTCACCCATGGCGCTCTCGTAAGCGCGCGAATACGTCGCCTCCCAGCCGGAAGCGGAATCGTCTTCAAGGCCGGCGACGGAGTCGGTACGGTAACCAAGGCCGGGCTACCGATCGGCGTGGGGGAGCCGGCCATCAACCCGGTCCCGCGCCGGATGATGAGAGAAGTGACGCAAGAGCTCTGTGCGTCATACGGTATCGCGCCCGACATCGAGATCGAAATCTCGATTGAAAACGGCGCGGAACTTGCGAAGAAGACATGGAATCCGCGGCTTGGCATAATTGGCGGATTGTCGGTGCTCGGCACCACCGGCGTGGTGCATCCGTTCTCCTGCTCCGCATGGATCCACTCAATCCATCGCGGTATCGATGTTGCCCGTGCCGAAGGGCTCTGCCACGTGCTCGGAGCCACCGGCTCGACCTCGGAGAAGACGGCGCAGACCTTATACGACCTTCCGGATATCGCCTGCCTCGACATGGGGGATTTTGCGGGCGGTCTCCTGAAGTATCTTCGTGCCCATCCCGTGCCTCGGCTGACGATTGCCGGTGGCTTCGCCAAGCTCACCAAGCTCGCACAGGGCGCGCTCGATCTGCATTCGGGACGCAGCCAGGTCGACATGCGATGGCTCGCCGAGCGCGCCTCCGGGCTTGGCGCCAAACCCGAACTGACCGGGCGCATACTGAAGGCGAACACAGCGCTGGAAGTGTTGCAGATCACCGCAGATGAGCGTCTGGATTTACCGGCAGACGTCGCCTCGGCGGCCCGCGCGACCGCCATCGAGACCCTGCACGGCGCACCGGTCGACGTCGATGTCATGGTCACCGACCGGTCAGGAAAGCTGCTTGCCCATGCCCGCTAGCGCGCCATCGGAAGCCATCCTCATCCTGGGCGGGACGAAGGAAGCCTCGGACCTCGCCCGGCAACTTGTGACCGGCAGGCCGGGCGCGCGCATCATAACCTCCCTCGCCGGCAGGACGAAAGAACCCGCACCGCTTGCCGGGGAAGTCCGCACGGGTGGCTTCGGCGGGGCACAAGGCCTCGCGCGCTATATCAGGGAAAACGGCATTACCCTACTCATCGATGCGACCCACCCCTTCGCGCGGCAGATCAGCGCCAACGCTGCGGAAGCCGCACGCCTCACAGGCATTCCGCTTGAGATCCGCACCCGCAAACCCTGGGCGAAACAACCCGGCGACCGCTGGACGGAGGTGAAAACGCTTGAGGAGGCCCGGGAGGCCATTCCGGAAGGCGCACGCGTATTGCTGGCGCTTGGCTCGCAGCACATCGGACTGTTTTCAAGCCGCGAGCATGTCCATTTCGTCGTCCGCATGATCGACCGGCCTGCAGAGCCGCTCACCCTGCCCGATCACACGCTGGTGCTTGGACGGCCAGGCGACAGTGCGGCCGTCGAAACCATGCTGCTCATCGCCCATTCCATCACCCACATCGTCTGCCGCAACTCGGGCGGCAAGGCCGCCTACGCCAAGATCGAGGCAGCGCGGCAAATGGGTCTGCCGGTAATCATGATAACGCGGACGTCATGATCAGAGCGCAGAATATCGAACGACATTTCCGAGCCGCTTGTTGCCCCTCCGGATAAGAGGTGACACCATGATTGAGCCTGTCCGGAGATCACGATGAGCCGCGAAACCGTAAACTCCATCTGTGCAAGCTTTCCCGGCGCGGAAGCCTCCGATCCCTGGGGTGGCGGTCATGATGCCTGGAAGGTCGGGGGCAAGATGTTCGCCTGCATCGGCACGGTGTCACCTGGCGTGGCGATCAAGACCGACAGCATCGAAACCGCGACCATGCTGATCGAGATGGGTGTCGGCGCCAAGGCGCCCTATTTCCATCGCTCGTGGGTGCTCTTGCCTTTCGACATGGACCCCGATGAACTTCGCGAGCGGCTGTTGGGCTCCTACAAGCTCATCCGCTCCGGCCTGCCGAAAAAGACGCAAGCCGCCCTGCCCGACGCGACAGACATGTAACCTTTAGACGGCCTTCGCCTTTTTCTTCTTGCCCACGTTTCTGAGCACGTGGGAATAGTCCGCATTGTAGAGATCGCTGTCGCGGAAATTGTTCACGCCGAACACCTTGCCCACCAGGATCAGCGCAGTGCGGGTGATCTTGTTCTTGCGGACCTCTTCCCTCATCCCTTCAAGCGTGGTGTGGATGTAGAGCTCGTCCGGCCATGTCGCGCGGTAGGCGATCACCACCGGGCAGTCCGCACCGTAGAACGGTTCGAGCGACCGGCGCACATAATCGAGATTGCGGATCGACAGGTGGATGGCGAGCGTGGCCCGCGACTGGCCGAGGATTTCAAGCTGTTCGAACTCCGGCATGGAAGACGCCTTCATGCCCGTCCGGGTGATGATCACCGTCTGGGCAATTTCGGGCAGTGTCAATTCGGTGGCGAGCTTCGCAGCTGCCCCGGCAAAGGCCGGCACGCCGGGCACCACTTCGTAATCGATACCGAGCGTATCGAGCCTGCGCATCTGTTCGGCCACCGCACCGTAGATCGCCGGATCGCCCGAATGCACGCGCGCCACATCCTGGCCGGCATCATGAGCGGTTTTCATGTCGGCGATGATTTCGTCGAGATGCATGGGCGCGGTGTCTTTGACCAGCGCACCGAGGGGCGCCGCGCGAACGATCTCTTCAGGCACCAGCGATCCGGCATAGAGGCAGACCGGGCACCGCTCGATCAGCTTCAGACCCCGCACGGTGATGAGGTCCGGGGCGCCGGGACCGGCTCCGATGAAATAGACGGTCATGCCGCGTCTCCTGGAATCGTGTTGGTCATGGCCGTGCCCTCCTTCCGCGCATAGCCGCGCGGCGTGTAGACCCAGGTCCTGCCGTCCCCGGTCTTTACCGTCGAAGAGTTGGACGATCCGACCACCACCACGGTGAGCATGTCGACATCATCGACATCGAGTTCACCGAGCGGAACGACCCGGATCGTTTCGCCCTCGCGACCGAGATTGGCGGCAAGGATCACCGGGCACGAAACCGGACGATGCTCGAGCAGCTTGTCGCGCGCCCAGGCCAGTTGCGTGCGGCGTTTCTTCGACACCGGATTGTAGAAGGCGATGACGAAATCTCCTTCCCCGGCAGCGCTAACCCGGCGCTTGATGTCTTCCCAAGGGGTTAAAAGGTCCGACAGCGAGATGGTGCAGAAATCATGCCCGAGCGGAGCGCCGGCGCGGGCGGCAGCCGCCTGCAGCGCGGAGATCCCCGGCGAGACCGCGATCTCGATCCGCCGCGCGCCATCTCTCAACCCGTCAGGGCCATCGGCCTTGTCGAGAAGTTCGAAGACCAGTGTCGCCATGGCATAGATGCCCGCATCGCCCGAACAGACCAGCGCCACGGATCGCCCTTCACCTGCCAGTTCCATGGCGTGGCGCACACGCGCCTCTTCCTTGCCGAGATCGAAATCGTGCCGCGTCTTGCCATTGGCCAAGGGTCCGAGCAGGTCGAGATAAAGCGAGTAGCCGACGAGATCGGTTGCCCTGGAAACCATCTGAGTGACTTCCGGAGAGCGCCATCCGTCTGACCCGGGACCGATGCCAACCACAAACAGCCGTCCCCGCGACCGCCCGGGCAGATTGCTTTCGGTAAAGGGTTGTTGCGCCCGGCTTATTGCGCAAGTGGCGCGCCCGCTCTTTCGCTTGGCCGCGACCAGTTCGCCCGACGCCCCGACCGAAGCCAGCGCCGCGCCTTCGGCCACACCATGGCAACCGACCTCCGCGAAAACGATGTCCGACGGGTTCCTGAGCCGCGGTGTTTCGGCCTCAAGCCTCGCCGCATCGAAGAACCGAACCGGGCAATCGAAATACCGCGCAACATGATGAAGCGCCGCCTCGTCCGCCTTGACATCTATGGAGGCCACAAGTCCGACCGCCTGCGGCGACAAGCCCGCTTCGGACAGGCTTTCTCTTGCGAGCGCCAAGACTTCCCCGGTCTCGCAACCGCGCTCGCAGCCGATGCCGAGAACCAGTCTTTTGGGGCGATAGAGCAGCCCGCGCCCGGGCGCCGCATCTGCCGCATCGGAGGTTATGAGATCGATCTCGCCATCCTCTGCAAGCGATAGCGAACTGCCTGCAAGCCAGGGCGCGTTGCCCTCGATCCGCGCAGAGGCGCCAGCGACCAGATCCGCCATCACCTCCTTCGCCGATCCCGGATTGGCCAGCGCCCAGCCTTCGGGCGGCTGGTCCAGCGCGACGCCGAACCTGATGTCCCCCGCTGTGGTGATGGCTGCGAAACCATTGACGACGCCGGCAATCCGCCGCGCCATGACATTGGCCCCGTGATGCCCGCCCAGAAGCGGAACGACCGCCGAGCCGTCCTCAGCAAGGGCCACAACCGGTGGCTCCCGCAACTTGTCCCCCAGATGCGGCGCCAGAAGCCGGATCACCGCACCCGCTGCCATGACCGCGACCATCGGCCGACGTTCCTGGAAAAGACCTGCAAGATGCGCTGCCACATCGTCAAACGTCACATCGGCCCCATCCGGGACCCGCTTCCCGAACCCGTGGACCTCGCCGCCGAGGTCCGAGGCTACGCGGCTTGCCATTGCCAGCACGGAGGCGGACAGGATGATGATCGCCGGCTTTGTCGTCATGCTTGGCTCCCCGGCAGCGCGTGGATCCAGTCCTCGCCGCCCTTGTAGATCAGTATCATTGAAAAATAGGGTGCGCCGCCCGCATTGACCTCTGCGAGCGGCATCCGTTTCTCCGCGTCCAGCGAAACCCGCTCCACATAGATCGCCCGGTCGGTCAGTCCCATCTCTTCGATCAAGGCGCGGATGCGCGCGAAATGCCGTCCGACCTTGATGATCGCCGCCGCGTCCGCAAGGCTCAACCGGTCTCTGAGCGCTGCGTCAGGCAGCGGTCCGGGCAAGACCGACAGCACGTCATTGCGCGCAGCCAGCGGACGCCCGACCACACTTGCCGCAGCCATCATCGACGACACCCCGGGCACCACCTCGGTCGGGTAGCGATGCGCGAGCCGTTCGAAAAGATACATGAACGAGCCGTAAAAGAAGGGATCGCCCTCGCAGAGAACCGCAACGTCCCGCCCCTCGTCGAGTTGCTCCGCAATTTCACCGGACGCCCTGTCATAGACATCACGGGCCGGAAAGCGCTCGGTGCGCATCGGCACCACAATCGGGATTTCAACCTGTCCATCAGGAAGGTGCGGCGCAGCGATGGACCGCGCAAAACTCGTACCGGTGTCCGGCGCAGGCCAGGCGATAACCGGCACCTGCTGCAGGATGCGATGGGCCTTCAACGTCACCAGATCCGGATCGCCTGGCCCGAGCCCCAGCCCGTAGAGTTTGCCGCTCACTGCCCAAGCCCTTTCGTGACCGACCAGATCGTCACCGGCATCGAGGGTTTCCAGCCAAGGTAACGGCCAACCGGTTCCGCGCGGCTGACCTGAAGCCGTGCGAGCTCTCCGCCATGAGCCGATTGCAGCGCGAACAGCCGCGCCTCGCTTTCAACGGTGACCGCATTGGCAACCAGCCTTCCCCCGGATTCGAGCGCCGCCCATGCCGCCTCGAATACGCCATTCCCGGAAATTCCGCCGCCGATGAAGACGGCATCGGGTGCGGCCAGTCCGTCGAGCGCGTCCGGAGCCCTGCCGGCGATGACGTCGATTGATGGCGTTCCCAGCACTTCCGCATTGCGCACAATCATTGCTCGCCGCCGCTCGATCGGCTCGATGGCTATCGCATGGGCGGAGCGTGCAGCGCGCATCCATTCGATCCCGACTGAGCCACAGCCCGCGCCGATGTCCCACAGAAGGGCTCCGGGCACGGGGCCCAGGCGTGCGAGTGTCACAGCCCGGATCTCGCGTTTGGTCATCTGCCCGTCGTGATCGAAAGCATCGTCGGGCAGACCTGGAACGGCAGGCAGCCAAAGCGCCTCCGGCGCGGCCACGCAGTCGATGGCCAGCGTGTTGAAGTCAGCAAATGCCGGCCGCTCTTTTGCAACCGCATCTGCCCGCATCCGTTGGATCCGCTCGTCCGGACCGCCCATGTGCTCGAGCACCGTCATTACGGAGGCTCCGAATCCGCGCTCTGCAAGGATGTCTGCGGCCTCGAGAACCGTGCTTCCGTTGGAGGTCAGCGCAATGATGCGTCCGCAGGCTTGAAGATGCGCCGAAAGCCCGTGCACGGAACGGCCATGGAGCGATATCTGCGTCGTGTTCTGCAGCGGCCAGCCAAGCCGGGCCGCTGCGAGCGAGAACGCCGATGGCGACGGGATCACGCGCAGCTCGGACGCATCGAGATCGCGCATCAAGGTCGCTCCGATGCCGAAATGCATGGGATCGCCCGTCGCCAGGATCGTGACGGGTGATCCGCGCCGGGCCATCAAGACCTCGATGGTCTTTTCCACGCCGAAGGTCCAGGCGATCACCTCGCGGTCGCCGCACTCGATCCGCTCGAGCACACGTGCCGGCGCAATGATGGTCCGGGCCTGGTCAAACAGTGTCCGCGCCGGCGGCGTCAGGCTGTCGAGGCCATTGTCTCCGATCCCGATCAGTGTCAGCCAGGGCTGCCCCTGGCCCGTCTCAGCCATGACCTTCAAGCCCCCCGGCAAGCGCATTGACCGCGGAACTCGCGAGCGCGCTTCCGCCGCGACGGCCCCTGACTGTCAGGAACTCGACACCCCGCGCATCGGCAGTCAGAGCCTCCTTGCTCTCCACCGCTCCGACGAAGCCCACCGGCACGCCAATGATCGCAGCGGGTTTCGCCGCACCTTGATCGAGCAATTCCAGAAGCCGGAACAAGGCCGTCGGCGCGTTTCCGATGGCAATCACTGCACCTTCCATCCGCTCTGCCCAGAGATCCACCTGTGCGGCAGACCGGGTGGTGGCGTCACGGCTGGCAACGTCGCGCACCCGCGGATCGTTGAGCAGGCAGAGAACGTCGTTGCCGGCGGGCATCAACCGCTCGATGATCCCGTGACGGACCATTTCGACGTCGCAGATCACCGGCGCACCGCTGACAAGCGCCGCCTGCGCCGCGACGGCAAACCCCGGAGATACGAGAACGTCTTCCGCAAGATCCACCATGCCGCAGGCATGGATCATCCGGACAACGACCGCCTCCGCGCGCCCATCGAAGCGTGCAAGATCCGCCTCCGCCCGGATGATCGCAAACGAGCGTCGGTAGATCTCGGCCGGATCCTTGATCTGGGCGGTGATGCTCACCGCACTCAGCCCTTGTTCTTTTCCATCGAACGCGGTCCGTGCGGATGATCGGCATGAGGATAGGGATGATGGTGGTGGTGGTGATCATGCCCATGGCCGTGGCCATGACTGTGCCCATGATCGTGGTCGTGGCCGTGGTGATGATGGTGACCATCGCCATGTTCATGATGGTGATGATGATCGTGACCGTGCTCATGCACCGGTTCCAGCGGTCCGGGGTTTGCATGGCTGTGCACCGGCGTGAAGGGAAGGCCGTGCTTTCTGCAGAAGTCCTCATCCCGGCACGATGCATCGCAATCGCCGTTGCACGGACAGTTCTCAAGCCCGCCGCCGATACCCTCGACGTGGTGATGATGGCTCTCCTGCGGCAGGCCGACCTCCGCTTCGAAGCCCAGCACCTGCTCGCGGTACTTGCACATCTGGCAATTCATCAGCGCCTGGCCGTCGAGGATCTCCTGCACACGGTCCTGGAACGTATCGAGCACGAGCGCATGGTCGTTGAGATAGGGGGCCTTGATGAACTGGATGTCGGGATGGCTGGCCGCGACCTCGTCGGTCTGCGAATAGATCCGTTTCACCAGAACGCCTGTGAACAGGAAGTAGGGAAACACGATCACGCGCTTGTAGCCGAGCTTCGCGGCATGGGTGAGCCCCGGGCCGACCAGCGGAAACGTGACGCCTGAATAGCAGGTCTCGGCCCAGCCGAAACCGAAGCCTTCCCAGAGCATGCGCATGACCTTGGAAACATTCGAATTCGCGTCCGGGTCGGAAGACCCGCGTCCGACCACCATCAGCATGGTGTCGTGCAGATCGATCTCGCCGTGCTCGCGATTGGCGGCATCCACCGCCTCCTGAATCCGCGCGCCGGCAGCCCGGATCATTTTCAGATCGATGCCCAGTTCCCGGCCGTAATTGATCACCATGCCGGGGCTCTGGGCCTGATAGGTATTGAGCACCGAGGGAATGTCGTTCTTGGCATGGCCTGCGGCAAACAGCATGCCCGGCACGGCGAGAACCCGGGTAACCCCCTTCTCGCGCAGCCGGTCTAGCCCTTCCGAAATCACCGGATTGCAAAACTCCAGATAGCCGTATTCCACGGGCACATCGGGATATCGTGCCTTCAGCCCCTCTGCGACGGTGGCGAATTCTCGGGCCGCATTCTGGTTTCGGCTGCCATGACCGCAGACCATGATGCCGGTGTTTTCCGGAAAGCCTGAATTGCTCATGGATCAAGCCTCCGCCGGTTCGGGGTTCTGCTCGCCATCGTCGGCGGCGGTGTCCTCCTCGGAATCGGAGTCGGCCTTGCTTCCACGCTTCGCCGCCCATGCGGCAAGTGCGGCGGCCGCAGCGACCGCTGCCCATCCCACCCAGTGCGAATGGCCGGCCAGTTCACCCACATGCCCGCCATGGGCCAGAGCCACGGTCGGCATGGCAACGGCAAACACTGTGGAAAGGAAAGCGGACTTCGGCATGACGGACCTCCGGACAACGTGACAAGAACAGCACGATACGCCGGATGGATGCGTTGCGCCTGCAAGGCCACGCCGCATCTACCGAACCGGACAGCTCCGGGTTTGGCCCTTGGGTTAAGTCAGCCGCACCGGAATTTCTCACAGCCTGTCATCAGGCGCCGTCGCACATTGCCCACGTCATAGGTGTTCAGCTTTTCCAGGTCAAACCCGGATTGCGCCACGTCCACGCCGATCTGCGGCAATCCGGGCAAGCAGCCTTCCATCAAGGATGCTATGAACACTTTAAACGGCGCGACTTCCGAACGTCCTGTCCGGTTCGCCCTTGCCTTAAAGCGAGAAACCGAGCCGCTGTGCCGTTGCCTCGAGCAAACGGCGTTCGCGCTCGTCGATGGCACCATCGGCCTTGGCGACGATTGCGAGATGGTCGAGAATCTCGCGCTTGCGGACCTCGCTCAATCCAGCCAGCATCCCGGCCGCCTGCTGATTGGTCGTCTCGTAGCCGAAATCATTGATGTATTGCAGGATCTTGCCCAGTTCATCGGCATCCAGACCAAGCATCTTCGTACAGATGGCCGCGAATGCATCGGCCTCGGCCGGGTTGACACTCTTGTCGGCGAACGACATGCGCACCAGCAAAAGCAACTCTGCGGTCAATGCCGGATCGTGGGCGACCTGATTTATCGAAGAATGCCGTCCAAGCAGATCGCGGACCCATCCGGTCAGTGAGGGTGTTTTCTCGGCGCCATCCGTCATGGCATCTTCCTTTTCTGCTTGAATATCGAAATCCGCCGGATCGAGCCCCAGCAAATCCGCCATTCTGAGAAGCAGCTTTTCCTCACTCGCATCCAGTTCGGCGTTCGCGTTCGCGATCCGGACCATGTTGCCTAGAAGAACCCTTCGCTCGGCGGTGTCAAGTGAACGGATCAGCGCGAAAGCCTCCGGCTCCGAAAGCTGACCCTGTCGCGAATCGAGCAGCGCGTGAAGCTGGTCCATCTGATCCGCCTTGACGCCGAACTGGCGTTGGCACACCCGCTCGAAGGCGGACAGTTGCGAGGGATGAACCACGCCGTCGGCAAGCACAATCCTGAACAGGAGCAACACCTCGGCAAGCGCCACTGGCTCGTCGGAAATTTCTGCGATTGCACCGGTCCAGCGAACTTCGCCTGACAAAAGCTGATCGAAATAGTTCCGAAAGGTCATGCTCATTGTGCATCCCCAAGTGCAGCATGATTCTACTTTAGGAAAAAGTTAAACCCAGCAATTCAATTGTCCAGCAAAACAGAACATGCAATAGCCCCGGTTCATACTGCACGCCTCGTACCGATCCTGCCCTGGCCCGGTTCAACCCTATGTGAAAGCCCGTCCATGGAAGACCTGTCATTGACGCTTGCCCTGCTGCTGGTCACAGCAGCGTTCCTCGCAGGTTTTGTCGATTCCATCGCCGGCGGCGGCGGGCTGATCGCCGTGCCTGCGCTGTTGCTGGCGGGTTTCACACCTGTCGAGGCGCTCGGAACCAACAAGCTTCAGGGCCTTTTCGGCTCGGCCTCCGCCACTGTGGCCTATGCCCGAAAGGGACATGTCGACCTCAAGGAGCAACTGCCCTGGGCAATGCTTTCCGCATCCGGCGCAGCCCTCGGGGCCCTGCTCGCCACAGTCATTCCAGGCGAGCTGTTCCGGGCATTCCTCCCCTTGTTGCTGATCGCGGTCGCGCTCTATTTTGCCTTCAAGCCGAACATGGACGACATCGACCGGGCCCGCCGGCTTTCACCCTTCCTCTTCGGGCTGCTGATCGTGCCGCTGATCGGTTTTTATGATGGCGTTTTCGGGCCCGGAGCGGGTTCCTTTTTCATGCTCGCCTTCGTGGCTCTTGCCGGCTACGGCCTGCTCAAGGCGACTGCACATACCAAGCTTCTCAATTTCGCTTCAAACCTCGGCGCCTTCGTCATCTTCGCCTTTGTCGGCGTGATTTCCTGGAAGATCGGCCTGATCATGGGCGCCGCCCAATTCGCCGGCGCACAGGTCGGATCCCGGCTGGCCATGCGGAACGGCGCCAGGATCATCAAGCCCCTGCTGGTGTTCACTTGCGTCGCACTGGCTGTGAAACTGCTGTTGGACAGCTAGAACTCGACGCCGATCTGCGCCTTCACGCCCGAGCGGAACGGGTGCTTGACCATCTCCATCTCGGTCACGAGGTCGGCATATTCGATCAGTTCTTCCTTGGCGTTGCGGCCCGTCAGAACGACGTGGGTCATCGGCGGTTTTTCGCCTTCCAGAAATGCAATCACATCGTTGACGTCGAGATAATCGTAGCGGATGGCGATGTTGATCTCGTCGAGAAGCACCATCGAATTGCGTTCATCGCGGATCATATCCTTGGCTTTCTCCCAGGCCGCCTGCGCCATCTCAACGTCGCGCGCCTTGTCCTGGGTGTCCCAGGTGAATCCTTCGCCCATGGTGTAGAACTGGCAAAGATCGGAAAAACGCTCCATTATAAGGTCGCGCTCGCCGGTCGACATGGCCCCCTTGATGAACTGCACCACGGCGCTCGGCTTGCCATGGGCGATGTGACGGAAGATCATTCCGAATGCCGCCGAGGATTTTCCCTTGCCCTTGCCGGTATGAACGATCACCAGCCCCTTTTCGCCGGTCTTGGTGGCCATGATCTTTTCGCGTGCGGCTTTTTTCTTGGCCATCTTTTCCGCATGGCGGGCGTTGAGTTCTTCCTCGCTCATGCCATCGGTGATCTTCTCGCGTTCGCTCATTGCCTCTCCCATCCTGTCTCTTGTCGGTGCGGCCGGTCCGGCCCGCTTTGCTTGCCCTCTCAGGCCTCTTCCTTTGCATCCAGGATTCTGGCGAGCCAGATCCGCTGCGGCTTGCCGCCGGCGGCCGGCAGACGGCCAAATTCGGAATAGCCCAGACTCTCATAAAACCGTGGCGCCTGAAATTCGAAAGTGTCGAGATAGACGCCGACCATGCCTTCGCTCCGGGCGAATGCTTCGGCCCGGGCCAAGAGTTTCCGTCCCGTTCCGGTCCCCCGCTGCCCCTCCTTCACGCCCAGAAGCTTGACGAACAACCAACCCTGGACAGTGTGCGCAGTCAGTCCGCCGACCAGGTGTCCGTCGGCATCGAGCGCCCTGAGGTAAAGACGCTTCGGATCGAACGGTACGCCGAGCTTCGCCGCGGCACCGTCGACAATGCCTTCGACCACGTCCTCATAATCGCCGTCCTCGTCATGACTGACAGTGATCTCGATTGTCACTGGGCTTGCCTCGCCTTCCATTCAAACGGTCTGCCGCGCCGAAATCTCCGCAAGTGCGAACTTGGCGGAATTCGACTTCGGGGTCCACAGCCCGCGATCTATCGCCTCTTCGAATTTCTCGGCCATTTCCCTCAGCGCGTCCGGGTTCTTCTCTCTCAAGAAGGACCGTGTTTCCTCATCAACGAGATAGGCCCGGTAGACCGCCTCGAAATGCGCATTGCGAACCGCACCCGTGGTCGCCGCGAATGCGAACAGATAGTCGACTGTCGCCGCCATCTCGAACGCCCCTTTGTAGCCGTGCCGCTTCACACCCTCGATCCATTTCGGATTGACGGCACGGCCACGCACCACGCGGGCAATCTCTTCCTCCAAAGAACGGATTACCGGACGTTCCGGTCGGGAATGATCGTTGTGGTAGATCGCCGGTCGATTGCCCCGCGCGGCCTCGACGGCCGCCGTCATTCCGCCTTCAAACTGGTAGTAGTCATCCGAATCGAGGAGATCGTGTTCACGGTTGTCCTGGTTCTGCACCACGGCTTCGACCGTCGAAAGGCGCTGCTCGAACAGCTTGTGTGCCGCCTCCCCTTCCTCGCCGGCGCCATAGGCGTAGCCTCCCCAGACGACGAACGCCTCGGCAAGATCGCCCCGGTCGGTCCATCCGCCCTCGTCGATCAGCGCTTGCAAGCCCGCGCCATAGGCCCCGGGCTTGGAGCCGAACACCCGGAACGAGGCGCGCCGACGCGCCTCCGCCTCTTCGACACCGTTTTCAACCAGCCGACGATGTTCGGAGCGGGCGCGCGAGGCAATCGGATTGTCGGCCTCATCTTCCTCAAGCCCCGAAACCGCGCGTACCGCCCGGTCGAAAAGGGCGATCTGGTCCGGAAATGCGTCGCGGAAGAACCCGGAAATGCGCAAGGTCACATCGACGCGCGGGCGCTTCATCATCGCCATCGGAATGATTTTGTAACCCGTAACCCGGTGCGAGGCCGGATCCCAGACCGGCTTGGCGCCGATCAGCGCCATGGCCTGGGCAATGTCATCGCCTCCGGTGCGCATGTTGGATGTCCCCCAGGCGGTAAGCGCCATCGAGGTAGGCCATTCGCCATGGTCCTGGACGTGGCGGGTGACCAGCATCTCTGCCGATTTGCTCCCCAGATGCCAGGCCGCCGGCGTCGGCACTGCACGGCTGTCGACCGAATAGAAGTTCCGCCCCGTGGGCAGAACGTCCGGCCGCCCCCGCGTCGGAGCGCCCGAGGGGCCCGGCGCAACGAATCGTCCATCCAACCCGGCAAGCAGACCTTCGATTTCTGCCGCGCCGCAGGCTTTGACCGACGGCTTGATCCGGGCTTCGATCTCATCCACCACCGCCCGCGTCTCAGTCCAGCCGTCCGGAACCGGCATCCGCCCGGAGACAAGCTCGATGGCCAAGAGTTCGATCCTCTCCACCGTATCGCCATTGCTGCGCCAAGGGTCCGTGGAGACCGCTTGCAGGAGATCAGGTTGTGGCCCGGTCCAGGGCTCAGCCATGGCACAATCCAGCGGATCGAACACGGCAATTGGAGAAGACCCCTCCCCAACCCCTCCCCACAGGGGGGAGGGGCTCGGCTCAGCGACTGTTGCGCCCGCCGAACCAACTATCGACAACGGAATGCTCCGCTCTCCTGCTGCGATGGTGCGGCCAGGTAGCCCCTCCCCCTTGTGGGGAGGGGTTGGGGAGGGGTGTTTCAGCGCGTCCCGCGCGATCGCCCGGTGCAGGCTGTCATCGCCCGGGCCTTCGCCGCGCTTGATACGCGACAACGCCACCACGAGATCGATAAGCAGCCCGCCCTCGGGAGACTTGCCGAAAATGTGCAAGCCATCGCGGATCTGCATTTCCTTGAGATCACACAGCCAGGCATCGAGCTTTTCGAGTGCCAGGTCGTCATCGTCGCCGGCGGCGATGCCCGCATCTTCGTTGAGGCCGATATCGCGAACCAGATCGAGGATCTGCCCCTTGAGGAGTTTCAGCCGGCGCGGATCGTGGCCGGCTGCCTGGTAGTATTCGTCAACCAGCGCTTCAAGATCCTTGAGCGGCCCGTAACTCTCCGCACGTGTCAGCGGCGGCGTCAGGTGATCGATGATCACAGCGCTCGTGCGCCGCTTGGCCTGTGTTCCCTCGCCCGGATCATTGACGATGAACGGATAGATGTGCGGCACAGGCCCGAGAACCGCTTCGGGATAGCAGGCACTCGACAGCGCCAGCGCCTTGCCCGGCAGCCATTCGAGATTGCCATGCTTGCCCATGTGGATGACCGCATGGGCGCCAAACTCTTCCCTGAGCCAGGCATAGAATGCGAAATACCCGTGCGGCGGCACCAGATCCGGAGAATGATAGCTCGCTTTCGGATCGATGTTGTAACCGCGGGCGGGCTGGATGCCGACCACCGCATTTCCGTAACGCAGCAACGCAAGGCGAAACACGCCGTCCCGGAAAAACGGATCGTCTTCCGGCGGGCCCCAGCGCTCGAGAACAGCGTCCCTGATCTCGGAGGCAAGTCCGTTGAAGAAACTCAGGTAGCGCTCGACCGGAAGTTCGACACCGCCCGTCCGGCGCCTGTTGAGATCGTTGGTCGGCCCGGCCTTGAGCGCGGTCACCAGTTCGTCACCATCGGCGGGCAGTTCTCCGGTCCGGTACCCTGAAGCAGCCATTGCCCGCAGCACTTCCATGGTACCCGCAGGCGTATCAAGCCCCACGCCATTGGCGATGCGTCCATCGCGGTTGGGGTAGTTGGCGAGAACCAGCGCCACACGCCGCGCCGCCGGCGCGGTCCGTCGCAGCCGAGCCCAGCGCGCCGCCAGTTCCGCAACAAAGCCAACCCGGTCCGCTTCGGGTTGGTGCGCCACGATATTGGTCTCGACCAGTTCGTCATAGAGCGCCGCCGTCTTGAACGAAACGGCCCGCGCAAGCACCCGCCCGTCGACCTCGGGCAACGCCACGTGCATGGCGAGATCGCGCGACGACAGGCCTTGTTGCGATGCGGCCCAGGCCTCACGGCCACCACTGGCAAACACGGCCTGCAACACCGGCGCGCCGGTGGCTTCGAGCACGGTGCCCCTTGTCTCGCCCCCGGGCGAAGATACCGCAAAACCGGTGGCATTGATCACAATATCGGGCTGCACATCTGCGAACACGGCCTCGACCGTGCCGACCGAAACCGGGTCCTTCAGGCTTGAAACGAAAATCGGCATCGCATTTACGCCCTGTCCGGCAAGCGCCGCACACAAAGCCTTGACCGGAGCGGTCTGCCCGCTTTGCACCAGAGCCCGGTAAAAGCAGATGGCCGCCACCGGCGCCTCGGCGATCCAGTCCCGCCTCAATTCGCCAAGCGACGGATTGCTTCTCTCGGGATGCCAGAGCCCGGCCTTCAACAACGGAATGGCGGGGCCTGGCCGCTCCGCACCGGTCACAAGCGCTTCACAGCAGTCGATGAACGCCTGCGCATTCGCGCCGCCCCCCTCGCACAGATAGGACCAGAGACCTTCGAGGTCCGCAGCCGCGACCGTCGAGTACGGCAAGAGCCCCGGGTCCGGCTTGTCGTCTCCCGGCAGGGCCGCAAGCTTGAACCCGTGCGCGGATGCCGCCGCGCGCAGGCTGTCCAGGGCATAGGAGAAGTAGCTTGCCCCGCCGAGCGCGCGCACCACCACGAGCTTCGCTTTCGGGGCCATGCGTGCGATAAAGGTATCCACCGACATCGGATGCTTGAGATCGCTCAGGCTGGCAAGCCGCCAGGACATCTGCCCCGTTGATTGCCGTGCAGCCGCGATTGCCGCGAGTTCGGTGTCGGCAGCGCTCAGAAACAGGATATCGCCGGGCGACTGCCCCAGGTCGACGGCTTCGTCGCCTTCGCTCAGAGTCCCTTTCTGGGCGACCAGGAGATGCATCGAGGCAAGGCCTCCCTATCGGTCTCAGCCGGCCAGTTCGGCCAGGCTTTTGCGAATTGCGGCTTCGTCGATATCGTGAAGTCCGATGACAACCAGACGCGTCTCACGTTGTTCGCCTGCGCTCCACGGCCGGTCGAAATGGGTGTCGATACGGCTACCCACTGCCTGGATAACGTGTCGCATCGGTTTGCCGGCCACGTCGGCAAACCCCTTGAGTCTCAGAATGTCATGCGAAACGATGAGCGGCTTCAGCCCTTCGATGAAGCCGGCCGGATCGCTGATCGGTCCGAGTGTGACCACGAAGCTCTCGAACTCGTCGTGGTCATGCTCATGGCCGTCTTCATGGTGGATTTCATGGTGCGATCTGCGATTGGCTATATCATCCTCTGTCCCGATCCCCAGGCCTAGAAGCACTTCCGGCGCAACCTCGCCGTTCCGGGCTTCCACAAACACCGGCTTGCGCGCAAGATGACCCGATATGCCGGCACGCACGCCACTGACCGCATCCCCATCGACAAGATCGGTCTTGTTGAGGACGATGAGGTCGGCTGCCGTCAACTGATCCTCGAACAGTTCTTCCAGCGGGCTCTCGTGATCTAGCCCCTCATCCGCCAGACGTTGGGCGTCGAGTTTGTCGTGATCATGGGCAAAGCGCCCGGCGGCCACGGCAGCACTGTCGACCACCGTAACGACACCGTCCACGGTCACCTCGGTCTTGATGCCCGGCCAGTTGAAGGCCGCGACAAGCGGTTGCGGCAGCGCCAGACCCGAGGTCTCGATAACGATATGATCGGGACGGTTCTTGCGCGACAGCAACTGTTCCATCGTCGGTATGAAATCGTCGGCCACGGTGCAGCAGATGCAGCCATTGTTGAGTTCGACGATGTCGTCTTCCGAGCAGACGTCGTCTCCGCAGCCCTTGAGCACATCGCCGTCGACGCCCAGGTCGCCGAATTCGTTGATGATCAACGCAATCCGCTTGCCCCTGGCGTTGGCGAGCATGTGGCGGATCAGCGTGGTCTTGCCCGCGCCGAGAAAGCCGGTGATCACCGTTGCCGGAATTTTCGAACCTGTCATGGTTTTAACCCTTCATCTTGAGCGGCAGGCCCGCCGCGACGAAATGGACTTCGTCGGCAAGCCTTGCGATTTGCTGGTGGAGGCGACCGGCATGGTCGCGGAACGCGCGCGCCATGGCGTTGTCCGGCACGATGCCGAGACCGACTTCATTGGAGACGAACACCACCGGGCCCTCAAGGTCCGGAAGCGCTTGGGCAAGTTCGCCGAAGGCCGCTTCGATGTCGTGTTCGCCGAGCATCAGGTTTGTGACCCAGAGGCTCAGGCAATCGACCAGGACCGGTCGGTCGGGCCGCGCGCCTGAGACAAGCGTCGCGGTCAGTTCGAGCGGAGCCTCGACGGTTTCCCATCCCTTTCCGCGCCGGTCTTTATGGGCCGATATGCGTGTGCGCATTTCCTCGTCCCAGGCCTGGCCGGTCGCCAGATAAAGCCTTGAGGCAGAGGCGCGCTCGACGAGGTCCTCCGCGAAGGCGGACTTGCCCGATCGCGCGCCGCCAAGAACCAGGGTGACTTTTCTCAACCGGCTGCTCACGCCTCCGAACCTTGTGGCACACGCGACATGAACAGGCCGAGCAACCCGCCTAACAGCAGCCAGAAGAACAGCGTCGTTGCGAGCGAAGCGGCCGCATAGGCCGAAGCGACATAGGCCGGAACAGCGCTGAAGATATCCTCGGGAACCGGCGCTCCCCACAGATGCGGCATGACGATCAGAACCACGCCGAGCGCCTTGAGCAGCATTTCCGGCCGCAAGGAGATCAGCCACAGTCCCGCGCCTGAAACCACAACCGTGATCATCCACCAGTTTTGCCGTGCCTGAAGATCGGCATAGGGAAAGCCCGGCACCGCCGGTGGCAGGCTGAAGGACGGCGCAAGCTGAACACAGAACCAGGCCCCGGCGCCGAGCAGCAGCCCGCGCATCAAGCCGTCGCGACCGGCCGGAAATTCGATGCCGGTCAGAAGCGCGACAGCGGCAAGCATCAGTGCAAAACCGGCTCCAGCGACGAGGTTCGCAAGAATGGTGTCGCCAAGCCGGCCAAGGCCGAGCATGGACTCGTCTCCGTGGTCATGGGCGCCGTGTTCGTGACCGGCCTCTTCGGAACCGCTCGCAGCAGCGCCATGATCATGGCCGCCGCCCTCGTGGCTTTCCGCCTGCATGATCAGGGGAATGGTTTTCACATACTGGGCGGGCGTCATCGCCAAACCGGCAATGAGCCCGGCGGCAAGAGCCGCCAGGAGCAACCTGACAATCATGAGCTCAATCCCCTAGTGGCAGGGAAAGCCGTAGGAATGCCGGGTGTCATGCGCCGCATCGTGCAGCGTCTGCGAGTTGGCAAGGCCCACTCCGAACACCAGGATGGACCCGACAACCAGCGCCATCAGGCCCGCCACGGCACGTGCGCCGATGCGGTCCGTGAGGGAAAGCGTTTCAGTCTTGGCAGCCATGACAACCTCCGTGAATGGCTCCGGAAGAACACCTCTTCCAAAGGTCCGGCTCTCAACCGGTGCGAATGGCAGGTCTCCTGGCTCGCGGGTTTCATGCGAAGGCATCTTCGCACATCGGCGAATGCCGGCCTTCCCGACGTATGGAGCGGTCATGAAAACGGGACGATTCGTAGACAAAGAGGCGTCCGCGCCGGTTGATCATGCCGCCACGCCAGTGGCTTTTTCCGGCTGGAAAGTTCAGATTTCGGAAAAACACCGTTGTTTCCCCGTCACCCTGGCCTCCCGCGCCGGTGACATTCGCCTAGCCGCTCTACAGTCGCGGGGTCGGCTGCGATAAGGACGCCCGGCTTGGGTCCATCCCGTCGCATTCCCTTTTGATCCTGAAAGACCGCCTGTCTTTCTGGAACCATTCGGAACCCAAGTGATAGGCTTGGGCCGCCAATGTGTCAATCGTGATTGCGCCTTGAGACAGCCCGACTGCGACCACGTATCGCCGCGTCCTATCGGGCGCTTGGGCCACTGGCCTCCAGCAGGCGTTCGAAGCCCACCAACCGGTCGAGTTCGATGGCGATGTCGTCGAGAGCTGCATCCACATCAGCCCTGTAATTGAGGGATCCCCCGGTCAGACCGAAACTCTTGAGAAGCCGGGTGCGATAGGCGTCGGATCCAAAAAGGCCATGGAGATAGGTGCCGAATACCCGCCCGTCGGCGGAAGTGGCCCCGTCGGGCCTGCCGTCAAGAACCGTCACGGGTCGCGCGCAATCGGGGCCGGCGGTGACCCCGAGATGGATTTCGTAGCCCTCCAGCGGCAGATCGTCCGGGGCCGAGCGCGCGACAATTTTGCGAACCGTCTTTTCGGGCGCCATCACGGTTTCAATGTCCAGCAGGCCAAGCCCCGCAGCAACCCGTTCACCGCCCTCGATGCCCTCTGGATCGCTGACCGTGCGGCCCAGCATCTGATAGCCGCCGCAGATCCCGATGATCCGACCGCCGCGCCGGCGGTGCGCGTCGAGGTCCCTGTCCCACCCCTGAGCGCGTAAATCGTCAAGGTCGGAGATGGTGGATTTCGAACCCGGAAGGATCACAAGCCCCGCATCGTCGGGAAGCCGCTCACCCGACCTGACAAAAACCAGCTCCACATCGGGTTCGGACTTGAGCGGGTCGAAATCATCGAAATTGGCGATCCGCGACAGGACCGGCACCGCGACCTTGAGCGCCCCGGCCTTGCCCCGCACCAGCCGTTCAAGCGCCACCGAATCCTCCGCCGGCAATCGTGCGGCGGATTTGAGCCAGGGCACGACCCCGAGACATGGCCAGCCGGTGAAACCCTTGATGGCCAAAATGCCGTCGTCAAACAGACTGACATCGCCGCGGAACTTGTTGATCAGATACCCCGAGATCATCGCGCGGTCTTCCTCGGGAAGAATGGTGTGCGTGCCCGCAATGGACGCGATCACCCCGCCCCGGTCGATGTCGCCGACCAGCACCACCGGCACCCTTGCCCGTGTCGCAAATCCCATGTTGGCGATGTCGCCTTGCCTGAGATTGATTTCAGCGGGCGACCCCGCACCTTCGACCAGCACCAGGTCCGCGTCCTCGGAGATCCGCGCGAAACTGTCAAGCACGGCAGCCATCAGTTCCGGCTTCAGCGCCTGATAGTCACGACCACGCGCATGGCCTCTCACGCGACCCTGTACCACCACCTGAGAGCCGGTCTCCGACTGCGGTTTGAGCAATACCGGGTTCATGTGCACGCTCGCCGGTGTCCGGCATGCCATGGCCTGAAGCCATTGCGCACGGCCTATCTCGCCGCCGTCATCGGCGACCGCTGCATTGTTGGACATGTTCTGCGGCTTGAAGGGCCTGACTTTCAGGCCATGATTTGCCGCGAGCCGGCAGAAGCCCGCGACCAGCACGGTTTTGCCGACATCCGAGCCGGTTCCCTGAAACATCAATGCCCTTGTCATGCCATGCTCGATAGCACCCCCCGAGGGGCCGCAAAAGGGTCAAAAAGGCCCTTTGTTAACCGCCGCTTAATCACGAATTCAAAAGGTCGCGCAAAATCTGTTCGAGCATTTGAAATACGACACGCCGCGGCGTGTTCGAAGCATCGCACAAAGAGGGATGCGCATAGAGCACACCAAGGATGGCAAGCGCCGTTCATTTGGAAACCACAAAAACGGAAGGACATCGCGATGCTTTACGTATTCAATTCTGCTGACACCGTGCAAATCGCATGGAACAACGTGCTTCCGTCGGAGAAGGCGGCTTCCAGGCGCAAACCTCGCGGCCTCAGCAGGTTCATCCGGACCTCGTCGGCAGGCTGAACGGGACCCGGATCCCGCCGTTTGTCCGAATGGCGGGAACGGAAGAATACCAGGGCCGGGCGGCAAACCGCTCGGCCCTTTCGTTTTGATTGCAAGCCAACCGTGCAGGCGTCATTCCGGCTTGCAGCCAAAGCCACCCGGACCGGGCAACGGAGGCTTTCGCCAGCGCCCAAATGCGAAGGCCGTCCGGACATTACTGATCCGGACGGCCTGCCAAAAATACGCTTGGCGGCCTCGCAGTTACGCGCGAGGTTCGCTCCATCCCGGTACGCAATACCTTGGCCGGGATGTTCGGCGGTTGTCCCCCGCCGCGAGTGAAGGTGTAACCCGGACATCCTTACCGGAGGGTTAGTGAAACCCTAAGCAATCATGAATCTGAAAAATTATTGGCGCGGCAGGCCTGCCCGCGATCGCACCCAGGCTTCCGTTACGGCAGCGATGCCGCATCGCACCATCATTGCCGTTTTCTGGCCACCGCAGTTGATTTATTGCGCCATATCCTTACGCTGTCGGCAGGCATTTCGGATGCTGGGCAGCAGTGCGACAGAGTTCCGCGCGACGCCTGAGATCCGTTTGATGTCGCGAATGCGTCGTCCATGGCGCAGGAAATTGTCTTTAATCGACTCGAGGCGACATGCCTTCAATTCCACGGTTGTCCGGTAGAAGCAGTGACCGGACCGCCCGAACATCGGAACAACCACTGCAAGATGAGACTGGGAGGTCTTACATATGAAGAAGCTTCTCGCTTCCACCGTTCTCGCCGCCGGCCTGATGGGCTTTGCAGGCGCAGCACAAGCCGCATCGCACAGCAGCGAATGCGGTCGTGTCACAGTGGCCAACATGAACTGGGCCTCGGCCGAAGTGCTGGCCAATATCGACAACATCATCCTTTCGCAGGGTTACGGCTGTGACGTTGAACTCGTCCCTGGCGACACCATGCCGACACTGACGTCGATGATGGAAAAGGGCGAGCCGGACGTTGCGCCTGAAGCCTGGATCAACGCCGTGCGCGAACCGCTCGACGCCGCTGTCGACGAAGGCCGCCTGGTCTACGCAGCCGAGTCGCTTTCGGACGGCGGCGTTGAAGGCTGGTGGATCCCCAAATACATCGCCGACGCAAACCCGGACATCAAGACGATCGATGACGCTCTTGAGCGCCCCGATCTGTTCCCGGCTCCGGAAGACGCCTCCAAGGGCGCCGTTTACAACTGCCCGTCGGGCTGGAACTGCCAGATCTCGACCGCCAACTTCTTCAAGGCTCACGATGCCGAAGAAAAGGGCTTTGTGCTGGTAGACACCGGTTCGGCGGCGGGCCTCGATGGCGCGATCGCCAATGCCTACAACAAGGAAGAAGGCTGGCTCGGCTACTACTGGGCTCCGACGGCAATCCTGGGCAACTATCCGATGACGCTTCTCGGCTTCAACGCGGAGCACGACAAGGCAGCCTGGGACAACTGCATCGTCGACGCGGAATGCGCCGACCCGCAGAAGAACGCCTGGCCGAAATCGGAAGTCTACACCGTGGTGACCGCATCCTTCGCCGAACGCGCGGGTCCGGCGCTCGATTACCTCGAGGGCCGTTCGTGGAAGAACGAGACCGTGAACGCGCTGCTCGCCTGGAAGGACGCGAACCAGGCAACCGGTGAGGACACCGCCTACTACTTCCTCGAGAACCACGAGGAGATCTGGGGCGAATGGGTCTCGGATGAAGTGGCTGCAAAGGTCAAGGAAGCCCTTTGATCAGATTGTGAAGGAAGGGGCGGTTCCAAACCGCCCCTTCTTCTATCCGGTGCAGGTTTTCGCGTTCGGCGCGACCCGGAATCATTCAAGCAAGCACCCAACGAAAAGACATGACAGGGGATAGGCCAATGGAATGGCTGACAGAGTTTCCCGATCTGGGAACAAGTACCTTGCGCAACATCCGTCTGACGGTGGATGGCGCATTTCGCGAATTTACACGTGCCTACGGCGAGTCGATCGAACTGCTGTTCGAGCCGGTCAAATGGTTTCTGATCAACTCCGAAGACTTCATGACCGAGACGCCATGGCCGTTGATATTGCTCATCGTCGCCGTTCTCGTCTGGCTCGCCAGCCGGTCCTGGAAGATCACCGCGGGATCGATGATCGTGTTGGTGGCCATCGGCCTTTTCGGCATGTGGGAAGATACGATGAAGACCATCGCGATGACGTTCGTCGCGACTGTCCTTGCGATCATCTTCGGTATCCCGATCGGGATCGGCATGTCACGCTCGAACCGCATTCAGACCCTCTTCAACCCGATTCTCGACATCATGCAGACGATGCCGAGCTTTGTTTACCTGATTCCGGTCATCATGCTTTTCGGCATCGGCAAGGTGCCTGGCCTTATCGCGGTCATTATCTACGCTATTCCGCCCATCATCCGCTTGACCAATCTCGGCATCCGACTGGTCGACAAGGATGTGCTTGAGGCTGCCGACGCGTTCGGATCTTCAAACTGGCAACGGCTCAAGAACGTGCAGATGCCCCTTGCGCTGCCCACCATCATGGCCGGCATCAACCAGACCATCATGATGGCGCTCGCCATGGTCGTCGTCGCTTCCATGGTCGGCGTTCAGGGTCTCGGTCAGCAGGTGCTAAGGGCGATCAACAACCAGTACTTTACCCTGGGTGTCCTCAACGGCCTCGCCATTGTCGGTGTCGCCATCATTTTCGACCGCGCCAGCCAAGCCTACGGCAAGCGCCTTCAGCGCCACACGGAGGTCGTCCATGGCTGAGCAACACACCGGCATCGGCATCAGCATCAAGAACCTGTACAAGATCTTCGGATCCGATCCCGCCGCCTACATCGACGACGTCAAGGCCGGCATGACCAAGGCCGAACTCAACGACAAGCACAATCACGTGCTGGGCCTGAAGGACATCAACATCGACATGCCCGGCGGCGGCATTCAGGTTGTCATGGGGCTTTCCGGCTCCGGCAAATCCACCCTGATCCGCCACATCAACCGCCTGATCGATCCCACCGCCGGCGAAGTGATCGTCGGCGACGAGGACGTGGTGAAGATGAACCAGCTGGAACTGCGCGAGTTTCGTCGCCACCGGACCGCAATGGTGTTCCAGAAGTTTGCGTTGCTGCCGCACCGAACGGTTCTGGAAAACTCGGTTTACGGACTGGAGATTCAAGGCGTCCCCCGTGAGGAACAGGAAAAGCAGGCAAGGCGCTGGATCACGCGGGTGGGACTCGAGGGGTTTGAAGACAACTACCCCAACCAGCTTTCGGGCGGTATGCAGCAGCGCGTGGGTCTCGCCCGCGCACTGACGAATGACGCACCGATTCTGCTGATGGACGAGGCGTTCTCGGCTCTTGACCCGCTGATCCGCATGGACATGCAATCCGTGCTGCTCGATCTCCAGCGTGAGATCCGCAAGACAGTGGTCTTCATCACCCACGATCTCGACGAAGCTCTTCGTCTGGGAGACCGGATCGCCATCCTGCGCGATGGCGAGGTGGTTCAGCAGGGAAGCAAGCAGGAAATCGTGCTGCGTCCGGCGGACGAGTACATTTCGAGCTTCGTTCGCGAGGTCAATCGCGGCCGGGTCATCTCGGTCGAAATGGTGATGACCCCGTTGTCAGCCGAGCCCCAGGGCATGCCGGTTTCGCGTGAGACGGTCCTCGAAGTGGCGGCCAAGACCATGACCGACGGCGGCGAGCCAATGGCCCATGTCGTTGATTCGTCTGGCAAGCCGATCGGCAATCTCGACATCAACCAGGTCATCGCGGCCATGGTGACGCCGGTGGATCACGCGGACGCAGCCTGACTATCCGGCATCCATGCGTCTCGCATGGCGCACTAAAATCCGATCTGTCACTCCGCGGCCGCGCCAACCGGCCGCGGTTTTTTGCGGCCGCGGATCGGAACCCTGTTGCAATGACATAAAGATATCTTTATACGATCACTAATGCATGTCGCGCTCAATTGGATTCAATTGAGCGATAACGTACATGCATCGTTTGAAAGCGTTACAGCGACCTTTGCGCATCCGATTGGATGCGCGGCGCTGTAGCCAATAGGAGATCTTCATGTCCGCTTCCCACCCCCTTGCCGAACTGCTTGCAGAAAAGGGCGTGCTTCTCGCCGACGGCGCAACCGGAACCAACCTGTTCGCCATGGGCCTCGAATCCGGTGAGGCGCCGGAATTGTGGAACGAAACGGCCCCGGAAAAGATCACCAGGCTGCACCAGGATTTCGTCGATGCCGGCTCCGACATCATCCTGACCAACAGCTTCGGCGGAACCCGCAACCGGCTCAAGCTGCACCAGGCCGAAAACCGGGTCCATGAACTCAACAGGAAAGCGGCCCGGATCGCACGGGCTGTCGCGGACAAGGCCGACCGCAAGATCATCGTGGCCGGTTCTGTCGGACCCACCGGCGATCTGCTCGTTCCGCTTGGCGCGATGACCTATGACGAGGCGGTTGAGTCTTTCGCCGAACAAATCGAAGGCCTCAAGGCGGGCGGCGTCGATGTGATCTGGATCGAAACCATGTCGGCTGTCGACGAGATTCGCGCAGCAGCGGATGCCGCATCGCGCTGCGGAATGCCCTATACCTATACCGGCTCTTTCGACACCGCCGGCAAGACCATGATGGGCCTGCATCCGCGCGACATTCACGGCGTCACCAGGGACATGGAGCAACAACCATTCGCCGTCGGCGCCAATTGCGGGGTCGGCGCTTCCGACATCCTGTCCTCGCTGCTCGACATGACCGGCACCGATCCGGAGGCCGTGGTCATCGTCAAGGGCAATTGCGGC
This sequence comes from Hoeflea sp., assembly GCA_040218025.1. Taxonomy (GTDB): domain Bacteria; phylum Pseudomonadota; class Alphaproteobacteria; order Rhizobiales; family Rhizobiaceae; genus Hoeflea. The sequence continues at coordinate 73,711 of JAVJQD010000015.1, read as the reverse complement.
ATTCCCGAATTTCGCGGCGCCGAGATCCACTATTCGGGAACACCGCCACTGATGGCCGACTACGCTCGCATGGCGATCGACAGCGGCGCAAAAATCATAGGCGGCTGCTGCGGCACATCCTGCGAGCACCTCGCGGCGATGCGCCAGGCGATAGACGGCCACACCAAGGCCAAGCGCCCGACAGTCGAGGAGATAGTCGAACGCATCGGTCCGATGCGCAACACGGTCGCCACCGACAATGCGGCCCCCAAGCGCGAGCGCCGTGGCCGCAGAAGCTGACCCACAGCGCTCAGCCCAATCGGGTTGAACGCAACAGGGCAAGCACACTTTCCCGCCGTTGCGCGGCCCGTTCGCAGATGCCGCCTGATCCGGCGCGCGACCTACCCTTGCGAAAACGCTGCCATGTGAAACCGGGTCTGGGCGTCGCCATACCGATAGGCGCGCCCGACCGGACAGGCATCGCGGGCGAGACACCCGCGGTCCATGCATCCTCCGGTTCCCGCAGGCGTTTCAAGATAAGCTCGGCAGTCGCCGGCAGAAAACCCATCCGCCGTGAACGCCGCCACCGGACAGGCCTTCAGGCAGGGCCGGGCTTCACAACTGTCGCAAGGATGGCGCGCCTGTGCGAAGCTTCCATTTGATCCAGTGACATTATCCATGCAATCCAGCGCCTCTGCCGCCCGTGCGCCGAACAGGATCGCGCCGCGATAGCCGTGCCACAGCCCGTACTTGGGATGTATCAGCAGTCCCAGCGGCGACGGACGGAGACCCTCGGCGGCCATCGCCCATTTCTGGAACGGCTGCCACGGCTTGTCGGAGGGAAACACCACTTCACCCGAGAGGCGGGCCGCAATCGGCCGTATGACTTGCCTTGACCACGTATCGAGCGGATCCGCAACGTCCGGGTGCAGCTCTCGCCAGAGCGCGAAGATCGGCCAGAATGCCCCTCCTCCGTGACCGACGAGGCAAATCAGAGCGGACGGTTCCCCGCATTCGAGAACCGGCGCCTCCATAATCTCCGGTTTCAGCCAGCCGCGCGCCTCAAGGCCGCTCGGTTCGAGAAGGCCGGCAACACCGGCAGCGGGATGCGGGTCACTCACCCCGCCCCCCCGTCGCGAAACGCGGAGCGCCAGACCTCCTTGTGAATGAGGCCCGCCACCTGGTCCCGTGCGCCTGTCTCCCTGGCTTTAGCGGGCTTTGCTCAGGTGAATGCGTCGGGCATTTCGTCCTTGCGGCGGGCGATGAACGCCGTCAGGGCTTCATCGATCGCCGGATCGAGATCGGGCGCGACATAGCTGTCGAGCCAGGAGCGGCACAAGGCGCGTGCTCTTTCCTCGACGCGCTTCTCGCCCTCTGCAAGCCACTGTTCATAGGAATTGTTGTCGGCCAGCGACGAACGGTAGAACGCCTGCTGGAAATTGGCCTGAGTGTGGGCGCAGCCGAGGTAATGGCTGCCCGGCCCAACCTCGGCGATGGCGTCGAGCGCCTGGCCGGTTTCCGACAGGTCGACCCCCTCTGCGAAACGTTGCTGCATGCCAAGCTGATCGACATCGATCATGAACTTCTCGTAGGAGCTGACCAGCCCGCCTTCGAGCCAGCCTGCCGAATGAAGGGCGAAATTGGTGCCCGCCAGAAGCGTCATGTTGAGTGTCGATGCGCTCTCGTGCGCAGCCTGTGCATCTGGCACCTTGGAGCCGCAGAGCGACCCGCCGGTCCGGAACGGGATCTTCAACCTGCGCGCCAGTTGCGCAGCGCCATAGGAGACCAGTGAAGGCTCCGGCGTACCAAAAGTGGGCGCGCCCGACTGCATGGATATCGAGGCCGCAAAGGTGCCGAACAGTACCGGTGCGCCGGGCCTGATCAGTTGAGTGAAGGCCGCGCCAGCGAGCACTTCGGCAAGAATCTGGGTCAGCGTACCCGCCACAGTAACGGGGCTCATGGCGCCGGCCAGGATGAACGGCGAGACCACGCAGGCCTGATTGTTGCGCGCATAGACCTTGAGAGCGCCGACCATGGTCTCGTCAAAGACCATCGGCGAGTTTGCGTTGATCAGGTTGAGGGTCACGCAGTTCTGGTCGACGAAATCGGCGCCGAACAGGATCTTGCACATCTCGATGGTGTCTTCGGCGCGCTCGGGCGCCGTAACCGATCCCATGAACGGCTTGTCGCTGTATTTGATGTGACTGTAGACCATATCGAAATGGCGCTTGTTGACCGGCACGTCCACCGGTTCGCAAACCGTTCCGCCGGAATGGTGCAGCGAAGGCGCCATATAGGCGAGCTTCACGAAATTGCGGAAATCCTCGATCGTTGCATAGCGGCGTTCGCCGTCGAGATCGCGCACAAAGGGAGGGCCGTAGACTGGCGCGAACACGGTCGCGTTGCCGCCGATCTGGACCGAGCGCGCGGGGTTGCGGGCATGCTGGGTGAACACCTCGGGCGCCGTCTTGAGAAGTTCGCGGCAAAGCCCCTTCGGGAATCGCACCCGCTCGCCCTTGACGTCCGCGCCCGCGTCCTTCCAGAGTTGCAGCGCTTCGGCGTCGTCCCGGAACTCGATGCCCACCTCTTCCAGCACCTTGTCGGCATTGCGCTCGATCAGGCTCAAGCCCTCTTCGTCGAGGACTTCGTAGGTGTTGAGCCGTCGCGTGATGAACGGCATCGACTGGCCGGGACCGCCTCCCGAACGTTGCGCCCTTCGCGCGGCCGCACCCCGCCCGCGCCGACCCGAGGCGCCTTCGGCCGGAGTCTCAGGGGCCGGTTCAGTCAGGGAAATCGTATCTGGATCTTCCATTTTAAGCCTGCATGATCTGATTTGACGCCCAATCGCGCCCATGAGGTCATGCTATCCGAAACCACCCCCCACACCTGCCTTTATGCGCCAAGCCTTGGCGCTCAAGGAATATCGCGCCCCAACCCGCCGTCGCAATTTCTGTTTCCGGCGTCGCTTTCAAGGAACTTTTTGCAAACAAACGCCTATATCGCTATTCAGACTGGGTCTGGTACACTTGGCAGCCGGTCAGGATAACGAGGGAGAAGAAACCCATGTCTGACGATGAAATCATCCTTTCCGAGCTTTCCGATGATGAACTTGTCCAACAGATGCATGACGATCTGTATGACGGGCTTAAGGAAGAGATCGAGGAAGGCACCAATATCCTTCTGGAGCGCGGGTGGACGCCTTATGATGTCCTGACCAAGGCGCTGGTCGAAGGCATGCGGATCGTCGGCGAGGATTTCCGTGACGGAATTCTGTTTGTGCCCGAAGTTCTCATGAGCGCAAACGCCATGAAGGCCGGCATGTTCATCCTGAGGCCGCTGCTCGCCGAAACCGGTGCGCCGAAACTGGGCAAGATGGTCATCGGTACGGTCAAGGGCGACATTCACGACATCGGCAAGAACCTTGTCGGCATGATGATGGAAGGCGCCGGCTTCGATGTTGTCGATCTCGGGATCAACAATCCGGTCGAAAACTACATCGAGGCGATCGAGCGCGAAAAGCCCGACATCCTCGGCATGTCCGCGCTTCTGACAACCACGATGCCCTACATGAAGGTCGTAATCGACACCATGAAGGAGAAGGGCATGCGCGACGACTATATCGTGCTGGTGGGCGGCGCCCCGCTCAATGAAGAGTTCGGCAAGGCCGTGGGCGCGGACGCCTATTGCCGCGATGCCGCCGTGGCCGTCGAAACAGCCAAGGAACTGATCAAGCGCCGCCACAATCAGCTGGCCGCCGGCGCGTAAGTCCGGCAATTTGCGCCGCCGGGGAGATCCGGCGGCGTCCGTCCAGAAGGACGCAGCGATGAAACGTCATACAGGCCAAGCCACCGTCCCCGGCACATCCGGCCGGGACAAAAAGGTGCGAGTGATCGCGTGCGGCATGATCGCACGCGAGGTTCTGGCAGTGAACGCGCAGCTCGGCCATGACCATGTCGATCTCAAGTGCATCGACGCCAACTATCACCACCATCCAGAACGCATTGCGCCGGCCGTTGAGCGCGCCATTCTCAAGGCCCGGCACGAGGGCTATCAACACATCTTCATCGGCTACGCCGATTGCGGCACCGGGGGCGCGCTTGACCGCGTGTGCGCCGACCACGGGGTTCAACGCATCGAAGGCCCCCATTGCTTTTCGTTCTATATCGGCAATGCGGAATTCGAGGCCGAAGCCGACGAGATGATGACGACCTTCTTCATCACCGATTTCCTGGCGCGGCATTTCGAGGCCTTCCTCGTCAGACCCCTGGGTCTCGACCGGTTTCCGGAATTGCGCAGCACCTATTTCGGCCACTACGAACGTGCGCTTTATCTCGCCCAGACCGACGATCCCGAACTGGAACGAAAGGCGCGCGACGCAGCTTCCCGGCTCGGCCTGCCCTACGAGCGGCGCCTGACCGGTTACGGCGATCTCAGCGCGGCCCTTGCGGAAATCTGATGACACGCCATCCGGCCCGGCCGGCCTGGACCCGTGAAAAAATATACCGGCCCGTGCCATAATCTTTAAGCAATCCGTGCTTATATATGGTTCGTTCGCAGCCAGGGTCATTCAAGTGAGTTCGCAGTCAAGAGCCCCCCACATTCCCTCCATCGTTGGCAAAGCAGCCAAGCACCCTGAGAAGCTTTCAGAGTTACTCGAACGCCTCGCGCGCGACGCGCAGGACCGAATCAGCATGCGGGAGATCGCCACGGCGCTGGATGACCGCTCCTTCGGGGCATTTCTTCTGGTCTTTGCGCTGCCCAACCTGATCCCGCTGCCACCCGGCGCCACGATGGTGCTCGGTTTGCCGATGATCTTTGTCGCCTGGCAGGTCGTGATCGGCTATCCCAAGGTATGGTTGCCACGCGTGATCGCCGACTATTCCCTGGACCGCGCCACATTCCAGCGCATGGTGGCAAGGGTTTCTCCCTGGCTGCGCAGCGCCGAAAACTGGGTGCGTCCGCGCAATTGGCCGCTTGACGGAGCCCTGCGCGAGCGGCTGTTCGGGCTTTTCGCGCTTCTGTTGTCTGTCATCTGCGTCCTGCCGATTCCCTTCGGCAACTGGCTTCCCGCTTTCGCCGTGGCGGTTCTGGGCGTCGCCCACACCGAACGGGACGGCAATTGCCTTGCGGTCGGAGTGATTGTCGGCCTGGTCTCGATTGCCGTCGCAGGCCTTGTCCTCACCGCCACGGGCGCCCTGCTTGCGACCCTCTTCTGACTTGAGCAAGACAGATGCTCTAGCCGCTTCTTAACCGGTGTGCGCCTATCCTTGCGGCGCACACCCCGAAAGACGCTTGCCGGAGGAGTTTTCATGGCCGAACCGAAGAAGATCATGATCATCACCGCAGGTGGCCCCTACCCCTGGGTCATCATCAATGCCCTGGCTGAGCGGTTCGAAGGCGTCGAGGTTGCGCTCGAACAACCCGAATCCAAGGCCGTTTTTCTTAAGCGCCGTGCGCGCAAGATTGGATGGTGGCAAACCGCCGGCCAGTTTCTGACCATGACGTTCTCGCGCTTCGGCAAGCGCTTCGCACGAAACCGCGAGGCCGCAATCGTAGCTGAATACGGGATCAGCACCGCGCCCTCACGCCGTGTTCCCGTCACCCGGGTCTCATCCGCCAACGGCGACGACTGCCTCGACCTTCTTGCCGCAAGATCGCCCGATGCGGTGTTTCTCGCCAGTTGCCGGATGCTGAGCAGAAAGACGCTTGACGCAATCTCCTGCCCCGTTCTCAACTACCATTCCGGCATAAACCCCAAGTATCGCGGCCTGGCAGGCGGCTGGTGGGCGCGGGCCACCGGCGACGACGCCAACTACGGCACCACAGTTCATCTTGTTGATGCCGGCGTCGACACCGGCGACATCATCTATCAGGCATTTCTCAAGCCGGACCCGCGCGACTCGCTTCTGACCGACGCACTGATCATGGCGGCAGGATCGCGTGACATCGCCATTCGGGCTGTCGAGGATGCGCTGGCCGGGCGGCTGGAACCGAAAGCCAGCGATCTTCCATCTGTCCAGCGCTTTCATCCGCCGATCTGGACCTATCTGTGGACCGGACTGACCCGCCGCATCTGGTAGTGTTCCGCCTTCCGCCACAGTTCCCTATCGACCACCGATTCAGGTCAAGTCGCTTTTGACGCGCAACGCGTCGTCGTGAGCGAAGCGGCCCGAAAACACCATGCGCATTGTAACTTTCAAGGAGACCTCCATGGCCAACCGCATCATCGTCTACTGGCGTGACATTCCCGCTCAGGTGATCGTCAAGAAAGGGCGCGCATCCGCAAAGCGTGAACTGTCGCTTCGCTTCACCGAGGCGATCGACATGTGCGCCATGCGCACCGGCGCGGCCGAAACAGATGACTATCTCGCCGACTGGCGCAGGGCAGAACCGGTGGAAGTTTCCGATGACCTTGAAGCCGAGGCCGAGACGGCCGCGGCCGAACTGGAAGCAGCCTATGACAAGGAGCGGCTCGTCGCCCTCGTCAAGGGCGGAGGCAGGGAGAGCCATGGCTGACCAACCGACCAAAACGACTCAGGCAAGCCTGAACAAAAAGGCGGCGACAAAGACGGCGTACAAGCCGGCTGGCGTCTCCGCGACCGGCCGCAAGGCGCGCAGCTTCGCGGTCCGGCTCTGGGCGGTTCGGCATTCCCGGGCGCTGGAATGGTTTTACGCACGCTTTGCCAACGCCTTCCTCATGCTCCACCCGATGTGGAGGACACTCGGATATGAGCGCGCCGAAGCACCGGTCAAGTTCGTCGAGAAGCACGTCAAGGGCTTCCTTTTCGATTGCCGCATGTGCGGCCAGTGCGTGCTGTCGTCGACCGGCATGTCCTGCCCGATGAATTGCCCGAAGCAGCTTCGCAACGGCCCTTGCGGCGGTGTGCGCGCCAACGGCCACTGCGAGGTCGAACCGGACATGCCGTGCGTTTGGGTGCAGGCCTGGTCGGGCGCACAGAAGATGGAAGGCCGCGACAACATTCTCACCGTGCAGAAGCCGGTCGACCAGTCGCTGCGGGAAACATCGTCCTGGCTTCGGGTCACCGCGGTGGCCGCGGCCGAACGCGAAGCGGCGGCAAATCAGGGAGCGGCCCAATGAACCCGACAGATTCGCAGCCGCACGATCCGGGCGCCCTGCTGGAGCCGCTGCCGGGACACTCCTCTCTGGGTCGCCTCGAACGCATCCTGCGCCGCGGCGAGTTCGCCGTGACTGCCGAACTCAACCCGCCCGACAGCGCCAATCCTCAAGATGTCTATGAACGGGCGGCGATTTTCGATGGCTGGGTGGACGGCATCAACGCGGTCGACGCCTCAGGCGCCAACGCCCACATGTCCTCGGTGGGCATCTGCGCGCTCCTGACCCGCATGGGCTACGCCCCGATCATGCAGATCTCCTGCCGCGACAAGAATCGCATCGCCATTCAGGGGGATGTGCTCGGCGCGTCCGCCATGGGCGTGCAGAACATCCTGTGCCTGACCGGCGATGGCGTTCAGGCGGGCGATCAGCCCGGCGCAAAGCCGGTGTTCGACCTCGACTGTATGTCTCTGCTCGAAACCATCCGGATCATGCGCGACAATTCCAAGTTCCTCTCGGGCCGCAAGCTCACCAGCCCGCCCACAGTTTTCCTGGGCGCTGCGATCAATCCGTTTGCGCCGCCCCATGATTTCCGGCCTCACCGCCTTGCCAAGAAGATCGCCGCCGGAGCGCAATTCGTCCAGAGCCAGTATTGCTACGACGTTCCGATGTTCCGGAACTACATGGCCCAGGTGCGCGACATGGGGCTGCACAAGGAGTGTTTCATCATGTGCGGAGTAGGGCCGCTGGCTTCCGCGCGAACCGCGAAATGGATGCGCTCGAACGTGCCGGGCGTGCACATTCCCGACGAGATCATCAAGCGCCTGGAAGGTGCGGAGGATCAGAAAGCGGAAGGAAAGCGCATCTGCATCGACATCATCAACGAGGTCAAGGAGATCGAAGGCGTCTCCGGCATTCACGTGATGGCCTACCGGCAGGAGGAGTTCGTTGCCGAAATCGTCCATGAATCAGGCGTGCTGAAAGGTCGCCGTCCCTGGACCCGCGAATCCAGCCCCGTGGATGAACTGGTTGCAGCCCGCATGGAGGAAATCCTCGAGGATCCCAAGTTCGTGCCGCATGAAATGGCGGGCGCTGCGAGCGAGGCTGAGCCCTCCGTCTAGCTCGCCGGCTTGCAATGCCGGCGAAAATTGGATAACCACATAAACAAATCTTTATATCCTCAGAGCAAGGATCGAACATGACACGCACCATCGTCGCCTCCGCCACCAGAGAAGTGATTATCGGCTTTGATCAACCTTTCTGCGTGATCGGCGAACGCATCAATCCGACCGGTCGCAAGAAGCTGGCCGCCGAAATGATCGAAGGCAATTTCGAAACGGTGAAAGCCGACGCCTTGGCGCAGGTCGCGGCCGGCGCCACCATGCTCGACGTCAATGCCGGCGTGACCTCGGTCAACCCGAACGAGACCGAGCCAGGCCTTCTGGTGCAGACCATGGAGATCGTCCAGGGTCTCGTCGATGTGCCGCTCTCGATCGACAGCTCGGTCACCGCGGCAATCGAGGCCGCACTCGAGGTCGCCAAGGGCCGTCCGCTGGTCAACTCGGTGACCGGTGAAGTGGAAAAGCTCGAGGCCATCCTTCCGCTGTGCAAGAAATACGACGTGCCCGTCGTGGCGATCTCGAATGATGAATCCGGCATTTCCGAAGATCCGGACGTCCGCTTCGCCGTTGCCAAGAAGATCGTCGAACACGCCGCCGACTACGGCATCAAGCCGCACGACATCGTGGTCGACCCGCTGGTCATGCCGATCGGCGCCATGGGCACCGCCGGCCAGCAGGTCTTCGCGCTGCTGCACCGTCTTCGCAATGAACTGAAGGTCAACACCACCTGCGGCCTGTCCAACATCTCCTTTGGCCTGCCCCACCGTCACGGCATCAATGCCGGCTTCATCCCCATGGTGATCGGGGCGGGAATGACATCGGCGATCATGAACCCCTGCCGGCCGCAGGAAATGGAAGCCGTCCGTGCCGCCAACGTGCTCAAGGGCAATGATCCCAACTGCATGACCTGGATCAAGACCTACAAGGACTACCAGCCCCATGCACCGGGCGCGGCAGCACCCCAGTCGGCAGCGCCGTCGGGCGACGGCGGCAGTGGCGGCGCGGGCGGTCGCCGCCGCGGAGGCCGGGCAGGACGGTCCGGCGGAGTGTAAACACACCCATGACAGACCATCTCGTCCTGTTCATGCCGTCTGGGAAGCGCGGACGCTTTCCCACGGACACGCCTGTTCTTGAGGCTGCACGGCAGCTTGGCGTGCATGTCGAGAGCGTCTGCGGCGGTCGCGGCATCTGCGGCCGCTGCCAGGTCGAGGTTCAGGAGGGCGTCTTTGCCAAGCACGGCATCACCTCAGCCAGCGAACACATCTCGAAATTTGGCGGCAACGAGGTGCGCTACGCCCAGAAGCGCGACCTGAAAGAAGGCCGCCGCCTCTCCTGCTCGGCGAGAATCCTTGGCGATCTGGTCATCGACATCCCGCAAGATGCCGTGGTCAACGCGCAGGTGGTGCGCAAGGATTCCGACGGGCGGGTTATCGAGCGCAATCCGGCGGTCCAGATGTGTTATGTCGAGGTTGAAGAACCGGACATGCACAAACCGCTCGGTGATCTCGACCGGATGCTGCAGGCGATAGAAACCGACTGGGGCTTCAAGGATATGGCCATCGACGCCTATCTTCTGGGCCAGGTTCAGCAGATCCTGCGCAAGGGCGACTGGAAGGTCACCGCCGCGATACATGAGCCATTCGAGGGGCGGCCGGCGACACTGGTGGCGCTCTATCCCGGCCTCAAGAACGAGGCTTACGGCATTGCCTGCGACATCGGGTCGACCACCATCGCCATGCACCTGTCATCGCTGCTGTCGGGCCGCACGCTGGCGTCCTCCGGCACCTCCAACCCGCAGATCCGCTTCGGCGAGGATCTGATGAGCCGCGTCTCCTACGTGATGATGAATCCGGAAGGCCGAGCGGGCATGACCACCGCCGTACGCTCAGCGATCAACGGCCTGATCGACAAGGTCTGTGCCGAGGGCGGGATCGATCGCGCCGACATTCTGGACGCGGTCTTCGTCGGCAACCCGATCATGCACCACCTGTTTCTGGGCATCGATCCGACCGAACTCGGCGGCGCGCCCTTCGCGCTGGCGGTCTCGGGCGCGGTCAACATCCGCTCCGCCGAGATCGGCATCCCGCTCAATCCCGGCGCGAGAACCTACATGCTGCCGTGCATCGCCGGTCATGTCGGCGCCGATGCCGCAGCCGCAACGCTGACCGAGGGACCGCACCGCCAGGACGAGATGATGCTGCTCGTCGACGTCGGCACAAACGCCGAGATCGTGCTCGGCAACGCCACCCGGACTGTTGCCGCCTCCTCTCCCACCGGCCCGGCCTTCGAGGGCGCGGAGATTTCCTGCGGACAGCGTGCCGCCCCGGGCGCGATCGAACGCATACGCATCAATCCGGAAACGCTCGAACCGCGCTATCGCGTCATCGGCATCGAACCCTGGTCGGATGAACCGGGCTTCGACGAGGCCGCTGAGAAAGTCGGCGTCACCGGTGTTTGCGGCTCCGGCATCATCGAGATCATCGCCGAGATGTATCTTTCTGGCATTATCACCGAGGATGGCGTCATCAATGGCGATCTCGCGTCGAGAAGCGACCGGATCGTCGGCAATGGCCGCACATTCTCCTATCTGCTGCGAGACGGCAAACAGCGGCTCATGGTGAGCCAGACCGACGTTCGCGCCATCCAGTTGGCCAAGGCGGCACTTTATGCCGGTGTGAAATTGTTGATGGACAAGCAGGGCGTCGATCGCGTTGACCGTATCGGTCTTGCCGGCGCCTTCGGCTCCTTTATCGATCCCAAATACGCGCTCGTGCTTGGCCTCGTTCCCGATTGCGATCTCGAGAAGGTCAAGGCGGTCGGCAATGCTGCCGGCACCGGCGCCCGCATGGCGCTGCTCAACCGCGGCCATCGCCGCGAGATCGAGAAAACCGTGACCCGGATAGAGAAGATCGAAACGGCGCTCGAGCCGAAGTTCCAGGAGCATTTCGTCAATGCCATGGCCTTCCCGAACAAGATCGACGCATTCCCCAAGCTGACCGAAGTGGTCAAGCTGCCGGAACGCTCCAAGGACAGCGGTACGGCGGACGGAGCCGAACCCGGCGCAGGACGCCGGCGTGGCGGGCGGCGGCGCGGATAACGGCCGGAAGATCCGGGATCGCGATTGTCGAGGGCTCGGCAAGTGCGAGCTTTACCCGAATCGGCGTTGCGTCTACGCCACCTGTCATGCCGCTTTTTCTCCGCTCCCCCTTGTTCATCGTTCTCGCTCTCTGGGCCGCCGGGCTTGGCGGCGCCGCGCAATTTGCGAAAATCGTCGTCATCTTTCCCGAACTCCAGAGTCATTACGGCGAGACCGGAGCGGCATCGGGCTACCTCGTTTCCCTGATTTCCTTTGTCGGCATGGGGCTTGGACTGGTCGCTGGCGTCATCGCCATACAGATCGGCCTCAGAAGACTGTTGCTTTCCGGATTGTGGCTTGGCGCCCTGATTTCGGCCTGGCAGGCGACCCTGCCCGGTTTCGAGGCAATGTTGGTGAGCCGCTTTGTCGAAGGTCTCTCACACCTCGCCATCGTGGTCGCGGCTCCGACACTGATTGCACAGTCATCGGCAAAGCGGCATCAGGGCGCAGCATTGACGCTTTGGGGAACATTTTTCGGCGTGGCATTCGCCGCCGTGGCGCTCTTCGCACCAACCTTGATCGGCAGCCAGGGTCTTGGCGCACTGGCCCGGGTTCATGCGCTCTACATGGCAGGGTTCGCGATCCTTCTGACCATTGTGCTGCCCAGACCGGAAAACACCGGTGCATCCGCATGGCCCTCGATCGGCGACATCGCGCGGCGTCACGTGAGTGTGTATTCCTCGCCCTTCATCGCGGCTCCCGCGCTGGGATGGTTGTTCTACACTCTGACCTACGTTTCCCTGCTGGCGATCCTTCCACCCATGCTCGACCCCGCCCAGCGCACCTATGTGACAGCCGCCATGCCGCTCGCAAGCATCGCATCGTCGCTGACGATTGGAACGTGGCTGCTGCGTTACATGTCCTCGGTCAGCGTCATCCTTGCCGGTTTCGGTCTTGCCATACTTGTCGCGATTGCTCTCATCGTCCTTGGCGCAAGCCCCGGGCTTGTCATCGCACTGTTCGCCTGTCTCGGGCTGGTTCAGGGCGCAAGCTTCGCCGCTGTGCCGGAACTCAATCCCGGCTTGCCGGAGCGGGCGCTTGCCAATGGCGGTCTCGCCCAGATGGGAAATATCGGCAACGGGCTCGGCACCCCGGCTGCGCTCGCCATCCTGACACTTGGCAACGGTTTGGGTTTGCCGCTGTTTCTGGTCTTCAGCTACGGCGCGGCCATTGTCCTGCACCTGTACCTGGCGCGCCGGCGCAACCTGACGCCTCAGGGCTGAAGAACGGGAAGGCCGCAAGCCCCCGGGGCCAACGCCGCTGGGATGCGCTTTCGCACCTCGGCCGGGCGGCTTCATTCAGGCCAGATATATTTGCCCCTCGCCCAGCCAAGCTCGGCATCGTCGGTCATCACCTGACACCAGACGTGAGCCTTCTTCATCTGCGCGTATTTCCAGCTCGCACTGCCGTACCCGTCGATCCGAAATGAAACATTCGTTGTAATGTCCTTGCACCGGCCGGTGAGGCTGATCGGCGCATCAAGCGGATACGCATCAATGATCCTCGAAGCTGTGGAAGGCCATTTGCGGATATTGAGCGCATCGTCCGGCGCAATCGCCGTAATGGTGCCGCCGGTGAAGGCAGATCCCTGTGCCGGTACGTAGGCGCAGATGACGGCTGCGGCGGCAGCCAGGATGAGACGGAAACATGTGTGCATGATCTTTGCTCTCCTTGATGGTCCGCCCGATGGCGGCCTTGCGAAGACTGTGCCACGGCAATCCTGTTCCGTCGCTGAACCTGCGGTTCATCCGCCATTCATTCAAACCCTGTCCCGGAAGCACCCTCCAAGGCGTGGCCCCGGCGCCTAAGGTTTCAGATGCCGGTGAACGATCCGGTCTGACGGAAGCGTTCGAAACAGGCCCTGAAATGATCGCCCAGCGCGGCAACCGGAGCACTGGGATTCTTGGCCATCTGCAACACGAGATCATAACCGCCAGGCGAAGGCAGTCCGCACTCTTCGCCGAGAATCTGAACGTCGTCTGACAGGAAACTCCGCCCCATCGGCGCGACAGCCATATCGGTTTTGATCGCGGCCTTCTGGCCTGAAGAATGCGAGGTCATGTAGGCCACGCGATAGGACCGGCCCGCACGCTCCAAAGCCTCGATCGCATTCTTCCGCCAAACGCAGGTTTCCTCCCACATCGAAAGCGGCAGCGGATCCATCAGATAAGCCTGACCGCCCCTGGCGCCGGCCCAGACAATCTCGTCGGAAAACACCACCTCTCCGCCACCTGTATCCATGTCCTGCACGCAACTCATCAACGCAATGTCGAGGTGCCCGGACGCAAAGCGCTTTACGAGGTTCGATGACTGGTCGATCACCACGTCAACGGCCACCGCCGGATGGGTCTTGGCAAAACGCTTGAGCACATCGGGAAGAACCGCCTCGCCGTAGTCCGAAGGCGATCCGATCCGAACGATTCCCGAGACGTCCGATGAAACGAACCTGGAGATCGCCTCGCGATTGAGCGCGATCAGCCGCCGGGCATAGCTCAACAGCACCTCGCCGTCCTGGGTGAGCGAAACATTGCGGGCATCGCGCAGGAACACCGAAACGCCGAGTTGCTCCTCAAGGCGCTTGATCTGCATCGAAACTGCCGACGGCGTCCGATAGATCCTGGCAGCCGCCGCAGTGAAGCTTCCGGTCTCTGCAATGGCGACGAAACTCCTGAGCACATCGGGATCGAGCATATTCAGGGGATGGTTGATCGGCGCGTTCATATTATTCAATTCCACTTAACTTAGAGGTCAATTCATTTCGTTTGATTGAATCATCGCTCGGAACGATGCTGTTGTCAATCCAGCAGGACTGGTCAAAAAGCAGCAAAGGAGTTACCCCATGTTTGGAATTGATTATCTCAGCCGCCAGGCTCGAAAGTGGGTCCGCGCCCGTGAACGTCGCAGCCTCGAGGCAACCATGTTCGACCTGCCGTTGGGATTGCAGAAGGATATCGGCTGGCCAGCGCCCGGGAGCCCCCGTTCGGATCGCGAATTGGTCCGTAAACACCGTTCCCCGCACATCTGGTGAGCGGGCCGTCGCTCGGCCTTGAGGCTGAAAAATTCTCTTGCGAGCCGCCGGAAAACCGTGTTTGTGTGGCCTGATCGCGACATGGACCCCGGCGGCGCGCAATGAGGTTTGGGCATGCCCTCAGAGAAGAAACACAAGCGTTCGATCGTCTTTTTTCTGGTGCAGGATTTCTCGATGATCGCATTCGCAATGGCGATCGAACCCTTGCGTCTTGCCAATCTCATGCTCGGATACGAGTGCTACAAATGGCGCCTGGCGTCCCATGACGGATCTCCGGTTCGGGCGTCCAACAGGGTCGAGGTGGCGGTCAACACATCGCTTGAGGAAGAGCGCCGCAATCTCTCCGGCGAAAGCCGACCCACCATGGTTTTCGTCTGTTCCGGCGTGAATGTCGAGAACTTCAACAACAAGTCGGTTCTCGCCTGGCTGCGCGAAGAGCACAACCGGGGCGTCTCCGTCGGCGGACTGTGCACCGGCGCCCATATCCTGGCCAAGGCAGGCCTTCTGTCCGGCCGCCGCTGCGCCATTCACTGGGAGAACCTGCCCGGTTTCGCCGAAGCCTATCCCAAGGCCAAGGTGTTCGCGGATCTCTATGAAATCGATGGCGGCATCCACACCTGCGCCGGCGGCACCGCCGCTCTGGACATGATGCTCAGCCTCATCGGTGAAGACCACGACGACACCCTGGTCAACCGGATCTGTGAAATGGCGCTGACCGACCGCGTGCGCTCCGCCCAGGACCGGCAGCGGCTGCCCCTGCGGGCGCGCCTCGGCGTCCAGAACGCCAAGGTGCTCTCGATCATCGAACTGATGGAAGCCAATCTGGCGGAGCCGCTGTCGCTCATCGAGATCGCCGACGGCGCCGGCCTCTCCCGCAGGCAGATCGAGCGTCTGTTCCGCCAGGAAATGGGGCGCTCACCGGCCCGCTATTATCTTGAAATCAGGCTCGACCGGGCCCGTCACCTGCTGATCCAGTCGCCGATGCCGGTGGTCGAAGTCGCCGTGGCGTGCGGTTTCGTCTCCGCGTCGCATTTTTCCAAATGCTATCGCGAACTTTACAATCGTTCTCCGCAACAGGAGCGCGCCGACCGCAAGCAATACCAGACGGCGGCCTGAGCGCAGACGTGAACTACGCTGGAATGGCGGCCGGCGGCAAAAGCGCCGCAGCTTTCTTCAGCGCAGCCATCTTCGTCAGGATGCCGATGTTCTGGGCAATCCGGCACTGAAACTCTTCCTGAACGAACGGCCGGTAGAGGAAGTCGCTGGCGCCGGCCTTGAGGAAGCTCGCCGAGAGCTGCGGATCGTTGGAATTGGAAATGCCGATGATCCGAAGCACGTCATCCGAATGGGTCCGCCGCAGCTTGCGGGTAAGCTGGTAGCCGTCCATGTCGCCCATGTGATAGTCGGTCAGAACAAGCTGAATGTCCGGATCGGCCAAGAGCGCTGCGAGCGCCTCGCTGGCCGACGCAGCCTCCACGACCTGGAATTTCTGCGCCCGCAGCATGGAGGACAGGATGCTGCGCTGGGTCTTGGTGTCGTCGACGACAAGAACCTTGTACCTGCGGTTGGCGATGATCCTGTCGACAGCCTGAACGATTTCATCGAACGCCCGGTCCGTGTCCTTGATGACGTAGTCGAGCACGTTCTTGTTGAGGATCTTCTTGCGCATATTGAAGTCGAACTTGCCGGTGAAGACGATCGTCGGCAGATCGATGTCGACTGCGTAGTCAAGCGCTTCGCAATGCGGCGAGTCGGGCAGGTTGAGATCGATTACGGCAACGAAGAATCCGTGGTTTTCGTCCGCGGCGGCCATGCGCAATTCGGCCAGCGACTGGCAGGTGACCACGTCGACATTCAGGTCCGTTTCGAAGCGGTACCGCAATGCGGACGTGAACATCCTGGAATCCTCGACCAGAAGAACCCGCAGCCGTTCTATACCGTTGCCGAATGGGGCGCAGCCTCCGGATGTCCTCGTCGTTGCTGTCATTGCGAGTACTCCTTGATTTGCGCTCCGGGCCGCCCGCTGCGGCAAGAACGTCTCACGCTTACGCGACCTTGGCTTCACGGCCCCCGATCAGGCGGCGTGCGGTCCTGATCTGGTCCAGAGTATCGAGGTTCTGATTGACCCGGCAATAGAATTCCTCGTCCACGAATGGACGTAGCATGAAATCGTTACCGCCCGCTTTAAGAAACCGTGCAGAAAGTAGCCGGTTGTCCGAAGATGACACACCGATAATACGTAATTCGTGGCTTCCGCGTACGGACCTTAATCGCCGCGTCAGTTCGAATCCGTCAATATCGGGCATGTTGTAGTCGGTTATAACCAATCCGATTGTTGGCGTCTTCTTGAGGATATCAAGCGCTTCGGCGCCGCTCTCGGCAACGCTCACCTGAAAGTTGAAGCGCTCAAGCCGTCCGCGCAGAAGCGCGCGCGCAGTAGCGCTGTCATCGACAATCAACACATGATGGCGGTGATTGGTCAGGAACCGGCATACGGACTCTGCAAGCAGGTCGATTGCGAGCACGGTGTCCTTGATGACATAGTCGACAATGTCGCGCGCCAGAATGCCTTCGCGCGTCTTTTCATGGAATGTTCCGGTAAAGACGATGATCGGAATCGAGAGATCGGCCAGATAGCTCAGCGCCTCACCGTTCTCAGCGCCCGGAAGATTGACATTCGAAATCGCCAGCGTGATCGGCTTTTCACCGTACTCGAAGGCCAGTTGCAGTTCCTCGAAGTTGCGGCAGACCTCGATGTCGATGTCGAAAGCCTCCTTCAGCTTCTGGCCGATCATCGATGTAAAAACGTTGGAATCCTCGACCACCACAATGCGGTGGTCCGCGAGAGATCCACCCGAATACTGCATTCCTGAAATACCGATAAACATGCATAAGCCCCCTTGATTATGCGAGTTTTAGCATTTCCGGAATTGAATTTTAGTTAACACTTGTGGATGGTCAAAACGAATAATCACCGGTGAAAAAGGTCTGGAACCCGGGCCCCAACAGTCTGCGCCCGGTGCATGTTCAAAGTCCGCCTTTGCCAGCCTGGGCACGGTCAATCACCTTTCCGGAGGCAAGACTTCACGGCTCGTCGAAAATCCAGCGCCGCTGTTCCCAGATCTTTTCTCCGACAAGGCAATCGTAGGGCTCGCTTGACGCCCTCGGAGAACCGAAATCGAAGGCCTGTGCGAGGCGCACGACCGGCTGCTCGGGCACCAGTCCTCCGATCTCGAGGATCAGCTTGCGGCGGATCGCTTCGGGAAACTGATCCCATTGCGTCACCGGCACCAGGAAGCTTCCCGGACCCGCAATGACACAATTGGTATAATAGGCATCGAGGTCGTCAATGTTGAAGCCGCCGCCCGGACCATCGCTGGTCATCAGCGGCAATCCGTTGATGACGACCCGCTGCCCAAGCGCCTTGGCACGCGCCTCCAGAACCGGCGATCCCTGATTGTTCGGCCCGTCTCCGGAAATGTCGATCACCTTGCGAAAGCCTTCCCAGGGAGATGCTTTGAGACGCGTCAGAGCGTGCTCGATGGCGCCGGAAATCGATGTCCTGCGCTGGGGAACCGGTTGCGATTGCCGCACCTGTTCCGACAGCGCCTGAGCATCGGCCGAAGACTCGAGCAATGTCCAGTCAAAGACCTGCCGCACCGAGCCGCGGCCGGCCCACTCGAACATGGTGACCGCAATACGGCCATAGGCGCCCTGGCCAATCGCGCGGATCACATCGGGATGCGCAAGGGCTGCGGCATAGCCGTCGCGCTGGATCTCCAGTTCGCGCGTGGACATCGAGCGTGACACGTCAACGGCCAGAACCAGCGTCACATCCACCTGCTCGCGCGCTGATGCCGGCTGGAAGGTCAGAGCCAGCCCAAGGGCAATCAAGAAAGGTCGCAACCATTCCGCCATGCCGTAAGGTTAGCACGGGATTCCGGGTGGCAGAACCGGTGATTGACGCTGCCTTCGAACCAGATCGTCAGGGACCTGTGCCCGAAGCGCAGCATGGATTAACTGCGTGGCTTGAGGTTCTCCGGATCGTAAAGCGGCCGGTAACCAACGGCCGCCACCTCCACCGGGAAGCTTTCGGCGAAATACTCGACCTTGAGCTTGCGCCCCACCTCGCAATAGTCCTGCGGGAGATAGGCCAAAGCGATGTTCTTGCCGATCGTCGGTCCGAAGGCCACCGATGTGGTGTAGGAGCGACGGCCGAGGCTGTCGACGAGCACTTCGCCGCTTTCGGGATCGACAACCGGCATGGTTCCGACCGGATAGCGGGCCACACCCGAACCGTCGACATTGTCGGTCATCACCAAGGTGCAGAGCATGGCCGGCTGCTTGTCCCGCGCCCTGTATTCGAGATGCTTTTCCTTGCCGCGGAAATCGGCTTCCTTGACTTTCGGCCGCGCCAGGTCGGCTTCGATCAGGTTGTACTGGGTCAAGAGGTCGGCGTTCTGCAGCCGCAGGCTTTTCTCCATCCGGCGGGAGTTTGCGTAGGTTTCGACGCCGAACGCCATCACGCCGGTGTCGCGCAACGCGTCCCATACCGCCAGACCGTCCTCGTATTTCATGTGCAGTTCCCACCCCTGCTCACCGACATAGGAGATGCGGAACGCGCTTACCGTCTTGCCGGCGATCTCGACGGGCTTGATCGCGGCGAAGGCGAAGTTTTCTGGATCGAGGCCCGCAGGATCGGCAACGGCCTTTTTCAGGGTGTCGCGCGCATTCGGGCCCCAGATGCCGATGGTCGTGTAGTTTTCGGAGACATCCGTGATCGTCACGTCGTAACCGCGATCCTGCGCCACCCGCTGCATGTAGTGGAAATCGCGGGGGCCGGCATCTGCGCCATTGACCAGACGGCAGCGATCGGCCATGCGGAACACGGTGAAATCGGCACGCACCATGCCCTCGTCGTCGAGAAAGTGGGTGTAAATGCCCTTGCCGATATTCCCGTCGCCGCCGATTTTCGCCGCGCACAGCCACTCCATCATCTCGACATGGTCCGGTCCGTCGATGTCGACCATGTGGAAGTGCGACAGGTTGACGATGCCGCAGTCCTCGCTCATCGCCAGATGCTCGGCATTCGACACCCGCCAGAAATGGCGGCTGTCCCATTCGTTCTCCCGCACCGGAACGCGGTCGCCATACTTCTCCAGCAGATGTTCGTTGGCCGCATATCCATGGGCGCGCTCCCAGCCGCCAAGCTCCATGAAGTAGCCGCCGAGCTCCACCTCGCGCTCATAGAAGGGCGAGCGCTTGACGCCGCGGCTCGAAGCATAGGGTTCGCGCGGATGAACGGCCGGATAGTAGATCTTCTGGGCCGCCTCGTAGCAACGGTTTTCGATGAACTCTTCCGTGAGCTGGTGCGGGTAAAAACGGGCATAATCGACAGGGTTGTGGTCGATCTCGGTGCGTCCGTCCGTCATCCAGTCGGCGATCAGCTTGCCGTAGCCGGGACCGTCCTTGACCCAGATTGCAACGCAATACCAAAGGCCGCGAACCTTCTGGCTTTCGCCGCAGGATGCCCCACCGGCAGCGGATACCTGCAGCAGGCCGTTGAAAGAGTGGCTTTCATTGTAGCCCAGTTCACCCAGGATCGGGGTAAGTTCCATCGCGCGCTCGAGCGGCGTAATGATCTGTTCCATGTCAAGGTCGCGCTGCGAGGGTGATAGCCGCGCCTCGTGCTTTTCAAGCAGCTCGCGGGGATGGCAGAGCCGTGGCTCGTCGGTCTCGTAGTAACCCCACTCGATCTGTCCGCCCTCGGTGGTCTTCGGGTCGCCCGTATCGCGCATATAGGCCGAGTTGCCCTGGTCACGCAGCAGCGGATAACCGATATCCATCCCGGTTCCTGCGAACTCATTGTACGGGCCGAAAAATGTAAGCGGATGATCGACCGGCATCACCGGCAGGTCCTCGCCGACCATTTCGGCAATCAGGCGTCCCCAGAGGCCTGCACAGACGACGACATGCTCGGCCATGATCGTGCCGCGATGGGTAACAACGCCCGTGATGCGTCCGTTCTCGACGATCAGGGATTGCGCCGGCGTGTTGGCAAACGCCCGGAGCTTGCCGGATTTCTCACCAAGATCGATCAGCTTTCCGGCAACGGTCTGAGAGCGCGGGATCACGAGGCCGGCATCGGGATCGAACATCCCGCCCATGACCTGATCTTCCTCGATCAGCGGGAACTTTTCCTTGATCTCGGCGGGCGAGACGTAATGGGCCCGTGTGCCGAAAGCCCGTGCAGAGGAGAGTTTCCGCTTGATCTCCTCCATCCAGTCGTCGTCGCCCGTCCGCGCGACCTCGAGCCCGCCGATCCGGGCGTAGTGGCCCATCTTCTCGAAGAAATCGATCGAGTACTGTGTTGTCCAGACGGACAGATAATCGTGGCTGGTGGTGTAGCAAAAATCCGAAGCGTGCGCGGTCGAACCGATATCTGTGGGAATACCCGACTTGTCGATTGCGACGATGTCGTCCCAGCCGCGTTCGATCAGATGGTGCGCGATGGATGCCCCAACGATACCGCCGGCGCCGATGATGACAACCTTCGCCTGCTTCGGAAATTCTGCCATTGTTTCAAACCCTGATTGCACTGGGAGCAGAATTTAGGATCAGCCGCGGAAAAACTTCTGCCTGTCTACGACATTCTCGCAATGCTGCACGACCAGCACCCTACGGCAAGGCGGATCATTGCGGGCAGAAGGACATTTCGGAAATTCGATTGCCGGACCGGCCGGACTGCTTGCGCCGTTCCCTTGGGGGATCGTCGCAATCACTTGATCACGGCGTTGCCGTTGATGATCTCGATCGTCTCTTCGCCTGAAAGCGTTTCCCGGTCGCCAGAGGGCATGGTGACAAAGCATCCAGCCGGGCAGACCAGAGCGCTGGCGCCAGCCTCAACAACCACTTCCACCTTGGTGCTGCCTTCGGTGATGATGAGAATGTGGGACTGGTCGTCCTTGTTGGTGACACTCGCGGCCGCCGAGGCGCCAACCATCGCAAGGCTCAACGCGATTGCAGCAAAGATTGATTTCATCGGTCTTCGACGGCACGCGCCGCCGCTCCCTGTTCGAAGTTTCCGATCAGATTCCCGACCGGCGTGAGGTGGTTTCTATCAGTGTGAAACTGAATGCAGTCTGAATGCAGATCAACGATCTCCCTCGCCTGAATCAGGCTCCAGTGAATCGGGCCTCTGCTTTGCCCTTCTGCTTCTGCGCGGCGGCTTTTCTCCGGTTTCGGTGTCTGCTGACCCTTTGCGGCGGATGGCGGCAGCCTTTCCGGGCTTCGGTTTTCCTGCATCGGCCCCGAACAGCCTTTCGGAGAGAACGCCCAGTGCTTCGCCGCTTTCCCCGAGCTTGATGTTGAGATCGCGCTGCGGGAACGGGATCTCGATGTTTTCTTCGCGAAGCCGCTCGAACACGCGAAGGCTCAGCTCGGTACGAACGCCTATTCCGTCCAGGACATCGGCAACATGGCATTTGAGAACGAAGTCGAGCGAGGATTCGCCAAAACCCGAAAAGTGCACCACTGGTTCGGGATTTCGCAGCACCAGCTCATGCCCACGGGCGATTTCGGTCAGGACTTCGATAAGCTTTCGGGGATCGGAATTGTAACTCACGCCGATCGGCACATCGACACGACCGAGCTTGTTGCGGTGGGTCCAGTTGCCGACCGGCGAATTGATGAGTTCCGAATTGGGCACGATGATCGATTGGCGCGTGAAGGTTTCGATCTCCGTTGCACGCACAGAGATCCGCTTGACGAAACCTTCCGTTGTGCTTGTGGACACCCAGTCGCCCACCTTGAACGGCCGTTCGACCAGCAGGATCAATCCTGAAACGAAGTTGCTGACAATGTTCTGGAGGCCGAAGCCGATGCCGAGAGACAGCGCACCGGCCACCAGAGCAAGGCTCGACAGGTCGATGCCCGCCGCCATTACGCCGATAAGACCGGCAATCGCCACCCCGAGGTAACCGATCCCGGTCTTGATCGAGTTGCGCACGCCGGTATCGAGGCGCCCCCGCGCCATCACACTGCCGTCGAGCCACCGCTGGAACCAGCGCGTGACCACCAGGCCGACCATGAACAACAGGATACCGATGACAATGCCGACCAGCGAGATGGTGATCCCGCCGATGCGGATGTCGGTCATCATCCGGTAGAACCACAACTCGATGTCCTGGACCTGAAACCCCCATTGCAGCAGGATCAGCGGCACACCGAGCATCAGGACGAGAAGATTGATCAGCAGCCCCGCCGCCAGCCCCGCCTGGTCGAGGGAGACGGCGCCCAGATTGTAGCGGGCTTCGAGCCACCGCCCGACCGCGGTCTGGGCGAAGGCCTCCGGCGCCGAGACGGCCTTGCCGGAGAGATAGCCGATATACATGGTCGTCAGGATTGCGCCTGTAACCACAATTTGCGTGGCGACGAACCGCGCCAGGCCGATATAGCCGAGCAGCGCCGTCACGATGAGGCCGAAGCCTGCCACCAGAAGCGTTGCCGAAATCAGCCTCGGCCAGCTCTGGCCATTGTCTGAGGCATCCCCGGAAGCCGCAAGCATGGGTTTGCCGGCCGCCATGCCGATCAGGATCAGGGCCATGATCACGACCGAGACAAACCCCTTGGCCACGGTCAGAACGACCGGTGAATTGAGCGTCTGGCTCACGGAGTTGAGGACAAAATCGAGCCCGTTGACCGCGACCAGCGCCACGACAAGCGGATAGAGCAACCGTGCGCCCCCATCTGAAAGGTTCACCAGCCGCCAGGCCGGCATGCGCGGTGCAAGAATCCCGCGCGCCAGCTTGCTGACGAAATAGACACCGGCAAGCGCAACAAGAACCGTCGAGATCACCGGCGCAACATCCTGGCGAAGCAGGGACAGGCTGTCGAGCAGCAGGTAGACGATCAAGGCAAGCGCGGCCATCGCCATTGAGGGGATCACCGTGGACCAGAACGCCACCGATAACCGGCTGGTGTAGGGCGGATCCTCGTCAAAGGGGTTGCGATTGATGAGGTTGCCGAACAACCGATAGGCGCCCGGCACCAGGATCAGTGCCGCAAGAAGCGACAGGAAACTCCACGCCAGCAACGCTTCCCATTTGAACGACCAGACGAACCGGAGCCATGAGCCGTAACTGCGCTGAAACTGGCTGATCTCCTCTTCCAGCGCAAGCATCGCCTCGGCCATCAGACCGGGGCCGATCTCCGTACGTTTGAAAAGCGTCTGGGCAAAAAGATCGCGACGCAATCCGCTGATCGTGTCGCCGATTTCACTGGCGCGAACCGAAACGGATTCCGCCCGGCCCGTCAGCGCATTGATGGCTGCGCGCTCCTCGGCCAGACGCGCGCGTTCCGCCGCCAGCGCTTCGGGTTCCGCCGGCTCGCCCTCCCCCGGAGGAGGTCCCAACTGGTCGATCCGCGCCTTGATCTCGCTTAGTCTGGGCCGCACGCTCACGCCGATGTCAAGCATGGACCGCGCCAGCGCCTCGGCCTCCAGCTTGAGATCGATCAGCCGGCTGTCGTTCTCCGCGTTTTCCTCGACCCGCTCCTGCAACCGCGCCATGTCGGCTTCGGCCGTAGCCAGGCGCTCTTCAGCCTGTACGATCGCGGCGGAGACAGTCGGCGCAGCCGCTCTGGCTTCCGCCCCGCCCGCATTTGGCGCGTTGTCGTTGCCGGAGACTGTTTGCCCACCGGTCGCCGTCCCGGGAGAAGCCGCCGGGGCTTCGGTGACGCCGCCGTCAGCGGCAGTCTGGGCCTGGACAGGGCCCGGCGGCACGGCCAGAAGCAGGCCGGCCAGCAAAAAGGCGGTTAGGCGGTCAAGGCGCATGGCGTTCCTGTTCTCAACTGTCTTACGGCTTCATCATTAGAACAGGATCGGGAAGGTGGGAACCCGCCATTGAAGCTGGCCGGAAGCTGCCGCTCGTTCCGCCAGTGCCAGCAGGGCCTTGGCGCAGTCAAGGCGCCCGGCAGGAACGGCCGCTTCAACCAGATTGGAAGGCCGCGCCGGGTTCAGGCTCGCGATTGTGACCGAAAACACGATCGAGTGTCACAGACGGTCCAGCGGACAGGGAAGCGGCCGCTTAGAACCCGGCGCCGGGTTCGGAAAGATAGGCCTCCTCGGCGGGTGTCGAATCCCGCCTGAGGATCGGGTTCCGATGTGGAAAGCGCCCGTATTTGGCGATCACATCGCGATGGCGATGCGCATAATCGAGATAGGTCTCATTGCCGAGGGCTTCGCACAGCGCGACAGCCATGTCCTGATCCGCCAGGTCTTCGGAATGCTCGAAAGGCATATAGAAGAAGATCCGCCTGTCTTCACTCACCCGCGCATCCGCGCCGCCTGCAATTGCCTGTTTCGCCTCGACCAGCGCCAGCCCGTCAGTGGCGAACGCCAGCGGCGTATCCCTGTAAATGTTGCGCGGGAACTGGTCGTAGACGATGATCAAGGCCAGCCACGCTTCGGGAGTGGCCCGCCAGGTGTCGGGAACATCCCGTGCGAGCGCAAGATGGAGGTCCGTGAACCGTTCTGCAATCCGCCGGTCGATGGCATCTTCCTTGACAAACCACTGCTTTGGCGTGAGTTCGGAAAACCAGAATTCGAGCACTGTCTCGGGCGTTTCGGTCATGATCTGTCCCCTTCTCGGCTGATCGCGGAAGCCGATCTCCCGCCCATGCCATGTGGGGCTTCGCCGCCCCGGTTCAAGCGCAGCCCACTGCGCGGATCAGGCGGCGCGGACTTCCTCCGCCAAGGCTGCAAGCACTGCGCCGTCTGCCACCTGGGCGCCTGCCGCGACCTTAACCTCCGCGACCGTACCGTCGCGTGGAGCGGAAAGGGTCATTTCCATTTTCATGGCTTCCATGATCACCATCGGCTCTCCCGCGCGAACCTCCTGCCCCGGCTCGACGAGCACCTGCTTTATAATTCCCGGCATCACCGAGACGATCAGGTCTCCGCCGGCAGCAACATCGTCTGCGCGCAAGCCCTTGGGGCG
Source organism: Hoeflea sp. (assembly GCA_040218025.1). GTDB lineage: Bacteria > Pseudomonadota > Alphaproteobacteria > Rhizobiales > Rhizobiaceae > Hoeflea. Next base: position 48,375 of record JAVJQD010000015.1, on the reverse strand, counting down.
GGAGAAACGATGCGTGAGCCCTTCATGAAACACAACAACTTCTATTTCGCTCAAGACAAGACGGCAGCGCCGGGTTACGCCGCCTGTGTTGAACAACCAGTCGGCGCCATTGCGGCGAACGGTATGGAAGCGCACCCCGCCATCAGCAAGGGTCCCGCTTGAAACCATCCAGGCCTCCTTCCCGTCGCGTGACACACGGAACTCCACATTTGTTCCTTCGAGTTCCAGTCTTACGGTTCGGGCGGGCGCGCCCCAAGCCTCGAACGGACCGATGCCGGAGACGGAAACCGGCTTTCCGGTTTCCGTGGGAACCATGCCCGACACCGCCAGCACCGCCAATGCCATGATCGGTTCCGGGGCGCGCGCGGGCGCCGTCAGGCTATCGAGATTGCGGTCGATGAGGCCGGTGTCGAGCCTTCCCGCGGCAAAATCCTCATCCCGGCACAGCCGCGCGAGAAAGGCCGTGTTGGTCACGGTACCGGCAATCTCGGTGCGGCCCAGCGCACCGGCCAGCTTTCCGAGCGCTTCGGTCCGGGTCTTGCCGTGGGCGATCACCTTGGCAATCATCGGATCGTAGAACGGGGTGATCTCGTCACCGGAACGAACACCGGAATCCACCCTGACATCGCCTTCGGGAAAGGCCAGATGCGCAAGCCGCCCGACCGCCGGAAGAAACCCCTTTTCTGCGTCTTCGGCATAGATCCGCGCCTCGACGGCATGGCCGTTGATCGAGAGCTCGTCCTGCCGCATCGGCAGCGTTTCGCCCGCCGCCACCCGGATCTGCCATTCGACCAGGTCCAGCCCGGTGATCAGTTCGGTGACCGGATGCTCGACCTGCAAACGGGTGTTCATCTCCATGAACCAGAAGCGGTCCGCCCTCAGCCCCTCGCTGGCATCGACGATGAACTCCACCGTGCCTGCGCCGGCATAATCGATCGCCTTGGCGGCCTGCACCGCCGCAGCGCCCATCGCTTCGCGCATCTCCGGGGGCATTCCGGGTGCGGGCGCCTCCTCGATCACCTTCTGATGCCGCCGCTGCGCCGAGCAATCGCGCTCGAACAGATGCACCGCGTTGCCATGGCTGTCGCCGAACACCTGGATCTCGATATGCCTCGGCGTGGCGACATATTTTTCCACCAGCACCCTGTCATCCCCGAAGGAGGCCTTGGCCTCGCGCCGTGCAGAGGAAAGGGCGGCGGAGAAGTCTTCCTGCCGGTCGACCTTGCGCATGCCCTTGCCGCCGCCGCCGGCACGCGCCTTGATCAGCACCGGAAAGCCGATCTCGTTGGCCTTCCCCGCAAGCACGACCAGGTCCTGCGCCTCGCCATGATAGCCCGGCACCACCGGCACTTTCGCCTTTTCCATCAGCGCTTTTGCCGCATCCTTCAATCCCATGGCCCGGATCGCCTTGGCCGACGGCCCGATGAAGATCAGCCCCGCCTTATCGACACGCTCGACAAACTCCGGGTTCTCGGACAGAAACCCGTACCCCGGATGGATGGCATCGGCGCCTGTCCGCCTGGCGGCGTCCAGTACAGCGTCGAAATTCAGATAGCTTTCGCTTGCCGCGGCAGGCCCGATCAGCACCGCCTCGTCGGCCATCTCCACATGGAGCGCCTTTGCATCGGCCTCGGAATAGACCGCCACCGTGGCAATACCCATCTTCCGCGCCGTGCGGATGATCCTGCACGCAATCTCGCCCCGGTTGGCGATGAGGATCTTGCGGATCGTGTTCATGTCGGCTCCTTCGCGGCAAAGTCTTCGACGACTTCGAAACGCTCATAGATAAGGATCATGTTAGGATCGAATGAGCCCTGGCGCTGGTAATAGGCGCGATAGCCGTTTCGCCAGTCCTCCAGATCCTTGAATTCGCCCTGCGCCGGAACACGGGCTTCGTCCATCCGCGAAAAACCGATTTTCTCGATGCTCAACGTTCGCGTCGCCATCGCAGGGTTGCCGTTCCAGTCAAGCGCGATATCGATGCGCCCAACCTCTGGGTACGACTCCGGATCATCGGCGAATTCCTCTGGCGCCGCGCAGGTTGCGGTCTTCCTGCCCGACCGCATCAATTCGATGAGCTCGCCATTGAGCTCTTCACTGTCGCCTGACCTGTAGGTTTTGGCGCCGGGATAGCGTTGCAGGGCTTCGTCTAGCGTCATGGCCATGCGGGGGGCTCCCATCACATCCTGAACACGCCGAATTTCGTGTCCTCCACAGGCGCATTCAGCGCCGCAGACAGGCTCAGCGCAAGGATCTCGCGGGATTTCAGCGGATTGATGATACCGTCATCCCAGAGCCGCGCCGAGGCGTAGAGCGGATGCGACTGCCGCTCGAACATCTCGATGGTCGGCCGCTTGAACTCCGCCTCCTCTGCCGCAGACCACTCGCCGCCCTTGCGCTCGATGGCGTCGCGTTTGACGGTGGCCAGCACGCCCGCCGCCTGTTCGCCGCCCATCACCGAAATCCGGCTGTTGGGCCAGGTCCAAAGGAATCGCGGAGAATAGGCCCGGCCGCACATGCCGTAATTGCCGGCGCCGAAGGAGCCGCCGACGATCATTGTGATCTTCGGCACCTTGGTGGTGGCCACGGCGGTCACCATCTTGGCGCCGTCCTTGGCAATGCCGCCGGCTTCGTATTTCTGTCCGACCATGAAACCGGTGATGTTCTGCAGGAAAACGAGCGGGATCTTGCGCTGCGAGCAGAGCTCGATGAAATGCGCCGCCTTCAACGCACTTTCGGAAAACAGCACGCCGTTATTGGCGACGATACCTACCGGCATCCCCATCACATGGGCGAAACCGCAGACGATGGATGTGCCGTAGCGCGCCTTGAATTCGTCAAAACGGGAGCCGTCGACGATGCGGGCGATCACCTCGCGAATGTCGTAGGGCTGGCGCGTGTCGGCCGGAATGATCCCGGCAATCTCCGCCGGGTCGTAGAGCGGCTCTTCCGGTGCGAGGCAATCCATCTGGCAAAGCCCGGCCCTTCCCCTGTCATTTAGATTTCCCACCGCCTGCCGCGCCAGTTCGAGCGCATGCGCGTCACTGTCAGCGAGATGATCGGCCACGCCGGAAAGCCGCGTGTGCACGTCACCGCCGCCGAGATCCTCGGCGCTGACCACCTCGCCTGTGGCGGCCTTGACCAGCGGCGGGCCTGCCAGAAAGATCGTGCCCTGGTCGCGCACGATGATGGTCTCGTCGCTCATCGCCGGCACGTAGGCCCCACCCGCCGTGCACGATCCCATCACCACGGCGATCTGCGAGATGCCTTGGGCACTCATGTTCGCCTGGTTGAAGAAGATCCTGCCGAAATGATCCCGGTCGGGAAAGACCTCATCCTGGTTCGGCAGGTTGGCGCCCCCGGAATCGACGAGGTAGACACAGGGCAGATGGTTCTCGAGTGCGATCTCCTGGGCGCGAAGATGCTTCTTCACGGTCATGGGGTAGTAGGTGCCGCCCTTCACGGTGGCGTCGTTGCAGACCACCATCACATCCCGGCCCTTGACCCGGCCGACGCCAGCGATCATCCCGGCGCTGGCAATGTCCCCGCCATAAAGATCATGGGCGGCGAACCGCCCGATCTCGAGAAACGGCGAATCCGGATCGATGAGCCCGGCCACACGGTCCCGCGGCAGCAATTTGCCGCGCCCGACATGGCGTTCGCGCGACGCCTCCGGCCCGCCCTGACCGTGCAGTCGGGCAGCCTCCGAAACCTTTTCGATCTGCTCGGCCATCCGGGCAGCATTGTCCTTGAAGGCCTGGGAACCGGTGGAGATCTTGGATTGGATGGTGCTCACGCCGTCTCCGCCATCATCTCGCGGCCGATCAGCATCCGGCGGATCTCGGATGTTCCCGCACCGATTTCATACAGCTTGGCGTCACGCAGCAGGCGTCCGGTCGGATAGTCGTTGATGTAACCGTTGCCGCCGAGCGCCTGGATTGCTTCGAGGGCCACTTGTGTCGCCTTCTCGGCGGAATAAAGAATGCATCCGGCCGCATCCTTGCGCGTCGTCTCGCCCCGGTCACAGGCCGCGGCCACCGCATAGACGTAGGCACGGCAGGCATTCATCGTCGTGTACATGTCGGCGAGCTTGCCCTGCATGAGCTGGAAATTGCCGATCGGCTCCCCGAACTGCTTGCGCTCATGGCAATAGGGCACCACGACATCCATCGCCGCCGCCATGATGCCGAGCGGCCCGCCCGACAGCACCACGCGCTCATAGTCGAGACCGGACATCAGGATTTTCGCACCCTGACCTTCTTCGCCGAGCACGTTGTCGAAGGGCACTTCGCAATCTTCGAACACCAGCTCGCAGGTGTTGGAACCGCGCATGCCGAGCTTGTCGAGCTTCTGGGCCGTCGAGAACCCGGCCATGCCCTTCTCGATCAGAAACGCGGTGATGCCGCGCGATTTGGCTTCCGGGTCGGTCTTGGCATAGACAACGAGCGTATCGGCGTCCGGCCCGTTGGTGATCCACATCTTGTTGCCGTTGAGCACGTAGCGGTCGTTGCGCTTCTCCGCCCTGAGCTTCATCGAGACCACATCCGATCCCGATCCCGGCTCGCTCATCGCAAGCGCGCCGACATTTTCACCGCTGCACAGCGCCGGCAGGTACTTCTCCTTCTGCACCTCGTTGCCCCAGCGGTTGATCTGGTTGACGCAGAGGTTCGAATGCGCGCCATAGGACAGCCCGACCGAGGCGGAAGCGCGGCTGATCTCCTCCATCGCCACCGTGTGCGCCAGATAGCCCATGCCGGTGCCGCCGAAATGCGGGTCGGCCGTCATGCCCAGAAGGCCGAGTTCACCCATTTCCTTCCACAGATGCATGGGGAACTGGTTGTCCCGATCGGTTTCTTCGGCAAGCGGCGCAATCCGCTCCAGGGCAAACCGCGCAACGGTGTCGCGCAGCGCATCCACGTCTTCGCCGAGACCGAAATTCATGCTTGTCGAAAACATCTCAACCTTCCTCTCTTTGCCCAACCAGTCGTGCCACCAGCCGAACATAGACCGCTTCGATCTCGTCGATCGACAACCGTCCGCTCTCCCGGTACCAGGTCGTCATGCCGTTGAGCATGGCGATGATCGCCATGGTGCTGACCTGCGGATCGATGATATCGAACGATCCGTCAGCAGCCCCGCGTTCGAGAATGGCCCTCGGCGCCTTTTCGTACTGGCGCCGCAACCGCTCGATTTCCCGAAAGTTTTCATTCTCGAGGCTTCGAAGCTCCATATAGGAGATGAAGACCTCGCGCGACCGGTCAAGGTGATAGCGGATGTGAAAGCGCACGAACTGCTCAAGCGCATCCGGCGGAGCAAGCCCCGGGGTCTCGGCCTCTTCCCAGCTCGACAGCAGAGTCTCCATGTGAACCTGCAAGAGCTCGTTGAGCAGATCCTGCTTGGTCGGGAAGTGGTTGTAGATTGCGCCGGCCTGGACCCCGGTCGCAGCCGCGATGGCCCGCATCGAAACAGCGGCGTAGCCTGATTCCGCAAACAGCTCCAGAGCCGCGTTCCGCAGCTTCTCCGCCGTTTCCGCTCCCGTTGAACCCGCCCGTCGCGCCATGCTTCACACAATTAAATGAACGTTCGTTTAATTTATTCGATTGTGCCGGGAAAGACAAGTCCCGGTGAAACGACAGAGCCCGGCCCTGCCCCGGTGTGGCATCTTTTGAACGGCCCAAATCAGGACCGAATGCCCTCTGGCGCATGTCGACCCGTCAGGCCAGCCAGCGTTTGCGCCGCTTGTAATGCTTCACATTCTTGAACGAGCGCCGGCCCTCGCCGCCCACGCCGAGGTAGAATTCCTTCACGTCCTCGTTCTCACGCAGGTCCTTGGCAACGCCATCCATGACAATGCGGCCCGATTCCAGAATGTAGCCATAGGTGGCGTAGCGCAGCGCAATGTTGGTGTTCTGCTCGGCAAGCAGGAAGGACACGCCCTCGTTTTCGTTGAGCTGCTTGATGATTTCGAAGATCTCCTCCTGAAGCTGCGGCGCCAGCCCCATCGAGGGTTCATCGAGAAGAATCATTTTCGGCCGGCTCATCAGCGCCCGGCCGATCGCGGTCATCTGCTGCTCGCCACCGGATGTATATCCTGCCTGACTCGACTTGCGCTCGCGCAGCCGCGGGAAATAATCGTAGACCATCTCGATGTCGCGCCTGATCGCCGCATTGCCGTCGCGGCGCGTGAACGCCCCGGTCAAAAGGTTTTCCTCGACCGTCAGGTGGCCGAAACAATGACGGCCTTCCATCACCTGGATACATCCGCGCCGGACCAGTTCATTGGCGGTCTGCGCCTCGATCCGCTTGCCCTCGAATTCGATCGATCCCTTCGTCACCTCGCCGCGCTCGGAGCGCAACAGATTTGAGATCGCCTTCAACGTCGTCGATTTTCCCGCACCGTTTGCGCCCAGCAGCGCGACGATCCCGCCCTCGGGCACCACCAGTGAAACGCCCTTGAGAACAAGGATCACATGGTCGTAGATGACCTCGATATTGTTCACCGACAGGATGTTCGTATTGGTTTGCGGTTCGGCGAAAGCAGCTGTCGACATGATGCGGGACCTCGGTCTGGGTATCGGTTGAAGGGCCTGCCGCGCGCCTCTTGTTGCGCGGCAGGCCGGTTCGGTTCAGCCGGTCAGTTGACGCAGGCCTCGGTGCGCTCGGGCCACGGAGCATTGCTCTCCGCATAGTCCTTCGCGGCCTGTGCCAGGAGCGGCTTGACCAGGTCCACATCCGGCGAGAACCAGTCGCCGGACTTCTGCCAGTCCTTGCCGTCCCACTCGACCACATAGACCTTGTGATGGCCCGAGTGATCCTCGCAGGATAGCTTCATCGGCAGGGCAAAGCCTTCCATGCCCATTTCCTTGAGCCGCTCCTCCGTAATGTCGAGGTTCTCCAGACCCACGCGCATGTCCTTGGCGTCGATCAGGGTCTTGCCTGTGATCTCCTGCGCGCGGCGGATGCCCTCGGCGATCAGCATCGAGTTGTAGACACCGCGATTGTAGAGATTGTCGGCGAACTTGGCCGGGTCGACCTCGCTCTTGCCCGCATCGACCACATGCTTCTTGATGTCGTCCATCACCGGATAGTCGGCGCCGACGCCATGGAAGTTGAGCGTTCGATAGCCCTTGGCGGCTTCGCCGCCCGCTGCCGCGTCGTCATTGCCGCCCGACCACCAGATGCCGTAGAAATTCTCCATCGGATAGCGGATCTTGGTGGCTTCCTTGACCGCGGTCGGGCTCATGGCGCCCCAACCCCACATGATCATGTAGTCTGGACGGTCACGGCGGATGTTGAGCCACTGCGACGACTGGTTCTGCATTTCCTTGCCCGGAACCGGATACTGCAGCAGCTCAAAACCCATGTTGCTCGCCATCTGCTCGAGAAGCGGGATCGGCTCGCGGCCATATCCGGCATCAAGGAAGATGTAGCCGATCTTCTTGCCCCTGAGCGCGTCGTCGCCGCCACCTTCGCGGCGTGCGATGTCGGTCACGATCGCCGAAGCGCCGTCCCAGTAGGTGTTTGGCGGATTGAAGACCCAGGGAAAGGTGTTGCCTTCGGCAGCAGCCGAAAGACCATAGGCCATGGAAAGAACCGGGATCTGGTCGACCGAAGCCTTCGGGATCACCTGCAGCGTGATGCCGGTCGAATAGGGGCTGATCACCAGCGCGCCTTCGCCCTTCACCTGCTCGTAACACTCCACGCCCTTCTGCGTGTCATAACCGGTTTCGCATTCGGCGATGCGAAGCTTCACGCCGTTGATGCCGCCGTCGCGCTCGTTGAGCATGGTCAGGTAGTCGTGCATACCGTTGGCGATCGGTATGCCGGATCCGGCGAACGGTCCGGTCCGGTAACTGAACAGGGGTACGTACAGCTCTTCCGCAAAGGCCGGCAGCGCTGCGCCTGCGAGTGTGCCGGCCAGAACGGTCCCGGCAATCAGACTTTTCAGTCGCATTGTATTCCTCCCATTGGGTGCGGCGACCGCACCAATCCGGGGACCCTGGACCTCCCGACATTGATGGTCCGGACGGGTCCCGTGCCCGGACAATGCCGATTTCAACCCTGTCGCGACGCCTCCTCCGGCGTCCCGCCAGGCAACGTTCCGGATCAGGCGTATGGAAACGGCCAGACCCGGAGCTTCTCCTTGCCGAGCGACCAGAGCCTCGCCAGCCCGTGCGGTTCGACAATGAGGAAGAAGATGATCAACGCACCCACCACCATCGTGGCAACGTGGAAGACCGTCTCGGCGCCGATATCAACGCCCAGGGCGGGCAGACCGGCGCGCAGCACGATCGGAAGCCCCCAGATGAAAGCGGCGCCGAAGAAAGAGCCGACCAGGCTGCCAAGTCCGCCCAGGATCACCATGAACAGGATCTGAAACGACAGCGTGATCGAGAACGCCGACGGCTCGGCGGCTCCGAGGTAGAAGAAAATGAACATCGCGCCGGCCACGCCGCACAGATAGGACGACACAGCAAAGGCCGACAGCTTCGCCGTCAGCGGCCGCACGCCCATCAGTTCGGCTGCAATGTCCATGTCGCGGATCATCATCCATTGCCGGCCGATGCGCCCGCGAACGATATTTTTGACCGCCAGCGTCATCACAACCACGATGCCGAGAACGACAAAATACTGTGTCATCGCCCCGGCGGCAGGGCCGGTCAGGATCACGTCGCCGAACCCGCGCCGCTCGGGCACCTCGATCGCGCCCGAGGAATTGTAATTGTAAAGCCACGGAATGCGGATGAAGCACCACTCGAGGAAGAACTGCGCCGCAAGCGTGGTGACCGCCAGGTAAAGCCCCTTGATCCGAAGCGACGGCAACCCGAACACCACCCCGATACCCGCCGAGAAAAGGCCTGAAATCAGCACATGGACAATGATGTTCACGTCCGGAAAGATCGTCGTCAGCTTGTAGCAGGAATAGGCCCCCACCCCCATGAACGCCCCGGTGCCGAGCGACAACTGCCCGGCGTAGCCCGTCAGGATATTGAGCCCGATCGCAGCCAGCGCAAGGATCAGGAACGGCGTCATGATGGCGTTGAGGAAGAAGTCGCTCGCAACGAACGGAATGATCAGCGCCACCGCTCCGATGAGCATGACACCGATACGATCCTCGCGGATCGGAAAGATCGCCTGGTCGTCCACATAGGTCGACTTGTACTGGCCGGACTCGCGGTAAAGCATCAGTCGTCTCCCCAGACATTTGCGCCCGCGGGCAGTATGTTCAGTGTCGATGCGGAGACCCGGAACCTGTGCCCGGTCGGGGCTTCCATGATCACGGCATGATCGACGACCGAGATCTTGGTGCCGCCGATCTCCTCTATGCGCTTGATCTCCGCCGCCAGATCGTCGGTCTCGATGTCGAAATGGATACGCGCCTCGTCGCGCACGGCTTCCACGATCAGGGAAACACCGCTGCCGGACGCCTCGATGGTTGCCCGATGCCCGTCCTCATCGGCATGCGCCGGCTGGCCGAGAAGCTGCGACCAGAAACCCGCCGCCTGCTCGACATGATCCGTGTGGCAGTCGATGACGATGGCCGATAGCCTGCTCTTGTGCATCGCTTACACCCTTTCGATGATGCGTTCGCCGAACAGGCCCTGCGGCCTGAACAGCAGGAAGATCAGCGCGATCATGTAGGCGAGCCAGCTCTCGATGCCGCCGCCCACCAGCGGCCCCCAGTAGATCTCCCCGATCTTTTCGCCCATGCCGATGATCAGCCCGCCGACAATCGCGCCGGGGATCGAGGTGAACCCGCCGAGGATGAGCACCGGAAGCGCTTTGAGCGCGATGATCTCGAGCGCAAACGAAACGTCGGAGCGTGCGCCCCACATGATGCCGGTGGTCAGCGCCACGATGCCCGCGGCAAACCAGACAATGGCCCAGATCTGGTTGAGCGAAATGCCAACCGACAGCGCCGCCTGGTGATCGTCCGCCACCGCACGGAGCGCCCGCCCGATCCGGGTCTTGTTGAAAAACACTCCAAGCGCTGCAACCATGATGATCGCGATCACTGCGGCGGCGATGTCGATGTGCTGCAGGATCAGGAGGCCCCCGTCACCGATCTCGAAGGCGGTCGATCCGGTCGGAAGTCCGAGTTCGGTGGTGATCATCTGCTTGGGCTCGCCACCGAAGATGAATTCGCCGAAACCGATGAGGAAATAGGTGAGACCGATGGTCGACATCAACAGGATGATGTCGGGCTGGTTGACCAGCGGACGCATCACGAAGCGTTCGACGGCAAGCGCCAGAAGACCCATAACGCCGATCGTCAGGATCAACGCCAGATAGGCCGGGACACCCTTTTCATGCAGGCCGACCAGGGTCAGGCCGGCGAACACCACCATGATGCCCTGCGCGAAATTGAACACGCCCGACGCCTTGAAGATCAACACGAAACCCAGCGCAATCAGTGCATAGAGCACGCCGGCCACGAACCCTTCCCACAGAACCTGCAGCAGGAAATCGGGCAGTTCGACCATCTGGACGAAGGGATCGATGAAGATTGCGTAAAGAAAATCCATCAGTGTGAAACCCCCAGATAGGCGTCGATGACATCCTGGTTGTTCTTGACCTCGTCGGGCGTTCCGTCCCCGATCTTGCGGCCGTAGTCGAGAACCACGACGCGGTCGGAAATGTCCATCACCACGCCCATGTCGTGCTCGATCAGGGCGATCGTGGTCCCCATCTGGCTGTTCACGTCGAGGATGAAGCGGCTCATGTCCTCTTTCTCCTCGAGATTCATGCCCGCCATCGGCTCGTCGAGCAGCAAGAGGTCAGGCTCCATCGCCAGCGCCCGGCCGAGCTCGACCCGCTTCTGCAAACCGTAGGGCAGCTTGCCCACGGGTGTCTTGCGGATATGCTGGATTTCGAGAAAGTCGATGATTTCCTCAACCTTGAGCCGGTGTTCGATCTCCTCGTCGCGGGCCGGACCGACATTGAGCACCTGCCAGAGGAAGTTCCTGTGCATCTTCAGCGTCCGCCCCGACATGATGTTGTCGAGCGTCGACATGCCCTTGAACAGCGCCACGTTCTGGAATGTACGTGCGATGCCGGATGCGGCAGCCTCATATGGTTGCATTCGCGACCGCGCCTTGCCACGGAAGGTGATCACTCCCTGCTGGGGATGATAAAAACCGTTGATGACATTGAGCATGGAGGTCTTGCCGGCGCCGTTGGGTCCGATGATGGCGCGGATTTCGCCTTTGCGGATATCGAAGGAGATGTCGGAAATCGCCTTCACCCCCCCGAAAGACAGCGACACGTTGTCGAGCTTCAGGATGACCTCGCCGGGCGCGAGACCGTCATCTTCGGCATGCAGCTCGACATGTTTGACACGGGCGTTCATTCGGCGGCCTCCGGCAATGTCTCGACGGCGGGATATGTTTTCGCATCCACCACTTTCACGGTGGCCCGTACAACGCCCTTGCGGCCGTCTTCAAAAGTCATGTCGGTCTCGATGAACTGTTCGCTCGATCCATTGTAAAGCGCTTCGATCAGCGGCTCGAAACGTTCGGCGATAAAGCCGCGACGCACCTTCTGGGTTCGGGTCAGTTCGCCGTCATCAGCCTCGAGCTCCTTGTGCAGAACCAGAAACCGCTTGATTTGCGCGCCTGCCATCATGGGCTCGGCGGCAAGGTCCCGGTTCACCTGATCGACATGTGCCGCCATCATATCGTAGACGCGCGGCAGGCCGGCCAGCTCCTGATAGGAGCCGTAGGAAATATTGTTGCGCTCGGCCCAGTTCCCCACAGCGGTCAGGTCGATGTTGAGAAACACCGCGACAAAATCGCGGTCGTGGCCAAAGGCCACAGCCTCCTTGATGTTGGGAAAGAACTTGAGCTTGTTCTCGATGTATTTCGGGGCGTAGAGCGCGCCGGTGGTGAGCTTGCCCACATCCTTGGCCCGATCAATGATCTTGAGATGCCCTTCGGCGTCGAAGATGCCGGCATCGCCGGTCATCACCCAGCCGTCCGGCGTCATCGTTTCCTTCGTCTTGTCCTCGTCCCCGTAGTAGCCGGCGAACATCCCCGGCGACCTGAACTGCACTTCTCCGTTCTCGGCAATGCGGATTTCCACGTCCGGAGCCGCCGGCCCCACCGTGTCGGGGCGAACGTCGCCATCCTTCTGTGCTGTTACGTAGAGAAACGCCTCGGTCTGCCCGTACAGCTGCTTGAGGTTGATGCCCAGCGAACGGAAGAAGGAAAACAGGTCGGGACCGATCGCCTCGCCGGCGGTATAGGCGGTGCGGATCCGGGTGAACCCGAGAACGTTTCGGAGCGGTCCGTAGATCAGCTTGTCGCCGAGCCAGTACGAAATCCGCGCCGAGAGCGGAACGTGTCGCCCTTCGAGAATTCTCTCGCCATGTTTCTTGGCGACAGCGAGATAGTGATCGAACAGCCATTTCTTGATCCGGCTGGCGTCCTCCATGCGGATCATGACGCTCGTCAGCAAGCCTTCGAACACGCGGGGCGGGGCGAAGTAGAAGGTCGGGCCGATCTCGCGCAGGTTCTGCGACACCGTTTCCGGGCTCTCCGGGCAGCTCATGCACAGTCCCACCACGTAGCCCTGGGCGTAGTTGAGGTAATGATCCCCCACCCAGGCGAGCGGCAGATAGGCCAACACCTCGTCATGCTCGGTCATGTGATCGAACTTGGCGGTGTCCTCCGCAGCTTTCACCGAAGCGGCCGCCGTCAGCATCACGCCCTTTGACCGCCCGGTCGTGCCCGAAGTGTAGAGAATCGCAGAGACCTCGCTGCCGTCGGAGGCGCGGATACCCTCTTCCCAGTCAGCAACCATGGATTTGTCCGAGGAAGACGCCTGCCGTCCCTTTTCCTGGATTGTTGCGAAATCGTGCAGATGGGTGTGGTCGTAATCGCGGAGACCGCGCGGCTCGTCGTAAATGATGTCGGTGAGCCCCGGGATATCCCCGGCGACCGACTGAAGCTTGTCGACCTGCTCCTGGTCCTGGACGATGGCGAACCGCACACCGGCATGGTTGAGCACATAGGCGATCTCGTCGGCCACGGAGTCGGCGTAGACGGGAACCGGAATGGCCTTGAGCGACTGCGCCGCGCAGAAGGCCCAGTAGAGCCTCGGGCGGTTGGAGCCGACAATGGCGATGCGGTCGCCCTCCACAAGCCCCATCGCCTTCAGGCCCAGCGCCAGATCGCGGATCTCGTCACGTTGTTCGGACCAGCTCCAGGTCTGCCAGATGCCGTAGTCCTTCATCCGCATCGCCGGTCGCGTGGCGAAACGCTTTGCGTTCAGCAGCAGATATTGCGGAAACGTCACCGGCTTGCCGCCGGCGCTCACGCCTGTGGCTTCCATCCTCCACTCTCCTCCCTGTCCGGGCGGCGTTTTGCCTTGCCCGGGCGCAGGCCCTCCAGCCCGCGTTTCCGGCCGTTCCCAGTGGCCGGTCATCTGTGGCAAATCGCTGCGGCTGTCCTCTCAGCCGCCACGATCGGCGCACGCTCATGAATTAAATGAACGCTTGTTTACCTTATCCCTCCCATAAGCCTTTGCAAGTGCTGTTTTCACGATTCCGCACTCTATTTGAGGCCCAAAATCACGGCAATTCCGCTATGCGGTCCACCAGCGACGCAACACCGAAACGAATCGGATCGGTGGCCGGAACGCCGTATGTTGCCGAAAGCTCCTCGAGCAGTATCCGGGCATCATCCTCGGCCAGCCTCTGCGTGTTGACCGCGATGCCCGCGCAGGCAATATCAGGGTTTGTGAGCCGCCCGCATGTGACGGTCAGATCGATCACATCCTGGATGCTCGGAAGAGGATGGCTCACGCCGCGCATGGTCGTGCGGGTCGGTTCGTGACAGACAATGAAGAAGTCGGGTTGCGCGCCATGCAGCAGCCCGAGCGACACGCCGGCAAAGCTCGGATGGAACAGCGATCCCTGCCCTTCCACCAGGTCCCAGTGATCCGGATCGGCCGAAGGTGCGATCCATTCAACAGCGCCCGAGATGAAATCCGCGGCCACCGCGTCGATTGCCGCACCCCGACCGGAAATGAACACGCCGGTCTGGCCGGTGGCGCGGAAATCCGCATTCCAACCGCGCGCCCGCATCTCCTTTTCGAGCGCAAGGGCTGTGTATTTCTTGCCCACCGAGCAATCGGTCCCGACCGTCAGAACCCTCTTGCCCGGCCGTTTCGTGCCCTTGCCGGTGGCAAACCGGACATCGGAAAACCGCACATCGTGCAACGCTGCTCCGCCCCGTGCCGCGGCCTCGGCAATCTGGGGGATCGAGGCCAGCCGCGTGTGCAGTCCGGTGGCGACACTCAGCCCTGCTTCGAGGGCTTCGACGATCGAGGCGATCCAGTGCTCGGGCAGCACGCCGCCGGCATTGACAGCGCCGACGACCATTGTCTGGACACCCTTCTCCCGGGCCTCCGCGATGGTCAGATCGGGAATTCCCGCATCGGCCTTGCAGCCTTCGAGCCGCAGCTGGCCGATGCACCATTCCGGACGCCAGTCGACGATGCCGAGGCCGGTCTTCGCCGCCAGCGTATCGGGAACGTCACCAAGAAAGATCAGATAGGGCGGTTCGATGACCATCACGCACTCCAGACAACTGCATCGGGTTTCGGGGGGCCGTGTTCAAATCGCCGGCATCACACCGGCAAGTTTGTGCTGCGCCCATTCATTTGTGCTGCGCCCATTCAAAGGCGCTGCCGACCCGTCAGACACACTGTCCTGCGCCTCATTCCGACCGTCAAGCCAAGAGTTTGGTGTTTCCGCAGTTCCGTGAGCTGTGCGTGCCGGGCTCAGGGAACCGCCCGGCGAACATAGGCCTCAAAGCATGGCGTAAGATCTATTTTCTCATGGTCCGCAAGGGCTTCGGCGTAATGTTCCTTGAGCAGATTGCGCGAATGCAGGACAGGGCAGACCGGAGCAAGCACCAGATCGGTCCGGGCTACCGCCTCGAAGGTTTGCTCGGTCATCGGCGGCAGCGCGCGGTAGGGATCGGCGCCGATCGCCACATGGTAGCTGCCCTTCATGTTGAGAATGAACGGAAACGGATTGGCGAAATCAAGGTTGAGCACGGTTTCGAACCGGCGTCCGCGGCTGTCCTGAAGGCGTTTGACGGCCGCTGCGGCGCCTTGCATCTCCTCAAGCAGCAGGTACTGGTAGTCGTGATCGGAGAACTGCAGGAAGGATGGCAACGCCTCGGTTTCGGCAATCGCCTCGTAGGCGTCTCGATGGTCGATGTAAATCTGCCGCATGCGCTCGGCCTGTTCGGCAAAGACGCCCTTGACCGAAGCCTGCCCGATCGGCCCCAGATCCGGTCCGTCAACCTTTGTATACCCCGGCGCCACCGCTGCGGTGCGGGCAGCCTTGTGCAGCATGGTGCTGACATCCGGCACCGCGGTGAATGCGACGAGCGCCAGAACGGGGATTGCAAAGCGCCCGTAACCGGAAAGCGGCTTCAGCAGAATCGCCAGAAGGGCCGGCCAGACCATGATGAAGGCGTGGCTGCCGGTGTTTTGGGTCTCGTAGAACAGCCCTGAGGCCAGCAGCAACCCCACCCAGAACCAGTCAGCGTCAAAAAGGCGCGCCAGCCTGTTGCCCTCTTCCCGCGCCTCCGCCGCCGGCTGGTGCGAAAGTGCGGCGATCAACAAAACACAGGCCAGAAGCCCTCCCGCGCCCAGCACGTTGAAATGCTGGGAGCCCGCCGTCAAAAACCGTGGCAACAGCGCACCGGTGTTCTCGGTCGCAAGCAAGATTATGTCGCGCACATAGAGGCTCACCATGCCGGTCGTGACTTCAAGAGCCCCGGCCACGAGGAGGCAGATTACGGCGGTGGCGACGGCTGTCGAAATCCGGACGCGGCCCAGCAGCAACGCAAACAGAAGGATCGGCCCTGCAGCGAGGAAGGCAGTGATCTTGCAGAAAGCCGCCGACAGCAGCACCACGCTCAATACGATGGTCTGGATCACCGGGCTGCGCACGAACAGAACTGTTGCGGCCACCAGATAGATCAGATGCGCGCCATGCCGGTTGTAGATGCCGAAACCGTCGGCGCCCGGGTACGGATAGAAGTCGATGACATTGAACGGCAGCGCCGTCACCAGGAGGAACGGCACAAGCAGCCCGAGGGCCGGCTTTATGCCTCGCTCCGAGACGTCCCACAGGATCAACGCCATCACCGGAAAGGTCACCGGCACCCAGATCCATTGCGTCAGAAGCACCGGCTGCGCTTCAGGAAACAGCGAATTGGAGAGCGCCGCGAGATAGTACTCAAGCGGCCCGACAGGCACGAAAAAATCGATCACCGGGTGCTGACCCTGGCCGATACGGCCGATGGCGTCGTAATAGATCAGCACGTCCCAGTACATCGGCCCGATCGGCAACACCAGCGGGAAGCTCTGAAGCAAGACCAGGAGCCCCGCGAACCCCAGCAGGATTGGATAGAGCCACAAAAGCGACCGGCGGCCCGAAAATGCGCCGTCCGAAACCAAACTGTCCGTGGCCATGAATAGATCCCGATCATGATTCCCGTGTGGATGCATAGTGGGCGATCTGCAACGATCCGGTCAATCGGAACGGAAAGCATTGTGTGCGCATGGTAAACCGGACCGGCGGGTTCTCAATCGCCATGATCGCGCTGGGTGTAGGGTGTGCCTCGCCAACCGGCACTCATCCGGCCATGGCGGCCTGTGGAATTCGCCCTTCCTCGACGCCATGGCAGGCGGTAACGCCGGTTCTTGTCGGCGTCCAGCCGGGAACCTCCCGTTTGCAGCGGTCATTGGCAAAGGGGCAACGGGGATGAAAGGTGCAGCCTGATGGCGGATCGATCGGATTGGGAATTTCCCCTTCCACTTCCTTGCGCTGGCGGCCGGTCATTTCCAGATCCGGAACCGCATCCAGCAGCATGCGCGTATAGGGGTGCTGCGGCGCCTTGAAGAGCTCCTTGCTGTCGGCAATCTCCACCAGCGCGCCCAGGTACAGAACACCAATCCGCGTGGCCATGTGGCGGACGACGGAAAGGTCATGGCTGATGAAAAGATAGGTCAGTCCCAAACGGTCCTGCAAATCACGCATCAGATTGAGAATCTGCGCCTGCACCGAAACATCGAGCGCCGAGGTTGGCTCATCGCAGACAATGAATTCCGGATTGGAGGAAAGGGCTCTCGCGATCGCGATACGCTGACGCTGACCGCCCGAAAACTCGTGCGGGAACTTTGACCCGTCGGCGGCAGACAAGCCGACAAGGCCGAGCAGTTCATCGACCCGCGCGCCGATTCTCGCGCTGTCTTTTTCCACTCCGAGCACGATCATCGGCTCGGCGATGATGTCAGCCACCTTCCAGCGCGGATTGAGGCTTGCATAAGGGCTCTGGAAGATCATCTGAAAACGCTTGCGCAGGTCCATCATCCGCTCGGAGCCGTCCATGATCATGGGCTGGTCATCGAACAGGATGGCGCCTTCGCTGGGATCAAGAAGGCCCACGAGCATCTTGGCGATGGTCGACTTGCCTGACCCCGATTCCCCGACCAGCGCCAGGGTTTCTCCCTTGCGGATCTCGAAGCTCACATTGTCGACCGCGCGCAGGAACTGCTTGGACTCGCGTTCGATCAGGCGGTTCAGCCACGGCTTCGAAACATCGAAGACACGTGTCAGGTTCGAAACCTGAAGCAGCGGAGTGGCGCTCACTGCGGGTGTGTTCGTCATCGAGCGGCCTCACTCGCTTCGGCGTCCTCGTAAAGCCAGCAGGCGACCTCGCGGTTGTCCACCGGGATAAGGACGGGGCGCTCGACCCGGCACTTGTCAAAGGCATGTTCGCAGCGCGGATTGAATGCACAGCCCGGCGGAATATCGGACAGGCGGGGCATCGCCCCCGGGATTTGCACCAGCCGGTCTTCCTCCTGCGCGAGCGTCGGGATCGAGCCCATCAGACCGCTTGTATAGGGATGCTTCGCATTCTTGATAATCTCGCGGACAGGTCCGATTTCCGCGATCCGGCCGGAATACATCACTGCCACCCGGTCCGCGGTTTCCGCAATCACGCCCATGTCGTGGGTGATGAGAATGACCGAGGCGCCATGCTGGGTGCACTGCTCCTTCAGAACGTCGATGATCTGCGCCTGAACCGACACATCGAGCGCCGTGGTGGGTTCGTCGGCGATGACGAGTTCGGGCTCCGCCGCAAGCGCCAATGCGATGACGACCCGCTGGCGCATGCCGACGGAAAACTGGTGCGGATAATCGTCGATCCGGCGGCTGGCGGCCGGGATGCCGACATCGTCCAGCAGGCCGATCGCCCGCTGGCGCGCCTCGCGCTCGGACAGGCGCAAATGAGTGCGGATGGTCTCGATCAGTTGCTCGGCAATCGTGTAGAGCGGATTGAGCGAGGTGAGCGGGTCCTGAAACACCATGCCGATCCGCCTGCCGCGAATGACGCGCATGTCTTCGGGCCTGAGGTTGTCGATGCGCTCGCCCTTGAGATGGATTTCACCGGATGCAATTCGCCCCGGCGGGTCCAGCAGACCGATGATCGCCGAACCGGTCAGCGATTTGCCGGCGCCCGATTCACCGACCACGCCCAGAATCTCGCCGGCTTCCAGGTCGAAGCTCACGCCGTCCACCGCCGTCAGCGGACCGTGGCGGTTGGGAAACTCGATGACGAGATTGCGTACGGAGAGGAGCGGTGTGGTCATGTCTCCGCCTATTTCAGTTTCGGGTTGAGCGCGTCGCGCAGCCAGTCGCCCAGAAGATTGACCGAAAGCGCCAGCGCCAGCAGTGTCATCGCCGGATAGAGCAGAATCCAGTACTCACCGGAAAACAGGAAGCCCTGGCCGATGCGGATCAGCGTGCCGAGCGACGGCTGCGTTGGCGGAGCGCCCACGCCAAGGAAGGAAAGCGTGGCTTCCGCAATGATCGCCAGAGCCAGCGAAATGGTTGCAATCACCAGCACCGGCCCCAGCGTATTGGGCAGGATATGCTTGAGCATGATCGCCATCGGCTTGCGGCCGATGAGCTTTGCCGCCTGCACATATTCCTTGTTGCGCTCGACCAGCGTTGCGCCTCGCACAACGCGGGCAAACTGCACCCAGTCGGAAAGCCCGATCGCCAGAATGAGAACCCAGATCGCCACCTCGTTGCGGTAGGACGGGGGAGTGATGCCTTTGGCGATGCCGAAGATCAGAAGCGCGACGAGTATGGCCGGAAAGGTGAGCTGAATATCGGCGATCCGCATGATGATCGTGTCGGTGCGGCCGCCCGTGTAGCCGGCGATCAGGCCGAGCACGGAACCGAGAACCATGGCGAACAGGACCGCGGAAAAGCCGACAAACAATGAAATCCGCAAACCGTAGAGGATGGTCGAAAACACGTCCCTGCCCTGATCGTCCGTGCCGAGCATGAAGGTCTCGCCGGTGAACTGGTTGGGCTCGCCCGGCTTCGAAAAGCCGTTCATCAGGTTGAGTGATCCGGGATCGAACGGGTTTTGCGGCGCGATCAGAGGCGCGAACACCGCCGAAAGCACGAGCAATGCGGTGACGATGAACGCGACCACCGCGACCGGCGATTTGCGAAACCGGTAAAAAAGGTCCGAAGCCAGGAAATTGGAAACCGCTTCCATCAACGCCCCCTAGTGTCCGCGTGCCGACGCGTCAGCGGACAGCCGCGGATCGATGGCGAAATACAAGAGGTCGACGATCAGGTTGATCATGACGAACATGACGGAGATCAGCATCAGATAGGCGGCCATGACGGGAATATCGACAAACTGGATGGCGTTGATGAACAGAAGGCCGACGCCCGGCCACTGAAACACTGTCTCGGTGATGATCGCAAACGCAATGATCGAGCCGATCTGAAGACCGGTAACGGTGATCACCGGCACAAGAGTGTTCTTGAGCGCATGCCCGAAATTGATCGCCCGCGTCGAAAGCCCCCGCGCCCTTGCAAACTTGATGTAGTCGGTCCGCAGCACTTCCAGCATTTCGGCGCGAACAAGCCGCATGATCAGCGTCATCTGGTAAAGACCGAGCGTAATCGCGGGCAGGATGATCGCCTTCAGACCGCTTTCGGTCAGGAAGCCCGTGCTCCACCAGCCAATCTTGACCGTCTCGCCACGTCCGAAACTGGGAAGCCACCCGAGCTCGACCGCAAAAATGTAAATCAGCAAAATACCGATCAGGAAGGTCGGCAGGGAAACCCCGATCAGCGATGTGGTCATGATGAAATTTGCCATGAACCCGTCACGGCGGATTGCGGTGAAAACGCCCAGGCCAACTCCGAAGACGACGGCAAGGAGGGCTGAAACACCCGCCAGCTCCAATGTCGCCGGCGCCCGTTCGGCGATAATCTCCGAAACCGGCCGTCCCTGCCGGTAGCTAACTCCAAGATTGCCTTGAAACGCATTGCCAAGAAACTTGAGGTATTGAACGGGAAACGAATCGTTGAGGCCAAGTTGCTCGCGAACGCGCTCGATATCGGCCTGCGTGCGTTCCTGGCCAAGCAGGTTTTCCACCGGATCGCCGACGAAGCGGAACATGGAAAACGCCACCAGACCGACCATCAGCAGCACGAAGATCGATTGGAATACGCGGCGGATCACGTAAGCGAGCATGAGTGAGCCTTCAATAAGCGGAAACGGACGGGGGCCGAGGCCCCCGTCCAGGTAATGCTCTCATGCGCGCATCAGTTGAATTTCAGGAACTTGAAGTGCGGCTGATCTTCCGGCTGTACCGGGAAATCGATGTTGTCCTTCATGCCCCAGTTCAGAACCTGGTTGTGGATCGGCAGATAGATCTGCTCCTCCTGCACAATTTCCCAAATCTTCGCAATGGTCTCGTTGCGCTTGTCGAGGTCGACCTCCGAACCCAGGGACTGGATCATGGCGTCAACTTCCGGATTGGAAAAGCGCGAGCCGTTCCACGAGCCGCGGTCATCCGTGGTGGAGTGAACCAGGAAGTTGAACACATATTCCGAATCAAAGGTCGGAACTCCCCAGCCGAGCAGGTAGAAATCGGTTTCCTTGCCCGAAATCAGCGGGAAGTGGTTGGCCTTGGTCTGTGCAACCAGATTGGTGGTGATGCCGATCTTGCCCATCATGCCGACGGCTGCCTGGCAGATCGCCTCATCGTTGATGTAGCGGTCGTTGGGGCAATGCATGGTCACTTCGAAACCGTCGCCATAGCCCGCTTCATCCATCAGGGCCTTGGCGGCCTCGATGTCAGCCTTCGGATACGCGTCGAGTTCCTCGGTCCAGCCATTGACGAAGGGAGGGATGATCACTCCGGTAGGCGCGGACTGGCCGCGCATCACCACCTGCTGGATGGCGTCACGGTCGATCGCCATGTTCATGGCCTTGCGGACGCGAACGTCAGCAAACGGGTTCTTGCCCTCGACATTGTCGTTTTCAAGGTCGTCACCACCGGAATTGATGCCGAAGAAGATGGTGCGGTTCTGCGGCGCGTTGCCGACTTTCAGTCCGTCGGCGCCTGCAACGCGATCGATATCCTGCACCGGAACGTCCTGAATGATGTCGACTTCGCCCGAAAGCAACGCTGCCACGCGGGTCGCGGCGTTCTGGATCGGCGTGTAGATGATCTCGGTCACCTCAAGCGGGAACTGGCCCTTGCCCCAGTAATCCGGGTTGGCCTTGAGCACCGTCCTGGTGTCGGGCTCTCGGCTTTCGAGCATGAAGGCGCCCGTGCCGTTGGCGTTGCGGACCGCGAAGGTTTCCTCGCCATCGTCGAACTCGGCCGGCACGGTCACATCGTTGGCTTCCGCCCAGCCCTTGTCCATCATGAACAGGTTTGTGAGATTGTTGGGAAGGATCGGGTTCGGACCTTCCGTTTCCATCTCCACGGTGTAGTCGTCCACCGCCCGGACGTCCTTGATGGAAACCAGAAGCTCCTTCATATCGGAGCTTTCCGCCTTGGCGCGGTTGATCGAGAACACCACATCCTCGGCGGTAAAGTCTTCGCCGCCGTGAAACTTCACCCCTTCACGAAGCTTGAATACCCAGACATTCGGATCGCCTTCCTTGACCATCCATTCGGTCGCAAGCGCCGGGATCGGTTTGGCTTCCATGTCCGGCGAGATAAGCGGCTCGTAGATCTGCTGCGAAAGCGCATGGGTCGGACCTTCATTCTGTGAATGGGGGTCCAGGGTCAGGCTGTCTCCCGCGCGCGCCCAGCGAAGGGTTTCCGCTGAAGCGAAAACACTGGTTCCCGCAAGCATTGCGGTGGTCAGGACCACGCTGAGCAGTTTCGATTTGGATGACATCAGTTTCTCCCTCTATTGATATTTTCTCTGTGTCGTTTCCTGGAACGAGCGTCCCGACCACAGACGGACCCTTTGGCCGCAAGCGTCGCCGCGACGTGTGAGGCTCAATATAAATAGCCAAGAGTGGATGTCCACACAGGAGTGCAGCCTTTATCCCCAGCTACCGCTGAAACCCCATACGGTTGCAACCGCAGCCGCAAACGCATGCATCGCCATCAGTCGCAGGACGAGCGGGCGGCTGCGGTCAGAAAATCATATTGCAGCGAATTGGACATCACCTGGAAAAGCCGGAAACCAGGCAGGTCGCGAAGTTGTTCAAGAGCCCTCTCCGGACAAGACCCAGGCGCCCCGCAAACAATTGCCGGAAGCGAAAAAACGGCGGGTGAGCACGGAGCCGGGAGCTCGCGGGGAGAGCGCAAATCCGAACCGGGTCGTATACGGGCCCCATGTCGGCTTGGGGTCGAAAGCGACGCCGTAGGCGATGCAGGTCAACGACTGCTTTGCCGCCCAGCCATTCGGAAACCCGCCAGTCCGTTGCCGGTCCCGAACACACCATGCATTTTTGGGCTCTCGTTTCGGCCGTCAGGGCATCTGAGCCGATCCTCAAAAGGCAGGCACTCTCGGTTAGAGTTCAATGCCGCAACGCCGCGAAAAATCTCACGCCTGGACCGAATAGAAACCCGGATCGCCGGATCATCCACGGACTTTGTCAAACAGTCAGTCCGACCGCCCGGCGATCGCGGAATTTAGTGGCGAATTGGCTATATGGCGCCATCATCGGAACATGAGCGGCTCTCCGCCGTCAACGTTCATTTTTACCCTACAGTACCGCCCCGCCGGCGCCTGCCGGCGGGGCAAGAGCAACAGCGACCGTTACCTTTCCAGCGCCTTGATGCCGGAGAAGCGGAAAGCCTCTTCCTGCAACTGGTCGAGTTCGGCGCCTTCCATCTGGTCGTGTGCGACCGTGATGCGGCCGAGGAAGACCAGGGGAAGCTCTTCTCCCCTGCCCTCGAGATCCGCCCTGATGGCCTCGGCCGTGGCCGCGCCGACATCGTCGCCCATGCGCATCGGCGTTGCGTTCAGTTCTCCGCGACGGATGGCATCGAGCTCAAGTCCGGTGCCGCCCCAGCCTGTGGAGAAGACCTCCTTCTCCTTTCCGGCTGCGATTTGTGCTTCGACGGACCCCATCGCCATCGCAGTGTTGGCGTTGTGGATCACAGTTGCCTCCGGATAGGACTGGAGGATGAAAGACGTTCCTTCATACCCGCCCTCACGCTGGTATTCGCCATAATGCTCGTAGATGGTGTTCCAGTTGCCCTTCTCTTCGACGCAGGCCTTGAAGTCTCCGGAGCGCTGGTCATCCGTGATGCCCGGAATTCCCCGGTTCAACGCCATGGTCACGTCGTTTCCGAGCCGCTCAAGCATGTAGTCGCACATGACGAGCGCACCTGCTGCCGAGGAAAAGTCGAACCAGACATCCGGCTGGTTTTCGAGATCCTTCAGCGGTGTGTGAAATGCCCAGACATAGGTCCTGAAACCGTCATTGCCCGCAAGCTTGTCGATGTTGTCGGCCTGGATCGCCAGCTCCGACGGGCCGAAAATCACGTAGTCGTACAAGTCGGCATCCTGGGCAACCTGGTTGGCGTAGGTCGATTGCAGCGAGTGCTCGATCTGCCGTGAGGCAAACTCGGTCGTCTCGTACTTGATGCCGAGCTCTTCCAGACGCTTGGTCAGGGCCAGATAGTTTCTCGCCCAGAAATCGGACGTGTCGGCCGATGGATAGATCAGTGCGATCTGGATCGGGTCATCCAGCGTGCCGGCATAAGGCACGCCCTCGGACCCCACGACGGCCTGCAGGGCTTCAAGCTTGCCTTCGGCGTTGACTTCCTCGGGGACCCAATAATCGCGTTCGCCGATATCCGGCAATTCCTTCAGCGGCAGACTGTCCTGTGCCAATACGGTTCCCGTCATAAGAACGGTTGCAACGAGCGTTGCGGTTGATAGAAGTTTCATGTGCTTCCTCCCTTGCTGTGGAACGGAGCCAACTGCCGGTCCGGGGCTCCACCCCCGGCCGGCGACTCCGCGTTTGGGCCGGTTATCCGCTGGGTGCGGGGGGTTCGGCCAAGAGCGCGCCGATCGCCAGAAGTGCGATCAGCAGGCCAATGATTGCCGCGCTGAAGCGCAGCATTTTGTGTCCTTCCGGGGTTGAGAGACCTGCCAGCAGGCCGCCGGTTCCGTCCCGGTCCTTTTTCTGGATCCAGGCATAGAGCGCAACTGAACTGACAATGACGACGCCCGAGGCGACAGATTGCCAGAAGAACTCGATGCGCAAGGTGACGAGCGCATTGATCATCATCGAAAGCAGGAGCACGCCGGCAAAGGAACCGAGCATCGAGGCCCGGCCGCCAAAGAGCGATGTCCCGCCGACAACGACGGCCGCGATCACATGAAGGTTGAAATACGGGGCCGAGGTCGCCTGGATGGCGTTCAGCTTGCCCGTAAGCATCACCCCGGCTAGCGCCGCGCATGCGCCGCACAGCACATAGGCATAGACCTTGTGCCGCTTGACGGAAATTCCGGTGAGTTCAGCCGCTTCGGGGTTCGAGCCGATGGCAATCGTGTAGCGGCCGAAATAGGTTCGGGTCAGCATGAAGTAGCCCGCAATCATGGTGGCGATCCCGATCAGCACCGGGATCGGCACGAACCCGGGGATTTGGCCACGCCCGATGTCGGTTAGAAATTCCGGAAAACGCGCCAGCACGAGGCCTTTGGCAAGAACCAGCGCAAGACCGCGATAGACAAGGTCCATGGCAAGCGTTCCGATCAGATCCGGCACATTGAAGCGGGTGATAACGAGACCGTTGATCAGCCCCATGAGTGCGCCGAGCGCAATCGCCGCCGGAACGGCGACATAGACCGAGAAACCGTACTGCTTGATCAAAAACGCCATGATGATGGCGGAAAGAGCAGCAATCGAACCGATAGAGAGATCAATGCCGCGCTGGGTTATGACGAATGTCATGCCCATGGCCATCGGCATGTACAGTGCTGCATCCAGAAGGATCAGATTGAGATTGGACACCCGAAAGTAACGTGCGGGCTCGGCTGCGCCCATGAAGAGCAGGATCGCCAGGATCATCGCCAGCGGCCCGATGATCGCGATATAGGGTTCCAGACGTCCGTTCAACTTGCTGTGCGTATCGATCATGGACATCAGGCTGCCTCCTCCGCGCCGACGATGAGACCGAGGATATCCTTGATAGTGCAATCGGCGGTCTTGACCACGCCGGCACAGCGGCCGCGCCGCTGCACGTGGATACGGTCGGAAACCTCGAAAACATCATCGAGGGAATGGCTGATCAGGACGACTGCGAGACCCTGCTGCTTGAGCGCCGAAATCAGTTTGAGCGTCCGCGCTGTTTCCTGCGGACCGAGTGCCGCGGTGGGCTCATCCATGACCAGAACGCGCAATCCCTCGTGATAGACGGCCCGCGCAATCGCCAGGGCCTGCCGCTGACCACCCGACAGGCTTTCGGTCGGCACATTGATAGAGCGGAGCTCGACGCCAAGTCTTTCGAAAAGCACCCGCTTGGCTTCGCTTCGCATCAGCTTGTTGTCGAGGAACGTGATGCCCAGGATGCTTCGCGTCAGCTCGTTGCCGAGAAACATGTTCGCGGCCGGATCAAGATGGTCGGCGAGCGCCAGCGTCTGGTAAACCGCGTCAATGCCCTTTTCGATTGCATCGGCGTGACTGGAAAAGGACACCGGCTGACCGTCGAGCCTCATCTCGCCGGCCGTCGGCTGGTAGACGCCCGTCAGGATCTTGATGAGTGTCGATTTGCCTGCGCCATTGTCGCCGACAATGGCCAGGACCTCTCCGGCATAAGCTTCAAGGTCGACATCGGCAAGCGCGGTCACTCCGCCAAAGCGCTTGGTTATTCCGTTCATCTGAACAAGCGGCTGTTTCATGGTCATTGGTCTCCCGTCGTGCGGCTCGACACTGTCAAACCGCGACGCATCATCTTGATTGACTTCCAGGCAGGGCCCCCCTTTGCCCCGGCATCACAGGGAATGCCGGGGCGCCGGTGGGAGGAGCCTACTTGCCCCAGATTGCCGAATAGGCTTCGCGATAGCCGTTGGCCGGATCGAATGCGACGCCGCCGTCCATCGCCTTGGCGCCTTCCATGTCGACCACGGCCGGTGATGTCACATAGCCAGAACAGGGTGCTCCCTGAATGGCGCGGTTCAGTTCGTCGACCAACTGCCATCCCTGAAGATTGAGCGGTTCGGCAACGGTGATCGACTGGTACTGGCCGGTGGCGATCCGCTGAAAAGCGGACTCGGATCCGTCGCCGGCCGCAACCGCCTTCGGCGAGCCGTCGCCGGGGATTCCCGCTGCGGCCAGCGCCGGGCCCATGAAGTCGAAATAGATATCGTTGATGGCCAGCGCATGGGTCCATTGATCACCATACTTCTGCAGCAGGCTGGTGGTCAGCGGCGCCATCCGGTTGGAGGTGTCGGCGATCGGTGTGTCGACATACTCAAGAACGGTGCCGCCCATCTCCTCGATGGTTTCCTTGATGCGGTCCGCCTTGTCGATTGCGATCTGATAGGTGGAATCGGTGAAGATCACCACGCCTGGGTTGCCTCCGGCATCCTCGACCGCCCATTTGGCGGCTTCTTCGGAAACCGTCATCGCATCAGTCGAGACATTGGCGAAAATGCCGCCCGGCGCATCGCATCCGATCTTCGGGCCGGAATGCCAGGCAACCATCGGAATGCCGGCCTCGGCAACCTGTTCGAGCGCCGCCTGCTGCTCGACAGCATCGAAGCCGTTGATCACAATGCCGTCCGGCTGCAGCGCAAGGGCCTGCCCGAAGGCGGCCGTACGGCCCTGAATGGACCCGCCGCCGTCGAGAACGCGAACATCCCAACCGATCTTGTCGGCGGCTTCCTCAACCCCGTTGGTGACGCCGAGGATACCGCCATTCTTGAGATCGGCGGCAAGCACCACGATGATCTTGTCATCTGCGGCTTTCGGGCCATCGGAGGGGCCGTCAAAGCCCGAATGGCTGGCGGCAACCGCCATTGAGAGGCCCATACCTGTCAGCATGGTTCCCGCGAGTATGGTTTTGAGCAGATCACGTTTCAGCATTGCATTCCTCCCGTAAGACAGATCTTGTTATTTCTTGACCGCACCTTTTCGCCGCTGGGCATAGCCCGCGATACCGATTGCGACGAGTAGTGTGACGCCGTTGAACATCGGCTCGACCCAGAATGAGCCTCCGAACTGTTGAATGCCGGATATGCCGATTGCCAGAATGGCGACACCGACCATGGTGCCCCAGACATTGACGCGGCCCGGTTTGATTGTCGTGGATCCCAGAAAGGCGCCGACCAGCGCAGGCAGCAGGAACTCGAGACCGACACTGGCCTGGCCAATGCGCAATTTCGACGCCAGGAGAACCCCGGCCAGAGCCGTCATGAGCCCGGACGTCACAAACGCGCCGACCACGTATTTCTTGGTCGGAATACCGTTCAGCTCGGCAGCGCGCGGGTTGGCGCCGATGGCATAGAGGTACCGGCCGACAGGCGTGTATTCGAGGATCAGCCAGGCCACCACCGCGATCGCCAGGATGTAGAAGGCCGTGATCGGCAAACCGAAAATGAACGTGCCGTTGATCGCGTAGAAACCGTCGGGCAGCACGCCAACCATCTGGCGGCCGCCGGTGTGCCAGAGCGCCAGCGCATAGAGCACCGTCCCCGTGCCCAGCGTTGCGATGAAGCTGTCGATCTTCGCAACCTCGACAAGCAGCCCGTTCAGGAAACCGGTGAACGCGCCGAGCAAAAGGACGATCATGACCGCCATCGGCCACGGAACGCCAAACATGGTCTGCAGCGAAATGGCGAGGATATGCCACAGAACGATGCCGTACCCGACCGTCAGGTCGATGCGCCCTGCCGCCATGGGCACCATCGCAGCCAGAGACAGCAGCGCAATGATCGATTTGTCGCTCAGAATGGCGCGCAGGTTCAGGAATGTGGGAAAGGTGCGGGGAAGCAGGAGGGAAAACAGAATGAGCAGGAAAATCATGAGGATCACGAGCCCGTAGGCGGGTGCAAAGCGGATCAGCTTCTGCCCGACCGATAGCCCTGCCATCTCCGCACGCGTTGGTTCCAGCGCGTTCGATTCAAGCGACTGCATGATTATGTACCTCTTCGTTCTTGACCTCTCCCGCAGAGGCCGCCTGGATCAGGCTTTCAGTCGACAATTCGACGCCATCGAGTTCCGCGACCAGCTCACCGCGGCTGAACACCAGAGCTCTGTGGCAGATATTGGCGATCTCTTCGAAATCCGTGGAAACCACGAGAACGCCCATGCCGCTTTGCATCGCATCAAAAAGGAGATTGTAGATTTCCGCCTTTGCGCCGACATCCACGCCGGCAGTGGGGTCTTCGGCAATCAGGAGCTTTCTTCCCGTGCCGAGCCAGCGCCCAACGACCACCTTCTGCTGGTTTCCACCCGAAAGAGCCTCGATGGCCAAAGTCGGATCATTGGGGCTCAGGCCCACCAGTGCCCCGATCTCTTCGACTTCGCTTTGCTCGCGGGCGACGCTCTTGAACTGCAGAAGCTTGCGACCGCGGATCAGTGGATTGATGAAGGCGTTCTCGCAGATCGTCAGGGCCGGCGCCACGGATTCCACAACACGGTCGCGCGCCACGAAACCGATACCCGAGGCCATTGCCTCCCGCGAATTGCCAAGTCTCGGCTCGGCTCCTTCGAGAAGCATCCGGCCGTCGAACTCCCTGAGCCCGAACAGCGCCCGGCCGATGTCTTCATGTCCCGCACCGCGGAGCCCGACGAGCCCCAGCATTTCGCCGCGCCGTATCTCAAAACTGACCGGCCCCACCAGATCGGTGCGCAGCGCCTCGACCGTCAGGATGGGTTTGCCTTCGCTGAGCTCCGGACGCTCGAACTCTCGGGCCTTGCGGCCGACAATCAGCGTTACAAGTTCTTCGGGCGTCGTGTGGTCGATATGACGCATCCCGACCATCTGCCCATCACGCAGCACGGCCACGCGATCGGCCACCTGAAAGATCTCGTCGAGGCGATGCGAGACATAGATCATGCCGACGCCCTTCGATTTCAGTTGTCTCAACGCGACAAAGAGGCGTTCAACCTCATCTGCGGGCAGGCTTGCGGTCGGCTCGTCGAGGACAAGGAAATCACACTCGACAACCAGCGCACGCGCGATCGCCACGAGCGATTTTT
This sequence comes from Hoeflea sp., assembly GCA_040218025.1. GTDB lineage: Bacteria > Pseudomonadota > Alphaproteobacteria > Rhizobiales > Rhizobiaceae > Hoeflea. The sequence continues at coordinate 18,844 of JAVJQD010000015.1, read as the reverse complement.
CGGTTCTCGACAGCGACGATACACGCGTGAAGGGATCGAAATCGCACTCGACGAGCGCGAGCGCCTCACGCGCGACCTGCTCCGAGTCTTTCCACGAAATCAGGCCTCCGCGCTTTTTGAATCCCACGGCCAGGGAGATGTTTTCGGAGACCGTCATCCATTCGATCAATCCGAGGTCCTGATGAATGAAGGCAACTTTCTGCCGTTCATTGATGCTGCCCGGCGTATGGCTGTAGTCTTCTCCGTCAATGAGAACACGCCCGGAATCGGCCTTGTGAATGCCGCCCAGCACCTTGATCAGGGTGGACTTGCCGGCGCCGTTCTCCCCCAGGAGAGCAACGATCTCGCCCTGCTCGACATGAAGTGAAACGCCCCGGAGCGCCTGGGTGCCGCCGAACGACTTTACGACATTGTCAAAGAATAGTCCGTCGCCTGCCGACACAGCTTGATCCTCCCTCGGACAACGCTTCTCCCGACGTTACCGATAACGTAACCTCCCATGGGCTCATGCCGTTGTCAACGAAAATGTTATCGATAACACATTAAATCCGGTAGACACCGGACCTGCGCCGGTGGAAAACTGCCCGGACAATGAAAACGCGAACCGACAGGAAACGCAGGGCAAGCCTTGGCGAGATCGCCGAGGCCGCAGGCGTATCCAAGATGACCGTCTCACGGGTTCTCAGAGGATCGGGCGGCTTCTCGGAGGAAACCCGCTTGAAGGTCATGCGTGAGGTGAAGCGGGTCGGCTATGTTCCCAATCGTCTGGCGGCCGCCTTCGGAACCGAAACCGCATCCACCCTTGTAGGCGTCTGCGTTCCCCGCCTTTCGAGCCCCTTCTTCGGACAGTTGCTCGAGAGTGTCGACCGGTCGTTTGCCCGCCTCGGGTATCAGACCATGATCGGAAGCCACAACATGTCTCCGGGCGATGAGGAGATCTGGTTGCGCGGGCTTTTGTCCTGGCGTCCAGCAGGCGTGCTGCTGTCGAACCGGCAACACAGCAAGGGTACACTTGAACTCTTGACCGACGCCGCAATCCCGATCGTGGAATTCTGGGATCTCAATACCAGCCCGCTCGATCTTTCGGTCGGGTTCAATCAGTTCGATTCGGGTCATGAAATGGGCCGGTTCGCCATCTCGCGCGGGCGCAGCCGCCCTGCACTTCTCGGCGCAATAGGCGATCGCCCTGGCCTTCCAAAAGGCCCCGAGCGTTTCGACGGTTTTTCGGAAGCCATGCGCTCGTCCGGAGTACCGGTGATCGCGAGCGAACTGCTTCGCGACTTGCCGGGGTTCTACGCCGGATACTACGGCACGGAGACCCTGCTTCAGCGTGAGAAGAAGATCGACATGATCTATTGTCAGGACGACACAATGGCCATCGGCGCTCTCGCCTATTGCGAACGGCGCGGTATCCGGGTCCCCGAAGACGTCGGAATTGCCGGATGGGGCGGCCATGAAGCCGCCTCCATCCTGTCCCGGCGCCTGACCACGACGGCTGTGCCCACGCACCAGATCGGAAAGCTCTCCGCGGAACACCTTGTCGGAAGACTGCGCGGCGAACCGGTCGATGACATCGCGGTGGTTCCGACGCGGCTGATCCCGGGAAACACGATTTGAACGAGTCGGATGCCCTGTGCGGCTGCAATTCAGGGGCAAGCCGCGCCGCTGCGGTTCAGGCTGATTGAATAGATACTGGTCGTGGCGGCCATGAAAAGCTGATGCTTTGCGCGGCCGCCGAAGCAGATGTTCGATACGAGCTCCGGGACCCGGAGTTTGCCCAGGAGCTCACCCCCGGGCGATATGCAATGGACGCCATCCGCGGCTGATGACCAGACATTTCCGTCCGTGTCGAGGCGAAAGCCGTCCGACGCGCCGGGGTTGATGCTGTGAAAAACCCTGGCGCCGCTGATTTTCCCGTCGTCGCTGCAATTGTGCACTCTGATGTGTTGCTCGTCGCTTCCGAACATCCGACCGGTGTCCGCCACATAAAGCTTGGTCTCATCGGGCGAGAATGCCAGCCCGTTCGGTCCGTTCATGTCCGTGATGACTGCCGTGATCCTGCCCGAATCCGGATTGACGCGGTAGACATTGCAGGGGAGCTCCTGTTCGGATTTGTACCCCTCGTAGTCGGTCATGATGCCGTAATGCGGATCCGAGAACCAGATGGTGCCATCGGATTTGACGACGACGTCGTTCGGAGAATTCAGCCGCTTTCCCTCGAAACTGTCCGCGATGACCGTAATGGATCCATCCAGCTCGGTCCGCGTGACCCTGCGGGTGCCATGTTCACACGATATCAGGCGCCCCTGCCGATCTCGCGTATGGCCATTGGCATAGTTGGAAGGCTGGCGGTACGTGCTGATCCCGGCGTGAGGCGTCCAGCGCATGATCCGATTGTTCGGAATATCGGAAAAAAGAAGGCAGTTCGCGTCGCCGAACCAGACAGGCCCCTCGGTCCAGTCGAACCCGGTTGCAAGTTGCTTGACCGGCGCATTCCCGAGCACAAATGTTTCGAAGACGGGACTGTAACTCTCAAAAAACGACATGGCGGCTTCCGTAAACAGGTCTCACAAGTTATGTTATCGATAACAACCTAACGCGGGAGCCTGCCCCATGCAACTCATCGAAACGGTAAATGCACTGACCCACAACGGAGTGATGGCGATGTTGAGCGCCGGCATCTCCAGGGCCGAGGAAATGGGGCAGCCCCAGTGCATCGTTGTCGTCGATGGGTCAGGAGAGGTGCTGGGAGAAATTCGCATGACCGGTGCAAAGTTCCTCAGCCGGAAGAGCGCCCTGGCGAAAGCCAGGACGGCCGCATCGACCGGAGCGGAAACAACGGCCATTCCCGAGCCCGTTCGTCTGCAAGTTGCCGCGGCAACCGGTGGCGCCGTGACGGCCCTGCCCGGTGGACTGCCCATCCTCTACCGTGGTTCGGTCATCGGCGGGATCGGTGTCGGCTCGGGCAGCGGCGAACAGGATATCGCTGTTGGCAGAGCGATGCTGGCAGCACTTGGATAACCCGGCCTATCCCGCGAAATTCAATTGCACCTTCATCGCCTTGGAGCGATCGGAAGCCAGATCGAAGGCCTCTTTCGCTTCCTTAAATCCGATGGTGTGGGTGATCAGCGGCTTCACATCGATTGCGCCGTTCTGCATCAGGCGGACGGCCGTGGCAAATTCCTCGTGGAAGCGGAAAGATCCGCGCAGGTCGATCTCTTTTGCGGTCATCGCCTGAACAGGCAATGTCATGTCGCCGCCAAGACCGAGCTGCACCACCACCGATCGCGGCCGCAGCGCCGGGATTGCTCCGGCGAGCGCAGCCGCTGCTCCGGAGCATTCGTAGAGAACGTCGAAAGTGCCCTTCCCTGATGCATAGCTGTCCAGCGCCTTGCCGTCCCGCGCGGTGTTGATCACCCGGTCAGCCCCCACCTTTCGCGCCATGGCGAGCGCCTGGTCAGAAAGATCCGTCACGACGATCTCGGTTGCGGCCGCCGCACGAGCGGCCAGGATGCACAGGACCCCGATCGGTCCCGAGCCGGTCACCAGAACACGCCGGCCCAGAAGCTCTCCTGCCCTTCGTGTCGCATGAAGGCAAACCGAAAGGGGTTCAGCCATCGCGGCCTCGCCGGTGGTCAGCCCGTCGGCCTTCACGCATTGCGTTGCATCGACGGTCAGCGCCTGCCGAAATGCGCCCTGTATGTGCGGGAAAGGCATGGCTGACCCGTAAAACCGCATGTTCTCGCAATGGTTACGGAGTCCATCCTGACAGTAACGGCAGTAGCCGCACGGTCTGGAGGGCGAAACCGCGACCAGGTCGCCGATGTTGAGCCCCGCCGTACCTTCACCCAGCGCCTTCACGGCGCCTGAAACCTCATGACCGAGGATCATCGGCTCTTTGAGCCGAACGGCTCCGAAGCCTCCATGATTGTAATAATGCAGATCGGACCCGCAGATCCCGCCGGTCTTGAGCTCAACGAGAACCTGACCGGGGCCAGGCTCCTGCATGTCCCATTCTTCAACGCGCAGATCCCTGGCTGCATGGATGACGATCGCTTTCATGATGACCTCAAAGAACGGGAGTGACGAGCGGCTTGCCGCTGAAATGGGCGATCAGGTTGTCGCGGACGAGTTTGCCCATGGCCTTGCGGGTTTCGAACGTTCCTGACGCGTGGTGCGGCTGAAGCAGCACATTGTCCAGTTCGACAAAGCGCGGATTGAGCTTCGGCTCGCCTTCAAACACGTCGAGTGCCGCAGATCCAAGGCGCTGGCTCTCTAGCGCGTCCAGCAGCGCGTCTTCATCAATGTTGGAAGCACGCGAGATGTTGATGATCATGCCTTGTGGGCCAACGGCCTCAATCACCTCGCGGCCGACGATGTGGCGGGTTGCCGCCGATGCTGCCAGGGTGACGAACAGGAAATCCGAATGGGCCGCAAGGTCGACCGGGTTGTCGATGAAGCGCCAATCCGGAGCATAATCCTTGGCGGAAACATCTGTGTAGGCGATGTCCATGTCGAAACCCGCCAGCCGCTTGGCCACTTCGAATCCGATACGCCCAAGCCCCAGAATGCCCGCCTTCTTTCCGAATACGCGGTGCCGGAGCGGATAAAGTCCCTTGCGCGACCAACTGCCATCCCGGACCCATTGCTCAGCAGCAACCAGTCCCCTCGACTGCGCGAGCATCATGGCAACACCGAGATCGGCAACATCCTGCGTAAGCACGTCGGGCGTATTCGAGACACGAATATTGCGCTCGCGGCAGGCATCGAGATCCACGGCATCGTAACCGACACCGTAGACCGAAATGACTTCCAGTTGCGGCAAGGCCTCGATTGTTGCACGGTCTGCGCCAAGTTCGCCGCGGGTGGCGATGCCGCGTGTGCTTTGGCCGATTCGAGCAAGAAATGCCGCTTTGTCACGAGCCTCGAAATAGCGGTGCATTGTAAATGCCGCATCAAGCGGACCCTGGTCCCATTCCGGATAGGGGCCCATTTGCAGTATCTCGACGGATTGGTTGCCCATGCTCCGTTTTCCTCCCTTGATGCTTGACTGTGTTATCGATAACATATAGCTGCATAGGAATGATGTCGAGACAAAAATGGAGTTAGCAATGCCCGATCTCAGCCTGTTCGACCTAACCGGACGCACCGCCCTGGTCACCGGCTCTTCCCAGGGGATCGGATATGCACTCGCCTCGGGCCTGGCAAAGGCAGGCGCGCGGATCGTTCTCAACGGACGCAATCAGGAGAAACTTCAGGATGCGGCTGAATCCCTCGGGAACCTGGGTGCTGACGTCCGGTTGCTGGCTTTCGATGTAACGGACTACGAAGCCTGCCGACAGGCCGTCGACAGCTTTGAAGCCGGCGGCGGACAAATCGACATCTGCGTCAACAACGCCGGAATGCAGCACCGGGCGCCTCTGGAGGATTTTCCGGAAGAAACCTTCCAGACGCTCTTGCAGACCAACATCTCCAGCGTTTTCAATGTCGGACAGGCGGCAGCCCGGCACATGATCAAGCGCCGCGAGGGAAAGATCATCAATATCGCATCGGTACAAAGCGCGCTCGCACGGCCTTCGATCGCTCCCTACACCATGACGAAGGGAGCCGTCGCAAACCTCACAAAGGGAATGGCGACCGATTGGGCCAGACACGGGCTTCAATGCAACGCGATTGCGCCGGGATATTTCGATACACCGCTCAACGCGGCCTTGGTGGCCGATCCCGATTTTTCGGCCTGGCTTGAGAAACGCACTCCCGCCGGCCGCTGGGGGAAAGTCGAGGAACTCGTGGGGGCCTGCATCTTCCTTTCCAGTCCGGCATCGTCATTTGTCAACGGCCATACGCTCTTCGTCGATGGCGGCATCAGCGTGTCGCTCTAATGAAGCGGATGATCGTCATCATGGGTGTCGCCGGAAGCGGCAAGACCACCGTAGGCAAGGCCCTGGCTGAGGCGACCGGCATTGTATTTCGCGATGGCGACGATTTGCACTCGCAAGGCAACATCGAAAAGATGGCCTCCGGAATTCCCCTGACCGACGAGGACCGATGGCCATGGCTCGAGCGTGTCGGCACGACACTCGCGGAGGCGGCCGGGGATGTCGCGGTCGGATGTTCGGCGCTCAAGAGAAGCTATCGCGACCGGATCCGACAAAAGGCGAACGGTCCGGTAACCTTCGTCTATCTTCAGGGCAGCAAGGATCTGATTTCAAGGCGCATGAGTGAACGCGAAGGTCATTTCATGCCGACCGCGCTCGTCGACAGCCAGTTTGCCGCGCTCGAACCGCCGGGCCCCGACGAAAACGCAATTGCCATCGACATCTCGGAACCGGGGGCTCAGCTCGTTGCCAGATTGAAGGAACATTTCATGGAGGAAAACCAATGAGCGAGAAAGCCGCTCTGATCGGCGCCGGCGCGATGGGGGGAGCCATCGGCGCGCGGCTGCTGGAAACCGGCAACACGCTTGCGGTGTTCGACCTTGACCGAGAAAAGGTCGAGGCACTGGTCCGCAAAGGTGGCCGCGCCGCGAAGTCGGCCGCCGATGCCGCCGATGGCGCAGATTTCATCGTGACGAGCCTCAACGCACCCGGTGTCGTCAAGGCGGCTGTCTTCGGCGAAGCCGGCGCCGCAGAGGGTGCGCGCAAGGGTGCCATTGTCATCGACATGTCATCGATCGATCCTGTGGCGACGCGCGAACTTGCGCAGATGGCGCGCGATCGTGGTTTGCGCTGGGTGGATTCGCCGCTTTCGGGCGGTGCGCCGAAGGCGCTTACCGGGGAACTCACGCTGATGGCGGGTGGCGAGCCCGACGACGTCGAGGCGGCCCGCAAACTGCTCGGGCATGTAGCCTCGAACTACACGCATATGGGGCCCTCGGGCGCCGGTCAGACAACCAAGCTGATCAATCAGGTTCTTTGCGGGCTCGGCTTCCTTGCGGTGGCCGAGGCGACCCAGCTTGCCCTCGACGCAGGCGTCGATGCTGCAAAGATTCCGCAGGCCTTGCGCGGCGGCCGCGCCGACAGCGCGATTCTGCAGGAGTACATGCCGCGCTATGTCGAAAGGGATTACCGTCGAACCGGACGCATCGACAACATGGTCAAGGATCTCAACGGCGCGATGGATCTGGCACGCGCGACATCCACGGCAATGCCGCTGACCGCGCTTTGCGCGGAGGTACACAGAATGCTGACGGCCGCTGGCCTGGGTGGGGAAGATCAAGCGGCACTCATGGAGTTTTTCAAGGGACCCGACAAGGAGCAGTTCTCATGATCACCCGATTCGCACTCTTCGAGGGTACAATAAAGACCGGCAAGACGGACGCCTTCCGCAATGCCGTCATCGACCGCCTGGTGCCGCTGTGGAAGCAGTTCCCGGGGGCCGCGGATGTGCGTGTGATGTTTTCCGACGAGCGCGACGCCGGAGCGCCGGAGTTTCCGCTGATCCTTGCGGTGACCTATCCGGACCTTGCGACCATGACGGCTGCCCTCGACAGTCCGGCGCGCCATCGATCCAGGGACGTGACAGGCGAAATAACAGGCGAGTTCTTCGATGGCCGGATTCATCATCATGTGACACAGGCAAATATCTACGCCTGACACGACGCTACGGCGGCACTGAAACCATCGGCGTCTCAAAGCATGAAAGTGGGAAAACCATGCGCGTTGCGCTATCGAGGACAGTCACATGAACAAGGACAGGAAACAGCCGACCATGGCGGATGTTGCCCGGCTGGCCGGTGTTTCCACCATGACTGTTTCACGCGCATTCAAGGCTGAATCCTATATCAACCCCGCAACCCGGGACGCCATACTCAAAGCTGCGGCGGAACTCGGCTATGTTCTCGACAACACGGCAGCGGGCCTTTCGTCACGCAAGACCGGCTTCGTCGCGGTGACGATACCGTCGATCAACAATGCCAACTTTGCCGACACGATAAGAGGATTGACGGACGGACTCAGGCAAACCAGGCTGCAGGTTCTGCTCGGCTACACCAACTACAGCGTCGACGAGGAAGAGCGCCTGGTTGCGCAGCTTCTCACCAGGCGACCTGAAGCGATCGTCGTGACGGGAGGTCGGCATACGGAGGCGTGTCGCAGGATGCTTCAGAACGCCGCCATTCCGGTCATCGAAACCTGGGACATGCCGTCGGATCCGATCGACGCTGTCGTCGGATTCTCAAACGCGCATGCATCCGAGTTGCTGGTCGAACACCTGGTCTCCACCGGGCGGACCCGAATAGCCTTTGTTGGCGGCGATGTAAGTGACGACACCCGCGGCGCGGACCGGCGACGGGGGTTTGTCCGAAAGATGAAGGAACTCGGCTTCGATGCCTCACGCCTCGCCAGTGTAGGCTCGCCGCCGATTTCCATGCGCGAAGGGGCGCAAGCCTTTTCGGACCTGATCGAAAAATGGCCTGACACGGATGCTGTTGCCTGCGTATCGGACCCCGCGGCTTTCGGTGTGCTTACCGAATGCCAACGGCGCGGGATCGCGGTGCCTGACCGAATTGCCATATGCGGTTTCGGGGCCTATGAAATTTCGGAGGTCTGCGTGCCCGCCATCACAACGGTGGACCCCCAGTGCTACGAGATCGGCAAGAACGCGGCCGGACTTATCCTGAAGGCCATAGACACCGACGGTGAAGTGTCGCCCTTGGGCACTCTCGCACTTGAGAGCATGCTGCGAATAAGAAGCTCCACGGCAAAGCCGTCGAAACGCACATGAATGCGGCCATTTGGGTGCATCCTTTTGCAAGCACATCGGCAAACCGCGCCAAAATCCATGCGACTGGATCCATTCGGCTGGCGATCTCGGATCGATCCAATTCCTGCCTGGCCGCACCAAGACCGAAAAAACCGTCCGATACCTTGGCGTGGACATCGAATATGTCCTGAAACGGCGGAACATGCCGAGACTTGATGATCAGCCGCCCCGCGCAACATGGGGCCGTACTCCAAATCAGGAATGATGACACACTTGAATGCCCCCTCCCCGGCCATTCGAGGTCTCGGGGATAATCCCTGCAAACGGTCCTTGGCTGCCTAGCGGAAATAGCAGATTTCATGCTCTCGCCCAAATGCAGAGCACTTGCTGCACTTTTCCGATGAACGGCTTTCATTGCACGACAATGTTTGCCGCTATGCGAGCCTGCCTTCGATCACCCACATCGTCTCCGGGAAGCTCCACGGCAATGTCAGGCCGTGGTTCATCAGATAATTGCCGCTCATCGTCACGCCCGCGGATTTCAGCAAGGGATCCCCGCGTGACAGGCCGGGAGCATCGCTCCGATTTGTCAACTCGATCCGATACTTGGCGTTGCGGTTCAGTCGAGTGAGGCGCAATGGGCGCGGGACGATCTGTTGCGATGGCCGATGCTTGCCCGCGAAAACGACAAACCTGTTTCCGTCGCGTGCCAAATGCTGCTCGGCAACCACCGCCGGATCCGCACTTTCCAGACGCAGGATATCGGCATCGAACATCCAGTCCCGATTGTCTTTCCACCATGCGGTGACGTCTTTCAGGATCTGTGCCTCCGCTGCGGTCAATTCGCGCGGATCCAGTTCGAAACCCAAGTGCCGCTGAGCGGCGACCCATGCACGGAACCGGATGTCTATTGTTCGGCCCGAAGTATGGCAAACCCGTGGACCGACATGCGAACCCGTGACAGCCATCGGCAGGAAGATGGCCGCATTGTGCTGCATCAAGAGCCGCTCGATCGCATCGTTGCTGTCAGAAAGCCAGACTCGACTGGTGCGTCGCAGAATCTCGAAATCGATCCGCGCTCCGCCCGACGCGCAGCTTTCGATTTCGATCTGCGGAAATGCCTCGCGCAACCTGTCTATCAACTGGTAGGTGCCGCGCGTTTGTGCTGCATCGGGCGCCGGCAGGACGCGGTTATGGTCCCATTTGATATAGTCGACAGCATGGTGTTCCAGCACTTTACCGACACGCTCGAACAAAAAATCGCGAACCTCGGAAAGCGCCATGTTCAGCGCTTTCTGATTGCGGCCGAGGATCTGGTCTTTGTCGCCCAACGCCCATTCGGGATGCTTGCGGTAAGTGTCGCTGTCCGGGTTGATCATTTCAGGTTCGAACCAGATGCCGAAACTCATGCCGCGCATGTGCACATGGTCGATCAACGGGTCGAGACCGTCGGGAAACTTGCGTGGATCGACATGCCAATCGGACAGCGCGCGCGTGTCGTCATCCCGGTTGCCGAACCAGCCGTCATCCAGCACAAAACGCTCCGCGCCAAGATCGGCAGCTTCATCCGCCAGCGCCTTCAATTCTGAAAGGTTGTGACTGAAATAGACTGCCTCCCAGCAATTGTAGTGAACAGGCCGGGCGCGGCCGGGCTGCGGAAACGTCACAATTTGATCGCGCAGGTGACGCTGGAAGGCGACCGCACAGCCGTTTATCCCGCCATCGGAATAAACGGCATGGAGTTTGCCGGTCTCGAACCGGGTGCCGGGCTCGGTTTCGATTCCGGCAGCATGGCCGAACTGAATCTGGCGGCGTCCATCCGGCAATTCCTCGGCAGTCATGCCATGCCCTCCCGACCATGCATAGTGGAAGGCATACACGTCGCCCGAGGTGTCGGTTGCCCCGCGGCAGGGGACGACCAAACCGGGAAAATGTTCGTGCCCGGTCCGGCCCGTACGATTTTCGCGGCTTCGAATACCGGGGGACCAGGGGGTCCGGTTCATCTGAAATTCGCCGCACCATCGACCCGAAAAGTCGAGCATCTCGTCCGACAATTGCGGCGCCGGAAAAACCGGGGCCGCAAACCAGTGCAGATACGTTGGCTCGTCGGTCTCAAGGACTGCCTTGGCCTCGACGATGTGCGTCGCCGGATTGATCGCAAAGCTTGCTATGTAGGTCAGGCCGTTGGTCTCGTCGCGAAAGCTCACGGAAACGGCATTCTCGCTGATCGTCTCGGCGGAAAAGCGAAATTTTGGCAAGAGTTGCGCGCCCGACCCGTCACGCAAGACCAGCCCGGGTTGACCGGGAAAGCTACGCGATGCTTCCGGACAAACAGACAATTCGGGGTTGATGTCGAGCATGCCGCCGGCGACGTCGATCACATTTGCCCGATAGATCGTTTCAATGTCTTCGTTATCGGGGAGACGGGCGCCCCAGTAAACGACTTCGGCAAGACGCTCGTCCCGCGACCCCAGAACCAGCGATTGACTTGCGTCATCCAGACGCCAACATCTGATCATTTCACGGCGCCGAGCGTCAGGCCAGCGATAAAGTGCTTTTGCATCAGGAAGAACATTGCCACCGGCGGTAGGGCGGCGACAATCGAACCGGCGCTCATGAGGTGATAGGCGGCACGAAACTGGCTGTTGAACTCCGTGATGCCAGCGGTCACCGGCTGGGAGCCGGGCCCCTGGGTCAGGACCACGGCCCAGAAGTAATCGTTCCAGATAAAGGTGAACACCAGCACGGCCAGGGCGGCGATCGCAGGTTTCATCAGGGGCAGTACGACATACCAGAAGATTTTCCATTCCGCGACGCCTTCAACCCTCGCCGCCTCGATCAGGGGAAAAGGCAGGGCGCGGATGAAATTGCGCATGAAAAGCGTGCAGAAGCCGGTCTGGAACGCGATGTGAAACAGGATCAACCCGGTCTTCGTATCATAGAGGTTCAGATTGACCGTGAGATCGCGAACCGGAACCATCAGGATCTGAAACGGCACAAAGTTGCCGGCAATGAACATGAAGAAGATCAGAAGGTTGCCATTGAACCGATAAACGCCGAGCGCAAAACCCGCCATCGCCGAGAGGCCGACCGCGCCGATCACGGTCGGGATCGTGATCAAAAGCGAATTGAACAGGTAGCGCGGCATGTTCGATTCGAAGAACACCTTTCCGTAATTGTTCAACAGCTCGAAGGACGAGGGGATGCCCCAGAAGTTGCCCGCCGCAAAATCTGCGTCAGACTTTACCGAGAACAGCGCCACCGCCAGGAGCGGCAGCAGCCACAGGATCAGCGCCAGCGGCAGAAAGGCCTGATAGCCCATCTGCGCCGCGCGAGAGCGCTTTTCAATGGGTTTGGGAAACATTTCAGCGCGCTCCCTTTTCGTCCCGATACATCGACCACAGGAAGTAGGCGATGAAGCCGAGCATGATGAAGAACAGAACAACCGCGATCGCCGCGCCATACCCCATGCGGAAACCGAATTCCGACAGTGATTCCTCGAACATGTAGAAGCTGAGGACGCGGGTTGAACCGAACGGACCGCCATTTGTCATGACGGATATGAGATCAAACGACCTGAGCGCCCCGATGATCGTCACCACGAATGCGATGAAGGTGGCGGGTTTCAGCTGAGGCAGGATCACGTACCACAGCATCCGCGGGCCCTTGGCGCCGTCGAGGCGCGCGGCCTCGACCTGCTCGGGGTCGATCGCGTTCAGACCGGTCAGGTAAAGGATCATGCAATAGGCCGTCTGAGGCCAGAGACCGGCGGCGATGATCCCGTAGGTCGCCCATGTCGGATTGCCCAGCATGCCGCCCCTGATGTCTATGCCGAACAGTCCGACGATCTGGTCGAAGAGCCCGACATTCGGCAGATAGAACCAGGAAAACACAAGGCCGACGACAACCTGGCTGATGACAAAGGGAAAAAAGAACAGGGACTTGTAAAGCCGGATCCCCACCACGTTCTGATTGAGAAAGAGCGCAATGAAGAGCCCCAGCGGAATGGCCAGCAGGTAGAGCACCAGCCATTTGAGATTGTTCCAGAACGATGTTTCGAACTTGCGGTCGATCGGCTGGTCGCCGATGCCGAGCAGCCGCTCATAATTGTCGGTGCCGACCCAGGTGGCCTCGCCCAGACCATCCCACTCGTGAAACGAGATCCAGAAAGACTGCGCGATCGGAATGATGACATAGACCGCGAAGAACAGCATCGCAGGCAGCAGGAAGAGCCATGGCGTGACGGCGATCTCGTTGCGCTTGTACCAGCCGCGGGCTGGCCGGTCGGCATGTGTGCTGGGGACGGTCGCGGTGGTCATGGCCAGCGCCTCCTTGACGGGTCAACGCATGCGAAAAGCCGCGTGGTCTTTCGGATATGTTGAGCGGGGCGGACGCGAAGGCCCGCCCCGAACCGGTTACTGGTAAATCCGCTGCCGGGTTTCTTCGAGGCGCGCCAGAATGTCATCGAGATTGTCGGGGAAGACCATGAACTCCTGAAGGCCTTCCATGCCGACACTCGCCATCTCCGCATCGAAGTCACGGTCGAAGAACTGCATGACGCCGCCCTGGGCATTGTTCGAAAGCATCTCGAAGCCCTGCTGCAGGAACTTGTCGTCGCCGACTTCGGCATTCGCGTTGACCGGAAGCTGACCGAGTGCGTCTCCGCCATTGATCTCGGTTTGAACTTCGGCGGAGGTCACGAACCGCAGGAACTCTTTTCCGGCTTCGGGATTTTGCGCGCCCGCCGCGAGGTGGAAAGTATCCGTAGGAGCGTCTTCCGCGTATTCCACATCGGCGATTTTCGGGAACTGGTAGAAATCGAGCTGGTCATCCGACAGGCCGCCTTCACGCATTGCGGCGACTGCGAAGTTGCCCATCAGGTAAGCAGCGGCTTCGCCGTTGACCATGAAGGGAAGGGCTTCCTGCCAGCTGTATGTCTGGTGGTCGTCGATGAAGGCGCCCATGTCAATCAGTTCGCGCCAGTTGGCGAAGGTCTGGCGAACCCTGTCATCGGTCCACGGCACTTCGCCACGGGCCAGTTCCATGTGGAACTCATAACCGTTGGTGCGGGAGTTGATGTAGTCGAACCAGCCCCCGGCGGTCCAAAGGAACTTGGTGCCGATGGTGTAGCACTTGCGGCCGGAGTCGAGGATGGCCTGACAATTCGCCTTCTCCTCTTCCCAGTTCGCGGGCTCGCTGAGGCCAAGCTCGTCGAATATGTCTTTGCGATAGTAAACGCCCCACTGGTAGTAGGTGTAGGGCACGCCCCACTGAGCGCCATCGATGGTCATCGCGCCCTTGGTCGATGCCAGTGCCTGGAACTGCTCTTCCTCCCAGAGACCCGAAACGTCGGCAAACAGGCCTGCTTCGACATAGGGCCGCATGCGGTTGGCGGCATACCAGTTCACAACATCCGGCGGGTTGGCGCCCAACGCATTGCGGATCTGCGTCTTCCATGCCTCGCGGTCGACGATGGTCAACTCAATGTTCAGGTCCGGATGCATCGCACCGAAATCGGCGACGAGCCCCTCCATCACCGCGCGGGGCGCGGGGTTGGACATGTCCGAGATGATCCTGAGATCGCCCGACAGCGGGTTGCCATGCGACGCGGCGAGCGCCGGGCCGGCAAGCATGGTGGATGCGCCAAGCGCCATCCCCGTTATGGTGTTCAGTAGTTTCACGGCTTCCTCCCATTGAAATGCGGAATGTTCCACATATTGAGTTTGACATCCCGATTATTGAGACGTATTCGACATGCTGATTTGAGTCAATGACACAGTCTTGCGCATCTGGGTCACGATAGGGACCGTAGAATTTGGCGGACAGGATAAGACCACAAGGCGAGAATGAGGGGGCCGGCACGGTCGGCAAGGCCCTGGGCGTGCTCGACATCGTGGCGAGCCTCGGTCGGCCGGTTCGGGCTGCAGAAATACAGGCCGTCAGCGACCTGCCGAAAGGAACGGTCTATCGGTTCCTTCAAACGCTGACCGAACAGAACATGCTCAGCTACGATCCTGACCGCCGCGTCTATTCAATTGGCGTGCGACTGGTGCGGCTTGCGCAGGTTGCGTGGCGCACCTTCCAGATCGCGCCGGTTTCGCAACCGCACCTGCACGCGCTCGCGCGGAAGATCGGCCTGGCCGTGTATCTGTCGAAGCTCGACGGCGGACAGTGTGTCTCTCTCGAACGCGGCATGCCGGATGTGCGCGCCGGCGTCTTCCAGGATGTGGACCGGGTCTATCCGGCCTATTGCACTGCCGTCGGCAAGGCGATGCTGGCGAACCTGTCGGAGCAGGCGCTTGCCATGGCTCTCAGGCAACAGAGCTTTCAGCGACTGACCGAGCGCACGATCACCGATGCCGAGGCTCTGCGCGCCGACCTCGAAACCGTACGTGCGCGGGGATATGCAATCGAAGACGGCGAACACGTACGCGGCATCATCGCGATCGGCGTTCCGATCCTGACGCGAAGCGGCAGGCTTATCGGCGGGCTTGCCGTTCACGCCCCGGATCGGCGGACCGATATCGAAGAGCTGAAAATGCAGTTCCCGGATCTCCACAAAACTGCGGCGGCAATCGCCAAAGATGCCGCGGACTGGAGTTTTCCCGAAACAGACCGAAAACTTGAGCAGTGTGGGGAGAGGATATGACCGGAGTGACACTCGACAAGGTCGTCAAGAGGTATGGCGATGTTCAGGTTATCCACGGCGTCGACCTGAAGATCGAGGATGGCGAGTTCTGTGTGTTCGTGGGGCCTTCGGGCTGCGGCAAGTCCACGCTGATGCGGATGATTGCCGGACTTGAAGAGACCACCGAAGGTCGCATTCATATCGGCAAGCGCGACGTGACCAACATGGATCCCGCTGAGCGCGGCGTGGCGATGGTCTTCCAGACCTATGCGCTCTACCCGCACATGACGGTCGAAGACAACATGGGCTTCGGTCTGAAAATGAACGGCCACCCGAAGGATGAAATAAAGTCCAAGGTCGCGGAGGCAAGCCGTATCCTCAAGCTTGACCCGTTCCTCAAACGCAAACCTGCGGCACTTTCTGGCGGTCAGCGCCAGCGCGTCGCGATTGGGCGGGCCATCGTCCGCGGACCCGAAGTGTTCCTGTTTGACGAGCCGTTGTCGAATCTCGACGCCGAACTGCGCGTCGAGATGCGGGTCGAGATCGCGCGCCTTCACAACGACATCGGCGCAACGATGATCTACGTCACCCACGATCAGGTCGAGGCGATGACGCTCGCCGACAAGATCGTGGTCTTGCGGCTCGGCAGGATCGAACAGATCGGCGCACCGCTCGATCTCTATCGCGATCCGGACAACAAGTTTGTTGCGGGCTTCATCGGGTCGCCGTCGATGAATTTCCTCAATGCCACCGTCACAGCGGATGGCGAGGTTGAGATACCTGCCATGAAGACGACCATCGCTGTGCCGATCGACCTGCCGGCGGCCGGTACGGACGTCATCTTCGGGATACGCCCGGAGCACATCGAGGTGATCGAGGGTGACGACATGGCGATTGAGCTGACGGAGGCCTTGGGCGGCGTCTCTTACGATTATATTCAGGCCGACACCGGCGAGCGGATGATCGTCGAGGAGCGCGGCGACCATCGCTCGGCGCCCGGTTCCCGCGTCTCTCTGGGCTTCGATCCGGCACGGGCATACCTCTTCGACGCGGAAACCGAAGCACGGATCCGGTGATGGTCTGATACGGACGGACGGATGACCGATCGTCCGGCGACCGGAAGCACTCCGCGACCAGACAGCAGAAACAGGACCTTGGAGCAAACGCGTGAAGCGAACCATCGGGACATGCTATTACCCGGAGCACTGGCCGCGCGAGGTCTGGGAAGAAGATGCGCGGCGCATGGCAGAGGCCGGCCTTACCTGGGTCCGGATCGGCGAATTCGCATGGTCGCGGCTCGAGCCCGAGCCGGGCGGATACGAATTCGACTGGCTCGACAGCGCCATTGCGGTGCTGGGCAAGGCGGGACTTCGCGTGGTTCTGGGCACGCCCACCGCAACGCCGCCACGCTGGATGCTTGACCGGCATCCCGACATGCTGGCCGTGGACGCCGAAGGGCGGCCGCGCAAATTCGGTTCGCGTCGGCACTACTGTTTCAGCCATGAGGGCTACAAGGCGGAATGCGCGAAGATCGTCACCCGTCTGGCCGAACGATACGGACGGAACCCTCACGTTGCCGCATGGCAGACCGACAATGAATATGGCTGCCATGACACGACGATTTCCTACAGCGACGCCGCGCGAAAGGCGTTTCGGCTATGGCTGCGGGCGCGGTACGGCGGACCGGGCAATGACGGAGACATCGGCGCGCTGAACGAAGCATGGGGCAATGTCTTCTGGTCAATGGAGTACGCGGATTTCGATGATATCGACACGCCCAACCTGACCGTCACCGAACCCAATCCGAGCCACGCGCTCGACTACCGGCGCTTCTCGTCCGACCAGGTCGTGGCCTTCAACCGGCTGCAAACCGAGATCATCCGCGCCCATTCGGACGCGCCGATCGCACATAATTACATGGGCCGGGTCACCGATTTCGATCACTACAAGGTGGGCGCCGACCTCGAAATCGCGTCCTGGGACAGCTACCCGCTGGGCTTTCTGGAGGACCGTGTGCCCGCGAGCGTCGAACGGCAGCGCCATTATGCGCGGCAGGGCGACCCGGATTTCCAGGCCTTTCATCACGATCTTTACCGGGCCGTCGGCCGCGGGCGATGGTGGGTCATGGAGCAGCAGCCCGGACCGGTCAACTGGGCTCCGCACAATCCCGCGCCCCTGCCCGGCATGGTGCGGCTCTGGTCGTGGGAGGCATTCGCCCATGGCGCCGAGGCGGTCTGCTATTTCCGCTGGCGGCAGGCGCCGATGGCGCAGGAGCAAATGCATGCAGGCTTGCTGCGCCCGGACAGCGCGGAGGCGCAGGGCCTCGCCGAAGCACGCCGGGTGGCTGCGGAACTCGCCGAAGCACCCGATGTCGGCGTGTCCCCCCCATCGGTTGCGCTGATATTTGACTATGATGCGGAATGGGCCTGGGCGATCCAGCCGCATGGCAAGGGGCTGAGCTATTTCGAGCTGGTCTTCGACACCTACCGCGCGCTTCGCCGGGCCGGCCATTCGGTTGATATCATCGCGCCGGACCACCGTCGCCTGGAAGACTACAAACTGATCCTCGCGCCCGGCCTCATGCACATGACCGGAGGACTCAAGAGTGCGCTGGCGGAAAGCGGCGCCGTGGTGCTGATCGGGCCGCGATCGGGCGCACGCGACAGGACGATGCGCACGCCCGTTCCGCTGCCGCCGGCCATCCCGGGCCTGGACGCCACCGTCAGCCACGTGGAGAGCCTGAGGCCCGATTCGCCTGTTTCGCTGGCCTCCGGCGGCACAATCCGCAGCTACCGCGAGTTCCTCGAAACAGGAGCCGAGGTTCTGGAGCGAACCGCGGACAATGAGCCAGCCGTGGTCGCCCGAGGCAAGCTTATCTACTGCGCCGGATGGCTGGATGCAGATGCAATGTTTCGGCTGGTTCAGAACCTGTCGGCGCGCGCGGGACTTGGAACGCTGGACCTGCCGGATGACGTGCGGTGCCGCGATACCGGCACCGAGCGGTTCTGGTTCAATTACGGTGCCTGCGAACACACGGTTCAGGGCAGGAGCCTGCCGCCGATTTCGGTCACGCGCGAAACGCTCACTTGATCGGAAGGCATGCGACCCGCGGATTGTGCCTGACAAGAATACTCCAGCGGTTGTCCTGTGCCGAGTTCGAATTTGGAACCGGATCTGTCAATCTAGATGTTCAGTCCCGGCATTTGATGGATTGGATTGAGTTTGAAGCGTTGCAGCTGTGAGGTCTATGCTGTGCATATGAATTCGTATGGTGTGAGGCCCTTGAGGGTCTTGAGCCTGCGGGCGAAATTGTAAGCGTCGATAAAGGCGGTCAGGTTGAAGTGCTTCCCGATTTTCAGACCGTTCTGAGCTGAATTTTCCACTTATGATCCCTCGACCGGGAGATGGAGAGTTCCATGAAGGCATCGAAGTTTTCTGAGGCGCAAATCGCCTTTGTCTTGAAGCAGGCTGAAGATGGCACGGGCGTTGGCGAGGTATGCCATAAGGCCGGAA
>JAVJQD010000012.1:0-274094 GCA_040218025.1 Hoeflea sp. | reverse complement strand
ATTGACCAGGCCATGCGCATCCGCACCGGCGAAACCGACGCGGACGCGTTGTAAGGCTCAAGGAGTTACCCCAATGACAGTATCGATGTCTCTCAAGTCCGGTCTGCGAACCGGCCTCACAGCCGCCGCGGCAATGGCTGTCTTCGCAGTTCCCGCCTTCGCTCAGGAGGCAGCAGCATCGAGCATCGACAAGGGCGACACCACCTTCATGCTCCTGTCGACCATCCTCGTTCTTCTGATGATCCTGCCCGGTCTGGCGTTGTTTTATGGCGGGCTGGTGCGCACCAAGAACATGTTGTCGGTTCTCATGCAATGCACGCTTGTCACCGCGCTGATGATGGTGATCTGGGTGGTCTACGGCTATTCCTTCGCCTTCGGCGGATCGGAAAGCGCCTTCTGGGGCGGCGGCGCCAAGATGTTTCTCGCCGGGGTAACCGCCGACAGCGAGGCTGCGACCTTCACGGATGGCGTGATGATTCCGGAATATATCTTCATAGCGTTCCAGATGACCTTTGCCTGCATCACGCCCGCGCTGATCGTCGGCGCGTTTGCAGAGCGGATTCGTTTTTCGGCCGTCATGCTGTTCACCGCGCTTTGGGCGACGATTGTCTATTTCCCGGTCGCACACATGGTGTGGGATGCCAACGGCCTGCTGTTCAAGATGGGCGCGCTGGATTTCGCCGGCGGAACCGTGGTGCACATCAATGCCGGTATCGCGGGCCTGATCGGGGCAATCCTGGTGGGCAAGCGCACCGGCTTCGGCCGTGACATGATGGCGCCGCACTCGATGACGCTGACGATGGTCGGAGCGGCTCTCCTGTGGTTCGGCTGGTTCGGCTTCAATGCCGGGTCCAACCTCGAAGCCAATGGCGGTGCGGCTCTGGCGATGATCAACACCTTCACCGCCACGGCCGGCGCGATCCTTGCCTGGACGGTCATCGAAACCCTTCATCGCGGCAAGGTTTCGCTTCTGGGCGCGGTTTCCGGCATGATCTCCGGCCTCGTGGCCGTCACGCCGGCTGCCGGATTTGCCGGCCCGGTCGGGGCGATCTTCCTGGGCGCGGCTGCCTCGGGCGTCTGTTACTTCTTCGTCGCCGTGGTCAAGAACAAGTTCGGCTATGACGACACCGCCGACGTCTTCGGCATCCACGGAATCGGCGGCATTGTCGGCGCGCTCGGCACCGCAGTGGTCAACATGCCCGGCTTCGGCGGCGCGGGCGGCGCGGATTACGAAATGGGGGCCCAGCTCGTCACCCAGGCGGCGGCCGTGGGCATAACCATCCTGTGGTGCGGGATTGCTTCCTTCGTGCTTTTCAAGCTCGTCGACATGGCTGTCGGCCTGCGTGTCGGCGTCGAGGATGAGCGCCAGGGTCTCGACCTGGCTTCCCATGGCGAGGCTGCCTACCACAATTGAGGGCTCACATGCGGCTGGCGATGCCGTCTGCCGATCTCTCGTCAATCCGCCGCCGGAGAAGCGGTCCGGGAAACCGGGCCGCGTCTTGTTCGGGAGGTGCGGCCGGGTTCCATGGTTAATAGGGCATTAACCGTGCGCCGGTTAGGGTTCCGCGACCATGGCCTGAAAGGGCCTGAACCCGATTCGGACATGTTGTAACCATGCAGACAGGCTCCTCCACCCTTTCTACAGGAAACCCGCCCTCCGGTTCCGTATTTGCGGCGATGCTGCAGCGACAGCTCCGCTTTGCCCTGGGGTTGGCCATTGTCGCCGGGCTGATGTTTGCGGTCGCCGCGCTGGCAACCTGGAGCGTCTCGGATCCGAGCTTCTCCAACGCAAACGGCGCGACGCCGGCCAATGCGCTCGGTTTCAGCGGTGCGGCATTTGCCGATCTGGTGATGCAGTTCTTTGGTCTTGCGGGAGTCATCGCCCTTTTGCCGGCCCTGGCCTGGGCCATTCACTTGATGCGCAACCGCCCGGTCGACCGGGTGTCGAAGCGGGCGCCTGCCTGGTTCGCCGGCGCCTGGCTGACCTCGGCGCTGTTCGGGTTGATGCCTCATGCCCGGGGATGGCCGCTGCCCAACGGCCTCGGCGGCGTGCTCGGTGACATGCTTCTGAAGATCCCCGCGACCTTCATCGGTGATTTTCCGTCCGGTATCGTTGCCGTGATCCTCGGCGCGCTCCTGA
The DNA here is from genome assembly GCA_040218025.1 of Hoeflea sp. Lineage (GTDB taxonomy): Bacteria > Pseudomonadota > Alphaproteobacteria > Rhizobiales > Rhizobiaceae > Hoeflea. The sequence goes on along the minus strand of JAVJQD010000012.1, from coordinate 271,954 downwards.
TTGCCCCGGCAGGTTGGCTGCTGCTGTTCGGCGCCGGGCTGCTCGGCCGCGCCGAAACCGAAGCCGATACCGTAGCAGCCCAGGCGTCTGACGAGATCCTCGAGGACGACGAATCGCTCGGTCGCACGGCGCTCGTGCTCGGCGCCCTTACCCATGGCTGGTATACAATGCGCGGCCGTTTCCGGCGGTTGGCAGGCCTTTCACCCGTACCGGGACGCAGGGCGAGGCCCGATGAGCCGCTCGACCTCAACGACGAGTTCGATGCACCTGAAATCCACGCGGAGCCGGGGATGGATCGTCGGCGCGTCGAACCCGGCTTCGATGGTCCCGCCGGGCAGTCGCGCCGGCATTCTCGCGACGAGGTCCCGCCGTTTGACGTCGAGGAGCAAAGCCTGCCCGACGGGATCCTTTCGGCTGATCTCGGCGACGACGTGGATGACGATCCGGCGGCGGACTGGCGCGAGCAACCCGCGCCTGCGCGCCCCGCGGCAACGGCGCGCGCGGCTGCCGGGTCGCCACGGGTATCGGCGCCTGCTGCAAGGCCGAAACCGGGCGAACGGGTCAATCGCGATGCCCAGACCTCCATGCTTGACGATCAGGGTTTCACCTTGCCATCAGTGCATCTTCTCAATGAAGCGAAGAATGTCGTCAAGGACGTCTCGCTGTCTCCGGAGGCGCTGGAGCAGAATGCGCGCATGCTCGAGGGCGTGCTTGAGGATTTCGGGGTCAAGGGCGAGATCATTCATGTTCGTCCGGGCCCGGTGGTCACGCTTTACGAACTCGAACCGGCGCCCGGTATCAAGTCCTCCCGCGTGATCGGCCTTGCCGATGACATCGCGCGCTCGATGAGCGCGATCGCCGCCCGCGTGGCTGTGGTGCCCGGACGAAACGCCATCGGCATCGAGCTTCCGAACCAGAAACGCGAAACGGTCTATCTGCGAGAACTGATCGGCAGCCGCGACTTCGACAGCTCCAAGGCCAAGCTCGGCCTGACTCTCGGCAAGACCATCGGCGGCGAGCCGGTGATCGCCGACCTCGCCAAGATGCCTCACCTGCTGGTCGCCGGTACCACCGGTTCGGGCAAGTCCGTTGCGATCAACACCATGATTCTGTCGATCCTTTACAGGATGGATCCATCGAAATGCCGGCTGATCATGATCGATCCCAAGATGCTGGAGCTTTCGGTCTATGACGGTATTCCCCATCTGCTCACACCGGTGGTGACCGACCCCAAGAAGGCGGTCGTGGCGCTGAAATGGACCGTGCGGGAGATGGAAGAGCGCTACAAGAAGATGTCGAAGATCGGCGTGCGCAACATCGACGGCTTCAATGCGCGCGTCGAACAGGCCGCGAAATCGGGCGAACCGATCACCCGGACGGTTCAGACCGGCTTCGACCGGCAGACCGGCGAAGCGGTCTACGAGACCGAGGAGTTCGATCTTTCGCCGATGCCCTATATCATCGTCCTGATCGACGAGATGGCCGACCTGATGATGGTTGCCGGCAAGGATATCGAGGGCGCGGTGCAGCGTCTGGCGCAGATGGCGCGTGCGGCCGGCATCCATGTGATCATGGCCACCCAGCGGCCGTCGGTGGACGTGATCACCGGCACCATCAAGGCCAACTTCCCGACCCGAATCTCGTTTCAGGTCACCTCGAAGATCGATTCGCGGACCATCCTGGGCGAACAGGGCGCCGAGCAGCTTCTGGGCATGGGCGACATGCTCTACATGGCGGGCGGGGGCCGTATCCAGCGTGTTCACGGACCGTTCGTCTCCGACAACGAGGTCGAGGACATCGTCTCCTACCTCAAGACCCAGGGCGTGCCGGAATATCTCGACGCCATCACCGAGGATGACGAAGACGGCGATGGCGGCGGCGGGGGGCCGGCCGGCGCATCGAACATGGCGGAGTCCGACGATCCTTACGATCAGGCGGTTGCGGTGGTGCTGCGCGACGGCAAGGCCTCGACCTCCTACATCCAGCGCCGTCTGGGGATCGGTTACAACCGCGCAGCCTCGCTGATCGAGCGAATGGAGAACGAAGGCGTTATCAGCGCCGCCAACCATGCGGGCAAACGGGAAATTCTGGTCCCGACGGAAGACGAGATCGATCCGCGCTGAGTGTCGTCCGGGGATTTCGCGTCACACTGACGCCGCAGTCTTCGGCGATGGCAAAACCGACAAGCTTGATGGAGAACGACATGGCAAGACACAACAGCACCGCCGCAATTGACCGGGTTTCCCTGTCGCGCCGGGCGGCGCTTGGCGGCGGACTGGGTCTGGGATTGTCACTGATGGCGGCCGCCACGGGACTTCTGGCCTTTCCCGGTGGCGCACGCGGTGCGGATGCCGCCCAGAAGGTCGCCGACCACTTCGCCTCGGTGAAGACGATGACCGGCGAATTCATCCAGTTCGGGCCGAACGGCGAGCAGACCGGCGGCAAGTTCTTCATCGACCGTCCCGGCAAACTCAGATTCAATTACGAAGAGCCGTCTTCGGTGCGGGTGATCGCCGACGGCAAGGCCGTCGTGATCGGAAACCGAAAACTCAGGACCTGGGATCTCTATCCGCTCAACAAGACGCCGCTGAAGCTGCTGCTGGCCGAGCGGATCGACCTTTCGGCGGATATGGTGCGTTCGGTCAAGGAAGACCCCGACCTGATCACCATCGTGCTTGGCAATAAATCCATCTTCGGGGATTCGACCATCAGCCTGATGTTCGATCCCGAGAGCTACGAACTGCGCCAGTGGACGATCAGGGATGCGCAGGGCAAGGACACCTCGGTCATGATCTTCAACGTTCAGACCGGGGTTCGTTTTGCAAGCAATGTCTTCAAGGTGCCTTACGACCAGGTTCACAAGCGCACCCGCGGTGGCGGCTGAACGGCCCCAAGCAACCGTGAATCGGTGATGCCTGTGGATGACCCCGCCCCCGACACGCGGGTTTGCCGGCACGGGTTGCCCTGTTCGGGCCGATCGGCCAGATAGGAGCAGGCTCTTATCCGGCAAAGGCGATCGACTTGGCATTCTCCGTTACCACCTGGAACATCAATTCCGTACGGCTTCGGTTGCCGCTGGTGCAGCATTTCCTGGAAACCGCAGCTCCGGACGTGCTTTGCCTGCAGGAAACGAAATGTCCCAACGATGCATTTCCCTCCTCGGCATTTCGCAAACTCGGCTACGACCACATCGCGATTCACGGCCAGAAGGGGTATCACGGGGTCGCAATCCTCTCCCACCTGCCGCTTACTGACGACCAGCGCCAATCCTATTGCGGGATCGCGGATTCGCGGCACGTCTGTGCCGTCGTGGAAGCTCCGGGCGGCCGGCGGATCCGGATCCACAACTTCTATGTGCCTGCCGGCGGCGACGAACCCGACCGTGACACCAATCCGAAATTCGCCCACAAGCTCGACTTCATCGAGGAAATGCGCGCGCTGCATGCCGAAGCCGAGCTGAAGAACGGCGTCTCGTCGATTCTGGTTGGCGATCTGAACATCGCGCCGCTTGAAACCGATGTCTGGTCCCACAAGCAGCTCCTCAAGGTCGTCAGCCACACGCCGGTGGAAACCCAGAACCTCGCGTCCATGCAGCAGGGCGGCGCCTGGGTCGACCTGATCCGCCAGTACATTCCGCCGGAAGAAAAGGTCTTCACCTGGTGGAGTTATCGGGCGCGTGACTGGGCGGCGGCCGATCGCGGCCGGCGGCTCGACCATGTGTGGTCTTCCGCCGATATCGCCCCGGCTCTCTCGAAGATCGAGGTCTTGCGGGAAGCGCGGGGCTGGGAGAGGCCGTCAGACCATGTGCCGGTAACGGCGCATTTCGATTTCGGCTAGTTCAACGGTCAGTCGGCGAATCGGGCGCCCGCCCGGACCAGGCCCTGGTTCAGCGCCTGAAGATGGGCGGCGATGCGACCACGCACCACGTCGCCGATTTCCGGGTACTCCTCAAGCATGCGGCGAAACAGCGGCCGGTTGATCCGGATCACCTCGGATGCGTCGATGGCAATTGCGGTCATGGTCCGCTCGACGGCAGTCACCATTGCCAGTTCACCCAAAAGCGTACCGCGCCCGGCCGTTCCCACCGTCACGGAACGGCCATTGTGGCCGCTCCTGGTGAGCTCGATGCGTCCATCGGCGACGACGAAGGCGCAATCGGCGGCGGTGTTCTCCCGGTAAAGCATTTGTCCGGCCTGGAACTTGCGCCGCTCCGCGCCAAACGCGATAAGGCGCAGCTTGTCCTCGCCGATGTCGGCAAACAGCTGGACCGAGGACAGCAGATCAATGTCGTCATTCAGCGCCAAATGCGCATTCCTTGTTCAAGCTTGAAAACCCGTTTCCTTCGAACTGGTCCGAATTCAGGCCGCAGCCCGGAGGCCGCCGCCGCGACGACCCGACTCAGGGCACGATCTTGTAGCCGCCTCCGTCAGTGACCAGAATTTCCGCATTTGACGGATCAGCCTCGATCTTCTGGCGCAGCCGGTAGACATGGGTTTCCAGCGTATGTGTCGTGACGCCCGAATTGTAACCCCAGACCTCCTCCAGCAGGACGTCGCGCGTAACCACCTTCTGGTCCGCGCGATAGAGATAGCGGATGATCGCCGATTCCTTTTCGGTGAGCCGGATCTTGCCGCCCTTGTCGTCGAGCAACAGCTTCTGGCTCGGTTTGAAGGTGTAGGGCCCGACCGTGAATGTCGCGTCCTCGCTTTGCTCGTGCTGGCGAAGTTGCGCACGAATGCGGGCCAGCAGCACGGCAAAGCGGAACGGCTTGGTCACATAATCATTGGCGCCGGCTTCCAGGCCGAGAATCGTGTCCGAATCGGTGTCATGACCGGTCAACATGATGATCGGCGCCTTGAAGCCGCCCTTGCGCAGCAGCTTCACCGCTTCACGGCCGTCCATGTCGGGCAGGCCGACATCCATGATCAACAGGTCGATATGATTGCCCCGCGCGGCCTGGACCCCCTTGGTGGCCGAGGCTTCCTGCAGAATTGCGAACTCCTCGTAAAGCGACAATTGCTCCACGAGCGTCTCGCGCAGGTCTTCGTCGTCATCCACCAGCAAAATAGAACGGGCTGTCATTGCGGCTTCCCCTCTTCAATCCGGTGTCCTGCGGCCGGCGCCGCCGTCCGGGCATGCCAAATCATTGCAATATCGTGCCCTGTTTATGCACTTTCGAAGTTCCGGCAAAGTGATAAATACCATCATTCATTCACAGCAGGAGCACTTGATCGTGAAATTGGCGTTACAAAGGCCGTTTTACAAGTATCAAAGGGGAGAAACGATTGCGGTGCGGCGTTCTCCGTCGAACCCGCTTCAGGGCATCGTCCGAATCGGTCCGCATGTGTTCCGCGCGGCGCTGGGGCGCGGCGGTCTGACCAGGCGGAAACGGGAAGGCGACGGCGCCACGCCGATCGGGCGCATGCCGGTGCTTGCGGGTTTTCGGCGCGGCGGCATGCAGGATCGGGACAATGCCGGCCTCAGGCTTTTGCGGGTCGGGACCCGGGACGGCTGGTGTGATGCGCCCGGGCACCCTTCCTACAACCGCCCCGTCCGGCTGCCTTTTCGCGCAAGTCACGAAACCCTGCTGCGCGACGATGTGCTTTACGATTTCGGATTCGTGCTCGACTGGAACCTCCGGTCCCGGCGGCGCGGGCTCGGAAGCGCGATCTTCCTGCATGTGGCAAAACCGGGCTATCCGCCGACCGAAGGCTGCATCGCGCTCTCGCGCCGCGACATGCGGGTGGCGATGCCGCTCTTGAGGCGCGGTACCATACTCCGGGTATGCTGATAGCTCAGAGCAGCCGAAATACCGCCGTGCGCTTGACCTCGCTGTCCTCGAGCGCGCGCGTGGTGGCGACCTGATAGGTGGCGAGAAGCTCCATTCCGTCGCGCGGGCAGTAGGCGCGCCCCGGATCGCCGATCAGCAGCAGCGCGTCGCGTCGGGCGAGGTCCCTGAACCATGGAAGGATCAGGTCCGCCATTGCGCGGTCATAGAACACGTCGCCGGCCAGAACCACGTCCCAACCTGCATCGGTACCCACAAGGTCGGACCGGTCGATATCAAGGATTTTCCCGTTTGCAGATGCATTAAGCCGGGCAGCGGCCGCCGCCCATGGGTCAATGTCGGCAGCCACCACGGAGCGTGCGCCGCTCATGACCGCGGCGATTGCGACGAGCCCGGATCCCGATGCGAAATCAAGCACCTTCTTTCCCGCCACCAGGTCCGGATTGTCGAGTATGTGGCGCGCCAGCCCCTGCCCGCCTGCCCAGGCGAATGCCCAGAATGGCGGCGGCAGGCCGATTGCCTCAAGCTCATTCTCGGTCTTGAGCCACAACTCATGGGCTTCGTCGGCGAGATGAAGCGCGATCTCCGGCACATGAGGAGGATTGGAAAGCGCCGTATTGTCGAGGATGAAGCGCTCGGGATCGGACTTCATCGCGGGGCCTTCATTCCGGGTCCGAATGTGTTTGGCTCATTCAGGCGAACGGGGCGGGTTGTCGAGACCGCCCATGCGGCAGACTTCCAGATACTCCGCTTCCGTCACCGGCTGCACGGAAAGCCGCATCGACGTCACCAGGCTCATTTCCGAGAGCTTCGGATTGGCCTTGACGTCCTTGAGCGTTACCGGCTTCGGCATGTCGCAGACCGCCCGGATGTCGACGCATTCCCAGCGCGGATCGTCGGTGGTCGTGTCGGGATGGATCAGCGCAGAAACCTCGACAATGCCGACCACCTCGAGCCCTTCATTGGAGTGGTAGAAGAAACCCTTCTCGCCGAGCTTCATCGCCCGCATGTTGTTGCGGGCCTGATAGTTTCGGATCCCGTCCCATTGTTCGCCCTCCTCGCCCTTGGCCTTCTGCATTTCCCAGGACCATTTGAACGGTTCGGACTTGAACAGCCAATATGCCATCTCAGGCCTCCGGATTCCTGAAGACCCAGTTGAAGGCGCGAATTTCCGTTGTCTCGAACAATCCGGCGATGGCGTAGGGATCGCGCGCGGCGAGCTCGCGGGCCGCGTCCATGCTGTCCGCAGCGATCACGACAAGACTGCCGATCGGCTTTTCGTCGTCGCCGAGCAGCGGTCCGGCCATTTTCAGGATCCCCTTCGCATCGAGATCCTTGAGAAACTCGACATGGGCCGGGCGCTCGGCCATGCGTTTTTCGAGCGAAGCCGGCTTGTCCTTGCACATCAGCGCGTAAAGCATGAAGTCTCCATTCCGTGGTTTTCGGTCCCCTGGTGGCGGCTATGGGCCAATGCGGGTCTGTGGCCCAACTCTATGCCCCGGACCGCCGCGGGTTTCAATGCCGGAGCGGGCTCACCTTTTGAGCCTGTACGAGTTCAGGCCTTGGCGCCGCGCTTGCCATGGCCGATGGCAGCCGTCGCGTCGAGGTCGAGCGGCCAGCGCGACCGGGGGGCGAGATCAAGGGGGCTTGAGGGCAAGCCAAGGGCCATGCGCTCGGCGCCCACCCAGGCAATCATCGCGGCGTTGTCCGTGCACAGATTGAGTGGCGGTGCGACAAACCGGAAACCGGCGACCCGGGTCTGTTCCAGAAGGGTTGCGCGAATCGCCTGATTGGCGGCAACGCCGCCGGCGACGACAAGCGTCGGACTGTCGTGTCCTGGAAAGCGCGCGGCAAACCGTTCGAGCGCCATGGCGATTCGGTTGCCGAGACTGCGGGTGACCGAGGCCTGGAACGCGAGACAGAGATCGGCGATCGTCTGCTCGGACAGTGGCGTCTGCTGCTGGGCCGTCTGGCGCACCGCCGTCTTGAGGCCCGAGAACGAGAACAACAGTCGTGGATCGCGCCGCATCGGCACCGGCAGCCTGAAACGGTCCGGAACACCCTTGAGCGCCGCCCTTTCGACTGCCGGACCGCCGGGATAGTCCAGCCCCAAGAGCTTGGCTGTCTTGTCGAAAGCCTCCCCAAGGGCGTCGTCGATCGTCGTTGCCCAGCGCTCGTAACGGTCGACGTTCTCCACCAGCACGATCTGCGTGTGCCCGCCGGAGACCAGCAGCAGAAGATAGGGAAACTCGAGCCCGTCGGTCAGTCGCGCGGTCAGGGCGTGGCCTTCGAGATGATTGACGCCGTAAAGCGGCTTGTCGGAGGCCATTGCGATCGCCTTGGCCGTCATCAGGCCAACCATGAGGCCGCCGATCAGTCCTGGACCGGAGGTTACAGCGATCGCGTCGATGTCGCGGAGCGCTACTCCCGATGTCTCCAAAGCCTGTTCGATCAGATGGTCGAGCGAGGAGACATGGGCGCGGGCAGCCAGTTCGGGAACCACGCCGCCAAAGGCCGTGTGAAGGTCCAACTGGCTCAGAACCACGTCGGAAAGGATTTTGCCCGTTCCGTCGGGCATGCGGCGCACAACCGCCGCAGCTGTTTCATCGCAGCTGGTTTCGATCCCGAGTATGTCGAGCCTGTTCTTCATGATCCTGTCGAGCCTGACCGGTCCCTTGCAGCTTCTCGGGCAATCGCCTTTTGTTCCGACCAAGCCGACCGGTATGGTTTGCGGACCGTCGCGATGTGCGACGGTTGTTGCGCCGAGGGTGCGATCCCGATACCTGTTTGTCGGTAACAACGGAACGGATGTCTTGCAAATGAAACCTTACCGGATCGGTACCCGTGGCAGTCCGCTTGCGCTGGCGCAGGCGCGCGAAACCCGTGACCGGCTGATGTCGGCGCATCGCCTTCCCGAATCGGCTTTCGAGATTGTGGTGCTGTCGACCAAGGGTGACCGGATCACCGACCGCCCGCTGGCCGAGATCGGCGGCAAGGGGCTGTTCACCGAAGAACTGGAGGAACAGCTTGGCGATGGTCGGCTCGATCTGGCGGTGCATTCGTCCAAGGACATGCCGACGGTACTGCCTGAAGGCCTCGGAATCGTTGCCTATCTCGAGCGGGAGGATCCGCGCGATGCATTCATCTCTGGAGTGGGTGGCGCGCTCGAGGAACTGCCGCACAATGCCGTGGTCGGATCGTCCTCGCTCAGGCGTCAGGCCCTGATCCGCAGGCTTCGCCCGGACATCTCTGTCATTACCTTTCGCGGGCTTGTCGATACCCGGTTGCGAAAGCTCGCCGATGGCGAGGTACACGCCACCATGCTTGCCTATGCCGGTCTCAAGCGGCTCGGCAAGGCCGAAGTCGCAACGCATCTGATGGATCCCGATACCTTTCCGCCGGCGCCCGGGCAGGGCGCGATCTGCATCGAGGCGCGAATCGGCGATGAACGCATACTGGACCTGCTGGCGCCGATTGATCACGCGAAGACGCATTCCGCGCTCAATTGCGAACGCGCGTTTCTGGGCGCGCTCGATGGCTCGTGCCGAACCCCGATCGCCGGCCATGCAACGCTCAAGGACGGGCGGATTTCGTTCTACGGCATGATTCTCACGCCGGACGGGGCGACCTTCCACGAAATCCGGACGGAAGGCGCCGAAGCCGATGCAGCGGTGCTGGGAGCTGATGCGGGCGCCGAAGTCCGGGGGCGCGCCGGTGCCAAGTTCTTCGAAAGCTGGGTTTGAGCCGCGCGGGATGCGGGTGCTGGTCACACGCCCGGAACCCGGCGGCCGGCGCACGGCGTTGCGTCTTGCCGAGATGGGGCATGAGCCCGTCAGGTTGCCCTTGTTCGAACCGCGAATCACCGCCCAAGCCGCCGATCTCCCGGAGGCCGGTCCGATCGATGCGTTGGTGGCAACCAGCGCCCGCGCCTTCGACTTTCTGAGGGGGGCCCCGATCCCCCGGCCCTATCGGCGAATTCCAATCCATGCCGTAGGGCCGGCGACCGCCCATTCCGCGTCAGAAGCGGGATTTGCGACAATTCAAGAAGCCGGGGGCACCGCGCTGGAGCTCGCCAGATCGCTGATTGCGAACAGTAGCGCTGGCGGCGAAGGGCAACCCGCCCGGTTGCTCTATCTCGCAGGGCGACCGCGCAAGTCCTCGCTTGAGGCGGAACTGGGCCGCGCGGGGATGTCCGTCACAACCCTCGAAACCTACGAGATGATTGAAATCAGTTATTCAACTGACTTCATAATGGACGATGTTTTTGATCCGGCGCCCGATGTCATTTTGCTCTACTCGGCCAATGCGGCGGACCGGCTTGTGCAGCTTTTGAGCGACAAAAACCGCGGCAAATCATTGCGTTCAGCGCGATTCCTTTGCCTTTCGTCCGATATTCGGGACCGTCTCCCCGATCCGTGGCGCGCTCGCGCGACCGCCTCGGCTCGGCCCGAAGAGGACAGTCTGCTTGCATCGCTGGCCGCGTTGGGCTGATTTTGGGGGAACGAAGGGAGACCCTGCGCGTTTCGCGCAAGTTCGTCCCGTCAGGTGACAGACCCAATCCGATCCTCAGGAGACGCCATGAGCAAGGGCCCAACCCCGCGACATTCCAAGCCGCCCAAACCGCTCACCATCGATCTTGACGCCACCGACGTCACGCCGACCCAGCCCGGCGATGAAGCCCCGGGCAAAGGTGCGGACACCGCCAAGGCGGGCGCCGGAAAGGCCTCCTCCGGCGCGTCGGCCGGGGGTAAGGAGAAGCCGGCCGCGGATCGGGCGGCGGCAAAGGCCGTGGAAACCGGAAGCGGAGGCAAGTCGGCCAAGAGCTCCACCTCCGTTCCGGGCGCGGGCTCCCGCAAGGAAGCCGAAACGGACGCTGCATCGAGCGGCGGCTCCACAGCCGCCAGCGCTGCGACCGCTGCGAAAAAGGGCGAAACATCGCTCGATAAGGACGGTTCGGCAGCTTCTTCGGCGTCTGCAAGAAGCAGCGGGGCTGAGAAGCGTGATGAGAATGTCGATGGCAAGGACGCCGGCCGGGGAAAGGACAAGGACACCACATCGTCCCGCCCGGCAGCGGCCGCAATGGATGCCGGACCGAAAGGTGGCGCAACTCCGCAGGCACGTCGAGCGGGATCGAAAGGCGCCGGCCTCGGCATGGTCGCCTCCGGGGTGATCGGAGCCGTCATTGCGCTCGGTGGCGGCTACGGGCTGCAATCGGCGGGGCTGCTGCCGGCGCCCCCAACCCAGTCCGCCGCCCCGGGAGAGATCGATATCCCGGCACTGGCCGCAAGGGTCGATGGGCTGTCCGCCACGCTTGATGACTTGTCGGCGGATGTGTCGGCGTTGTCATCGGCAGGCGCGGACGGCGGCGACGCGCAGGTCGAGGCCAACGCCGAGATGACGGCACGGCTCGACCGCCTCGAAAGCGCGATTGCGGCAGGCGAGACAGGCAGTCCGGAATCGGCGGCGGGCCTCACCGGGCTGACCGACCGTCTCGATGAGCTCGAATCGCGCGTCGGCACGCTTGCTTCGAGCGCCGGCGACGGCGCGGACGATCCGGCACTCGCTTCAGCGGTCGCGGACCTCAGTTCCTCGCAGTCCGGTCTCAGCGGCGCCGTTTCCGAGTTGCAGTCCCGAACCGAGGGTCTTTCCGAAACGGTGTCGGACCTCCAGCAGAACCAGACCGAAACCGCGACCGATCTCGAGCGGCGGCTGACGTCAATAGAAGAACGCCTCGATGAGCCCTCGCGTCAGGTCGATCTGGCCCGGGCGATTGCCGGCGCAGGACTTAGAACCGCGATCGATCGGGGCGGGCCGTTCATGTCCGAACTTGAAGCGTTCGCGTCCGTTGCGCCGGAAGATCCGGCGGTGTCCGAACTGCGCGATCTTGCGGCCCGGGGCGTTCCCAGCAGGTCAGATCTGATCGAAGCGTTTCCGGAGGCCGCCAGCCAGGCAATTGCCGGCGCCAATCCTGTCGATCCCGACGCCGGACTGGTCGATCGTCTGATGTCGAGCGCGCTGTCGGTGGTCAAGGTCCGGCCGGTTGGCGACGTCGAGGGCGATACGCCGGACGCCATTGTTGCGCGAACCGAAACCCGTCTTATGAACGGGAATTTCGAGGCCGCCCTGAGCGAGTGGCGCAACCTGCCGGAGGCTTCGCAGCAGGCGGCTTCCGGGTTTGGCGACGGACTGGCTGCGAGGGTTCAGGCCGAGAAGTTGATCTCGTCATCTCTGTCGCCTGTCGCCGCACCGACCGAAGCACCCGCGAACTAGGAGATCGAACATGATCCGATTGCTACTCTTTGTCGTGCTGGTGCTTGCGCTGGGTTTCGGTTTTGCCTGGCTCGCGGATCGCCCCGGCGACCTGTCCATCGTCTGGGAAGGCCGCCGTATCGAAATGACATTGATGACCGCGGTCACGGTGATGGTATCGTTGATTGCGGCGGTCATGATCGTGTGGTGGCTGATCCGCACGATCTGGCAATCGCCGCGCATGGTCAGCCGGTATTTCCGCGCCAACAAGCGCGACCGGGGTTATCAGGCGCTGTCGACCGGGCTTCTGGCCGCCGGCGCCGGCGACGCCGTGACCGCGCGGAAAATGAACAAGAGAACCAAGGGGCTTCTGAGCGCCGATCAGGAGCCGCTGATTCATCTTCTCGATGTTCAGGCCGCGCTGATCGAGGGGCGCAACGACGAGGCGCGCGAGCGGTTCGAAGCCATGTCGGAAGATCCCGAAACACGGCTTCTGGGCCTTCGTGGCTTGTATCTGGAAGCACGGCGGCAGGGCGCGCATGAGGCAGCGCGGCAATATGCCGAGCGGGCCGCCGAACAGGCCCCGCAATTGCCATGGGCCGGGGCAGCCGCGTTGGCCTGCAAGACCCAGGAAGGCAAGTGGGACGAGGCGCTCAAGCTGCTCGATCAGCAGCTCCAGGCCGGCACGCTCGATGCCGCCGAAGCAGATCGCAAGAAGGCGGTGCTGCTGACGGCACGCGGTCGCGACCGGCTCGATGCGGAACCCTTGCGCGCGCGCGACGATGCGCTCGCCGCGCTCAAGAAGGTGCCGGGATTTGCTCCGGCGGCAGTCGTCGCCTGCAAGGCGTTGCTCAGAAACGACAATCTGAGAAAGGCCGCGCGAACTCTGGAAACCGCATGGAAAACCAATCCGCATCCGGAAATCGCTGAAGCCTATGTGCATGCCCGCGTCGGGGATACCTCGGCCGACCGGCTGAAGCGGGCCCAACGGCTCGAGAAGCTCAAGCCGCTCAACGCCCAGGCTTATGACACAGTCGCACGCGCGGCGCTCGAAGCGCGGCAGTTCGATCTCGCCCGTGAAAAGGCGGAGGCTTCGGCGCGTCTGCAGCCCTGCGAAGGAATCTATCTGCTTCTGGCCGACATCGAGGAAGCCCAGACAGGCGACGAGGGCCGTGTGAGGCACTGGCTCGGCCAGGCTGTCCGCGCGCCGCGCGATCCGGCCTGGACAGCTGACGGCTATGTCTCGGAAACCTGGGAACCGGTGTCTCCGATCTCCGGCAAGCTCGACGCCTTTGAATGGAAGGTGCCTGTCGAACAGCTTTCCGGACCGGAACACGAGGCCGGGATGTCCGAACAGTCCTTTGCCCGCGCGATTGCCAGCCTCCCCCCGGTTCGCAAGACGGAGGGTCGAACGGAAGATCGTCCCGAAAGCGGCAGATCCGTGGAGTCAGACGATGCCGCGGGCAAGGGGAAAGCTTCGCAGGAGAAGCCTGAAGCCGTCTCAGGCGCGGCGCAGGACTCCTCCTCGCTCGAGGAAAGTCCCGGGGAACCTTCCGCGTCTTCCGCAACGCTGGTGACAACGGCTGGTGTGGTGGCCGATCCCGTTGCCGGTGCCCTGGCGCCCGCCGCCAATGTGCGGGATGTGCCGCGGCCAGCGCCCGCGCCCATCGCGGATGCCGATGCGGTGCTGGATGGCGAGGCCGCGGAAACGTCTTCGGACACGCCGGGATCGGAGGATCGCGGGGATGCGTCCAGATCGAGGGTCAAGGTGGATCTGGCTGCCCGGGTTGCGAGCCGGAAGCGCGAGAAGCAGACTGAAGATAGCCCGTCCACAGAGGCTCGTGCGGACGGGACAAAAAAGGATGATGGCGCAACACCGGACGCGGCAACAGCGGCATCGGCTGTCGCAAAGCCGGCGGCCAAGGATGACCCGGGGACCGGTGCCACGGAGAAACGGGAACAGGATTCGAGGCCCGCGCCTGAATCGAAATCCAGGGAGATCGGTGAAGTCGAACCTGAATCCGCGCGGGATCCCGAGGAGGAAGCCCGCGCCCGGGAGGCGGCGTTCCTGACCCATCGCCCCGATGATCCGGGTGTGGACGCGGACGCCGAGCCGGAAAAGCCCGGCCGGTTCCGCCTGTTTTGAGACCGATAGTGAGAAGGATAGCGCATGCTTGATCAGATCCGGGAGTTTCTGAGCAGCCTGGGTGGCGGCGATGACAGGTCGTCCGCCACCGATGCGAGCGAGCCGGACGTTGCAGCCGTCGCCCTGTTCTACCATGTCATCGGCGCCGATGGCGTGGTTGACGAGGTGGAGGCGCAAACGCTTCGCAACATGATCTCCGAGGAATATGCGGGCAGCGCCAAATCTGCCGAAGCCCTGCTCAAGGCCGGCGAGGAAGCCGATCGCGAATCGGTCGATCTCTATGCCTTCACCAGCGTTCTCAACCGCAGCCTTGGGCCCGATGGCAAAACGCATTTCATCGAGTTGCTGTGGCGGCTCGCCTATGCCGACGGACATCGCCATGAGCTGGAAGACCATGTGGTCTGGCGCATCTCCGATCTCATGGGTGTTTCGAGCCGGGATCGGGTGCTGGCGCGGCAACGCGCGCTGAGAGATGCCGGAATCGAGGATGAGGGCGATAGCGACGGCGACAGCTGACTTCGCGCCGCGGCCTTCCGTCGCGCCCGAAGTTGTCCTGTCAGGCGGTGTCCCGGCCGGTTTTCTCCTGAAGTTGCGCTTCGGCCCTTAGCGCGGCGCGGCTCTCCTCGGCATCCTTGTCGAGAGACTGGATCTGCCTCAGCGCGGGGAAGCCGAAACTCCAGGCTGCGGCGACGGCCAGTGTTCCGGCGCCGCCGATCACCACTGCGGCCACCGGCCCTATCAGCGCGGCCATTGTGCCGGCCCGGAACTCTCCCAGCTCGTTCGATGCGCCGATGAAGACCATGTTGACGGCGCTGACCCGGCCGCGCAGTTCGTCCGGTGTCCACAGTTGCACCAGGCTCTGGCGGACATAGACCGAGATCATGTCGGATGCGCCCATGACCACGAGCGCGCAAATGGACAGCAGCGGCGAGGTCGAGAGACCGAACACCACAGTGGCCGCACCGAAAACCCCGACGGCGACAAACATCTTCGCCCCCGCATGGCGCTTGACGGGCCGGGAGGCGAGATAAATGGCCATGCCGATTGCGCCAATGCCGGGCGCGGCGCGCAACCAGCCCAGTCCGGCGGGTCCCAGGTCCAGCACGTCGCGGGCAAAGACCGGCATCAGCGCCACTGCCCCGCCCAGAAGGACGGCAAACATGTCCAGCGAGATGGCGCCCAGCACGATCTTCTGATTGCGCACATAGCTGAAGCCGGCCATCAGCGTGTCCCAGCTTTGCGCCTGGCCGCGCGAGCGCTGTTCGGGCGGCGGCACAAGCGTGATGCACACAACGGCCAGAATGAAAAAGCCCGTGGCGGTGAGGTAGGGCGCCATGGCGCCGATGCCGTATAGCAGGCCGCCCGCAACCGGCCCGACGATCGTGGCCGTCTGCCAGGATGTGGAGTTCCAGGCGATCGCGTTGGGCAAATCGCGGGCCGGCACCAGATTCGGCGCAAGCGATTGCGAAGCCGGAGCGAAGAATGCGCGCGAGATGCCTATCACCAGCAGCACGGCGAAAATCGGCAATGCCGAGGTCAGGCCGCGCCAGGCGAACCAGACAAGGGCCACCGCGCAAATGCAGATGACGATCTCGCAGATCATCATGATGGTGCGGCGGCCATAGCGGTCGGCGGCGGATCCGGTGAGCAGGATGAGGACCAGCGCCGGCATGAACTGGATCAGCCCCACAAGGCCAAGATCGAACGGATCGCGGGTCAGGTCATAGATTTGCCAGCCCACCGCGACGCTGATGATCTGCAGTCCGAAGGTGGAGAGAAACCTGGCGACGAAATAAAAGGCAAAGGCGCGATGACGAAAGGCGGCGAAGCGGTCTTCCGCGAGGACTGGGGTCTGCATTGAGGCTGTCCGGCTGTGCGCTCGCGCAAGGGCCGGACCGGGAGCGCTTCAAGATCATTGCAAATCGGGTCGGCCGGGCTGTTATACACCGGTTCGGCTTTGACGCCATATGGGGCGGTAACCCTGAGGCGGATCTGATGCGTGGCCGCCCTTGCCGCCCCGGGTTCGAGTGTCTACATGTCGCTCACGCGACAAATAGCCGGAGAATCATCATGTTTGCAGTCTTTCAAACCATCGACCTGGCGTTGGGGATCTACACCTGGATCATCATCGGCAGCGCCATTTTCTCCTGGCTCTATGCCTTCAACGTCATCAATGCCAACAACCGCTTCGTCGGGATGATCGGCGAGTTTCTCTACAAGGCCACCGAACCGGCGCTCAGGCCGATCCGCCGGGTGCTGCCGGACCTTGGAGGGCTCGATATTTCGCCGATCGTGTTGCTGATCGCGATCTTCTTCGTGCGGACCTTCATCGCCACCTCGATCGCGCCGATCTTCCTCTGATCGCCTGCCTGAGGATGACGGACGGCGGGATCGAGCTTGCGATCCGGCTCACGCCGTCGGCGGCGGCCGACAGGATTGACGGTCCCGTGACCGATCATTCCGGCCAGTCCCGCCTGAAGATCCGCGTCAGGGCCGTTGCCGAAAACAACAGGGCTAACAGGGCCGTCGAGGCACTTGTTGCCAAACGGCTGAAAATCGCCAAATCGCTGGTCCGCGTGACATCCGGCGCGACCTGCCGGAACAAGATCCTGCGTATCGATCACGATCCGGAGGATCTGTCGGGGCGGCTTGTAAGGCTGATCGGCGAAGAGGGCGGCTGACGCCGCCCCGGATCCCGTGTCAGGCCTTGGCCCGCTCGATCGCATCGACAATCAGCTTGCGGGCGGCTTCGGCATTGCCCCAGTCACCGATCTTGACCCACTTGCCGGGCTCGAGATCCTTGTAGTGCTTGAAGAAATGCTCGATCTGCTGGAGCGTGATGTCAGGCAGGTCGGAGAAGTCGGCCACGCCGGCATAACGCTGCGTGAGGTGCGGCGACGGCACGGCGACGATCTTTTCGTCCTGGCCGGAATTGTCTTCCATCACCAGAACTCCGATCGGCCGCACATTGATGACGCAGCCGGGCAGCAGGGGGCGGGTATTGCACACCAGCACGTCGATCGGGTCGCCGTCATCGGACAGCGTGTGCGGCACGAAGCCGTAATTGCCCGGATAGGTCATCGGCGTGTAGAGGAACCTGTCGACCACGAGCGTTCCGGCTTCCTTGTCCATTTCGTATTTGATCGGCTGACCGCCGACCGGCACCTCTATGATCACGTTGACGTCGTGTGGCGGTTCTCCGCCGATGCTGATCGCGTCTATGCGCATGATCGCTCCAATTTCTCTTGTTGCTTCTTCTGGCGCCGGCACACCGGTCCAGTGCTTGGGTCACGAGCCGGGTCTGCAGACGGGAAACTGCCGCAGGGCGCCGAAGACGGCATTCGGGTCGGCGGGCCTGTCGCGGCCCCGGGATTAAAGCGAAAGCGGCTCGGACGCAACTGTACTTTCGGCGCGGAGAGTGGCGGCCGGGCAAACATGGCGGCAACAGCAACCCGGGTTCAGGGCCAGACGAAGGCGAGTTTCTTGAGCGTTCTGCCGTCGAAGGTCTCATGGCCCTCGGCGACGTCGCGACCGCCCTGATGGCGATAGAAATCGGCTGCCGGATGGTTGTCCTGAAGGCACCATACGGCCATGCCCTCGCAGCCGAGCGAGGCGAGCAGGTGCCGGGCCTCGACAAAAAGCCGCTTGCCAAGGCCCACACCCTGGTATTCCGGCAGCAGGTAGAGTTCGTAGATCTCGCCTTCCTGGGGCAGGGAGCGTGCCCGGTTCAGGCCCAGCGTGGCGTAACCGGCAATGGTCCCGCCGACATCGAGGACCAGGATGGATGTCGCTCCGCGGATCGCGCGGCGCCACCAGCCGACATTGCGCCGCTCGAGCATCTGGCGCAGGGATTTGTGCGGCAGAATTCCGGTATAGGCGTAGCTCCACGCCGCCCGGTGCGCGTCGGCGATTGCCTCTGCGTCTTGCGGTTCGGCGTGCCTGATGTCGATCGTTAGCGTCTTGCTCATGGGCTCATATTACCGATCCGGAGGAGCCGCAGTAGGCGGTTTCACCGGACTGAGAGGTCTGCCCACAGCATTGTTTTGTGGACGGCTCCCGAGAAGTTAACCGTCTGTTAAGGATTTATGCAAGGGCGCGGTGCATTGGGCAGCCGTCACGGGGCGCTTGCCGGCCGGCGCGGGGGCTGGCGGAGCGGAGGCGGAAAGATCAGAATGACGGGCCGGAAAAGCGGTCGAGATTCGTCTGGGCGGCCTCGAAGAAACGGCCCACCTGCAACCCGTCCACCAGCGCATGGTGAACCTGAACGGCGACAGGACACGTCACCCGGCCATTGGCGTCCTCTACGAACTTTCCCCATGAAAACCGGGGGATGCAGTCATCGGGTCCGGGCAGTGCATTGTCGAGCGCGGTGAAGTCGATCCAGGGAAGGCAGGACAGATAGGCGACGTCGAAGCGCTGGCCCGTGTTGGCTCCGAGATCGGTGCCGCGCGCGGTTTCCTCGATGATCGCCTTGCAGCTTTCGTCAAAATCGCGCCAGTCGGCGATGTAGGGGATATAGGCGTAGCCGAACGTGTCGCCGGGCCGGGGCACCGTCGCCGACAGCGAGATCGAGCCGTATTCGAGCACCTTTTCGCCGCCGTCGCCGGGCACGAAGCGCATTCGGAGCTCCGGAACCGCATGAATTCCGGCGCCGATGGCGTGGATGAAAGCCCTGTAGGGCGAAACGCCTGCCGGCTTTCCCCTGGTCATCAGCGCGGTCACGTCAACGCGGGCCGTCGTTGCGAAATGCGGCCGGTCGTAGGTCCGGAACAGCCGGTATTGCCCGGCCCGCGGCCAGTTGGCGAGATCGATTTCGCGCACGTCCTGCATCAGGCCGCGCTGGCGCCGGCCTTGGCGAAGCGCTTGCGGTCGTTGGCGTCGAGGTAGCGCTTGCGAAGCCGGATCGACTTCGGCGTCACTTCCATCAGCTCATCGTCCTGGATCCACGACAGCGCCCGGTCCAGCGTCATCCGGATCGGTGGGGTCAGCTTGACCGCCTCGTCCTTTCCGGCGGAGCGGATGTTGGTGAGCTGCTTGCCCTTCAATACATTGACCTCAAGGTCGTTGTCGCGGGTGTGGATGCCGATGATCATGCCCATATAGACCTTGTCGCCCGGCTCGATGATCATCGGGCCGCGGTCTTCGAGGTTGAACATGGCATAGGCCACAGCCTCGCCGGGCTGGTTGGCCAGCAGAACGCCGTTGGTGCGGCCGCCGATCTCCCCCTTGTAGGGCTGGTAGTCATGGAACAGCCGGTTCATCACGGCGGTGCCGCGGGTGTCGGTCAGGAGTTCCGACTGGTAGCCGATGAGGCCGCGTGTCGGGGCGTGGAAGACGAGACGGACGCGATTGCCGCCCGAGGGACGCAGTTCGGTCATTTCGGCCTTGCGCTCGGACATTTTCTGCACCACGACACCCGAATGCTCGTCATCGACGTCGATGACAACCTCCTCGATCGGCTCCATCAGAGTGCCGCTTTCGTCCTTGTGCATGACGACGCGCGGACGCGAGACGGCGAGCTCGAAGCCTTCGCGGCGCATCGTCTCGATCAACACGGCGAGCTGCAGTTCGCCGCGGCCGGAGACATAGAACGAATCCTTGCCTTCGGATTCCTCGATCTTCAGCGCCACATTGCCCTCGGCCTCCTTGAGCAGGCGGTCACGGATGACGCGGCTGGTCACCTTGTCGCCCTCGGTGCCGGCAAGCGGGCTGTCGTTGACCAGGAAGGTCATGGTTACGGTCGGCGGGTCGATCGGCTGGGCTGTCAGGGCCTCGCTGACGGACGGATCACAGAAGGTATCGGCGACGGTGCCCTTGGAAAGGCCGGCGATGGCGACGATGTCGCCCGCATGGGCTTCGTCGACCGGCTGACGCTCGAGCCCGCGAAACGCGAGGATCTTGGAGATGCGGCCGTTTTCGACCAGCTTGCCCTCGCCGTTGAGCACCTTGACGCTCTGGTTGGGCTTGATCGAACCGGAATGAATGCGGCCGGTGATGATCCGGCCGAGGAACGGGTTGGCCTCGAGAATGGTGCCGATCATTTTGAACGAACCTTCCGCAACCGTCGGCTCCGGCACGTGCTCGAGCACCAGGTCGAACAGCGGCGTCAGCGACCCGCCGTCGGCGGGGCGCTCCATGCTGTCGGCCATCCAGCCATTGCGGCCCGAGCCGTAAAGGATCGGGAAATCGAGCTGTTCGTCGGTGGCGTCGAGCGCGGCGAAAAGATCGAAGACCTCGTTGATCACCTCGTCGGGACGACCATCCGGGCGGTCGATCTTGTTGATCGCGACGATCGGGCGGAGACCGACCTTGAGGGCCTTGCCGACCACGAACTTGGTCTGCGGCATCGGCCCCTCGGCGGCGTCCACCAGCACGATGGCGCCATCGACCATCGACAGGATGCGCTCGACCTCACCGCCGAAGTCGGCGTGGCCGGGGGTGTCGACGATGTTGATGCGGGCGCCCTTCCATTCCACCGAAGTGGCCTTGGCGAGAATGGTGATGCCGCGCTCCTTCTCGATGTCGCCGGAATCCATCGCGCGTTCCTGGACGCGTTCGTTTTCGCGGTAGACACCGGATTGCTTGAGCAGCTCGTCGACAAGCGTGGTCTTGCCATGGTCAACGTGGGCGATGATCGCGATATTGCGCAGGGACATGGGTCAGGTCTCGTTTTTGAGAATACAAAAACGCCGGAATCATGATCCCGGCGCGGGCCGGCACTGGCCGGAATTTGCGCGGCTTATACAGGGTTTTTTGCGGATGCGAAAGAGGCGAAGGGCAGGCCCGTTTGCGCCAACGAATTGCACCAATTCACCGGATTGTCAGCTAAGATCAATTGATTGATCTTAGCTGACGTGCCATCCAATTAAGATCAGTCGTTTG
The DNA here is from genome assembly GCA_040218025.1 of Hoeflea sp. Taxonomy (GTDB): domain Bacteria; phylum Pseudomonadota; class Alphaproteobacteria; order Rhizobiales; family Rhizobiaceae; genus Hoeflea. The sequence goes on along the minus strand of JAVJQD010000012.1, from coordinate 250,889 downwards.
ATCGTAATTGGAGCCATCATGCTACGTATCACTGATGACGAAGTAATGGAGGCGCTGGAAATCGAAAACCCTTGGTGGAGCACCGGCAAGGCATCGCAGACGATCCGCGAGTTCTCCCGCCGCAGCTATTTCGGCCCCTTTTCGGAACTGGCATCACAGACAGACGTTCGGCGCAGCGTCATTCTGCTTGGTCCGCGGCGCGTAGGCAAGACAGTCCTGATCCTGCAATTCATCGATGCGCTGCTGTCAGGGGACGAGGATCCCGAATCCATTCTTTATATTTCACTCGACCGGCCGCTTTACAACGACATGACGCTCGAACAGGTGGTCAATCTGAGACTGCGGACAATTGAGAATGCGACGGACAAGCGGTTCTGGTTCTTCTTTGACGAAATTCAGTACCTCAAGGATTGGGAACGCGAGCTTAAGGTGCTGACCGATTTGAGGCCGAATATCCGGTTCGTGGCATCGGGAAGCGCTGCGGCGGCGCTTAGCGCCAAAAGCCGGGAATCCGGTGCCGGCCGCTTCACTACATTCCTGTTGCCGCCGCTCACATTTGACGAATATCTGGCCTTTCAAAACGAGGACGAGCTTGATCTGGCAAGACTGCGTCGTTTTGCTGACGCAGGTTTCTCCGACCCCAAAACGCTCCGCGAAGTCGACGTGCTGCAATTGAACGTGTTGTTCGAGCGCTATTGCTCCCATGGCGGCTATCCCGAAGCCGTATTGTCCACACGAATCCAAGCCAATATGGACCGGTTCGTGCGTGAAGACATTGTTGAAAAGGTGTTGCTGCGCGACTTGCCCAGCCTCTATGGCATCAGCGACACGCGCGAGCTCAACAGCTTGTTTACGACACTTGCTTTCAACACCGCACAGGAAATTTCGATCGAGGGCTTGAGCCAGTCGAGTTCGGTCGCCAAGAACACCATCAAACGCTACATTGAGTATCTTGAAGCAGCCTTCCTGATGAAACGGGTGCGGCGTCTCGATCAGGCCGGAAAGCGGTTCCAGCGCGAAACCGCTTTCAAGTCTTATCTGACCAACCCTTCGCTACGCGCCGCGCTGTTCCGGCCGCTAGCCCAAGACGATGCCCAGTTCGGGCATCTTGCGGAAACGGCAGTATTTTCGCAGTGGTTTCACTTCCCGATTGAGGAACCATTTTACTATGCCCGCTGGAAGCAAGGCGAAGTCGACATGGTCAACCTTGATGGCCCGGCGCAATCTCCGGACTGGTTCGTTGAGGTCAAGTGGAGCGACAGGCATCTCAATCAACGCGAAGAGTGGAAGGCGATTACCGCGTTTGTTTCCGAAAACGACAGCACTTTGCAAAACGGCTGGGTTACCAGTCGAACCAAATTCGGAGCACGGACGATTGCGGGGCTTGAGATCAAGATCATTCCGACTGCCGTCTATTGCTGGATGGTAGGCCGCAAAATGGTGAAATCGAGAACTGAAGAATTGGCAGATGAAGGTCGCCACCATAGGGAGCCGACCCTATTTGACATTGATAAGCCTTAGCAATGTTTCTGCAAAGCCTGGCCGTTCAGGCGGTTGGCTTCCGTATCCATTGGATTGCGCTGTCCGGCCGGATTTGTCCCTGAGGGTCGGTTTCGGTTGACAGTATGTGAACCCGCACAAGAAAGAACGGTTTTTGCCGGCACAGACTTCCTGCGCTATCTATGCCACGAGACAACAGTCAGCGGGAGGCAGGGATGCGAAAACTGCAGGCACAGGGCATTCATCATATCACGCTTGTCGGGGCGGACAGGCAGACCTCGATCGATTTCTGGGAAGGGGTGCTCGGCATGCCCTTCATCTTCGAGCAACCCAATCTCGACACGCCCTCTGAGAGCCATCTCTATTTCGATCCGGGCGACGGGCGGCTGATCACCATCTTCACGGACGAGAGCCGCAAGCCCGATCCGGCACGGACCTCGACCGAGCCCGGCGCCGTTCACCATCTGGCGATCAATCTCTCGAAGGCCACCTTCTCCCAGGCCGTCGAGCGGCTCGACGAGCGTGGCATAAAGCACAGCGGCGTCAAGGATCGCGGGTTCATGGATTCGATCTATTTCAAGGATCCAATGGGGTTCCTGATCGAGTTGGCCGCCTACCGGTTCGAGCCGCCGGCAGGCGCCACCTATGCCGACGTGTTCATCGAAGCCCACCGGATCCGGGTGGAGCGCGGCGACTACAACATCGCCGAGATCCATCTTGCCGACGCCATCGAGGCGATTGTCGAACGCTCCCAGCGGTCGCTGTCGGAGGACCGGACACCGAAAAAGGCCTATTGACCTTCAATAGCAGCCTGTCTGCTCAGGCCAGGCCCCGCTTTTCCAGCATCGCCGAGGGATCGGGCATCCGGCCCCTGAAAGCCTCGTAGAGTTCGGCCGGGTCGCGCGATCCGCCTGCGGAATAGACGTGGGTGTACAGCTTTTCCGCGGTGGCCGCGTCGAACGGATCGCCGGTTTCCTCGAAGGCGGCGAAGGCGTCGGCGTCGAGCACTTCCGACCACATGTAGGAGTAGTAGCCGGCCGAATAGCCTTCGCCCGAGAAGACGTGCAGGAAATGCGGGCTTGCATGGCGCATGACGATCGCCTCCGGCATGCCGAGCTTCTTCAGCGTTTCGGCTTCGAATACCGCCGGATCGCCCTTGTCGCCACCGGTATGCCAGGCCATGTCAACAAGTGCTGACGCGGTGAATTCGACGGCGCCGAATCCGGCGTTGAAAGTCCGTGAAGCGAGCACCTTGTCGAGCAGCGCCTGCGGGATCGGCTCGCCGGTGCGATAGTGGCGGGCGTGGCTTTGAAGGATTTCGGGAACCGTGAGCCAGTGCTCGTAAAGCTGCGAGGGCAGCTCGACGAAATCGCGGCTCACGGAGGTTCCCGCCAGTGACGGATAGGTCACATCCGACAGCATGCCGTGCAGCGCGTGGCCGAATTCATGAAACAGCGTCCGGGCGTCATCAAGGGAGAGCAGCGCCGGCTTTCCGGCGGCGGGCTTGGAGAAGTTCATCACATTGACGACGATCGGCGTTCTTCCCGTGGAACCGTCGGGCATGGCGAGCTTGTGCTGGCTCTGCAGGGCGCTCATCCAGGCGCCGGAGCGCTTGGAGGGACGTGTGAAGTAATCGGCGATGAAGGTGGCGATCATCGTGCCGTTCCGGTCCCTGACCTCGAAGACCCTGGCATCCGGATGCGGGCCGGTGATGTCCGGCCTGGTGGTCATGGTGATGCCGAACAGACGGTTGGCGACGTCGAAACAGGCGTCAATCATCTTCTCCAGGGACAGATAGGGCTTGAGTTCGGCTTCCGAGAAATCGAACTTCTGAGCCTTCAGCTTCTCGGCGTAATAGCGCCAGTCCCAGGCGGCCACATCGTGGTTGCCGCCTTCGCTTGCGATCAGGCCCGCCAGTTCGTCCCTGTCGGCGGCAGCGCGATCGACGGCGCGGGTCCAGACATCGCCGAGCAATGCCTCGACGGCGCCGGGCGTTTTGGCCATTGTGTCGTCGAGCTTGAAGTCCGCATAGCTGTCATAGCCCAGCAATGCCGCCTTTTCGGCGCGCAGGGCGATGATGTCGGAAATCAGGCCAGCATTGTCGGTCTTGCCGCCGCCGGCGCCTCGGGCTGTCCAGGCGCGGAAGGCGCGTTCGCGAAGATCGCGCCGCGCGCTCTGGCTCAGGAACGGCTCGATGATCGAGCGCGAAAGGGTCACCGCATATTTGCCTTCATGGCCGCGGTCGGCGGCGACGGCGGCCATGGCCGCACGCAGATCCTCGGGCAGGCCATCGAGATCCTCGCCCGCTTCGAGCAACAGGATCCAGTCTCTTTCATCTGCCAGAACGTTCTGCCCGAATTGCGCCCCGAGGCCGGCCAGCGTCTCGCCGATTTCGGCGAGCCGGGCCTGTCCCTCGGCATCGAGTGCCGCGCCTGCCTTGACGAAGGACTTCCAGACCCGCTCCAGCAAACGGTCCTGTTCGGGCGTCAGGCCAAGGTCCTTGCGGTTCCGGTAGAGGCTGTCGACACGGTCGAACAGGGCGCGGTTCATGGCGATCTTTGAATAATGCCGCGACATTCTCGGCGCGATTTCCCGTTCAAGGGCCTGGATCTCGTCATTGGTGTCCGTTCCGGCGCGGTTCCAGAAGATCGAGGCGACCTTGGAGAGCTTGTCACCTGCCTGCTCCAGCGCCACCAGCGTGTTGTCGAAACTCGCTGCATCCGGGTTTCCCGCAATGGTCTCGATTTCGGCGTCATGCTCTTTGAACGCCAATTCGAAAGCCGGCTTGAAATCATCATCGGCGATGGCTTCAAATGCGGGAAGACCGAGGGGGCCGGTCCAGTTGAACAGCGGGGAGGCGGATGAGGTCATGAATGGCTCCTTGTCATGACGGTCATGTAGGCGCGGCGACGGGCAGGGGCAAGGCACAGTCTCGTCGCCCGGTCCCGGCGCATGAAAAAGGGCGGAGCCGCGATGTGCTCCGCCCTGCTATGTCGTTCCGAGCCTTGGTTCAGCCCTTGCGGTTTCGCGCCGCCAGCGTCCTGAGCCGAAGCGCGTTGAGCTTGATGAAGCCTGCCGCGTCCTTCTGGTCGTAAGCGCCCTGGTCGTCCTCGAAGGTGACCAGCGAGTCCGAGTAGAGCGACTTCGGCGACGCGCGGCCGGCAACCATGACGTTGCCCTTGTAAAGCCTGAGACTGACGGTGCCTTCGACATCGCGCTGGCTGTGGTCGATGGCGGCCTGCAGCATCTCGCGCTCGGGCGAGAACCAGAAGCCGTTGTAGATCAGCTCCGCGTAGCGCGGCATCAGCTCGTCCTTGAGGTGGGCCGCGCCGCGATCGAGGGTAATCGATTCGATCGCACGGTGCGCTGCGAGCAGGATGGTGCCGCCGGGGGTCTCGTAGACGCCGCGGGACTTCATGCCGACGAAGCGGTTTTCGACCAGATCGATCCGGCCAATGCCGTTGTCCCGGCCGAGATCGTTGAGCCTGGCGAGCAGGGTCGCCGGCGACAGCTTCTCGCCGTTGATGGAGACGGCGTCGCCCTTCTCGAAACCGATCTCGATCTCGGTGACCGTGTCCGGCGCGTCCATCGGCGAGATGGTGCGCATGTGGACATATTCGGGTGCGGATTCGGCGGGATCTTCCAGAACCTTGCCCTCGGAGGAGGAATGCAGCAGGTTTGCATCGACCGAGAACGGCGCCTCGCCCTTCTTGTCCTTGGTCACCTGGATCTGGTTCTTCTCGGCGAACTCCAGGAGATCGGTCCGGCTCTTGAACTGCCAGTCGCGCCAGGGGGCGATGATCTTGATGTCAGGGTTCAGCGCATAGGCCGAGAGTTCGAAACGAACCTGGTCGTTGCCCTTGCCGGTGGCGCCGTGGGCGATCGCATCGGCGCCGGTTTCCTCCGCGATCTCGACCAGGCGCTTGGAAATCAGCGGCCGGGCGATTGATGTGCCGAGCAGATAGGTGCCCTCATAGACCGCATTGGCGCGGAACATCGGGAAGACGAAGTCGCGCACGAATTCCTCGCGCACATCCTCGATGTAGATCTCCTTGATGCCCAGCAGTTCGGCCTTCTTGCGCGCCGGCTCGAGTTCCTCGCCCTGGCCGAGATCGGCGGTGAAGGTGACAACCTCGGCGTCGAACTCCGTTTGCAGCCATTTGAGAATGATCGAGGTGTCGAGGCCGCCCGAATAGGCGAGAACGACCTTCTTGACGTCCTTGTGCGTAGCCATGCTTGAGATCCTGTTCGCTTCGTGTAACCGATGGTGCACGCCGTGCGGCCACCCCGGATTTTGGCGGCACTTTTAGCCGGTTTGCCGCGCCATGCAAGGGTGAAGCCTTTCCGGGCGGCCAAGCCGGGCGGGGCAATGCGGCAGACGGGCGGTCATTGAGCGGTTTTGCCGTAAAACCGGTCAAACGCAAAGGGAGGATCAAGATGGCTGATCTGCAGACGATACTCAGTGATGGCAAGGTCGCGGTTGTGACCGGAGCCGCTTCCGGCATCGGCCTTGCGGCTGCAATACGCTTTGTAAAACGCGGCATGACCGTTGTCCTGGCCGACAATGACCGGAGCAAGCTCGAGAATGCCCGGGAGATCGTGGCCGCACAGTCCAAAAACGCGGATGCGCGGATCGCAGCGATTGCAACCGATGTGAGCGACAGGGAGGCTGTCGCGGACCTGGAGCGCAGCGTCTCCGGGCGGTTCGGCGATGTCCATGTGCTGATGAACAATGCCGGCATTCAGCCCGGCAGCAGCCTTTTCGGGCCCGAGGCCGATTGGGACAGCGTGCTCAAGGTCAATCTGATGGGCATCATTCACGGGACGCGCCTGTTCGGACCGAAGATGATTGCGCATGGCGAACCGGCGTTGATCATCAACACCGGCTCGAAACAGGGCATCACCACGCCGCCTGGCGATCCGGCCTACAATGTCGCGAAAGCCGGCGTGAAGGCCTTCACCGAAGCCCTGCAGCATGAATTGCGCACAACAGCGGGTTGCCGGGTCAATGCCCATCTTCTGATCCCCGGCTTTGTCTTTACGCCGCTTGCGGCACGGGGCCGGACCGAGAAACCGGACGGCGCCTGGACCCCCGACCAGACGGTCGAATTCATGATGGAGAGTCTGGAGAGGGGCGATTTCTACATTCTGTGTCCAGACAATGATGTCGATCGCGCAACCGACGAAAAGCGCATTGCCTGGGCTGCCGGCGATATCATTGAAAACCGGCCACCATTGTCGCGCTGGCATCCCGATTGCGCGGACGCCTTTGCGGCATATCTGAAAACATAGGGCAGCTCCGCGATGCCGGGGAACTCCCCTTCCGTATTGCCAACAGGTGGATTGGCTGCGGGCTGAAACTGGAATAAGACGGGCTCTTCGCCGATCTGGGACACTCGCATATGTTCATGGACTACATCCCCGGACTGCCCGTCCTCGCTGCGTTCAGTGTCGCCGTTTTATTGCTGGCGATCACGCCCGGCCCGGACATGACGCTGTGGATGAGCCGTGCCATTCGGGACGGCAGGGCCATCGGCATGATGGCGATGCTCGGGACCAATCTCGGGATTGTCATTCACACTCTGCTGGTTGCCTTCGGGATCTCGGCGCTGGTTGTCGCCTCGCCCGTGGCATTCCTGGTTCTGAAAACCGGCGGTGCAGCCTATCTCCTCTGGCTCGCCATACAGGCGGTGCGCAATCATTCGGTGCTCACGGTCAAGGCGACGGGCAAGAACGATGCGTCCTATTTCAAGGCGTTTCTCAACGGGTTCTGGGTCAATCTTCTCAACCCCAAGGTCATCATCTTCTTCATGACCTTCCTGCCGCAATTTGTCCGGGTCGATGATCCGCATGTGACAGGCAAGCTGGTTTTCCTCGGGCTGCTGTCCATCGTCATTGCCTTGCCGGTCGCCATTGTCGTGGTCCTTGGCGCCAACGGGCTGTCGGCCTGGCTCAAGCGCAAACCGCAGGTGATGCGGATTGTGGATTACGTCTTTGCCGCCGTGTTTTCGGTGTTCGCGGTCCGCATTCTTTTCACGCAGAGCCGCTGATCAGGCCCCGATATCTTCGGAGCTTTCGGCCTTTTGGCGCTCGCTGGGCAGCCAGCGCCCCGCATTGCGCCCGGCAAGCAGCCAGTAGAATGTCGCGCCGATGATTGCGCAGGCCAGGATGATTGCCGCCATCCAGACCGGATCCCGCGCGCCATCCGATACTCCGTTGCCCGAAAGCATCGGCAGGCCTGCGACCGCGAGCGCCAGGCCGGCTGAAGCGAGGGCCTGGCTCAGCCAGTCGCGCAAGCGCATGAATTCGAAAATGGCGATCGCGGCAAGTGCCGGCATCAGCATCGCCCGGGCAAACAGCGCCGAGACGCCGAGAATTCCGACCGCCAGCGTCACCGTCAGCTCAAGCTCGTCGACACGTCCGAAATCGGCCGGGACCACCAGACGGGCCAGAAACACGTAGGATGCGCCTGCGGCCAGGCAGGCGGCGGAAAACCCGAACATGATGGCGAACATCCGCCCAAGCATGCGCAGGATGTCCCCCATGGCGTGTCCTCAGTCGGCGCCGTGGCCGGCGATCATCATGGCTTCCAGCGCCAGCCGGTCGGTCTTGCGTATGCGCTCGGATTCGCTCTTGAGCTGACCGCAGGCAGCGAGAATGTCGCGGCCGCGAGGCGTCCGGATCGGCGAGGCGTAGCCGTTGGCGTTGACGAAATCGGCAAAGGTCTCGATTGTCTCCCAGTCGGAGCATTCATAGGCCGAGCCGGGCCAGGGATTGAACGGGATCAGGTTGATCTTGGCCGGGATGCCCTTGAGCAGGCGCACCAGTTCCCTGGCGTCGGCGAGGCTGTCATTGACGCCCTTGAGCATCACATACTCAAATGTGATGCGCCGGGCATTGGACAGTCCGGGATAGTTTCTGCAGACGTCGAGCAATTCCTTGAGCGGATATTTCTTGTTGATCGGCACCAGTTCGTCGCGCAGTTCGTCACGCACAGCATGCAGCGAAATCGCCAGCATCACGCCGATTTCGGTGCCGGTCCGGGCGATGCCGGGAACCACGCCGGAGGTCGAGAGCGTGATCCGCCGTCTCGACAGCGCCAGGCCGTCGCCGTCCGATGCGATCAGCAGGGCCTTCTTGACGTTTTCGAAATTGTAGAGCGGTTCGCCCATGCCCATCATCACGATGTTGGTCACCTTGCGGCCCTCGGCCGGCACGATCGCGCCCTGCGGTGTGTCCTTGTGCGGAAAGTCGCCAAGGCGGTCGCGGGCGACCAGCAATTGCGCCAGAATCTCTTCCGGCGTCAGGTTGCGCACCAGCTTCTGGGTTCCGGTATGGCAGAAGGTGCAGGTCAGCGTGCAGCCGACCTGGCTCGAGATGCACAGGGTCCCGCGGCCTTCCTCGGGGATGTAGACGGTCTCGACCTCCACCGGACGGCCCGCGCCGCGCGGCGGAAACCGCATCAGCCATTTGCGGGTGCCGTCGGCGGAGATCTGCTCCTCGACGATTTCCGGACGGGCGACCGAGAATTTCGCGTCCAGCCGTTCGCGGAGCTCGCGCGAAATCGTGTGCATGTCGGCGAAATCCGAGCATCCGCGCACATAGAGCCAGTGCCAGAGCTGGTTGACGCGCATCTTGCGCTGGCGCTCGGGCACCCCGGCTTCTTCCATGGCGGCGACCAGCTCGTCGCGGCTCATGCCGACAAGCATCGGCTTGTCCTCTTGGGATGCTGAGGCGCGGACGGGACGCGCGGAAGGGTCTGTCAGGTCAATGGTGGCTGGCATTGCGGACTCGGTCATGTTGATAGATTGGCCGGGTCGTACCAGCTTTTGGCTCGCGCGTCACCTCCGGTCTCTCTGCACCGGGTCAACGGGCGGACCGGATCAACCGGGGTCCCGGGCCAGGCGGGCCTTCAGCCTGCGGACGAATAGCCTGCGGACGAATAGCCTGCGGACGAGGCTGACCCAGCGTCCGCGCCTTCTGGCGGCGTTGCCGCCGGAACCGTGGCTTTTGCCGCATAAGGCGGCCTCCGGTGAACCGCATGTTCCCGCGTGACCGGCGGCAGGGATGTCGAACGGCGGCCCAGGCTGCGGGCTGAAGGGTCCAAGCCGCATGGCGATCAGAACTGCGTGCTCGTAACATCTCATTGCGCGATCTCCTGTTTCGCGCAGCAGAGCAGATTGCTGCTGACAGTACGGTGTCAGTGGCTCGTGTGTTAGTGTCAGCAGCGTGAACCCCTCCCCGCTTCACCGGATCCCTGTTCCATGCGCCGTTCCGATCGACTGTTCGAAATCATACAAATCCTCAGATCCGCCGGACGTCCGCTGACTGCGGAGGCGATGGCCCGGCAACTGGAGGTGTCGACCCGGACCATCTACCGGGATATCGCAGCCCTCCAGGGCATGAACACGCCGATCGAGGGCGAATCCGGCATCGGCTACATCATGCGCAAGGGTTATGACCTGCCACCGCTCAATTTCGATCTTGAGGAGATCGAAGCGCTGCGCGTGGGACTGGCGTTGTTGGCGCGTACGGGCGACAGCGCATTGCAGCGCGCGGCCCGGCGGATCCACGAGAAGATCGACGCACTGCACGGCCCCGCGGATTGGCTGCAGGTGGCGCCATGGGGAGCAGCCTACGACGATCCGACCAAAGGATGCGTCTCGAAATCGATTCTCCGCGACGCCATCCGACAGGAAAACAAGTTGCGGATTGTTTATCGCGACGGGCAGGGCGTGGAAACCGAGCGCATCGTGCGTCCGCTGGCGCTGGTCTATCATCTCGAATGCGTCATGCTGGCGGCCTGGTGCGAGCTGCGCGGGGCGTTCAGGCATTTCAGAACCGAACGGATCTACGAGTGCGAGGTTCTCGATGACCGGTTCTCCGGGCAGGCCGGCGGTCTTCGCACGGTCTGGATGGAGCAATTGAACTGGCCGCGCCGCGAAGATGGGCAGGCTTGCGCAGTTTGAGGCGCGGCAAGGCAACTCAAACAGACGTCGTGCTCTCGCCACCACTTAGTATCGCATCGATCACGCCTTCCGTGTCGGCGGGGGTCAGGGCAGGTTCGCCCGCGATTTGCTCCATGCCGATCAGCGCCGCATAGAGAAAGGCCGCCCGCGACCGGGCCGCTCTCCCGGTGATCCCCGCGGCCCGGATTTGCGTCGTCAGGAAGGCGAGACGTTCATTGTCAGCGTCGCGCACCAGCTTTTGTACCACCGGATCGGCGGACGACCATTGCCTGAGTGCGGTTTCGGCCAGCGATCCGCCGTTTGCGTGGCGTTGCTGAACATCCTTGAACAACCCGACGACAAGATCGCGCGGCGAGAGCTGGGTACGGGTGGCGGTGTCGATAAGATCGCGCGCCGCTGCGCGCCTCCACTGCGCGATCATTGCCGCCTTGAGCGCGGCGAGATCATCAAAATGCCAATAGAACGACCCCTTGGTGACCCCGAGCGCCTTGCACAACAAGTCCACCCGCACGGCTTTCGCTCCCTGCCGTGCAAGCAGGTCGAAAGCCGTCTCGATCCAGTCGGTTCGGGTGAGGGGTTGCCGTGTATTCATGCTGTACCATACCTGGAGTACAGTCAGAATCCAGCGCTATTCGCCGGCCGAGTCCCGTTTTCAGGGGCAATGCTTGCGTGGAAGGCTTCCCTTGCGAGGCCCGAAGCACAACAGGTCCTCCGTCTGGCCGTTGCGGCGGTCCACCCGACGTAAAAAGGCCGGCTTGCGCCGGCCTCGGGATGTTCCTGACGTGGAACGGGCCTTTACTGGCAGGACGAAATCTTGCTCAGTGCCGCGGTCACGCCCTTGAGCGAATAGCTGTAGGACGTGTCGGTGCCGCGCCGCGAGGTCGCCTTGACCGTCATCGCGGCGCCGGCCTTCATGGCGTTGACGAGCTGCGGCTCTTCCGCGGCGTTCTCGACCCAGCCGGAATTGCCGCGGCTGAAAAGGGTGAATTCGCGACCGTCGACATTGACCGTGATTTTCGAGGATTCCTTGAGCGGATAGCCCATCATCGCCTGCGGTTCGTAGCTGACGTTTTGGCCGGGTCGCTGCGAGATCAGAAAGAAGATGTCGCCATGGTCGACATTGGTCGGCGCCGAGCTGATCGGCACGGACAGGACATAGCAAACCTTTCCGCCTGCGGAATCGTAGGAATAGGCGCCCCAGGCGTCAAACTGTTCGATCCTGTTGGGCGATTGCGCCCACGCGGCGGCTGTCAAAGCAAAAAGCCCCGTCAAAGCGGTTGCGATTGTCTTCCCAAGCATGGTGTTCCTACCGTTTTGTGGTCGGGTGGCAAGGGCCTTCGGCCCAAACGATTCCCTCGATTGGCGAGGTGATTGGTGCATTTTGACTTAATCCTGGTTACCAAAGCGTCAAGATTTCGGCGATGGATGTGCTAACTTGAGAAGCCTCCGCCGGCCGGGCCCGACCGTCACCTTTTGTAACAATCGGAATCCGGCAAGAGTTTGACCTTTGACGAAACCGGTGTAGGTGTTTGGTATTGGTCCGCGTGGCGGCGGGCCGGTGCATTCAGGTAACGGGGTACAGCGCCATCAATGTCGGGTGATCTGAAAGAGCGGTTCGCTCGTCTCGCCGAGGCCGTGGCCGCGCGGCGGGATCAAAAGGCCTTCGCGGAACTGTTCGACCATTTTGCACCGAGGCTCAAATCCTATCTGCAGCGGCTCGGAATGGAGCCCTCGCAGGCCGAGGAACTGACACAGGAAGTCATGATCGTGCTCTGGCACAAGGCCAATCTGTTCGATCCGTCCAAATCCTCGCTGGCGACATGGCTGTTCAGGGTTGCCCGCAACCGCCGGATCGATGCGCTCAGGCGCGACCGCTCGGGCCTTCTGGATCCGGAGGATCCGGCGCTGCATCCGGCGCAGCCCGAGGCGGCCGACGACATCTATGAGGCCGAGGAGCGTGACGAGAGGGTTCGTCAGGCGATGCTCGACCTGCCGGAAGAGCAGGCGATGCTGGTGCGGCAGGCCTTTTTCCTGGGCCGCTCGCACTCCCAGATTGCCGATGAGACCGGCCTGCCGCTCGGAACGGTGAAATCAAGGATCAGGTTGGCCTTTTCAAGGTTGCGGCGCACGCTTGAAAGCGGCGACGGCGACGTCACGCTGCACTGAAGCAACGCCGCCGGACCCTGTCCGCCGGGCGCGTCAGGCCGGATCGTTTTCCCCGGGCATCTCGGCAAGCGCCTTGCGGGCGGCCAGACGATGGGCGTCGGTCATGTTCGAACGGATCGTGGCGATGGCGAGGGTCAGCACCGCAATGTCGTCGGAAAAGCCGACAAGCGCCAGGAAGTCGGGAACTGTGTCGAACGGCATGATGAAATAGGCCAGCGCCCCGAGAATCACGGCCTTGGCCTTTGCCGGGGTTTCCGGGTCGAGGGCGCAATAATAGGCGGCCACCAGATCCTCGGCAAAGGGGATCTGCCGCGCGGCTTTCCTGAATGTGCGCCAGAATCCGGCGCGCACCGAAGCCTCGCTCGCGTCGCCGGCCCGGGCTTTTCCGGCGCCTGTATTGTTGGCGTCCGCGCTCCCGGCGCCTGCCTCCGGTCCGAGCAATTCACCGTCAAGAACGCTCATGGTCTGGCCTCCGCTTCAAGTGTCCGTTTCATCCGATATGGGTTTTTACCCGCCGGCGTTCAATTGTGGGTCAGTCCTGACGGCCCGTTGATGCGGCGATCTTGTCCATCGCCGCCGCCATGTCGAAGTCCAGCCCGGTCAGTCCGCCGGCGTCATGGGTGGTCAGCCGCACATCGACAGTCTTGTAGACATTCTTCCATTCGGGATGATGATCGAGCTTCTCGGCGACCAGCGCGGCCCGCGCCATGAATCCGAAGGCCTCGCTGAAATCCTTGAAGCTGAAACTGCGCGACAGTGCTGTCTCCCCGGCATCGATGCTCCATCCGGAAACTGCGGCGAGCTTTTCGGCGACGGTTGTGCTATCGAGCTTCTGGCGGGTCATGGTGTGCTCCGTGGATTGCTGAGGGATGACTTTTCAATGAATTCAAGCCTGAGAACCTGGGAATTCAAACGTGACAAGCACTGACTCTAGCGCATCGCGGGGCGGAATAAAGGGCAGCCACTCGGTGCTGTTTGTCTGCATGGGCAACATTTGCCGTTCGCCGCTTGCCGAAGGAATATTTCGGCAGTGTCTAAGGGATGCCGGTCTTGAGGCGAAAATCGCCGTCGATTCCGCCGGAACCGGCAACTGGCATGCCGGCGACGCGCCGGATCCGCGTTCGGTGGAAACAGCCGCCGGCCAGGGCATCGACATCTCGATGCAGCGCGCGCGGCAGGTGGAGCCTGCGGATTATGACCGTTTCGATCTGATTTTCGCCATGGACCGCTCGAACGAGGCGACGCTGAAGGCCCGCGCGCCCTCGGCGCGGCATCATCGCATCCATCTCTTCCTCGAACATACCATGGGTACGCGCGCCGACGTTCCCGATCCCTACTACGGCGGCGATGACGGCTTCAACAATGTCTATCAGTTGCTGCGCGACGGCTGCCAGGCGCTGCTGGAAAGACTTGGCGCGGAATTGCGCCAGCCCAGGGGATAGGCCTCCTCGACCAGGTAGGGCCCTCCGCCGACCGAATCGCGCGACGACATGACAACGAAGCGTCCGACATCGAAGGAGTCCGTACGGAAATCCCCGCGCCCGGAAAGATAGGAGACGACGTCCGAAAGCCGGGCGTTGCGCAACCTGGCAAGTGTGACATGCGGCGAGAAGCGCCTCGGGTCGGGCGAAAGCCCGATGCGCTGGCAGATGCGTTCGATCTCGGCCTGCAGCGCCATCAGTTCGGGCGATGGCGAAACGCCCGCCCAGATCGAATGCGGCTTCTTCGAGCCGAACGAGCCCATGCCGGACAGCGAAAGGGAAAACGACGACCGGTCGATCCGGTCCAGCGCGTTGATGAATTCATCCGCTGTGGGGCAGTCGACATCGCCTACGAAGCGCAAGGTGATATGGTAATTCTCCACATCCAGCCAGCGGGCGCCGGGGAGGCCGCCGCGCAGCAGCGAAAGCGACAGGGCCGCGTCGCGCGGTATTTCGAGAGCGGTAAAGAGCCTTGGCATCACTGGTCCCCCGAATCATCGACTTGGTTCGAGCGAATCACGCAAACCCCGTGAGGGCAAGCGCCTATATTTCGCAGGTGCGGAAAACGCGGCGCTTCATCCCGCTTCGATCCGGGCGAGAAAGTCCTCGGCATAGGGCAGGATGCCATTCACCATCTGGTTGATTCCCTTGGCATTCGGGTGCATTCCGTCGTCCAGAAGAAGGCTCGGGTTGCCGGTCACGCCATCGAGGAAAAACGGATACAGAACCAAATTGTGCTTCCTGGCCAGCTCGGGATAGATCGCGTTGAAGCGGCTTTCGTAGTCCGCTCCCAGGTTCGGGGGCGCCAGCATTCCGGCCAGCAGCACCTCGATGCCGCGCTCCTTGAGCCGCGTGATGATTGCGTCGAGGTTCTCGCGGGTTTTTTCCGGCGGAAGGCCGCGCAGGGCGTCGTTGGCGCCAAGCTCGAGGATGACGCCATCCACTTCTTCATCCACGGGAATCGACCAGTCGAGCCGGGCGCGGCCGCCGGAGCTGGTGTCTCCCGATGATCCCGCATCGGTGATCTCGACATTGTACCCGCGCGCTTCCAGGGCCGCCTGAAGGCGAGCCGGAAACCCTTCCGGTCCGTTGAGCCCGTAGCCGGCCATGAGACTGTCGCCGAAGCCGACAATCCGCACCGGATCATCGCCATCGGCCGCAATTGCAGCTGTTTTCGGCACGGTGACCAGACCCAGGACGGCAACGGCGATGGCGGCGAGCTTTCTAAAACGCATGGCGCAAACCTTTAAATTGGACGGTCGGACTCCTAAGTGCTCCGCAACAAGTCTGTTGCCGATCCCGTCAATATAGGAAGCCGCGCCCGTGTCTCAATCCGTCGACAAGTCCATCGTCATGCTGAGGCAGGCCAATCTCACCCTCGGGGACGGCGCTTCGTCGGTTCACGTGCTCAAGGGAATCGACCTCGATATCTCCGGCGGCCAATCGGTCGGCATCGTCGGTCCTTCGGGCTCCGGCAAGTCGACGCTTCTGATGGTGGTGGCAGGTCTTGAGCGACTCGATACGGGCGAGGTGCATGTGGCCGGACACCCGCTGCACAGCCTCGACGAGGATGCCGTGGCGGCCGTGCGCGGCTCCTCGATCGGCATCGTGTTCCAGTCGTTTCACCTCATTCCCAACATGACGGCGCTCGAAAACGTGGCGGTTCCGCTGGAGCTCGCCGGCCGGGCCGACGCCTTCGAGCGGGCGCGCGAGGAACTCGTGGCCGTGGGCCTGGGCGAGCGCCTCACGCATTATCCGGGCCAGCTTTCGGGCGGCGAGCAGCAGCGCGTGGCGATAGCACGCGCGCTTGCGCCCGATCCGGCGCTGATCGTGGCCGACGAGCCCACGGGCAATCTTGATGGCGACACCGGCCGCCAGATTGCCGATCTCCTGTTTGCAAAGCAGGCCGAACGCGGCGCAACGCTCCTTCTGGTGACCCATGACCCATCCCTTGCATCGCGATGCAACCGCCAGGTTTCGGTGCGCTCGGGCCTGATCGTCGATGACAGCGCCGGCGCGATCGCCGGCAATGTGAAGGTCAGCGCCTGATGGCCGCGCCCAACCGTTTCCGCCCGGGACTGGCAATGCGCCTGGCGCTCAGGGAACTGCGCGGCGGCCTGTCCGGATTCTACATTTTCCTCGCCTGCGTGGCGCTTGGAACGGCGGCCATCGCAGGCGTCAACTCGGTCTCGCAGATGATGACCGGCTCGATTGCGTCGGAAGGTCGCACGATCCTCGGGGGCGATGTCCGTTTCGAAAGCGAAAACATGGATATCGGCGAAGCTGAACGCGGCTTTGTGGAGGGTCTGGGTGCGGTCTCGTCGGGGGCCAACATGCGCACCATGGCGCGCACCGGTGACGGCGCCGACCAGTCGCTTGTCGAACTCAGGGCCGTCGATGACGTTTATCCGCTCTATGGCAGTTTCGAAACCGCGCCGGCGATGCCCGCCGGTGACGTCTTCGCTGAACGCGATGGCGTCCATGGTGCGGCAGTGGCGCAGATCCTGCTCGACAGGCTGGGTCTGTCGGTCGGCGACGAGATCCTCGTCGGGCAGGCCCGGTTCGAGCTCCGCGCGACCATCGTGACCGAACCCGACGCCCTTTCGGAAGGCTTCGGCTTCGCGCCCCGGATGATGATCTCGCTTCGGGGCCTCAATGCAGCCGGTCTGATCCGGCCGGGCAGCCTGATCGAGTACAGCTACCGCGTCCGGCTCGACGGCGGCGCCGATGCCGGCCGGCTCGCGGACCTGCGCGAGGAGGCCGCAGACCGGTTCCCCGATGCGGGCTGGTCGATCCGCACGAGCCGCAACGCCGCCCCGGCGCTGACGCGCAACATCGAACGGTTTTCGCAGTTCCTGACGCTTGTCGGCCTCACCGCGCTGATCGTCGGTGGCGTCGGCATCGCCAATTCGGTGCGTGCCTGGCTCGAGGGCAAGCGCGGCGTGATCGCGACGCTGAAATGCGTCGGCGCGCCGTCGCAGCTTGTCGTGGCGATCTATCTCATCCAGGTGATGCTGATTGCCGCGTTCGGCGTGTTTCAGGGGCTTTTGCTCGGGGCTGCGACGCCATTTCTCGCGGCGAGCGCGCTTTCGGGCGTGATCCCGATTGCCGTCCAGGCGTCTGTCTATCCGGTTTCGCTGCTGGTCGCTGCCGGGTTCGGTCTGCTGACTGCCTTCGCCTTCGCCGTGCTGCCGCTAGGCCGGGCGGGGGAAGTGCCTGCCACTGCGCTGTTCCGGCAGCAGGGTTTCGAGGGCGGCGGACTGCCGCGCTGGCCCTATCTTCTGGCGGCGGGTCTGACACTTGCGGTGCTGTGCGCGGCGGCCATCTGGTTCGCCGACGACCGCCGCATCGCCACCCTGTTCGTCGCCGCCGTCGCGGTCGCCTTCGGCGTGCTCAGGCTCGTGGGGCTCGCGGTCCAGGCAATCGCGCGGGCCGTCCCGACCGTGCGATCCACGCCGCTGCGGCTGGCTGTGGGCAATATCCATCGTCCCGGCGCGCTGACGCCGTCGGTGGTCCTCTCGCTGGGTCTCGGCCTTGCGCTGCTCGTCACCCTGGCGCTGATCGACAGCAATCTCAGGCGCGAACTCTCGGGCAACCTGCCCGACCGGGCTCCGAACTTCTTCTTTGTCGACATCCAGTCAAGCGAGATCGACGGATTCGAACGCGTGGTTTCCGAGGTCGCGCCCGACGGCAAGATCATCAAGGTTCCGATGCTCCGGGGACGGATCACCGAACTCAAGGGTGCGCCGGTCAACGAGGAGAACGTGCCGCCCGAAGCACGCTGGGTGCTGCGCGGCGACCGCGGCGTCACCTATGCCCGCAACCTGCCCGAAAACTCGCGGCTGTCGGCGGGGGAATGGTGGGCGCCCGATTACGAGGGCGAGCCGCTGGTTTCCTTTGCCGCCGAAGAGGGCGCCGAACTGGGTCTCGGAGTCGGCGACACCATCACCGTTTCCGTGCTCGGCCGGTCGATCACCGCACGGATCGCCAATCTGCGCGATGTCGAGTGGGAGTCGCTGTCGATCAATTTCGTCATGGTGTTCTCGCCCAACACCTTTGCCGGCGCACCGCATTCCTGGATGGCGACATTAACGGATCCGGGCGCCACGGAAGCCGTCGAAGGCGAGGTGCTGCGCGCGGTCACGCAGGCCTATCCGACGATCACCAGCGTGCGCGTGAAGGATGCGCTCGAACTTGCCAATCGCGTCGTCGGCCAGATCGGCATCGCCATCCGTGCGGCGGCGCTGGTCGCGCTGATTGCCTCGGTGCTGGTGCTTTCCGGCGCGCTTGCCGCGGGCAACCGGTCGCGCATCCATGACGCTGTTGTGCTCAAGACGCTCGGCGCGACGCGGACGACGCTGATCCGGGCCTATGTCTACGAATACGGGCTGCTCGGTCTCGCCACCGCCGTGTTCGCGCTGGCCTTCGGGGGCGTCGCCGCCTGGTTCGTCGTCAGCCGGATCATGACCCTGCCCTCGAACTTCATGCCCGACATCGCGATCGCCACGCTTGTGGGCGCACTGGTGGTTACCGTCGGGATCGGCCTGCTCGGAACCTGGCGGGTGCTTGGACAAAAGGCCGCACCGGTGTTGCGGGAATTATGACCGGAATCACGCCCGGCATTAAGCAAAAACGCAAGTATCGTGCGATCTTGGCCCTGTCAGGGTCTTGTCGCGGGGGCGGTTCGTCATCATATTGTACGCAGGCATGCTGGAGCCCCGCAGCGGCGCCTGGGATCTTGAACCCGACACCGTAACCCACAACGGGGCTTGTAAAGAGGGAAACATGGCTGACTTTCGCAATTCGAATGTCCGCGCAGCAGGTGGCGTCCAGGCCGACGCCTCGATCGACGAGGGCCTCCGCGCCTACATGCTCCGCGTTTACAACATCATGGCAATGGGCCTTGGCATCACAGGCGTCGCTGCTTACGGCACCTACATGCTTGCGTCGACCAATCCGGCCTTCGCGCAGTTGCTTTATGCGAGCCCGCTCAAATGGGTGATCATGCTCGCGCCGCTGGCGATGGTGTTCTTCCTGAGCTTCCGGATCGAGAAAATGAGCGTGTCGGCCGCGCAGACGACCTTCTGGGTCTATGCCGCGATGATGGGTCTGTCGCTGTCGTCGATCTTCATCGTCTTCACCGGGGCTTCGATCACGCAGACCTTCTTCGTGACCGCCGCCTCGTTCGGTGCGCTGTCGCTTTACGGCTACACCACCAAGAAGGATCTGTCGGGCCTGGGCTCGTTCCTGATCATGGGCGTGTTCGGTCTGATCATCGCGATGGTGGTCAACATCTTCCTGCAGTCGAGCGCTCTGGAATTCGCCATCTCGGCGATCGGCGTGCTGATCTTCGCGGGCCTGACGGCTTACGACACACAGCAGATCAAGGAGATGTACTACGAGGGCGACAGCCAGGCGACCGCGGGCCGCAAGGCGATCATGGGCGCGCTGCGCCTGTATCTCGACTTCATCAACCTGTTCATGTTCCTGCTGCAGTTCCTCGGCAACCGCGAGTAACGGAACCGGTACTGACATCGAAAAGGCGGCCCCCCGGGGCCGCCTTTTTTGTCGGAGAATATATGGTAGTGAGGTCGGGCCGGATCCCGCCCGCCGGCGCATGCCCGCCCGCGTATCCCCGTCCGCGCATGATTGAACCGGACCACCAGAATGCAGATCCGTGACGCCACCTCCGCCGACCTTCCCGCCATCACCCGCATCTATGCCGACAGTGTGCGCGAGGGCGTGGCAAGCTACGAACTCACGCCGCCCGGCGAGGCGGAGATGGCGGTGCGGATGAATGCGATCATCTCGGACAGCTATCCCTATCTTGCCGCCGACGGCGATGACGGAACGCTGCTCGGATATGCCTATGCCTCGGCCTTCCGCACCCGGCCCGCCTACCGCTGGCTGGTGGAGGATTCGATCTATCTGGCGCCCGAGGCACGGGGAAAGGGTGTTGGCAGTTCATTGCTCGAGGTGCTGATCGCGCGATGCGAGGCTCTGGGCTTCCGGCAGATGATCGCGGTCATCGGCGGAGGCCATCCGGCCTCCATCGCTCTTCATCACAAGGCGGGCTTCTCAAGCGCCGGCATGATCAGCGGGTCGGGTTACAAGCATGGACGCTGGCTCGACACGGTGTTGATGCAACGCAGCCTTGGCGAGGGAACGGCCTCCGATCCGGATCCTGCAAGCTATCCCGGTACGCTTTTTAGCGGCTGAGACGGCGATTGCGGCCTCTACCGCACCAGACGCGGTGTCTTGTCGAAATATCTCAGCACGGTCGCCAGGTCATGGCCGCGCTTGAGCACAAGTCCGGCTGCAGAGATGATGGCGAAGGCGCCCTGCTTTCTGGCCCGCGAGGGATCTTTCTCGATCCGGTAGAGCGGCACCTCGCTGGTTCGGCGGAACGCCGAGAACACCGCACGATCGCGCAAATGGTCGATTGCATAATCCCGCCAGTGCCCGTCGGCCACCATCCGGCCATAGATGCGCAGGATGAGATCGAGCTCGCGGCGGTGAAAGGTGACGGGCTCGGGCGTATTGCGGCGGCGGATCTCTGCAAGGTCCACTGTCGTCGCCGGTTCCGGTTCCCTCCGCTCCCGGCGCGATGAAGAATCCGCCCCGTCCGTCATCGTCTGCAACTCAAATCAGAAGTCATCCGCCCAGTGTGCCTGACCGGGCGGGGAATTCAAGGCATGGATGGCCGGTATCGTCTATGTTTCTTTTGTGTGGCCGGTACGTGGCCGGGCCCAGGCGACGCCAGGCGCGGGAGCGGCGGTTCAGGCGGCCATGCCAAGCCTGCAGAAGCACCAGCGTGGTATTGCAGGACGGGCCAGCGGCCATCGGCGTGAGTGTGCGACGCAGCATCACGAAAACCCTCACACGGTTGCGTTTGTTTACCGCATCCGCGTGGAAAACCGGCCCCGGGCATAATTGGGCCGCAATTCAGCCAAACCCGTGCCAGATTTGCCGCCGATTCTCAAATCGTTGCCTCAGACGGTTCGAACCGGGGACTTCGAATTCCAAGCCCCCCAGCCCCCTCGGGGTCCCCGGGACGGATCTGATGCGGCGGTGGGCTGTTCCCGCGGCCCGTTGCCTTGAGGCATCCCCAAAACCCTGAATTTGACCGGCTTCTGGCCGGTCTCTTTTTTCGGGCAGTCAGCCGCCTTGCGCGCCGGAAATCATCGCGGCGCCGAGGATCCTGCCCGGAGCGCCATCCCGTCCCACCAGCTGCAACAGGATCGCGCAGCCGCTTCCCTCGCGCGCCGAAAGGACGGAGGCGGGAAGCCTGAGCGTTTGAGCGGCGCCGGCCCACATGCCGACCGTTTCGATCTCGCGAACGCTGTGCCGGTAGGTGATGGTGCTGCCGGCGTTTTCCCCGCGTTCGATCTCCACGGTGTTGGCGTCGTCGAAATAGACGGCCACGATGCTGGCCTCGCCGCTGCCAGGGCCAATGGAAATGGTTACTCCGGCATCGTCGTAGACAGCATCGACATCGACGCTCAGCCCCTGCCCCGTGGCCGCAAGCTTTTCCACGAGCGCCCGAACGGCTGCGGAATTGGCGCCATTGGCATGGTCAAGGCCGTTGATCACAGCCTGCGGAGTGTAGACGCCCTTGCGGTTGAGCGTATCCGCGTAGCCGTACTGGCGGCTGGTGGAGGCCCTGGTGGCAAGGGTGTCGACCCATCCCTTGTAGTTCCAGTAATCCACATGATAACTCAGCGCCAGCACCTCACCCTTCTCGGCGAGCCGCGCGAGTTCGGCATCCGCGGGCGGGCAGGATGAACAGCCCTGGCTGGTGAACAGTTCGACCACGCCCTTGAAATCGCTCGCAGCGGCCGGGGCCGCAAGGAACGCAATGATGAAGGCGATGGTCGCGACGGGCGGGGCCTGCAGCGGAAAACCTAAAGCGGATATGAGCGCACGAGCGTTCATCGGGATCCAATCGGCTAGGGCCGGGAGGGGCCGGACAAGGCGGCGATGCGCCAGGTGAAGAACCGTTATGTAGCGTGAAGCCGGCCACACGTCCAAATCACTTTCCATTGACCCCGTCGCGAGCCGCTCCGTCCACAAAGCGGCAAGCCCGTGGGGACGCCATTCAAAAATCTCTCCGAATCATCTTTACTTCATCAAGGCTTCGGTCCGAGCCTCCGCCCCCCGACCCGGGAAGCACCTTTCATGCTGGACCTGTCGACCAAACCAGGCCTTTTGCGGGCGTTCGGCATGTCGGGGGGATTGCCGGTTTCGCCTGGACCAGGAGGTCAGGCATGAAGACATCAACACCGATTTACCGCTTGAAGCAAACTGCCCGGCGCAAGGCGCGCGGAGAGGGAATTCCACTGCATGCGGCCCTCGACAGGATTGCCGTTGAAGAGGGTTATCGAAACTGGGGCCACCTGTCCCGGCGCCAGTCCGATGGGCGGACGGTGACGGCGCTCTATCGGGCGCTCGCGCCGGGGGATCTCGTCATCAGCGCGGCGCGGCCGGGGCAGGGCAAGACGCTGCTCGCGCTGGCCCTGGCGGTGGAGGCCATGAAGGCCGGAAACCCGGCCTGCTTCTTCTCGCTCGACTATACCCGCGCCGATGTCGCGGATCGATTCGGGGCGCTCAAGATCGATCCGGACGCGTTTGACGACCGGTTCGTGTTCGACGGATCGGAGATGATCTCGGCCGGTCACATTATCGCCCGGATGGGGGATGCCTCACCCGGAACGTTTGCCGTGATCGATTATCTGCAGCTTCTCGACCAGCGGCGCGAGAATCCGGATCTGATGACCCAGATCCGCGATCTCAGGCGCTTTGCCCGCGCCCGCCAGATCACTTTTGTCTGCATCTCGCAGATCGACCGGAGCTACGATCCGGCGCGGCAGCCGTTTCCGGCCCTTTCCGATATCCGCCTGCCCAATCCGCTCGATCTGGAGCTGTTCGACAAGGCCTGTTTCCTCAATGGCGGGGAGATCCGCTTCGAGGCCATCGCCGGCTCCGAAGCCATTTAGGCCGAGGCCAAAAAGAAAGGCCGGGCGTCGAGCCCGGCCTTCCGTCATTGCTTCCGACTTGCCCGATCGTCTCAGGCGGCGAGGTCGCGCAGAACCGTCTGCAGGATCCCGCCATTCTTGAGATAGTCGAGTTCGTCGAGCGTATCGACCCGGCACAGGATCGGCACGTCCTTGACCGTGCCGTCGGCGAAGGTGACCTTGGCGACCTTCTTCTCGCGCGGCTGGATGTTGGACAGTCCTTCGATGGTCACCAGCTCATCGCCCTTCAGGCCGATGCTCTCCCAGCTTGCGCCGTCCTCGAAGACAAACGGGATGACGCCCATGCCGATCAGGTTGGAGCGGTGGATGCGCTCGTAGGACTGGGCGATGACGGCGCGGACGCCGAGCAGGTTGGTGCCCTTTGCGGCCCAGTCACGCGACGAGCCGTTGCCGTATTCCCCGCCGGCAAAGATCACCAGCGGCACGCCTTCCTCCTTGTACTTCATCGCCGCGTCATAGATCGAGATTTCCTCGTTCGACGGGTAATGAATGGTGTAGCCGCCCTCGCGCCCGTTCGGTCCGAGCATGTGGTTGCGGATGCGGATGTTGGCAAAGGTGCCGCGCATCATGACTTCGTGATTGCCGCGGCGCGTGCCGTACTGGTTGAAGTCGGCAACACCGACGCCGTGATCCATCAGGTAGGACCCAGCGGGCGACTGCGCCTTGATCGAGCCGGCCGGAGAAATGTGGTCGGTGGTGATCTTGTCGCCGAAGAGGCCGAGCACGCGGGCGCCGACGATGTCGGACACGCCTGCACCGTTCTTGCCCATGCCCTCGAAATAGGGCGGGTTCTGCACATAGGTCGAGTTGTCATCCCAGGCATAGGTCTGGCTTTCCGGTGCTTCCACCGCCCGCCAGTTCTCGTCGCCCTTGAACACGTCGGCATATTTGGCCGCATAGAGTTCCCGGGTGACGTATTTCATGATGAATTCCTGGATCTCCTTGGAGGAGGGCCAGATGTCCTTGAGGTAGACAGGGTTTCCGTCCCGGTCCTCGCCGATCGGCTCGCTGGTCAGGTCCTTCTGAACCGAACCGGCCAGCGCATAGGCCACCACCAACGGCGGCGAGGCGAGATAGTTCGCCTGCACGTCGGGGGAGACGCGGCCCTCGAAATTGCGGTTGCCCGAGAGCACGCCGGCGGCGATCAGACCCTTGTCGTTGATGGTCTTGGAGACCGGGCCGGGCAGCGGGCCGGAGTTGCCGATGCAGGTGGTGCAGCCGAATCCGACCAGATTGAAGCCGAGCTTGTCGAGATCGTCCTGCAGGCCGGATTTTTCGAGGTACTCGGCAACCACCTGGCTGCCGGGTGCGAGCGAGGTCTTGACCCAGGGCTTGGTCTTCAGGCCCCTGGCGATCGCGTTGCGGGCCAACAGACCCGCGCCGATCAGCACGCTCGGGTTCGAGGTGTTGGTGCACGAGGTGATGGCGGCAATGGCGACGTCGCCGTGGCCGAGATCGAACTCCTCGCCTTCCACCGGGTAGCGCTTGTCGATCTGACCGGGCTTCTTGTACTCGTTTTCGAGCGCGGTCGCGAAACCGGACCCGATGTCTTCAAGCGCGATCCGGCCTTCCGGCCGCTTCGGGCCGGCCATCGACGGAACCACGGTGCCCAGATCGAGATCGAGCGTGTCGGTGAAGACCGGATCGGCCGATCCGGCCTCGCGCCACATGCCCTGCGCCTTTGAGTAGGCCTCGACGAGCTTGATGCGCTCCTGGTCGCGGCCCGACATCGTCAGGTAGTTGATCGTCTCGCTGTCGACCGGGAAGAAGCCGCAGGTCGCGCCGTATTCGGGACCCATGTTGCCGATGGTGGCGCGGTCGGCCAGCGACATCGAATCGAGGCCCGGACCATAGAACTCGACGAATTTCGAAACCACGCCCTTCTTGCGCAGCATCTGCACCACGGTCAGCACCAGATCGGTCGCGGTGACGCCTTCCTTGAGGCTGCCGGTGAGGCGGAAGCCGATGACTTCGGGCAGCAGCATGGAGATCGGCTGGCCAAGCATGGCGGCCTCGGCCTCGATGCCGCCCACACCCCAGCCGAGCACGCCCAGGCCGTTGATCATGGTGGTGTGGCTGTCGGTGCCCACGCAGGTGTCCGGAAACGCGGTGACTTCGCCATCCTCTTCCTTGGTCCAGACGGTCTGGCCGAGATATTCGAGGTTGACCTGGTGGCAGATGCCGGTGCCGGGCGGAACCACGCGGAAGTTCTTGAACGCCTGCTGGCCCCATTTGAGAAAGCGGTAGCGCTCGCCATTGCGCTCGTATTCGAGCTCGACGTTGCGGCTCAGCGCAGTGGCGGTGCCGAATTCATCGACGATGACCGAGTGGTCGATGACCAGGTCCACCGGAACCAGCGGGTTGATCTTCTGGGCGTCGCCGCCGAGCGCGACCATGGCGTCGCGCATCGCCGCCAGGTCGACGACCGCGGGAACGCCGGTGAAGTCCTGCATCAGTACGCGCGCAGGACGGTAGGCGATCTCGGCTTCGGTCTTGCCCTTGTTGGTGAGCCAGGACACGACGGCCTCGATGTCGTCCTTCTTCACCGTGCGCCCGTCTTCGTTGCGCAGCAGGTTTTCGAGAAGCACCTTCATCGAGAACGGCAGTGCCGCGATCCCGGTCAACCCGTTCTTTTCCGCCTCTGTGAGGCTGTAATAGACATATTCCGTATCGCCCACCTTGAGCGTGGAACGGCAATTGAAGCTGTCGAGTGATTTGGCCACAGGCAACCCGCTTTCGTCAGTTCAGCCGAAGGTTTCAGGCGAACTCCTTGCACGCTCGAGCGTGAGAAAGGATGCGGGTACGGTCATTTCCGCTGTCCGCCCGTGACGCCTGGGACGTCATGTTCGGCACAAGATTGAAATCACGCCGACCGCTGGCGTGGTTGCGGGCGTTATAGATAATTTCGTAAGAACGTGCCAGATCAACCATCGGCCCATTTGGATGTTTTTTTGGGCATGCGTCCGGATGCCGTTCCGGCCGTCAGTGAAACAGGGGCCAGGCAGCCAATGCAGGCAATCGCCACGACACTTTCCGGCCGGCGCGGCGACAGCGTGCTGTTCGCCGGAATCGGTTTTGCGCTCAAGGGGGGCGAAGCGCTCGTGGTCACGGGTCCCAACGGCGCCGGAAAATCAACGCTTTTGAGGGTGTTGGCCGGTCTATTGAGGCCGGAATCGGGCCGGTTTTCCCTGCTTGACGATCAGGGCGCGGAACTGCCCGTCTTCGACCATGCCCATTATCTGGGGCACCGAAACGCCATGAAGCGCGAATTGCGGGTCGCGGAGAACCTTGGCTTCTGGAAACAGATGCAGGCTACGGAAGGTGGTGGCGGGCTCGATATCGACGCCGCGATCGACGCTGTCGGCCTGACCGGCGTGGCGCATCTGCCGTTCGGTTATCTCTCCGCGGGCCAGCAGCGGCGAATCGCCCTGGCCCGGCTTCTGGTCACGCCGCGGCCGCTGTGGCTGCTTGACGAGCCGACGGCGGCGCTCGACAGGGCTTCGGACGAACTGTTCGCGGATCTGGTGCGCGGGCATCTTGCCGGTGGCGGGATCGCGATTGCCGCCACCCACCAGCCGCTTGGGCTGGAAGGGGTCACCTCGCTTGAGCTCTCGGGCGCCAGGGAGCCCCTGTCGGACCTCACCTTCCGGGATGACGGGGTCTGGGCATGATGGCGCTTCTCAGGCGCGATCTCGCCATCGCCACCCGTTCGGGCGGGGCGGCGATGCTGGGGGTCCTGTTCTTCCTCGCCGTGGTCGCCGTCATTCCCTTCGGCATCGGGCCGGATTTGAACCTTCTTTCGCGGATCGGCCCTGCGATCTTGTGGATCGGGGCGCTGCTGGCCTCGTTGCTGGGGCTCGACCGGCTGTTTCAGGCCGACCGGGAGGACGGTTCGCTCGACATGCTGGTCATGCAGGACTGGCTCGGTCTTACGCTCACGGTTTTCGTGAAAAGCCTCGCGCACTGGCTGGCCACCGGCCTTCCGCTCGTGCTTGCCGCGCCGCTCCTGGGCCTGTTGATGAACATGAGCGCCACGGCCACCGGCGCGGTGATGCTGACGCTGCTCGTGGGAACGCCGGCGATTTCCTTCATCGGGGCGGTGGGGGCCGCGGTCGCGGTGGCGCTGCCGCGGGGCGGGCTGATGGTCTCGATCCTGATCCTGCCGCTGGCAATCCCGATCCTGATCTTTGGCGTCAGCGCCTCTTATGCGGCGGTCACCGATCCGGATCCGTTCTGGCCGCCCTTCATGATCCTGTCGGCAATCGCGCTGTTTTTCGCGGTGATCGGGCCGCTGGCTTCGGCTGCGGCGCTGCGCGGCGCATCGGATTGACCACCCTGCCGGACAATGGTGCGGAGACGGTTTGATTTGCCGCATTGAAACCGGGCGCAGCAGGCATTAGAAATCGGACATGAGCGACACCACCGTCAACCAGGGCTGGTTCACCAGCCTCGCCAATCCGACGCGTTTTCTGTCCCTGTCGGGGCGAATCCTGCCATTTCTGTCCGTGGCCGCCGTGCTGGCGCTCGTGACCGGACTCGCCATGTCGTTTGCCGCGCCCGAGGACTACCAGCAGGGCGTTACCGTGCGGATCATGTTCATCCATGTGCCCGCGGCCTGGCTTGCGATGATGTGCTACACGGTGATGGCGATTTCCTCCATTGGAACGCTGGTCTGGCGGCATCCGCTGGCCGATGTGGCGGCCAAGTCCGCATTGCCGATCGGCGCGGCCTTCACCTTCCTGTCGCTGCTCACGGGTTCGCTCTGGGGCCGGCCGATGTGGGGCGCCTGGTGGGTTTGGGACGCCCGGCTCACCTCGGTGTTCGTGCTGCTGCTGATGTATCTGGGGCTGATGGCGCTGCATCGTGCCATGGACGATCCGGCGCGCGCCGCCCGTCCCGCCGCGGTGCTGACGCTGGTGGGCTTCGTCAACATCCCGATCATCAAGTTCTCGGTGGACTGGTGGAACACGCTGCACCAGCCGGCCAGCGTGATCCGGCTCGACGGTCCGACCATCCACCCCTCGATGCTCTATCCGCTGCTGGTGATGGCGCTCGCCTACACGCTGATCTTCTTCACGCTGCACCTGATGGCCATGCGCAACGAGATCTGGCGCAGGCGGGTGCAGACGATGCGCCGCCAGGCGGCGCAATCCATCGGCGGCGGCGCGTGAAAGGTCTCCATCCATGAGCCATGAAGCCTTCGTGTTCTGGTCTTATGCCGCGACCGCGGTGACGCTCGGGGCCCTTCTGGCGGCGATCCTTCTGGATGGCCGTGCGCGCAGGCGCGAACTCCGCGAGTTGGAGGCACAGGGCGTGCGCCGCCGTTCCGACGCCCACCGGGATGCCGCCTGATGGCCGAGGATGTTTCACAGGCCAGCGAAGGCCAAGGCCAGGATCGGCAAGGCCAGGAAAAGGCCTCCGGCCGCCGCTGGCTGATCGCGTTCCTGCCGCTGATCCTGTTCATGGGCCTTGCGGGAGTGTTTCTCTACCAGCTTGGTTCGGGCAAGGATGCCAGCGAAATTCCCTCCGTGCTGATCGGCTCCAAAGCGCCGTCGCTCGACCTGCCGCCGCTTCAGGGCCTGGTCGAGAATGGCGATCCGGTGCCCGCGCTGACCGACGCCATGATCGACGGCGAGCTCTCGCTGGTCAATGTCTGGGCGTCCTGGTGCGTGCCCTGCCGCCAGGAGCATCCTATCCTGATGGAACTGGCGCGCGATCCCCGGGTCACGATTGTTGGGATCAACTACAAGGACAAGACCCCCAATGCGTTGCGGTTCCTGGGCGATCTGGGCAATCCCTTCGCCGCGGTCGGTGTCGATCCGGCCGGTCAGGCGGCCATCGACTGGGGCGTCTACGGCATTCCCGAGACCTATCTGGTGGCGCCCGACGGCGAAATCCTGTTCAAGCAGATCGGCCCGTTCACGCCCGAAAGCCTGGAGACCAAGCTGCTGCCGGCGATCGAAAAGGCGCTTGCGCCTGCGGGATCCTGAACGGGGACCGGGCGCCGACCGGGTAGTGATTTTACATTGATGCGCCGATCCGGCCCTCGCCTTGGCGGACCGGCGGCTCTATCTTTGCCCGCATGAACACGTCCAAGACCTTCGATCGCCTGGTTCCCGAGGGCGACACCCATGAACGCGATGTCTGCCGCACCTGCGGTTTCGTCGATTACCAGAACCCGCGCATCGTGGTCGGATCGGTGGTCCGCCATCAGGGCAAGGTGCTGATGTGCCGCCGCGCCATCGAGCCCCGGCGCGGTTTCTGGACAGTGCCGGCGGGTTATCTCGAACTCGGTGAGACGCCCGAGGACGGCGCGCGCCGAGAGGCGCGGGAGGAGGCGCTGGCGCATCTCAGGCTCGGCGAATTGCTGGCGATCTATTCCGTCACGCATTTGAGCCAGGTGCAGTTGATCTGGCGCGCCGAACTGCTCGACCCGGGCGCGGGCGCCGCGCTCTACGGCGTCGGCGAGGAAAGCCTCGAAGTCAAACTCTTCGACTGGAACGATCTCCCCATGGACGAGATCGCCTTCCCGACCGTCCACTGGATGCTCGGTCACGAGCGCGAGGTGATGGCGAAGGGGTATTCCGGGCCTTTCGGGAACGAGGGTTGAGGCGCGAGGTGCGGTGCTGATGCGGTGTTGATGGTTGTGCAGAGGGCCGCTTTGGGCGGGGAGCGGGCGTTTGCATTGCCCATGACCTACAGGCTTATTGAGTTGCAAACTGCACCAAACCCTGAGCCTTGACATTGAATTCAAACGAACGAAGATGCCAAAAAATTCATCTGACGTATTGGTTTTTTGCCAAACCTCCATCATGAGATTAGCTATCCATGGTTGATTTTGCGAAGGGCTGCTTCACGAGGCCAGCAGAGGGGCAGCCTCGCAGAACTGTTTGAAGGTTGGGACCAATGAACAACAACCAGGTGGCTCTCTTTGCAAGCGGTGATCTTCGCCAAAGCGCAAACGAGGTTTGCTGGCCGGCTCAGGCCCACATGGAAGACCAGTTGGCTGCCGCTCTGCAGAGTTTCGGTTGGAAACTGGAAAGAGCCCATCCTTATGATCCCAAGCGTAAGCATGGCTTCTTGGCTTCTCAGCGTGAAGGCATGGATGCCTTTGCGGAGATTGATCCTCAACGCCCGGTTATCGTTGCTGAGGCTGTTTGGCAGTACTCCCACCATGTTTTGGCAGGTCTGGTCAGTCATAGGGGACCGATATTGACCGTGGCAAACTGGTCCGGGCAATGGCCTGGTTTGGTGGGTATGTTGAACCTGAACGGTTCGCTTGCCAAAGCCGGCGTCCCCTATAGCACGCTCTGGAGCGTCGATTTCACCGACCAGTACTTCCTTGAACGGCTGGAGACATGGCTGAACACCGGACGGTGTGGGCACGACGACAGCCACGTAACGACCTGGACGGGCAATAGTGTCACGACAGAACTTGAGGCCGTTGCCACTGCCATTGCGGATGATCTGCGTACGAACAAAGCCATCATGGGAATTTTCGATGAGGGCTGTATGGGCATGTACAATGCCATAATCCCGGATGAGCTACTAATGCCGATGGGCGTGTTCAAGGAGCGCCTTTCTCAGTCTGCTTTGTACTATGCCTCAAAAGAGGTCAGCGATTCGGACGCCGCCGCAACCTTTCAGTGGTTGGTTGATAAAGGGCTGACTTTCCATTTCGGGTCCGACGAGGCCACCGAACTGACGAAGGCCCAAGTGTTGGATCAATGCCGTATGTATCATGCCGCTGTGCGCATCGGCGACGCCTATGGGTGTGATGCAATCGGCATCCAATACCAACAAGGCTTGAAGGACCTTTGGCCAGCTTCGGATTTGGTGGAAGGCATGCTCAATAATAGCGACCGGCCACCCGTCGTCAACGATGAGGGCCATGTGATCCGTGATGGGCATCCCTTTATCCATTTCAACGAGGTGGACGAATGCGCCGGTCTTGATGCGCTTTTGATCAACCGCGTTCATCGTGAACTTGGTCAACCCGTCGAGACAACGCTTCACGACCTGCGGTGGGGCGAAGTGGAGAGTTCGGCGGGGTATGATCGTTTTGTTTGGGTGTTTGAAATATCCGGAGCTGCGCCACCCGAGCACCATGATGGTGGGTGGGCAGGGTCTGACAGCTTGCGACAACCGCCAATGTATTTTCCACTGGGTGGCGGGACGCTGCGAGGTGTCGCAAAGCCGGGTGAGATCATCTGGTCGCGTATCTTTGTTGAGGGCGGCCACTTGAATATGGACATTGGGCGTGGTCAGGCCGTCACCCTACCGGAAGAAGAGACTCAGCGTCGCCTCAAAGCGACCACTGAGCAATGGCCCATCATGCATGCCGTGCTTACGGGCGTGACCCAAGATCAAATGATGGCGCGTCATCGCGCCAACCATATTCAGGTTGCCTATGGCAAGAGCGCGGCCGAAGCTGACAAGGCACTCATTGCGCGGGCATCCCTCGCTGAAAAGCTCGGCATCGCGGTCCACATTTGCGGGATTACCGAACAACAGCTGGCATAGGCGTATGGTCCACCAGTCCGCCGTTGGAATGCGATATTCGATCAGTTCCGGGCGCAGCCAGAGACCGCCCAGGACCAACCGATTTCATGAATGTCGGCTTAGGCCCGCAAGCGACGCTACAGCCAAACCGCACCCTGACGGCAAGGCTTTGTATTGTCATCGCCTCGGCGGCAAATGCTCAGCCCGCTTACACCTTCCCGTTTGCCGAGAGCAAAATGGCGACCGGCCGGGTCGCCTGGATTTCCGCCAGCACGAGCACCAGGCTTGCGGTCATCGGCACCGCCAGCAGCGCGCCCGGCAGGCCCCAGAGCGTGCTCCAGAAGGCCAGCGCCAGCAGCACCGCCAGCGGGCTCAGATTGAAGGCGCGGCCCATCATGCGCGGCTCGAGATAGGCGCCGACCAGCACCTGCGCCGCCGTCAACGAGATCAGCACCACGCCGGCCATTCCCAGCGTGCCGAACTGCGCCAGGCTCAGCAGCACCGGAAAGATCACCCCGATCAGCGACCCGATATAGGGAATGTAGTTCAGGAAGGCGATCAGAACCGCCCAGAACAATGCAAACTCGATGCCCAGCGCCAGCATGATGAAAAAGGAGATCGCGCCCAGGATCAGGTTGACCACGGTCTTGACGAACAGGTACTCGCCGATCCTTTCATTGATGCGCGCAAGCAGCGACAGCGCGCGCGTTCCCCTCTCGGTGTTGCCCTCCTCGCCGCCAAGGGCGGTGACCACCTTGCGTGCAATCATGCCGCGTTCGGCCATGAAGAAGCTGGCGTAAAGGACGACGAGGAAAAGCGTGCCGCCGAAACCGCGCAGCGAGTTGAGCGCCGGTGCGATCCAGGAACCGAAATCCACCTGGTCCAGCGTTGCGCGCCGGAGATTGGCCCAGGTCGGCTCGTCCTCGATGCCGAGCAGGCTGGCGCTGCGGGTCACAAGGGTCTGAAGATTGGCCTCGTAGCGCCCGAGCGCCGCAACCACCTGGGTCAGATTGTTGATGACCAGAACGAAAAGCAGGACCACGGCGAGCACGAAGGCGATCAGGATGAGCACCCGCCGCGCCCAGGCGGGCAGACGCCCGATCAGCGGCAGGCCCTGCATGCTTTGGGCCGCGGTCGACAGCACGTAGACGGAAATCGCGGCCGAAAGCACCGGGATCAGGACCGGCTTGCCGATCCAGATCAGCCAGCCGATCATCAGCGTCAGCGCCAGTCCGAAAGTCGCGTTCCGCATTGAAGTTCCGGTTCCCCTGCCTTGGCCCTCGCGGTTTCCCGCCGGTCAGCCGTCTGTCTTGGCTTCGCCCGCCTCGGGCAGCGCATGCCGCTGCATCAGCGGCAGTTGCAGCAGCGTGAAGACGATCGACAGCGGCATGTTGCCCCAGACCTTGAAGGCGATCCAGAAGTCGGTGGAGAAATTGCGCCAGATGACCTCGTTGACCAGCGCCATCGCCAGGAAGAACAGGCCCCAACGCAGGGTCAGGATGCGCCAGCCCTCGGCGTCGAGCCGGAAGGCCGAATCGAACACATAGCCCAGGAAGGACTTGCCGAACATCAGGCCGCCCAGGAGGATCAGGCCGAACATCGTGTTGATGATGGTCGGCTTGACCTTGATGAAGGTCTCGTCCTGCAGCCACAGGGTCAGCGCGCCGAAGACCAGCACGATGATTCCCGACAGCAGCGGCATGATCGGCAGGGTGCGGGTCAGCGCCCAGGACACCGACAGCGATATCGCCGTTGCGATCATGAAGCAGGCGGTGCCGACGAAGATGGGCCCGCCGATATCGGCCAGGAAGGGCACCCGTTCGGCAATCCACTCACCGCGGGCATTGGCGAAGAAGAACACCAGCAGCGGCCCGAGTTCCAGCGCCATCTTGAGAAGCGGATTGAGGTGCTTGCGACCGGGCGCGTTGGGATCGGCCTCGAACAGGTGCGCCTCTGCGGCCGGGTCTTTCGCCTCGCTCCGGTGTGCGGGGTCTGGGTTGCTCATGCGGGTTCTCCGGCGATGGCCAAGGCGAAGTCCTTCGCCTCGAAGGGTTCGAGATCGTCAATGCCTTCGCCGACCCCGATGAAATAGACCGGCAATTTGTGCTTCGCGGCAATCGCCACCAGGATGCCGCCGCGGGCGGTGCCGTCGAGCTTGGTCATCACCAGCCCGTTGACGCCGGCGACGTTCCTGAAGATCTCGACCTGGTTCAGGGCGTTCTGCCCGGTGGTGGCGTCAAGCGTTTGCAGCACCGTGTGCGGCGCGTCCGGGTCGAGCTTGCCGATCACGCGGACGACCTTGGCAAGCTCGTCCATCAGTTCGGCCTTGTTCTGCAGCCGCCCGGCGGTGTCGATGATGACGACGTCCGAATTGTTCTGCCGTGCCCGCTCGATGGCCTCGTAGGCCAGGCCCGCCGCATCCGCGCCGAGCTTGGTCGCGACCACCTCGGACCCGGTGCGCTCGCCCCAGATCTTCAGTTGTTCGATGGCGGCGGCGCGGAAGGTATCGCCGGCTGCGAGCGTCACCTTGAGGCCGCCGGCGGCGAGCTTGGCGGCCAGCTTGCCGATGGTGGTTGTCTTGCCGGTGCCGTTGACCCCGACCACGAGGATGACATGTGGCTTTTGGCTCAGATCCAGTTCGAGCGGCATGGCCACCGGTTCGAGAACCTTTGAAATCTCGTCGGCCATCACCTTCTGCACCTCGGCGGGGGAGATGTCCCTGCCATAGCGGCCGGAGGCGAGCGTATCGGTGATCCGGAGTGCGGTTTCGACCCCGAGATCGGCCTGCAGCAGCACGTCCTCGAGATCTTCGAGCGTTTCCTCGTCGAGCTTGCGCTTGGTGAAGATGCCGGTGATCTGGCCGGTGAGCTGGCCGGAGGTTCGCGACAGGCCCTGGCGCAGCCGCTGCCACCAGCTCGACCGGGGCTCGGGTTCGGGTTGCGCGGCTGGCGCTGCTTCCGCGCTTGACACGGTGTCCCGAACAACCAGCCTTCGAGGCTCAGGCTCAGGCTCAGGCTCAGGCTCAGGCTCAGGCTCAGGCTCAGGCTCAGGCTCAGGCTCAGGCTCAGGCTGACCGGCCGGCGCGGCCTGGGTCATCGGATCGGAAACGACGTCTTCGGGTGCGGTGAAACCGTCCCGGGGTCTTTCCGCCGGAGCCGGTGTTTCGCTGTCGTCTTGCTCCCCTGGCGCAGGGGCAGGCACAGGTTCGGCGTCCGGGTCGGGGGTGATTTCGGATACCGGATCGGACATGAGGTCCTCCGGCATCACATGACCCTGCGGCGCGCCGCTTTCCCTGGCCGGGGCGTCAGAGGTCTCCGCGGCGATGTCCGCGCCTGCGACCGGCGGCCCGCCCGCGTGCTCCTCCGTCGCCGGATCCGGGAGGGCGCGCTCAACCGGCGCGGCTTCCTGCGGAAACGCCTGCGCGGTGGCGCGTGTCGCGGTATCCGCGCCGGCCTCGCGGGATACGGTTGGGTTTTCGGTGCCCGGCGCAGGCGCGTCTTCCTTGTTTCGCCCGAAGGAGAAGACCTTTTTGATGAAGTTGAGCGCCATGCCTTGCTGTCGTCCTTCCTGAGATCGATTCGGGGCCAAGCCTGGCCCGGAGCGGGTATTTCGCAGCCAGTCGTCAGCCCGAGAGGCGGGTTCAGCCCCTGGCGAAGGCCGCGTCTGCCTTGTCATGTACCGCGCCAACACCCGGACCGGCATCGACCGGATTTCCGGTCAGCCTGTCTCCGTCATGCCCGGTCACCCTTACATGCGCCATCTGCCCCCTCGGCGCTCCGGGTGCAACCACCGGCGTGAAATTTTCTGTCCGCGCGATGCCGGAGAATTCGACCAGTGCCGAATGAACCTCCGCCTTTTGCGCCATGTCTTCAAGATGATTTGTGAAAACCGCCTCCCCTGCCTGCCGCAACCGGGCGGCGCGCGCCTTGATGAGCCCGCGGTCGAGTTGCGGCATCCGCGCCGCCGGGGTGCCTTCGCGCGGCGAATAGGGAAACACGTGCAGGAAGGCGATCCCGCACTCCTCAACGATCTCGAGCGAACGGGCGAACATCTCCTCGGTCTCGGTGGGGAAACCGGCGATGAGGTCGGCGCCGAAGGCGAAGCCCGGACGCAGATCGCGCACGGTCCGGCAGAACTGCACCGCGTCGGCGCGGCTGTGACGCCGCTTCATGCGCTTGAGGATCAGGTCGTCGCCATGCTGCAGCGACAGGTGCAGATGCGGCATGAAGCGTGGCTCGTCTGCGATCAGGTCCATCAGGCGATCATCGACCTCGATCGAATCGATCGATGACAGCCGCAGGCGCTTAAGATCGGGGACTTGCCTGAGGATCGTTGCTGCCAGCGTGCCGAGGCTCGGGTTTCCGGGAAGATCGGCGCCGTAGCTCGTGGCGTCCACTCCGGTGATAACGACTTCCTGGTAACCGTTGTCGACCAGCCTTTCAATCTGGTCGACGACCGCGCCCATCGGCACGGAGCGCGAATTGCCGCGGCCATAGGGGATGACGCAGAAGGTGCAGCGGTGATCGCAGCCGTTCTGCACCTGCACGAAGGCGCGGGCATGGCCCGTCAGCGCCTCGATCATCTGCGGCGCGGTCTCGCGCACCGACATGATGTCGTTGACGCGGATTTTTTCGGATTGGGAAACCCCGAAATCCGGCAGGTTGCGGTAGGTGGCGGCCGCACCCTTGGCGTCGTTGCCGATCACTGCATCCACCTCGTCCATGGCGGCGAAGCCATCCGGTTCGGTCTGTGCGGCGCATCCCGAAACCACGATCCTGGCATGCGGGTTCTCGCGCCGTACCTTGCGTATGGTCTGTCGCGCCTGCCGCACCGCATCGGCGGTCACCGCGCAGGTGTTGACCAGCACCGCATTGTTGAGGCCGGCGGTCTCGGCGGCCTTGCGCATGGTCTCGGATTCGAAGGCGTTGAGGCGGCATCCGAAGGTGACGACCCTGACCCCGCTCACGCCAGCGCCCCGTCACGCTCCCAGGCGCCGGTCAGCGGATCGACCCGGCCCGAGAACTCCCACTCGGCCGGTCCGGTCATGATGACGTGATCGTCCTGGCGCCATTCGATCAGGAGCGGCCCGCCCGGCAGGTTCACGGTCACCGTCCGCCCGGTGCGCCCGGTGCGTGCGGCCAGAACGGCGGCGGCGCAGGCGGCAGAGCCGCAGGCCCGGGTCAGGCCCACACCGCGTTCCCAGGTTCTCAGATCGAGGGTCTTGTCGTCGAGCACGCGGGCGACCGAGATGTTGGCTCGCTCGGGAAAGATCGGGTGATGTTCGAGCAACGGGCCGAAACGCTCGAGATCGTGGGACCGGACATCGTCCTTGACCCAGAACACCGCATGCGGGTTGCCCATCGACATGACGGAGGGCGAATGCAGGACCGGCGCATCGATCGGGCCGATCTGAAGTTCGATGCGGGTGGTGTCGTGGAACTCCTCGGCCAGCGGGATCAGGTCCCAGCGAAATTCCGGTCGTCCCATGTCGACCGAGATGGATCCGTCCTCGTGCTCCTGGGCGTTGAGAATGCCGGCGAGCGTCCGGAAGGTGAAACTCCTGCGTCCGGTTTCCGAGGCCAGCGCCTGCACCACGCACCGCGTACCGTTGCCGCAGGCCTGCGCGTGCGAGCCGTCGCGGTTCAGGATGTCGATGCGGTAGTCGACACCGTCGAGATCGATGTCGTGAACGGCCATGATCTGATCGAAGCCCGTTGCCTCGCCCGCCGCCAGCGCAACGGCGGCTTCCGCGGTCACGGCATCGCTGCGGCCGCGCATGTCGATGACGACAATGTCGTTGCCCAGTCCGTTCATCTTTGCGAAAGGAACCATCGAGGTCATGCGGGGTCCATCGGATCTCTTCGTTCACGCCGGGGGTCTGACCGGTTCTGGCGCCTATATGGCGGAAATTGCGGCCGATTACCAGTGTCGGCCACGGCAAGCAGCCTGCTCGGGGGGTCAGGCGCCGGCGGGCGCTTCCCAGACTTCGCCGACATGCAGCGGCCGGAACCTTTCGGGCGCCACGCCCTTTTTCGCCAGTGCCGCCTCGAGCATTTCCTTGGGCGCGTCACGGCCCTCATTGGTAAGCCGGAAGGTGCCCCAATGATGACCAAGCGCATAGTCTGCGCCCGAAAGCAGAAAGCCTTCGATGGCTTCTTCCGGGTTCTGGTGCTGGTCCTTCATGAACCAGCGCGGTTCGTATGCGCCAACCGGCAGGATCGCGGCGCGGAACCTGCCGTGGCGCTCGCGGGCGTTCCGGTAGGGCCGGCCATTGTCGAAACCGGTGTCGCCGATATGCAGGACCTTTCCGCCCCCGGTCTCGATCACGAAGGCCGCCCAGAGCGCCATCGACCGGTCGTTCATGCCGCGCGCGGACCAATGGTGGCAGGGCTCGAAGTGATAGGTCGCCGGACCCGAGCGGATTGCCTGACCCCAATCGGCGGTCTCTATGCGCATACTCGGGGTATGGTCCCTGATGATGGCGTCATTGCCCAGCGGTGTGATCACCAGCGGATCATGGGCCTGGCGGAGCCGCGCCAGGGTGACCAGGTCCAGATGGTCGTAATGATTGTGGCTGAGCAGCACCACATCGATCTTCGGCAGGTCCTCGAACGCCACGCCGGGATCGATGATCCGCTTCGGCCCGGCAAAGGCGACCGGACTTGCGCGGTCCGACCAGACCGGATCGGTCAGGATATTGAGGCCGGCGGTCTGGATCAGCATCGTGGCATGGCCGACCATGGTGATCCGGAGCCTGTCGCCATCGACCTTCGGCTCGGGCCTGGCCGGCGCGAACGGGCTGGTGGCGCTTGCGGGCCATGGTTCGCGGTCGCCTCCGAACTGCCATTTCAAGAGGTCCGAGAACCCCTTCGGCGCCGCGCCGTCCGGGTTGAAGAACCGTGTGCCGTCAAAGTGATCGCTGACGGGGCCGGAGTAATAGGGATTGCTGGCGCGGGCGATGGCCATGGCGGTTCCTGATGCGCCAAGGCCGAATATGCCGGCGAGCGCGCTGAACTTGAGGAAGGAGCGGCGTTTCATGAGGGAGATATGGTGGGGGCCGGGACGGGTTCAAGGGAATGGATCCCGGTTGCAGGCGATGCCGGGCCTCGCAGCGCCAGCGCGTTGCCCCCGGGGTGAACCGTGCTGTCTGCAAGATATTGCAGCGGATCGCAAAGCTTCATTAGGAAAGCCTGCACTAAGCTCGTCCCAGATAACCGGGACCGCGCGCGAACCGCCCGCTCCGCCGTATTGCCTGAAGGAAGAGTGATGAGCCTTTCGACCCCGATCCTTTTCGTGATCGCGATGCTCGCGGTCGTCGTGGTCGGACGCATCATCACGTCGCCGGAAGCGCCGGGACGCGTAGCGTTTGCATTGGCGGCCGTTGCGTCGATCTGGTGGATCGCCATGGTGGTTCTTCGCCTCAACAGCGCAGAGTTGCCGGACAAGGTCCTGTTCAGCCGGCTCGCCTGGTTCGGCATCGTCGCCACGCCGCTGTTCTGGTCGGCAGGCCTTCTCGATCATGCCGGCTTCAGTCAGGTCACCAGGCGCATGCCCGTCGCCATCATGCTCGCAGCGAGCATGATCGGGGGCATCCTTGCCCTGACCGACGGTTATCACCAATGGATCTACACCGGCATCGTCAATGAGGAGCGGCCAAGCTTCTCGCATGGATGGCTGTTCTACGTCCTGTTGGGCACGATGTACCTGTGCATGCTCCTTGCCTGCCTGTTGTCGATCTCCCAGTTGAAGCGTTCCTCGCGCCTGCATCGGCGTCAGATGGTGGCGCTCCTGGTTGCAACATGCGCCCCGTGGGCCTGCAACGCGGCCTTCCACCTGTTCGGGTTCCGGCTGTTCAATGACGACCCGACGCCATTTGCCTTCAGCGCGACCGTTCTTGCCGTGCTCTTGGCGCAACATCGCGGCAAGCTGTTCATCGCGCCGCCGATTGCCCGCGACATCATCTTTTCGATCCTGCCCGACCCCATCGTGGTGCTCGAGCCGAGCGGCCTGGTGCTCGAGACCAATCCCGCTGCCGAGAAACTGACAGGGTTCGGCGTCGAAACAGTCGGCACGAAACTGCCCTCCAACCATCCACTGATGGATTTCGTCGCACCGGACCGGCGGGACGGCGCCGGCAAGCCGATCGTTCACTTCGATGCCATGGAGAAAGTCTTCGAAGTGTCTGTCCAGCCGCTGGAGCATTGGGGCCGCAAGGGCAATGTCATGCTGGTGCTGCGCGACGTCACCGCGCGCGAGGCCGCGCAGAAAAGCCTGTCGGATGCCGGTGAGGCGCTGAAACTGCGGCTGGAGGAAAACCTGCGCCTGCAGGAAAAGCTGGAACAGCAGGCCTTTCAAGACCACCTTACCGGCCTGTTCAACCGCCGTCACGCCAGCACCGTCATCCCGCCACTGCTTTCGGACGCCAGCGAGGACGAGCCGGTTTCGCTGATCATCCTGGATCTTGATTATTTCAAGCAGGTCAACGACCGCCACGGCCATGATGTCGGGGACAAGGTGCTGTCGGTTTTCGCAATGATCCTGTCCGACAACCTGCAGGGCGCGGAAATGGCGTTCCGCCACGGCGGCGAGGAATTCCTGGTCGTGCTGCCATCCACGGGCCGCGACCGGGCGCTGGAGCGATGCGCCCGCTGGCGCCGCGCGCTTGCCACCCACAGCATTGCCGAACTCAGGGACACACCCTTGTCCTTTTCGGCCGGCATCGCGCTTGCGCCCCATGCGGGCGCTTCGCTGGCCGAGTGCACGAAGGCCGCCGACGTCGCGCTTTACCGGGCGAAGATCTCCGGGCGCAACACCGACGTCATCTGGGGCGAGCATCTGGGCGGCATCGGCCCGGAAGGTCCCATGGAGGACGGCGACGCAGTCGACCGCCGCGCCCGCAGGGGCCGGGCCAGGCCGTAACGAAGTGTCTTTGCGGTCAGTGCCCGGCCGCCCGAACCGTTCATGCCCCACCCGTGTCCTGACGAGGTCCGCCGTAAAAAACGCGCGGGGAGACAAGAGGACACTTGCATTTGCATGCAAATCCTGTTGAATTCGCCTCACCACAGGGGTGCCGCGTAGAGCCGCGGCTGAGATGCGGGCGTCAAGCCTGCGGACCCTCGAAGCTGATCTGGATAATGCCAGCGTAGCAAGGAGGAACCACGATGTTCGCAGGCGCGCAAGTTTCCCTTTATCCCATGACCGACGGGTTCGCG
The DNA here is from genome assembly GCA_040218025.1 of Hoeflea sp. GTDB lineage: Bacteria > Pseudomonadota > Alphaproteobacteria > Rhizobiales > Rhizobiaceae > Hoeflea. The sequence goes on along the minus strand of JAVJQD010000012.1, from coordinate 210,024 downwards.
GACGTGATCCTGTCGTCGCTTTCGGCGCTCGATCCCTGGCGCGATCGCCTGAGAATCGAGACCGACGACATCTCCACGCTGATTGTCGGCCCGCCCGAAGTTCTGTTTCCGGCGCTGCGCGATCTTTATGTGGCCGCGGCGTCCACCCGGAAGCATTGCGTCCTGCGGGCAACCCTGTCCCGCGGCTGCCCCGGCGAGCCCGATGATCCGATCTGCCAGACCAACGCGCTCGCCAACCCGTCCGAACCGCTCGAATCACGGCAGGCGTCGGCGCTGGCAACCCTCGGCCATGCGCCGCAAACCGGCGAGACGGCCCGCGCGCAATTCTCGCTCTATGTGATGGGCGCGGGCGACCACATGGCCGAGATCATGGGCTGCATCGACTATCTCAAGCAGAGCGGCACGTTCGACCGTTCGAAGAATTTCTGTACCCGGCTGATCGGCGATTCCGGTCCTGTGTTCGCCACCCTGCAGGAAGCCTTCTGCCGCTTCGGACCGCCGCTCGGTCACGTCACCGTCGATCTGACGGTTTCAGCCAACAGCCCCTCGATCGCCTGAGCCCATGGCCGCTGCATCCTTTCGCCATCCGGCGGCACGGCCTCGCCGTGCCCTGCCGGCCATTCTCAGCGTCGCGGCTCTGCTCGCGGTCTGGGAAATCTATGTCCGCATGTCGGGCGTCTCCGCGCTGGTGCTGCCTGCACCCTCCCGGGTGATCGGGCAGATTGCCGAAAACCGGGATCTGCTGTGGGTGAACACGCTGCCAACGCTCAAGGCCACGTTGATCGGGTTTGCGTGCTCGCTCAGCGTGGCGTTTGCGCTGTCTGTGGCGATCGATTTCCTTCCCCGGCTAAAGCGCGCGCTGTTTCCGGTCTTCGTCATCAGCCAGACCCTGCCGCTGGTGGCAATCGCGCCGCTGGTGGTGCTTTGGTTCGGTTTCGGGCTGACGCCGAAGATCCTGCTGGTGGCGCTGGTCACCTTCTTTCCCATGCTGGTGGCGCTGGTTGACGGCTATCAATCCGCCGATCGCGACATTTCGGCGCTGCTGGCGTCGATGGGCGCCTCCCGGGCCGGGATCTTCCGCCGTGCGCGGCTGCCTTCGGCGATGCCCTATTTCTTCGCGGGCCTCAGGATTTCCATCACCTATGCCGTGGTGGCGGCTATCTTTGCCGAATATGTCGGCGCCCGCGCGGGCCTGGGCATCGTCATCCTCAATGCCAAGAACAGCTTCCGTCCCGATCTCATGCTGGCCGCGGTGGTGATCAGTTCGGCGCTGACGCTTGCCCTGTTTGCCGCGACCGCGCTCGTGCAGCGGCTGGTGCTTGGCTGGCGGCAAGCGGGGGCCGGTCAATGAGCGCGCTTTCACTGGCGAACCTGGCAGTGACCCTCGGCGAAACCCCGGTGATCGACGACATTTCGCTAAGTGTCGCCAAGGGCGAATTCGTCTCGATCCTCGGGCCGTCCGGTTGCGGCAAATCCACCCTGTTCCGGCTGCTGACCGGCGCCATTCGGCCTGATCGGGGCGGGATCCTGGTCGAGAACCGGGCGCCCGGCGCCGGCCACGACACATTCGCCTTCATGCCGCAGCGCGATGCGCTGATGCCGTGGCGGCGGATCATCGACAATGTCACGCTCGGGCTCGAGGTGCAGGGGATGGACAGGGTGTCCGCGCGAACCCGGGTTCGGCCGCTGTTCGCAGCGTTCGGACTCGAAGGCTTCGAGCGTTGCTACCCGGCACAGCTTTCGGGCGGCATGCGGCAGCGCGCGGCGCTTTTGCGCACCATCGTGCAGGACCGGCCGATCCTGCTTCTCGACGAACCCTTCGGCGCGCTGGATGCGCTCACCCGGGCCGGGATGCAGCGCTTCGTCGAACAGCGCTGGCGGGAAGCGCGCTGGACCACGGTTCTTGTCACCCATGACATGCGCGAGGCAGTGGCGCTGTCGGACCGGATCTACGTCCTGTCACGCCGGCCGGCGCGGATCATCGCGGATTTCGATGTGCCCTGGCCCCGTCCGAGGCTTGGAAGCCCGCTTCCGCCCGAGGCCGGACGCCTTGAGGCGGAGCTTCTTGACACCCTTCTCACCCAAACCGGAGACTGATCATGAAACCTGTTCTTGCAGCGTTCGCGCTGCTTCTAGCCCTGCCCGTCCAAGCCGCCGAGAAACTCACCGTCGCGCTCGACTGGACGCCCAACACCAATCATGTCGGACTTTACGTGGCCCTGGCCAGGGGCTGGTTTGCCGATGCGGGTCTGGATGTCGAGATTCTGCCCTACACCGACACGTCTTCGGGTACGCTGGTCGCCACCGGTGTCGCCGAATTCGGGATCCTCAGCGCCGTGGGCTTTCACAGCCAGCGCTCCATGGGGGCGGACATGACAGCGGTGATGGCGGTTGTGCAGCACGAGACCGGACGGCTGGTGTTCAATGGCGAGCGCGAGGACATCCAGCGCCCCGCCGATCTTGACGGCCTCACCTATGCCGGGTTCGGCAGCGCCTGGGAAAACGCACTGATCTCCTCGATCATCCGACATGACGGCGGCGAGGGCACTTTCGAGACGGTGACGCTCGGCACCTCGGCCTATGAGGCGCTGGCCAACGGTTCGGTCGATTTCACCCTGGAGGTCAGCACCTGGGAGGGCGTGAATTCGGACCTGCTCGGACGCCCGCAGCGCTGGTTCAGCTATGCCGATTACGGCGTGCCCGACCAGCATACAACCTTTCTTGGCGGAAATGCCGACTGGCTCGCGGCCAATTCCGCCACGGCCGGGGCCTTCGTCAAGGCCGCGCAGCGCGGTTACGCCTTCGCCGCCGACAATCCGCATGAGGCCGCCGACCTGCTGATCGCCGGCGCCGATGGCATGTTGTCCAATCCCGAGCTGGTGCACGCCTCGATGCGGGCACTTGTCGACGGCGGTTTTCTCAAGGATCCGGGCGAACCCGTCGGCCTCATCGATCCGGAGCTCTTTACGGGAATCACAGGCTTCCTGTTCGAGGCGGGCATCCTGCGCGATGCTGATGGCGATGTGCATGAAACCATGCCGGATGTGTCGGGCTGGTACACCAACCGGTATCTGGCGGATTAGCCCTCACGATGGACGGACCGGTCGGCAGGCCGGTCCGGATCGCTTTTGGCGTCATGGCGGTTTTCGGGATCAAACCGCTTGACCGTGCTCCGTGACCATGTACCCCTCCCGTGAGGAATTTGATCCCCGGGGGCAGGAGCGACCACATCCATGACAACCGACCAGATGCTCTTGTTCGGCATCCTCATCGTGCTTTTCGGCCTGCTTGTCTGGGGCCGGTTCCGCTATGACCTGGTGGCCTTTGTCGCGCTTCTGGCCACCGTGCTTCTGGGGCTCATCGATGCGGGACAGGCGTTTGAGGGGTTCGGCCATCCCGCGGTCGTCATCATCGCGCTCGTGCTGATCGTTTCGCGCGGGCTGATGAATTCCGGCGCGGTCGAACTGATCGCCCGCTTCGTGATCCGGCCCGACCGCTCGATGTCGAGTCATATCGGCATCATGGCAGTGGCGGGCGCGGCGCTTTCGGCGGTGATCAACAATGTGGCGGCGCTCGCGCTGTTGATGTCGCTCGACATGGATGCGGCGCGCAAGGCCAGGCGGGCGGTGTCGCTCACGCTGATGCCATTGTCGTTCGGAACCATCCTGGGCGGCATGATCACGCTTATCGGAACGCCGCCCAACATCGTGATTGCCCAGTACCGCGACAATGCGCTCGGCGCGCCGTTCGCAATGTTCGATTTCGCGCCGGTCGGCCTCGCCGTGGCGATCGTCGGCATTGCCTATGTGACGCTGATCGGCTGGCGGCTGATCCCCGAGCGCCCGGATGCGGTTTCGCTCGAGGGGGATGCCGGGCTCTATGTGGCCGAAGCGCGGATCAAGGAAGGGTCGAAATCCGTCGGTATGACGGTCGGCGAACTCTATCCGCTCGCCAATGAAAGCGATGTCACCATTCTGGGTCTGGTGCGTCAGGGCAAGCGGCTGCCGGGCTTTTCGCGCAGCCGGGAAATCCGCAAGACCGACTTTCTTGTGCTGGAGGGCGACCCGAAGCAGATCGAGGCCTTCATGGGGGCGGCCGAACTCGACACGGTCGGATCGGACAAGCATGGCGGCCTGATCGGCCGGTCGATGAGCCTCGTCGAGGCGATCGTGCCCGAGGATGCCCGCGTGGTCGGGCGCAACACGCTGGGGATGCGGCTGGTGCAGCGCCACGGCGTCACGCTCCTGGGGGTTTCGCGCCAGGGCAAGCGCTTTCGCGAGCGGGTTCGCGGACTGACCATCAAGCCCGGCGACGTGCTGCTCCTGATCGGGCCGGACGAAAACATCGCCGCCGCCAGCGCCTGGCTCGGCGTGCTGCCGCTCGAAAACCGCAGGCTCGAAGTGCTCCAGCGCACCAAGGCGATGTCGGCGCTGGCGTGTTTTGCCGGGGCGATCGCGTTGACCGTGGCCGGCCTCGTGCCGCTGACCATCGCGCTGGGGCTTTGCGTCGTGGCCTATCTGGCGCTCGGAATCATTGGCGGCCGGGACTTCTACGAGCTGATCGAGTGGAAGGTGATCGTGCTGCTGGCCTGCCTGATCCCGGTGGGACAGGCGCTGGAGGAGACCGGCGGCAGCCAGTTGATCGCAAACCTGATCGTCAGCCAGACCGGCGGGTTTCCCGCCTGGGCCGTGCTGATGGCGCTGATGGTGATCACGATGACGCTGTCCGACTTCCTCAACAATGTGGCCACCGCGCTGATCGCCGCGCCGATTGCCGTGAGCATCGCCAATTCGCTCGAGGTCAGTCCCGATCCGTTCCTGATGGGCGTGGCGGTGGCCGCTTCCTGCGCCTTCCTGACGCCGATCGGTCACAAGAACAACACCATCATCATGGGGCCGGGCAACTACCAGTTCGGCGACTACTGGCGCATGGGCCTGATGCTGGAGGTCATCGTCATCGCGGTCGCGGTGCCGGTCATCATGCTGGTCTGGCAGTTCTGATGCGGATTCGCGCGAACTTATTGCTGGCCCGGCAATGATGTTTTCGGGTTCTCTCGGCCAGGGATGCGAACCGCTAGAACGAAGCTTCCATCCATCTTGTAGCAGCTCGAATGCGACCCGCAGACGCTTCGGCGATAAGCCGGGCGAACGTGATCAACAGGTTGATGGCGTTCCGGGTGAGCTGCAATTTCACCAAAGCGTCGGGTCATTCCGTTTTGATAACTGAGTGCCTGTTCAAGCCCGAATCTGTCGATTCCGAATTCGAAGATCCGTTCGAAATCCTCGTCGGCAGCCCGCGTTAATCTATAGAGATCCATTCTCGCGCCGCTTTTCGATTACGGCGCTGATGATCTCGTCCGGACTGCGGGGACTGATGCCGCTTTTCTCGCCATCGGTCAGCGCGGCCTGCAGGGTGCTGATCGCGGTTTCGCGCTCTTCCAGCAGCCGAAGTCCGGCGCGGATGACTTCGCTGGTGGAGCCGTATTTCCCGCTTCCGACCTGCGCGCCGACAAACTTCTCGTAATGATCACCAAGGATAATAGATGTGTTCTTGCCCAAGGTCGCTCCTTTTGTACCATTTTATCATATCCAATGGTATTCATTCAAGGTCGCGTCAGGTGCGGCAGCCGGGCCGAAATCAGCCGGGCCGAAATCAGGCAGGCCGGTGCTGTCACGCCAAAACGGGTTGCGTGACCACGAGCGAGATGGCGGTGAAGAAGCACGCCGAGGCCGAGATCACGAAGCCGTGCCAGATTGCTGACGAGAACCTCATGTTCTTTGCCGCATGGAAGGCCACGCCGACGGTGTAGAGCAGGCCGCCGGCGACGATGTAGCCGAGCGGCAGCTCCGACCAGTGGGTCCAGACCAGGACGATGCTCATCCAGCCCATGACGAGATAGAGCACCGGGCCGAACCGCCCCGGCGTCTTCCAGAACATCAGCTTCAGCGTCATCCCGATGATCGCCATCGCCCACACCACGCTGAGCACGACATAGGCCAGACCGCTGCCTATCATCACCACCAGCGGGGTGTAGGTGCCCGCGATCTTGAGATAGATCGCCGCGTGATCGATCCTGCGCAGGGCGGGGCGCAGGCCCTCCCACGGGGTCAGGTGGTAGAACGCGGAGGCGGTGAAGGTGGCGATCAGCGTGACCGCATAGACCGCCACGGCCGCAATCTCCCACGGCGCGGAGACGGGCGCCGCCCAGACCAGCAGCAGGACCGCGCCGAGGATCGCCCCGGTCACCCCGATGGCATGCATGCTGCCATCGGCAACCTGTTCGGATCTGGTGAGGTACATTTTTCGCCTTCAGGTTTCGCCGAGAGGATTCTTGCCTGCCGCTCGGTCGGGCATGATTTCAAAAGAGGGTACTGGAGTTCGCTCTTCCGGTCGAGCGCAGCCAGGGACGACAGATTGAAGCGGGGACGATGTGGGGCTTGCCGGTATGAGGTTGAGAATAAGGATGCGTACCATTGCGCGCCGGCGGGCCATGCGTCCGCCGGAAATCGGCTCGCGGCCGCCATTGGCCACAGGAACACCGTCTTAATCCGCTATGGCGCGTATCTGTTGATATGGGTCAAGGAATTCCCTTCGCTGGGCAGTAGGCTTTCTTCCCAACTTGGGTCGGACTGAGGGGGGTGGTGAATGGGTGGCCTGGCATTGGACAAACTGCGTCTGTCGCGCGCCACGTCATTGCGTCTGTTGTCAGCTATCGGCAGCGCTGCGATTTTCGGAACGCTGGCAGCGCCGATCACGCGGGGGGCCTTCTGGCCCTCCGCCTTTGCGCTTGCGTTCGTTTTCGGATTCTTCTTCGTTGGCGGCACCGGGTACCGGATCCTGCTGGCGGTTGCGTTTCAGGACGCATCGCGCAAGGCCTCGGCCTCGTGGTCGGGAGCAACAGCGGTCTCTGCAATGGCTGCGCTGAGCGCTGCCATCCTGCTCATGGGCCGGGATGGAGCTTCAATCCTTCTGCTTGCCGCTTACGCAGTGGCAATCAATGCCGCCTATATCCCAGTCAAGTTCGCCTGCCTTGAGGCCGGTTGCTGCCATGCGCATCGCCGCGATCCGTTTTTAATCCGCAATCATGATCTTCGCCTTGTCGAGATCGCCTTGGCTATGGTTGTTGCGGCAGCTTCGCTGGCATCGGTCTGGGTGGATGCCTTTGGTGCCGCCGCAGTTCTCGGAACCGGCGGACATCTTGGAGTCCGGGTCTTGTCGCGCTGGTCGCGCGATCGTTTGCCGGGCTCGCGCTTTGATGAGGAAATGAAGGGTCAGGAACTCCTGCCACTGACCCTGCTCTTGCTCGCATCCATCCTGATCAACACCTTGCAATGATGCCTCCGCATGCGGGCACGCCCAGCTTCTGCCGCGCCCAAGAGTTAGGTCCGCCAAAAAACATTCAGTTTGATGCATATCAACTACGGACAGCGGAAACAGTGGTCTAATTCTCTGGCAGGCTTATCAATTGAGAGGACTGGAATATGGACAAAAAAACCGAAAAAGTTGATCGTTCGCGGCTGACACTGTTGCTCGGTCTTTCTTCCACCGCTGCTGCTGGGGGGTGTGTGACTGGCCAACCCGCAAGAGATAGGAACAAGGAACCTTATCGGACCTTCGGGAGCCAGAAATACCCCGCCGACACGAACCAGACCGGGGGTGAAAGTGGAGGCGGCGGGGGTGGCGGCGGCGGTTCGCATTAACCGTCATGTCTGTTACCCGCAGAGGCCTTCTCGCAAGCGCAGTGGGTGCCGCCGTTGCAATGCCCCTTAGCGGGTGCAGCACCGGTCGCATGTACCCGGATCGGGCTTTGCCGCCCGATCCGGCAAAGCCTGCCAAGCCATTGAGCGCGACCTCGGTTTATGTCCCTGGATATATGCCGAACGAAGCGTATGCCAATGGGGTGCCGCTGAGAGAGAACAGTTACTTTGCCCGAAACATTTCCGATCCGGAGCGGCCGTTCCGCCTGTTGACCCGGATCGGAATGAACGGCGAGATCCGGCAGGCTCTCTTGCCGGCCTATGCGCACGACGTTGAAATCTCTCCGGACCGCTCGGTGGGGGTGATGTGTGGCTTTGAGGCGACGGATCAGGTGGCGTTCGATCCTGAAACGCTGGATCTGATGGCCGTCGCGCCTTCGTTCTCCAGGGGGTGGCGCGGTGGTGGGCACGCAGCTTATCTCGCGAACGGAAAAACGGTGCTGATGTCGGAGCGCGCCCCCCGGCAGAGCTTGCGCGAGGGCAAGGTGGAGACGCACCATGGCCGCATCACCATCCGTGATGTGGATACGCTGAAGATCCACGGAAGCTACTCCACTTATGGCATAGATCCGCATGACATCCGCCTGATCGAGAACGACAGGTATGTGGTTGTCGCCAACTACGGCTCTCTGCCGGGTGCGTTGTCTGGCAAGATGGACATCCCGCGCCATGTCCATGAAGCCTGTGTGACCATCATCGACGTGGAAAGCGGCAAGCTCGTCGACAAGTGTGTCACCGATCGCCGCCGCAGCGAATTGAGGCATCTAGCTGCCGGGGGGCTGGACCGTGTCTTTGCAATCCAGGCGCGGCTTGGCAGTGAGGCGGACCTTTCCAGAGAACTGCGCGGTGAGGACGAAGCTTACGGGGTCGATATCACTTCCGAGCCCGGGATTGCCTACATGTCGGCAGCCACTCTGAGGGTGGCGAAAGGAAAACGGCCCAGGCGGATGGGACGCCGGCAGGATGTTGCCGAAATGCGCCATGGCCTCTCCATTCGCTATGACGCAAAGAACGATCAGGCAATTGCCAGCTATCCGAGCTCGCACCGTCTGATCGTGTTCGACGGTGCTTCAAATGAGGTGCTTCATTCGTTTGACACCCGTACCATGGGCTTGAGATTTCCCTGCGGCATCACCTTGCTGCCTGATGGCGTCCACTACGCAGTCACCGGCTATTGGGAGAATCTTTTCGTTTTCGAACTTGGCAGTCACCGGCTTAATCGCGAAGCCTGCCTTTATCCGACTTTTTTCGGCCACAGCCACATTACGGCCGCGTGAAGGTCTGCCAGTAATCCGGTTTGGATTGTAGGATTGGATCTTACGGGTTGGCATGCAGCGGTTGCGACACTGGAACCGATGCTCGGGGTCTGGTTGCGTGCTGAAAACCGCCGGGTGGCGCCGCCGAACATCCCCCAACCTTGACTCCGCCGCGGTTTTCCTGTTTACCCCGCTCAAATCTGCGACGAGCATGACTCCGAGCCGCCGACCGGGATGGTTCCTGTGGTCGCTTGAAACCTTTCTTCAAACCGCGCCGGTTTGAAGGGTCAAGCGAAACACCTGAGCACCGGAGGTCAACACCCGACAGCGCGATGCGCCCTCGGGTGCCGTTTGGCTTTGCGCTGTGCACGTCCCATATGGGTCGGGGACATCTCCGGCAACAACAGGACGACGCAATGTTTGAAAATCTTCAGGACCGGCTCGGCTCCATCCTCAACAATCTGACCGGGCGCGGCGCCCTTTCGGAGAAGGATGTGGCGGAAGCCATGCGCGAGGTTCGCCGCGCGCTTCTGGAGGCCGACGTGGCGCTCGAGGTGGTTCGCGGCTTCACCGACCGCGTGCGCGAAAAGGCCGTCGGCGCCGAGATCGTCAAGTCGATCAAGCCGGGCCAGATGGTGGTCAAGCTGGTCCATGACGAGCTGGTGGCGCTTCTGGGCGAGGAAGGCGTCGCCATCGATCTGAATGCCGCGGCCCCCGTCGTCATCATGATGGTCGGCCTGCAGGGCTCGGGCAAGACCACGACTTCGGCCAAGATCGCCGCACGGCTCGAAAAGCGCGACCGCAAGAAGGTGATGATGGCGTCGCTCGACACGCGCCGTCCCGCCGCCCAGGAGCAGTTGAAACAGCTCGGCGAGCAGACCGGGGTCGCCACGCTGCCGATCATGGCCGGGCAGTCGCCCACCGACATCGCCGCGCGCGCGGTGCAGGCCGCCAAGCTCGGCGGTCATGACGTCGTCATTCTCGACACCGCCGGCCGCACCCATATCGATGAGCCGCTGATGGCCGAAATGGCCGAAATCAAGGCGCGCGCCAAGCCGCACGAGATCCTGCTCGTGGCCGATGCGCTCACCGGTCAGGACGCGGTCAATCTGGCGCGCAACTTCGATGAGCGCGTCGGCATTTCCGGCCTGGTGCTGACCCGCATGGACGGCGACGGCCGCGGCGGCGCGGCGCTGTCGATGCGGGCTGTCACCGGCAAGCCGATCAAGCTGATCGGCACCGGCGAGAAGATGGACGCGCTCGAGGAGTTCCATCCCCGCCGCGTCGCCGACCGCATCCTCGGCATGGGCGACATCGTTTCGCTGGTCGAGAAGGCGGCGGAGAATTTCGACGCCGAGAAGGCGCAGTCGATGGCCGCGCGGATGAAGACCGGCAAGTTCGATTTGAACGACATGGCCGATCAGCTCGCGCAGATGCAGAAGATGGGCGGCATGGGCGGGATCATGGGCATGATGCCCGGCATGGGCAAGATGAAGGACCAGATGTCGGCCGCCGGCCTCGACGACAAGACCTTTGCCCGCCAGATCGCCATCATCAACTCGATGACCAAGGCCGAACGCGCCAACCCCGACATTCTCAAGCATTCGCGCAAGAAGCGCATCGCCAGAGGCTCCGGCACCGATGCGGCCGCCATCAACAAGCTTCTGAAGATGCACCGGCAGATGGCCGACGTGATGAAGGCGATGGGCGGCAAGGGCAAGGGCGGCGGCATGATGCGCGCGGCCATGGGCGGCCTTGCTTCCAAGATGGGGCTTCCCGGCGGGATGGGCGGCATGGGCGGCATGCCGGATCTGTCGAAGATGGATCCCAAGCAGCTCGAGGCGTTGCAGAAACAGGCGGAAGCCGCCGGACTTGGCAAGGGTCCGGGCGGTTCTGGTGGTCTGCCCCCGGGAGGGCTTCCGGGATTGGGAGGTCCCAAGCTGCCTGGCCTGGGCGGTCCAAAGTCATCGGGCGGCCTTCCCGGCCTGCCGAAGAAGAAGTGAGGCGGCCATGACCGATACCGACAGCGCCATTGCGCAGCTTCTCGAATACCGGCGCTCGATCGACAATTTCGACGCGGCGCTCATCCACATCCTGGCCGAGCGCTTCCGGGTCACCAAGGCGGTGGGCGCGCTCAAGGCCTCGGCGGATCTGCCGCCGTCGGATCCCAACCGCGAAGCAGAGCAGGTCGCCCGGCTGCGCGATCTGGCGAAATCCTCCGATCTCGATCCGGATTTCGCCGAAAAGTTTCTCGAATTCGTCATCCGCGAAGTCATCCAGCATCACAAGCAGGCGGCCGCGAAATGACGAACCCGTTCTGGCGCCGCAAGGCGTCCGGCGCATTCCACACCATCAACCAGACAGACTGCTAAACCGAAGGAAAAGAAAATGGCACTGAAAATTCGTCTCGCCCGTGGCGGCTCCAAGAAGCGTCCCTACTATCACGTCGTCGTTGCCGACGTCCGCAGCCCGCGCGACGGCCGCTTCATCGAGCGGCTCGGCTACTGGAACCCGATGCTGCCCAAGGGCGATGAAGCCCGCGTCAGCCTCAACCAGGAGCGCATCCAGCATTGGCTCGACAACGGCGCGCTTGCGACCGACCGTGTCGCGCGCTTCATGGCCGAGGCCGGCATGATCACCCGCGAAGCCCGCAACAACCCGAACAAGGCCAAGCCCGGCAAGAAGGCGCAGGAGCGCGAAGCCGAGCGCAAGCAGAAGGAAGAGGATGCGGCCGCCGCTGCAGCCGAGGCCGCTGCAGCACCGGCCGAAGAAGCCGCCGCGGAATAAGTGCGGGCCGCACGCTCGACTGTCTGATGCGGGCGGCCTGTGGCCGCCCGTTTTCACGTTGGATGCGCGTCGCGTTCGGAGATCCCATGAGCAAACTCGATCATCCCATCCTTATCGGCGTCATCGGCGCGGCGCAGGGCATTCGCGGCGAAGTCCGTGTCAAGCCCTACACCGAGCATCCGATGGCGCTCTCCGACTATGGCGTTCTCTTCGCCGCCGACGGCCGCCGGTTCGAGGTTCTGGATCTCCGCTTCGCCAAGACCGTGGTCGTGGTGCGCTTTCGCGGCATCAATGACCGCAATGCCGCCGAGGCGCTCAAGGGCACGGAACTGTTCATCGACCGCTCCAGCCTGCCCGACGAGGACCTTGAGGAGGGCGAGTATTTCCATGCCGATCTCGAGGGACTTGAAGCCTGGGATGCCGACGGCGCCTTCTGGGGCGTGGTGTCCGCGGTGCTGAATTTCGGCGGCGGCGACCTGCTTGAACTCAGGGACGAGGGCAAGAAGCCGGTGGTGATCCCGTTTACGCTGGCAGCCGTGCCGAAAGTCGATGTCGGGGCCGGACGGATTCTCGTCGACCCGGTCGCCGCCGGGTTGATCGACACCGGCGAAGCCGATGACGAAGGCGAAACCGGTCGAGATGGGGACGAGCCCGACGGAGACCGGGACTGATGGGGTTTCACGCCACGGTTCTCACGCTCTATCCGGAGATGTTTCCCGGCCATCTCGGGGTGTCACTGGCCGGCCGCGCGCTCGAACGCGGCGACGCCACGCTGGAGGCGGTCAACATCCGTGATCATGCAACCGGAAAGCACCGCAATGTCGACGATACGCCGGCGGGCGGCGGCGCCGGCATGGTGCTCAGGCCCGACGTGCTGGCCCGCGCCATCGACGCGGTCAGCCCCGGCGATGATCCCAGGCCGCGGATCCTGATGAGTCCGCGCGGACGGCCGCTGACCCAGGCGCGGGTGCGCGAGCTCGCCGGCGGCCCGGGCGCGGTGATCGTCTGCGGCCGTTTCGAGGGTGTCGACCAGCGGGTCATCGAGGCCCGAAATCTCGAGGAAATCTCCGTTGGCGACTATGTGCTGTCGGGCGGTGAACCGGCTGCGCTGATTCTGCTCGACGCGGTGATCCGGGTGCTTCCGGGTGTCATGGGCAATTCGGAGTCGGGCGCCCATGAGAGTTTCGAGACCGGTCTGCTTGAACATCCGCACTACACAAGGCCGCAAGTGTTCGAAGGCCGCGAGATCCCGGCGATACTTACCTCCGGCAATCACAAGGCGGTTGAGGACTGGCGGCAGGCGCGGGCCCTGGATCTGACCCGGAAGCGCAGGCCGGACCTGATCGACCGGGGTCGGGAGGCCGAAGATTAGCCGGCGAAATAATACCAGGTGAGCAGCAGGCCGATAGCCACCACGAGGGCCCGGATAACCGCCTGCGGCACACGGCGCGCCGCCCAGACCCCGGCATAGCCGCCCAGCGCGCCGCCCGGGATCATGATCAGCGCCGGAAGCCACGCCACCACGCCGCCGGAGACGAAGACCAGGATGGCGACCAGGGCGATGGTCACGGCGATGAAGTTCTTGAGTGCGTTGAGGCGGTGATAATCCCCGCCCTTGGTCAGGCCGAGCACGGCCAGCATCATTATGCCCATGCCTGCGCCGAAGAACCCGCCATAGATCGAGGTGACGAACTGGCCGACGAGCCCGAAGCGCGAGACAGGCTGTTCCGGGTGCAGGTTCTTCGGCCGGAGATAGGGGCCGGCGGCAAAGATGGCGGTGGCGGCGAGCAGCAGCCACGGCACCAGCGAGCGGAACTCGGGATTGGACATCGAGACAAGGATCAGCGCGCCGCCGAGGCTGCCCGCAAAGGAGAGGCCCGCCAGCAGCCAGGCCTCGCGGCCGGCGGCGCGGATCTCGTCGCGATAGGCGAGCGCCGAGGTTACGTAGCCGGGGAACTGGGTCACCGAAGAGGTGGCATTGGCCATGATCGGCGGTACGCCGACCAGCGTCATGGCGCCAAAGGTCAGGAAGGTTCCGCCACCGGCAATGGCGTTGACCGCGCTCGACAGGAAGCCGGCCGAAAACAGAAGCAGGATCTCGAAGATGGACATGTGCGGACCGGCGGCAGGAAGGACGGGGCCGTCTTAGAGCATCCAAACGCCGGGCGTTCAAGCCATGCCCTTGCGCCATGCCGCAAGGGCCGGAACCACGAGGCCTTGCAGTCGGTAGTCCAGGCCTTGGCCGGGTCTGAACAAAATCTCGCTCACGGAGGTGACAAAACCGCGGCGATGGTGTATCGACCGCGCGATCGGCAAAGTCCGACAGCCGTCACCACGGCGCCTGCCAAACAATGAATGGTGAATTCGCTCCTGCCCTCACGGGCATAGCCGCTAGGATGATCCCCGAAATGGGGCATGCCGCGCAGGCGAGACGAGAGCGCTCTGACCGTTTGAGAAGAACGAAAGGTCAAGGACCATGAATATCATTGCCCAGCTGGATGCCGAACAGGCAGCCAAGATCGAAGCTTCCCGCAAGTTTCCCGAGTTTTCCGCCGGCGACACGCTGCGCGTCCAGGTCCGCGTGACCGAAGGAAAGCGCACCCGTCTGCAGGCCTTCGAAGGCGTTTGCATCGCCCGCTCCGGGGCCGGCCTGAACGAAAGCTTCACCGTCCGCAAGATTTCCTACGGCGAAGGCGTCGAGCGCGTGTTCCCGATCTACTCTCCGCTGGTCGAGGCCGTGGAAGTGGTCCGTCGCGGCAAGGTCCGGCGCGCCAAGCTCTATTACATGCGCGATCGTCGCGGCAAGTCGGCCCGTATCGTCGAGAACACCAATACCCGCGCCCGCAAGCTCAACGAAGCCGAGCGTCAGGCGCTGTCGGCGGAGAAGGCGCGCATCGAGGCCGAGAAGATCGCAGCCGCCGAAGCTCTGGCTGCCGAGAAGGCAGCGGCGGAAGCAGCAGAAGCCGCAGCAGCGAACGCTCCGGCCGATGAGCCCAAGGGCGAATAAGCTGTTCTGCTCACAACTTGACATGAGCAGACACCCGATTCATTGTTGACAACGTCGCCGAACCCTGTTCGGCGACTGTTGATTCGGAGATGAGCATGGTCAACGAACCCAAATACGGTATCTATGATCTCAGTGGACCCGCGGTCCAGCGCTCACGCGATATTGTTGACGACAATCATTCCGATGCCGCGGATGAAGGAATGGCCTTGCGAAATTTCAGCCGTTTCTCGGACTCCTTTTTTAAGACGCAGAACCGTTTCCTGAACGATGAGAAGTTGAGTGACTAGAGCTTGGCTGGGGACTTCCGAGCGCGAGTTCTCAAACGAAGTCCACACTTCGACAGTATTGCCCAGGCTCAACTAGACAGGGTTCCGCATCTTGGTTCAGCAGTGGTGTTTTCGGCAGAAGCGCCATTGCTTTTGTCGCAGGCATATTTCCTGCTCAGCGACGCCTTCAAGACGCAGCGCAACCAGGATTCTTTGACTGACGATTATAAAAAAGCTGCAATTTCAGCGGTTTCAATAATGACATTGAGGCCCTTTGTCCCCATCGATCCTGGCAATGTTCAATTGAACGCAGCCTATTTTGCAAACCCCATTTATGCCATCGCCGTTGCGAACTCGTGGCTATCCGACCGGGATCTGCTCCAGAATTTCCCGTTTGATTATCTCAGAAGGTTCTACCATTCGTTGCTAAGAATTCGCATGCCATCCTTGGAACCCTTTATCGGCTGTATAAACAGCAACGGCGACTACCGATCCATAGAGAGCATTTCCCTGACTTGGAATGAAGTCGAGGATATCGATGGCTGGATTTATAAATTTTGGTTGTTGGCGAACCAGAAGCAGTAAACCGGCCGATCCGTAAAATGTTAGCGACCGGTTTAAATCTCCCGCAAGGCGCCTTCGGTACAAGCTTTCGGTGATCGCGACCCGGGAGTTTTGCGCGCCGGCGGCGTGCGCCCGGGATCCCTGCTTCCGGAGTGGATCGCCGTGTCTCTTCCAGTCATCGTCAACACCGGCATGAACGGCGTCATAGCGCAGCATCCGCAAATGGCGCGCATTGCCACCGGGTTTGCAATCGAACGGCCGGGCGGCAGGGGCGCGAACTCCACCAGGGCGGAATCCAGCCTCGAGGAGGAGCTCGAAGGCGCCGCACGGGCCGGACTCCCGGCTCCGGCCGTCAGCTCCCGTTTGCGGACCTCCTTTGCCGCAGCACTGGAATCGGGAGCCGACATGTGGGACATCCTGGCGATCGCCGCAGCCAGCGGCCGTGATCGCTGACCGGCGACAATTGGCGCCCGACAGACCGTTGCCGGCGTGGACAAACGCCAACCCTGTTCCCGTGAATTCCCGTCGTCTCGCATCAATTTCCCCTCATTTCGTCCACAGCTTCGCCGCCCGTGCCATACTTTCCGCACTTCCGCTGCCGGAGGGTTCGCGAACGTTGCGGATCCGGCGGGAGGAAGGCCTCCGGGCGTTCGCCGTAACGTGCGGTGAAACGAAGGAAGAGGCAGGGCAAGGCCACGATCCGCTGGCAGTCTCAACGGCCACCATGGCCGGGCGGACCAAGCCAGCCACCGGATAAACTCCCGTTCCTTGTGCCGGTCTGCGCCGGCCGGCAGCCGGGGCGGGGGTGGAAACGGGCCTGTGGCGGGCCGCCTTGCGGATTCGGGAGTGGCTCGGCGTTCAGGCGTCGCAAGCCCCGGCGTTCCCGGATCGTCAACACAAGGCCAAGCCCGTGCCGGACGATGGCACACGCCGCTTTCGTATGCCCGTGTCCGGGCGTTCGAAAAAGGCACTGACCTGCCTGTCGGATGCGGACACCATCCGGCGATTTTCGGGCCGCGTGCAAGTTTGCGCCACCCCGGCATGTCTCCGTTTCTGACGGAGCATGCACACCAAATCCATTTCCGAACGGCACAGCCTGCGCGCGGCCCTCCGGATTTTCATTTCCGAACCTCCGGCGCATTGCGCGCGGAGTTGTTCCCGCCTGCGTTTTCCGGGAGCTTCTTCGGCTTTGATCCTCGCACACCCCCACCGCCGACAGCTGGCGTCCTCTCCCGCAAGCCCTTGCGGCGGGCGCCGGGGCATTGCACATTGGCGTTTGTCCGCGTATCAGCGCCTCCGTGCTGGCGCGAAGCCAATCCGTCCCGAGACCTCATGAGGGAATTCGTCATGTCAATTTTCAAATCCGCCGCGATGGCGGCCGCCACCGTTGTTGCAGCCGTTTCGCTCTCCGCCACCGCGCAATCGCAGGATCTGCCGGATCTCGGCGGCGAAACCGTCGTGGTCGTCACCGAGAACGCCTATCCGCCGCTGCAGTTCATCGATCCCAAGACCGGCGACCAGATCGGCTGGGAATATGATGCGATGAACGAGATCGCCAAGCGGCTGAACTTCAATGTCGAGTACCAGAACACATCCTGGGACGCGATGATCCAGGCGGTGTCGGACAGCCAGTATGAGATCGGCATGACCGGCATCTCGATCAAGGAAGATCGCAAGGAGAAAGTGGATTTCTCCGATCCCTACATGCGTTCGGAAATGTTCATGCTGGTGCGCGGCGACGAGGACCGGTTCGATGACGCCGAATCCTTCGCGGCCTTCGAAAACGGGCTTGTTGGTGCGCAGCCGGGAACCACGCCGTTCTATGTCGCCGTCTATGACGTCCTTGACGGCGACGAACAGAACCCGCGCATCAAGCTGATGGAGACCTTCGGCGCAACCGTTCAGGCGCTGAAGACCGGCGATGTGGACATGGTCCTGACAGACGGCGTCGCCGGCAACGGTTATGTCGAGGCCTCCGATGGCGGGCTCAAGCTGGTCGGCGGCCCGCTCGGCTCCGATGATTTCGGTTTCATATTCCCCAAGGGCTCCGAGCTGGTCGGGCCGGTCAATGCAGCGATTGCGTCGATGAAGGCCGATGGCACCATCGATGCGCTCAACAAGAAGTGGTTCCTCGATTACAAGCTCGGCGGCTGATCCGCCGTTGACGCTTCTCAATGCCCAGATCCCGCACCGGCGCCTGGGACCGGGTGCGCCTCAAGGCGCATCCGGCCTTGTGCCGCGGGCGCGCTGCCGCGTGTCGCCGGCCCCGACCAGGGCGCCCGACCGGTGACCGATCAACCGCACGCAGGCGGTCCCTCGTCGACCCGGAAGGACTTTCCCTGGTGGCTTCTGGCCGCCGGCCTGATCGCGCTGTTTCTGGCGTTTCAGATCGCGGTCAACGATCTCTACAGCCAGATCTTCACGATTGTCTCCAAGGGCATCTGGATCACCATCTTCGTCACGCTGGTGGGCTTTGCACTGGCGACGCTGCTCGGCTTGCTGCTGGCGGTGATGGGCCTGTCGGGGTCGCTCGTCCTCAGACAGATCGCGCGGTTCTATGTCGAGATCATTCGCGGCATTCCGATCCTCGTGCTTCTGTTCTACATCGCCTTCGTCGGAGCGCCGGGTTTCGTGCTCGGATGGAACGCGCTGATCTCGCCGCTGATCGAAGCCGGATTGATGGAAGAGATGCTGGTGCGGGACGTCTCGCTGCTTTGGCGGGCGATCATCGCGCTGACCATCGGTTATTCGGCCTTCATCTCGGAGGTGTTCCGGGCCGGCATCCTGTCGGTCGACGAGGGGCAGGTGGAGGCGGCCAAGGCGCTCGGATTGGGGCCATGGCATCGCTTCCGCTTCATCGTCCTGCCGCAGGCGATCCGAACCATCCTTCCGCCACTGGGCAATGATTTCATCGCCATGATCAAGGATTCCTCCCTGGTCTCGGTGCTCGGCGTCGCCGACCTCACGCAAATGGGCAAGGTCTATGCCTCCGGCTCGTTCCGGTTCTTCGAAACCTATTCGGTCGTGGCTTATGTCTATCTGCTTCTGACCGTCGGCCTGTCGCTCGCGCTCCGGGCGCTCGAGAAGCGCCTGCGCCGCTCGCAGGAAGAGCGCTCGGGCGGACCGAAGCAATAGGCGTCTGTGCTCGCTTTCCCCCCCGCAACGGCGTTTCATCCCTTGCGCAGCTGCCGGCAAGCCCCACATGAGACTGTACAATGCCGGATCGGCCAGGAGCTGGTCCGCACCGGCACTGAAAACGCCCCAAAAGGATGATGTCCATGAAACGCCTTATGTTGATCGCACTTGCCGGAGCCTTTCTGCTGCCGGTACCGGCGGAGGCCGAACGCCTGGGACGCAGGCTCGATGCGATCCAGTCCGGCCGGCTTTACGATCCGCTGCTTTCCCCGCAACTCAA
Organism: Hoeflea sp.; assembly: GCA_040218025.1. Classification (GTDB taxonomy): domain Bacteria; phylum Pseudomonadota; class Alphaproteobacteria; order Rhizobiales; family Rhizobiaceae; genus Hoeflea. The sequence goes on along the minus strand of JAVJQD010000012.1, from coordinate 190,972 downwards.
CCCGAGCTTCGAATTCCAGCCCAATGCCGAGGCGCGGTTCCTCTACGACCTGCGCAAGGGACGGGTGGGCATTGACGAGATTCCGGAAGGCCAGCGGCGGTATTTCCAAATGCAGATCGAGCAGAGCCGCTAATGCATGTCGCGCTCAATTGGATTCAATTGAGCGATAACGGACATGCATTCAATCGAAGTGGTACAACAACCTTTGCGCATCCGACCGGATGCGCGGCGCTGCAGGTCTGCGAAGCGTCCGGCGGACTTGACGGTCGACCGGTGAAAGGGGTGGACAATGGCTGCTCAATCCAAGGAACCGCAGGATGCGCTGGGGCAGGTCTACGGTGCGCGGACAGCCGACGAACTGAGCGCAGCCTATGCGAAGTGGGCCGCGGATTACGACCGCGATACGCTCGCCTCGGGCTATTGCCTGCCGTTCCAGGCGCTGGCATGGGTCTCGCGCCACGTGCCGAAGGGTCCGGACCCGATCCTTGACGCCGGTTGCGGCACCGGCCTGTCCGGCCCCTGTCTCAGGGCGCTGGGCTACGACCGTATCGAGGGCCTGGATTTTTCCGAAGACATGCTTCGCCTCGCCGGGTCGCGGGGCGTCTATGACGTTCTCAGGCGCGCAACGCTGGGCGAGGACCTGCCCTGGTCCGACGATCATTTCGCGGCCTTCCTGTCCACCGGCGTCTTTACCGAAGGCCATGCGCCGGCTTCGAGCCTCTTCGAACTGTGCCGCATCACCCGTCCCGGGGGCATTGCCGTCTTCACGGTGCGCGACAAGATTTTCCGCTCCGGCGGCTTCGCGGATATCATTGACGATCTGGGCAATCGCGGTGTCTGGCGAAAACGCGAGCAGAGCACTCCGTTCCGCGCCTTTGCGCTCGATGAACCCGAGGTTCTCGTGACGACCCATGTGTTCGAGGTGCTGGCCTGAACGGGGCCGCAGCAAGGCCGCGGCTGCTGCTCTAGCCGTCTTTCCGTTCCGCGGCGGCGGTTTCCGGGAGTTCCGGTTCGGTTCGTGCCCTGTCGTGCGCCACCGCCGCGATGATCCATTCGCGGAAGGCCCGGATGCGCGGCGTGTTGCGGCGGTTTTGCGGATGGACGAGCCAGATTCCGATGTCGTCGCTGCAAGGATGGTTGAAGGGCGCAAACAACCGGCCGGAAGCCAGTTCATCGGGGTAGTAGAGGTGATTGAGGATGGCGACACCCTGGCCGGCAAGCGCCGCGTTGCCGCACAGGTCCTGTTCGATGTAATCGTATCTTGTGTGGGCCGAAAGGTCGGGGTGCTCGATGCCGGCGGTCGAAAACCATCGCTGCCATGAAGTCTGCCGGGCGCCGATGATCGGCAGTTTCAGAAGGTCTTCCGGCCGTGAGATGCCGCCGATCCTTTCCGCCAGCCCGGGGCTGAGCATCGGCGCGTAGGTCAATCGTCCCAGAAGATGGCAATCGATGTCCGGCCAGGGGCCGGCGCCCCAGCGGATTGCGATGTCGGCCGGATCGCGACTGAAATCGGTGATCTCGCTCACGCGTTTGAGCCTCGCCGCGACGCCGGGGTGGGCAAGCTGGAAACCGCCGAGGTTTCGGGCCAGCCAGTGCGAGGCGAATGTCGGCGAGGAGTGGATCTCCAGTGTTTCGTTGTCGGCCCGTCCGGCCGCGCGCATGGCGTCCTCGATCTGTTCGAAACCGCTCCTGAGAGGCGGAAGCATGCGCTCGGCGGTCTCCGTGTTGACGATCCGGCGCGGCTGGCGAAGGAACAACTGCTCGCCCACATGCTCCTCGAGCAGCTTGATCTGATAGCTCACCGCCGTCTGGCTCATGCCCAGTTCCTCCGCTGCGCGGGAGAATCCGCCATGGCGGGCGACCGCTTCAAACACCCGCAAAGCGTTGAGGGGGACCTTTCGCGACAGCTTCATCGATAAGTTCTCTTTATGGGCCCAGACAGGAATTCCATTGGAAATCCGGCGCGTCAGGCCTCAAACCTAGCCTCATTACCGATCAAAAGGAAAGAGCGATGAGCGTTTCTGATCGCGCCTCGCAACGCCGCATCGCGTGGCTTTGCGGCTGGGCAAAGCTGTGCCGGATCGTGCCCCGGCCACGCATTCGGCCGCAGATGACGGCGGAAGGCCTGGATGACCGAATGAAGCGGGACATCGGGATTGCAACCGGTCCGTTCGATCCCGGGGCCCGGCCCGATCCGCGCGGCGACCATTACCGCCGGCTGATGCGGTGCGGCTGGCCGCTCGGGTGAGGCTTCGGCCGATCCCGGCGCTCCGGCTCCGCGCCGATGCCCGTAATGCAAAACAATTGCCCGGACCCGGCAAAATTGGTATGAGCGCGTCCATGGGATCGAAATTCAGATGTCTGGCGCCCCACATTTTCGTGCTGCAGGACCGCAAGCGCCTGCCGGCGCGGTTCTTCGCGCGCGTTTCCGGCGCGCTCACGGCCCGCGCGCCGGCCTGATGCCGCGCGGCGCGACCGCGAACACAACGCCGGATGCGCCCGCCCCGGACATCACGCCACTTCACAGACTATCGAACGGACACACATCATGACCGCACCACGCACGATTTACGACAAGATCTGGGACGATCACGTTGTCAGCCAGCAGGATGACGGCACCTGCCTGCTCTACATCGACCGCCACCTGGTTCACGAAGTCACCAGCCCGCAGGCCTTTGAAGGGTTGCGCACCGCGCATCGCACCGTGCGCGCGCCCGACAAGACGCTCGCCGTGGTCGACCACAATGTACCGACCTCGCCTGACCGCGCGCTCGGCATCAAGAATGAGGAAAGCCGCATCCAGGTAGAGGCGCTGGCCAACAATGCCGCCGAATTCGGCGTCGAGTACTACAACGAGAACGACAGGCGCCAGGGCATCGTCCACATCGTCGGCCCGGAGCAGGGCTTCACGCTGCCCGGCACCACCATCGTCTGCGGCGACAGCCATACCTCGACACACGGCGCGTTCGGCGCGCTGGCCCACGGCATAGGCACGTCGGAGGTCGAGCACGTGCTCGCCACCCAGACGCTGATCCAGAAGAAGGCCAGGAACATGCTGGTCGAGGTCAATGGCGATCTGCCCGAGGGCGTCACGGCCAAGGACATCATTCTCGCCATCATCGGCGAAATCGGCACCGCCGGCGGCAACGGCCACGTGATCGAGTTCGCCGGCGACGCGATCCGCGCACTGTCGATGGAAGGCCGCATGACGGTGTGCAACATGACCATCGAGGGCGGGGCCCGGGCAGGCCTGATCGCGCCCGACGAGAAGACTTTCGCCTACATCAAGGACCGGCCGCGCGCGCCCAAGGGCAAGGCATGGGACATGGCGCTCGAATACTGGAAGTCGCTGGTCACCGACGAAGGCGCGCAATACGACAAGGTGGTGCGCCTCGACGCCGCAGCGCTTCCGCCGATCGTCTCCTGGGGTTCCTCGCCCGAGGACGTGATCTCGGTCAATGGCGAGGTCCCGAACCCGGATGATATCGCCGACGAATCCAAGCGCACATCGAAATGGCGTGCGCTCGATTACATGGGCCTGAAGCCCGGCACCAAGATCACCGACATCGCCATCGACCGGGTCTTCATCGGCTCGTGCACCAATGGCCGCATCGAGGATCTGCGCGCCGCGGCCAAGGTGGTCGAGGGCAGGACCGTCAACCCGAAGGTCGACGCGATGATCGTTCCGGGCTCGGGTCTGGTCAAGGAGCAGGCGGAGGCCGAGGGCCTCGACAAGATCTTCAAGGATGCGGGTTTTGACTGGCGCGAGCCCGGCTGTTCGATGTGCCTTGCCATGAATGACGACCGGCTCAAGCCCGGCGAGCGCTGCGCCTCGACGTCCAATCGCAACTTCGAAGGCCGTCAGGGCTTCAAGGGCCGCACCCATCTCGTCTCGCCGGCGATGGCGGCGGCTGCCGCGATCGCCGGGCACTTCGTCGATATCCGCGATTGGAAGTAGGGGGTCGGCGGGCGGATTTGGTTCCGCCCGCAACCGCCCGCCGTCGTCATCCCTGATTTCGGCGCCCGCACCGCCCGCAGCCGCGAAAGCGGGGAGGACGTGCAATGCAAAGGACCGATTGCCGCCGCTAGACGCGGCGCTCGACCATCATCTTCTTGATTTCAGCAATCGCCTTTGCCGGGTTCAAACCCTTGGGGCAGGTCTGCGCGCAGTTCATGATGGTGTGGCAGCGGTAGAGACGGAACGGGTCCTCGAGATTGTCGAGCCGTTCGCCTGTGGATTCGTCGCGGCTGTCGATCAGCCAGCGATAGGCCTGCAGCAGCACGGCGGGACCGAGATAGCGGTCGCCGTTCCACCAGTAGCTCGGGCATGAGGTCGAGCAGCAGGCGCAGAGAATGCACTCGTAAAGCCCGTCGAGCTTGGCGCGGTCCTCGTGGCTCTGCTTCCATTCCTTGGCCGGCGTCGGAGACACGGTCTTCAGCCACGGCTCGATCGACCGGTGCTGGGCGTAGAAATTGGTGAGATCCGGTACCAGGTCCTTGACCACCGGCAGGTGCGGCAGGGGATAGACCTTCACCGCCCCGTCGATCTCGTCGAGACCCTTGGTGCAGGCGAGCGTGTTGGTGCCGTCGATGTTCATCGCGCAGGAGCCGCAGATGCCCTCGCGGCAGGAGCGCCTGAGCGTCAGCGTGGCGTCGATCTTGTTCTTGATCCACAACAGGCCGTCGAGCACCATCGGACCGCAATCGTCGACATCGATGTGAAACGTGTCGATGCGCGGGTTTTCGGAATCGTCCGGCGACCAGCGGTAGATCCTGAATTCGCGCGTGTTCTTCGCGCCTTCCGGCTTCGGCCAGGTCTTCCCCGGCTTCGGCTGTGAATTTTTCGGGAGTGTGAGTTCAACCATCTGTCGAGCTTCCTTACGCCGTTCGCGACGCCCGTTCAACGGCGGGCATCAAATCATTGTTCTCTTCGATTCGGAGCATACGAATGTCGCGCACCGAGGCCGAAAACCAACTGAAATTGTGGGTCAGATCCTGGATTGTAAGAACGCATGCGACCGCATCCACAGAGTCATCTCCGAAATAGGTGCTGCCCTGCTGCCAACCAAAACCACGTTCAGACAAAAACCCCCGTATCTCCTGATAGGCATTGTTCCAGGAGGGGCCGGGATAGACTTCCTTCAGGCTGTTGGTATCGAGATCGAATACAATCGCATACATCGATTTCCCCCTCTGGCCGCCTGAACGTCCCACATTGTGACCTATTCTGCTCATGGGCAGTCTCCTTTCCACAAGCATATCACCAATACGATTTGCTCAATACACGCGCGCCTTGGGCGCGATCTTGGCGATGTCGATGCCGTCTGCGATCAGGTCGGTGTGAACCGGGCGGTAGTCGAGCTTGACCCCGCCCTTACCGTCGACCCAGGACAGCGTGTGCTTGCGCCAGTTCTCGTCGTCGCGGCCGCCCATCGGGCCGTCCTTGTAGTCCTCGCGGGCATGCGCGCCGCGGCTTTCCTTGCGGGCCTCGGCCGAAAACACCGTGGTGATCGCATTGGCCATCAGATTGTCGAGCTCCAGCGTTTCCACCAGGTCCGAATTCCAGATCATCGACCGGTCGGTGACCTTGACATCGGGCATCTCGGCCCAGATCGCGCTCATCCGCTTGCAACCGGATTCGAGCGATTCCTGGGTGCGGAACACCGCGGCGTCTTCCTGCATGGTGCGCTGCATCTTCTCACGCAGTTCCGCCGTCGGCGTCGAGCCGGAGGCATGACGCATGGTGTCGAAGCGGGTCATGATCTTTTCGAACGAGGCCTCGTTGACCGCCGGGATGCCGGACTTGCGGTCGATCACCTCGCCGGCGCGGATGGCCGCGGCGCGGCCGAAGACCACGAGGTCGATCAGCGAGTTCGAACCAAGACGGTTGGCGCCGTGCACCGAGGCGCAGCCGGCTTCGCCGACGGCCATCAGGCCCGGGGTCACCTTGTCCGGGTCGTCCGATGTCGGGTTGAGCACCTCGCCCCAGTAGTTGGTCGGGATGCCGCCCATATTGTAGTGCACCGTCGGCAGCACCGGGATCGGCTCGCGTGTGACGTCGACTCCGGCGAAGATCCTGGCGCTTTCCGAGATTCCCGGAAGCCGTTCGTGGAGCACAGCCGGATCGAGATGATCGAGGTGCAGGAAGATGTGGTCCTTGTTCCTGCCGACGCCGCGGCCCTCGCGGATTTCCATCGTCATGCAGCGTGAAACCACATCGCGCGAGGCGAGGTCCTTGGCCGACGGCGCATAGCGTTCCATGAAGCGCTCGCCCTCGGAATTGACCAGATAGCCACCCTCGCCGCGCGCGCCCTCGGTGATCAGGCAGCCTGCGCCGTAGATCCCGGTCGGGTGGAACTGGACGAACTCCATGTCCTGAAGCGGCAGGCCTGCGCGGGCGATCATGCCGCCGCCGTCACCGGTGCAGGTGTGCGCCGAGGTCGCCGAGAAATAGGCACGGCCGTAACCGCCCGTGGCCAGCACCACCATCTTCGCCGAGAAGCGGTGAATGGTGCCGTCATCGAGGTTCCAGGCGACAACGCCGGTGCAGCGGCCATCGTCTTCCATCAACAGGTCGACGGCGAAATACTCGATGAAGAATTCGGCGTTGTTCTTCAGCGACTGGCCGTAGAGCGTGTGCAGGATGGCGTGGCCGGTCCGGTCGGCCGCCGCACAGGTGCGCTGCACCGGAGGGCCTTCGCCGTAGTTCTGCATGTGGCCGCCGAAGGGGCGCTGGTAGATCCGTCCGTCCTCGGTGCGCGAGAACGGCACGCCGTAATGCTCGAGCTCGTAGACGGCCTTCGGCGCTTCCATGGTCAGGTACTGCATGGCGTCGACATCGCCGAGCCAGTCGGAGCCCTTGACGGTGTCGTACATGTGCCACTGCCAGGAATCGGGCGTCATGTTGGTCAGTGAAGCGGCGATGCCGCCCTGGGCGGCGACCGTGTGCGAGCGGGTCGGGAACACCTTGGAGATGCAGGCGGTGCGGAAGCCCTGTTCGGCCATGCCCAGCGTGGCGCGAAGTCCGGCGCCGCCGGCGCCCACCACCACCACGTCATAGGCGTGATCGACAATCGAATAGGCGCGGCCGCCAATGTTGACGTTCGACGTCATTACCATGGTCTGTCAGCCTCCGAAGCCGAGTTTGAGAACCGCGAACAGCGACACGGCGCCGACTGCCACGGTGAAGAACGTGTTGAGGAGAAGCAGCGCCACCTTGGCGCCTTCGGCATGGATGTAGTCCTCGATGACCACCTGCATGCCGAGCCGCATGTGGACCAGGCCGGAGATCACCACAAGCCCCATCAGCACCGCCACAAGCGGATTGGAAAGGGCCGCGGCCACCACCGCGTAGGGCTCGCCATTGTAGGCGACGATGAAAAGGATGAAGAAGGTGATCAGCGGCACGTTGGCCACGGCGGTCACCCGCTGGCGCCAGAAATGATCCGTGCCTTCCCTGGCGGAGCCGAGACCGCGAACCTTCGAAAGCGGCGTGCGCATGTTGTTCATGTGAAGTCCCTCGTAACCGGCGCTCAGAAGCGCGTCGCGTAGCCGGCGATCCAGATCAGCACCGTGAGGATCACGGAGGCGGCGATCGTCGCCCAGGCCATCTTCGTCGATGTCTTCGGGTCCAGGCCGTGACCGGTATCCCAGATGAAATGACGAATGCCGCCGAGCATGTGGTGCACCAGGGCCCAGGTGTAGCCGAACAGCACCAGCCGGCCGACGATCGAGCCGAAGATTCCGTTGACCCAGTCGAAATATTCGGGTCCCGAGGCAGCGGCGATCAGCCACCAGGCCACCAGGACGGTGCCGATGTAAAGCGCCACGCCGGTGATCCGGTGCACGATCGACATCACCATGGTCGGAATGGGTTTGTAGATGCTCAAATGCGGCGATAGCGGCCGGTTCTGCGTCACATTGGTCATGCTGACCTTGTCCCTTTGTTTCCCTTGGCAGCTGCGCGCCGCGTCGGTCGCGCGACAGGGCGCCGAAGCGTCTTGCGTCTGCCGCAGGACGGCTTATCCCGCAAACGGTTTAAGAAGTCCTGCACCCTCTTTTGCCGGCAGGCGCCGCGCGATGGGCGATACCTGTGGCAGTGCGGTGGTTTTAGTGCGTTATGTGCACCGCGTCAAAGCCCGCATCGGTCCCGGCGGCACGTCTTTGGTCGAAACCGGGCCGCTGGATTGAGGCCGATTGACGGTTCAATCGATTCAATGCGCGGTTCGGCGGCTCGATTGCGGGCGCGACAAATGCGCCGCGGCTCAACGGGAATGGTTGAACCGGATCTCCCAGCTGGAGAAATCGGCCTTGGTGGCGAGTTTTTCGTAAAGCTTGCGCCCGTCTTCGGGCAGCCGTGGCGCATTGAGAATGATTCGCGACCAGCCGCGGGCGTCGCTTTCCTCCGCCAGCATGTCGATCATCGCCTGGGCGATGCCCATGTTCCGGTTGAGGTGGCTGACATAGAGATGGTCGACCTGGGCGAGCCGCATGCCCGTGATCGGATCGGGCAGGTCGTAAAACATCACGAAGCCGACCAGCTCGCCGTCGAGCCGGGCGCCGAACACCTGCGCCGACCGGTCCTGCAGAAGGGTTTCGGCATAGTAGTCGTCCGGCCGCCGCGGCGCGCCGCGCTTGAGAGACTGCACATAAGCCGCCAGAAGCGGCGAAAACTGGTGCGCGTCCTTCAGCCGCAACGGCGAAATGTCAATGTTGACGGGCGGGTTCCCGGGCTGTGCGTCTGGCTGTGTCATGAAGCCATGTTTCGGCCAAAGCGTCCCTCCGGTCAAGCCTGACGCGGCGCGATTGCAGCCGCCCCGGCCCCCTCTCGCGGCCGGCGTCCGAACCGGGACCGCCACCGGATTTTGAACAGGCGCAGCGCCCGGTTTGGGCGTCCGGTCCGGAACTCAGGTCCGGCGCCGGCGTTCAGCCCTTAACCTTAACGCACGGTAAGTATCGGCCCGCCGTGACTTCGCCACAGCTCCGGGGCAGGATGGAAGCACGTGTCAGGAACAAGGACAATGATCATGACCAGACCCGCCACACGGATTGGCCGCGGAGGAACCGGTAGCCGGGGCAGGCGCCTCCACGCCGGCCTCGCGGCAGCGTGCATCGCGGCGGCCTTCACGCTGCCGTCCCTGGCCCCTGCCTCCGCCGATGACGGCCCGGTGTTCAAGAAGCGCCGCGACAAGGACATCACCATCATCGTCATCGACGACGATGACCGTAACCGGAAACGCTTCGTGCGCGAGGAGAACCGCAAGCCTCCCGCCCAGCGCTCGATCGAGCGACCCGACGATGACCTCGTCATCAAGCTGCCGCGTCGCCACCGCGACCATGGCGGCCATGACGGCGATCGCCATCGCCGCACGTCAGGCACCCGCGACGGCGTGAACGAAGAACGCTTCTGGGGCAATGACAGCGCCTCCGGCGCCGGCCATGGACGCAGCGGCAGGCACGACGGACCGAAGGTGATCATCGTCGACCGCAACACCAGCGCCTGCGAAGGTTCGGGCGTCTGCGTCATCAGGCCCTGACGCAAGCGTTCCCCGGCCCGCCAAGTGTGTGGCCGTGATCATGCGCCGCATCAGACAGGACCTTCGCGGCTCCGGATGAGCATCCGTTACGCCGCGCACGTCATGCCGGACCGGCGCTGTTCGGTTGCGGGGGTGCGGTCCGCAACGGCAAAGACGGCCGTGGACCGCTTGGTGCGCTTGGCCTCATACATGGCGAGGTCGGCTTGCTTCAGCAGGTCCTGCCAATCCATGCCGGTCCGCGCCACTGCCACACCGATGGAGGGCGCGAGGATCCGCTCGAACCCACCGAATCCGATGGGGGTGTGGCAGGCGATCAGGATCCTGTCGGACACCGCCTTTGCCGCAGCTCCGGGAACGTCATCGAAGATCACGCAGATGAATTCGTCCCCGCCGAGCCGCACCACACGGTCCTGCGGGCGCGCGGCATCCCTTAGCCGATCCGCGGTGACTACGAGGGCGCGGTCGCCCTGCTCGTGACCGTGCTCGTCATTGAGTGTCTTGAAGTCATTGAGATCGAGATAGATGACTGCGACCTGGCCGGCCGCGATGCGCGCGCGGGCGGTGGACGAGGAAAGCACCCCGTCGAGCCCCGACCGGTTCAGAAGACCCGTCAGCTTGTCGGTCGACGCCACCACCCTCGCCTGCTCGAGCGCCTTGCTTTGCAGGTGAAAGTAGCGGGCGGCGAAAACACAAATCGCGAAGATGCCGAAACACACAAGCAGCAAGCCGGGCATGATTTCGGTGCGCAGCACGGTTCCCACATTCTGGTGCGACCAGACGAGCCGGGCCACCGGCTTTCCGTCAGGCCCCTGAAGGTCAACACCGGGTTCGGTCGACGGATCCTCCAGCGGCGTGATCGCGTACCCCGTCCCCTTGGTCAGCCGTGCGATCGACTGGAGCGCATCGTCGGTGAACAGCTTGACGCCAACCATGACCGGCAGGGACCGGCCTGCAAGGCGTGCGAAGTAATCGGGCGTGATCCAGCTTGCGGCGATCGCGCCGTGGACGTCGCCGATCTTCCCGATGCCCGAGACGGTTGCGTAGTCGGCCGGTTCCGTCTCGCGCAGCCTGGCAAGAAAAGGCGCGATGTCGTCCGGGTTGAACCGGCTGCGCGCATTGTCATCAAGGTCTGCGCCGAAGACCTGCTGCACGAGACCCTCGCCATCGAGGATAATGATCCGGTCGAACAGGTCGCTTTCCGTGGCCCCGGTCCCGATCTCGGCAAGAATCTTTTCCGCGTCCCGCGCGGTGACGGCCTCGTAGGCAAAGTCCCAGTAGGCGTAGTCGGCGGTGGACAGTTCCATGCGCTTGACCTTTTCGGTGACCAGCAGGTCGACAATGCTCTCGCTGCTGTTGCGTTCAAGCTGATCGAGGCGGTCTGTCAGCCAGTACACGCTGCCGAGTATCACGCTCACGGCCCCAATGCCGAGCAGGAACAGATATCCGAAAATCAGTCTTTGCCGTGTGCCGGTCATCATGCGCGCATCCACCCTTCGTCCCGGGGCATTTGTGACACGGACCTGCTTAAGGAAGATGGAATGTACGGATGTGACCGCACCGAAAGGCCCCATATCCGGCGCCAACCTGCGGACAGGGTAAGCGGACGGTAAACGGAAAGCGGCTGCGAGCCATCACGGAAAGCCGCCGGATGTCGCCGAGCGGTTGCAGACAGATGGCAAGCCGGCGCCGGCGAACGCCTGGATGGCAAGCCGAACTCGATGCCAGGGGTTGCCGGTTCGTCACGACCCACGATCACATGCTGCCGATATCAGCGCCGCTGCCTAACCGGACAGCGGTGGCTTGCAGGCCGGGGTGACCCCTGACGGTCGTGCCGAGGAACCGGTGATGCGGCGTTTGTTCAAGCTTTATCCCAACGCCCGCGTCAGATCGGCGATAAGGTCATCGGCGTCCTCTATGCCCACCGAGACACGGATCAGGTTTTCCGGGATGCCGGTGTGGGGTTCGATGGTGTGGCGGTGCTCGACCAGGCTTTCGACGCCGCCCAGAGAGGTGGCGCGGTGGAACAGTCTGAGCTTTCCGACCACGGCGAGCGCCTCGGGCGCGCCGCCCTGAACGAGGAAGGACAGAAGGCAGCCGTAGCCCCCCGGCATCTGGGCTGAGGCAATCTCATGGCCGGGATGGCTTTCGAGTCCGGGATAGAACACGTCCGCGACCTTGGGATGGGCCTCGAGCCAGTTGGCAATCTTCAGGGCACTGCTGCTCATGCGCTCCATGCGGAGCGGCAGAGTGCGCATCCCGCGCAGCAGCAGCCAGGCCTCGAAGGACCCCAGAACCGCGCCGGCGTCGTGGCGGTCGGCCTTGATGTCTGTCCAGACCCGAGCCGCGGGCGCGGATGTGGCAAGCACGCCCGCGAGTACATCGGAATGGCCGTTGATGCCCTTGGTGGCCGAATGCATGACAATGTCCGCGCCGAGCTCCAGCGGTTTTTGCAGCACCGGCGTGGCGGCCGTGGAATCAACGGCGAGCAGCGCGCCCGCCGCATGGGCGCATTTGGCGGCATGGGCGATATCGACGGTTTTGAGCCAGGGGTTGGAGGGCGTCTCGATGAACACGATACCCGGCGTATGGTCGCGGCACCCCCTGGCAAGCGCCTCGGGATCGGCGGCCTCCACTTCGTGAAGGGCAATGTTGCGGCGGGCGGAAAAATCCCTCAGCCACTTGGTCGTGCCCCAGTAGATACCGGACTGGACGACGATCGAGCCGCCGTTCGGCAGGGTGCGGAACAGGGCGGCAATCGCCGCCATGCCGGACGGAAACAGCAGCGCCTCCTCGGCGCCCTCAAGCCGCGCGAGCACATTTTCGGCAATGCGGACAATGTCTGAATTGTCGCGCGAATAGATGTTGTCCGGGTTGACCAGCGCGTAATCCTCGTCGCGCACAAAGGTGGTCGAGGGCTGGATCGGCGGGGTGACGCCGCCCGAGGGCATGTCGATCACGCCGCCGGCCTGCGCCGCAAGCGTTGCGGCTTTGAGTTCGTTGGGGAGGGTCATGTCTACCGGTCTTTCCCTGGTGGCTTCACCAGATTTTCCGACGCCCGCGCGTCCTGTCGTTGCGCTGATCTCTAGGCAGTTCCGCGCCGGATTTCAACGGTCCGGCCGGTCCGTTTTGCTGCAGCGCGCAGGCAGGTTGCGGAGGGGGCGGGCCGGTCGGCTTCTAGCCGCCGGGCTGGGCCACCACAATGACGACATTGCCCTTCCGTTCAGGCGCTTCGAAATAGCGGTGGGCCCCTGCGGCCTCAAGGAGTGGAAACTTCCTGTCGACAAAGGGGCTGAATTTGCCGCGTTCGGCGAGATCGGCGAGAAACCGCAGATCCTCGGCGCGTTCGGGCGCATAGCCGCCGGAGGCCTTGCGGCCGCCGGATTTGCGCGCAATCAGGGAACCGAGCATCTGCCACAGGTTCGCCGATACCAGCATCAGGCGTCCTCCCGGCTTCAGAGCCGCTCCGTACTTTGCGTATGTCGCGGTTCCACTGGTATCAAGGACGATGTCGTAGGCGTCCCGGTTGCCTGACGGATCGTCGTTGCTGCGATCGATCACGGCATCGGCCCCCAGTCCGCGCACCATGTCGAGCTTTGCGTTCGATGCGGTTGCGGTGACGTGGGCGCCGAAGGCTTTCGCCAGTTGCACCGCCGCGCTGCCGACGCCGCCGGCGCCGCCGATCACCAGCACCCGGTCGCCCGATTTGATTCCCGCCTTGTCGCGCAGGAAGTTGAGCGCGGTTGCCCCGCCGAAAGACAACACTGCCGCCGTGTCGAGATCGATTGTCTCCGGCACGATGGCGATCGCCGCCGCCTGGTCGATGACGGCATATTCGGCGTAACCGCCGAATCTCGCGCCGGTATAGGCGAACACCCGGTCACCGCGCTTGAACCGGGCAACGTTGGCCCCCACCGCCTCGACGATGCCGGAAAATTCGGCGCCAAGGACCTTCCTGCGCGGGTTGAAAAACCCGAACGCCAGCCGGCCGATCAGCCCGAAACCCGGCGGCATGTCGAGGCTTCTGGCGCGATAGTCTCCCGACGTGACGCTGGTGGCATGAACCTTCACCAGCACTTCGTCCGGTTTCGGCACCGGCCTCTGGATTTCGGTGACGGACAGAACCTCCGGGGCGCCGTAGCGGGTGTAGGCGATGGCTTTCATCATGGTGTTCATGTGGCTGGTCTCCGTTGGACAGGCAAGGTTATATCCATGCGGGATCGCAGAGTGAATTGACCAAGTTCGCCGGTATGATATGCAAATATGCATGAATAGGCGGAGGATGACATTCGACTGGAACCGGGCGCGGGCCTTTCTGGCCACAGCGGAAGAGGGCTCGCTGTCCGCGGCGGCGCGGGCGCTCGGCATGGCGCAGCCGACGCTGGGGCGCCAGGTCGCTGCGCTTGAAGAGGAACTTGGCGTGGCGCTGTTCGAGCGCGTGGGCCGGGGGCTCGTTCTCACGCCGAGCGGGCTCGAGCTTGTCGAGCATGTCCGGGCCATGGGGGAAGCGGCGCAACGGATGTCGCTGGCGGCGTCCGGACAGGTACAGGCGATCGAGGGCACTGTGTCGATAAGCGCCAGCGAGGTGGATTCCGCCTTCCGGTTGCCGCGCATCACCGCCTTGCTGCGCGAGATTGCGCCCGGCATCGATATCGAGATCGTCGCCTCGAACGCCGAAAGCGATCTGCGCCTCAGGCAGGCCGATATCGCCATCCGCAACTACCGGCCGACCCAGCCAGATCTGGTTGGCCGCAAGATACGCGACATCGAAGGCTGCATCTATGCGACCCCGGGATACCTCGAAAGCCTTGGCGGTCCGGCCACGCCGGAGGCGGTTTCGCGCGCGGATTTCATCGGCTTCAACAGATCCGGCGAGTTCATCGCCGCGATGGCGCGGTTCGGCCTGACGCTCAACCAGCGCAACTTTCCGATCGTGACCGAAAGCCACCTGGCGCAATGGGCCCACGTCAAGCAGGGACTCGGGATCGGGGTGATGGCGGGCGACATCGGCGATTCCGAGCCGCAGGTGACACGGGTGTTGCCGAATGTGGAGCCGCTGAGCGTCCCGGTCTGGCTCGTCGCGCACAGGGAAGTGCACACAAGCGGGCGGGTGCGGCTGGTCTATGATCTTCTCGCCAGGGAACTTACCCGCCGCTTCGGGACTTGACGGAGTTGACATCCCTTGCCGAAGGTCGGTGGGCTTGACCCCGGACCGCCGGCAAGAAGGGCGCCTGACCCGGGAAAGGGCCCGGGAAAGGGCCCGGCAAGGGTCCCGCATAAACCGCCCGGCCAGGCCGCCCGTGCAGATCCCGGTTGACGATCCGGGCCGGCAGTTCACTTCAACCCGGAAGGACATGACATGACCGAAGCCGATTGTTCGACAAGCCGTCCCGTTCTGGTCACCGGGGCCACCGGCTTCGTGGCCGGATGGCTGGTCAGAAGACTGCTCGAAGAGGGGATCACGGTGCACGCGCCGGTGCGCGAGCCTTCCAACGGGAAGAAGACGGCCCATCTCAGACGGCTAGCGGACGAATTGCCGGGCAACATCGTGTTCTTCAAGGCCGATCTTCTCGACAAGGGCAGCTATGGCGAGGCCATGAAAGGGTGTGGCGTGGTGTTTCACACGGCCTCGCCGTTCACCAGCAAATTTGGCGACGCGCAGCGCGACCTCGTCGACCCGGCGGTCAGGGGCACGCGCAACGTGCTCGAATCGGCCAACGAGACCGAGGGTGTGAAGCGCGTCGTGGTCACCAGCTCGGTCGCCGCGATCTACGGCGACAATGCCGATCTCCAGAACATTCCGGACGGCACCCTGACCGAGCGAAACTGGAACGAAACCTCGTCACTTGACCATCAACCCTATTCCTTCTCCAAGGTGCAGGCCGAGAAGACGGCATGGGAAATCGCCGGCGCCCAGAACGGATGGAGGCTGGTGACGGTCAATCCGTCACTGGTGATGGGGCCTACGCTTTCCGGACAATCCACCTCGGAATCGCATTCCCTGGTCAAGCGGATGGGTAACGGAACCCTCAAGGTGGGCGCGCCGCCACTCGAAATCGGCATGGTGGATGTGCGCGACGTGGCCGAGGCGCATATGCGCGCGGGCTTCGTGGAGAACGCCGACGGGCGTTTCATCGCATCGGCAGGAACCTTCTCGTTTCTCGACCTGTCTAAGATGCTGCGGGCGCATTTCGGAGACGAGTGGCCGTTTCCCCGACGCGAACTTCCCAAATGGCTGTTATGGCTTGTCGGCCCTCTGGTCGAGGGATCGCTTTCGCGGAAGATGATTTCGCGCAATATGGGATATCCGTGGAAGGCGGACAATTCGAAGTCGCGGGAGCAACTGGGACTGGACTACGGACCGGTGAGCGCGGCCGTGACGGAGATGTTCCAACAGATGATCGAGACCGGCAAGGTGAAGAAACCCTGAGCCGGATCGAATGGTCCCGCGGGTCGGCGGTCCTTGGCCTTTCAAGGTGGATGTGAGTGCATGCTTTCGGTTCTGAAGAACAGATCCTACTTCCGGATTTTCTTGGCACAGGTGATCGCGCTTGTGGGCACCGGGCTTCTGACCGTGGCGTTGGCGCTTCTCGCCTACGATCTCGCCGGCGACAGGGCCGGCGCGGTGCTGGGCACGGTGTTCGCGATCAAGATGATTGCCTATGTGGGTCTGGCGCCGCTGGCGGACGCCGTCGCCGGGCGCTTGCCGCGCAAGGTGCTGCTTATCGGCGCCGACCTGATACGCGGGGCCGTGGCGCTGATGCTGCCGTTCATCGCCGAAATCTGGCAGATCTATGCGCTGATCTTTGTTCTTCAGGCCGCTTCCGCGGCGTTCACACCGGCGTTTCAGGCGACGATACCCGATATCCTGACCGATGAGCGCGACTACACCAACGCCCTGTCGCTGTCGCGTCTTGCCTATGACCTCGAGAACCTGCTCAGCCCGGCGCTGGCGGGTTTTCTTCTGACCCTGATCAGCTATCACTGGCTGTTTGGCGGCACCGTGGCCGGATTCCTGGGCTCGGCGTTTCTGGTCTATGTGGCCGCGGTTCCGGCCCGCAAGGCAGAGCGAACCGTCAGGCCGTTTTTCGAGCGGGTGACCCGGGGCGCACGGATCTATCTGGCGACGCCACGGCTTCGGGGGCTGCTGGCCCTGAACCTGGCGGCGGCCAGCGCCGGCGCCTTCGTGCTGGTCAACACAGTGGTTGTCGTGCGCGGCGAATATCAGGCGGGAGAGAGGGCCGTTGCCGTGGCGCTGGCCGCCTTTGGCGCGGGATCCATGCTTTCGGCGATCCTGCTGCCGAGACTGCTCGAAACGCTGGCTGACCGGATTGTCATGGTGCGCTCCGGGTTCCTGCTGGCGCTGCTGACGTTCGGTCATGCCATCTATCTTCTTGGCAATGGCTGGCCGGCCTGGGCCGGATTTGTCGCCGCCTGGGCGTTGAGCGGTGTATTCTACTCCGCCATTCTGACGCCCTCGGGGCGGTTGCTGCGCATATCGGCGCATCCCGAGGACCGCCCGTCGGTGTTCGCCGCCCAGTTCACGCTCTCGCATGCCTGCTGGCTTGTCACCTATCCGCTGGCCGGCTGGGCCGGCGCCGAATTCGGCCTTCCCGCGGCCATGCTTGTTCTCGGGCTGCTGGCGCTTGCCGGGTGTGTCGCCGCGCTGACGGTCTGGCCGGCGGAGGATCCGTTGGTTCTCGATCATGAGCATCCGGACCTGCCCGCCCACCACCCGCATCTGCGCCAGCATCCCGGGCATGGCGGGCACCATCGCCATGCCTTCGTCATCGATGACGAGCACCGCGTCTGGCCCACACACGGGTGATCGCCTTGCCGGGGATGCCGCCGACAGGGCTCGGGTCCCGGCGCGGGGGTCCTGGCGCGGGGTCACGGCATTGTGCGACGGCGTGATTTGCCCTGCCGGGCGTCTGGATTAGGCTTCTTTCCCAAAGGAGACCTGTTTGCGATGAGAAACCTGATGTGCCTGACCATGGTCCTGCTGGCCGCCCTTGCGGTTCAGGCCCGTGCCCAATCCGAAACTGATGAGAACTCCGCCGCGAACACCGGCATCGCGATCTTCGCCGGCGGCTGCTTCTGGTGTGTCGAAGCCGATTTCGACAAGGTCGACGGCGTGAAGGAGACCGTGTCCGGCTACATCGGCGGCAAGGAGGACAATCCCACCTACAAGACCCATGTGGCCAACGGCGACCGCGAGGCCGTGCGGATCACCTATGATCCCTCGACCGTAAGCTACGACGAGTTGCTCAAGACGTTCTTCCGCACCGTCGACCCCACCGATGACGGCGGCCAGTTCTGCGATCGCGGCTTCAGCTACACCACGGCTGTCTACACCCTCAATCCGGCGCAGGCCGAAGCCGCCCGGGAGGCCAAGGCCGAGGCCGGGGAGGCGCTCGGCAAACCTGTTGTCACCGAGATCGCGGACGCGACCGAATTCTGGCCGGCGGAAGAGTATCACCAGAATTACTACAAGAAGAACCCGATCCGTTACCGCTACTACCGTTACGGCTGCGGACGCGACGGCCGGATCGAGGCATTGTGGGGCCCGGCGGCGAATTACGGCCTCGAGAAAAGCTGATTGGCCTCAAGGCTCGCCTCGCTTGTGGATTGACTCCCCGGGCGTCGCCCCGCAATTCTGACCGGCTCAAGCGGGATTTCGGGAGGCAGCCGCATGGTCATGAAACGCAGCAGGGAACCGTGGATGCCGGCCGACGATTTCGGCCGTTCGCTGCCACGCGGGGTGGGCGTCAATCTGCTGGTCGCCGACATGGCTGCGGAAGTCGCGTTCTGCCGCGATTGCCTGGGCGCCATGGTGCTTCACGACGATGAGGATTTCGCCGCGATCGAGCTGTGCGGCTCCGTGTTCATGCTGCATGCGGACCAATCCTATGCCAGCCACCCGCTGTCGGGCGTGGTTGCCGGCGCGGAAACCCGCGGTGCGGGCGTTGAAATCAGGGTCTACGGACTCGACCCGGACAAGGCGGAGGCCCGGGCGCGGACGCGCGGGGACCACGTGCTTGCGGGCAGCATCGACAAGCCGCACGGGTTGCGGGAGTGTCACATTGTCGATCCGGAGGGTTATGTCTGGGCGCCGAGCGCCGCAATCCGGATGTAAACGGTTCCGATCCGGGCCAAAGTATAACCGGTGAAAACCCGTAGATTGTCCCATAATCCATGGTTACGGCGGCGGAATGCCCGGTTTGCCTTGCAATTTCCATTGTCTCGACATTTTATGCGGGTTAAAGGGACGAAAAGTGAAACCTCGTTTCGCACAACCGGAGCTAGCCCATGAAGATGCACACCTTGCTGGTCGCGGTCGCGGTCACCGCCGCCCTGGGGGGATGTCAGCGGACATCGTTTGGCGGATTGAACACTCAGTCCCGCCCCGCGCCGCTGATGCCCGCGCCCGTCGGAGGTGTCCAGTCCGGCCAGCTGCCTCCGCCGCCGACGGACGGAACGGCCCAGTTTCCGACGGCGCCGGCTGCGCCCGATAACACCAACACGCAATTGGCGTCGGCCAATGCGCCGGAACTCACCCGCGAAGCGCTGATCGGCCGCTGGTCGGCCGGTACGGGCGGGTCGAGCTGCGACGTGTTCCTGTCGCTGACCAAGTGGACCGGCGGCTACCGCGCCGCCTCGCGCGGCTGCGTCGGCGATGCAGCGGCGATTTCAGCCTGGGACGTGCAGGGCAAGCAGGTGATCCTGTCGGATTCGAGCGGCAACCAGGTTGCGCGGCTCTACCAGTCTGCAAACGAGCGTTATGACGGCTCGACCACATCGGGCCAGCCGATCTCGCTGTCGCGGTAAGCCAGGCGGGCGCCGCGCCCGATAGCCGACAGGGTCTGACCCCATGCCATGGAGACACCACGCCACTGTCGCCGAGGCCTATGCCTCGCGCATCGCCAGCGGCGAGCTTTCGCAGGATCCTGCGCAGGCAAAGCTTGCCGGGCGTCTCGATGTGCTGCTTGGCGAAGTCGCCAACCGCAGGCTCGCCAAGAAGTCGAGCGCGCTCGGCTGGATGTTTGCGCGCAAGTCAAGATCCGACAAGCCGCCGCGCGGGCTCTATGTGCATGGCGCGGTCGGACGCGGCAAGACCATGCTGATGGACATGTTCTTCGAGCTGGTTCCGGCCAAGCGCAAGCGGCGGGCGCATTTTCATGATTTCATGGCCGATGCCCATGCCCGCATCCATGCCCATCGCCAGAAGCTCAAGGCCGGGGAAACAAAGGAAACCGATCCGGTGCCGCCGGTTGCCAGCGACCTGATCGACGAGGCCTGGGTGCTTTGCTTCGACGAGTTCTCGGTCACCGACATCGCGGACGCGATGCTCTTGTCCCGGCTGTTCGAGCAATTGTTCAAGCGCGGCTGCGTGCTTGTGGCGACATCGAATGTGGAGCCGTCGAACCTCTATCGTGACGGTCTGAACCGGCAATTGTTCCTGCCCTTTGTCGACATCCTCAAGGAGCATGTCGATGTGCTCGATCTTGATGCGCGCACCGATTACCGGATGGAGGCGGCGACGCGGCTTCCGGTCTATCATCAACTGGACGGCGAGGTTGACAGCAAGGATGACAAGGCGGCCATGGACCTCGCCTGGGAGCGGGTGACTTCCGGCAAGCAGGTGACTGCGTCGACGGTCGAGGTGAAGGGCCGGTCGGTGCCGGTGCCGAGGGCGGCCGCGGGGGCGGCGCGCTTCAGCTTCAAGGACCTGTGCGAAGCCCCGCTTGGCGCTTCCGACTATGGGGCGATCGGGGGCCGCTTCCACACGGTCTTTGTCGACCGCGTGCCGGTGATGGGACCCGCCAACAGGAATGCGGCGAAGCGCTTCATCACGCTGATCGACACGCTCTACGACCGCAAGACAAGGCTGTTCATGTCCGCCGAGGCCGCGCCCGAAGGGCTCTACGATGCGCCCGGGGGCACAGAGAAGTTCGAATTCGCCCGCACGGCTTCGCGCCTCAACGAGATGCAAAGCAAGGCCTATCTTGAAGCAAGCCGCGCCAATCACGATGGCGAGTTGTCCGACCAGGGCTGATTTGATTGACGTTTACGTAAGAACTTTAAAAGCTAACCGATTGAAATCTAACATATCGAAAGTTTGAGTTGCCAGTTTCCGGCATACAGTCTATGCGAAATGTCGAACTCGGGGCCGGGTGAGAGCTCGATTCCGTTCGTCCATTGACCCGCGGAGGCTTTCTGTATGGCGCGCAACAAGATTGCATTGATTGGTTCGGGAATGATCGGCGGCACGCTCGCCCATCTGGCCGGCTTGAAGGAATTGGGTGACGTCGTCCTGTTCGACATCGCCGAAGGCACCCCCCAGGGCAAAGGTCTCGATATCGCCCAGTCCGCACCGGTCGAAGGGTTCGACGCGCGCATGTCCGGCGCCAATGATTACTCGGCGATCGAGGGCGCGGATGTGTGCATCGTCACCGCCGGCGTCGCCCGCAAGCCCGGCATGAGCCGCGACGATCTCCTGGGCATCAACCTCAAGGTGATGGAGCAGGTTGGCGCGGGCATCAAGAAATACGCTCCCGACGCATTCGTGATCTGCATCACCAACCCGCTCGACGCCATGGTCTGGGCGCTGCAGAAATTCTCCGGCCTTCCGAAGACCAAGGTCGTCGGCATGGCCGGCGTGCTCGATTCGGGCCGCTTCCGGCATTTCCTCGCGGAAGAGTTCAAGGTCTCGGTCGAGGACGTCACCGCCTTCGTGCTTGGCGGCCACGGCGACACCATGGTGCCGCTCGCGCGCTATTCGACGGTGGCCGGCATTCCGCTTCCGGATCTCGTCAAGATGGGCTGGACCTCGAAGGAGAAGCTCGAGGAAATCATCCAGCGCACCCGTGACGGCGGCGCGGAGATCGTCAAGCTGCTCAAGACCGGTTCGGCCTATTACGCGCCTGCCGCTTCAGCGATCCTGATGGCCGAATGCTACTTGAAGGACAAGAAGCGGGTGCTGCCCTGCGCAGCCCATCTGTCGGGCCAGTACGGCGTCAAGGACATGTATGTCGGCGTGCCCTGCGTGATCGGCGAAGGTGGTGTCGAGCGCGTCATCGAGATCGAGCTCAACAAGACCGAGCAGAAGGCTTTCGACAAGTCGGTGGAATCGGTTGCCGGGCTCTGCGAAGCCTGCATCGGCATCGCCCCGAACCTCAAGTAAGCGCGGCGACGCCGCCCATTCAATCCAGGAGTTCCCATGAACATCCATGAATATCAGGCCAAGGCCCTTCTGAAGGGGTATGGCGCGCCGGTGGCCGAAGGGGTCGCCATCTTTTCGGCGGACGAGGCGGAAGCGGCGGCGAAGTCGCTGCCCGGCCCGCTCTACGTGGTCAAGAGCCAGATCCACGCGGGAGGCCGCGGCAAGGGCAAGTTCAAGGAACTCGGGCCTGACGCCAAGGGCGGCGTGCGGCTCGCCAAGTCGGTCGACGAGGTGGTGGCCAATTCCAGGGAAATGCTCGGCAACACGCTTGTCACCAAGCAGACCGGCGACGCCGGCAAGCAGGTCAACCGGCTCTACATCGAAGACGGCGCCGACATCGACCGCGAGCTTTATCTCTCGATCCTGGTGGACCGCACCGTCGGCCAGGTGGCCTTCGTGGTTTCCACCGAGGGCGGCATGGACATCGAGGCCGTCGCCGAGGAAACGCCCGAAAAGATCATCACCGTCGCCATCGACCCGGACGCGGGCGTGACGGCGGACAATCTCAAGACGCTCAACGGCGCCCTGAAGCTCGAAGGCGATGCCGCGAGCGACGGCGAGAAGCTGTTTCCGATCCTCTACAAGGCGTTCGTCGAAAAGGACATGGCGCTGCTCGAGGTCAACCCGCTGATCGTGATGGCCAACGGCCGGCTCCGGGTTCTCGACGCCAAGGTCTCGTTCGACAACAATGCGCTGTTCCGTCACGACGACATCGTCGAGCTTCGCGACCTGACCGAAGAGGACGCCAAGGAGATCGAGGCGTCCAAGCACGATCTTGCCTATGTCGCGCTCGACGGCAACATCGGCTGCATGGTCAATGGCGCGGGCCTTGCCATGGCGACCATGGACATCATCAAGCTCTACGGCCAGGAGCCGGCGAACTTTCTCGATGTCGGCGGCGGCGCCTCCAAGGAAAAGGTCACCGCGGCGTTCAAGATCATCACGGCCGATCCGGCGGTGAAGGGCATTCTCGTCAACATCTTCGGCGGCATCATGAAGTGCGATGTCATTGCCGAAGGCGTGGTCGCGGCCGTGAAAGAGGTGGGCCTGAAGGTTCCGTTGGTGGTCCGGCTCGAAGGCACCAATGTGGAGCTCGGCAAGAAGATCATCAATGAAAGCGGCCTCGACGTGATCGCCGCCGACGATCTCGACGACGCGGCTCAAAAGATCGTGGCGGCTGTGAAGGCAGGCTGATGAAGCGTCCGCTTCTGGCGCTCGTGTTCGCCTCGTTGCTGCCGCTACCGGCGTCGGCCGCAGGTTTTTCTGCATTGCTCGACAGTTTTGTCGAGCAATGCGGCCCCACCTTGCTCGAGCCGGGACGCACTTTCGCTGAAACCGATTTTGCGGAATTGCCTTCAGAGCAGGTTTCGTGGTCCGAAGACGGGAAAATGGTTTCCTTCACGGACGGCTCTGCTGATAACTACACAATATACTGGTACTCGGACATCGCGGGGCAGGTCCGAACGACGTGCAGCCGATCGATAAGCGGAGTCGATGTATCTGCTGAGGACATCAATTCGGACCTTCGCAGTATCGAAGATGCGATTGTTGTCGGTGGTCTGCATCCGCTTGTCTATGCGAGCGGAGAGAACGCGTTTTCGCGCGTCGAAGACACGCACACGTGGCAGGTGGAGTTGCCGCAATGGCAGGCGCGAGGCGTCGCTTTCCACGTGCAATTCCAAAGTTCGACGATCACGCTGACCGCCTTTGGCGGATTGTCCAATTCGAATTGAGAAAACTGATGCTGCTTTGACTTTTGTACGCCCACATTATATGTGTAACACATAACCCGTGTAGAGCGATGACCAAGAACATCACACTCGCCATCGATGAGGACTTGCTGGACAAGGCAAGGGTTCTCGCCGCCATGCGGCGGACGAGCGTGAACGAGCTTGTGCGGGGGTTTCTTCAGCGCGAGGTCAATCGCGAAGCGGCGCAGGCAAGCCGTGCCGAAGCCTGGGGCCGGGTCTTCGATGCGGCCGACGCTTCTGCCGAAGCCCGCGGCAAGAACATCGCCGATCAGGCGCGGCTGGTCGATCGTGAGGAGTTGTACGGGGAGGTCATGCATGAACGCGGCCTTTTTTGACACCAACATCGTGGCCTATGCCGCCCATTCCACCGCTCAGGACGGAACCAAGCGGGATCTGGCGCGGCGGCTGATGCAGACCCGGGAAGTGACAACCTCGACGCAGGTGATGATGGAGCTCTACCAGGTGCTCCGCCGCAAGCTTGCCTATGGCGCGGAAGCCGCCATGCAATGGATCCAAACCCTGCAGAACGACAATGTGGTGACGGTATCGCCGGTCGATGTCGTGCGCGCCATCGAAGTTTCACAGCGTCATACCATCTCGCATTGGGATGGGCTCATCCTCGTGGCGGCAGAGCGCGCCGATCTGGAGATCGTCTACACCGAAGACCTCAACCACGGACAGACTTACGGAAGCGTCCGCGCCTGCAACCCTTTCCTCGAAGATTTTCTCGCATAGACTTACAAGGCTGATGATATGTCCATTCTGATCAACAAAGACACCAAGGTCCTGGTTCAGGGGCTCACCGGCAAGACCGGAACCTTTCACACCGAGCAGGCGCTTGCCTATCACGGCACGCAGATGGTCGGCGGCATCCATCCGAAGAAGGGCGGCACCACCTGGGAAGGCTCCGGCGGCGAGAAGCTGCCGATCTTCGCTTCCGTGGCCGAAGGCAAGGCCGAAACCGGCGCAAACGCCTCGGTGATCTACGTCCCGCCGGCAGGCGCCGCGGCCGCGATCATCGAAGCCGTCGAGGCCGGGATCGAACTGATTGTCTGCATCACCGAGGGCATCCCGGTCTCCGACATGATCCGCGCCAAGGCGGTGCTCGACAAGTCGAAGTCGCGGCTCATCGGCCCGAACTGTCCGGGCGTCATGACGCCGGACGAATGCAAGATCGGGATCATGCCCGGCAACATCTTCAAGAAGGGCTCGGTGGGCATCCTGTCGCGCTCGGGCACGCTGACCTATGAAGCGGTGTTCCAGACCACCAATGAGGGGCTGGGCCAGTCGAGCGCCGTCGGCATCGGCGGCGACCCGGTCAAGGGCACCGAGTTCATCGACATTCTCGATCTCTATCTCGACGATCCTGAAACCGAATCGATCATTATGATCGGCGAAATCGGCGGTTCGGCCGAGGAAGACGCGGCCGAGTGGCTGATCGAGCAGGCCAGGAAGGGCCGCAAGAAACCGATGGCGGGCTTCATTGCCGGCCGCACCGCGCCTCCCGGCCGCACCATGGGCCATGCCGGCGCGGTGATCTCGGGCGGCAAGGGCGGCGCCGAGGACAAGATCAAGGCCATGGAGGCCGCAGGCATCAAGGTGTCGCCATCACCGGCGCGCCTTGGCGCGACGCTGGTTGAAGTGCTCAAGGGCTGAGGCCCGCGGGCAAACGCGAAGGCTGCACCGATGAGCGACGCCGTGCGCGAAACGCTGGACCGCTACTACGCCGCGCTGAAGGCGGGCGACAGGGCGGGTCTGCGCGGCGTCGTCGCCGACGACATCGAAGTCCATTACCCGGCGCCCGAAGGGCTTCTGCCCTGGGCCGGGGACTGGCGCGGGTTCGACGGCTTCGAGAGGTTCGTTGCCACAGTGGGCGAACATCTGGTCATCGACGCCGTCGAACCGCTGGAGGTTCATGTCACCGGCGACACCGTTGTCACGGTGCTCAGGGGCGAGTGGACGGTCAGGGCGACGGGGTGCAAGGTGCGCACCGAAACAGTCAACATGTTCACGATTCAGGACGGCAGGATCACAAGGTATCAGGTCTTCAGCGACACGGCAGCGCTGGGGCTCGGGTTGGGCAGGCTTGCCGCGGCGTGAGTGTCGCACAAGTCTCGAAGTCTAGGGAAAGGGCCGCCAACGAGGCCCGGCGATAAAGGTGAAAACCATGGCACGCAACGACGAAGCCAACGACATCATGGCGCAGACCTCGTTCCTGTATGGCGGAAACGCGCCCTACATCGAACAGATGTATGCGCGCTACCAGGATGATCCGGCGAGCGTACCCGACGAATGGCAGGCGTTCTTCTCGGAATTGAAGGACGATCCGGACCAGGTTCGCAAGTCCGCCGCAGGCGCCTCGTGGAAACAGGCGAACTGGCCGGTGCCCGCCAATGGCGAGCTTGTCTCGGCGCTGGATGGCGACTGGAGCGCTGTCGAAAAGGCGATGGGCGAAAAACTCAACGGCAAGGCCAAGGCCGCCGGAAAGCCCGTCGATACCGCCTCGATCGAGCTTGCGACCCGGGATTCGGTGCGCGCAATCATGATGATTCGCGCCTTCCGCATGCGCGGCCACCTGCACGCCAACCTCGACCCGCTGGGCCTCGGTCAGCAGGCCGACAACGACTACAACGAGCTTTCGCCGGAAGCCTACGGGTTTACCGAGGCCGATTACGACCGGCCGATCTACATCGATCACGTGCTGGGTCTCGAATACGCGACCGTTCGCCAGATGCTCGACATTCTCAGGCGCACCTATTGCTCGACGCTCGGCGTGGAGTTCATGCACATCTCCAATCCGGAGGAGAAGTCCTGGATCCAGGAGCGTATCGAAGGGCCGGACAAGGGCGTCGAGTTCACCGAGAACGGCAAGAAGGCGATCCTGCAGAAGCTGATCGAGGCCGAAGGCTTCGAACAGTTCATCGACGTCAAGTACAAGGGCACCAAGCGCTTCGGCCTCGATGGCGGCGAATCGCTGATCCCGGCGCTGGAACAGATCATCAAGCGCGGCGGAAACATGGGGCTCAAGGAGATCGTCTTCGGCATGGCCCACCGCGGCCGTCTCAACGTGCTGACCCAGGTGATGGGCAAGCCGCATCGCGCGGTGTTCCACGAGTTCAAGGGCGGTTCCTTCAAGCCTGACGATGTCGAGGGCTCGGGCGACGTCAAGTACCATCTCGGCGCTTCGTCCGACCGCGAATTCGACAGCAACAAGGTCCACCTGTCGCTGACCGCCAACCCGTCGCACCTGGAAATCGTCAATCCGGTGGTGATGGGCAAGGCGCGCGCCAAGCAGGACCTGATCGCGACCGAATTCGAGGGCGACATCATTCCGCTGAAGGAGCGGGTCAAGGTGATGCCGCTGCTGCTGCACGGCGATGCGGCCTTTGCCGGACAGGGCGTTGTGGCCGAAATTCTGGGCCTTTCCGGCCTGCGCGGTCACCGGGTCGCCGGCACGGTGCATTTCATCATCAACAACCAGATCGGCTTTACCACGAATCCCGGGTTCTCGCGCTCCTCGCCCTATCCTTCGGATGTGGCGAAGATGATCGAGGCGCCCATCTTCCACGTCAATGGCGACGATCCGGAGGCGGTGGTCTACGCCGCCAAGGTGGCGACCGAATTCCGCATGACCTTCCACAAGCCGGTGGTCATCGACATGTTCTGCTACCGCCGCTTCGGCCACAACGAGGGCGACGAACCGGCGTTCACCCAGCCGAAGATGTACAAGAAGATCCGCAGCCACGAGACCACGGTGACGCTGTATGCGCGCCGTCTGATCGAGGAAGGCGTGATCTCCGACGGCGAATTCGAGAAGATGAAGGCGGACTGGCGCGCCAATCTGGAAAGCGAGTTCGACATCGGCCAGAGCTACAAGCCGAACAAGGCGGACTGGCTGGACGGTCAATGGTCCGGCCTCAGGACCGCCGACAACAAGGATGAGCAGCGCCGCGGCAAGACCGGCGTGCCGCTCAAGACGCTGCGTGAAATCGGCAAGAAACTGGCCGAAGTTCCGAAGGACTTCAAGGCCCACCGCACCATCCAGCGCTTCATGGACAGCCGGGCCAAGATGATCGAGACCGGAGAGGGCATCGACTGGGCCATGGGCGAGGCGCTGGCCTTCGGGACGCTGGTGCACGAGGGCACCAAGATCCGGCTTTCGGGTCAGGACGTCGAACGCGGCACGTTCTCGCAGCGCCATTCGGTGCTTTACGACCAGGAGACCGAGGACCGCTATATCCCGCTGGCCAATATCGCGCCCAACCAGGCACGCTACGAGGTGATCAACTCGATGCTGTCGGAAGAGGCGGTGCTCGGGTTCGAATACGGCTATTCGCTGGCGCGCCCCAACGCGCTGACGCTGTGGGAAGCCCAGTTCGGCGATTTCGCCAATGGCGCGCAGGTGCTGTTCGACCAGTTCATTTCCTCGGGCGAACGCAAGTGGCTCAGAATGTCGGGCCTGGTCTGCCTGCTGCCGCACGGCTATGAGGGC
Source organism: Hoeflea sp. (assembly GCA_040218025.1). GTDB lineage: Bacteria > Pseudomonadota > Alphaproteobacteria > Rhizobiales > Rhizobiaceae > Hoeflea. The sequence continues at coordinate 162,973 of JAVJQD010000012.1, read as the reverse complement.
CAGGGTCCGGAGCATTCCTCCGCCCGCCTCGAGCGCTTCCTGCAGATGTGCGCGGAAGACAACATGCAGGTCGCCAACTGCACCACGCCGGCAAACTACTTCCACATTCTGCGCCGGCAGATGCATCGCGATTTCCGCAAGCCGCTGATCATGATGACGCCGAAATCCCTTCTCCGGAACAAGCGCGCCGTCTCGACACTCAACGAAATGTCGGGCGACACGTCTTTCCACAGGTTGCTGTGGGACGATGCCGAGGTGCTGAAGAACGAGCAGATCAAGCTGGTCAAGGACAACAAGATCCGCCGGGTCGTGATGTGCTCGGGCAAGGTCTATTTCGACCTCTACGAGGAGCGCGAGAAGCGCGGCATCGACGACATCTACCTGCTCAGGCTGGAGCAGCTTTATCCGTTCCCGGCCAAGGCCTTGATCAACGAATTGTCGCGCTTCCGCAACGCCGAGATGGTGTGGTGCCAGGAGGAACCCAAGAACATGGGCGCCTGGTCGTTCATCGATCCCTATCTCGAATGGGTGCTGGCCCATATCGACGCCAAGTACCAGCGCGTGCGCTACACCGGTCGCCCGGCCTCGGCGTCGACGGCCACCGGCCTGATGTCGCGCCACCTTGCGCAGCTCGAAGCCTTCCTTGAGGATGCACTGGGCGGCTGAGGCCGCCCGGAGCCAAGTTCAACACCAATCGCATGTCCCCGCGCCCTGTCTGACTGAAAAGAACGGAAACAAAATCATGGCTACTGAAGTCCGCGTCCCGACCCTTGGCGAATCCGTCAGCGAAGCCACCATCGGCACCTGGTTGAAGAAGGCCGGCGACACCGTGAAGGTGGATGAACCGCTGGTGGAGCTCGAAACCGACAAGGTTTCGATCGAGGTTCCGTCTCCGGTTGCCGGCACACTCAGCGAAATCCTTGCCAAGGACGGCGAGACCGTCGAGGTCAATGCCCTTCTGGCCCAGATCGAGGAAGGCGAGGGCGCGGCTCCCGCCAAGCAGGACTCCAAGCCTGCAGAGAAAGCTGCCGACAAGTCGGAAGCCAAGTCTGAAAAGGCCGAGGCGCCGAAGGAAAAGTCATCCGGCTCCGACATGCCGGCTTCGCCGTCCGCACAGAAGCTGATGACCGAAAACAAGATGGACGCCGGCGACGTCGACGGCTCCGGCAAACGCGGCCAGGTGCTCAAGGGCGATGTGCTCGACGCCATCGGCAAGGGCGGTTCCGGCGGCAAGTCGCAGACGACTGCGCCTGCCGCCGCACGGCCGGCCTCCTCCGAGGAGGACGCACCGCGCGAGGAGCGGGTCAAGATGACCCGTCTGCGCCAGACCATCGCGCGCCGCCTCAAGGAAGCCCAGAACACCGCCGCGATGCTAACCACCTACAACGAGGTGGACATGAGCGCGGTGATGGATCTGCGCAAGCGCTACAAGGATCTGTTCGAGAAGAAGCACGGCGTGAAGCTCGGCTTCATGGGCTTCTTCACCAAGGCGGTCACCCACGCGCTCAAGGAGATCCCGGCCGTCAATGCGGAGATCGACGGCAACGAGATCATCTACAAGAACTTCTGTCATGTCGGCGTGGCCGTCGGCACCGACAAGGGCCTCGTGGTGCCGGTGGTGCGCGATGCCGACCAGATGTCCATCGCCGGGATCGAGAAGGAAATCGGACGGCTTGGCCGGGCGGCGCGTGACGGCGAGCTGTCGATGGCCGACATGCAGGGCGGCACCTTCACCATCTCCAATGGCGGCGTCTACGGCTCGCTGATGTCCTCGCCGATCCTCAACTCGCCGCAGTCGGGCATCCTCGGGATGCACAAGATCCAGGAACGGCCGATGGCCGAGGGCGGTCAGGTGGTGATCCGTCCGATGATGTATCTGGCGCTCTCCTACGATCACCGGATCGTCGACGGCAAGGAAGCCGTGACCTTCCTGGTCCGGGTCAAGGACAGCCTGGAAGATCCCGAGCGCCTGGTTCTCGATCTGTAAGGAGCCGGCCTTATGGCCATAGCCCGGAAGGCTGCGAGACTTGTCCTGACGTTGCCGTTCCTTGCGGGAGCGGCGACGGCGGCAGTCGCGGCCTGTCCGCAGGAACTGGCCGTCTACCGGGGCGCCGACGGAATCGGGGCCCTGGAGTTCACCGGCGGCGGCGCGGGCATGCTGTCCGAGATGCGGCTGCTCTTTGCCGGAGTTGAACCGGTCACCATCTATCTCTCCCACGATGACAGGCTCGACCGGGCGGTGGCGATGCTGCCGCTCAATTGCCCTGAAGGCGACGTCACGGGCCAAGAGCTTGCGGCCTGCCTTGTCTATCAGGGCGCCGTTTACACGCTCGACCGGGATTCAGGCGTTGCGGGTCTGCCGGACACCGGGGACGACGCCGCACAAACCGTGTTCCTGCCCGGCCTGGCTTCCGCCCTCTGGGACAATCCGCAGTTTGACGGAGCGGGACCGGCAGAGCGGCCGGCCGAACTCTTCGAGATTTCGGGGTGCCAGGAATGAACGGTGGGCGCACGCTTCTCGTGACCGGCGCGTCGCGCGGCATCGGGGCGGCCACCGCCCGCAAGGCGGCCGCTGACGGATGGCGGGTTGCCATCAACTACCTGTCGAACCGCGAGGCCGCCGAACAGGTTGTCGCGGACATTGAGGCAGAGGGTGGCGAAGCCTTTGCGGTCAAGGGCGATCTCGGCTCGGAAGACGACATTCTTGCAATCTACAAGGCGATCGACGATCGCTGGGGCCGGATTGGCGGATTGGTCAACAATGCCGGTGTGCTCGGAGACAAGGCCCGGGTCGAGGATTTCGACGCGGCGCGGATCGAGCGCACAATGCGCGTCAACGTGACCGGCCTCATTCTTTGCTCGCGCGAGGCGGTCAGGCGCATGTCGACCCGGTTCGGCGGAAAGGGCGGGAGCATTGTCAACATCTCTTCGGCAGCCGCACGGCTTGGCAGCGCCAATGAATATGTCGATTATGCCGCTTCGAAGGCTGCGGTCGACACCTTCACCCGCGGTTTGGCGCTGGAGGTTGCGGAAGAGGGAATACGGGTGAACGCGGTGCGGCCGGGAACCACCTATACGGAGATTCACGCGGCCGGCGGCCAGCCGGACCGACCCGAACGGGTTCGCCCTTCGGTGCCGATGAAGCGGATCGGAGAACCGGGAGAGATTGCCGATGCGGTGGTCTACCTCCTCTCCGAGAAGGCGAGTTATGTGACAGGCGCTCATCTCGACGTTTCGGGCGGGCGATAGACAATCAACAGACGTGCGGACAGGAAAGCCCGCCGCGTCCGGGACGAAATCGAACAGGGACGGGATCGTTTCCCAGGCCTGCAAGCGAAAGGAAGAACCATGAGCTACGACGTCATCGTTATCGGATCGGGCCCCGGAGGCTATGTCTGCGCCATCAAGGCCGCACAGCTGGGACTGAAAGTGGCTGTGGTGGAAAAGCGCGCGACGTTCGGCGGCACCTGCCTGAACATCGGCTGCATCCCCTCCAAGGCGCTGCTGCATGCGTCGGAGGTTTTCGCCCATGCAAGCCACGGCATGGAAAGCCTCGGCGTGGAGACAGGCAAGACAAAGCTCAATCTCGGCAAGATGATGGAGCACAAGGATTCGGTGGTCAAATCCAACGTCGAGGGCGTGGCCTATCTGTTCAAGAAGAACAAGATCGAAAGCTTCATCGGCACCGGCAAGCTTCTGGGCGAGGGCAAGGTCTCGGTCACGGACGCCGAAGGCAAGGAGACCGAGCTCGAGGCCAGGAACGTGGTGATCGCCACCGGATCCGACGTGGCCGGCATTCCCGGCGTCGACGTCGAGATCGACGAGAAGGTGATCGTCTCGTCCACCGGCGGCATCGCGCTGGAGAAGGTTCCCGAGCACATGGTCGTGGTCGGCGGTGGCGTGATCGGGCTTGAAATGGGATCGGTCTGGTCGAGGCTCGGCGCCAAGGTGACCGTGGTCGAGTATCTCGACAGCATTCTGGGCGGAATGGACGCGGATGTGGCCAAGCAGTTCCAGCGCATTCTCGCCAAGCAGGGCATGGAGTTCAAGCTCGGTCAGAAGGTGACCGGGGTGGAGACCGCGGGCAAGGGCGCCAAGGTCAGCTTCGAGCCGGTCAAGGGCGGCGATGCCGAGACGCTGGAAGCCGACGTGGTGCTGATCGCCACCGGCCGCAAGCCCTATACCGAGGGCCTGGGGCTCGAGGATGCCGGGGTCGTGCTCGACGAGCGCGGTCGGGTGCGCACCGACCATCACTACCAGACGAACGTGCCGGGTGTTTACGCCATCGGCGACGTGATCGCCGGGCCAATGCTCGCGCACAAGGCCGAAGACGAGGGCGTGGCGCTGGCGGAAATCATGGCCGGCCAGGCGGGACACGTGAATTACGACGTGATCCCGAGTGTGGTCTACACCCAGCCGGAAGTCGCGGCCGTAGGCAAGACCGAGGAAGAACTCAAGGCGGATGGCGTCAAGTACAAGGCCGGAAAGTTCCCGTTCTCGGCCAATGGCCGCGCGCGGGCCATGCAGGCGTCCGACGGCTTCGTCAAGATTCTCGCGGATGCGGAAACCGACCGGGTTCTGGGCGCCCATATTGTCGGCTTCGGCGCCGGCGAGATGATTCACGAATTGGCGGTGCTGATGGAGTTCGGAGGGTCTTCGGAAGATCTCGGCCGCACCTGCCACGCGCATCCGACCATGTCGGAGGCGGTGCGCGAGGCGGCTCTTGCGACTTTCGCGAAGCCGCTGCACATCTGAGGACGTCTTTTTTTGAGTGAACCGGACGGCCGGCCAATGGCCGGCTGCCCCTTGCGGTTCAGTCGACGGGCGGTTGTTCCACGGGTGCGGCGGGGACCGGCTCCTGGACATTGTCCATCACGGTTGCCTCGATATTGATGTTGCCGGTGGAATCGCTCGGGTCTCCGTCCTGCGACACCCACAGGACGAAGCCCGCCAGTGCAACGACGACCGCAAGGCCTGCAGCGGTCAATATTCCGCGGTTGCGGCGTGTCTCGGAATTTTCGGTATTCCGGACATGTTCGTTGAGTGCGTTCTGATCGCCTGCGTCCGGCGGGCCATCATCCCTGACGTATTCCGTGCGAACGGGATCAGTCATCGCGAATCTCCTTCCTCTCAAAACAATGCGAAAGCCGGCCGCCCGGTTCCATTCCGGGCGGCCGGCAGCGGCGAGGTTCGGTGAGGATGGGTTGTCAGCCGTCGGTGGCCGGTGCGGCGTTCTGCGCTGCGGGTTCCGTCGGCACGCCGACCGCAGGCGTTTCAATTGCCGGCTCGGTCGTGACCGGCGGGGTGGCCTGCTCGATCGCTGCGCCTTCCGGTGCAGCGGTGTTCGCGGTTTCCGGCCCGGAGGTCCAGAGCGCGAAACCTGCAAGGCCGAGAACGATCAGGATGACGATCGCGGCAAGCGGTCCGGTTGCGTTGCCCGACCTTACGGCATTGGCGCTGCGGGCAGGGCCTGCACGGCGGCCATCATCGCTGGGGCGGGCGGGATCGATGCGGTTGTCGGTGTAGTAGTCAGCCATTTCAGATCTCCTTGTCTGCTATGGTCTGAAAACGCCGATCCCCGCATATCGGTTCCGGCGGGGCGGGGCCGCGGGGTGTCACATTCTGTTACCGAACTGCAGAGACCGTGTATCCGGCGTCGCGCAACAGCGAGACAAGACCTTCCTCACCGGGAAGGTGAAGTGCTCCGACCGCGATGAAGGCGTTGCCATCGGCGAAAATGGGCGCGGCGCGTTCGGCCATCACGCGGTTGCGCATCAGCACGATACGCTCCTCGAACTGCGCGTAGCCGTCCGTGTCGCCCTCGCCGTTTTCCGGACCCGCAGCCATGATGATCGGCATGATAAGGGCGATTTCGCCTTCGAGATAGAGTTCGGTCATGGTCGCCATGATGTCGGGCATCAGGTCGGCCAGCCGTATGGTCTCGACCAGTCCGCGCACGTGAAACTCGATCGGCAGGTCGGCCATCGCCGTCATCTGCTCGCCGATGCTCTCGAGACCGAGCAGGGTCTTGCCCGCAGCCTCCGCGTCGCCGGCGATCCTGATGTCGAGAAAGGGCGCGCCCTCGTTCTTCCGTTCCAGTTCGCAGGCCGGCATGGCCAGCATTCCGGCAATCATCCACGGCTTCATGCGCGAGACCAGCGCCAGCGGAATGCCGCGCCGGGCAAGCTCCTCCTCGACAAGCCGCGCGTCCTCCTCATCGAGAAAGGACACCAGCGTGTTGCCATCTGTGAACATCGTGAGCTCCGGTCGCGACATCAGCGCCGCCTGCGCCTTTGCCGGATCCAGAATGTCGATGGTCTCAATGACGACGGTGTCCGCAGTTTCAAAAGCGTCGCGTGCGGCATCGGGCATGGCGACGACCCGGGGGTCGGTGACGTGCATGGTGCCGAACAGCCAGGAAGGGGCGACACCGGGCTTCTCGATCTTCCAAAGCCGGCCCTTGCCGTTGGGAACAGCCGCCGCTTCCGCGCGGGCCCTGGCCAGCGCCTCCGGGTCGGTCGCGCTCAGCTTCCCGGTCAGGTTCTCTCCGGCGCAGACAATGCCGGCCGTTTCAGCGGACGACCGCCCAGCCTCGGCCCCGGCCTTCGCGGACCCGGCGGCAAGGCCGATCGCAAGCATGGCCAGAAGCATGAGCGGCAACGAGGCGGCAACAAACAGAACCAGCCGGGGCAGTCGCGACCAGATGGCCGTCAGCGGCGGATGGTGGGGCGATTGACGCATGACAAATCCCGTGGCTGGCACTCGGTTCGGTATCCGTCCCGAGTCTAGCGGCCTCCCCGCCACGAAGTGGTTAACTTTCGTTCAGGGCTTTTGGCTGATGGTAAATGCGGCGTTAACGCGGGGACAGCCCGATCTCCGGCTTCACGCCCGCTTCGAGCCTCTCTGACGTCGCCGCCGCCCCTTGGCCGCCGTTCAGCGCAGCCCCGTCTCCACGAACGCCAGGATGCCGGATGCCGTTTCGGGGGCATCGATGATGCCGAGATGGGAGCGGTCCTCGACCAGCAGGTAACGGCCCTTCGGGTTGACCGGATGCATTGTCGGTTCATAGGCCTCCGGAATGAAGGCTTCGTCGTCCCTGCCCGCGATCAGGAGAAATGGCGGCAGAGCGGCAATATCGGCCAGGAAATCGGCGCGCGGCGCAAACGAGGTGTTGAGCCGGAACGAGTAGGCGGGTGTGGCAGAAGAGCCTTGCGGCCCCTCGAGGACGTGTTGCGGAAACCGGAACTGGATTGCGGTCATGTTGTTGAGAGCGGTTATACCGACCGCATTGAGCATGCTCAGGCCGATGATCCGCCGGGTCAACGGGTTTGCCCAGCCGCCTGAACCGGGGCGCATGGCCGGGGAATCATGCTTCAGGAAAGGGGCTACGAGGACAGCGCCATCGAGACCGGCGCCGTGATCGCCGCCGGCATAACGAACCGCAAGGCCGCCGCCGCTCGAATGGCCGCCGATGAGCAGTTTCTGGCCGGCCTTGCGCTGAAGGGCGACCAGATCGGCAATGTCGTCCTCGAACTGGCCGATATAGGCAATGTCTCCGCGGGTCCGGGGGGTCGGGCCGTGGCCCCTGAGATCCGGCAGCAGAACGGTGAGTTTTCCCGTGGCGGCCAGCCGCCGGGCCAATCCGTCATAGGCGGCGCCATGCCAGCCCGAACCGTGAATGAACACCAGAAGGGGCGCGGCGGCCGACTCTCCCGGGCCCTCGATGGTGGTGTCGGCGGCGGCCTCGTAGCGGCGAAATCCCAGCCGCGCTCCATCGCGGGCCTGGTAGAATTGCAACGGCGCTGCCTCGGCTCCCGATCCCTCCGCGTTGCCGGCCCGGCCGGAGAGCGCGGAGAAATCCAGGGTCTTGCCGGCAGGTGGCGGCGAGGGGAACTGCGACAGCACCAGCGCTGTGGCGATCGCCAGATAGATTGCCGCCGACGCGAGGGCAAGGCGCAGGATCCACGTGGCAATCTCGACAACGGACATCGGCATACCCTTTCGGACGGTTGCCGCGCGAACCCCGAGCCCCGTTCCGGTGTCCCTTGAAGCAGAGCATCGCTGCCGTTGCAACGGGTTTGGCAGACTTCTTACAGGTGTTCGATGTTGCAGGTGTTGATGAAAGCTACGCGCGCGGATGGGCGCGGTCGTAGATATCGAGAAGCCGGCTCGAATCGACGCCGGTATAGACCTGGGTGGTGGAGAGGCTGGCGTGGCCGAGCAGTTCCTGGATGGTGCGCAGGTCTCCGCCGCCGGCAAGCAGGTGGGTGGCGAAGGAATGCCTGAGCGCGTGGGGCGTCGCCGAATCGGGAAGATCGAGCGCCGAGCGCAGGGCCCGCATTGCCTTTTGCACGATGGCCGGCTGCAACGGCCCGCCCCGCGCGCCGCGAAACATCGGAGCATCCGCCGCCGGCGCATAGGGGCAGAGCTTCAGGTATTCCTCGACCGCGCGGGCCGCGACCGGAAGCAGCGGTACGATCCGCGTCTTGCCGCCCTTGCCGGTGATCCTGAGCGTTTCGCCACCGCGGGGAAGATCATTCCGGGTCAGCGAGAGAGCTTCGGAAATGCGCAGGCCGCAGCCATAGAGCAGTGTGAGAACCGCCGCATCGCGGGCGGCGATCCAGGGTTCCTCCGATAGCTGCATGTCGGCGTCGACCACCCGGCCGGCGTCACGTGCGCTCAGCGGCTTGGGCAGCGACTTCGGCTGTTTCGGGGCACGTGTGGCAGCCGCTCCGGCGGCATTGGCAAGACCTTCGCGCTCAAGATGGCGCAGGAAGGAGCGAATGCCCGCAAGCCCGCGGCCGAGCGTGCGGGCGCCGGCGCCCTCGCGTCTGCGATCCGCCATGAAGGCGCGCAGGTCGAGCGGCCTCAAATCGGCAAGGTCGGCGATTCGCGGCGGACCGCCGAGATGGTTGGTCAGGAAGCTTAGAAACTGGCGCAGGTCGCGCGCGTAGGCCTGCGCGGTCCTGTCCGCCAGACGGCGCTCCCCCACAAGCCGGGCGAGCCATCGCTGCTGTTCCCGCAGAACTTCCGGAGTTGCGATAACCAGCGGATTTTCCATGTCTTTCCCATTCATCGCCGCCGCAATGCGGCTTGGAACCCGGGTTCGACTATTGCATTGTCGGCTTAGCGGGGAGTAAACAATGGCTGGCTGGATGTCATCACGGCATCACAATCGCTTGCCATAGGGGTGATGGACAGCGGGTTTGAAAAGGGTCGATTCCATGGCGAATGTGGCGGATATCTCGGACCGTTTGCACGTGCTCACCCACGGCCGCCCCGGTCACGTGATCGACAGGCTGATCGCCGAACGTGGCGGACGCCTGGTTCAGCATCCGGCCTGGCCGCTGATGCGGCCGATCATCTATGCGACCCTGAATTACAGCGCCGCCGTGCGGATGGCCGACGACATCGCGCCGATGTCGGGCCAGCAGGCCTTCGAATATCTCAGCAGCATTCTCAGGCTCGATATCCAGTCCCGCGGCGAAGACCGCATCCCGGCCAAGGGCGGCTTTCTGCTCGTTTCCAACCATCCGACGGGCATGGCGGACGGTGTGGCGATGTTCGATTTTCTCAGCCGCAGCCGCCCCGACATGATGTTTTTCGCCAACCGCGATGCGGTGCGGGTCAACCAGCGTCTCAACGAGGTGATCATTCCGGTTGAATGGCGTGAGGATTTCAAGAGCCGCGACAAGACCCGCGAGACCCTGCAACTGACCAACCAGGCCGTTCAGGACGGCAAGGCGACGGTGCTTTTTCCATCGGGCCGGATCGCCTTCTGGCACAAGGGACGGCTGACCGAGCGGCCCTGGAAGGTGTCGGCGGTGACGCTGGCGCGGCGGCACGACCTGCCGATCGTGCCGGTCAACATTTCCGCCCGGAACTCGGGCCTGTTCTACTGGCTGTCGAAGCACTCCACCGAGCTCAGGGACATGACCGTGTTTCACGAGCTGCTCAACAAGAAGGGTCAGACCTTTCGTTTCACGGTCGGCGATCCGATCATGCCGGAGGCGCTCGACAGCGATCCCGCGGAAGCCGTGAAGGCGCTCGAGTATCACACCGTGCACGCCCTGGCTGAAAACCCGGACCGCCGGTTCGCACCCGCGCCCGAGGGCTGGAGCCAGTGCCAGGTGGACTGAGCTACAGGGCTCAGACGGCGTTTTTTCAGGGTCTTGCTCCGAGCGCGAGCGGTCGCCGGTTTGTGGCATCCCAGCGCCAGTCTTCTCCCGTGAAGCACTCGACCCCGCCATGCTGACGCGGACGCGGGCCGCAGTCCCTCCAGTTGGCGCCACCCTCAAGGATTTTCCGGCCCGTGGGCGTCAGGTTGAAGACGGCTTTGCCCCAATCCGCTTCGGTGAGGTCGCCGGGCGTGCTCGTCAGCGCCGGGTCGCGGGCGTCGCGCAGGCGGAGCATCGTGCCCAGAAACATCAGGTCGCCATGATAGGGCAGCGGGTCGATCTCGCGCATGAAGCGGCCAAAGACCCTGCCCCAGGGCAACGGGCCCGCATGCAGGATTTCCAGGATCGCGTTTTCCGTGAAGGACAAGCCGTTGACGAGGTCCGGCAGTTCGGCGAGATAGCGGGCAATCGCGGCAGACATGTAGGGCAGCGCCGCCCCGGGCGCGGACGAAAGTCCCTGCAGCGCCAGGGGCGTTGGCGCGCACAACCCGCTCCAGACCCTGGCCGCGAGATCGTAGCCGGCGTCTGAAACGGCCTGGCGCCTGCCGTAGAGCTGGCGGAGCGCTGCGGGAGACAATTGCCCGATGCCGATGAATTTCGGAATGCCCGGGAAGCGGTCAAGGGTCACGATCTCGACCTTTCGCCGCGCAGCCTTGGTGTTCCTGAGCCGGGTAAGGATTTTTGCCAAAATGAGCTGGTCGAAGGGGTCGTGCTCGAACCAGAGCACGATCCGCCCATAGGAACCGGCGGCCTGCAATCGGTCGTCTTCGGTGCGCAGCCTTCCAAGCGTATCGGCTTCGTCTTCGCCGGGATATTCGCTGGCAATGAAGCGGGCCCGTTCGGCCGGTGCATTGTCACGGTCCGAAACCGGTCCCTGGCAGACCGGGTCGGCAACCATCAGGAAATCGCCCCTGAAGCCTGCGCGCGTCAGCGCCTGTTCGATGTCGTTGCCGCAGCGGATGTGCAGGGTGCTGACGTCATCGTCCGGCGCGCGCCCACCCTCCTCAATGGCGGCGCGGGCGGCTTCGATCTCTTCGACATGAGCCTTGAGCGCCGGCCAGCTTGGAAGACCTGCCTCGCGGGCAACGACGAGTTGCGCGTCGGTCAGTTTGATGTTTGCGTTCTGCAATCGGGCGGCGCGCGGATGCCGTGCGGCCAGACGTCGAAGCGCCTCGGGCTCGCCGGCGCGAATTCCGTCGCGGAGCTTTTTTGCCAAGTGGCGCTGACGCCCGAGATCGAGCGACAGGTCGGTATCACTGAGCAGCGGAAAGGGTTGCGCCTGGCGCGTTTCTTCGGTCATGGGACCCCCGGACTCGGTTGTCGTCCAGTGTCCGCATCTCCGGATCGAGCGGGAATCGGATGGTTCGGGCGCATCTGCGCCATGCGTCGGGTGGCGTGTCGATCTTTCCGCGGACCGGCGGCCCCGCCACGAGGCCGGGCCGAGGTTAGATCGGGTTTCGCTCCGCTGTCAATTCCGGGTTGGTTGCCCTGGCTTGCGCCCGAACAAGAGACGGCCCGGATCAACCGGGCCGTCATCATGATTTTCGCATCGGCGAAAAGAGGATCAGGCGATGGTCTGGCCGGTTTTTTTCCAGTCGGCGAGGAACGCATCGAGACCCTTGTCGGTCAGCGGATGCTTGACCAGCGCCTTGATCGTCGAGGCGGGAATCGTCGCCACGTCGGCGCCGATGAGGGCCGCTTCCTTGACGTGGTTGACCGTGCGGATCGAGGCGGCGAGGATTTCGGTTTCGAAGCCGTAATTGTCGTAGATCTGGCGGATTTCGCGGATCAGGTCCATGCCGTCGATGCCCATGTCGTCGAGACGGCCGATGAAGGGCGAGATGAAGGTGGCGCCGGCCTTGGCCGCAAGCAGCGCCTGGTTGGCCGAGAAGCACAGGGTGACATTGGTCTGGTGGCCGTCCGAGGTCAGCGCGCGGCAGGCCTTGAGGCCGTCGAGCGTCAGCGGCAGCTTGATGCAGATGTTGTCGGCGATCTTGGCCAGAACCGCTGCTTCCTTCATGATCGTGTCGTAATCAGTGGCCGCAACCTCGGCGGAGACGGGTCCGTCGACGATATCGCAGATCTCCTTGGTGACCTCGCGGATATCCCGTCCGGATTTCATGATCAGCGACGGGTTGGTGGTGACGCCGTCGATCAGCCCCAGTTCGTTGAGTTCGCGAATCTCGCTCACGTCGGCGGTGTCGACAAAGAATTTCATTTGAGCCTCCAAACTCGCGCCGGCGGGGTCATCCGCGGCGTGTGTGAACAAATCCGGGTTCCCTTTAGCCCAAAGCGGGGGCAAGGTCACGCCACATGACCAAAGATTCGCGACAAATCGAAGGCGGACTGTTCCCGCGGAGGGTGGTGCCCGTGCTTCTGCCGATGCCGGCGGAACGGGCCTATTCCTACGCGCTGCCGGACGGAGCGGAGGCGGTTCCCGGACAGATCGTGCAGGTGCCCCTGGGGCCGCGGCTCGTGGCGGGCGTGGTCTGGGACGGCGAGGCGGATCGGATCAACCCGGACAAGCTGCGCGAGGTCGAACAGATCTTCGACTGCCCGCCGATCGGCGAGGCGATGCGGCGTTTCATCGACTGGGTTTCGGCCTACACGCTGTCGCCGCCCGGGCTGGTCGCGCGCATGGCCTTGCGGGCGCCGGCGGCCTTTGATCCCGAACCGTTGATCGATGCGATGAAGCTGACCGGCCAGCGGCCCGAGCGGATGACGGCCGCGCGCCAACGGGTATTGGAACATGCGGGCGACGGGCTTGCATGGACCAAGAGCGGCCTCGCTCATGCTGCGGGCGTGTCTCCGGGCGTCGTTGACGGGCTCAGGGAGCAGGGCGTGTTCGAGATGGTGAAGCTGCCGCCGCCGCCGGTGGTTGCCGCACCCGATCCGGACCATGATCCGGCGCGGCTCGAGGCGGGTCAGATGGCGGCGGCGGAGATGCTGCGCGAGACCGTCGCCAAGGGCGGATTCTCGGTTACGCTTCTCGACGGGGTGACCGGATCCGGCAAGACCGAGGTCTATTTCGAGGCGATCGCCGAAACCATCCGACAGGGCCGGCAGGTGCTGATCCTGCTGCCGGAAATCTCGCTCACATCGGCGTTCCTGGACCGCTTTCACGACCGCTTCGGCGCGCGTCCCGCCGAATGGCATTCGGAGCTGGCGCCCCGGACGCGCGAGCGTGTCTGGCGGCAGGTGACCGAATCGCGGCTGAGCGTGGTTGCAGGCGCGCGCTCGGCGCTGTTCCTGCCGTTTGCGAATCTCGGGCTGATCGTGATCGACGAGGAACACGACCCGGCCTACAAGCAGGAGGACCGGGTGTTCTACAATGCCCGCGACATGGCGGTGGTCCGCGCCCGGCTGGCGGACATACCCGCCATCCTCGCCTCGGCGACGCCTTCGATCGAAAGCCGGGTCAACGCCGCGCAGGGGCGCTACAATCACCTGGTTCTGTCCGGCCGCTATGCCGATGCGGGATTGCCCGATCTCAGGCTGATCGACCTGAGGCGTCACGCGCCGGCGCGCGGCGGCTTCCTGTCGCCGGTGCTTCTGAAAGCGATGGCCGGGACGCTGGAGCGCGGCGAGCAGTCGCTCCTGTTTCTCAATCGCCGCGGTTATGCGCCGCTGACGCTGTGCCGGGTCTGCGGGCACCGGTTCGAATGTCCCGACTGCTCAAGCTGGCTGGTCGAGCATCGGTTCCGGGCGCAACTGCAATGCCATCACTGCGGCCACAACGAGCCCACGCCACAGGCCTGCCCGTCCTGCGGGACGCTGGATCATCTGGTTGCCTGCGGGCCCGGCATCGAGCGCATCGCCGAGGAGGCGGACAAGCACTTCCCCGACGCGCGCGTCATCGTGCTGTCCTCGGACATGGCGGGCGGCACGCGGCGGCTCAGAATCGAGCTCGAAGCCATTGCCAAGGGCGAGGCGGACATCGTCATCGGCACGCAGCTCGTGGCCAAGGGGCACAATTTTCCGCTTATGACGCTGGTCGGCGTGGTCGACGCCGATCTCGGGCTGTCCAACGGCGACCCGCGCGCCGCCGAGCGGACCTACCAGCTCCTGTCCCAGGTCACCGGCCGCGCCGGGCGGTCCGGGCGCGAGAGTCACGGGCTGATCCAGACCTTCCAGCCCCAGCATCCGGTGATGCAGGCCCTTGCATCGGGGGATCCGGAGGCCTTCTACGAGCGCGAGACCGACGAGCGGCGAATGGCGGTGCTGCCGCCGTTCGGACGGCTGGCTTCGGTGATCGTCTCGGCGGCAACGCGGCCGGAGGCCGAGGCGCATGCGCGGGGCTTGCGCGCGGCCGCACCGGCATCGACGGGCATCATGGTGCTGGGTCCCGCGGAAGCGCCGCTGGCGCTCATTCGCGGCCGTCACCGCTTCCGGCTGCTCGTCCACGGCGCGCGCGGCAACGACATGCAGGGCTTCGTGCGCGAAATGCTCGGCAAGGGCCCCAAGCCGCGCGGTTCGGTGCAGGTGCAGGTGGACATCGACCCGCAAAGCTTCCTGTAGATTTCCGCCCGTTCTGAGAGCGTTCAATGACCCTGAATTGAAATTCAAGGTTGAGAATGGTAGTCTTTTCACTGATACCGTAGCGCGAACCTCATGCGAGGTGCGACATGATGATTGAGAGTGTCCGTGGCGGCGGTTCCGGTCGCTGCCTGCTCCTTTGTGTCTTCGGATTTGCCGCGGGAACAGGATTGACTGCATTTCTTGCGGGCTATGCCGGGGCTTTGCCGGCAGCGGGGATCTGCTTGGTGTTCTGTGTCTTTCTGCTCGGCTCCCGGTTTGCCGGCCGGTGCTATCCGGCGCCGGACGGATACCGGCGATCGCTGCCCGATACGCTGAAATTCGCGGCTGTGACGGGGCTGCTTTTCGGGGTGTCGGTCTATCTGACGCTGTATTTGATGAACAGGGTGGAAGGCCCGGGTTCGACGGACGGGCAGACGCGCCTGGCTCTGCTGACGGGAAGCTGGATTGGCTGCTCCATGTTTCTGGAGTGGTTTGGCCGCGAGCCCCGGGCGTAGGCGAGATTGCACGCGCCGAGACAGCCGTATCGATTGAAACACGTATCAAAATTACTGGACGACCGGTCGAACCGGCGGGCCAACCGACCGGGCGATCCCATGGGTAAGGCGAGGAAGCGGACCTCTTGTGCTCAGCCCTTGTCGTCCGTCTCCGGTGCACTTTCGCTGTGCGGGGAATCCGCCTTCTCCATCCGGATCGGCAGCTCATCCGTCTTCCCCTTCTTGTCGCGCCCGAGATAGAGCGTGGTGTGCGGGAACGGGATCTCGATGCCGCGTTCGTCCATGACTTCCTTGACCAGTTCGGTGTAGGCGCGGCCGACGTCCCACTGCATGCCGGGCGCTGTCTTGATGCGCGCCCGGATCAACACCGCGCTGTCGCCGAGGCCGGTGACGCCGTGCATTTCCAGCGGCTCGAGAATGTCGGACTTGTGGGTCGACTCCATCAGCCGGTCGAAGGCCTCGTGCATGGCGGCCTTGCCGTCCTCGACACTCTCCTTGTAGGCGATGCCCACCTCCTCGATGTGATAGGCGAAATTGCGCATGTAGTTGGAGACCGAGTCGACCGAACTGAACGGGATGATGTGATAGACGCCGGAAAGGTCGCGCAGCGACACCGAGCGGAGGGTCAGCCGCTCGACGACGCCGGTGATCCCGCCCGCACCGACGACGTCGCCCACATTCATGGCGTTCTCGAGCTGTATGAACACGCCTGAAATGATGTCCTGAACCAGTTTCTGCGCGCCGAAGCCGATCGCGAGGCCGAGCACGCCGGCGCCGGCCAGAAGCGGGCCGATATCGATGCCGAGTTCCGAGAGCGCGATCATGCCGCCGAAAATCACCAAAGCCACGGTCAATGCGTTCTTGAGCAGCGAATAGAGCGTGCGGTAGCGCGCGCTCACAAGCGCGGAGCCATGGGTGTTTTCCATGCGATGGTCGATCCAGGAAGAGGCCACCGCCCAGACCAGGATGCAGACCAGCACGACGATGAGGCTGCTCGTGAGGCCTGCGACCAGTGCGCTCCCGCGCTCGCCTTCGAGCCAGGCGCCGATATCGACGATTGCCCATGCGTCGAGGACGACGGCGAGAATGGCAAGCCCGACCAGCAGCCAGACAACGCGCAGCATGATCGGAACGAAGGAGGTCAGCCGCGAAGAAAAGGCCTGCTGGTCGAGCGGCAGGAAAGAGGGCGCGTGAATGGTCTTGGTCGACAGGTAACCGCTGGCGCGCAGCACCAGACCGCCAAGCACGAGCGCAGCCGCGGTCTTGAGCGTTGCGCCGCCGACGAAATCGACGAACAGGGCGGGACGCGAGAGCGCGATCACATAGCTCGCGGCAACATAGAGGTAGGCGACCCAGGGCCAGATCTGCATGAACGCCGACTGCACCGGTTCGGGCAGCGCCTCGTCGACGGCGGCGTCGCCGTCCTCTTCCGGGTCCGGTCTGGCATGGACGGGTTTCCTCGCTTCCTCCTGCTGAAGGTTGGAAAGCGCGCGAATGGCTTTGACCGCGTAAAGGGCCGCCAGCGTGTAGATCACGACCCTGACGCTGCGGCCGACGGTGAAGGAGACCAGCGCGTTGGTCGCAGGGACCAGGAAGGCGATGCCGAAAATCAACAGCCCGGAAAGCCTTATGCCGCGCCGGCGCAGCATCTCGCGCATGGCCGGGGTCCGGCGCAGCAGCGGATAGTCTCCGTTGACAATGCCGGTGACGGTGCGAATGACGATCGCGGTCATGCCCGCGACGAGAAACGCATTCAGGAACAGTGTCTGGTAGATCGTCACGCTGCCCGGGCCGAACAGTGTGGCGGCGAGGGCGCCGGCGGCAAAGTAGCCGATCGCCAGAGCCAGGACTTCTGCCACCACATGCAGCGCCACCAGCCCTGCGGCAGCAATGATCCCACGGCTGGCGAGCCGTGCCACGGCGGCTGTGAGAGCGGTGCGAAACAGGCGCCGAGCCAGGGCGTAGAGCGCCACCGCAATTGCCACGGTGGCCAGAAGCGGCAGCAGCTCGGCGGCGAGCCGGCTCCAGTCGGTGTTATTGCTTCCGTCAAACAGGCTTTCAAGCCCCGACAGGTCGGCTGCGAACTTGCGGGCGATCCCCAGCGTCTCGTCAATGGCGGCCTTGGTCCACTCCGCCAGTTGAGCGGCGACGGTGGTGGGGGCTTCGGGCTCGGCTGCAGCGGCCCCTCCCTCTTCCGCTCCGGCCCCGGTGTTCTCGAGCGCGTCGATCAGATCCCGGCGTGCGGCATCGTCCTTCAGGACTTCCAGCAATGGCGCGATGACGGCATCCCCAGCGGTCTGTTCAGCGGCCGGATCCGATGTTCCTGTTTGCGATGCGGCTGCAAGCGGGCTCTGGGCATTCGCCGGCCCGGGTGTGAACAGACACGGGGCAGCCAGAAGCAGGATCAGGAAAAGGGCGGCGCCCCGGATCGGAAGAAGATGAACAAAAGGCATGAATTCGCAATTCCAACGCACTCGGATGCGGCCGCGCCAAGGCACGGCCGGTGACAACGAGGGTTAGAATAGGGTCCCGGGCCGAGGCATCAACCGGAGAGGCCGGTTCGGGCGCCGGCCGGGCAGCCCCGGCTTGCAGCGCGGGATCATGCCCGGATTCAGGCGCAAGTTCAGGCCCGCCGTTCCCCGCCGGCGCCCCATCTCACCCGGGCCCATAGCCGCTCGTGCAGGAAGAAGAAGGCGAAGCCGGTTGCCGCGGAGGACATGGCGAAGGTCAGCGCACCCAGAACCGAGCCGGTGTGGAACCAGGCCAGCAGGCTGGTCGTCAGCAGGCCGAGAAGCTGCCAGGTCGTTGCCTTCACAATGGTTCGCAAATTCGATTCCATGGGGTTGCGCCTGTGCCTTTCCGTCTCGCGTGTTTGCCGGAGGCCGGCGGGGCATGCCGCCGGCGCGATGAGATGGCCGTTTCTAACGCACTGCATCATCCGCCGGAATTCTGTATCTTCGCTGCATAAACACCTGTTTGTTGATAAAAATAATCAATGATGTAATTATTCACGGATGCACAAGAATGAACGCGCAGACCTGTTTCGCACCCGGCTTGCCGCGCGGCTTGCCACGGCGGGAATGAGCCGCAGCGCGCTCGCCCGCGCCGCCGGCGTCGACCGTTCCACGATTGCGCAGTTGCTGTCGGGCGACGAGGTGCGGTTGCCGAACGCGCATCTGGCGGCGGAATGTGCGAGCGCGCTCGGGGTCAGCGCCGACTGGCTGCTGGGGCTCTCGGACCGGCCGGAACCCGCCGCCGAAGTGCTTTCGGCGAGCTTTGGCATGGCGACCGCGCAGCGCACGCCGGCCGATGAACAGATCATCGCCTGGCACCTGGAGGCGGCAGGGCACAAGATCCGGCATGTGCCGGCGACACTGCCGGACATTCTCAAGACAGAGGCCGTTCTGGAATGGGAATACGGGGCGTTTCGCGGCAAGACGCCGGAACAGGCGCGCGGCGCGATGCGCGAGACGATCGCCTGGCTGCGCAATCCGGGCTCGGATTACGAGATCTGCGTTTCCATCGACAAGATCCGCTCGCTGGTGCGGGGCGAGGGGTACTGGCAGGGGCTGGGGGCCGAGGCGCGGGCCGCACAGATCGATTTCATGGCGGAGAGCTGCGAACGCCTTTACCCCTCGCTGAGGCTCTATTTCTACGATGCGAAGAAGGTGTTCTCGGCGCCGGTGTCGATCTACGGTCGGCTGCTGGCCGCAATCTATGTCGGGCAGTTCTACCTGGTCTACCGCGACAGCCGTCAGATTGCCGGACTGACCGAGCATTTCGACGTGCTCGTGCGCGAATCGGAGTTCGAGGCGCGGAGCGCCGGCAGGATCATCCGCGCGATGGCAGAAGAGGATGGCTGAACGGGAGGGCGTCCGGCGGATGCGCCAGGCGCCGACTTCTTCATATCACCAGCACAGCGGCGTCGCATCGCGCTCCGGTGACGGCGACATCGGCTTCTCCGACGCCCACTCCGAGCGCGAGAAGAAGATTGTAGAGGATCCCGTCAAGGTTCTTGGCCAGAGGTTCAACCGTCGACCGGAGACTCGTCGCATGAAGGCGCCCCGGGAGTCCTGTCCTGATCCCGAGAAGTTCGATTCTCGGCTCGACCCTGTCAAAGACGCTGCCTACGAGCGATGTCAGGGGCGTGCGCGTCGAGACGGTCTGCTCACGCGCTTCACGCATGGCGTCGGCGCCGAAATGAAGACGGGTCGGTGTCACATTGCCGGAATTGACCTCGGCGCGCCCCGAGATCCGCAAGCCCGGAGCCTCGACAAAATGGGCCTCGGCAACACGCGGGGCATCGTCGAAATTGATGAACGCGTCCCGATCAACATTGCCGATGGTAACGCTCAGGATTCCCGGAACCGCATCAACGGCCACAGACGCGGCCTGCCGGGACTGTGGCGAGCAGGCGATTTCGGCAAGCCTTGCCTCCGCATTGGCAATCTCAAGATAGAGCGGCACCGAAACGCGCACACCCAGAAGGGAGAGCAACCCTTCCAGTTCCGCATTGATGCCGATTCGCACCTGCGCGGTCCGGACCTGCGCGCCCGGGGATCCGATTGCAACCGGCGGCGTTCGAACCGCGGGTTCCCCCACGGCGATTTCCACTTTTGCGGAGGCAATGCCCGGAACTTCGAGCGCTACGGCGCTCAAGACCTGGTTGCGGCCTCCGGAGGCAAGAGCCGACAGGGAAACCATGTCCATCAAACGCATCCGCGTCGACGGTGCCAGCGGGCTGGTCAGCGGATAACGCGCCGCATCCTTGATATGGAGAATCTGCGAAAGACGGAATGTGCGTGACGTTCCCGACAGGCGTCGTTCGATACCGGCAAGAACCGAAGACAGGCTCGCGGAGAACTGCCCCGACTTGCGCAGGCTCGCAAACAGGGTCGCCATGCGGATGTCGGCCTCCAGCACGTCCTGATAGGTTGCAGCCTTGATCCCGGCCTGGGTGGCAAGTTGCGGAATGAAGCCGAGCAATTCGAGTTCGGCGTCCATCAACGCGCGATAGTCAAGCGCCCTGAGGGACAGGTTCGTTCCGAGCGTGGCGCTGAGCACGGAGTTGAGGATGCCTTCGTTCAGGCTTGCCAGTCTCGAGCCGATCCAGAACGAAGCCGTCTTGCGGGTCGCAGCCGTGGCCTCGACTTCGAGCGTGGGCGCAGTGCCGAGCATTTGTGCGAAGTACAACTTGCCAGGGCAAGTGCTTGTTACCCTGACCGCGTCTGGCCCCTGATCCGAGGCGACGAACCGGTCCTTGACTTCCAGCGCCGGGTCGGGCGAGTAGCTGCCCGTCTCATAGCTTACCAGGCAATCACTTTGCTGCAGGGCGATGTCCCGGGACACTCTTCGGCCATCGGGCAGCAAGAAGCCTTCGTCCTTCGCGAGGGCGTAGTCGAGATTGTTGTCCAGGAGAAACTGCAACAATCCCTTCTCCGCCTTTTCCGGGCTTGCGGCTGCCGAAATGGCCGCCAGATCGGTGATCGTCTGCATATTGCGTTCCTGCAGGGACAAGGCTCCGTAGTCGACGCCGAGGGCCAAGGCCCCGACAATCAAGGGCGCCACCAGCGCGGAAGATATGGCTATGTTTCCCGACCTGTTTGCGGCGAACGACTTTTTGACGACCGACTTTCTCATTTCAAAGTCCTCCAATTCTGACGACCGAGGACCGCGATATGACCTCGCTGTTGGGCATGGCGTAAGTGAAGAGATTCCAGATCGGCAGACTGGTTGCGTCGTAGTCCAGCTGAACCGTCAACCGGCCCGCGTTTGCAGGGTCCTCGAAAACCCGGGTTTCCATCTTCTCGGGATCTATGAAAGCCCGGTGTTTCAGTGCCGAGCGAACGAAACCGGTTGCGAGTTCTTCGCGCTCATCCAGCGTTAGGCCGGCGATCGCCGTGCGCGCCGCGTCGGCTGCGACCTGCTGAATGGATGTCGCAGTGGAGAGGTAGATGCCGTAACCGATCATGCTCAATGTCACGAGAACGAACAGGGGGAAAATGATGGCGAACTCGACTGCAGAAGAGCCACCCGAGTTGTTTCTGAACCTCGTGAAAGTGCGCTGCATCCGAACTACTCCCTCTCTTTCCCGGAAGAGTCGGCGACAAAGCTTAATGAAAGCCCGCTAATTTACATATCAGTAATGCACGGTAAAATTTCGTGCACTATTGCAATGCACGTTATTTCTGATTGCATCCAATCCGGTTCACCCCGATTGGCGAGGTGCCAGCCTTGTCGCTCAAACAACCGATCCAAAACCATTTCATGAGCGTGCTCCGACCGATGGCCGGCATTTCATCTTGCATTCCGTTCCAAGAGCCGCGGCTTTTCAAAGCAGGCACCCTGCCGTGCCGGTGTATGATCCGGCCAAAAGCATAGGCGGTGAAGCCGAGGGCTTTGACAGAGCGGTCCGCTCGGTGCATGTCTCTGGAAGACTTGTCAGTTCCGGCGCATCCGTCCGGCGCCGCTATTTCAGGAAAGCCACCCCTTGGATCCCATTCCCGACTCCCGCCCGGCAAGGCACGATGTCGACCGCGAGGCCATGCCGGCGGCGGCGATGGTGCTTGCGCTCTGTACCTTCATGTTTTTTGCGGCCCTCGACACCGGCGCCAAGTATCTGGTGACGGCAGGCTATGCGGCGGTGTTCGTGGTCTGGTGCCGGTTCCTGAGCCACTCGGTGATCTCCTTCGTCATCTTTCAGGGCTGGCGGCAGGCGGACATGTATCGGATGCAGAACCGTCCGCTGCAGATCCTGCGGGGTATGCTGCTGCCGCTGACGACACTGTTCAATTTCCTGGCGCTCAGGGAGCTTCAACTGGCGCAGACGGTGAGCATATTTCTCAGTGTGCCGATGATCGTGACGGCTCTCGCCGGTCCGCTGCTCGGCGAATGGGCCGGGCCGCGGCGCTGGGCGGCCATCATGGTCGGGTTCATCGGCGTGCTGATCGTGGTGCGGCCAGGCACGGACGTGTTCTCTTATTCGATCATATGGTCGATCATGGCCGCGATCACCCACTCGCTCTATTCGATCGTCACCCGCAAGCTGGCGATGCAGGAAAACCAGATGAGCCTGGTGTTCTATTCGAGCATCTTCGCCACCGTGCTGATGGCGCCGCCGGCGCTGATCTACGGCCAGATGCCGAACAGCGTCTTCGAGTTCGCCCTGCTCGCCTGTCTCGGCGTGTTCGGGCTGAGCGGACATGCGCTTCTGGTCAAGGCCAGCCGGCTCGCCAGCGCCTCGAAGGTCGCCCCCTTCATCTACAGCCAGATCCTCTGGATGACGGCGCTCGGCTACCTGGTCTTCGGCGATGTTCCCGACCTGTGGACCATGGTCGGCGCCGCGGTTATCTGCCTGAGCGGATTCTACATCATGAACCGGGAGCGCCAGATCGCCCGCCGTGCACGGCTGCTTGCCGCCGGACGGTGAGGCTGCCGCGGGGCTATGGCGCGCGCCGCCACCGTGTTAGACAGATGCGATCGCAGGCAGATCCAGGCGCCGGGGTCCGGCGGGCAATCGATCCGCATGGTCCGGGCTCTGGTGAAACAGCGGTCCGGCAAGCCGGCCGGGCGAGTGGCCTCCGGCCGAAGCCGAACAGCAAACGGAGACCGATGATGATCGAGTTTTACTGGCCTGCGAGCCAAGGGGAATGGATGGCCTGGATTTCGGCGCTGATCACCGTCGCTTTCGGTCTTCTGTGTCTGTTCGCGCCGCGCCTCTCGCTGCAGATTCTGAGATTGCAGACCCTGCCGGATCATCCCGAGGCGGTGTCGGAGGCGCGCGCGACGATGGCCGGCTTCTATCTCGGGATCGGCATCTGCGCGATGCTTTTCGCGCAGCCGCTGATCTATCTGGCGCTCGGCGCAGGCTGGGCGTTCACCGCCTTCGGGCGCATCATATCGATGATGTCGGATCGCGGCGCGACGCTTTTCAACTTCGTCTCGGTGGCAATCGAGATCGTCCTGGCTCTTCTGCCGCTCGGCTACGGGCTGGGAATGATGTGAGGCAGGGTCGCCCCGACGGGTTCTCCGACCGCGCAGGATCGGCGCCATATCATCCTAAAGCAGGTGCTATATGCCGCACCCTTCGTGTTGCGAGTCCTCACACACTATGCTAGACGATCCGCGCAATTCGGGAAAAACAAGCTGTCCAGCCTGTAAATCCTGAAATTTACCGCAACAAAATCAATAGTTTGCCTTTCCGACTTTCGGTGATGTGCAGGCTCTTGACCGCCAACGAGAGACAATCCCGACCGTGGCCGATAACTCCCAGATTATTTCCGGTGTCGCCGAACGTTACGCCTCCTCTCTTTATGAGCTGGCAGCCGAAGCAAAGTCGGTCGACGCCGTGGCGAAGGATCTTGCCAGTTTTCAGGCATCCATTGACGGCAACGAAGACCTTCAGCGTCTGATCGAAAGCCCGGTTTTTTCCGCTGACGATCAATCGCGCGCGATCTCAGCCTTGATCGACAAGGCCGGTCTCAAGGGTCTGGTCGCCAATTTCCTCAAGGTCGTTGCGCGCAATCGCCGCCTGTTTGCCGTTCCCGCCATCATCCGCGCCTATGGCGAGATCGTGGCCCGCGAACGCGACGAGGTGACTGCCGATGTCAAGACCGCGCACAAGCTGTCGGCGGCGCAGGAAAAAGAACTCAAGGCCGCGCTTTCGGGCGTGACCGGAAAAACCGTGACGCTCAACGTCACAGTGGACGAGTCGCTGCTGGGCGGCCTGATCGTCAAGATCGGATCGCGCCAGGTCGACACGTCGCTTCGCACCAAACTTTCCACCCTTAAGCTTGCACTGAAAGAGGTTGGCTGATGGATATCCGCGCCGCGGAAATTTCCGCAATTCTCAAGGATCAAATCAAGAATTTCGGCAATGAGGCCGAAGTCTCCGAAGTTGGTCAGGTTCTGTCCGTCGGTGACGGTATTGCCCGTATTTACGGTCTCGACAACGTCCAGGCGGGCGAAATGGTCGAGTTCCCGGGCGGTATCCGCGGCATGGCGCTCAACCTTGAAGAAGACAATGTCGGCGTCGTGATCTTCGGATCCGACCGCGACATCAAGGAAGGCGACATCGTCAAGCGGACCGGCGCCATCGTGGACGTTCCGGTCGGTCCCGAACTGCTCGGCCGTGTGGTTGACGCGCTCGGCAACCCGATTGACGGCAAGGGCCCCATCAAGTCCAAGAAGCGCGCCCGCGTGGACGTCAAGGCGCCCGGCATCATGCCGCGCAAGTCGGTGCATGAGCCGATGTCGACCGGCCTCAAGGCCATCGACGCGCTGATCCCGGTCGGCCGCGGCCAGCGCGAGCTGATCATCGGCGACCGCCAGACCGGCAAGACCGCAATCATTCTCGACACCTTCCTGAACCAGAAGTCGATCCACGAGACCGGCTCCGAAAGCGACAAGCTTTACTGTGTGTACGTGGCGGTCGGCCAGAAGCGTTCGACGGTTGCCCAGTTCGTGAAAGTCCTCGAAGACCGCGGCGCACTGGATTATTCGATCGTGATCGCCGCGACCGCTTCCGATCCGGCCCCGATGCAGTTCCTTGCTCCGTTCGCCGGCTGTGCGATGGGCGAGTATTTCCGCGACAACGGCCAGCATGCGCTGATCGGCTATGACGACCTGTCCAAGCAGGCCGTCGCCTACCGCCAGATGTCCCTGCTGCTTCGCCGCCCGCCGGGACGTGAAGCTTACCCGGGTGACGTTTTCTACCTGCACTCGCGCCTGCTTGAGCGCGCCGCGAAGCTCAACGAGGAAAACGGCTCGGGTTCGCTGACCGCGCTGCCGGTCATCGAAACCCAGGCCAACGACGTGTCGGCCTACATCCCGACCAACGTGATCTCGATCACCGACGGCCAGATCTTCCTTGAAACCGACCTGTTCTTCCAGGGTATCCGTCCTGCTGTGAACGTCGGCCTGTCGGTGTCGCGCGTCGGTTCGTCGGCCCAGGTTAAGGCGATGAAGCAGGTTGCCGGCTCGATCAAGGGCGAGCTTGCGCAGTACCGCGAAATGGCGGCGTTCGCGCAGTTCGGCTCCGACCTCGATGCGGCCACCCAGCGTCTGCTCAACCGCGGTGCGCGTCTGACAGAGCTGCTCAAGCAGCCGCAGTTCTCGCCGCTGAAGACCGAAGAGCAGGTTGCGGTGATCTTCGCCGGCGTGAACGGCTATCTCGACAAGCTGCCGGTCAGCGCGGTCGGACGGTTCGAGCAGGGCCTGCTGTCGCACATGCGCAACGAAGGCAAGGACGTGCTTGAAGCCATCCGCGAGGAGAAGGCGTTGAACGACGACATCAAGTCGCGTCTCAAGGACGCCATCGACGCTTTCGCCAAAACCTTTGCCTGAGGGCAAGAGACCGAGGACGGATAACGGATGCCTTCACTCAAGGATCTGAAAAACCGGATCGCCTCCGTCAAGGCGACGCAGAAGATCACCAAGGCGATGCAGATGGTCGCCGCGGCGAAGCTTCGGCGTGCGCAGGAGGCGGCCGAGGCCGCAAGGCCCTATTCCGAACGGATGGCGGCGGTGATGTCGAACATTGCCGCGGCCGTCGGCGACGGTGACGATGCACCGAAGCTGATGACCGGGACGGGCAAGGACGACACGCACCTGCTGGTGGTCTGCACCGCAGAACGCGGCATGTGCGGCGGCTTCAACTCGCAGATCGCCCGTTTCGCCCGTGAACACGTGCGCAAGCTTGTGGCCGACGGCAAGACGGTCAAGATCATGTGCGTCGGCAAGAAGGGTTATGACATCCTTCGCCGCGAGTTCGCATCGATGATCGTCGAGCGTGTGGATTTCCGCGACGTCAAGCAGATGAGCTTCGCCCAGGCTGAGCAGGTTGCCGGCAAGGTGATGAACCTCTTCGACGAAGGCGGCTTCGATGTCTGCACGCTGTTTTACTCGGAGTTCAAGTCGGTCATCAGCCAGGTTCCGACGGGGCAGCAGCTGATCCCGGCCTCGACCGAATCGGCTGAAACCGAAGCCGGCGCTTCCTCGATCTACGATTACGAGCCAAGTGCGGAGGAGATCCTCGAGGATCTGCTTCCGCGTTCGATCAAGGTACAGATCTTCAGGGCGCTGCTCGAGAATGTTGCAGGTGAGATGGGCGCGAAAATGACCGCGATGGACAACGCGACCCGCAACGCCGGCGAGATGATCGACAAGCTGTCGATGAGCTACAACCGCCAGCGGCAGGCTCAGATCACCAAGGAACTCATTGAAATCATTTCGGGCGCGGAAGCGCTCTAAGGCACACGAAAGAGGGTAAGATTCATGGCTAAGGCAGCTACCCCGGCAAGCAAGCCCACAGCGGCAAAGAAGCCTGCAGCGGCGAAAAAACCCGCGGCACGCGCTTCCAAGGCGAGCACGACGACTGCAAAGACCTCGAGCGCCGCATCCGGCGCAAAGGGCCGCATCTCGCAGGTCATCGGCGCCGTTGTCGACGTGACATTCGATGAAGGCAAACTGCCGACCATCCTGAACGCGCTCGAAACCGAAAACATGGGCAGCCGCCTGGTGTTGGAGGTTGCGCAGCACCTTGGTGAAAACACCGTGCGCACCATCGCCATGGACTCCACCGAGGGTCTGGTCCGCGGCCAGGAAGTGGTCGACACGGGCGACTCGATCTCGGTGCCGGTCGGCGAGGAAACGCTGGGCCGCATCCTGAACGTGATCGGCGAACCGGTGGACGAGGCCGGTCCGGTCAAGACCAAGGCGCGCCGCTCCATCCACCAGGAAGCTCCGGATTTCTCCGAGCAGTCCACCGAGGCCGAAATCCTGGTCACCGGCATCAAGGTCGTCGACCTGCTGGCGCCTTACGCCCGCGGCGGCAAGATCGGCCTGTTCGGCGGCGCCGGCGTCGGCAAGACCGTTCTCATCCAGGAACTGATCAACAACATCGCCAAGGCGCATGGCGGTTACTCGGTGTTCGCCGGCGTTGGCGAGCGGACCCGTGAAGGCAACGACCTCTATCACGAGATGATCGAATCGGGCGTGAACAAGGAAGGCGGCGGCGACGGCTCCAAGTGCGCCCTCGTGTTCGGCCAGATGAACGAGCCTCCGGGTGCGCGCGCCCGCGTGGCGCTGACCGGCCTGACCATTGCCGAACAGTTCCGCGACGAGGGCCAGGACGTTCTGTTCTTCGTGGACAACATCTTCCGCTTCACCCAGGCAGGTTCGGAAATGTCGGCGCTTCTGGGCCGCATTCCTTCCGCCGTGGGTTACCAGCCGACGCTCAGCACCGACATGGGCGCCATGCAGGAACGCATCACCACGACCACCAAGGGCTCGATCACCTCGGTCCAGGCCGTGTACGTGCCGGCCGACGACCTGACCGACCCGGCGCCGGCCTCGACCTTTGCCCACCTTGACGCGACCACGGTGTTGAACCGCTCGATCGCCGAAAAGGGCATCTATCCGGCCGTTGACCCGCTCGACTCGAACTCGCGCATGCTCGATCCGCAGATCGTCGGCGAAGAGCACTACGAGGTCGCCCGTCAGGTTCAGCAGACGCTGCAGCGCTACAAGTCGCTTCAGGACATCATCGCCATTCTCGGCATGGACGAGCTGTCGGAAGAGGACAAGCTGACCGTGGCTCGCGCCCGCAAGGTCGAGCGCTTCCTGTCGCAGCCGTTCTTCGTGGCTGAAGTGTTCACCGGTTCGCCCGGCAAGCTGGTCGATCTGGAAGACACGATCAAGGGCTTCAAGGGCCTCGTCAACGGTGACTACGACCACCTTCCGGAGCCGGCTTTCTACATGGTCGGCACGATCGAGGAGGCCGTCGAGAAGGCCCAGCGCCTCGCCGCAGAGGTCGCCTGATCATCACATGCGCACCGCGCCGGTTCCGTAAAGGCCGGCGCGGGTTCCCGTCTGGCACTACGACAAAGTGAAGGCCATGGCTGATAACTTCAATTTCGAACTGGTTTCCCCCGAGCGGCTTCTCTTGTCCGCAACCGTTACCGAAGTCGTCATTCCGGGTACGGATGGCGAAATGACGGTGATGGCGCATCATGCCCCGACAATGACCACCATCAAGCCCGGCGTGGTTCGCGTGGAGACCTCTGAAGGCAAGACCGAGCGTTATGTGGTGTTCGGCGGATTTGCCGACATCGTTCCCGACGGTTGCACGCTGCTCGCCGAATCCGCAGTTTCGGTGGCTGACATCAACAGCGATGAGCTTGAGCGCCGGATCCAGGATGCGCGTGAGGATCTCAACGACGCGACCACGGATTCGGCCAAACAGAAGGCGCAGGAATATCTCGATCAGCTTACCACGCTGAACGGTGCGATCCTGCCGGCGTGACGAGGCAGCTCCGGTGATGGCCGGAGCTTCAGTCCAGACCTTGAAACCGAGCGGCCTCCGGGCCGCTTTTTCGTTGCGCTGACGTCATCGATCGTCTGACCCGGATGGACAATCAGCGGCGAATGGCGTCGGAAATCGCCCGGTAGCCTTCAGGAAAATTCAGCGGACCGCTCCAACCGGAAAGCGCCCCGGGGGCAAGTT
The DNA here is from genome assembly GCA_040218025.1 of Hoeflea sp. Classification (GTDB taxonomy): domain Bacteria; phylum Pseudomonadota; class Alphaproteobacteria; order Rhizobiales; family Rhizobiaceae; genus Hoeflea. The sequence goes on along the minus strand of JAVJQD010000012.1, from coordinate 134,258 downwards.
CCAGCGCGAGGAAACGCGGTCCCTGAAACGGTGTGTCCGCCGGATCGGCCAGATGCGACTTGAATCCGAAGCGGCAGTAGTAATCCGGCTGGCCGTAGGCGAACACCGCCTTCCAGCCGTCGTCCCGGGCGCTTGCGAGGGCGTGGCGCACGAGCGACGTGCCGATCTGCATGTCGCGCCAGTCGGGCAGGATGGCAAGCGGCGCCAGGGCCAGCGCCCGGTCGGGTCCCTCGATGCGGGTGAGCAACAGGTGGCCGGCGACGAGACCACCGATTTCCGCGACAAAGGACAGGGCGCGGTCCGGCGCTTCAAGGATTTTTTCCGAGAGGCCGTCACCCGCACCGCGGTAGCTCAGGGCCTCGATGCTCCGGATAGCCTCTTGATCGCTCCCGGCGGATCGGCGGTAGATGGCGCGGGAGGCTATGCCGCGGCTTTCAGACATGACCGCACCGTGTACGGGTACTGCGGTTCCCGAAGCCCCGCAAGGCACTGCCCGGGGCCCGCATGCGACGTCCGGAAAGGCATCTCATTGACCGGCCTCCATTCGGTCGGCGCCTTCTCCCGCGAGATGAGAAAATGCCGCGACAACCTTGTCATAGGCCACCCGCTTGAAGGGAACGATGAGGCCCGGCAATTCAGCCATCGGCTTCCACTCCCATGCATCGAATTCCGCTTGATTTCCCTCCGGGGGCGGATTGATCCGGATTTCACGTTCGTCGCCGGTGAAGCGCAGGGCAAACCAGCGTTGGCGTTGCCCCCGGTACTTGCCCTTGAGACCGATGCCGAGGAGATGGGACGGCAGGTCGTAATCGATCCAGTCCGGCGCCTCGGCAAGGAGTTCCACCGAGGTTATGCCGGTCTCCTCGTAAAGTTCGCGAAGTGCCGCGCGATAAGGGTCCTCATCGGCATCTATGCCGCCCTGCGGCATCTGCCAGAGTTGCGGAGAGCCATCATACTCGGTGTTGCCCTCGGCAATCCTGCGTCCGGCCCAGACCAGCCCCTCGCGGTTGAGCACCATGATCCCGACGCACAGGCGGTAGGGTAGATCCGATGCGGAATTGTTCCGATTCTTTCCCATTCGAGCCAATCACCTTTCCGGGTCGTCCGCGACCGCCGAAGCCGAGACGATTTCTATGCCGCGCGCCTTGGCCTCGTTTGCCCAGGCCGCGATTGCCTCGACGCTGACGCCGAACGCCGAGGCGACGCCGATTGCGGTTCCGTTGCGGCGGGCGGACCGTTCGAGATCGTCGAGCCTTGAGAGAATGTAACCGCGCTCCTGTGTCGCGTCGAGCACCATATCGGCAGCGGCAAAGGGAATCCCGAGCGTTCTGGCGAAGCGATCCGTCAGCGACTGCGCCGAGGTCCCGTCATCGACAAACATCAGACCCCGATCGGCGAGGTCCCGCATGACAGGCTCGAGCGCCTCGGGATCGGAAAGGAACCGGCCGCCCATGAAATTGGTGATGCCGGTGTAGTTGCTGATACGGCCCATGGCGGCATGGAGATCCTCGAGGTTGGCCTCCGGTCCGGCCGCCACGGTCAGTGTACGCGGACCGGGGTCGTTGGCCGGATAGTCGAAGGGCTCGAAGGGGACCTGCAGCAGGATCTCGTGTCCCTGGCGCCGCGCCTCCTGCATCCAGCGCTTCAGGCTGTTGCCGTTGGCCGCAAAAGCGAGGGTGATCTCCTCGGGAAGCGTTGCGATGGCTTCCTGCGTGCCGGTCTGGCTCAGGCCGAGGCCGCCGACAATGATGGCGACGCGGGCGCCGCGCGCGCCGGACCAGGGCCGTGCATAGATATCGAAAGCCCTTTCGCCGTTTTCGCCGCGAATCGGCAGAACGCCGTGGGCAGTGTTTTCGGCAATGGCCGGATCGGGCAGATGGGCCAGCCTCGGGTGCTGACCGATCCGGTCGGGCGGTGTCAGCAGCGCCGGACGCTGATCCTGTCTGCGGACCGGTGTCACCGTGGTGATTTCATTGCCCTGATCATCGAGTGTGGCGTCGAACCGGCCGCCCGATTGGCCGCTCCGGCTCTGCACGGGCGAATCCGATGCGGATCCGGCGTCAGAATCCGGCTCTCCGGCGTTGGCTGGCCCCGCGGCATCCGCAGCGGCATCGCCATCGGTCCCGGACGCAGAGCCCCGGGTGTGAAGGCTTTGCGAGGCCACCACCGTTTCGCTTCGTTCGATGTCAAAGGCCGTGATTGCCATCCAGGACGCCACGCCCAGAATGGCGGCAATCACCGAAATTACCGCAAGCCCCGAAACCCAGGACTTCCCGGCCCCGGGCCGTTTGCCGACCGGCCTCTGGCGTGTCCCGAGCGGTTGATGAATGTCCTTGTCCACGCTGTCTGCTCACCCCGTCGCGGCCCGCTTTTCGGCCATCAACCGTTTCAGTGCCGGCGCATACCTGTAGGCACAGAATCAGTCCGCCGCCATGCTGGCAAGACGGGCTTGCACGAACATGACGGCGGACGAAAGGTTCAAGGGATCAGTTCTTGACAGCTGCCTGATCCGGATTCGGCGGGAAGGCCGGGTCGGTCTTTTCGCCGCGAAGCAATTCGAGCGCCAGGCCAAGCTGCACGTCGTCTTCGGGTTCCGGCGGGACATAGGCGATGGAACCCGAGCCCTCCTCGTCCTCGTTTTCGCCCTGAATGTGCCCGCGCAGCTCGCTTTCGCCGGAAGGCTTGACGCGGCCGCGGAGTTCCTCGGGGACCGGTTGCTCGATCCGGATGTCCGGCCTGATGCCGGTGCCCTGGATCGATGTGCCCGATGGCGTGTAGTAAAGCGCGGTGGTCAGCCGCAGCGCCGTCGAGGAATCGAGCGGGATGATGGTCTGAACCGATCCCTTGCCAAAGGAACGGGTGCCGAGAACCGTGGCGCGGCGATGATCCTGAAGCGCACCGGCGACGATTTCGGAAGCGGAGGCCGATCCGCCGTTGATCAGGACGATCACCGGCTTGCCGCCGGTCAGGTCGCCGGGGCGTGAATTGAAGCGACGGGTTTCCTCGGGATTCCGGCCCCGGGTCGAAACAATCTCGCCACGGTCGAGGAAGGCGTCGGAGACGCTGATTGCCTGGTCCAGCAGCCCGCCGGGATTGAGCCGGAGATCGAGAACGAATCCCTTGAGCGAGTCCTCGCCGACTTCGTCGGTGATCTCCTCGATGGCGTCGGAGAGATCGTCATAGGTCTTCTCGGTGAACGAGATCACCCTGAGATAGCCAACATCGCCCTCGACGCGCGAGCGCACGGCCTTGACCGCGATGATGTCGCGAACGACCTTGAGCGTGATCGGCGCATCGGCGCCCTCACGCAGGATGGTCAGCTCGATGGAGGTGTTGACGGGACCGCGCATCTTGTCGACCGCCTCGCCGAGCGAAAGCCCGCGGACCGGCTCTCCATCGATCTCGGAAATCAGGTCGCCGGCCAGAACGCCGGCCCGTGCGGCCGGGGTCTCGTCGATGGGGGTGATCACCTTGACGAGTTCGTCTTCCATGGTGACCTCGATCCCCAGTCCTCCGAATTCGCCGCGGGTCTGGGTCCGCATGTCGTCGGCGGCTTCCTGGTTCAGGTAGCTTGAATGCGGATCAAGCGAAGTCAGCATGCCGTTGATGGCGCTTTCGATCAGCTTGTCCTCTTCGGGAGGCGTCACATACTGAGCGCGAACGCGCTCGAACACGTTGCCGAAAATGGCAAGCTGGCGATAGGTTGCCGAACCGGCCGCTTCGGCCGAGCCGCCAAAGGAATTTACCGCGCTAACCGCCGTCGCTCCCATCAAGGCGCCGACCGCCAGAAGTGTGACCTTACGTATCATTGCTTGCCTTTCCCGGAGACACCGGGTCTTTCCACCATGCGCGGGGATCGACCGGTTGACCGTCTTTTCTGAATTCAATGTAGAGCGTAGGACGCTCGGAGGCCAGCGTCAAAGCCGCAGAGCCCGCGAATCTTGTCTCTCCCATGGTGGCGAGAGGCTCGCCGGAAAGCACGAATTGCCCGGCTTCGACCTGTATTTTTTCCATTCCGGCAAGAACCAAGTGATGTCTTTCTCCAGCGTCCAGGATCACCACCTGACCGTAACTCCGAAACGGACCGGCATATGAAACCCATGCATCGACCGGTGCGCGAACGATGTCGCCCCGGCTTGCCTCAACCACCTCTCCGGTGAGCGTGTGGCCCGCGCCGTCATCGGCTCCGAAGAAGCGAAGCGGCTCACCGGAGACAGGACGCGAAAGCGTTCCGGTCAGTTTCGAAAAAACATATGCCGAAGCAATGCGGTTTTTGTCGGGCACTGCGGCGGCGGCAAAGGCGCGTGCGCGCTCGAGCCGTTCGGCGATCCGGCGCTGGCGTTCTGCCTCGGCAAGCCTTGCGGCTTCGGCGGCGCGGCGCAGCTCCCCGATCTCGCCGGCGAGCGACGCAATGACCGATTCGAGCTCGGATGAGCGGACGGTCAGGGCTTCGGCGCGTTCGCGTTCACGCTCGAGCCTGCGCTGGCTTTCGGCCTGCAGCGCGGCCTTCTCCGTTGCAAGTTCGGCAAGCCGCCGTTCCTCTTCGGCGTTTTCCTCAAGCGCTGCCGCAAGCGCGGTGCGTTCAAGCGCGATGGCTTGCCTGAGTGCCGCAAGCTCCTTCAGATCCGCGGCCAGGGCTTCCGTTTCGGCGCGAATCTCCGGCACCACCGCGCCCAGCAGGATGGCGCTGCGGACAGAGGAGAGCGCGTCTTCAGGGCTGACCAGAAGGGCCGGAGGCGGATCGCGGCCGATGCGCTGCAGGGCGGCGAGGACCTCGGCAAGCACCGCCCGGCGGGAGACCAGGGAAAGCCGCACCGCCGCCTGACGCTCGGAGAGGCCGGCCATGGCGGCCTCGCCCTCGACGATGCGCTGGTCCAGTTCCGCCCGCCGCGCGGCCGCGGCGTCGATGCGGCCATTGAGTTCGCGCTGGTCGTTGCGCAGCACTTCCATGTCCTGCTCCAGCGCGGCAAGCGCGCGTGCGGCCTCCTCGGCCTGCTCCTCGACGGATTTCAGTTCGAGATTGCTCGCCTCGCGCTGGGCCTCGAGCTCCCTGGCAGCGACCGCCGCGCCGGGTTCGTCGGGATCGCCCGGCTCATTCGGATCGGTGGCAAAAGCCGGAAATGCAAGACAAAGCCAGAGCAGCGCCGTTACGAGGGTGCGGATCCAGCCACGCACGCCGGATCGCCGCGCTGGCTGCCACGCTGCGGAGTGTTTGCCGACAGCCGATGTTTCGGACATCCAAATCATCCTGCCACAATAGCGAATCCGGCGTTAAACCTCCATGAACCATGATGGCCGCCTTATCACTTCTTTGCGACCCGAGGCGCCAGTGCGCCGCGATGCGTCCGATGCCGGACATTACGGGCCTGGCTCTTCCGGGGTGACGGAAAACAGGCGGACTCAGGCGCGGTGATACGGGTGTCCCGCCAGAATGGTGACGGCGCGGTAAAGCTGTTCGGCCGCCATGATGCGCACAAGCTGGTGCGGCCACGTCATCCTGCCGAAGCAGATCATCGCGTCGGCGCGGGCATGCAGCGCCGGATCAAGTCCGTCCGGGCCGCCGATGGCGATCAGAAGGTCGCGCCTGCCGTCGTCGCGCAACCGCGCGAGGATGTCCGCGAATCCCGGAGAATCAGGCGTCTTGCCGCGTTCGTCGAGCAGGACGAGCGCAGCGCCTTCCGGCAGATGCCTTTCAAGCTGGGCGGCCTCCTCGCGCTTGCGCAATTCGGCGGTGGATGCGCGGCTTTCGGCGATCTCGATCACGCGGGCGAAATCGAGACCAAGCGCGCTTCCCGATTTCGCAAACCGGTCGAGATACCTGGCGGAAAGGTCGTTTTCCGGGCCGGCCTTGAGCCGTCCGACCGCAAAAAGGGATATGCGCATCGTGATCGCGCCTTTCGGCAATTTGACCAGCAAGGGCTTTCAATCGCCCGGCGTTGCACTTCCGGGCGGATTCACCTGCGATCCGGTCAACCTGAAGGCCGGCCAGGGCCCGGTCAGGTCAATGCAGCTTCTCGTCCCCGATCTCCGGCGCCTGCCACATCTTCTCGATGTTGTAGAACTCGCGGATTTCGGGCCGGAAGACATGGACGATGACATCGCCAGCATCGATAAGCACCCAGTCGCCCGCTGCCAGACCCTCGACCCGGGGGGCGCCGTAGCCGGCATCCTTGAGTTCGCTGATCAGGCGGTCACAGACGGCCGTCACATGGCGGTTCGAGCGGCCGGAAGCCACCACCATGTGATCGGCAAGCGCCGATTTGCCCGCAATGTCGATGAAAACGGTGTCTTCAGCCTTTGAGTCCGCAAGGCTTTCGCGGACCAGTTTAAGCTGGCGCAAAGCGGCCTGTTCGCCGCTGCCCGCCGCTTGTGAGAAGCCGCTCGTCGCGGTTCTCTTTTCGTGTGCTGTTCTCAGGGTGGTTCCTTTCCTTTGCCTGAACAGACCGAGTGGCGACTCAGATCCAAGCGAGCCGCTCATCGAAGATAGTCACGGTCATGTTGCAATTTCAAGACGCGGTCTTTCAAAGGGCTGAACGGTCCCGCCTGATGGCGGTGGAGGACAGCGACGAACGCGGGCCGTGGATGAAGGTCCATGCCGGGGCGCGCATGAAGGGCAGCACGGCGGCGTCGTCCTCGTCGATACGCGCATGGGAGAAGGCCTTGGCCATCTTCGATGACAGGTAGGCAAGCGTCGAGCCGGGCCTGTCAATGACTGCGATGGGGAAGGTTCGGGCAATGCCGCGCCAGTTCTGCCAGCGGTGGAAATGCTTGAGGTTGTCCGCGCCCATGATCCAGACGAAATGAACGCCGGGATTGCGGGCCTTGACGAAATCCAGCGTTTGCGCGGTGTAGTGAAGCTTGTGAGCGGCTTCGAAGGCGGTCACCTTGACCTTGGGGCCGGGTGCGATTTCCCGGCTGAGCTCGACACGCTCTTCAAGACCCGCGAGCTCGCCATGGCTCTTGAGCGGATTGCCGGGCGTGACCATCCACCAGAGCTGATTGAGCCCCAGCCTTCTCAGCGCGATTTCCGCGACCAGCACATGCCCCTGGTGCGGCGGATTGAAGGATCCGCCGAACAGGCCGACGGTCATGCCCTTCTCGACATGCGGCATTCTCAGGAATGGCGGCAGCGCTGCGTGATCCACCGTCAGGGCCGGACCTGGCCCGTGCCGTGCACGCGATACTTGAACGAGGTCAGTTGCTCGACGCCGACCGGGCCGCGGGCGTGCATCTTGCCGGTGGCGATGCCGATCTCCGCGCCCATGCCGAATTCGCCGCCGTCGGCGAACTGCGTGGAGGCATTGTGCAGCAGGATTGCGGAATCCACCTCGGTGAAGAATTTTTCGATGACGGCCGGGTCTTCAGCGATCACGGCTTCGGTATGATTGGAGGAGTGGGTTCCGATATGGTCGATCGCGCCGTCAATGCCATCGACAAAACGTGCGGAGATAATCGCATCGAGGTATTCCGTACGCCAGTCCTCTTCCGAGGCCGGGGTCGCGCCGGGCAGGAGCGCGCAGACATCCTCGTCGCCGCGCACTTCACAGCCGGCCTCGGCCAGTCCCGCAAGCAGACCTGCCGCGACACCGCGATCGAGCGCCCGGTCGATGAGCAGGGTTTCCGCGGAGCCGCAGATGCCGGTACGGCGCATCTTGGCGTTGATGACGACGGCGCGCGCCATTTCCGGATCGGCGGAGGCGTCGACATAGATGTGGCAAAGGCCTTCAAGATGGGCAAAGACCGGGACCCGGGCGTCCGACTGGACCCGGGCGACAAGGCTCTTGCCGCCGCGCGGCACGATGACATCCACGCTGCCGCCAAGGCCGGTCAAAAGTTCGCCGACCGCCGCGCGATCGCTCACCGGCACCATCTGGATCGCGTCTGCGGGAAGTCCGGCCTGTTCAAGTCCTTCAACCAGACAGGCGTGAATTGCCCGGGAGGAGTAGAGCGAATCCGAGCCGCCGCGCAGGATCACGGCATTGCCCGACTTGAGGCAGAGCGCGCCGGCGTCGGCGGTGACGTTGGGGCGGCTCTCATAGATCACGCCGATGACGCCGAGCGGCGTGCGCACCCGCTCGATCTTCAGCCCGTTGGGGCGGTCCCATGCGGCGATCACGTCGCCCACCGGATCCTTGAGCGCGGCAATGGCGCGAATGCCCTCGATCATGCCGTCGATGCGGGCGTCATCGAGCTTGAGGCGGTCGATGAAGGATGTCGCCATGTCCGATTTAACGGCCGCTTCCACATCGGTGCGGTTGGCTTCGAGAATGGACTGACGTCCGGCATCGATCGCCGAGGCCATTGCTTCCAGCGCGGCGTTCTTCCTCTCGGGTCCCGCAATCGCCAGTGGACGCGCGGCAGCCTTCGCCCGGCGGCCAATTCCGGCCATCAGTTCGGCGATATCGGTCTGCGTATCGGTCCTGTCAAGCATCACGGATCTCCCGGCTGGCAATCAGGCGAATGTCTTACGCAATTGCCGCGATGGCGTAAAGCCGCAGCTTTTCGTGGAGATTTCGCGTGGGCCGGGGCGTTCAACCCATGACCATATCGTCGCGATGGATCATCGCGGCTCGGCCGGAATAGCCAAGGATCGCAGCGATCTCGCCCGACTTGCGTCCGGCGATCCGGCGGGCTTCCTCGGCGTCATAGCCGGACAGGCCACGGGCGATCTCCCGGCCCGAGGCGTCGCAGACCGCCACCGGATCGCCGCGCTGGAACTCCCCGGTCACGCTCAGGACACCCGCTGGCAGCAGGCTCTTCCCCGAGCGCAGGGCGGTTTCCGCGCCGGCGTCGATGACAAGGCGCCCGGAGGGTTCGAGCTGTCCGGCGATCCAGGTCTTGCGCGCGGTCTGGGGTGTGCCCGAGGGTTTGAACCAGCTCGAGCGCGCGCCACTGTCGATGGCGGTGAGCGGATGGTCGATCTTTCCCGAGGCGATGATCATGGCGCATCCGGCGCCGGTGGCGATCTTGCCGGCGTCGATCTTGGTCTTCATGCCGCCACGCGAAAGCTCGGATCCGGCGTCGCCGGCCATCGCCTCGATTTCGGGCGTGATGGCCTCGACGACCTCGAGAAACCGGGCATCCGGATCGGAGGCGGGCGGGGCCGTGTAGAGCCCGTCAATATCCGACATCAGCACCAGCAAATCCGCGCCGACCATGGTGGCGACGCGGGCGGCAAGCCGGTCATTGTCGCCGTAGCGGATTTCGGAGGTGGCGACCGTGTCGTTCTCGTTGATGATGGGAACAGCGCCGCGGCGCATCAGTTCGCCCATGGTGGCGCGGGCATTGAGGTAGCGCCTGCGCTCCTCGGTGTCGCCCAGGGTGAGCAGGATCTGACCTGCAACGATATCGTGGGCGGACAGGCTGGTGGACCATGCCCGGGCGAGCGCGATCTGGCCCACGGCTGCGGCAGCCTGGCTTTCCTCGAGCCTGAGTGACGTGGCAGGCAGGCCGAGCACGGTGCGGCCCAGCGCGATGGCGCCGGAGGACACTACCAGCACATCGGCGCCGGCGCGTCTGAGTGTGGCGATATCTGCGCACAACGCATCAAGCCATGCCGTCCGCAGTCCGGATTTCCGATCGACCAGCAGTGCCGATCCGATCTTGATCACAACGCGTTTGTGGGCGGACAGGGGTTTACGGTCGGCGATCATGGTCAGCCGCCCGTCCGGTCCGCGTCTTCGTCCTCATCCGCGCTGCCGCCCTCAGGCGTGAAGGGCGGCGGGGAGGGTTGCTTTGCCTGCTCTTCGACGATGACGTCACGCAGCGCCCGGAGCGCCCCGGTCATGCCCTCGCCCGTAACCGCGGAGAGTTCGAACGGCGCCCGCCCGCAGGCCTTCTTCAATGCCCGGACCTTCCCGGCGCGGGTTTCGGCGTCGGCGACATCGACCTGGCTGAGCGCTACCACCTCGGGTTTGCCGGCAATGCCGTGGCCATAGGCCTCGAGTTCGTGGCGGACGATGCGGTAGGCCTCGGCGACATCCTCCTCGAGCGCGGAAACGAGATGCAGCAGCACGCGCGTGCGTTCGACGTGGCCCAGAAAACGGTCGCCGATGCCCACGCCCTCATGCGCGCCCTCGATCAGACCGGGAATGTCGGCAAGCACGAATTCGCGGGCGTCGATGGTGGCGACGCCAAGATTGGGGTGGAGGGTGGTGAACGGATAGTTGGCGATTTTCGGCCGCGCCCGGGTCACGGAAGCCAGGAAGGTCGACTTGCCGGCATTGGGCAGGCCGACAAGTCCGGCGTCGGCGATGAGCTTGAGGCGGAGCCAGACGGTCTTTTCCTCGCCTGGCAATCCGGGGTTGGCATGGCGGGGCGCCTGGTTGGTCGCGGTCTTGAAATGGGCGTTGCCGAAGCCGCCATTGCCGCCCTTGGCGATGCGGTAGCGCTGACCCACCTCGGTCAGGTCGCAGATCAGCGTCTCGTTGTCCTCCTCGAAAACCTGTGTGCCCGCCGGCACTTTCAGGGTCACGCTTGCGCCCTTGGCGCCGGTGCGGTTGCGGCCCATGCCGTGCACGCCGGTCTTGGCCTTGTGGTGCTGCTGGAAGCGGAAATCGATGAGCGTGTTGAGCCCGTCGACGGCCTCCACCCAGACATCGCCGCCGCGGCCGCCGTCGCCGCCATCGGGTCCGCCGAACTCGATGTATTTCTCGCGGTGAAACGAGATGGAGCCGGCTCCGCCATCGCCCGCTCGGATATAGACCTTGGTTTCGTCGAGGAATTTCATCTGGCTTACCGATCCGGGCTTTCAACGCGATACGGCCGGACAGGCAGGCGCCTCCGGCTTTGCGGGCATCGATAACCGCCCGGGGCCGTCAGGTCAAAGACTATCGGCGAATGGCCTGCCCTGCGGAGACATTTGCGAAGAGGACCCGGCCTTATGGCCGGATCGCCTCCGCCGCCTTCAGGTCGGTCGCAAAATTCACCTTCACGCGCGCCACCGGCAGCAGGAACTTGGTTACCAGGGCGGTGTTGCGCAGGGTTCCGTCACTTTGCAGTGCAAGTTTGTCGTGAAAGCGGACGATGTTGGGCTTGCCGCCGGGATTGAGATCGACCCGGTAGGTGAACCGAGCGACATTGCCTGATACCCGCACCGTCGTTTCGCCGATCACATCCTCACGGGTGCCGGAATAGGTGTTCGGACCGGTGCGGGTGAAGACCCAGGTCTTGGTGTCGCGTTCGCCATCGTCATAGATGAAGTCCTCGCGCAGCCTGAGCACATTGCCGCGAACGGCGCCGGTGAGATCGACACGGAACTCGCGGGTGGTCCCGTTGATGGCCGCGAACCTGCCATAGGCGTAAGTCTTGCCCCGGAAGAAGTCCTCGAGCGCGAGATCGCCCTCGCCGTCCTCGGCCTTGGCTGTGCTGCCGGGAACCGCCGCGGCCGCAAGCAGGAAAGCGAGGATGGAGAGGGTCAGAAAACGCGCCATGCGCAAGGGTGTGGTCAGGGACAGGATCATGTCTGGCTCCGGTTTCTCGCGGGTTTGTACGCAGGGAGAGCCGCTCCGGATCGGAGACCGGTGATCGTCGCGCCATCGCAGGTCTTGGTGTCCGCGATGGCGCGTCGGGAAGTCCGGAACATTGCTCCTTCAGATCAGCGCTGCTGATTGGCCCAGCTGATCAGCGACATCCAGGTCTTGCGATCGAGCCGGAACCACTCCATCGAGACCGAGGCGCCAAGCGAAAGAACCGGATGCATGCCGGTGCCCTGAAACTGGAAGCCGCTCTTCTGCAACACCCTGCGCGACGCCGGATTGGTGACCCGGCAGCGGGCGTCGACATGGTCGATGTCGCGGGTTCTGAACGCCATGGCAATGAGCGCGTGAACCGCTTCGGTCGCGATTCCGCGGCCCCAGAATGGTTCGCCGATCCAGTAGCCCAGTTCAACGGACTTTCCGTCCGCACCGGCCTCGAGCGAGCAGCAACCGAAAAACCGGCCGTTGTCGGCATCGGTGATCGCATAGACGCAATTGCCATTCCCGCGCTTGGCCGAGGCTTCCACGAAGGTTTTCGCATCGGTGCGGTTGTAGGGATGCGGCATGCGCGAGAGCATGGTGGCAACCGCCGGATTGTCGGCGAGAATGGCAATGGCGTCGATGTCCTCGGCGTGGGGCGCGCGCAGGACAAGGTTTTCACTCAGCAGAACGGGACAATGGGGACTGAGCCCGCTGGGCGGTCTCGCATCGGTGCCCGGGGCATCATGGCTGCCTGGGGGTGGCAAATCCAGCGTGCTGTGTTCGCTGCTTTCAGGGTCGTCTCTCATGGTCATTCTCCGGTTTGAGGACAAAAAGAAAGGGGAGATGGCGTTCCATCTCCCCTTGCCTTGATCCGGTTTTCCGGAGGATGCCTGTTTCGGCCGGGTCGATGAGACGCCGGCTGAAAAAAGGATCCGGCTTATTCCGCTGCTTCGGCTTTCGCCACGACGGACACATAGGTTCGGCCGTTGGCTGTCTTGCGAAAGTCAACATTGCCCTGCTGTACGGCGAAAATGGTGTGATCCTTGCCGATACCGACGCCTGTGCCCGGGTGCCACTTGGTTCCGCGCTGACGAATGATGATGTTGCCTGCGACGACGGTCTCGCCGCCGAACTTCTTAACGCCGAGGCGCTTGGAGTTCGAATCGCGGCCGTTGCGTGTGGAACCGCCAGCTTTTTTGTGTGCCATGGGTCTGCTCCTGTTCCGCCCTTCAGGGCGATTGTCTGTTCGCGGCTTTCGGCCGCCAGGGCCCGAACGGGCGGTTGATTACTTCGCGAGGTCCTTGGCCTGATCGCGCCAGTCCGAGATCTGGTCGGCGCTGAAAGGCATGGCTTCGTCGATGCGTGCGATGTCGGCGTCGCTCAGGGCTGCGATCTGGGCAAAGGTGGTGATGCCCTGCTCGTTGAGCTGTCCTGCCGCGACCGGGCCGATGCCCTTGATCTTGGTCAGGTTGTCGCCATCGCCTTCCGGCGCGGTGAACAGCGGTGCCGCGGCGGCCTCGGTCTTCGCAGCCGCCTTCGGCGCATCGTCCTTCTTGGGCGCAGCCTTCTTTGCCGGCTTGGCGCCGCCGGTCAGAATGTCGGTGATCTTGACGACGGTCCGGTGCTGGCGATGGCCGCGAATGCGCTTGGAATTCTGGCGACGGCGCTTCTTGAAGGCGATGACCTTCCGGGCGCGGCCCTGCTCGACGACTTCGGCGACGACCATCGCGCCGTCAACGAACGGTGCGCCAACGGTTGCGCCGGCGCCTTCGCCGACCATGAGGACCTCGCCGAACTCGACGGTGTCGCCGGCTTCGCCTTCGAGCTTTTCGATGGTGAGAACGTCATTGGCTGCAACGCGGTACTGCTTGCCGCCGGTTTTGATGACTGCGAACATCTTTTGTCCTTTCGTGTTCTTCCGGCTCTCGCCGCGCGGGCGGGCCGTCTTTTTGCCAGTCGGAAACATTATGGCTTCACCGAAACCGGATCTGCCGGGTGGACCCCCGGGGCGCAGCATTGTTGACAGCCGCACGCCAAAGGCGAACGGCGCAGGGAGCCCCACGCCGCATTCGGCTCGCGGGATACGTGAGGCGGGCCGAAGAGTCAAGCGTGTCGCGCGCGGAATGCGGCCTGGCCGCGTCATGCACCGGGCGGGAGACAAATTTGCCCTTGTCTAAGCCGCAGATGGCTAGTATGGAAGCGCCCGCGCAGCATATTGCGCCGACCAAAGACGCGGAGAGGTGGCTGAGTGGTCGAAAGTACCGCACTCGAAATGCGGCGTGGGGGCAACTCCACCGTGGGTTCGAATCCCACCCTCTCCGCCATTTTTCTTTTTATGATATTGATAGTAATTGGTTTTTCAGAGCCTTTTAGCTCTGTGTGCACTAATGTGTGCACTTACATAGTGTGACCAGGTCGAAAGCGGTGTGCGTTCTAAATGAAACGTGGGGGATCCTTGTGTCGGGATTTCGCGTGCGCGCCGCCACCTGTTGGTCCGGTTTGGCGGGGTACGCCAATTTGATGATCAGCGATAGCTGTGAAACGAGAGGAACCGGAAGAGATCGTACCGAAGCGTAGACAGGTTGAAGTCCTTCATGACCTAGACCGGCGAGAGCTGCCGTTCCGTCGCGGCCCACTTAAGCGTCACCGTTTCCTCAGCGGTGAAGTCGCAGCAACACTTGCGAGCCACGGGCTCGGTTGCGCCCGGAAGATGGGCGGGCACTGCAAATGCATGCTCGACCCGCGCCGGTGGTACATTGTCGAGCGCATCGAGCAGACGCCACATCTGACGCTGCACGGACTGAAGGGAACTGGCGGCGCGCGGGGTGAAGGTATCGTACGATACGGTGTGGAAATTCCTGGGCTGTAGGGACTTCGGTTCAAAAAACACTGTTCATCCTTGAACAGGCTCGTGCTGACATGCCCGGCGCTGACGGTCATGTCAGGCGGATCTCGATCTCTGGCGGCTGGTGTTCGTAGATGAGACATGGGTCAAGACTAACATGGCACCGCTGCGAGGCTGGGGACATAAGGGCAGGCACCTGCGTGGGTTTGCCCCGCATGGTTACGGGAGTGTCATGAATTTTGTGTATTCGGCCCGGCTGATGCGGGTTTCCGATGCGATCAGGCGTTGAAGCGCTCTTGGAACATTGAGCTAATGGTATGAACTGCCTTCCCGCCACACCGCCGCTGTTATTGCGGTATCTGGTGGAAAGAGGAGTTCATACCATTGGGTCTCCATCTCCAGAACCTCGACCATCGTCACACATAGCCGGGTTCATAGAACTCTTGGAGATACGCTATGCCGCGTCGCCCTTGGCCTGAAGGAAGAAGTCACGCGGACCCATTTGTCCGCCTTTGAGGCTGATTTCCATACCGTCAATTGCGGGATTGTGGGCGTGAATGCGGCACAGCGGTGCACCGGGCGCAAGCGGAGCCAGAGCCGAGAGGGCTAAAGCTCCAAGAGAGGTCGTTACATGCCCTGATGTGTCTCCACCGGCCACGACCATGCGCGGCAACTTGGTCGTCGTCCGGATGTCGGCGACAAGCCAACCAAGCCCAAGACCGATCTGGTCATTTAAGTCGCCGGGGGCCATGCCCGATCGTTCAACTGCGGATGCTACGCGCTCTAGAGCGGGATCATCCGGGCCCCTGGCTGTGACAACCAGCGCATCACGGCCGTCTGACAGAGCTGCAAGGGCTCTCTCGCGGGTAAGCGACAGGAGTTGCAACCAGTCTTCCGGATCAATGGCACGGGCGGCATCCAACTCGATTATGGCAAAGCCTCGTGCCTCGGCAGCGTCGATCTGTATGGCGTTTATCGGCGAGCAAGAGCCCGATACGCAGAAGATCTGCTCCACTGCTGCCAGCTTGGGCGGTGAAAACTCCCGGGGCAACCGACCGCTGGCTCGCCACAAGGCGATTAAGGCATATTCGACGCCTTGTGAGCCAATGGCAAAAACCGGCGCTCTGCCATCATTCCAGATCAATTGCCCTGCTGCGACAAGCGTTTCGTCGTCGATAACGTCTATTGCCAGGATCTCGGCGCCGTTCTCGACGCAATCGGCCAGAGCCTCTGACGCCCGTCCCGACTTGATCGTTGCAAGATCGATCAGGCCAATCTTCCTATCGGTCTGCTTGGCCAGATGCAGGCGGAGATCGGCTTCCTCCATCGGTGTCGTCGGGTGCCGACGCATGACCGGGTGCCGGTCAAGCCGATAAACCCCGTCATCGGTCCCTGCAAAGAGAGTTCCAAATGCCTGATAGCGCCGAATTTCAGGCGCGCCGACGACAAGCGGATGCCACGCTCCGCCGAGCATCGGTGCGCCGATGTCGATTGCCTTGCCGATCGAACCGAGGGAAGGTGACGAGTCAAATGTCGAGCAGACCTTGTAATGGGTGACTGGAGCACCGAAACGGGTGAGCGCCCTGAACACTTCTGGCAGGTTCTGATCCATCCAGTCGGGGGGACGGGAGCGTGCGATACCGGCGATTCCCATCGCGGCAATATCGGGGAACAGGGCGAGTTCCTCCGGCCCTGGCGGATCGAGGAACATCACCGTAGGGATACCGGCAAACGTCAGCACCTCCATGACTGCGGAGGAACCGGTGAAATCGTCGCCATAGAATGCAAGCAGCGGGGCGGTCATCGGGTGCCTTTCAGGCCGGATAGGCTTTAAGGGCGGCATGCAATGCGGCGTTTTGGGCTGCGTGCGTCTCCAGGGGAACCCCCTCCATCGCGGCGGCCCAGGCTTCGCGCAACGCTTCCACACCGGCCGCAACGCCCATCGGATGGGCAACCACGCCTCCGCCTGCCGTGTAGATCAGGTCGGGTGACCTGAGTGCTTCCCAGGTGCCCGCTGCCTGCCTGATGGTCTGGCCGGAGGAAAACACCGGCATCGCGCACATCGGTGATCGCGCAAAAAGCGGCTCGCACAACGAGCGGGCGGAACGGATTACGCTGTCATCGGATTCCGTGAACTTGTTTGCGAGCCCGTTGACATGCAGATGGTCGCAGCCGGCGAGACGCCAAAGCTTTGACCAGGCCGGAAAGGACCAGCCAAGGCTTGGCTCGCGGGTCAGTGCACCCCAGCCGGCGCGATGGCCGTGGATCGGCAGTTCGGTGTGGCGTGCGAGTTCGATCATTCCTGCACAGCCAACGGCAAGGACGCTCGCCATCACGCAGCTGCCGCCATGGGCAAGCACAATATCATGACGCCGGCGCATTTCGTCGATCTCACCGGTGAGGTTAAACGCAACCATGGTTTTTTTGCCGGTCTTGTCCGCTGCGCGATTGACTGCCGCCATCACCGAGGCGACCCGTGCTTCGAACGGGCAGGAGGGACCGTCGGCCTGCAGTTCGTCGTCCTTGACGAAGTCGATGCCGGCATCCGCCAGTTTTCCCACCAGTTCGCCGGTTGCCTCTGCGGTCAGTCCGACACTTGGTTTTATGATCGTGCCAATCAGCGGCCTTCCGCGAACATCCGAGAGCCGCCGCGTCCCCTCAATGCCGAATTTCGGGCCCATATATTTTTCAGAGAACACCGTTGGCAGTCGGACATCGAGAAGCCGGAGGCCGGAGAAGGTTTTCAGTTCAAAAAGGTTGCCCGCGATCGTCGCCACGAGATTGGAAAGGGAGGGGCCGAAATTGTCGATTGGCCAGGACAAGGTGACCAGAGCCTGGCGCCGCGTGGCTCCCCCGCCCTTTGGAAGACCGGATCCGGGCAGCGAAGGCCGGTCCACTTCCCCGGTGATTTCGATGCGTTCGACACGCGCGGCCGAACGTTCCTTCAACTCCGCCGTTTCGCCCGGGACTGCAATGAAGGTTCCGGACGACTGCTCGCCGGCCATGACCTCGGCGGCATGGGCGGGATCAAAAGCAGTCTCGATGAGATAGTCGGCTTCAATACGTATCGGGTCGGACATGGATGTGTTCACTCTCGGGGGTGGCAATGGTTCCGGTTTCAACCAGCATGACTGCCGGGGATGCGAGAGTCATTGGTGCTGCCGGGAGCGGGGCGAGGGCGGTTTCGACCCAGTCGGGATTGGTCACGGCCGCCACAAAATTGTGGGCATCAAGAACTGCTGCGCTCGCCGGCTCTGCAAGCCGTATTTCACGAGGTTGTCCGCTCAGGTTGGCTATGACCATTCGAGTTCCGGTGCTGCCGGAAAACGCCAGGGCGGCAAGGTCCGGCGGCACGCCATTGACCTTCAATCGCTGTCCGCCGCCGGCCACAAATCGCAACGCATGGAAAATCGGATAGACCGTCGCCTCCGGATGATCATCGAACCAAGGCCGTGGTACTGGCGTCTCGGTAGCGAGAATGCCGAAGGGCCCGACCGGAGCGGCAAGGGCAATTGCCTGGATCCCAAAGTCCTCTGTCTTGGCCAGTGCCGAGACCGCCCACGCTGCTCCGAACAGGGCGCGGGCGCGTGGGTCCCAAGTGGCCATCGTCAGCCGGGTCTGCTCGGGATTTTCGGAAACTTCCTGGCCGTAAGGGTTCGAGCGCATGCCAATGGCTGTAAGGCCCAAGCGGTAGCCGCGGCCAGCGCCTATCTTGCGTGCGCTCGAAAAGATGTCCGGCAACGTCTCGATCGTCTGGGCAACGCTTGTGTCGTCGGCGGCATGGACAATGGCCGAATTGCCATGGGTAATGTAACCGGAGGCGATTCCATCGGGCCGGCAGCGATTGAATTCCGTAAAATTGGTCAGCATGCCGCTGCCGCAGCGAGCCTTCGGGAACACCGCACTTGCGGCCACAAATGCATCTTGTGGTGAAAGCCCGTCGGGCCATTGCCCCGATGGTTGATAGCTTTTCAGGTAAGCTGCGGGCAGCGCCGTGACATGGCGCGGCATGCATTGCGCCTCACGGCAGGCCGCGGCGACCAGGTCCATCTGCGATCGAGCCGGTAGCGCATCATCGAGTACGACTTCCAGATCGAGAGAACCGGAGGTTGACTGCACCAGTTTGGCCGCGCGGAGCAGATCGGCTGCTGCTGCTTTGGGCGTCGTCCGCAGGAGCAGCGCAGTCAGACCGCTGGCTGCCAGAAGGTCTGTTTCCGGGTGGTCCGGCAGCCAGTCCGGGTCAGCCGCGAGCAAGATCTCCGGGAGGGCTTCGCCAAGCGGGGCCCCTGTTCGCACTGACTTTGGTGCGGCGGAAGCCCCCGGGACCGGTTGGCCGCTGATCCTCAGCCTGATCTGCTGGCGAATGGTCGTGCCCGCCTTGATGTTATAGGCAAACGGTTCGACCAGGGGACGGGAATAGGTCTTGAACGAGGCGTCGGTCCAGTTCCTTTGATCCTCCATCTCGAACACGTCACCCGAAAAGGCAATGTCTAACGATACGCCGTCAATCGAGAACGAAAGCCCGGCGATTTCCTTGATCGGTTGGGCCGGTGAGATTGTCTCTGGCATGATTGAGGTCTGCACCCTGCCGTTCGAAGTGATCACCTCAACCTGTTTGCCGGCAATGCCTGCTATCGGGTGGAGAAGCGTGAAACCGGTTCGGTTGGTGGTGAAATCGCGCGCGGCAGTTGCCTCGCCGGTGGCGGTCACCGTGCCATTGCCGTTCACCTCATAGGTGACGGTGCAGGAAAGGACGCCGTCATCGACTTCAAAACAGCGCCGGTAGCGGAACCCATCGGGGTGCTCGTCCAGTGTCTCACCGGTAACATTCGGAGTCAGTGTTGCCCAGTTCCGGTCCCGGACTGGGAAATCGATCTGACGCACCAGTTCCACCGGCCCAAAAGCTAGCCGGCGCAAGGCGCCCGCATCGATAACGACCGAGACGTCGCCCGCGTGAAGTGTTCGGGCAGGCGGGTTGAGTTCGGTTGTTCCGGTCTCAAAGATCCGCCGGTCCGCTTTGGAAACAGTCTTCTCCATCAGCCACCTAAGACCCCGTTGGCGAACACATAGACCGAGTAGAGCGAGGTCGTGCCGCAGATGAACAGCCGGTTGCGTTTGGCGCCGCCGAAGGTGAGATTACCGACCATTTCGGGGATTCTGATCTTGCCAATGAGGGTCCCGTCAGGATCGTAGCAGTGGACCCCGTCAAAGGCGCTGGTCCAGATGCGGCCCTCCCGGTCCAGTCGAAATCCGTCGAAGAAGCCGTTGTCGCATTCTGCGAAAACCTCGCCACCGCCCAGGGAACAATCCGAATTCACTTCAAAGCGCCTTATATGCGCCGGCCCCCCCGGCTGGTGCGACGCGCCCGAGTCCGCGATATAGAGTTGTCGTTCGTCCGGCGAGAAGGCAAGGCCGTTGGGTTTGAGAAAGTCGTCCGTCATCTGGGTCAGCTTTCCGCTGAGTGGGTCGATGCGGTAGACGTGACAGCCGGACAATTCCGGCTCGGTGCGGTCACCCTCGTAGTCAGTGAGAATGCCGTAGGTCGGATCTGTGAACCAGATGGATCCGTCGGAATGGACGACCACGTCGTTGGGTGAATTGAGGCGGTTGCCTTCAAAACGATCAGCCAGCACGCTGATGGAGCCGTCATGCTCGGTGCGAGTGACGCGGCGGGTCAGGTGTTCGCAGGTAACGAGACGGCCCTGAGGGTCCACCGTGTTGCCGTTCGAGTTATCTGAAGGCGCGCGGAACACCGAAACCGAGCCGTCGGTTTCGTCCCAGCGCATCATCCGGTTGTTGGGAATGTCGGACCAAATGAGGAAGCGTCCAGCCGCAAACCAGGCCGGCCCCTCGCACCACCGCGCCCCGGTCCACAAGCGCTCTACGCGGATGTGCGGACTGAAAAGATCTGAAAATCTTGCGTCCAAGACAACAAAGCCCGCTCCATCAGGCTGATCGCTCATCGGCATCCTCCTCGCGCGCATCCAAGTCGCCCAGCCTACACCGTGTTTCTGCGCTTGCAATACATATCAGCTGGTATAACATGTCGTTGAGATGACGTCCATGGAGGATGGGTCCGTTGCTCAACAAATCGGAGGAAAGAACTTGAAAAACCTAGTTACCGCAACGCTGTTTGGCGCTGCTGCGGTTTTGTCGGCATTTGCCGGCGTGCCCGCAATTGCTGCCGAAAAGCCAACTGTCGCGCTGAGTAATGCCTTTTTGGGAAATGCCTGGCGCCGTTCCATGATCACGGCATTCGAGGAAGCCGCGACCAAAGCCCAGGCTGACGGTCTGATCGAGTCATTTCAGATTTCCAACGCACCGGGTGAAAACTCGGCAACCGAACAGATTGCGCAGCTCAAGGCGCTGCTGCTTGACGAGCCCGACATACTGCTGGTCAATCCCGCTTCTCCAACGGCTCTCAATCCGACGCTTCAACAAGCATGCGACATGGGCATCGTGGTGGCTGTCTTCGACAGTTCGACCGATCTCGAATGCGTTCACATTGTCACCAACAGCTTTGGCGATTGGGCCCGGTTGTCGACCGAAGCCGTCATCGATGGCATCGGCGGCAAGGGCAATGTCGTCATTGCGCGCGGGGTCCAGGGGTCGCCGCCCGAGATTGAAATGTATGCGGTCCAATCGGAGATTCTTGAGGCCAATCCGGATGTCAAAGTCGTAGGCGAGTTCTTCACCTTCTGCGACAGCGCCAAGGCTCAGGAAGCCTTGCTCGGGACCATCGCAAGCCTGCCGGAAGTCGATGGCGTTATCGGCTGCGGTGAAGGGCTGGGTGCGGTCCAGGCATTTCAGACTGCAGGACGGAAAGTGCCGGTCGTCGCATTCGCGCCGAGCGGCCGTGCCCTTAAGTTCTGGGGTGAAGGCAACGGTGCGCCGGGTTCGGTGGCGGTGATGTCCGATCCGGGCCAGGGCGTTGCGGCGCTGTTCACAGCCATCAACATCCACAATGGACAGGACGTTCCCCGGACCACGATTTTCCCGCCTGTCGTTGTCAGCGACGAGGCTCGTGACGAGTGGATCGCTGCTGTCGGCGACGACGAGATCGCATCATGGCAGTGGACCCAGGAACTGGTCGACGCACAGCTTAAAGCAAACATCGACGGAACGGTTGCCGAGGCAGATCTTCCTCCTGTTCCTGTCAGATAACCACGGTAGGGGTCTGCGCCCGTCGGCGGCGCGGCCCCCTTTTTCCAGATTCCGGATTGGTGTGACAAAGACCGTGCAGAAAGATAAGAACACTGCTGACCGTGAACCTGTGGTTCAGGTCAGAGCCGCAGTCAAAACATATGGACCAACCAAAGCTCTTTCCGGTGTGATGCTTGATGTGCATGCGGGCGAGGTGTTCGGGGTTGTTGGTCACAACGGTGCTGGCAAGAGTACTCTCATGCGGGTCTTGAGCGGGATCGAGCCAACCGATTCCGGAACCGTGCGGATCAGTGGCGCGACCGCACCGTCGGACAGCGGTTTCCCCGGTGCTCGCATGGCCTATCAAGAGGGATCGCTTGCGCTAGAGCTCACGGTTTACGAGAACATCTATCTGTCCAGCAGCACCTGGATTGCGGACCGCAGATGGCATGGCCCCGCATCCCGGCGCGCCGAAGCCCGTCTCAATGAAATTTTTCCTGGTCATGCAATCAGGCCGGCCGACTATGTCGATGATCTCACGCTTGCCGAGCGACAGATGGTCGAGATTGCACGCGCCACGATTGCCGACGACCTGAGTTTGCTGATCCTCGACGAGCCGACAGAATCCCTGAGCGGCGGTGCGGTTGATCATCTGTATGAATATGTCCGCAAGCTGCGGGCCAGTGGACACGCCATTGTTCTCGTTTCTCACCGTCTCAAGGAAATCCTCGCGATCTGTGACCGTGTTGCGGTTATGAAGGATGGCGCGGTTGTCTCCACTCACCTGGCAGGCAGCGTGAGCGAGAAAGATCTGTTTCAGGCCATGGGCGGCGAGGTCGTGATCGACAAGACCGTCAATTCGGCCAAGGCAGCCGGCCTGGACAGCGAACGCCCCGTTGCAGTCACCGTGTCGATGGTCACAGTGGATGGCGAGGCGACGCAGATTGTTGCGCACAAGGGCGAAGTCATCGGACTGGCCGGAATTGCCGGTCAGGGGCAGGAGCAGGTTCTGGACCGGCTTTGGCGCCGCAGCGCCGACGTTCACGTCAGCACCGCTCTGGCCTATGTGCCCGGCGACCGGCAGCGCTCCGGGGTCCTGCCCATCTGGGACGTGGCGAGAAACCTGACAATAACGGCCCTGCCGGGCATGAGCAGCAATGGCATTCGGCAGATGGACAAGGAAGACGCTCTGGTCGCCGAGTGGGTCGATCGCCTCAAGGTTCGCGGGGGCGCAACCGCAGCAATCACCGCGCTCTCGGGTGGAAACCAGCAGAAGGTCATCGTGGCGCGCGCCTTTGCGGCGGACGCCGATACCATACTTCTCGATGACCCGTTCCGTGGGGTCGATGTTCATACCAAGGCAGAACTCTATGAACTGATCAAATCGGAAGCCCGCAAGGGCCGGACGATCATCTGGTATTCAAGCGAGAATTCCGAGATGCAGCACTGCGACCGCGCCTATGTGCTTCGCGCCGGCCGCGTCGCCGGCGAACTGCACGGCCCCGAAATCACCGACGAACGCATTATCACGCTGTCGTTCGCCGAAGCCGGAGGGCCGCTTTCATGAGTACCGCGACCACCCGCCAATACCGGTTCAACCTGCCCAGAGGCCTCGGCCGGCGGGTTCTGCCCGGTTTTCTCACCCTTATCGCGATGCTGCTGATCCTGGTCATCTGCGGAGCAATGCAGCCGCGCATCTGGTCGCAGAACGGTCTCACCCTGATCATGTCTCCCATCGTTGCCTTGGCCATCGCCTCGATGGCGCAAATGGTGATGATGAGCATTGGCGACATTGACCTCGGCATCGGCTTCTTTGTCGGAATGGTCACAACGATTGTTGCAACGCTGCTGCGGGAAACCCCATTGGTCGGCGTATTGGCGCTTGTCGGCTGCGTGCTCGCCTACGCGCTTCTGGGCGCGCTGGTTCAGCTTCGCTCGGTGCCATCCCTGATTGCCACATTGGGCGCTTCATTCATCTGGCTGGGTCTGGGGCTGTTTGTCCTGCCGGTTCCGGGTGGGATGGCGCCGGACTGGCTGTTCAAATTCGCCTTCTGGAAACCGCCCCTGTCGATCCCTGCGCCAGTGGTGACGATGGTCGTTGCCACCGCGCTGACGTGGTTTGTGACGCGCCGAACCGCGCTTGGCGTCCGGTTCCGCAGCCTGGGCAGCAACCCGGTCGCGCTGACGCGATCCGGCAGCTCGCTGGTTATGACCCGGATGCTCGCCTACGCAACCGTGGGGGTTCTCGGCGTTTTGGCAGGAATCACGCTGACCGCGGAAATTGGGGGAGGGGATGTCAATGCGGTCCCCGGATATACCCTCACCACCGTGGCGGCCGTTATTCTCGGCGGCGGCATGTTCACCGGCGGCCGGGCCGTGGCGTGGGGAACGCTTGCGGGCGCAATAACGCTTGGCCTGCTGACCGTGCTGCTGACGCTTCTCAACCTGTCCTCGAACCTGCAGCCGGCGGTTCAGGGCTTCATCGTTATCGCTGTTCTGGCCGGACGGCTTGTTGTGGAGCGCATGAGCCGATGAACAAGTTGCGCAATAAATCCATCCCGCCTTGGACTTGGTCGTTCGTCGCTGCTGTCGCGGTGCTGGTGCTGACTTTCATGGTTTCGGGCCGCGGCGGCACCGAGACGCTAACGCTCGCCTTTACGATCGCACCCTATCTCGTCCTCGTCGGACTTGGGCAGATGCTGGTGATGAGTTCCGGGCCCGGCAATATCGACGTCTCCGTTGCAAAGGTGTTCTCGCTGGGCGGTCTGCTGTCGATCGCTGTGGGCGAAGTCACCGGATCCTGGATACTGGGATTAGGCGCTGCGGTTGGCGTGGGGTTAGCAATGTCTTCGATCAGTATCATCGCGATTCTCTATGTTCGCATTCCGCCGATCGTCGCCACGCTTGCCACCAGCCTCATCGCTTCGGCCATATCACTGACCCTGGCCAAGGGGTTTCAGGGATCGGCCGACCCTGTGCTGAAAGGATTTCTGAGTTGGGCGCCGTTTGGCATCCCTGCTTTCGCCATCGTGGTGCTGCTGTTCACCATGGTAGTTTCCATGGGCCTTAAATACACGACCTGGGGGGCGCAGATCCTGGCTTTTGGCCAGGCGCGGCGGGCAGCCGAATACGCAGGCGTAAGCGCCAATCGGGTATTGGCGTTCGTCTACTTGACAAGCGGGGTCCTTGCGGCGCTTGCGGGTGCGTTGCGGGCATCGTTTTCGGCGCCGAATGTGGAACTGGGCAATGACTATCTGCTCGATTCAATCGCGGTCGTGGTGATTGGCGGCACCCTGATGTCGGGCGGCCGCGCGGTGCCTGCCGGGGTCTGGGGCGGCGCGCTTTTCTTCATCCTGCTCGACGGGCTGCTCAACCTCGTCGGATGGAGCTACGCCGGCCAGAATGTTCTCAAGGGCTTTCTGGTACTTGCCGTGCTGTTCCTCGCCAGTGGCGCGCCGATCCTCAAGCGTTCCGGGTCCCCGGTGGGAAAAGGCGCAGGCAATGACATGCACACTGCCGGGCCGGATCCCGATGGCTGACCGGCGCGAGGACCGCAACCGCAGCGGAGATGAACATCGATCAGGCGCGCGATTTCGAAAAGACACCGAAAACCGCTGGTTGCCCAGCATCAAGCCACGCTGCCTCGCCTGGAACGCAACGGCAAGAAATCAAGACAGGAGTAGAACACATGACAAAAATTGCGTTGTTTGGAGCGGGTGGAAAGATGGGATATCGCCTGTCGACAAACTTTGTCGGCTCGCGTTTTTCAGTGAACCACGTGGAGGTCAGCGATGCAGGTTGCGAACGGCTGAAAACCGGACTGGGCATTGAGACTGTTTCCGCCGCCGAGGCTCTCGACGGGGCCGAGGTGGTCATTCTGGCGGTTCCGGATACGCATATCGGCAAGGTGATGGAAAGCATCAACAGCAAGGTGAAGCCCGGCACCATGGTGGTGGCGCTCGATGCGGCGGCGCCTTTTGCCGGACACCTTCCTGACCGGCCGGACCTGACCTATTTCATCACCCATCCCTGCCATCCGCCAATCTTCAACGATGAAACGGAGATGGAAGCCAAGCGGGACTATTTCGGTGGCCACAAGGCCCGGCAACACATTGTCAGCGCGTTGATGCAGGGGCCCGAGGTAGACTATGCCAAGGGAGAGGAGATCGCTCAGGTGATATGGGCCCCGGTCATGCGCTCGCACCGGGTGACAGTGGAGCAGATGGCGCTGCTCGAGCCGGGCCTGTCCGAGACAGTCTGCGCGTCGCTGCTGATGGTGATGAAGGAGGCCGTGGACGAAGTCGTGGCCCGTGGTGTCGATCAGCAGGTGGCGACCGACTTTTTGCTCGGACACATGAATGTCCTGGGCGCGGTCATCTTCGGACAGACCCAGGGCGTGTTCTCCGATGCCTGCAACAAGGCCATCGAATTCGGCAAGCCGGTATTGATGCGTGACGATTGGAAACGCGTCTTCGAGCCCGAGGAAATTGCTGCAAGTATCAAGCGCATAACCTGATAATCAAATGCGCCGCCTACTCCAATGGTTAGGCGGCGCGTGCCAAGTTTCGATCCTGCCGGATCAGACGCCTGGATTCTGCATATACAGTGCCCGCGAGCGTTCCAGATGTCGGGTCATGACCTCATCGGCGGCATCAGCGTCATGGCGGGCAATGCATTCGATAATCTCCTCGTGCTCGGATAGGGTGATGTTCTCCTTTCCGGTCCAGATCAGCATGTCGGTGTGGTACTCCGCCAACCAGCCGAGCAGGGCCTCGCTGACAGCCACATATATCGGATTCCCGGAAATCCCGGCGACACGGGTATGCAGTTGCATGTCGGTATTGATGAAGGCCTTCGCGTCGCCAAGCGAAGCGCGCTGCAGTTCGAGGCATGACCGCAAGCCTTCGACATCCTCTTCCGATGCCTTCCGAGCCGCTTCGCGCACCATGCCACGCTCGAAGAAGATACGCGCGCTCTTCAGATCCTCAAGCGAGTCCTTGGACGAGGCCAGCATCATCTTGGCTGTCACATCAACCTGTTTGATGATCGACTTGGCCGACAGTTGCAGCACTTTTGCGCGCTCCCCGTGAGAGATCGCCACAAGGCCCATGCCGGACAAAGCCTGCATGGCTTCACGGATGGCCGGGCGCCCAACCTGGAAACGCGCCATCAATTCGCGTTCCGAGGGCATTTCGTCCCCTGGCCGAAGCTCGCCGCCGATGATCATCCGCTTTAATCTCTCGAGTACCTCGTCGGAGAGCTTTCGCCGAACAATTGGCTGTGAATCAATCATAAGTAGGTTTCACCCTGTATGTCATTCTTCGTGTCGCAGATAGCCAGCGGTCTGGCGCATGATCCGCGCTACATCCAGCGGATGTCACTGCGGCTTTGGTTATTTGGAATGATCACTATACCACCATCTAGTTCGGTCCATAGCTATTTCGGTTAGTGCTTCAGTTTAAAATTATCGGGGGTGTCGGTTTGTAATGCTGCTCAAGCGTGCAAATCCAGTCGACTGCAAATGTGTGTCTTCACATATGAGCCTTGTGACATAAGCGGCATGGCGACCGATGCCGTTGCGAAGATAGCGCATGCGGCATCCGGTGTGTTCTGGGTGAAAACGGTAGCGATTAAGGCGGACTCGACGCGAGGTCCACTCTCTCCGGCATGAGCCAATGCATTGCGCATGGAGGACCATAATGGGGAGATGCCCATTTCAGTGCCCGAGACCGGCACGGGAGTTTCGAGCCGTTATTGGTGAAGAAGGGCTAAACCCGGATCGACGGAGTGGGCGACAAGATCTTCGGTCTGTATGTCGCCGACCTGAGCGTTCGCGACATTCGCGCTCATTTTGAAGATATCTACGGCCCTCAGGTTTGTTTCACCCAACTTCTTGAGTTGCAAGACCGAGCGCTGGAGCTGATGTATCCTATCGTCATTTTCGACGCCTCGCGCGTCAAATTCCGTAATGCCGACAGCCGCATGGTCAAGAACAATGCCGTCTAAGTGGCGCTGGGCGTCACGCGGGAGGGATTCCGTGAAATTATAGGCTTCTGGATCGCCGAGAACGAAGTGGCCAAGTTCTGGCTCTCAGTGATGAACGAGTTGAAGAAACGCGGCGTCCAAGGCATCCTAATTGGCGTCGTCGATTGATTGAAGGGTTTCCCGGCGGCGAATAAGGGAGCCTTTCCGGTAGCCACGTTGTAGACCTGTATCGTGCTTCTGTGGGCCTCTTGAGGAGGCCTTCACCTTGTCGTCGATCTCCTCGTACAGGGGGATACCTAGCTCTTGCAGATGCAGCTCATTCCCACGGACTTGATTAGGTCAAGGGGTCGAAAAGCCCTGGACCTAGTCTTCTTGGATCACGACACCTCAGTGCCTTCCAGGCCACGTGGCGCGGCTCGAGGACGCTCGGGAACTAGGTGCCAGTCCGCAGCTTTGGAATGCGTAGCTCAACCGTTCCGGCTCGGGTCTCCGAGTCGCGTTCCCGATAGTTGTTGCACTGTGCAAGCCGCAATGCGTTCTTCTCGCCTTAACTAGCGCCGGTCTTCGTCCCGACCTCCGGCGCCATCAGTTTCTCGGCGGCAAAGCCGATAATCTCGCAGGACAAATCGGCGTCAGCGCTCTTCTCAACGAGTGAGCGCAGGTTCATCATGTCGTCGATCACCAGTTGTGTCCTTCAGGTTGAGCTTTAACAACCCGACCCTACCGGAAAACACTGATGGCCAACCCGCCAGCTACACCACTCGGTGCGACTCAATCATTTCTTCTCGGTTATCCGCTGCGCCAACCCTGCTTAAGAAAGCCTTACACCACTTAACCACAAATGTTGTTCGTAGGATAAGGTCATTGGGTGACTTCAGTGGTTGAACGATGGCTCTGCGGCCTAAGGGCCGCGCCGGCAATTCCGGCTACCGGTTTCTGTCCGGCTTGGTAGGTTGGCGCCGGTGGCGACAATCCACCAGGAGCCGTAACGCAACACAAGTCGGGCTATTTGGCCGTCTGCAACTCCCTAGTGCGTAAACCGTCTATTGATCGCAAAATGCAATCAATGGAATCGGCGAGAAAAAAGCTCTGATCCAATGATTGCAATTCGAATTAAACCTTCAAATTCATAATCTTGAAATATAGTCCTCTTAGCGTCACCCCAAGCGGTCATCTGATGAAAGAATCAGGTTGTATCCGCAGATCACCCTGATCCATGAAGAATCAAAATGTAGAGAAATGTAGAGTCGTTTCCCTCGCGCGCGGGCGCGCGCGAGGGGTGAGGTTGAAAGTTCATCTGGACTTTTTCAAGTTTCTATAATGTCAGCGGGGTAAATGACCTTGCCCTGGCTGAACCAGACCAAGCTCATTGAACATCTCAACGGCGAGATCAGTCAATGAACATAGGTCGCCGCATCTTTCACAACCATGACGCCACCATCGGGCTGATCGGTGCGCTATTGCTCGAACAAAACTGCGAGTTGGTACTTCGGCGCTTCTATTTTACCACAGGCATCATTCACCTCCTTGCTCGAGATCAAGCGTAGCTCTGAGCTGATGTTCAATGCTGTTTCACATTTCGGAAACAGGTTCGTTGACGAGCTGTTTTCAATGGGGTATCGGGTTGGCATTCTCAGGGCGGGGTGAAATTCCCCACCGGCGGTATAGCCCGCGAGCGCTTTCAGGGTCTGAAAGGTCAGCAGATCCGGTGTAATTCCGGAGCCGACGGTATAGTCCGGATGGTAGAGAATGAACATTCGGCTACAGGTCCAAAGATCTGTTCCGGGTGGTCGTGCGCTCTGGGATCTTGTCATTTTTGAAAGGATCCAGACGATGACAAAATCCCTAAAATTTGCGTTTATCAAGGCTAATTGGCACGCTCGGATCGTGGATCAGGCGCTGGTCGGTTTCCTGGCGCGGGTTGACGAACTGGAACTGAATGCGGAAGTGGTGCCTTTCGATGTTCCGGGGGCGTTTGAAATGCCGCTGCTGGCCCAGAAGCTTGCGGGAACCGGCGACTATGATGCCATCATAGCTGCCGCCTTTGTCGTTAACGGCGGCATCTACCGGCACGATTTCGTCGCTCAGGCTGTCGTCACCGGATTGATGGACGTACAGTTGAAGACAGAAGTTCCGGTGTTTTCTGTATCGCTCACGCCACATCATTTTCAGCCGACGGACGAACATGAAGACTTCTTTACCGCTCATTTCGTCAAAAAGGGCCGAGAAGCCGCCGATGCGGCAGCCCAAATCGTTAAAATGAATGCGATGCTGTCCCAACAACCAGATCGAGCCCACGCCGCTTGATCGATAAGCATTGGCGTTCAGGCAAGCCAGCCACGCGTCCCGGTGATCCGCGTGGCTGGTTATGGCTTAGGACCACACCCTGGATCTGCAGATATCCGCAAGAGCCGGTCATCTTCATTTTCGGCAAACTACGATCGGCTCTAACTACAGGCGCGCTTAATCGCCTTTCGCCATCCAGCACGGATCGAGCCGGCCTCTTCAGGCGCCATTTTCGGCTCAAACCGTTTGCTACGGGCGTCGGGAAGCCATTCTACTCCCAACGCGCCGAATGCCATCGCGGCGGCGCCCAAAGCACTGACTTCTTCAACGGCCGCGCTTTCGACCGGGCATTGAAGCAGGTCCGCCTGCAACTGCATCAAAAACGCATTCGACGAGGCGCCGCCATCGGTCCGCAACCCCTCAAGCGGCGTGCCGATATCCCCTTGCATCGCCTCGAACACATCGGCGATCTGGAGCGCGATCGCTTCGAATGTTGCCCGCGCCACATGCGCCAGCTCCGTGCCATGGGTCATGCCGGCAAGGGTCCCCGTCGCGTGGTCGTTCCAGTGCGGTGCGCCAAGCCCCGACAGGGCAGGAACGAAGGTCACGCCCTCCGCAGAATCGACGGTTTGCGCCAGAGCGGAAAGCTTGGCGGCATCGCCGATCCCGAACAGTCCGGCAATGAAGGCCGCGGCTTGTGCGGAAACCAATATGTTGCCCTCAAGGGCATAAGAAGTGCCGGACTTGTCTGTCCATGCAATGGTGCCCGACAGTCCGTGGCTTGAAGAGACGCGCTTGGGGGTCAGCGTCATCAGTGATGAGCCGGTTCCGTAGGTCGCCTTCACCGTGCCGGGCCGGCGGACGCCATGGCCGTAGAGAGCCGCATGGCTGTCTCCCATCATCGCCATGATGGGGGTGCCAGCGGCAAGACTGGTGGCGCCGGCCGCTGTCTCGCCAAATCGGCTGTCGGAAGGCAGGGGGGCGGCAAGGCAGGATACCGGTGTGCCGAAGATCTCCGCAAGATGATCGCTCCATTCAAGCGTCTTCGTATCAAACAGTTGCGAGCGCGAGGCATTGGAGTGATCGGTGGCAAAACTGCCTCCGCCGGTGAGGTTCCACAACAGCCAACTGTCCACCGTGCCGGCGCGCAGACGATCCTGGTCGAGCAGGCGCCTTGCTTCCGGACGATGCTTCAAGATCCACGCCAGTTTCGAGGCGGGAAACAAGGGATTGATCCCGAGCCCGGTGCCCGCTTCGACGGTATCGTTGTGGCCTGCCGCAATCAGCGCTGCGCATTCGGGTGCGGTCCGGCTGCACTGCCACAGGATTGCTGGACCGACCGGCTTGCCGGTGTCCGCGTCCCAAGCCACTATGGTTTCGCGCTGGTTCGAAATGGCGATGGCGTCGATGGTGCGGCCGCTCACCTGCGCGGCAGCGGCATTGATCACCGAACGCGTGTTGTCCCATATGGCAATGGCTGACTGCTCGGCCCAGCCCGGATGGGGGTAGTCCGTGCGTGACGGCGACGAGGCATGGGCATGGATATGACCGGTCTCGTCGACCGCCATTGCCTTGGTGTTCGTCGTTCCCTGGTCGATCGCCAGAACAAGCATCAATCAGCCCCCTTTGCGACGGATCGCAATCCGGGCAGCACCGGCAATCCCGTCCCTGGTCAGGCCGAATTCCTCGAACAGGTTGGCGATGGAGCCCGTCGGCATAAACCCTGGAAATCCGACCCGTTGCACGGGGACGGGATAAGTTGCGGATGTGCATTCCGCCACCGCCCCACCGAGGCCACCGCGATCGAGGGCTTCCTCGACGGTCACGATGGCTCCGGTTTCCCGGGCTGCAGACACAACCGCGTTGCTGTCGAGCGGGGAGATCGTGTGCATGTTGAGAACGCGGGCGGAAATGCCCTCACCGGCCAGGCTGTCAGCCGCTTCGAGGGCGAGGTGAACTGTGGTGCCATTGGCGATGATGGTCACATGCTCGCCTGGTCTTTGCAGCTCGGCCTTGCCGGGCGTGAATGTGCGTTCCGGCAGATCCAGGGTCGGCACCTTCATCCGCGACAGGCGCAGATAGACAGGGCCCTCGTGAGCCGCTGCCCATTTGACCGCTTCGGCGGTTTCCCAAGCATCACAAGGCGCGATTATTGTGATCGGACCAAGCGCCCGGAGCCAGGCGAAATCCTCGATCGAATGGTGCGTTGCGCCCAGTTCGCCATAGGCGATGCCGGAGGATTGTCCAACCAGCTTGACGTTGAACCCGGCATAGGCAACGTCCGCCTTGATCTGCTCGAGCGCACGTGCTGTCAGAAAACAGGAGGCGGCGGACACGAAGGGGATCCTCCCGCCATTGGCCAGACCGGCCGCGACACCGACCATGTTCTGCTCGGCAATGCCGACATTGATGGTGCGACGGGGAAACTTTTCCTTGAAGCCTCCGAGGTTGGACGAGCCGACGGAATCATTGACCACAATGACAATGCGTTCGTCAGCCGCGGCAAGTGATTCCAGGGTCTCGGCCCAGGCTTTTCGGCAATCGAAACCCGGGGCGGTGGTTGCTGCAGCAACGGCCATCAGACCAGTTCCTTCATTGCTTGTGCAAATTGTTCCGCGTTTGGCACGCCATGGTGCCACTTCGCCTGATCTTCCATGAACGATACACCCTTGCCCTTGACTGTGCTGGCAATCACGCAGAGCGGCTTGTCGCGGTCCCCGACCGGAGCGGCAAGCGTCTCCTGCAGTTGCCCGTAGTCGTGGCCGTCGACTTTGATGACGTGCCATCCGAAAGCGCGGTACTTGTCGTCAAGCGGATCCAGTCCGGCCGTGTCCTCGGTCCGCGCGCCCTGTTGCAGGCGGTTGCGGTCGATGATCAGCGTCAGGTTCCTGACCTTGCGGTGGCCCGCGGTCATGGCCGCTTCCCAGTTTGACCCTTCCTGCTGTTCACCGTCGCCGGTCAGCACATAGGTCCGGTAATCCGCTCCACTGATCTGGCCGGCAATGGCAATGCCGAGTGCGACGGGAAAACCGTGGCCGAGCGGTCCGGTATTGGTCTCGACGCCGGGCAGGTACTGTCGGTTCGGGTGCCCGTTAAGCTTTGAATGGTGCCCCATATAGGTGTCGAGCCACTCCTCCGGGAAATAGCCCGCCGCACACAGAGCGGTGTAAAGCGCACCGGTTGCATGGCCCTTCGACATGACGAAACGGTCCCGATCCGCCCAGTCGGGCCGGGCCGGATCATAACGAAGCACACCAAAATAGAGTGTCGCCAACATGTCGATCGCGGAGAAATCCCCGCCGAGGTGACCGAGTTGCTTGGCATAGACCATCTTCATGGCCTGCTGGCGCATCCACAGCGCCTTGGCGCGGATGACGGCGTCGGAGTTGTCGGTTTTCAAAGCGTGGGGCATCCGCCTGTCTCACTTGCGGTTTGGAAAGAAAAGCTGCGGCTCGGGCGTGCCGTTGTGGTGATAGGCAGGCCAGCCGAGATAGCGGGTGATGGCCTCGTTGACGACATCGGCGTAGTGGCCACGCACCATGGCGACGTGGTGTTCGAACCCGTTCTGTGTGACGAACCGCATCAGTTCACGCAGCCGCTCGACTTTCGTGACGGCGATGCCGCCGTCCATGCCAAAGGGATCATCGGTGAATTCGCCTTCGCCGACATAGGCCTTGAGATAGCCGTTGCGATCATCGGACGAGAGCCTGAAATAGGTCATGTCTCCCGCCTGCACCTTGCCCTTGACCGCGCCGAAGCACTTCTCCCGGCCGATGACCTCGCCCAGCACATCGAGTTCGCCGATCTCGGGCGTGGTGCCGAGGAAACTCTTGGGGAAGTTGCCGCAATGGGTGCAGACGCACTTGTCGACATGGTCGGCGTAATTGTTGTTCCAGTCGAGAATGGCTGCGGGTGCGCTGGAGGCCAGCGTCAGTGCATACATCGACACTGCACCCATCACATCCACCTCGCAGGCCGACGGGGCGAGGTCCTCCCCCATCATCGACATGGTCAGGCAGGTGGCGCAGCCGAAATTGTCCTGAAGCGAGCGCCAGCACTGGATCGCCGAGGCGTCGCACTCGTTTTCCGCGATCCAGCGATTGACGGCCAGCGTCCATTTCGCCTGTTTCAGCAATTGCGCTTCGCGGATATGGGCGGGTATGCGGCCGTAGTTGCGGATCCTATCCAGGCCGGCCACAAGGTCCCCGTCATCATCCTTGATCGCCTCGGCGGCGCCGATAAGTTCGGACAGATCTGCGGTCACAACGGTGATGCCGGAGCGCTGTA
Source organism: Hoeflea sp. (assembly GCA_040218025.1). Taxonomy (GTDB): domain Bacteria; phylum Pseudomonadota; class Alphaproteobacteria; order Rhizobiales; family Rhizobiaceae; genus Hoeflea. The sequence continues at coordinate 100,253 of JAVJQD010000012.1, read as the reverse complement.
GAAGCTTTTCGGAAAACCGCATGGTCTGGAACGGCGAGGTTCGGGCGCCGATCGCGCCGATGCGGGCGTTCCGCAGGCCGTAAACCGTACGACAGATGCGCGAGAACCGATCCAGATCGCCCAGAAACTCATCGCTTTCGATATCGCAGGTGTGGCTGGTGGTTTCGGTGAACGGCACGCCGTACTGCCAAAAATTGTTGGAGACCGACAGCTTGCCGCAATAGGCATCCCGGCGTGAATGCACATCGACCTTGTCGAGCTCGTCATTAGAGGCCTGCAGCAGGATCGGCACATCAAGCCTGGCGCGGTTGATCAGTTCGGCGATGGCGATCTCGTCGCCGAAATTGGGCAGGCAAATCACTAGGCCATCAATCTTGTCGCGATGCTTCTTGAAATGCTCCGCATAAAGCTTGGCGTCGGGGATCGACTGAACCGCGCCATTGGCCGTTGCCTCCACTGGGAGGATCACCGCGTCGATATTCAGCTTTTCCAGTTGGGCCAAAACCTGGGTTCGGGCGTCGAGACATGGTGCCGGATTGAAGAAGGCTCGACTGCCGATCACGACGCCGACCGAGACTCGGCGACTGACTGTGCGATCCATGGCTTTCTCCTCCCAAAGATTGCGATTGATTTCGATATTTTTTGAATATCTATTTTGTTCATCGATGACAACCCGCTTCTTCCCTCATCTTTTTATATTAGCAGAAAATCAGCGACGTATGTGCCAGTGAAATCCTCTTAAATGAAAAAAAAAGAAAATATATGTTGACAAAACGCACCAAATTATGAGGATTTCGAGAGAACGCGCAGGGAGAGCGCGCGTTTATTGTCAATCTGGGAGGAGACATAATGTCGAAACTGACACTGAAACGTCGTACATTCCTTGGAAGCGTAGCGGTCGCAGGCATCGTAGCCGCCAGGCCGTCATGGGCTCAATCAAAGGGCACGATTGCAATCATCACGCCCAGCCATGACAACCCGTTCTTCAAGGCGGAAGCCGACGGCGCCGACGCCAGGGCGAAAGAGCTTGGGTACGACACCATCATTCTCGTGCATGACGACGATCCGAACAAGCAATCGCAGCAGTTCGATACCGTGATTGCCCAGGGCGTTGTCGCCATCATCCTCGACAATGCCGGCGCCGATGCGTCCGTTGCGGCGGTCCAGCGCGCCAAGGATGCGGGAATCCCGTCGTTCCTCATCGACCGCGAAATCACCGCCACCGGTGTTGCGGTGTCGCAGATCGTGTCCAACAACTATCAGGGCGCTCAGCTTGGAGCCGAGGAATTCGTGGTCCAGATGGGTGAAAGCGGCAAATATGCGGAGCTTCTGGGCAAGGAGTCCGACACCAACGCCGGCATCCGCAGCCAAGGCTACCACGATGTGATCGATCAGTTCGCGGACCTCGAGATGGTCGCTCAGCAGACCGCCAACTGGTCACAGACCGAGGCCTTCTCGGTGATGGAATCGATGCTGCAGGCAAACCCCGACATCAAGGGCGTGATTTCAGGCAACGACACGATGGCCATGGGCGCCTGGGCGGCGCTGGAAGCAGCCGGACGGACGGACGTGGTTGTGGTCGGCTTCGACGGATCGAACGATGTGCGTGATTCGATCCTTGCCGGCGGCATCAAGGCCACGGTGCTTCAGCCGGCTTATCAGCAGGCCCAGCTTGCAGTGGAGCAGGCGGACAAGTACCTGACCGAAGGGTCGACCGGGCTTGATGAAAAGCAGCTGATGGATTGCGTCCTTATCACCGAGGACAATGCGGGCAAGCTCGACAATTTCCAACTGAGCTAACCTCCCCAGGGAGCTTGGCGTCTCCGGGCGTCAGGCTCCCAAGGCATCTTGAAGGCGGCCATGCATGAAACAGGCGATTCCTGTCATTCTGGTTTTGTGTCTTGCGGTCCTTTCGGGCTGCAAGATCATTCACGAGAGCGAAAAGACGGAAATGGTTTCGGTGGGACCAGAGGGCGATGATGCTCGCAATGAGGCGCGTCTCGAAGACACCTTTGAAAGCCAACTGCTGCCGTTGATAACGACCGAGCCGCTTGATGCTGCAAGGCTTCGCGAAGCGCTTGCCTCAGACGGTCTGGAAGCGGCAGGCTCGGCCCACGGCAATCAGGGCTCCGGGCAGGGCGCGGCCTGGAACTTTCCTGTTCGCGGCAGTGGCGTCATCGTTGCGGCCAAGCTCGATACCAGCGCACGGACAGTGTCTGTTGACGTCAACGATGACGGAGCGGCCGACGTAACCGTGCAATTAGGGCCGGTGATCCGCGGTACGGCTCTTCGAGACATCGCCCCCTTCTACAATTTCGATGATTTCCGCGATCAAATCGAGTTCGCCAAGCTGGCCCGCGCAATCAATGACCGCATCAAGCCGCTGCTGGAGGTGCCGGAAGGCGATCTGGTCGGTACGACAATATCGTTCGTCGGAGTGACGCCTCTCAAATCGCCCCAGGAGGCCATGATTGTCACACCGGTCGAGTTGAGTTTCGCGAAATGAGCGAAGAGCATCCTACCGGTCTGTCGATCCGCGGGGCCGTCAAGGTCTACCCCGGTACCCGCGCGCTCAAAGGCGTGGATTTCGACATTCGCATGGGTGCGGTCAACGTGTTGGTCGGCGAGAATGGCGCAGGCAAATCCACCCTGATGAAAATCATCGCCGGCGTCGAGGAACTGACCGAGGGCGAAATTCTCCTAGACGGCGAACCGGTTACTTTTCGGTCCAAAGACGATGCCGTCAGAGCCGGTATCGGGATTGTCTTTCAGGAGCTCAATCTCTTCGCCGAAATGACAGTGGCGGAGAACGTGTTCATCGGCCGTGAACGGGCTCGCCTGGGCATCGATATCGATGGGGATGTCGAAGCCGAACAGACAACGCGCTTGATGAAACGCCTAGAGCAGAAAATTGCGCCGGACACGGTCCTGGGCCACCTCAGGATCGGCCAGCAGCAAATCGTCGAGATTGCCAAGGCCCTGGCGCAGGATGTCAATATTCTCATCCTTGATGAGCCAACCTCGGCACTGTCTGCGCATGAAGTTGATGTCCTGTTTCGGGTGATCGAGGATCTCAAGCGCCAAGGCGTCGGGATTGTCTATATCTCGCACCGGCTGGAGGAGCTGATCCGGATCGGTGATTACATCACCGTTCTCAGGGATGGCGAAATCACGGGCGAGCGGTCGATGCAGGGCGTCGACATCCCCTGGATCGTCCGCGCCATGATTGGCGACAAGTCCAAGGATTTTGCCTCTGCCCTAAATCACGAGTTTGGCCCTGAGGCCTTTCGTGCCGAAGATGTCTGTCTTCCAAGGCCAGGCGGCGGGTTTATTGTTGATCATCTTTCGCTCTCGGTTCGCGCCGGAGAGGTGCTCGGGCTCTACGGCCTTATGGGGGCTGGCCGAACAGAATTTCTCGAATGCGTCATGGCTCAGCATCACGGCTCGACCGGACGCTACTATGTCTATGGCGAGGAGCTGCGCTCGCCCAGTGTCGCCGGGCGTATCAGAAAGGGCATCGCCCTGGTCCCCGAGGATCGAAAGCGCGACGGCCTGGTGCAGATCATGTCGATCCGCGAAAACCTGACATTGTCCTCTGTTCGCAGGATCGCCCGTCTTTTTCATCTTGATCCGGCCCGCGAGATCAAAAAGGCCGCCGAATACATCAAGCGCCTCACGATCAAGGTTTCGAACCCCGAAAACCCGGTCTCTTCACTTTCAGGCGGCAATCAGCAAAAGGTCGTCATTGGCAAGGCTCTCATGACGGAGCCACGCATTCTGCTGATGGATGAGCCGTCGCGCGGCATCGACATCGGCGCCAAGGCTGAGATCTACCGGTTGATCCGTAAGCTCGCTTCCGACGGGCTGGCAATTCTTTTCGTCACCTCCGACCTCGAAGAAGTGGTGGCGCTCGCTGATCGCATTGCGGTCATGGCTGACGGGCGCAAGACCGGCGAGTTCCCCAACACCGCCCCAGCCGCCGAGATCATTGCAGCTGCAACACCGAGAAAACAAAAGGACACCGCCGCATGAGCGAGACGATCACCGCTGCACCCCGCCCGGCCGCGCGCCCAAATCTTCTTCTTCTCGTGCTTGAGATGCGCACCTATCTCGCATTGCTACTGGTGTTCACCTATTTCGCCATCATGGCGCCGAACTTCCTGTCGGTCGACAATGCAGTGCTGATTTCAAAACATGTTGCCATCAATGCGTTCCTGGCGATCGGTATGACCTTCGTGATCATCACCGGCGGCATAGATCTGTCCGTCGGGTCCGTTGTCGGCCTCACGGGGATGGTGGCCGGCTATCTGGTGCTCGATGGCATCTATATCGGTGGTGGCTACACGGTGTACTTCAACACCATCGAAATCGTTGCGATCGTCTGCTGTGTCGGTGTCTTTGTCGGCTGGATCAACGGGATCCTGATTACGCGTTTTAAAGTTGCGCCGTTCATCGCCACCCTTGGCATGCTGTATGTCGCCCGCGGCATCTCGCTGCTGCTCTCCGGCGGCCGCACTTTTCCCAATCTGAACGGCGACCCGGAATACGGATCCGACACTTTCCCGTTGATCGGATCGGGTACGGTGCTTGGCCTACCGGTGATGATCTGGGCTCTGATCGTCGTCACGCTGCTGGCCATCTACATCTCCAGACGCACACCGCTTGGCCGTCATATCTATGCCACCGGCGGCAATGAACGCAGTGCTGCGCTCTCGGGCGTCAATGTCGATCGCACCAAGCTGTTCGTCTATATGTTTTCTGGGCTTATGGCCGCGATCGTCGGCATCATCATCGCTTCCCAGCTTAAGGCCAGCCACCCGGCCACGGGCGAATTCTTCGAACTCAATGCCATCGCAGCCGCCGTTTTGGGCGGCACATCGATGGCTGGTGGTCGCGGACGGATCTGGGGAACCATCGTTGGCGCCTTCGTTATCGGCATCCTCGCCGACGGCCTGATTATGATGGGTGTGTCGTCATTTTGGCAGATGGTGATCAAGGGCCTCGTGATCATTGCTGCAGTTGTGATTGACCAGTTCCAAAGTCGGCTCCAGTCGCGTATTGCTTTGGCTCAGGAAACGGAAGGCGGGCGTTAGCCCGCAAGCAAGAGGCTTGGACCGGTTGTCACATGCACGGAAGAAAGCCGTAAAGGATCAGGGGGCATCGGGGATATTGACAGGGATGCTCTCGACCGTAAGGCGCAAGAGGATCATCGAGTGGATCGAGGAAGAAGGATCGGCGCGGGTGCGCGACCTCGCCGCTGCTTTCGAAGTCACCGAGGCCACCATCCGCCAGGATCTCGAGCGCCTTGAGAAGGAAGGGCACATCACCCGCGAGCATGGCGGCGCCTTTCTCAACGCGATGCACGGCCAGGTTCAGGACTTTGTCCTGCACCATCAGGTCAACATGGACAGGAAACGCAAAATTGGCGCATATGGCGCCAGTCTTGTTGCTGATGGTGAAACCCTGATCCTGGATGCGGGAACGACCACGACCGAGATTGCGACCCGCCTTGGAACGCGCAAGAATTTGACGGTCATCACCAATGCACTGAACATCGCCGTAATCCTCGGCACCGTTCCGGGGTTTGCCGTGCATATGCCGGGTGGCCAGTTCAAGGCGCCGACCCTGTCATTATCCGGAGACAAATCGGTCGAGTATTTTCGCAGCATTTTTGCCGGGAAGCTGTTTCTCGCCACAGCCGGTGTCGGGCTCGACTCGGGTTTGACCTACCCAAGCTTTGCCGATCTCCAGCTCAAGGAAGCCATGATCAAAGCAGCAAGCCATGTGTACCTGGTAGCCGATTCGACCAAGATCAATCGCACTTCCTTCACCCGTCTCGGCGCGTTGGAACTGGTGCATTCATTCATCACCGATGACGGAATCTCCGACGCAGACGCAAAGGAGTTCGAGCGCCGCGGTGTCGAGGTGATGATTGCCGAGTGAGGTGTGCGGGGCGCCGTTTGATACTCTCTTGGGGCGCACTGGAACAGATTCTGCGCCAATAGCATAAAGGTGGCGATCAATGCTCCGTCTTTGCATCATCGCGGATATATGATGATTGGGAACTTGGTGGGCTCGGAAACTAAACAGCCTCATCGCCAGTCTAAGAAGCCTGGGACAATCGCATCGGACGATGGAATTCAGTTCGCTCTTCGAACGCGAAACGCCTGCGAGGCAATGATGCAAGAGATGGATTAATCCATCAAGGAGACGCCATGGTGACGTTTTCTAACTATGCTGCTCACGCCGCGTTCTCAGCCGATCTCACTGTCGTCAATTGTGCGAGAACTTTCGGGCGTCGATTGGTGACATTGTTCAGTCTCACGCCTTGCGAGTACATTTGTCACTCCAATTTGGTGCAGCAACGATTGAGCATTAATCTGAGCCGTCAAATGCTGGGGTCGAACACTTAAGCTTTTGTAGCCGAAGCTTTTCGCGCATTCCAGTACGCGCTTGCCGTTTCACGATTGGCCTCCAGCATTTGTTCCATCTCCTGCCGGGCCATTGCGCCATTGCGATCGCGGATCGCTTCGGCAACGCGGATGTGCCCCTCCCGATAGGGAGTGCCACCGTTTTCGGTCTGCACGCCGAACTCATAGGAAATCCGCAGGATGCTGATGATCATCGGCCGCAATTGACGCATCATCATATTGCAGGTGGCATCCAGAATGGTGCAGTGAAAACGACTGTCTTCGGCGTAGAGTTCGGTTGTATTCAGCGCTCCGGGCACCAGAGCGTGCGCGGAGTCGAGAATGACGCGGATCTGCTCTGACGTCGCACGCTGGGCGGCGAGTTCTGCTGCCGCCGGCTCGAAGATGCATCGCAACTCGGTCGTTTCGACAAACATCTGGCCGAGTCGGCTGTGTGTCGGCTCATGCCACGAAATGACGTCCGAATCCATCAGATGCCACTCGCTGATTGGACGAACCTTTGTTCCGTACCGCCTCGCGGTGCGGATCATACCCTTGCCGGATAGAACCTTGACGGCGTCGCGAATCGTGGTCCGGCTGACACCGAGCGACTCGGCCAGTTCCGGTTCTGTCGGGATGGCTTCACCCTCCCGGTAGATATCATTGACGATCCTGCGGCCAAGTTCCTCAACAGCATCCCGTGCCGCGCCGCGTGGCAGTGAGGCTTTGGCTTCCATTGGCGCTGGTGAGCTTGGATTTTTGGAGTTCATGTCTTCTCTCTATGCGTTGAAGAGCACCGTGCTCAAAATTTCTACATCATATCTAGACTCTAGATATGATCTATGCTAGATCGTATCTAGAAGCACATAATGCAATTTCCCAACTTTAGCCAGCGGGGGCGGCGACAGGGGAAATATTTCGGGGAGCGCACATGTCCGGCATCCAGACACCAAGAGAGTATTGCGGCCGTGCGTTTGGATTGCACGGCGCGCAGAGCTGTGGCTTGCCAGCGCGGGCTGAGCGCGGACGAGTCGGTCACCGGGGCTGCAGGGCACCAATCATGCGCGGTCTCGCATGAAGATCACCTCGATAAAGACCATCGTGGTCCATGCCGATGTTCGCAACTGGGTATTCGTGAAAGTGGTGACCGATCAACCCGGCCTGTGGGGCTGGGGTGAGGCAACGCTGGAATGGAAGACCCGCGCCGTGACCGGGTGTATCGATGATATTGCTCCGCTCGTCGTCGGCGAGGATCCGCGGCGGATCGATCATGTTGTCAATCGTATGACCCGGTTCAGTTTCTGGAAGCTTGGCGCCATCGGGATGAGCGCGGCGTCGGGAATCGAACAGGCACTGTGGGACATCAAGGGAAAGGTTCTGGGCGTACCGGTCTGGCAATTGCTCGGCGGGCGGGTTCGCGACAGCATCCGGGTTTACACCCATCCTCTGCGGGGAAACCTTGTAGGGGCAGCCGATACCGCCGACATCAACGGCGTTTGCGACGATGTCCAGAAGACGGTCGAAATGGGGTATTCCGCCGTCAAGATCGGGATGGTTCCCTATACCGGCTATGACGCGCCTTTATCGGCGGTCCGCCATGTCGCCAGATTGGCTGAAGCGATCCGCGAGCGGGTGGGTGACGACATCGCCCTGATGACCGATTTTCACGGGAGGCCCGAATCCAAAGGTGCCGCCAAGGCCTTTATCGATGTGATTGCGCCGATCTCTCCGCTGTTCATCGAAGAGCCGCTTCAGCCGGGCAATGTCAGGCTTCTGGCCGAACTGAACCGGCAGTCCGGATGCCCCTTGGCGACCGGGGAGCGGCTTCTACAACCCGAGCAGTTTTCTGAGTTGGTTGAGCACGACGCCGTCACCTACGTACAGCCGGATCTCGCGCATTGCATGGGCTTTTCAGGTGCTCGCCGGATCGCGGCGATTGCGGAGGCGCGCAACATCGGCATCTGTCCGCACAACCCGATGGGCCCGGTGGCCAGCGCCGTTGCGCTTCAGTTCGATGCGGCGACCACCAGTTTCGTCATTCAGGAAGAATGCGTCGGCGTGGTGCCGTGGTTCGAGGATATCTGTTCAGCCTATCCGGTCCGGCTGATCGATGGATGCTGGCAGATCCCGGACGCGCCGGGAATCGGCATTGAGATCGACGAGGCCGAGGCGGCGATGCACCCCTTTGAACAGGAACGAATTCTGGCCAAGGACGCGGCCCTGGCAGACGGAACAATTGCGAATTGGTGATGGAGGAGGAGCCGACATATCCAACGACTGTGCAGTGATCGATTGGAAAGAGGCACGAAGTCTCGACCAATGACTTCAATCAAACTGGGAGGAATGACAATGAGATTCAAAACGATTGTATATGGTTCACTCGCCGCGAGCCTTCTGTCGACCACAGCGGTTGGCGCTGAAGAGCTCAAGATCTGGACCATCAATTACACGTCCGACAAACAGGTTTCGGCACTGACGGCCGCCGAGACGGAATTCGAAAAACGCAACCCCGGCGTCGATGTGCAAATCGTCATGCGCGGGACCGATGAACACAAGACCGCGCTCCGCGTGGCCTCCGGTTCGGATACCGGGCCGGATATCTACGCCTATTGGGCGGGCCTTGGCCTTGGCGGTGAATATGTTCAGGCGGGCATGAGCGCCGATCTTTCCGAGTATTACGAAAGCTACGGCTGGGGCGACCGCCTTACGGTCCCTTCTCTTGCATTCTCCGAAAGCTTCGCCGAGGGCAAGCACGGCATTCCGTTCCGTTTCTCCGGCGAGGTTGTCTATTACAACAAAGAACTGTTCGCAAAGGCTGGCATCGAAGGCGAGCCGCAAAGTTACGACGAGCTGAAGGACGCCGCGGTCAAGCTTAAGGACGCCGGAATTCCGGCATTCACTTTCGGAGGAACGGTCAACTGGCATGTGATGCGGCTGATGGACGTGATCCTCGAAACCACTTGCGGCGCCGAAGAGCACGATGCGCTCATGGCGATGGAAAGCGACTGGGCCAGCGAGCCTTGCGCGCTCGAGGCATTCACCGAGATGAAGTGGTGGACCGACGATCATTTCCTCAAGCCCTTCATGGGCATCGACAACCGTCAGGCCACGACCCTGTGGTTCGCCGATCGCGCGGCAATGATGCTTGAGGGTGACTGGCACGTGCCGACAATCGACGAGAATTCGGAGATGTCTAAATACGGCATGTTCCCGTTCCCGACCGGCACCGGTCGCCTCTATGGGTTCGCCGAGTACATGTACATCTCGACCAAGTCGGACAAGCCTGACCTTGCTGCGAAGTTCCTCGACATGTTCACCTCGGATGAATTCCAGGCCGAACATATCGGCGCATTCGGCGCACTGTCGGTGAACCGGAATGTCAAACAGGGTGATGATGCCCTGGAATTGCACAAGGAATGGCTGGACGTTTTCGCCAATGCAGAAGGCACGTTCGTCAATGGCGACCAGGCATTTCCGCTGGACGTGACGACCGAGTATTTCCGGATCATCAACGAACTGGCATCGGGCAACCTGGAGCCGCAAGCGGCCGCGGATGGGATGGCCCGGTTCATCGCCAATCGGTGATCCCAACAAGACCTTCGCGGGGCGATTTCCCGCCCCGCGTGGCTCGCTCGAACAATGCCTAGTCCACAAATTTGTGCTGGAAATCTGAACCATGCCGAATACGGATCTGTCTCAAACTCCACGGAGCCAAGCTATCGTCCTGATGGCGCCCGCGCTGGCGGTCTATTCGCTGTTCGCCATCTGGCCGATGATCGACGTAGTGATCTTAAGCTTTCAGGACTGGAACGGAATTCGGGAGCACCGCGACTGGGTCGGTCTGCGCAATTACTATCATATTCTCTATAACGATCCGGTCTTTTGGGTCGCCTTCCGGAACACAGTAATCTGGACGATCATGTCGGTGGTGGTTCCGCCGTTGATCGGCCTGATGCTGGCGCTGGGGCTGAACCAGAACCTGATCGGGCGAGCGCCATTGCGGGCGATCTACTACCTACCGGTCATCATCGCGCCTATCGCAGTGGCCACCATGTGGCGCTGGATGTACGATCCGTTCTTCGGCCTGTTCGCTCAGTTGCTGACCGATATGGGGCTGTCCGGCTGGGCGGTTGACTGGCTCGGGGACAAGGACATTGCCTTGTATTCGATCTTTGTCGCCTATGTCTGGCAGAGCGTCGGCTTTTCCATGGTGCTGTTTCTGGCAGGGCTGCAAAGCGTTGACAAATCGCTGGTCGATGCCGCCCACATCGACGGGGCAAACCGCCGAGAAATCTTCAAGCACGTCACCCTGCCTGCCTTGCGGCCGACGATCACCATCGTCCTTGTGCTGTCGACAATCTCGTCGCTGAAAGCTTTTGACATTGTTTATGGCATGACCGGCGGCGGCCCAGCCCAATCGACCCAAATGCTGGCGCTGTGGGCCTTCACCCAGTCGATGCAGATTTTCGATTACGGTCGCGGCTCGGCTGTCTCGGTCGTGCTTCTGGCGATCACCCTGGTGATTGTGGTCCCATATATGCGCTGGTCGCAGCGCCGTGAGGAGGAGGTCCGATGACGGCCAGTGTTTCGTCGACCATGGTTCACGGCAAACGGCGTGATCCCGTCCTGATCGGGCTCTGGATCTCGCTGGTGCTGGTGGCACTCATATGGCTGGCACCGGTGGTGTTTATTACCTTCACTTCGCTGAAATCAGAAAGTGAAATCTTCAGTTCCGCTGCCTTCGCCTTCCCTTCGGAATTGCAGTGGAGCAATTTCAGCGCGGCCTGGGCCAAGGGCAATTTCAACCAGACTTTCGTCAACAGCTCGGTGATCACGGTGGTCAAGGTGCCGATCGGCCTGCTGATTTCCGCGATGGCGGCCTATGCGCTGGCGCAGATTCAAATGGGCTGGAACAAGTTGCTGCTGGTGTTTGTGTTGTTCGGCGCCATGATTCCGTTTCAGGTGATGCTGGCGCCACTCTTCACGCTGGTTAACTCGATGGGCCTGATCGATACCTACCCCGGCATAATATTGCCTTATCTGGCCTTCGGTGTCCCGTATCAGGTGTTCATTCTGCACGGCTTTTTCCGCGCGGTGCCGAAGGAGCTGACCGAAGCGGCGCTGATTGACGGGGCGAGCCATTTCACCATTTTCCGTCGGATCTTTCTGCCGGTTTCTCTGCCAGTGCTGTCGGCGCTGCTGATCCTCGATTTTGTATCGACCTGGAACGAATTCGCCATGGCGCTGGTGCTCTTGCAGGACAAAGACATGTGGAACCTGCCGCTGGGGCTGATGTCCTATCAGGGCCAGTTTTCAAACAATTACGGACAGTTGAACGCCGCTATCGTGATGACGGTTCTGCCGGCGACAATCGTGTACCTGATTTTCCAGCGCTATTTCGTCAGCGGCCTGACCTCGGGCGCGGTGAAGGGCTGATCCATGCGAAACCACCTGAGACGACTGAGAAGGCTTGCAAAATGGCAACTGTAGACATCGTGGATCTGAAAAAGAGTTTCGGCGCCTTTCCGGTGGTGCACGGCGTTTCCATGGACTTTGAGGACGGCGAATTCATCATCCTGGTTGGCCCCTCGGGCTGCGGCAAGTCCACACTGCTGCGGATGATCGCTGGACTGGAGGATGTCACCTCGGGCACGATTTCGATCGATGGAAAGGTGGTCAACAACCTTTCACCGAAAGAACGCAACATCGCGATGGTGTTTCAGAACTATGCCCTCTATCCGCAGATGACGGTGGCGCAGAACCTCGGATTTTCGCTCGAACTAAGCAAGATGCCCAAGGCCGAGATCACCGCCAAAGTCAACGAATCCGCTGAGATCCTGGGACTGACACCGCTGCTTGACCGCAAGCCCTCGCAGCTGTCGGGCGGGCAGCGGCAGCGGGTGGCCATGGGCCGCGCCATTGTGCGTGATCCTCAGGTTTTTTTGTTCGACGAGCCGCTTTCCAATCTTGACGCCAATCTGCGGGTCAAGATGCGCGCAGAGATAAAGGCGCTGCATCAACGGCTTTGCTCCACCATTGTGTATGTCACACACGATCAGGTCGAAGCGATGACTATGGCTGACCGTATTGTTGTCTTGCGGTCCGGTGTGGTCGAGCAGATCGGCACTCCACTTGAGCTATATGATTTTCCGAAAAACATGTTCGTCGCGGGTTTTCTTGGATCTCCCGCCATGAACTTTCTTCCCGGGAAGCTTGCCGCGGATGGCAGTGCGGCGCTGGTCCTGAACAACGGGGAAAGCGTGGCGCTGGCGCGCCGTCCCGATGTGGCCGGTGACACCGAGATCGTGCTTGGGGTACGGCCGCAGGACATATCGCAAGATCCTGACGATGGCACCGCCGCCACGGTGAAGGTGGTCGAGCCCACGGGCGCGGACACCCACGTGCTGGTCGAACTCGCCGGGACCGAGATCACATGCGTTCTTGGCGCGAGGCTGGATCTGGTCCCAGGCGATCAAATCCGCCTGTCGTTCGAGACACCCGCAGCCCATTTCTTCGATGCAGAAACAGAAGCGCGGCTTGAAGCCGGCTCAAATGAAAACAAGGGACATCAGCCATGAGTGAATTTACCGCCGCCCAGTGGGATCTGATCGAACACGAAATCAAGACCGGCGTTTCCGGCAACCCCTATCTGGACACAGAGTTCTGGGGCGTGTTCTCGCAGGAAAACCGGCACGTCCGTGTGCCCGGCTTTTATGACGGAGACGGCAGTTTCAAGGTTCGGTTCTGTCCGGATCAACCGGGCACATGGACCTTGCGGACAGAGTCCGAAACCGAGTCCCTGAATGGCCAGACCGCGCGTTTCGACGTCACCGGGCCACGCGAGGGCGTGCACGGCCCGGTCAGCGTGCGCAACCGGTTCCACTTCGGATATGCCGACGGCACGCCGTTCAAGCCCTTCACCACAACCTGCTACGCTTGGACGCACCAGCCGCTCGATCAGCAGGAGCTGACCCTGAAGTCCCTTGAATGCCGCGCCTTCAACAAGCTGCGCATGTGCGTCTTTCCCAAACACTATCCCTATAACGAGAACGAACCGCTGCACCATGTCTATGAACTGGATGCGGACGGCAAGTACGATCCTGACAAGCCGAATTTTGAAGCGTTCCGGCATTTCGAAAACCAGATCGCCAGGCTGGGCGAAATGGGGATCGAGGCAGATGTGATCATCTTTCATCCCTATGACCGCTGGGGGCACTGCTCATGGACCGAGGAGCAGGATTACCGCTATCTGCGCTATCTCGTGGCGCGGATTGCGGCCTATCGCAATGTCTGGTGGTCGCTGGCAAATGAGTATGATTTCATGCTCGACATCAAGCCGATGGAACGCTGGGACCGGTTCTTCTCGATCATCGAGGAGGGTGACCCCTTGCGCCACCCGAAATCGATACACCAGGGCAATCCGGCCATGCTATACGATCACCGCAAGCCATGGGTCGATCACGTCTCGATCCAGCATTTCGAGACGGCGCGGACGGCCCAGTGGCGGTCAGATTACGGCAAGCCCATCGTCAATGACGAGATGCACTATGAAGGCGATATCATCCAGTGTTGGGGCAGCATCACCGCAGAGGCCATGGTCGACCGGTTCTGGATGACCGTCATGAAGGGCGGTTATGCCGGTCACGGGGAAACCTACAGCCATCCGCAGGATCTGCTCTGGTGGGCCAAGGGTGGCACTCTTCGCGGTCAAAGTGCCGAACGGATCGCCTTTTTGCGCAAGATCGTTGAAGAGGACGCGGGCCAAGGCCTGACTCCGTTCGAGGAAATCGACGGATTGCGCGCATGGCGCAGTCTGGGCGTGGCGCGCGATGGAGACGTGACCTACATCTACTTCGGTGAGCATCGACCGGTTGTCTGGTCGCTCGGACTACCTGAAGAGGATGGCGACTGGGAGGTAGATGTCATCGACACGTGGGACATGACTATCACGCCGGCCAAGCGGGTGCCTGCACCAGTACCGGTAGCGATCAAACATGCTGAGCGCACTGTCGGAGGCAAGGCAGATGCAGCCTTCGGGATCGAACTGCCGGGCAAACCGAAACTCTGCGTCAGAGTGCGGCCAGCCAAAGTGGTCTAGGTTGATCGGACAGAAGCCTAAGGTGTACCCGAACCTCTCAGAGGTAACCGAGAGGACAAGACGCCGGAAGTTCACAGACCAGTTCAATGCGAAGTTCGCACTTGAGGCACTGCATGGTGACCTTGTGTCTTTTCCTGGACCTGTCGATCATCCGAGGACACCCTGCGGTGTGGCTTTGTCTATAAGGTGCTGCTGTGATCCATGAAGGGCAAACCATTCGCTCCCAGGAGAGTATCGTCGGATGGGTGAACACCCAGAAGCATCCCACGTCATTGATGACGTCGACATTCATAAAGGCTTGCATGTCGCGGCTGTCATCGATCACTGCGACCGTGTACTCGCTCTACCGGGAGCTTCTCAACAACCCGGCACGGGTAACGCCTATGCTGGATTGGGTGAAGTCTTTCGGGGACCTCCAGTGCGTTGGCTCGAATGCTCGGCAGTGTCATTAACTTTCGTGTAACTGGCCCTGCCCATGCGGGTTTCAGCCACGGTCATGCGTTGAAGCGCTACCCTAACATGATGGCGAACTGGTTTCTGGCTGCAAATCATTCCCGGACATTGCGGCCGTCTTTCTCGAAGTTGCGGATGGCTAGATAGACCAGCGTGGTCACGGCCGCCTCGGTCGAGAACCAGCCCCGAGTCTTGATTGACTTGCGGATCACCCGGTTCAGCCTTTTCACGGCGTTCTTGGTGCATATGTTTTTGCAGATTGCTGGATCGAAGGCAAAGGACGGGATCAGCTCCTGCCACGACCGCCGCCCGGTCGGGGCTGTAGAAGCGTATTTTCTGCCCATTTTTCCTCGAACGCATCAAGCTCATCGGCGGACGGAGCGGCGGTGGCGGCACTTTAAGTCCGGATCAGATCGCGGTTGGTCTGAACAGCGCTCTATACATCGTCGCAATCGGGCGGCTGAGGTTGGACCTGTCTACACAGGACTACGCTGCGAGACGGATCGTGGCGGGCAACACGAAGCCATCCGCTGCCTCAAGAGACACATTACAGGTGAGGTGTTCCGGATCATGATGAAACGGTGGTCTGCCCCTATCGGGTGGTCCGGTTTGATTGTTAGTGCATCGTCGGCCTTTGGTCCATTGGGACGATGCTTTCCGGCGCTGGCGGGCGGTATCCCAATGCGCTGTGCGGCCGGACCGTGTTGTAGTGAATGCGCCATTGCTCGATCAGGATTCGAGCCTCTCGCAGGCTGTAGAATAGCTCGCCGTTCAAGTGTTCATCACGGAACCGGGCGTTGAAGCTTTACCCGGCATTAGAGTATTAGTATTGCCCTGAAATCATTCACGTTGGTCATAGTCGGACCGGTAACGACTTGGCCGCATACAGATGCGAAGAAACCATGCGCATCATTGAGCGCCAGCGCCGCCCGCGGATCAAGGCCCACATCTCGGGCCTTCGTCAACGTATCGGGACCGACGACTGCGCCGGCGATGTCCCCCGTGCCGTCAACACCGTCGGTGTCACAGGCGATCGCATGAATACCGGTGGCACCATTAAGGGCGATCGCGAGAGCCAGACAGTATTCTGCATTGGGGCCGCCGATGCCGTCCCCCCGCCAGGTCACGGTCAGTTCCCCGCCTGACAGCAGAAGCACCGGCGCATCTCCGGAAACTCGGGCCCGTGCCACGGCCATCGCCAATTCTGCATGTTCCCGTCCCAGTTGGCTTGCTTCGCCTTCCAGGGCATCGCCGAGCAGACGGACTTCGCATCCTGCTTCCCGAGCCATTTCCGCCGCGGCTGCAAGGGATTGGGCAGGTGCCGCGAAGATGCGGTTCTCGGTCACGCTCAGGCGCGAATCCGAGGGATCAATGACGCCGCTCCGGAACCGCAACGCGTCTTCGACCGAAGCCGGGACCTCGATGTTCCACTTTCCTAAGATCGCAAGAGCGTCATCGAGCCGGGACGTATCCCCAACGGTAGGGCCGGAACCGATAGCGATCGGATCATCACCGGGGACATCGGAAATCAGCAACGCATGAACCCTTGCGGGGTACGCGGCGGCGGCAAGTTGCCCGCCCTTGACCCGGCTGAGATGCTTGCGCACCACATTCATCTCACCAATCGGCGCACCTGATGCCAGCAACGCAGAAGTCACCGCCTGTTTTTCGGCAAATCCGACCCCTTCGACCGGTGCGGTCAGCAGCGCAGAGGCACCGCCGGAGATAAGCGCCAAGACCAGATCATCTTGGCCGAGACTGCCCAGGAGGTCCAGCATTCTTTGGGTCGCCTCGCTGCCGGCGGCATCCGGCACCGGATGCGCCGCCTCGACGATTTCGATCCCTTGGCACGGCCGGCCATAGCCGTAGCGGGTGATGACGAGCCCCTCACAAGGACCCCACGCAGCCTCAACGGCCTCAGCCATGCGAGCACTCGCCTTGCCCGCGCCGACAACGACGAGGCGCCCTTTCGGTCTCTCGGGCAGATACTCGGCAAGACTGCGCATGGGGTCTGCAATCTCGACTGCGCGGTCAAACAAAGACCGCAGAAAACTCTCGGGGAACTTCAGCACATGCCGGCCCTCCTCAGGGACAGTCCGGGAGCGGACACTGTTCGGCCATTCAAATGTTGGAACCGCGGATCGCGTCGCATACTGCGTCTGTGACCTGCTGAGTATTGGCGCTTCCGCCCACATCCGGGGTCATGATCCCGTCTTCGCAAACCTTCTCCACCGCACGCATCAGCCGTTCAGCTGCGGTATTCTCGCCAAGATGCTCGAGCATTTGCGCCGCGGTCCAGAACGTTGCCACGGGATTAGCGATACCTTTGCCGGTAATATCAAACGCAGATCCGTGAATGGGTTCGAACATCGATGGATAGCGCCGCTCGGGATCTATGTTGGCGGTTGGAGCAACGCCAAGACTTCCCGCCAGCGCCCCTGCGAGATCGGACAGAATGTCCGCATGCAGGTTGGTGGCAACGATTGTGTCGAGGCTCTTGGGATCCTTGACCATGCGCACGGTCATGGCGTCGACAAGCATCTTGTCCCACTGGACGTCCGGAAACTCCTTTGAAACCTCCGCGGCGATCTCGTCCCACATGACCATGCCAAACCGCTGGGCATTGGATTTCGTCACCACGGTCAACAGCTTGCGCGGCCGCGACTGGGCCAGCTTGAACGCATAGCGCATGATGCGGGTGACGCCGACGCGGGTGAAAATCGCGACCTCCGTGCCGACTTCTTCCGGCATACCCTTGTGGGCACGTCCGCCATGGCCGGAATATTCGCCTTCGGAGTTTTCGCGAACGATAACCCAATCCAGGTCACCCGGGCCCACGTCGGCGAGCGGCGAACTGATGCCCGGCAGAATCCTGGTCGGACGGACATTCGCATACTGGTCGAAGCCCTGGCAGATCGGCAGGCGCAAACCCCACAAGGTCACGTGATCAGGAACATCCGGAGCGCCGACAGCGCCGAAAAAAATCGCGTCGAATTTCTTCAGTTGCTCGGTGCCGTCTTCGGGCATCAAGGCCCCTGTTCGCTTGTATCGGTCAGAACCCCAATCGAATTGGGTAACGTCAACGGTGAAACCGCCGTCACGTTTTGCCAGGGTTTCAATAGCCTGAAGTCCGGCCGCGATCACTTCCGGTCCGATTCCGTCAGCCGGTATCGCCGCGAGTTTATAAGTCTTCATTGGCATTTTTCCGTTCTCACTCTTCAGGCAGCGATCAATTCCGTCGCCGTGGTTCTCGCCAGCGGCGCCAATCTTGCAAGTTGGGCGAGTTGCGGCAATGCCGCAGAGATCATATAAATAATTGAAATAATCCAGGAAGGATCGGTGCGATGGAGTTTCTTCAGCTGCGCTGTTTCGTGACGGTCGCCGAGATGCTGCATTTCGGTAGAGCTGCACAACACCTTGAAATGTTGCCGGCATCGCTCGGTCGCCAAATCCGGCTGTTGGAAGAGCGGCTGGGTGTCCGCCTGCTGTCGCGAACCACCCGAAACGTGGCGCTTACGGAAGCCGGAAGCATGCTGCTTCCTGAGGCGCTAGAGATAATAAGACGGGTGGAACAACTGGAAGCAAAGCTGAGGGAGCATAAGAACCAGAAGGCGGCACTTCTCAGAATCGGTGCAATCGACAGTGCTGCAGCAGGACTTCTACCGCAATTGCTGCCGCGATTTCGTGAACTGCATCCTGAAGTTGTCGTTCAGCTTATCGAGCAGAAAACAATAAGGCTGTTGCCAAAGATCCTGTCCGGCCATCTAGATATTGCTATCGTGCGCCCGCCCGAAACGCCGGACCCAAGGCTGGAGTTTCGCCCGCTCTTCCACGAAACGGCAGTCGTGGCCTGCCCCGAAGGGCATTCTTTGGCTGAGTATGAAGAGGTGGATGTTCATCAGTTGGTCGACCAGCCACTGATTGTCCCGGATAGAAAATCGCGACCACATAGTCATGACTTGAGCATGCAGCTGTTCATCGAGGCAGGACTATCGGCACGGGTTGTGCAGATTGCTGAGGAAAAGCAGACGATCGTCAATTTGGTCGGACGTGGCATGGGCATTGCCATCGTACCGCGTTGGGCATCGCGTCTTGGCGTCAAAGGTGTCCGCTTTGTCTCGCTAAAAGTGACCCAGACTTCAACGCGCAACAAACTCGCACTTGCGGCCTGTTGGATGCGGGATACGAAGGACCCTACTCGAGAGGCATTCATGAGTTTGTTGTCAGAAAATCTGAGTTCAATAGCGGCCACGGCCTAAATTTATTCAAGATATTTATATAATCAGGAGTTCTTGAGGTGGCACTCATGGGCGCTGTAGCGTTTCAGGAGTTGCACGAGTACGTGCATTTCAGGGAGGACCAACTCATGAAACCTATCAAGTATTCTCTATTCGCAGTGACAATTGCAGCCGCATTCAGCGGCAGTGCTCTTGCTCAGGACAAGAGCGACTGGCCGAGCAGCATTACCATCGGAACCGGCAGCCAAGGAGGTACCTATTTCGGGTATGGATCGGGATTCGGTGCGATGATCAGCGAGGATCTTGGTCTGAACGCTGGAGTGGAGATCACAGGCGGGCCGGTTCAGAATGTAACCTTGGTTGAAACCGGTGAACATCAATTGGGCTTCGTCACACTGGGGCCTGCCGATGAAGCACGAAAAGGTGAAAGCCCGTTGATGCCGGGAGTGCCGCACGAAAAAGTTCGCGCGTTGTTTCCGATGTATCAGACCCCACTGCAGGCGGCCGTTCTGGCCAGTTCCGACATCGAAAGCTTTCAGGATATGGAAGGCAAGCGCGTTGGTGTCGGTCCTGCGGGCGGCACCTCGGCCACTTACTGGACCAGGTTCTTCGAGAATGCGGAAGGATATGGCAACGTCGACATCTCCAACGCAGGAGGCTCTGATACCGCAGGGCAGCTGAAAGATGGCCTCATTGACGCCTTTGTCTACGCCGCCGGCTTGCCAACCGGCGCTTATGCGCAGCTAGCAGTCGAGAATGATGTTCGCTTCATTTCGATGGACGAGGAAACGCTCGAAAAAATGATGGCGATCGTGCCTGCCATGGCACCATTCACGATCCCGGCAAACACGTATGAGGATCAGCCTGAGGACCTTCAGACTGTGTCACTGTGGAACTTCGCAATCACGAATACGGATATGCCGGAAAGTCTCGCCTACGAGATTACCAAGCTGGCCATGACCAATCATGATCGCATGGTAACCAATCATGCGGCAGCAAAGGAAACCTTGCCGGAGAACGTCCTCAAGAACCAGGTCATCCCGTTCCACCCGGGCGCGGTCAAATGGTTTGAGGCGAACGGTTACGAGATCCCGGCCGACCTGAAATAGATGACGGGTATCTAAGTTTGGACGCGGGCGTTGGCTCGCCCGTGTCCTGTCTCAGCAAGAAAACCTCCGGCAGAGCTATCATGACAGACCCGAACGGTTTGCCTACACCTCGCAACCAGGCTGATCTCCAGCCTTCAACGGTTGAAGCAGCAACGGCACTCGCCCACGTGGATGATGAGCCCGTGGGTGGCAACCAACGGGTCTTCGATGGTTCGCGTGCGATGGTAGTGTGCTGTCTCTGCGTTCTGTACACGGTCTTTCATCTGCTGGTGATGAACGTCTATCCGCTGGAAACATGGGCCTATCGTCTTAGTCATGTCGGCGGAGGGCTGGTGCTTGGCTTTCTTCTGTTCGGCTCGACATTAATGACCGCCGAAAGCACACACCGTTCCTCGGTACTCTCGATAACCACTCTCGGCGTCGCTGGTGTTGGCGTCATTTACGGTTTGATCGGGGTCACCGCAATCTGGATCAACGGCGTTGTGCTTGGCAACAGCTTACCCCCAGCCTGGGCAATGAGTTCGTTCGGGCTGCCGTTGGTTGGAGGAACCTCCCTCGCAATCGTTCACGGCTGGCTTTTCCCGCATCGAAACCAGACAAGGTTTGCACCAGGGGATCTGTTGCTTGCACTCGCAGCTATTGCTTCCATTGCCTATCTTATTTTCTTCGCACGTCAGCTTCAATTGCGCGCGGGAATGCCGATGGCACTACCAGGTGACATGTGGGCAGCCGTCACTGGGGTGCTGTTGATCGCTGAACTAACCCGTCGCCTGGCCGGCATGGCCTTGGTGATCATCGCCTCAGTTTTTGTCGCCTATGCGTTTCTAGGGCCTTGGTTGCCGGGCATCTTTGAGCACCGGGGCTATGATGCAAAACGCTTCTTTTCGTACATATTCACTGACAATGGTATTCTCGGTGCGCCGGTTGCCATCTCATCAACCTACATCATCCTTTTCGTCGTTTTTGCCGCGTTCCTGCAGACAACAAGGGTAGGAGAGTATTTCGTCAAGCTGGCCTTTGCTGCCGCCGGACACAGGCGAGGCGGTCCGGCTAAAGTTGCGATCTTTGCCTCCGGACTGATGGGGATGATTAACGGGACTTCGGCCGGTAATGTCGTTGCGACGGGTTCCCTGACAATTCCGATGATGAAGAAGGTTGGGTATCGTCCTCAGACCTCGGCTGCTGTAGAGGCGGCAGCGTCTACGGGCGGTCAGATCATGCCACCGATCATGGGCGCCGGCGCCTTCATCATGGCAGAGATTACCGGCATTTCCTACATGGAGATCGTATGGGCGGCGATCATTCCTGCCGTGCTCTACTTTATCTCGGTTTACTTCATGGTGGATCTCGCGGCCCAGAAAGCGGACATGAAGGGTCTGCCGCGGGAGGATTTGCCGAAGCTGGGCGCGCTGGTCCGCCAGATTTATCTTTTCACACCGATCCTCGTGCTGATTTATGCTCTATTCGCTGGCTACTCAGTCATTCGTTGCGGCACCTTGGCAATGATCACTGCGGCTGTCGTCTCTTGGCTAACCCCGCACCGCATGGGGCCGCGCCGTTTGTTTCAGGCGCTGGACAATGGCGCGCGCATGGTGCTGCAACTCGTAGCGGTTTGCGCCACTGCCGGTATAATTGTCGGGGTTATAGCCTTGACTGGGATCGGATCCCGATTTTCGACCGTTCTGCTGGCATTGGCCGATCAGAGCCAAATTCTGGCTCTATTTTTTGCCATGGTGGTTTCTATTATCTTGGGAATGGGGATGCCGACGACGGCCGCATATGCGGTCGCAGCCTCTGTTATCGCACCTGGGGTGATCAATCTTGGTGTGGAGCCCTTGGTGGCACACCTGTTTATCTTCTATTTCGCCGTCATGTCGGCTATAACGCCACCTGTAGCACTCGCTGCTTATGCAGGATCCGCCTTGGCTGGCTCGGATCCGGTGAAAACCAGTGTTGAAAGCTTCCGCATAGGGCTGGCTGCGTTTGTTGTTCCTTATATGTTTTTCTTCTCCCCCGCGATGCTACTCGATGGCAGCAGCTTCGAAATCGCCCATGTGGCGGTGACGGCAGTGGTCGGGGTCTATCTTCTTTCCTGTTCGGTTCAAGGGTGGTTTTTCGGCAGAGTAAACGCTCTGCTGCGGGGAGCCCTTGCAACTGGCGGGTTGACCATGATTGCAGGTGGTTGGTTCACCGATATTGCGGGTATAGTGATCGCCATTATGGTGTTCGTGGCGCAAAGGCGATTTTTGGCAAGGTCGGAACGCCTCCATTCTTAGTGGCGTAGATCAATACGTCTCCGCCCCCGCGGCTATGAAATTGCCGGAATTCGATTGGTGAATCGCGGTCGCGACGTGCTCCCACCAATTCGGGTCATTTATGGGAAGCTGAGGGACAATGCCTATGTCGAGGCGTTCAATGGGAAGTTTCGGGCGGAATGTTTGAAAAGCTCTGGTTCCTGAAGCTTCACGAAGCTCGCGGTAAGGTGGAGGACTTACGTAAAGACTACAACGGGGCACGTCCTCATAGTCCTGCCTGCAACAAGCGGCCGATATAGCTCATGAATGTTTCTGGCACATACGATCCGCCGTGAACCTCACCCCTGGAAATTCCCAACCTCGGTGGTCCAAGAACGGTCCTCACTTAAGATGGGCCTACCCCTGAAAGAAATGAAAGATTGAAAGATTGAAAGATTCGGGACAGCCTTCCATGGCCTGGTTTCTTCTCACCTCGCCGGTTTCTTACATTCTTTCAGTTCTTTCAGGCCCCCCTGTTAATCGAGCAGATCCGACCGGTTTTGGTGGATATAGAGGCCTCTGCCGGCCTTGATGACCTCGCCAGCCTTCGCCATCCGGTGCAGGAGAGTATCAACTACGCTCCGTTTCATGCCTGTCCCAGCTACAATGGCTCCAATTCTTTCAGGCTCTTCCGCATCTGAAAGAAACTCGAGGATCTTTGCGCGCCCATCTGAGCGCCTAACCTCCGCAGCATCGCCAAGCATCGTGAAGATGCCAGCATCGAACCGAACTGCTGTTTCTCTCTCTTCAACATCGCGGCCCCGGACATAGAGCGTCATACCGTTGCCGTCGCGATCGAGAACAAGCGTCGTGTCGGCAACAGCACTAAGGCCATTCGAGCCCGTCAATGCCTCAAGCGGATCATCTGCGCCGCCCTTTCGCGTGTGATGGAGTGCCAGGACCGCAATCCGGTTTTCCGTTGCCCATGTCTGCAATTCGGAGAAACAGGCATAGTCGGATTCATAAGCATTCTGCTTCCCGTTCCCTGCGGGTTTGATCCGTTGCAATACATCGATGACGATTAAGCGCGGATGAGGAACTGAATCCCGCCAGTCAGTGAGTGCACCAATGAAGCCGGCATTGAGTGCCGGTGCTTCCGTCACCCAGTCCAGCCGGGAAAGATCGGGCATGTTTGCATCATCGGGGTACACTGCCTCGATCCGTCGCTGGATGCGACGTGGTCCATTTTCCATGTCGATGTAGAGAACATTGCCAGCCTCACATTCGATGGAGCCGAGAGCACACCCGCCCGATGCGACCGCCAATGCGAAATCAATCGCCATCCACGTTTTCCCGAGCTTCTGGCGCCCAGCGAGCACACTGAAGCCCTCCGGCAGGTAGTCGGGCACGATCCATCGAACCGCGGGAAACACTGCTGCCATCAGGTCATTGGTATTGAAACGATCAAACCGCGCCGCGGCCTTTCCTCGCGACTTTACGGCCTCTTCAACCGGGATGAATGAGGAGCTTTGATAAAGGTGGTTCATGCCGCCCACCTCGCATTTGCCGGGACCGTCACACGCCCCCTGCAATTCCCCTCTATCAAGCGTTGGAGTTCGATGCCGTGTCGCAGGTCCCGAGCAACAACGCGGCCTGGCAAATCGATGAGTTGCCGCGCAGCGATATGTGGAACAGCAATCGCGGCTCCATTGAAGCCAGCCCTGAACAATTCCATCGGCGACCGATAGACCGGCAGGAGAGATCCACCGTAGTAAGTGGCGGGATTGAAGGCGCTGAACGCCCCAATCAATCCGCAACGACCGAACATCGTCAACACATGGCCAGGGCAGTCAATTGGCCACGCCACCAGGTCAATGACGGTTTCGCCATCTTCGCCTTTCGCCTCGAAGACAAATGCTTCGATACCCATAGGATCGAAATCGAAACGATCATTCTCGTAAATAGCGATCCGAGCCCGAGTAAGAATGCCTACGCAATCCGACATGGCGGGTGTCGATCTGATGCCTTCGACTTTCCGATAGTTGAAAGTCTCGGACATGGCGGTTTCGGCAATCCTCAGAAGTTCGAGGCTCGCGGAAAAAATCTGGAGGTGGATCATATCGCACCTCCCTTCGCCAGAACGCGATCAATGACACTCCCAATTGGCTGCCAATGGTCGTCATCAGTCTGCGGGTCTTGTTCACAGACAGCGTCCGGATCGACGGTACGAAACTGTTGTTGTTTTTTGGCCGAGGGTCCGGATCTCGCGCCACTTTCGAATGCGGCGGCCTCACGGCAATTATCTTGCCGATTCAACAGAATGTTGTTAGACTTATAGAAATGAAGCCGCTGGGCTAGTGACTTCTTTTCGACGCCGGTTCCTGCTCCAACAGGGCCGGCGTTTTCATTTGTCTTGTCCGGCGGCTTCCTGTCCGGGATTCCACAATGCGAGACAGCCGGTGCTGTATAATTCGGGCCAAGACTCCTCATCACACGCCCTCCCGGATTGATGAGAGATAGTCCTCCAGATCAGTCTTGAGGATGAGTACGCGCTTGCCGGCCTTAAGCCGCTTGAGTCGTCCTCCGGTCATCTCCCTGTATAAGAATGTTCTTGAAAGCCCGGTGTATGCGCACGCCTCACGGATCGTGAGGGTTACTCGTTGCCCACTGGCAGCCACTTCATTTTCACTTGCTGAAATTCCTCGCGCCATCCTTCAACTCCCTTCATTTCTGTTGCGGATAGCTGCCATGGGTACGCCGATGTACCTCTGCTGCAAGGGACATTTAATGGTGAATTTCCGGTAAGAGAACGCGATGGACGCCTCTTCCCGTTGCCAAATACCTCCTGATGTAAGTCATGATATCGATTGAGAAGCCGTTCTGTTTGGCGATAGTGTTCTACTTTAAGCCGCGCTGGAATCTGACATGCTAACCCACGACGATCTGCATCACGCTTGCGCGCAACGATTTCCTCAGCAAGTTCCCGGTTACCAACTTCTTTTTTTCCTCTAATGATCTGCAAATATGCTCTAATTTGATTTGCAAGCAAAAGGTACTCTCTCACTCTTCTTAGGTTATGATTTTCTTTCTGCGAAGGTTTCCCACGAGAACGCTTTTGCTTAAAAAGTCGATCGTTATCGATGGCGATTTCAACCAATAAATCTACGATCCAATAGATATTTTTATTTGGGAATTATCCCCTTGACGCAAGTAAGACATGACCCTATATTGGGTTCATGAGCAAGAGCAAAGCACCCACTTTTTCAGTCCGCGATTTCTTCGCCCGCTTCCCAGATGATGAGGCTTGCCTCACGCACATCATGGAAGTGCGGTTTGGCATGAAGCATGTTTGCCGCAAGTGTGGCGCTGACAGCACGTTTCACCGCATGACAGAACGCCGTGCATTCGCATGTGCGGCTTGCGGTGATCACGTTTACCCGACCGCTGGCACGGTGTTTGAGGATACCCGCACACCGCTCCAGATTTGGTTCTACGCGATCTATCTGTTCGTCACGACCCGCCACGGTGTTTCGGGCAAGGAACTCCAGCGCCAGCTTGGCGTCACCTATAAGACGGCATGGCGCATGGGCATGAAGATCCGCGAACTGATCGGCTCGGTTGATAGCTTCGAAATGCTGACCGGCCATGTGGAAATGGATGAAGCCTATGTAGGCGGTCGCCGTCCCGGTAAGCGTGGTCGTGGCGCGGAAGGCAAGACCGTTGTGATGGGCATGAAAGAGCGCGGCGGCAAGCTTCGCACCGAAGTGATCCCCAACGTCAAGAAGGATACGCTGCGCGATGTGGTGCTGTCGAATGTCGAGAAGGGCGCAACCGTCTCGACAGACGAACTCATGTCTTACGGCTTACTGAATGGCGACGGCTACAAGCACGGTCGCGTAAAGCACGCTGCTAAGGAATGGACCTACTTCGACTACCGGACGGGCGAAACCCATTCGACAAACAATGTTGAGAGCTTCTGGAAGCTGTTCAAGGCGTCGGTTCGCTCAACCCACATTCACGTGTCGAGCAAATACATGGACCGGTACCTTAACGAGTTTGCTTTCCGCTCAAACCATCGCGAGATGAACAATGCGATGTTTGATCTGATTGTGTCCCGCGTATAACGCGGGATGCAGCGGATAAGAATTCGCCTTCATGTATCGGCCCAACGCCAGCGGACTCTTGCTGGTCGATGAACTCGGCTAACCGGTTCTCTTTGATGGCTGTCGCTAACGATAACATGTCAAAGACTCTAGACGGAATCAGATTAAATTGCTAGAAAGAACCCCTGATCGCAAATCGCGGTCAGGGGTGTCCGAGCTTCGGATACTAGGTAGAGCCTAAGCCCTATTTAGTCTCTTAAGACGGATTGCCACATGGGATACTCCTTTCTTCTGATGTGCGCGACGCACGGTTAAAAGGGTATGTCATCGTCCAAGTCCCTGACGCTCCGTGAGAGCGGGGGAGAAGGATAACGACCAGCGGTGGAGCCGGAGGGAATCGAACCCTCGGGGGAACTGGATGTCGAGCCCGGCCCCCTACCATACGGCCCCAAACTTGATTGAGGCTCCGATTCGTCGGAGCCTTTCTCAATTTCAGCGGACAGGAACCACCTGCCATCTCGGTTTTCAACTTCGCCTTCCTTCCTCATGCGGGAAAGGATGGACGAAATTGTCGTGTTTGACGTCTCCCGACCGTTAGCCGTCAGAATGTCGGCTATCTCAGCGGGCGTCTTGCCTGGCTTTTCCTGGAGAACTTCTGAGACCTGCTCATTGAGGGTCGGGCCAGCGCCACGACCTCGCTCCGGCGCTGGCTGTCCGGTGAGGGTGGCGATTGCCTCGTCAAGCGAACGCAGCTTCGCGCGCGCCTCCTTCAGGTCGTCGGAAAGCCGCTCGATTTCTGCGGCGGTCTGATCGCGCTCGTGCGTCAGAACCATGATGGCCGGGTTGTTCATGAGTCGGGTTGTACTGCGATTCGATTCGCGCCGCAAGGCCTGCCAACCCAAACAGCGCCCGCATTGTTGAGACGTACCCTTGCGCAAGACGCCCACGACATAAGGGAGTGGTCATGTCGACACGTTGTTTAAACTTGTCTCAAGGGGATAATTCCCTTAATCTCCTCATTCGGATCTGGTTTTTCAGGTGCTGCTCGGTGGCTAGCCTCAAACATACCAAAAATGCGCTTCGGCATTTTGTACTTGATGGGAGGCTCAGGCAAAGCCGCTAGAATATTAGTGTAGAGGTACTTCCTGATAATATCTCGATCATCTGCCATGCTTAATCACCTCAACAGGAAATGGGCCCAGTCCTCGAGCAGCAATCGGCGTTTTGCCAAGGCATCGCTGCGACGATAGGCGCGCTCTGTGGCATCCCCCGAGACATGAGCGAGCGCACCTTCAGCCACCTCTCTGGCATGGTTTGTCTCGTCCCCAGCCCAGTCCCTGAACGAACTGCGGAAGCCATGGACGGTGTAGTGGCCGAGCTTCATGCGGCGCATCAGCATGGCCATCGACATTCCTGAGAGTGGTCGATCGCTCTTGTTCCCCGGAAAAACCAGATCGGATCGTCTCAACTCATGAAGTGGCTGGAGGATGACAAGCGCCTCATCAGTAAGCGGCACACGATGTATCCGTCCCGCCTTTGTCCGCTCGGCAGGAATGGTCCAGACAGCATTCACAAGGTCCACTTCATTCCAGGTTGCACCAAGTGCTTCACCCGATCGGCACGCAGTCAGAATTACAAGCCGAAGACACAGCGCCGCCATGGCCTGCTTGGTGCAAAGCTCGGTATAGAAGGCGGGGACCGATTCATATGGCATCGCCGGGTGATGCCCGCGCTGGAGCTTCTGACGAGCCGGCAGCAGGCTCTTCAAATGACCACGCCAGAGCGCGGGGTTTTCTCCGTCACGCCATCCTCGCGCCTTCGCATAGTCGAGAACCCGCTCGATCCGCCCCCTTAGTCTGGACGCCGTTTCATTTTTCGCGTTCCAGATGGGGTTGAGAATAGCGAGCAGGTCATCAGTCGAAATTCGATCGACAGGCTTGTTCAGGATCTTGCTGCAATAGGCCTCGCCGAGTGTCGACCGCCATTGCGCACGATGCTTATCATTCCTCCACTGGCGCTCCATCGAATCAAGGAATTGTTGGGTGCATTCCTCGAAGGTCGGAATTCTATCTTGACGCTGCGCCTCCTGGGGATCTCCTCCTTCGGCGAGCATTTGGCGAAAATCGGCCGCTCGCTGACGAGCAGCCGCGAGCTTCATCGCGGGATAGGGCCCGATTCCCACGGCCTTTCGTTTCCCGTCACGATGGAACATGAAGAGCCAGCTCTTCGACCCGCCAGGTTTCACGTTGAGGTAAAGCCCTCCACCATCGCTATGGCGTCCCGGCTTCAAATCAGCCGATTTGATGCGGGTATCTGTCAGCTTGTTTAGAGTTCGCGCCATTGCCAGTGTGCACTTTTGTGTGCACTCCCGTTTGTGGATAATCACGAACAATGGAGAACAATTAGAGAACAGTCAATTCTCAGCCCTTGAAAAAATCACTGTTTTCAAAGCTATCAGCAACAGACTGGAACGAGTGCAAACCGGAATTCTTCGGACACCCTCTCCGCCATTTTCTGACTTCGCGCTATCGCCCTTTGGGCTTCGCTCCAGTCGGGGCCTCGCATTAGCTCGGACGGCCCTTGGCCTTGCGTACCCTGCGGGTTCGAAATGTCTCCGCTACTCTCGGCCATTTTTTTGTGTACCTTGCCGCCCGCCAGACCTAAGCCGGATGGTTACGGCCTCGGATTTTGTCCTCCCTCATCCTTCTCATGGTTCGCCGGACGGCGGTCAGATCTCGTCTTCGATCTGTGTGACATGCCGGAAATAGCCGTAGGGTTCGAATGAGGCGCCGAGAGCGCCTATTATGAGGCTCAGCGACGCGACCAGTCCGCTGATGCCCAGGCGCATGGACGGCAAGGCGTGTTCGCCGATCCATCGGATCAGCAACTCATTGCCGAACAGTCTGCGGGCACACTCTCGCGGCCGAGGGCGCCAAAGGCGGCGGACGAGCGGCCGGCCAAGGGCGGGCGCCGGATAATCGCGGGCAAGAGGTGAGAAGTGTCCCCGTTCCTCTTCACAAATCCGAGGATCGGCGCCGCCAATTGCGTTCATGCCTTGACATCGGGTTCATACCCGAAATGATGGATATCAAAACCGGGAGGAGTTACATGACGGATATCGCACTTGAAAACGTGTCCAAGAGCTTTGGCGTCGTCAAGGTCATCGACGAACTTTCGCTGACGGTCAATTCCGGTGAGCTTGTCGTGTTTCTGGGCCCGTCCGGGTCAGGAAAATCGACGCTGTTGCGCATGATCGCGGGACTTGAAAGCATCGACAGCGGATCGTTGACCATCGGTGGAAAGCGCAGCGAACACCTGCCTCCCGGCCAGCGCGGCCTGGCAATGGTTTTCCAGAACTACGCCCTCTATCCCCACATGACCGTGCGCGAGAACATGGCTTTCGGGCTGCGCAACATCCGCATGCCGGAAAAAGAGATCGGGAGCCGCGTGGAGGATGCGGCGCGAATCCTCGAGATGCACGAGCTTCTGGAAAGGCGGCCGTCGCAGCTTTCCGGCGGCCAGCGGCAGCGCGTCGCGATCGGACGGGCCATCGTCAAGGAGCCCAAGGCGTTCCTGTTCGACGAGCCGCTTTCCAACCTCGATGCCTCCCTGCGCGTGCGCACCCGGGTTGAACTGGCCGAACTGCATCAGCGCATGAAGGCGACGATGATCTATGTCACCCACGACCAGACGGAGGCAATGACGCTCGCCGACCGCATCGTCGTCCTGAACGATCGGCGTATCGAGCAAATCGGTACGCCGATGGAGGTTTACCTGCGGCCCGCCTCGCGGTTCGTTGCAGGCTTCGTGGGCAGCCCCGGAATGAACTTCATGAAGGCCGACGTGAACGATGCCGATGCGCGCGTTGCCCAGCTTTCGGGCGGCGCCAGGCTGCCGCTCGGGTTCGAGGGGCCCGGCGCCGGCTCATATGAGCTCGGTATCCGCCCCGAAGGCGTTCGCCTTGCGCGAACCGGCGACGGAGTGACGACTTTGCCGGCAAAGGCGGGCGTGGTCGAACGTCTGGGAGAGCGGACCCTCGTCTATTGCACACTGAAGGACGGCACCGAACTTATTGCGCAGGACGAGGGCCGGTCGACCGTCAACCCGGGCGATGAGGTCCATCTCGGCTTCGACGCCGCCGCCATTCACCTCTTCGACCGGTCCGGCCGCGCCTACCACGCACAGTGACAGGGGGCTTTCGGTGCGCACCTGCATCCGTCGGGATGGCGGGGAGAGCGGTCAGCGGCTGAGCCGGGACACGGAGCCGGTGGCCCGATCCGATCGGATCGGCGCATGAACTGTTGCGCCGCCTCGCGACCGAAACCTCTCACCGATTGACAAGCCTGCCTGATCCGGCAACTACCCCTTGATGCCGGCCGACAGCGTGATGGCCTCCGTCACGCGGCGCTGGAACAGCAGATAGGCCAGCGCGACGGGCAGGCCGGCGAGGACGGCGGCGGCGAGTTCGCTTGCATAGTAGACGCCGAAACTGTCGTTGGTCTGGGTGATGCCGACGGTGATGGTCATCAGGCTGGTCTTCGTGACCGCAAGGAAAGGCCAGAGAAAGGCGTTCCATGCCCATATGAATGTCACGATGGACAGCGCTGCAGTTACGCCCCAGTTCATCGGAATGTAGACCTTGAACAGGATCCGCCACTCGGAGGCGTTGTCCATGATCGCCGCCTCGCGGAAATCCTTCGGCACCTGATCGAAGAACTGCTTGTAGACGATGATGACGACCGGGTGGATGAGCTGCGGCAGGATGATGCCCGCCCAGGTGTTGAGCAGCCCCATATTGGCCATCAGCACGAAATGGTTGATGATCAGGACCTGCAACGGCACCATGAAACTGGCGAGGATGAGCCACCAGAGTGTTCGCCTCAAAGGAAAATCGAGCTGGGAAATAGCGTATCCGGCAAAAATCGATGTCGCGATGGTCAGGACAGTCACACCGAGCGCCGTGGCGAGCGAATTGACATACCAATGGCCGATCTGGGTCTCGGTCAATGCGAAGACGTAGTGCTCGAACGTCAGTGTGTCCGGCCACAATTCGATATAGGGCCGCACGACCTCGTCATCCGGTTTCAGCGAACTGACGATGCCCCAGTAGATCGGGAACGCCCAGAGGACGGCGCAGACCACGGTGACGACCGTGATTGCCAGCCCCGCCAGATTGAACCGTTGCGCGGAGGAAGGGCTCATTTGTTCCTCCCGCCGGATAGCCGCATAAGCTGGAAATTGAGAACGGAAACGACGATCACGATGACGAACAGGACCACGGCTGCCGCGGCCGCGCGTCCGCCCTGGTCGCGCTCGAAGGCGCGCTGGAAGATGTAATAGACCATGACGAGGTTGTCGTTCGGGCGTCCGCCTTCGGAAAACAGGTACACCTGGTCGAAGATCTTGAGTTGCAGAATGAGCTGTATTGTTGCCACCAGCGAGGTGACTGGCCACAACAGCGGCCATGTCACCCTTCGGAAGGTCGTCCAGCGCCCCGCATTGTCGAGCGAGGCTGCTTCGTAGATTTCATGGGGAATGGCCCGTAGCCCCGCCAGGAACAGGAGGATCGAGAAACCCGCGGTCCACCAGACTGTTACGAACGCCACGGCCGGCATGAACCAGCCGGTCACCTTGAAGATCGGCACGCGGTCGATACCGATCAGGTCGAAGACATGCATGGCGATGCCGAACTGGAAATTCAGCGTCCAGTCCCAGAGTCGGTAGACCACCGAGACCGGAAGAATATAGGGCAGGAAAAACAGTGCGAGAACCAGCGCCTGCAGGCGGCCCGACAATCGGCTCACACCCAGGGCAATGGCAAGGGCGACTGCGGTTCCGGGGATGACGGTCAGCAAAACGAAGTAGGCGGTGTTCCATATGGCCGTGTTGAAGCGGCGGTCGCCTGGAAGCCTCTCGTAGTTTTCAGTGCCGACAAAGGCGCCGGCGCCGATCAGCGGCGCATCGGTGAACGACAGCATGAACAACTGGATCGTCGGGTAGATGAAAATCAGCGCGTAGACCGCGACGAAGGGCGCGATCAGAAGATAGGCGATCAGCGTTTCGTTTTTGGCTTTGCGGATCACGTGGCTGTCCTTTGGCCCGGGAAGCCAGGGCGGCGCGGGGCCGCCCCGGCAGGAGGATGACTACATGTCGTTGAGTTCGTACTTGATCTCCTCGACGGCCTCTTCGGGTTCAAGCTCTCCGTTGAGCGCGGGAACGAAGTAGGTGGACATGACGTCGAAGATCGGGCCTGCGACACCGGCGAGCGGCGTCTTGGGATCGAAGATCATGTTGTCGGTCAGGCTGGAGTAGGTGGCGTTGGGTTCCATCGCCTTGTACTCGTCGGATTGCGTGACCGGACCATAGGCGGGGATGTGCCCCGCAGTCGCCCAGAACAGGGAGTTCTTCGAAATCCAGCCCATGACCTCAAGCACGGCCTGACGCTTCTCGGCGCTCATTTCCTCGCCCTTGTTTGCCGGAATGGCGAAGGCGTGGCTGTCCGCATAGGTCGCGGGGCGATCGAAGATCACCGGAAGTTCGACGGCTCCCCACTCGAAGAGCTTGCCTTCCTTGTGCGCGTCGACCATCGTGGGGACTTCCCACACGCCGTTGATCATCATGGCAGCCTCTCCGGACGTGAAGAGCGCCACGGTCGCAGGGTAGTCTGTGTAGGTCGACTGCAGTCCGTCATTTGTCCATTCCTGCAGCACCGCAAGCGCGTTCGTGAGCTTGCCGGCATTGTCGCCGGCGAGGAACTCACCGTCGGTCATCAATTCGCCGTCCTGCTGGCCCATCAGAGAATAGATCGTGCGGAACATGAAGTTGCCGTCCGCCGTGACGCTGCCCAGCGGGTACTGAACACCGGCTTCCTTGAGGGCACGGAGTGTGTTGGTGAAGCCTTCGCGCGAATCCATTCCCTTCGGCACGCCGTCCTCGGTGAGAAGGCCGGCTTCGCCGAGAATGTCCTTGTTATAGTAAAGGACGATCGGATGGGTATCGAGCGGCACGGCGTACTGCGCGCCGTCCACCGTCACCGCGTCCCAGGTCGACGCCGCGTAGTCGTCCTCGGAAAGGCCCATCGTCTCCCAGTCGGAGGGCGTGATCTGCTGCAGGATGCCCTGCTTGACCGCAAGCGGTATCCGGCTGGCGTGGTATGTCATCACGTCCGGCGCCTCGCCGACAGCGGCAGCGGTCTGAACCTTCGAGTAGAAGGGAACGCCCCATTCCAGGGTCGTGGCGTCGATGGTGATCCTGCCCTCATGCGCCGCGTTGAAGTCAGAAATCATCTGCTTCATCCGGACGCCGTCGCCGCCGGCGAGAAAGTCCCACCAGACAACGGTTTCCTGTGCATAGACCGCCGATGACGACAGTGTCGCCGCAACCAACAATCCCTTGGCCAAACCTTTCAATTTCGACATTCTCTTTTCCTCCCAGAATGAGCAGCCGACCGGCCGCGATGATGCGTTTAGAGCTGAACCCTGATCATCGAATAGGAATGCTCCGGTGCGACGACCTGAAGCTTGCCGCCTGAAAGCGAGGCTCCTCCCCTGGATTCAGGCTTCACGTTTTCAGGGTTTTCCGCGGTATTCGTTGCCTCCAGATCGTCGTGCTTGATGAGTGTGTGCTCGATGGACTTCGCCTCGCCGAATCCCTCTATCGAGATATCGATCTCCATCGGCTCCGCACCGTTCCTGTTGATGGCGAAGAATGTCAGCGTTCCGGCGTCGCCGTCATGAACACCGGCGATGTCCAGGTAGCTGACATCGGCGGCTACATCGGCGTTGTAGGACGGGCAATCGACATCGAGCCGGAGCGCCGTGCCCCGCCCGTAGCGCGAGGCGAAGTGGAACGGATGGTAGATCGTCTGCTTCCATGCCGCGCCGCCGGGCGCCGTCATGATCGGCGCGATGACGTTTACAAGCTGGGCAATGCAGGCAATGCGCACGGTGTCGGAACGGCGAATGAACGTGTTGAGAATGCAGCCCACCTGCAGCACGTCCTCGAAATTGTAGATGTCCTCGAGCAGCGCCGGCGCGTGCGGCCACCCCCATTCCTTCATCCGTTTCGCGTCATTCTTGCGCTCGTGGTACCAGACGTTCCATTCGTCGAAGGAGATGCGAACGTCATTCCTGGCGCGCTTCTTCGACTTCACATAGTCGATCACGCCGCTGACCGTACCGATGTAGCGGTCGAGCTTCTCCGGCAGGGCGAGATACTCCGCCGTGTTCTTCTCGTAGTTCTCGAAATACATGTGCAGGGAGATGTAGTCGACCTGCTCGAAGGACTCCTCGAGCACGGTCGCTTCCCACTGCGGGTAGGACGGCATGTCCGAATGGGATGAGCCGCAAACCACGAGTTCGAGCTTGTCGTCGAATGCCCGAATGGCCTTGGCCGTCTCGTTTGCGAGATGGCCGTACTCCGCAGCGCTCTTGTGGCCGACCTGCCAGGGTCCGTCCATCTCGTTCCCGAGGCACCAGAGCCTTACGTCCCAGGGATCGGCCTGGCCGTTCTTCCTGCGCAGGTCAGACCAGTAGCTGCCGCCGGGATGATTGACGTATTCAACAAAGTTCCGGGCCTCGTCGAGCCCGCGGGAGCCCAGATTGACGGCAAGCATCATCTCGGTGTTGGCCGCTTTCGCCCATTCGGCGAATTCATGGATTCCGACCTGGTTCGATTCCGAGGTGTGCCATGCAAGGTCGAGACGCGTGGGGCGTTCTTCCTTCGGCCCAATCCCGTCCTCCCAATTGTAGGCCGAGACGAAGTTTCCTCCGGGATAGCGGCAGACCGGGGTGTCAAGCTCGCGCACGAGGTCTATGACGTCGCGGCGCATGCCGTTTTCGTCCGCGGTGGGATGATCGGGTTCATAGATACCCGTATAGACAGCACGCCCGAGATGCTCGAGGAACGAGCCGTAGAGCCGCTTGTCGATGTCCGCGAGCGTAAATCGCGCGTGTGCCGTGACGCGAGCTTTCACGTCATCTCCTCCCTTAATATCACCATATCCGGTTTATACCGGACTTGGCGTTATTTTAACCGGAAGGACGCGCGTTTCGTCAAGGCACTTTTTTGGGTACTTTTCGCTGCCGGGGTCAGGTTGCAATTCTGAGCACGATATCCTGATCGTAGTTTCCAAACCCACGACCGAAGATGTTGATGCCGCCGGGGTGCTCGGCATCATCCTTGACGCCAATTCGAAGCCGGATCGAGCGATGCTGGTCGACAAGGAGATCGTCGAGCGTCACGTCAGAGATCTTCTTGCCGTCGATAAAGCTGCCCTTGCCGTTGATGCGCCAGTTCTTCAGCTTCCCGTATTGCGACCCCGCCAGTTTCCACCAGTCGGGCGTGTAGACGCCGCGCTTGTCGCCGAAATCGCCGGGTGACGTCCAGGTTCCGATATCGATCCCGTTCACCTGCACGAAGATGTCGGAAGGCCAGTCGGCTGCCGTTCCCGGCACTTCGGAACTCAGTTCCAGAGAGAATTCCAGGGCAACCGGTTTTGTACGGTTGAGCTTGGTGTTGTTGGGAAACTGGTATTCGACATAGCCGCGCGTGAACCATAGAAGGCCGGCTTTCATGCGGTCCGGTTCGAGAAACGTGTCCGGCACGTCGAGCAACCCGATCACGCCCTCGGCGGAGCAAAGGCCGCAGGGTCCGGAGATCTCGCAGCCGGTGTAAAGCCCGATCGGCATGGCGACCTCAATCGTCCCGTCATCGGCTTCCGGGATGTTGTCCCGAAATCCGACCAGGATCTCCGTAAAGGCAGTCCGGCAGACCTTCTGGCTTCCCTTGCGGGCCTTCCGGCTTTCGGTCGTCACAAGCCCGGCGTCCTCCAGTATCTGCAGATTCGACGAGACGGTCGATTGCGGCAAGCCAAGCTGGTCCGCGATCTGGTTGACGTTTCGTTCCTCTCCGCCCCGCAGAAGCTTGAGGATGGATATGCGAATCTCGCTTGCGAGGCCCTTCATGACGTCCGGCCGTTCCGACGGATCGATTACCAAAACTTTTGAATTCATACTGTATCCAGGAGCCAAAATTGCGGGGATTGTGTATCAGCAAATCTGGTACAAATAAAGCGACTCCTGTCGGCTGCCCGATTCGGGGGGTGGAAATCCCTGACGGCAGTGCTGTTTCAGAGGCGCGAGATCGCGCCTCGCTCAGCCTCTGGTCCCCTGTCAGTACAGCGGCCGTTGCGTGTCGGCGATCTCGGTGGCTTCGCCGATATGCATGAATTCGCGGAAGGCCCTGACCGCCGCGTTCTGCTCGACATTGGCTGCCCAGGCGAGACCCACATCCATGCTCGGAATGCGATCGACGAGCGCCCGGACCTCGACCCTTCGCCCGTCCAGCGACCAGGGCCGGTAGACCATGTCGGAGAGAATGGTCACCCCCATGTCGTTGGCAACCATCGAGCGGACGGCCTCGACCGACGATGTGCGGAATATCGTCTTCGGCCGGTAGCTTTTCTGGTTCCAGTAGCGCTGCGCAGTGTTCGACGCCTCGTCCACAGTCAGCATGATGTAGTGGAGCTTTGCGACATCGGAGAGGCTGATCGCGGGCTGCTCGAGCAGCGGGTGCTGGGATGACAGCCAAAGCCTGCGCCTTGACTGCAGCAAGGTCTCGTAGGCAAGGCCCTCCTGGTCGATGATATTGGACGTCAGCATCACCGCCAGGTCGAATGTGCCGGAGACCAGGCCGTCCTCGATGGCCGGCCGCGGCGCCTCGGTCAGCTGCAGCTCGACGCTTGGAAAGGCGCGGCTGAACCTCTCGATGTAGGGTGGAATGTAGTAGCCCGCGACCGTATAGGTCATCGCGAGCCGCAGCGTTCCCCTCACATTGTCGCGCAAGCGGCGGGGGGAGCGAACCGCTTCGTCGACGGAGGCCATCACACGCCTCGCATGGTCGAGGAAGATGTTGCCTTCATAAGTCAGCGCCACGCCCCCGGCGTGGCGGTTGAGCAGGGGTGCGCCGACGATCTCTTCAAGCTGCTTGACCGCGGTGGTGACAGCGGACTGCGAGACGTTGAGTTCCATCGCCGCTCGGGAGATCTGGCCCATGTTTGCGACCGCGATGAAGTAGCGGATCTGCCGGATTGTCGGCTCATTCATAATTCAGATATCCTGTATCAAATTTTCGGATAGGATGATGTGCAATTTCGAAGCAGGCCGCCGGAATGGCCTTGCCGAATCGGAGCTGTCTCATCAGGTTCTCTTGTACAAAACTCTGAAAACAAACATTAATTTTCATTTCCCTTCTTTCTGCCGCTCAAAAAATGTGCATGCTTCGATTTTAAACGAGTAAAATCTAAAAATCAGAATAAGTATGCTCAATAATCGTATTTTACAATTTCCCTGCTCCGATATTTGATTTTCCCCACCGTCCTTCGGCTGGCGGTCGGAAAGCGGGCCATGCCGGTTCGCATTTATCTGGAGGCAAGAAACATGAAACATATGCTCACTGCATTGACTGCTTCGGCGGCAGTGGCGCTCGTCATGTCCGGCAGCGCAAACGCCCAGGAGTGGTACCCCTATTCCGTCGAGGTCTGGGATCCGCCGTTCGACATGGCAAGCCCGCGGACATCCGTCGACTATACCCCGCTCGACGCCGCGGCGGAGAAATGGGACATCTGCGTTTCGTTCCCCCATATGAAGGACGCCTACTGGCTCGGCGTCAATTACGGCGTGACCGAAGAGGCAAAACGCCTGGGCGTCACGGCCAACGTGATCGAAGCCGGCGGCTATACCGAGCTGAACAGCCAGATCTCGCAGATCGAAGACTGTGTTTCCGCGGGCGCCGACGCCGTCATCATCGGCGCGATCTCCTTTGACGGCCTGAACAATGTCGTCGCCGAACTGGCCGGCAAGGACATCCCGGTCATCGACGTCATCAACGGCATGTCGTCCGACCAGCTTTCGGCCAAGTCACTGGTGTCGTTCGGCGAGATGGGCGCGAAGGCCGGCGAGTTCCTGGCCGCGGAACACCCGGCAGGCGGCGAGGCTGCAAAGGTCGCATGGTTCCCGGGACCGGCAGGCGCCGGTTGGGTCGAAGCCGGAAATACCGGGTTCCAGGGCGCGATCGAAGGCAGCGCGATCGAGCTGGTGGACACCAAGTATGGCGACACCGGAAAGGAAGCACAGGCGAAACTGGTTGAAGACACGCTCGAAGCCTATCCGGATCTCGACTACATCGTCGGAACCGCGGTGACGGCGGAAGCGGCGGTTCCGATCCTTCGCGCCCGCGGCCTGACCGATCAGATCAAGATCGTTTCCTATTATTATACGCCGGGTGTGGACCAGGGCATTTCCCGCGGCCAGATCCTTGCCGCTCCGACCGACTCGACGGTGGTGCAGGGCCGGATCGCTGTGGACCAGGCGGTCCGGATCCTCGAGGGCAAGGACTATCTCAAGCATGTCGGTCCGGCACTCTACGTGGTCACCCAGGAAAACCACGGTGACTTCGATCCCTCTTCGACATTGGCTCCGGATGGCTTCCGTCCGGTCTTCTCGGTCGAGTAACCCCGGGAGGTCGCCGGTCCATGTCGAACACATCAGCCACGCCCGGGGACGAGATGCAGCATACGGCTGCATCTCCGCTTCTGCAAACGAAGTCCATCACCAAGCAATACCCGGGTGTACGCGCCCTGGATGCAGTGGATTTCGACCTGCGGCCGGGTGAGGTTCACGTGCTTTTCGGCGAAAACGGCGCCGGCAAGTCAACCCTGATCTCCCTTCTGGCCGGCGCCAATCAGCCAAGCGCCGGCCAGATCCTCTTCCGCGGCACGCCGGTTGCGCTCGGATCGGTTCACGAGGCCCGGGCGCTTGGCATCTCGGCGGTGTTTCAGGAATTTTCGCTGATCCCGCAAATGACCGTCGAGGAGAACCTTTTCCTGGGTGCGGAACATACCCGCGGCGGTTTCACCGACCGCAGCCGCATTCGCCGCGAGGCGCTCGCAATCCTCGAAGATCTCGGCTTCGCGCTGAAACCGGAACAACGCGTCGATCGCCTGACCCGCGCCGAACAGCAGATGGTGGAGATCGCAAAGGCGTTCCGCTCCGATCTTTCCGTGCTCATTCTGGACGAGCCCACCGCATCGCTGACCAACCATGAAACCGATCATCTGTTCGAACTGATCGGCCAGCTGACCCAACGCGGCGTCGGCATCGTCTACATAACCCACCGCATGGCTGAAATCCGCCGCATCGGCGATCGCATCACCGTGCTGCGCGACGGGCGCTACATCGACACGGTCGACGCAAAAACCAGTTCCGAAGACGACCTTGTGCAACTGATGACAGGGCGTGTGGTCGGTGGCATCTTTCCGTCTCTCGATCTGGGCGAGCCCGGGGCGCCGGTTCTCGAGGTGTCCGGCCTTTCGACCGCCGGCGATACGGTGATCGACGCTTCCCTGACCGTGCGGGCAGGCGAGATCGTCGGCCTGGCGGGTCTGGTGGGGTCCGGCAAGTCGGAACTGATGCAGGCCTGTTTCGGGACCGGCGGCATCGAGGCCGGAACGGTCAAGCTGAACGGGCGGGATATCACCGGCCAATCGCCGCGCCGCAACATTCGCACCGGATTTCTCTATCTGCCATCCGACAGGCGCAATGAAGGCCTGATGATGATGCGCCCGGTGCGCGAGAACATCGCGCTTGCCTCGCTGGACATTGCGCCGTTTTCCAACGGCTATGTGCTCGACCGCAAGGGCGAGCGCGAGAAGGCCGGAGAACTGGCGGCGCGGCTCAATCTCTCGCCGCCGCGGATCGAACGCGCGGTCGATCATTTTTCCGGCGGCAACCAGCAGAAAGCCATGCTGGCGCGCAGCCTGACGCGAAATTACGACCTGATCGTTTTCGACGAGCCGACGGTGGGCGTGGATGTCGGCACGCGCGCGTCGATCTACGAGTTCATCGTCGAACTTGCCAGAGGCGGCACCGCCATCGCGCTGATCTCCTCGGACCTGCCCGAAATCCTGCATCTGACCACCCGTGCCTATGTGTTCTATCGCGGCCGGGTCCAGGCTGAACTGCAAGCTGACCAACTCACGGAGGAAAATGTGCTTGCCCATTTCTTTGAACGGGAGGCGGCGTAATGTCCCTTAGCTCCCAGACCGCAACGGCCGACCGCAGCGGCGCAATCTTCCTCAAGCGACTGTTCGTCAAGCTGGGAATCCTGCCGTTTCTTCTGGTGATCGCGGTGATCGTGTTCACGTTGATGTCCGACAACTTCCTGACCGCGCGGAACCTGATGAATGTGCTGCGCCAGTCGGTCTATCTCATGATCGTTTCACTGGGTCAGATGCTGGCGCTGCTGACCGGCGGCTTTGACCTTTCGGTCGGAACCACGCTTGCCCTGGCCTCGGTGGTGGGCGCCATGGCGATGGCCGCCTTTTATGCGGCGTTTCCGGAGATGGCAGGCCTCGCCATTGCCGTCGGATGCCTCGCGGGGATCTCTGCGGGGACCATGATCGGCGCGGTCAACGGACTTGGTGTTGCGTTCTTCAACGTCTCGCCGTTCATGATGTCGCTCGGAATGGCGTCGGTCGGGTTCGGGATCGCCCTTTATCTGACCGGCGGCGTCCCGGTTTACGGAATGCCGGTGGCCTTTGGCGACACATTCGGCTTCGGAATGCTGTTCGGGATTCCCGCGCCGGTGTATGTCGCAGCCCTTCTGGTGCTCTTGCTCTACCTGTTCCTCTACCGGACGCCGCAGGGCCGCTACTTCTATGCCGTCGGCGGCAATCTGAAGGCCGC
Source organism: Hoeflea sp. (assembly GCA_040218025.1). GTDB lineage: Bacteria > Pseudomonadota > Alphaproteobacteria > Rhizobiales > Rhizobiaceae > Hoeflea. The sequence continues at coordinate 58,864 of JAVJQD010000012.1, read as the reverse complement.
CTCGCTGTCGGGCATCAACACCACCGGCACGCTGTTCTTCACCTATGTGTTGTGCGCCTTCTTTGCCGCGGTCGCCGGAATGCTGCTGACCGCCCGGCTTGACACCGGTGAAGCCAATATCGGCGCCTCAATGCCGCTTGAATCCATCGCCGCCTGCGTGATCGCGGGCGTGAGCCTCAGGGGCGGCGTCGGCCGGCTGGAAAACGTCGTGCTCGGCGCGCTCTTCATCGGGCTGGTCCAGAACGGCATGAACCTGGCGCGCATCGAATCCTACCTGCAGACCGTGGTGCTTGGCGCCCTGCTGATCCTGGCGGTTATCGCGGACCAGATCCGACTGCGTTACGTCGCATCGCTTAAAGACTGAGGAGCTTGAGAGAATGACGGTCGAAATAAATTGCGACATGGGTGAGAGTTTCGGGCTCTACAAATTCGGCGACGACGAAAAGCTCATGCCGTTCATTACCCAGGCCAACATCGCCTGCGGCTTCCATGGCTCCGATCCCAATCACATGCGCCGCACGGTGGAGCTTGCAAAGAAATACGATGTTGCGGCGGGCGCGCATTTCTCGCTGCCGGACCTGCCGGGGTTCGGCCGTCGCGAGATGAAGATCGATCGCGAGGAGATGGCGAACATCATCATCTACCAGATCGGGGCGCTCAAAGGCTTTCTCGATCAGGCGGGAGTGGAACTGTCCCATCTCAAGCCGCACGGCGCGCTTTACGGCATGGCTGCACGCATGGAGCACATCGCCCATGCCGTGGCCGATGCGGCGCTGATCTACGATGTCCCGGTGTTCGGTCTTGCAGGCACGCTGCATGAAGAGATCTACGGCGAGCGGGGCGTCGAATTCCATGCGGAGTTCTTTGCCGATCTCGACTATGACGACGAGGGCGGGCTGATCATCACCCGCGAGCACGAAGCTGTCGATCCGGCGGCTGCCGGCCGGAGGGCGGCGGAGGCTGCACGGGACGGAAAGGTCATGTCCGTGAACGGCATTCCGCTGAAGGTCCGCGCGGAGACGATCTGCATTCACTCCGACACTCCGAATGCCGTTGATGTTGCCGCTGCGGTCAAACAGGCACTCGGTGAACTCGAAGCAGCCTGACGCTTCCCGAAATCCAGAAAGGAACAGAAACCATGGCCAAGCACGAAGTCAAATCTCCCATCCCCGGAACCTTCTACCGCAAGCCTGCTCCCGATCAGCCGGCCTTCAAGGAGGTTGGCGACAAGGTCTCCAAGGGTGAAACGATCGGACTGGTCGAGGTGATGAAGACCTTCCATGAAGTGAAGGCCGATGCCGATGGCACGATCTTGGTGTTTCCGGTCGATGATTCCGACCCTGTGATGGCCGGCCAGACCATCGCTGAACTGGATTGAGGCCGGCCGTGACCGAAGGCAAGATCAAGAAACTGCTGATCGCCAATCGCGGCGAGATCGCTGTGCGCATCATCCGCGCGGCCCGCGATCTCGGAATTGCGACCGTGCAGGTCCACAGTGATGCGGACACCGAGAGCCGTGCCGTCCGCATGGCGGATGAGACCGTCAATATCGGCCCTCCGGCGGCCGCGAAGTCCTACCTCAACGTTGAGTCCATCCTCAAGGCGGCGCGGGACAGTGGCGCGGACGCGATCCACCCGGGTTACGGATTTCTGGCCGAGAATGCCGAATTCGCCGACGCCGTGGCGGATGCCGGCCTGATATTCGTGGGCCCGTCCGGCGACACGATCAGGCTGATGGGCGACAAGGCGGCGGCACGCGCGGAGGCGAAGAAGGCCAATGTGCCCACTGTGCCGGGCAGCGACGGCGTCATCGGCGACATGGACGCAGCCGCACGTCTTGCCGAAGAAATCGGCTTCCCGGTGATGATCAAGGCCTCGGCCGGCGGCGGCGGCCGCGGGATCCGCATCGCCAATGACGGCGAGGAATTTCGCACGCTGGCGCCGCAGGCCTCGTCGGAGGCGAAGGCCGCCTTCGGCGACGGCGGCATCTATATCGAGAAGGTGATCGAACGGGCCCGCCATATCGAGGTTCAGGTCCTGGGCGACGGCGAGGATGCCGTTCATTTCTTCGAGCGAGAGTGCTCGCTGCAGCGCCGCCGCCAGAAGGTCTGGGAAGAGGCGCCGTCGATTGCGCTCGGGGAGCGTGTCCGTGAAGAACTCTGCGCGGCTGCGGTGGCGCTGACAAAGGCCGTCAACTACAAGGGCGCCGGCACAATCGAATTCCTCTATGACGACGAGACCGGCGAGTTCTACTTCATCGAGATGAACACCCGGATCCAGGTCGAGCATCCTGTCACCGAAATGATCTGCGGCGTCGATCTGGTCGCCGACATGATCGCCATCGCCGGCGGCGGCAAGCTGCGTGTGAACCAGAGCCAGGTTACCCGGTCCGGCCATGCCATCGAAGTCCGGCTCAATGCCGAGGATCCGGCCAACAATTTCATGCCGTTTCCGGGCGTTGTCGGCGAGTTGCTGGCCCCTGACGGCCCCGGTGTCCGCTTCGATCACATGCTGTACCCAGGGTATGCCGTACCGCCGTTCTACGACTCGCTGCTGGGCAAGCTGATCGTCTGGGCGGAGGACCGGGACAAGGCGTTGATGCGTCTCAAGCGGGCGCTTGACGAGTTGCAAATCGAGGGATTGCCGACAACCGCGCCGCTGTTTCAGGCGCTGCTGGAGAGCGACGACGTTCGCGCCAGCAAAGTGCACACCCGCTGGCTCGAACCCTGGCTTGCGGAAAACCCAGATCTCATCAGGCAAAAAGGAGGCTCCGAAACATGAGTAGCCGATACACATTTGGAGGCGACGAACACATCTTCGTCGAAGTCGACGAATCAATGTCGCTCGAGGCGTTCTTCGTCAGCCTGTCGATGACCAACGCGGTGCGTGACGCCAAGATCGAGGGCGTCACGGAGATCTGCCCGGCCAACGCCTCGTTCCAGATCAAGTTCGATCCGGACGTGATCGCGCCCGACGAGTTGATGGCGGAACTGAAGCGGCTGGAAGCGACCGCGGAAAGCAGCGAGCCGGTTCTCGAAACGCGCATCATCGAGATCCCGGTCTACTATCAGGACCCGTGGACCCACGAAACGCTCATGCGCTTCCGTGAACGGCATCAGGACCCGAATGCGACGGACATCGAGTATGCCGCGCGAATCAACGGATATGAAAGCGTCGAGAAATTCATCGAGGCGCATTCGGGCGCGCCATGGTTCGTTTCCATGGTCGGCTTCGTGTCCGGCCTGCCGTTCCTCTACCAGATGGTCGACCAGCCACGCCAGATCGAGGTGCCGAAATACCTGCGTCCGCGCACCGACACCCCGCGTCTGACCGTGGGCTATGGCGGCTGCTTCTCCTGTGTCTATTCGGTGCGTGGCGCGGGCGGCTATCAGATGTTCGGCATTACCCCGATGCCGATTTTCGATCCCGAGCAGGAGGTGCCTTACCTCAAGGACTTCATGGTCTTTTTCAAGCCGGGCGACATCGTCAAATGGAAGCCGATCAACCGCGAGGAATACGATGCCGCCATTGCCCAGGTGCAGGAGGGCACATTCGCCCCGCGCATCCGGAATGTCCGCTTTTCGCTGGATGACTACAACGCGGACATCGACGGGACCAACGCCAAACTGATGGAGGCCCTCTATGCCGATTAATGTTATTTCCGCCGGTATTGCCACCACGATCCAGGATATGGGGCGGCCGGGATATTATCACCTGGGAATTCCGATGGGCGGCGCGATGGACCGCCTTGCGCTTCGGACAGCCAACCTTCTGGTCGGCAATGACGAGGACGCGGCGGGACTGGAATCCGTCTTTGTCGGGCCGGAGCTCGAGTTTACCGAGAGTGCCACGGTTGCGGTCTGCGGCGCCGAGCTGCCGCCCAAGGTCAATGGCGAGCCGCGCGAGACGTGGACGGCGTTTCAGGTCAAGTCCGGCGACGTCCTGTCCTTCGATTTCCTAAAGGGGGGCGCACGGGCCTACATCGCGATCTCCGGCGGCATCAACACGCCACCGAAGCTCGGCAGCCGGTCCACCTATGCCATCGGGGCGCTGGGCGGCGTCAATGGCCGCGCGGTCCAGCCCGGCGATACACTGCCGCTGGGCACGGCATCGCAGAAAGTCAAGGACGGTCTGAGCGTGCCGGCGGAGCTTCGGCGCAAGCCGGGCAATCCGGCGGAACTCAGGATTCTGCCGGGTCTCTACTGGCACCGGATCACCGAGCAGGCACAGAAGGATTTCTTCGAGGATACCTGGAAGGTGGCCAACGAGGCCGACCGCATGGGCTACCGTTTCCAGGGCGGGCGCAAGCTCGAATTCGTCGAGCGCGAACAGCCTTTCGGCGCGGGCGCCGATCCGTCCAACATCACCGATGCCTGCTATCCCTACGGTTCGGTGCAGGTGCCGAGCGGCACCGAACCGATCATCCTGCATCGGGACGCGGTCTCGGGCGGAGGCTACTTCATGATCGGCACCGTGATTTCGGCCGACATGGACCTGATCGGCCAATTGCAGCCGAACACGCCGACACGCTTCGTCAAGGTCGACATGGACACGGCTCTCGCCGCCCGTCGCGCGCGCAAAGCGGTCCTGAGTTCCATCCGCGAGGCTCTTTCGTGATCGTGAAGAAAGACAGCACCGTGGCGACGTCCTCCCCAAGGCTGCCGGCAGCCGGGTTCGGACCCAATCGGTTTCTTCCGGCGGAAGCATCGGGGCCGGCAAGGCCGGCCGCTGTGGCGCCGCCCGCCCGGCGTGCGCTCCCAGGGCGCCGAGGCGGCCATGTGCGGTGAAGCGAAACCCGGAACGGCCCGCGGAACCGTTCTCATCGAGAACGAGCGCACGCGGGTGACCGAGTGGCGGTTCGCCGCACATGGCGACAACACCGGCTGGCACCGCCACGAGCATGACTACGTGGTGGTGCCGCTGTTCGACGGGGCGCTGGAGCTGCGCGAGCCGGGCGACACGACGCGTCTGGCCGAGCTGCGGAACGGCGTTCCCTATTTCCGTGAACGCGGCGTCGAGCACGATGTGATCAATGCCAACGACTTCGAGTGCGCATTCGTCGAGATAGAGTTTCTCGAACCCTAAACGCGCCCTCCCGAACCATCAGACGTAAATTTCATATCCGGCTTCGCAGGAGCCCGTGGAGTAGAGCATGCTGAACACGACAGTGGAAGACCGCCGCACCGAATCCATCGCCCGCGGGGTCGGGGTGCAAACAAGGATTTTCGCCGACCGGGCCGAGAATTCGGAGATTTGGGATGTCGAAGGCAACCGCTATATCGACTTTGCTTCCGGCATTGCGGTGCTCAACACCGGTCATCGCCACCCGAAGGTTCTGGAGGCTGTCAGGGCGCAACTCGATCGCTTCACCCATACCTGCCACCAGGTGGTTCCCTACGAAAACTATGTCGCGCTCGCCGAACGTCTGAACGCCATCGTGCCGGGCGCGAGCGAAAAGAAGACCATATTCGTCACCACCGGCGCCGAGGCTGTCGAAAATGCGGTCAAGATCGCGCGGGCGGCGACGGGCCGGAATGCCGTCATTGCCTTCTCGGGCGGCTTTCATGGCCGGACCTTCATGGGCATGGCGATGACCGGCAAGGTGTTCCCGTACAAGGCCGGCTTCGGCGTGATGCCGGGGGATGTCTATCACGCGCCATTTCCGATCGAGATGCACGGTGTGAGCGAGCAGTCCTCCATTGATGCGCTGGAACGGCTGTTCAAGGCCGATGTCGATCCGGGCCGCGTGGCTGCGATGGTGATCGAGCCGGTGCAGGGCGAGGGCGGGTTCTACGTTGCGTCGAAGAGCTTCATGCTGAAGTTGCGTGACATGTGCGACCAGCACGGCATCCTGCTTATCATCGACGAGGTTCAAACGGGCTTTGCCCGAACGGGCAGCATGCTTGCAATCGAGCAATACGGCATCGAGCCGGATCTGGTGACGATGGCAAAGAGCCTCGCCGGCGGCTTTCCGCTGGCCGCAGTCACCGGAAAGGCCAGCATCATGGATGCGCCGTCGCCGGGCGGTCTTGGCGGGACCTATGGCGGCAATCCGTTGGGCATCGCCGCCGCGCATGCCGTTCTTGACGTGATCGCGGAGGAGGGGCTTTGCGAGCGCGCCAACCTTCTTGGAGCCCGTCTCAAGCAAAGGCTTGAGAGCCTGCGAGGCGATGTGCCCGAAATCAGCGATGTGCGCGGTCCGGGCTTCATGAATGCGGTGGAGTTCAAGGACCCATCGTCCGGCGGGCCAAATCCGGCATTCGCCAACCGCGTTCGCGAGGTCGCCCTGTCCAAGGGGCTGATCCTACTGACCTGCGGCATCCATGCGAATGTGATTCGGTTCCTGTCGCCGATCACGATCCAGGACGAAGTCTTTTCGGAAGCCCTCGACATTCTGGAAGCTTCGATCCGTGAGGCGAGTGCAGTTTGACGGCCACGACAGATTAGCAGACGCAGCGCACAAACCGGCAGTTTGGGACGTAAATCCTGCGGCTTCCCGCACATCGGCTCGCGGGTTTCCGCAAGAATTGCTGTGTTATCAGGTCTTTGTCACATTTTGGCGCCGAGACATGTTGATCGGCGGTGCGCTTCATGCATTGTTTCCCGTCCGGGAAAGCCGGATGGTTTTCCATGGAGGGTCACAGGGCCCGTCTACTATCCAAATCGATCTCAGGGAGGAGACGATAATGATTACCAAGATTCTCGGCCGGGCACTTGTCGCCGCATCGGCCTTGCTGGTGTCGGGCGCCGCCATGGCGGCGGACTACAACTGGACGTTCCAGACGTCGGAAACCGCCGGTGAGCCCGGCTTCATCAACAAGCAGAAGTGGGCCGAAAGCGTCAAGGAGATGTCCGGCGGCCGCATCGAAATCGAAATCCTGCCGATCGGCGCCGTGGTTCCCCACACCGATACGCTCGAGGCCGTCGGTTCCGGCATCCTGCAGGGTCACCTGACCGATCCGAGCTATTTCGCCGGCAAGGATCCTGCTTTCGCGATGATGGGCAACCTCGTCGGCGCATGGAGCGATCCGTTCGAGCTGCTGGGCTTCATGCAGTCGGGCGGCGGCCACGAGCTCTATGCCGAACTGGTCGAGCCTTATGGCGTCCACTTCATCGGCGCGGCAGCGACCGAGCCGGAAGCCTTCGTTTCCGGCAAGCCGGTCCGCTCCGTGGAGGACCTCAAGGGTCTGAAGCTGCGCGCACCGGAAGGCATGGTCTACGAGATCTTCTCCAAAGCCGGCGCATCGCCGGTGGCGCTTCCGGGCTCCGAAGTCTTCACCGCGCTTGACAAGGGCGTCGTCGAAGCTGCCGACTACACCGTTTTCGCGACCAACCAGGCGCAGGGCATGAACGATGTGGCGCCCTATCCGCTGTATCCCGGCTTCCACTCGCTGCCGCTGATCGACATCTCGATGACCAAGTCGATCTGGGACGAGCTGCCGGCCGATCTGAAGGCCATCCTGAACGCGTCTGTCGACAAGTTCATCTTCCAGCACGTCTACTCCGTCCGGAAGCTTGATGCCGAGGCTGTCGCCGAAGCCAAGGCGAACCCGGAAATCGAGATCATCAACTGGTCGGGCGACGAACGCACCAAGTTCCGTCAGATCGCCCAGCAGGAGTGGGAAAACTGGGCCGGCAAGACCGAGATGACCCAGCGCTACTACGATACCGTGGTCTCCTATCTGAAGGGCCGCAACCAGCTTTGATCCCGGTGATCTGACCTGGTCAGACATATGGGCCCGGCCGAGCTTCGGCCGGGCCCTGTCATGCCTCGAAAGGATAGCGAATGCCGGAAAATCCTGATCCGAACGCACCCGCAGAAGCGACGGATGCGACACCGCAAAGCGGCCTCGACCGCATTGTCGCCAACTCCGCGAGACCCCTTTCCTGGGGCATTTTCCTGGCCTTTGCGATCAGCGTTTACGAGGTGATCGCACGCTATGTCTTCGACAGTCCCACCATGTGGGTGCACGAGACAACGACCTTTCTGATCGCGGCGACCTTCCTGATCGGCGGACCGGTGGCGCTGGCGCGGAACAAGCATATCCGGGTGCGGATGATCTATGACACCGTCTCGCCCGCCACCCGCCGCTGGCTCGACATCGTCAATTCCCTCATTGCGATGGTCTTTTTCGCCGGCCTCGGTTATGCCGGATGGATCCTCGCCTACAAGGCGACGCACACGCCCACCGGCGACATTCATTTCGAGGGGACCGGTACAGCCTGGAACCCGCCAACGCCGGCTTTGCTCAAGATCATCATTCTGATTTGCGTGGTGCTGATGCTCGTGCAGACCGCAATTCATCTCGTCAAGGCGCTCCGTCGCGACGTTTCGAGCGAAGAAAACAGGAAGCGCTGACATGGGACTGGCTTCGCTTGGCATCGAGAACGGCACTTTCCTTCTCGTCGGTCTGATCTTCCTCCTGCTTCTGACCGGGCAGCCGCTGGCCTGGGTCACCGGCCTGGTTGCGCTTTTCTTTACCTTCGGATGGTTCGGAACCAACGCGCTGCCGCTCGTGACCTCGCGCATCTTCGGTTTCATCACCGAATACTCACTGGTCGCGATCCCGATGTTTATCCTGATGGCGGCTCTGCTCGACCGGTCGGGGATTGCGAAGGATCTGTTCAACGGCATGCGTGTGCTTGCCGGGCGATTGCCCGGGGGCGTGGCGGTGCAAACTCTGATCGTGGCCATTCTGATGGCGGCCATGTCCGGCGTTATCGGCGGCGAGATCGTGCTTCTGGGCATTCTCGCCCTGCCGCAGATGCTCAGGCTCGGCTACGACCGGTCGCTGTCGATCGGGGTGGTCTGCGCCGGCGGTTCGCTGGGCACGATGATGCCGCCTTCAATCGTGCTGATTATCTATGGTCTCGTTGCCGGCGTCTCGATTGCCGACCTGTTCGTCGCCGCGATCACGCCGGCGCTGCTGCTGCTGGGCTGCTATATTGCCTATGTGCTGGTCTTGTGTCTCCGAAATCCGGCGCTGGGGCCGCCGATGTCGGCCGAGGAACATGCCGAGGAATCGCTCGGAACGGCCGTTCGCGCGCTGATCGCTCCTCTCTTCATCGTCGCTGCGGTGCTCGGGTCCATTTATGCCGGTGTCGCGTCGATCACCGAAGCCGCCGCCCTGGGGGTCTCGTCGGTGCTGGTGATTTCGTTCCTGCGCGGTGAACTCAATTTCCGGATGATGCAGGACAGCCTCGTGCACACGCTCGAAACCTGCGGGATGATCATCTGGATCGGCATCGCCGCGGCCGTGCTGGTGGGCGTCTACAATCTGATGGGCGGAAACCGCTTTGTCTCGGCTGCCATTCTCGGACTGGATGCGCCGCCGGTCGTGATCATCATGGTGATGATGCTGATCCTGATCGTGCTCGGCATGTTCCTCGACTGGATCGGCATTGCGCTTCTGACGCTGCCGATCTTCGTGCCGATCATTCGTGAACTGGGCTACGACCCGATCTGGTTCGGCATCCTGTTTGCGGTCAACATGCAGGTCTCCTACCTGACACCGCCATTCGGGCCAGCCGCCTTCTACCTGAAGAGCGTGGCGCCGCCGGACATTACGCTCAAGCATATCTATGTGGCGATGCTGCCCTTCATTGCGCTGCAGCTTGTGGTGCTCGGAACGCTCTTGTTCTTCCCGCCGATCGCAACCTGGATGCTCTAGGAGGACCGGCGGTGAAGATCGTCGCGGTGACCGCGCATATCGTCAATGCCGAAATGCGCAACTGGGTGTTCGTCAAGGTGCAGACCGATGTTCCCGGTCTGCACGGCTGGGGCGAGGCAACGCTCGAGTGGAAGACGCGCAGTGTTGCGGGGGCCGTCGAGGATCTGGCCCCTCTGATCATGGGCCGCAACCCGCTCGATATCGAGCAGGCCGTGAGGGCGATGCGCAAGCAGTCGTTCTGGCGGCTCGGGGCCATCGGCATGAGCGCCATATCCGGGATCGAGATCGCGCTGTGGGATATCGCGGGCAAGCATTTCGGCGTTCCCGTCTGGCGGCTTCTGGGCGGACAGGTGCGCGACAAGGTGCATGTCTATACGCATCTGGGGTTTGGCGACATGCGGGCGGTCTATGAAACCGACAGCATAGATCCGCTCGTCGAGCGTGCTCATGAGGTGCTCTCAAAGGGTTACACCGCGTTCAAGGTCGTCATCCTGCCTTATGTGCACGCCTATGCGCCCCGCAGGGCGGTTTCCCATGTCGAGCGGCTTATGGGGGCTCTTCGCGAGGCGGCGGGTCCGGACACCGAGATCATGCTGGATTTTCACGGCAAGCCGGGATCCGTGGCGACGGCGCTGCAATTCATCGAGGCGGTTGCGCCCCACAAGCCGATGTTCGTCGAAGAGCCGATCCAGCCGGGCGACGCCCGCGGCATGCGCCAGATCACCGAGCGCTCGGCGGTCTCCATCGCCACCGGAGAGCGGCTGGTGGAGCGGTCCGAGTTCGAAGAGCATTTCCACCTGCGCGCCATGGATATCGCCCAGCCGGACATTTGCCATTGCGGCGGGCTTCTCGAGGCCAAGAAGATTGCGGCCATGGCCGAGACCGCCGGCATGGGCGTTGCGCCGCATAATCCGCTGGGTCCGATTGCGGGAGCTGCCGCGCTGCATTTCGCTGTCTCGACGCCCAGCCACATCATTCAGGAAGAAATGGTGGGAGCGGTGCCCTGGTATTTCGATGTTGTTCGAGGGCCCATCGAGATGGTCGACGGGCACTGGAAGGTGCCGGAGACGCCGGGGCTGGGCATTGAAGTCGACGAGGCCGAATGCGCCAAGCATCCCTTTGCCCCCGAGGTCTATCACACGACGAACGCGGTTATTGACGACGGCACGATCGTGGATTGGTGACCACCGGGCGCACAGAGCCGCCGGCATCTGCAGCCGGGCGCCGGGCGCAATGCTCGCCGGGGACAAATACCATCGTTTCGTCGCGGCCCTTTCCGCGCTACACATTCCTTGTACATGGAGGGCGAGATGGCGGAACTGGATTGGCATGCCGGGCGCGGCGAGGTGGCCGGGTTGGCGCTTCTCGACAGGAGCCCGGATGACGGCGATATCGATCTGGTCGCCGTGCGGGCCTGGCGTCAGGGGCGCGTGCGCAAGGAAATGGCGAGACGCGGCATTGATGCGGTGATCCTCATGGATCCGGTCAATATCCGGTATGCCACTGGCGCGCGGAACATGCAGGTCTTCTCGATGCGCAACGGTCCGTCGCGCTACCTGGTCATGACCGCGGACCGGGCGATCCTTCACGAATTCACGGGCGCACTGCATCTGCCTGACGGTCTCGAGACCATCGACGAGGTGCGTCCGGCAAGCACAGCAAGCTTCGTGGCCGCGGGCCCTCACATCGCCACGCGGGAACGGGCCTGGGCGCGCGAGATGGCCGCCACGCTGAGGGAGCTCGCGGGGGACCGGCCCAAGGTCGGCATTGAACGCATGAATGGCGGAACGGCGCTGGCGCTCTCGGAAGCAGGCATTCACTTGGTCGATGCGCAGGAGCCGGTGGAGATGGCCCGCGCCATCAAGTCGGCCGAGGAAATGAAATGCGTCAACGCGTCTCTCCGGGCCACCGAACGCGGGGTAGCAGAGTTGCGTGCCGCGATCCGGCCGGGCCAGACCGAAGCGGAACTCTGGTCCGTGCTTCACAAGTCGATCATCGCGCAGAACGGGGACTATGTGGAAACCCGTCTGCTCAACTCCGGTGACCGGACCAATCCCTGGTTTCAGGAAACCGGCGACAAGGTGATCGGCGAAAACGAACTGATCGCGCTCGATACCGATGTCGTCGGCTGCCACGGCTATTATTCGGATTTCTCCCGCACATTTCACTCCGGCCCGGACAAGCCGACAACCAAGCAGCGCGAACTCTACAGGGTCGCCTACGAGCAGGTTCACCACAATATGGGCATCCTGCGTCCCGGCATGTCGTTTCGCGACTATGCGGACGCAGCATGGGACATTCCCGAAAAATTCTATGTCCACCGCTACTACCTGTCGGCGCATGGCTGCGGAATGACCGGAGAATATCCATACCTGTATCACAGGGGCGATTTTCCCGCCGCCGGATATGACGGGGAGATATTGCCGGGCATGACGCTTTGCGTCGAAAGCTTCATTGGCGAGGAGACCGGCGGGGAAGGCGTGAAACTGGAGCAGCAGGTGCTGATCCACGAGACCGGCGTCGAACTGCTGTCCCGGTTTCCCTTCGAGAGCGCCTTGCTGGACGGGCACTAGACGGCGCCTTCCCGCGTCCGGCTTCATGCTGGGCCATGTCGTGAATGGGACGCGGGTTACAGCACTGAAATGCCGCGGAGTCCCGGACAGTTCCAAATGAAGCGATGGGAACCGGATTGATGCCTCGGCTGACCGGTCAAAACACACAAAGGAATACAGCAATGCCGCGTCTTGCCGCCAATTTGTCGATGATGTTTGCAGAGATGCCCTTTCCGGAGCGTTTCCAGGCGGCTGCGGACGCCGGCTTCGAGGCGGTGGAGTTCCTGTTTCCCTACGACTGGCCGGCGGAAGACATTGCCCGGTGGCGCGAAGCCGCGGGCGTCGAAATCGTGCTGTTCAACCTCCCTCCGGGTGCGTGGGAGGCAGGCGATCGCGGGCTTGCGGCATTGCCTGACCGCCAGGCTGAGTTCCGTCAGTCGGTCAGCACGGCGATCGGGTATGCCAAAGCCCTCGGCACGCCGCGTCTGCATGTCATGGCGGGGATTGCGAGCGCGCAGGATCCCTCCCGACGCGCTGCCTATCTGGACAATTTGCGTTTCGCATCGGAGCGCGCCGAGCAGGACGGGATCGTGCTTCTGATCGAGCCGCTCAACCCCCGTGACATGCCGGGCTACTTTCTTTCCGGTTTCGATCTCGCCGCCGAGCTTCTGGATGAATTGCAGTGCGGGAATGTCCGGTTGCAGTTCGATATCTATCACCGGCAGATCCTGTGCGGAGATGTGCTGACGGGGCTGGCGGGGATGATGCCCCGGATCGGCCATGTCCAGATCGCAGCGGTGCCGTCAAGAGCGGAACCCGGCTCCGGGGAACTCGACGACTTCAGGATCCTCCGTAGGCTGGACGAGATGGGCTATGAGGGGTTTGTCGGCTGCGAATATCGCCCGGCCGGCTCGACGGCGGACGGTCTTGGATGGATCGATCGCTGGTGCGGTGCATGAAGCGGCCTCCCGGCAAGCCCGCCGCCCGGTCAATACTCAGCCATCGGAGCCTGTGTCACGGTCGGCGTGCCGGGTCAGTCCTGCAAAAAGCAACGCCACGGCAATCAGCACCGGCAGGCTCAGATAGATGATGGCGAAGCCTGTATGCTCGGCGATGAAGCCGATGATCGAAGGCGCCACCAGGATGCCGGAATAACCCATGAAGGTGACGATGGAGATCGCCAGTCCCTGAGGCAGTCCGGGCAGGTTCCCGGCGGCCGAAAAGGCGATCGGAACGGTGTTGGCGAGGCCGAGCCCGGTGATTGCAAAGCCGATGACGGCCCAGCCCGGAGACGCTGCCATGCCGGCAATCCCAAGTCCTGCGATCGCGAGCAGGGATGAGACGCGAAACGTCGCCACCGCTCCGAAGCGATCGCGCACCATGTCGCCGGCAAACCGCATTGCCGCCATTGCGGCTGAAAATGCACCGAATGCCAGACCCGAAACGGCGGTGCCCGCACCGAGTTCCTCGCGCATGTAGAGAGCGCCCCAGTCGAGAACGGCGCCTTCAGGGGTCATCATGATCAGACATATGATGCCGGTCAGCCAGACCGTCGCCCCGAGACCGGTCAGCCCGCGTTTCCGAATCCCCGGAGAATCCGTGCCGGTGTCGACCGTGAGACCCGGTGGAGGATCGGAAAGAACGCGCGGCCAGGCGATCGCCACGGCGAGCGCGACAAGCAGCGTGACGAAAAGGGCGTGGACATGAACCCCCGTCGACGCCACAAGGATGCCGCCGAGCGCTGCGCCGAAGACGCCGCCAAGGCTCCAGAACCCGTGACAGGACGACATGATGGCCCGGCGCTCGTGCTTTTCGACCTCCACCGCATTGGCGTTCATCGCGACATCCATGCCGCCGACGAGGCCGCCAAGCGCGAACAGCGTAATCGCCGCAGTCCAGACCGACGGCGCAAGGGTGAGAACAAGCAGGCTCGGCGAGGCAAGCGCAGCCAGGATGCGGGTGATCGACCGCGAGCCGTTTCGCCCGATCAAGACGCCGACCATGGCCATGGCGCAAAGCGAACCCATGCCAAAGCACAGAATCATCAAGCCCAGTTCGCTTTCGTCGAGCCGCAGGCGGGACGCAAATTCAGGAATTTTCGGGGCCCAGCTGCCGACGATGAAACCATTGGCAAAGAAAATCAGCGACACGGCGGTCCGCTCGCGGGTGACCAGGGGCTGTACGGCTGCCGGTGAATTCAACATTTGCGGGCTTTGCTGCTGATTTCTTAAATCGATTTAACAATTCCTTAGCCGATACGACCCAGGAGGTAAATCGCCGCACCGATAACACTGATGGTGACGAAGTGACACATCGTGAATTTTTCAGGGCATTGCGGAAAATGATGTCTTTGCGATTGCGACGTGGTAAGCCCGGCCAAAGTTCAGGGCCGTAGGTGGAAAACCTGAAGCCGCGGTGAGAAAAATCTTCAGGAGGACAGGTGTATGGCGACTGGATCAGCGCGGGAATGGGTGCGGAAGCTGCAGCCCTACAGGCAGCCCGACAACCGGAGAAGCGCCTTTGAAACCGTCCTGACCCTGAGCCTGCTTGCCGGTCTCTGGGTGCTGATGTGGTTTGCCTTGTCCTACAGCGTGGTGCTGACGCTGCTGCTTTCGATTCCGACAGCGCTGATCATGGTGCGTCTGTTCATCATTCAGCATGACTGCGGACACGCTTCGATGTTCACAACCGCAAAGTGGAACGACCGCGTGGGCCGCGCGCTCGGCGTCCTCACCCTGACACCCTATGATTACTGGCGGCGATCGCATGCGATCCACCATGCCGGCTCCGGAAACCTCGACCGCCGCGGCGTGGGGGATATCGATACGCTGACAGTGAGGGAGTATCTGGCCTTGTCCAGTGTCGGACGGCTCAAGTATCGTCTTTACCGTCATCCCCTGGTCATGTTCGGACTGGGGCCGGCCTTCATCTTCATGCTGGAGCACCGCCTTCCGATTTCGGCGCTCAAGGACGGCGTGATGTCATGGTCCAGCGTGATGCTGACCAATCTGGCGATCGCTGCGTCCTGGTTGGCGCTTTGTTTTCTGGTCGGGTTCAAGGCCTTTCTCGTGATTCATCTGCCGATCATGCTGATCGGCGCGTCGATCGGTGTCTGGATGTTTTACGTGCAGCATCAGTTCAACCCGACGGAGTGGGATCGCGCCCCGGAATGGGAAAGGGAGACGGCAGCGCTTCATGGCAGTTCCTTTTACGATCTGCCGCGGCCTTTGATGTGGGTGACCGGCAATATCGGCATCCATCATGTCCACCATCTCTCGAGCCGAATTCCGTTTTACCGGCTGCCGCAGGTGCTCAGGGATTTTCCCGAACTTGCGCAAATCGGACGGCTGACCCTGTGGGAGAGTTTCCGCTGCGTGCCGCTTGCGCTCTGGGACGAAGACCGGCGCCGCCTGGTGTCGTTCCGCATGGTGCGCGAGAGGGTCGCGGCGCAGGCTTTGGCGGCCTGATCCCGCCGGAGCCAAGGAGGTGTCTTCTCCGGTTTCGGGGCCCCGGAAGCACGAGCGAAGGGGCCTTCTTCGCTTTCGCTTGTGCCGGAGGTGGAATGCGTGTATGACTTCCGCATCGATTTTGACCGGACGACTTGGTCGCGGGCCGTTAACAGCGGGCACACGCTCAACACTTCACTTAAACTCGATGACGAACGCCTGCGCCGAGCGCTTTGAATAGCGCTCGCGTTTGCAAATACATTCATGGACACAAAGGACTCTCCATGCAAACCGGTACCGTTAAATTCTACAATGATCAAAAAGGCTTCGGCTTCATCGCTCCGGACGACGGCAGCAAGGACGTCTTCGTCCATGCAACCGCTCTCGAGCGCGCCGGCATGCGCGGCCTGGCCGAAGGCCAGAAGGTGTCCTTCGACACCGCTGAAGACCGCCGCACCGGCAAGACCGCAGTCCAGAACATTCAGGCTGCCTGAAACGACCAAGCGGATATCGGCTGGCTAGGCTGGCCGTTGTGACATTGTTGCGCCCGGCAGCTTCGTGCTTCCGGGCGTTTCTTGCTTTCGCGGCGGATCAGGGTGCGGAGCGACGCGTCAGATCCGAACGCCTGCCGCGAAAACTGCATCTTCCCGGCTGAACGGATGACGGAGAACGTAAAAAAACCGGCCCCGAGAAGGGACCGGCTTTCAAACAGCTACAGGCTTCGGAAAGCTTATGCGCTTTCCTTCGGCGTGAGAACCTGGCGGCCGCGGTACATGCCTGTCTTCAGGTCGATGTGGTGCGGGCGGCGCAGTTCGCCGGAATTCTTGTCCTCGACATAGGTCGGGGCCTTGATCGCATCCGCTGAGCGGCGCATGCCGCGCTTGGACGGGGTGGTTTTACGCTTCGGAACAGCCATGACGAACTCCAGTTCAACATTCAGACATGATCAACGGCCGACCCACGGGCCGAAACTGACACATGCCGATTTCGGAAATTTGCCGGGCTTATACATTGCATTTCGGGGTTTGACCAGCGTGGAACCGGATTTTTTTCATCCGGCCGCGCCGACACGGCCCCGGCGAAGTCCGAGGCTCAGGCTTCGTCTTCCTCGACGATCCAGGGTTCGGCGCGGCCGGCGTCTTCCCATTCCCGCCAGGCCGGGAGTGCCTTCATGCGGTCCATATAGGCCCGCACCTCGGGCCTTGTTTGAAACCCGTAGACATCGAGCCGGTTGACCACCGGTGCGAACATGGCGTCGGCTACGGAAAATTCGCCGAACAGGAACGGCCCGCCGCAGTCGGCGAGGGCCTGGGTCCAGAGCGATTGGATCCGGTCCACATCGGCAGAGATGGCGGATGTGAGCGGCACCGGCGTGCGCTTGCGGCGCATGTTCATGGGGCAGGCGGAGCGCAGAGCGGTGAAGGATGAGACCATCTCCAAGCTCATTGCCATGGCGCGGGTGCGATGGTCCGGCTGTTCCGGCCACAGATTTAGGTCCGGGTGTTTCCGGGCCACGTGGTCAATGATCGCCAGGGACTCCCATATGGTGAGACCGTCATCGACCAGAACAGGCACCTTGCCGGTGGGTGAGAACCGCCGGAAGGCCGGGTTGCCGTTGTCCATGTCGAAAGGCACCAGCTTCTCCTCGAACGCGATGTTGGCCACGCGCATCGCAATCCAGGGCCGGAAAGACCAGGAGGAGTAGTTCTTGTTGCCGATGTAGAGAACGGGATCTGGCATCTGTCGAGATTTCCGCGCAAGGAAGGCATGTGAGCCTTCAGATCGAATGACGGCCATTGTTCGCACAGAGGCGGAGCGGCGAGAAGTCAATTCGGCTGAACTCAATCATAAAGGCATTTGATATAGGCGCCGGACTGACGCGCGCGATTTTCGATGACGCCGGCCAGGCGGCGCATGCCTGCAGACGGATTGGCGGCGTTCCGCTTGATCGGATTGGGAAGGGTCACCGCGAGCAGAGCCGCCTGCGCGGACGACAGATTGCTGGCGCTGACACCGAAATAGGCCTGCGATGCGGCCTCGACGCCGTACACGCCGGGCGCCCATTCGGCGATGTTGAGATAGATTTCCATCAGCCGCCGCTTGGTCCAAAGCTGGTCCATCCACATGGCCAGGGGTATTTCCAGGGCCTTGCGGACCACCGAGCGGGAGGGCACGAGAAAAAGGTTCTTTGCGGCTTGCATGGGGATGGTGCTAGCGCCGCGCGTCGCTTCGCCCTCAAGGGCCTCGTCAATGACCAGATTCAGCGCTTCCCAGTCGATGCCGGAGTGGGCGCAATACTGGCCGTCCTCGGACATCATCACCGACTGGACAAGCACGGGGGCAATCCCGTCGAAACTGACCCATTGGCGATCATAGCTGCGGCCGGAGAGCGTTTCGGCGAGCATCAATGTGGAGACCGGCCGTACTTCCTGCCATGCATAGAGCGGAATCAAGAGATAGGGCAGCGCCAGCACGAGCACCATCATTGCAAGCAGCCACCCCAGCAGACGCCGCCACCACCGCCTGCGCCGGGGGCGCGGATCCTTCGGCGTCCGGCCATTCGGGCCAGCCCGGTTGCCGGAAGGGCGATTTGCATTGGCCACCTGACGGGCTCCTGATCCTGGTTGCGGCGCTGACTTTCCGGCGCTGTTCTTAGCGGTCCGGCGCGCCCAAGACCAGACCCTGGCCAGCCACGCCGGTTGAGACCTGCAGCGAAGGGAGGATTTGCAGGGGGCGGGTGGACCGTATCAATCTAGCCGTTGCCGCCGGATGATCGTCATGGCATGGAGAGGACCATGGAAAGCGCATCCGCAGATCCCTTCACCGCCCGCCTGCAATCGGCAGCCTCCCGGGTCGAGGCCGAGCTTGAACAGATTCTGAGCCAGGAAGCGCGGGACGGCGAGATCGTGCGGCCGGATCGGCTGTTGTCGGCCATGCGCTACGGCGTTCTCAATGGCGGCAAGCGGCTGCGTCCCTTTCTCGTGATCGAAACGGCGCGGCTGCTGAATGCGCCACCGGAGCCCGCCTTGCGTATTGCCGCAGCGCTGGAATGCATACATTGCTATTCGCTCATTCATGACGACCTGCCCGCCATGGACGACGATGACCTGCGACGCGGCCAGCCGACGGTGCATATTGCCTTTGACGAGGCGACGGCGATCCTGGCCGGGGACGGTCTGCTGACACTCGCATTCGACGTGATCTCCTCGGACGAGACAGCGCTCCCGCCGGAAATCCGGCTGCGCCTGGTCAATGCACTCTCGCGCGCCGCCGGCATCGGCGGAATGGTGGGGGGGCAAGCGCTCGACCTCATGGCCGAGGTGGACCGGCCCGGGGAGGCGGCGATCGTCCGGCTTCAGGCGATGAAGACCGGAGCGCTGCTGCGCTATGCCTGTGCGGCCGGTGCAATTGCCGCGGGCAGCGACGATGGGACCGTTGCGCGCATGACCCGCTTCGGCGAGATCATAGGCCTTGCCTTTCAACTGGCCGACGATCTTCTCGATGTCACGTCTGATGCGGCCACGCTGGGCAAGGCGACCGGCAAGGACGCCGGCCGCGGCAAGGGAACACTGGTTTCGTTGCAGGGCGCCGATGCGGTGCGGCAGAGGCTGGCGTCACTGGTCGATGAGGCCGAGGCCGTGCTGTCCCCCTTTGGTGAAAAGGCTCAAACGCTGAAGCGCGCGGCAGGCTTCATCGCTGACCGCAATCGTTGAGAGTCTGCGTTTGCCGGGCTTCGGGGGAACCCGAAACAGAGCGGATACGGCACACATACCGGCGATTTTTCGGCTTCCTCATACGGTTTTGTTAACCAACTGGCGGCACTATCGGTCCAAACGGATGTTGCCAGAATGAAGATCGAAAAACTTTCGGACCAGGACGAAGCTGCGGTCGCGCGCCGTTCCATAGTGCTGTTGCGTATCGGCTATATCGTGTCGTTGTCCGCGATGGCGGTGATCTGCACATTCTTCTTCCTGGAGCAGAACAAGCGAAACGAGACAATCCAGAGAATAGGCGCTGTCGCGACCGAATTTGCCGAAGTCGATCACGCCTTGCGGGCGATTGCCGACAGAAGCGGCCGGCTGGCCGAGACCTATGTCGACAACATGGCCGACGTCGACCCGCGCCTCGAGGGGGTGACGCTTGCCGAGAAGAAGCGCATCCTGCGCGAGATGCCGGTTGATCCGGACATCCTGTCCGCGGTTTCGAGCCTGCGGTTTGCGTTTGAGCGTGCGCGCTGGAAGCTCCAGCATCTCGGGGATGCGTGGGACACGCTTCCGGCCGAGCTGGTGGAGCGGATCCGCCTGGAGTCGCGCTACATGACCGGAGCGGATCCGTTTGAGGCCCACAAGTCGCTTGTGAGCGCCGCGCGCATCGATTCGGTGCGTACGGAAAAGGACATCTACTGGTCGGGCCGCGAGGTCTTCGCGATGTTCGGAGAGATGATCGAGCCTTCGAACCTTTTTGTGCAGGAACAGTTCCGCAAGTACCTGGCGGAACTGTCGTTGTCACAGGGTACTTTGCTGCAAAAGTATCTCATGGTCACCATGGGCATCCTGCTTGTTCTCGGCCTGGGTGTCTTCGTTCCGATCGACATCATCATCCGGCAGATGGTCCGCCGGCTTCAGGCAAAGACCCATGAAATCGATCAGGCGCTGACCAAGGCGAAAGCCGCCGACCGAGCCAAATCCGAGTTCCTGGCGACAATGAGCCACGAAATTCGCACCCCGATGAACGGTGTGCTCGGTATGGCGGAATTGCTCACCCGCACCGAACTCGACACCCGGCAGCGGACCTTCACCGACGTGATCCTGAAGTCCGGCAATGCGCTTCTCGAGATCATCAACGACATCCTCGATTTCTCCAAGATCGACGCCGGACAGATGGTCCTTTGCCCGAAACCCTTCAGCCTGATCGACACGACCGAGGATGTGGCGACACTGATGTCCTCGCGGGTGGCCGAGAAGGATATCGAACTGGTGGTGCGCATCGCGCCCGGTCTGCCGGAAAAGCTGATCGGCGATCCGGGACGGATCCGTCAGGTGCTGACCAATCTGGTCGGAAACGCTGTGAAATTCACCGAAACAGGCCATGTGATGGTCGAGGTGAACTGGGCGGATGTGGAGACGGATTGTACGCAGGATGCCCATTACCGGCGGCTCGCACTTTCCATTGCCGTGCGTGATACGGGGATCGGGATCCCGCCCGAGAAGATCGAAGCGGTGTTCGAGAAGTTCAGCCAGGTCGACGGCTCGTCGACACGCAAGCACGAAGGGACCGGGCTCGGCCTGGCGATTGCCACGCGGCTGGTGGAACTGATGGGCGGGCGCATTGAACTCGAGAGCGAAGTGGGGGTTGGCTCCACCTTCAGCTTCACCATCGAACTGGATGTCGACGGCAGCCTCAACGACGTCAGGGCGCAGCCCTCGGAAGGGTTCAAAGGCCGCCGTGTCCTGGTCATTGACGACAACGCCATCAATCGCATGATCCTGACGGAACAGATACGTGACTGGGGCCTGGATTGCGTTGCGGTCGAGAGCGGTGAAGTCGGCATCAATCTCTTGCGTCATGCGCGCTCACAACTGGGCATCGGCATCGATCTTCTGGTGCTCGATTTCCAGATGCCCGGACTGACGGGCGCTGAAGTGGCGCAAATGATCCGGTCCGATCCGCTGATCGCTGACACCGAAATTCTGGTGCTTTCGTCTATCGATCAGGCCGACCAGCTCGAAGCGCTGGACAGCCTCGGCATTTTTGCGCAGCTGACAAAGCCGGTTCGAACCGTCCAGTTGCGCCAGACCGTCCAGGCGGCCTTGAGGCAGGTCGTTCAAACCGGAACACATGACGCAGACACCGGTCCCGGCAGAGCCGGCGAAGCGGCGGTGCTTCCGGCCCGCGGCGGTTCGCCTCTTGCGGTCGCGGAAGCGTTGGCCGTCGCCGACGGCGACGCAAGCCCGGTTCTTGAGGAAACGCCCACGCCGCCACTGTCGCGAAGCGCGCCGCTGGTGCTGGTGGCGGAGGACAATCAGGTCAACCAGATCGTTTTTCAGCAACTGCTTGAAGGGATCGGGCTGGATCAGGACCTGGCAGTCAATGGCCGTCAAGCCGTTGAAAAATGGAAGAAGCTGCGCCCGAACCTGGTTTTGATGGATGTGTCGATGCCCGAGCTCAACGGTCTTGAAGCGACGCAGGAGATACGTGCGATCGAAGAGCGCGAAGGGCTTTCGCCGACACCGATCATTGCCGTGACGGCGCACAGCCTCAAAGGCGACGAAGACCGATGCCTTGCCGCCGGCATGGACGATTACATGTCCAAACCGATCTCGCCTGAAAAATTCGGAGCCATGCTCGAACGCTGGTTGCCGGGCGCCGAACTCAACAGGGATACAGGCTGAAGCTCTGCCCGGGAAGGATTGCGTCAGGCGTTCTGGAGCGCCGAGCGACCGATCGGATGCGCAGAGGACGCTGCGGTTCTTTGAAAGAACGCCTGTTCGATATGGCTCAGTCCTGTCCGTTTGAGCGCGACATGCATCAGCCGAACCGCTTTTCGATATAGTCGGCGACCATCGCCTGGAAATCCTCGGCGATGTTCGGTCCGCGCAGGGTTGCGGCTTTCTGTCCGTCGACAAACACGGGAGCCGCAGGACTTTCTCCGGTGCCCGGCAGCGAAATGCCGATGTCGGCATGCTTGGATTCGCCCGGCCCGTTGACAATGCAGCCCATCACCGCGACCTGCAAACCCTCGACGCCGGGATATTTTTCCCGCCAGACGGGCATGTTGTTCCTCAGATCATCCTCGATGGTCCGCGCCAGTTCCTGAAACACGGTCGATGTGGTGCGGCCGCAGCCGGGGCAGGCGGCGACGACCGGCAGGAACTGCCTGAACCCCATCACCTGCAGAAGCTCCTGGGCCACGAGAACTTCCCGGGTCCGGTCTCCGCCAGGTTCCGGTGTCAGCGAGACGCGAATGGTATCGCCGACACCGCCCTGAAGCACAATGCCCATCGCGGCGGAAGAGGCGACGATGCCCTTCGATCCCATGCCGGCTTCGGTCAACCCCAGATGCAGGGCGTGGTCGGAGCGTCGGGCAAGCTCGGAATAGACGGCGATGAGGTCCTGCACCTGGCTGACCTTCGCCGAGAGGATGATGCGGTTGCGCGGCAGGCCGGTTTCCTCGGCCAGTGCCGCCGAATGCAGTGCCGACTGGATGATGGCTTCCCGGGTGACGTCGCGGGCGGAGAGCGGCGAGCCGTTGGCGGCGTTCTCGTCCATCAGCCGGGTCAGCAGGACCTGATCGAGAGACCCCCAATTGACCCCGATCCGAACCGGCTTGCCATGACGGATGGCCATTTCGACGATCTCGACGAACTGGCGGTCCTTCTTGTCCTTGAAGCCGACATTGCCCGGGTTGATGCGGTATTTCGCGAGCGCTTCGGCGCAGGCGGGATGATCCGCCAGCAGCTTGTGACCGATATAGTGGAAGTCGCCGACCAGCGGTACGTCGAGCCCCAGCCGCTCAAGCCGTTCGCGGATGCGCGGGACGGCAGCGGCGCTCTCGTCGCGATCCACTGTGATCCTGACGATTTCCGATCCGGCGCGATGAAGCGCCGCGACCTGCGCAACGGTGGCGTCGACATCGGCTGTGTCGGTGTTGGTCATCGACTGCACCACTACCGGTGCGCCGCCTCCGACGATCACGCCGCCGACATCCACCGCCACGCTGGCGCGACGGGTCTGGGGAACAACGAAGGGAGATGTGGTCATGAAGCCCTCGGAACGATCGCCGCCTTGGCCGGCTGCCAAGTCCATCCCCTACCTAATAACAGTTGCGCGCAAATGGAAGATCAATGATGGCGATGTTCTCGCCCGTCAGCCGCGGGCAGCCTCAGGATTGAGGCGCCAGACCGAACGGTTGAGGGTTGCCGCTGTGGCGACCCACAATGCGTAGGGAACGAAGAGCAGCGCCGCCATCTGCGAAACCTGGGCGGCCACGGCGATATAGGCAAGGATGGACAGGAGCAGGGCACAGACATCGACAAAGGCTAGATCCATGCGCCGCCTGCCGAAAAACAGCCAGGACCAGGCTGCATTGAACACGAGCTGCAAGACCCACAATCCTATCGCCAGGCCGAGGCCTTGAGCCTGCCAGACCAACCAGCCGGAGACCCCGATCGCGATGTAAAGGACGCTCCAGACGACCGGGAATGCCCAGTTGGGCGGCGTCCAGTCCGGACGGTGGAGGTTTTCGTACCACTGGCCGGGTTTGAAAATGGCGCCACTGGCGGCGGCGGCGAGGACAAGAACTGCAATCACGATAGCGGACATCTGGCGTCTCCCGGTGCGTCTGGTCTGTCTGGCCTGGTCGAAAACCGTCACCGGCCTTCAACCGACCGGACGCGGAAACGACTGCGCGTTGCGACAGCGCCGACGGGATAGATAAGGTTCCACGGCGAAATTGCCAGCGCCGATCATCGCGCGATTTGGTCTTCTCCGGGATACGGCGCCGTGACGTCCCGCATCTTGACCTGTGCTCCAATGAGAGTGTCGTTACGGTCGCGGACCGGGGTCATCCGGCAATTCATGATCCTGTTGTTACGCCAGACCTCGAGTGTGTGCGTGTAATCCTGAACATGGCCACCGAAACACGCATCCAGCCGCGCGCGCGCGAGCCAGGTTAGCTTGCCGGAACGCGGTCAACACACCCTGGAAATTTGTACCGTTTCCCGTCATCGATTGTCCTCCCCGCGGAGAAATACTCATTCGAAGGCCCCCGATTGCAAGCCCCTTGAAGGATTGCGAATGGGCAGAAACAGTATCATTATGGATTCATTGCATATCTTGAATGAATGGCGCCAGTGTTTTGGGCAGGTCGAGGGAGGACCGGAGATGAAGGGTACCGCAGGTGCGAGGGAGACCGGGCCGGTCGGGGCCCCGGCGATTCGGGAGATTTCCCTTCAGGATGTTAAGTCGAGCCTCGCCGCCGGATGGAGCGATTTCCTTGCGCATCCCGGGTACGGGCTGTTTTTCGGCGGGATCTATATGCTTGGCGGCCTGCTCATTCTCGGTTTTTTGACGAGTATCGGCTCGCCGTGGATGATCATTCCGCTGGCGATCGGGTTTCCGCTGCTCGGTCCCTTTGTCGCGGTCGGACTTTACGAGGTCAGCCGGCGGCGACAGGCGGGGGAACCGGTAACACGGCACGGCGTGCTGGCCGAGGTGTTCCACCAGCGGGAGCGACAGCTTGGATGGATGGCCTTCGTCGTGATGTTCATCTTCTGGGTCTGGGTCTACCAGGTGCGCCTGCTGCTGGCTATGTTCCTGGGTTTCAAGTCGTTCTCGAGCTGGGATGCGTTCGTTCAGGTTGTGCTGTCGACACCCGAGGGATGGGGATTTCTCGGCGTCGGAACGGTGGTCGGGGCGTTTCTGGCCACGGTGCTGTTTTCGACGACTGTGATCGCCCTGCCGATGCTGGCCGAGCGGGAAGTGGATTTCATCACCGCCATGACCACGAGCGTGTCGACTGTGGCCAGGAACCCCGCCCCGATGCTCGGTTTCGGCTTTGTCGTGGGGCTCCTCACGCTTCTGGCGCTGATTCCGCTTTTTGCCGGGTTGCTGATCGCGCTTCCCGTGCTGGGGCATGCCACCTGGCATCTGTACAGGCGAGCGACGACGACAGGCTAGATGTGGAGCCTCATCAGTTGCAGGAAAGCTGGCGGATCAGCGGTTGGCACAGGTCCGGCCGCCCGCCACAGCAATCCTCGAGCAGGAAGCCCAACAGCCCGCTTATGCCCTCGTGATTGGCATGGTACCGGACGCTGCGGCCATCCCGGACGCGGCTGACCAGCCCCGCCTTGAGCAGGATGCCCAGATTTGTCGACATGGTGTTCTGGCGAACGTTCAGTCTTTCTCCGATTTCCCCGGAAGCGAGACCTTCGGGCCCGGCGCTGACGAGAAGCCGGAACACGGCCAGACGGGTTTCCTGGCTCAGTGCCGCAAAGGCGTCCAGGGCTTGCTGCTGTTTCATGGTCTCATGGGTATTGGATGTCCCCGGATTGCGCAAGCTGCGGGGCGATCTAGCGGGGCGGATTGTTCCAGTGGATATCCTCGAGGGTTTGCATGCGCGCCCGCGCGCCATCGGCCTGGGACCGGGAAACGCGGTCGATCAACGCTTCGGCGAGGGCCAGCAGCGCGACGCTCGAATCCCAGGTCCTGTCGGCGTCCACAACGCAGGGAAGCACCACGCGCGCTGATTTCGCGATGGGAGACAGCCATGGATCGGTGATCAGGACGATCCGCGCCTTGCGTTCGGCAAGCAATTCTCCGAGCCGGACCAGATCCGACTGGTAGCGGCGGATGTCGAACAGCACGGCGACATCTCCGGGACGGATGTCGAGAAGCTGGTCGCGCCAGGTGGAGGTCTGGCCGCCAAAATGCCGGACGCCGGGGCGGATGATCCTGAGATGCGCCGCCATGTAGCCGGCGATGGCATCTGTGAAGCGGCCGCCGACGAAACAGCAGGCCGAACGCTGGTCGGAAAGCATTTCGCAGGCTGCCTCGAACTCGCTCTCGGACACCGCCTTCAGTGTCGCGTCGAGATTGCGTGCGACAGCGGCAAAGCTTGCCTCGAGCGCCGGGTTCTCGGTGACGGGGCTGGTGCTGCGGGCACGTTCGAGCGGCGACATCAACTGCGCCTGCACATCGGCGCGGAGCCGGCGCTGGAAATCGGGGTAGGAGCCGAAGCCCAGACGGGCGACGAAACGTAAAACAGTCGGCGCGCTGGCGCCGGCGAGCGCGCCAAGTTCGGCGATGGTGGAAAGTCCGCTGCTGGGATAGTTGGCAAGGAAGGCGTGGGCGACCTTCTTTTCAGCCGCAGGCAGACTGCCGAGGACCTCCTGTACCTGTTCGCGAATGGCCATGTCGGTTCCGCTTCCTGTTGGTGATCGCCAAGCCCGGGCAGGTTCTGCGCCAGGATCAAGGCATTGGCCGGATCGCCATTCCCCGGTCAATACGGCCTGCGGGCGAGGTGCCGTTCAGATGTAATGAAAATTACAGGATTGACATTGAGGATGCAATCCTAATCATTGTTACGAGACTTGGCGGATCAGCGCCGGGGCTTTCCGCAAACTGCCGGGGACAAGAGATATCGTGCTTGACCACACCCTGATCGATGCATCGGAAGGTTCTGCCTTCTCCATTGCGCGGCCCGACGGGGCCAGCAGCATCGTGCTGGTGTGCGAGCATGCATCGAACCGCATGCCGCGGTCGATCGGCGACCTCGGTCTCGACGAGGCGGCGCTGGAAAGTCACATCGCATGGGACATCGGCGCAGCGGGCGTGGCCGAGATCCTGTCGGAGACCCTGGATGCTGTGCTGGTAAGCCAGCGCTTTTCCCGGGTCGTGTATGATTGCAACCGGCCGCCCGAAGCACCCGATGCCTATCCGGAGAAGAGCGAGATCTACCCGGTGCCGGGCAATGCCGGGCTTTCGAAAGCGGATCGCGCCCGGCGGGCGAACGAGTTGTATCATCCGTTTCACGACGCCATCGACTGCGTCATCAATGAGCGCATCGCCGCGGGGCGCGAGGTCGTTCTGGTGACGGTGCATTCGTTCACGCCGGTCTATTTCGGGGCCCGCCGCGAGGGTGAACTCGGCATCCTTCACGACGCGGACCGACGGCTGGCGGATGCCATGCTGGAGGCGGCGCGCGAGGCGGAGCTTGACGGGGTGAGCAGGAACTATCCCTACGGGCCGGAAGACGGCGTCACCCACACGCTCAAGCGGCACGGGCTGGCCCGGGGAATTCCAAACGTAATGCTGGAGATTCGCAACGATCTGATTTCCGGCGCGCCGGGGCAGTCGGATTGGGGTCTACGGATAGCCGGGCTGCTGATGTCCGGACTTGCGGGCCTCAAGGCGAACGAGGCGCGGGCGTGATGAAAATCCTCGAATCCTACATTCGAACCGTCGACAGCTTCAACCGCAGGGTGGGCCGGTTTGCGATGTATCTGATTTTCGCGTTGATGGGCGTGCTGTTGTGGTCGTCGGTCACGAAGTTTGCCGGATCACCGGCGCTTTGGACGCTGGAACTCGCGCAGTTCATCATGGTCGGCTACTACCTGCTCGGCGGCGGCTACTCCATGCAACTTGGCGATCATGTCCGCATGGACCTGATTTACGGAAACTGGTCGCCGCGCCGGAAGGCAGCCGTCGATGCCGTGACCGTTCTGTTCCTGCTGTTCTATCTTTGTGTCCTGCTTTACGGCGGCATCTCCAGCACGACCTATGCCATCGAGTGGGGCGAACGCGCGCACTCCGTCTGGCGCCCGTACATGTGGCCGGTCAAGCTGGTGGCGACCATCGGCGTGTTCCTGATGCTGCTGCAGGCACTCGCCGAATTCTTCCGCGACATCCTTTTCCTCCGTGGCGTCAGCGTCAATCATGCGAGCGAGGCGGGCCTGTGAGCTACGAACTGATCGCCATCTTCATGTTCGCCTCGATGATGGCGCTGCTTCTGACCGGGCAGCGGGTGTTCGGCGTGATCGGAGCGGTCGCGGTGATCGCGGCGCTGCCGCTGTGGGGCACCGGCGGGGTGGAAATCGCCTTTGCACAATCGATCAAGTTGATGAAGTGGTATCCGCTTCTCACGCTGCCGATGTTCATTTTCATGGGCTACATGCTGTCGGAAAGCCGGATTGCCGATGATCTTTACCGCATGTTCCACGTCTGGTTCGGACCGGTGCCCGGCGGTCTCGCAATCGGCACGATCCTGCTGATGGTGGTGATCTCGGCAATGAACGGGCTGTCGGTGGCAGGAATGGCGATCGGCGCGACGATCGCGCTGCCGGAACTGCTCCGGCGCGGTTATGACAAGGTAATGATCACCGGCGTGGTGCAGGGCGGATCGAGCCTCGGCATCCTTATTCCGCCGTCTGTCGTTCTCGTGCTTTACGGCATGATAGCACGCCAGCCGGTAAGCCAGCTGTGGCTCGCGGGCGTGTTTCCCGGCCTGCTGATGGCCACGCTTTTCATCCTCTACATCGCAGTGCGCTGCAAGCTGCAGCCGCATCTCGGGCCGCCGCTCCCAAAGGATGAGCGCGACGCGATCTCGTGGAAGGAGCGTATCCTTCTCATGCGGGCGGGTTTCCTGCCGTTCATGATCTTCTTCCTGATGAACGGGTTGTTCCTGATGGGGATCACCAGCCTGGTCGAAAGCTCGGCGGTGGGCGCTCTTTCGGCGATGGCGGCCGCCTTCATCAAGGGCCGGCTGACGAGGAAGGTGCTCGAGGAGGTGGTGCGGAAAACCCTCGGCATCTCCTGCATGTTCATGTGGATCATTCTTGCGGCTTTGTGCTTCGGTGCGGTGTTCGACGGTCTCGGCGCGGTTCGGGCCATCGAGAACTTCTTCCTCGGCCAGCTCGGGCTCGAGCCCTGGCAGGTGCTGATCCTGATGCAGCTGAGCTTCCTGCTGATGGGCACATTTCTGGACGATACCGCCATGCTTGTGATCGTCGCGCCGCTCTACGTGCCTCTGGTCAAGGTGCTGGGTTTCGATCTCGTCTGGTACGGGATTCTCTACACCATTACCTGCCAGATCGCCTACATGACGCCGCCCTTCGGCTACAACCTGTTCCTGATGCGCGCCATGGCGCCGCCGGAAATCAAGCTTCGTCACATCTATGCGTCGGTCATTCCCTTCGTCGCGGTCATGTTGCTCACACTGGTGATCGTGATGCTCTTCCCGGAAATTGCGCTCTGGCTGCCTGAGCAGTTCCGGGGAACACTTCGAGGCTAAAATGAGCAGACCCGTCAGGGCAAAACCCAAAAAGGAGAACAGCATGAGCATGATCAAGAGGCGTCAATTTCTCACCAGGGCAGGCGCAGCAGGCGCTGCGGCGGGAACCGTGCTTGCGGCACCGCCGGCGATATCGCAGGAGCCGATCCGCTGGCGCATGCAAACCTATGCGGGCGCAACGCTCGGCCAATATGTGACCCAGCCCTTCGTCGACGCCTTCAATGAGGCGGCGAATGGCGAAATGGTTATCGAGCTTTTCTTTGCGGACCAGATCGTGCCGACGGGCGAGTTGTTCCGCGCCATGCAGGCCGGTACCATCGACGCCGTGCATTCGGACGACGATTCCATGGCCTCGCCGGTGGAAGTCGGCCTGTTTGGCGGCTATTTCCCGTTCGCCACCCGCTCGATTCTCGACGTGCCGGTGCTGTTCCAGCAATACGGTCTGGGCGACATCTGGCGCGAGGCCTATGCCGGAACCGGCGTGAAGTGGCTTTCGGCTGCCGGCCAGGATCCCTGCAACTTCAACACCAAGAAGGAAATCACCAGCGTCGCCGATCTCGACGGGCTGAGGCTCTACACCTTCCCGACAGCCGGCCGGTTCCTGACCCAGTTCGGCGTTGTGCCGGTGTCGATTCCCTACGAGGATGCGGAAGTGGCGGTTCAGACCGGCGAGCTCGACGGCATGTCCTGGTCGGGCATCACCGAGGACTACACCGTCGGCTGGGCCGATGTGACCGACTACTTCCTCACCAACAACATCTCCGGCGCCTGGATCGGCTCCTGGTTCGCCAATGAGGAAAAGTGGAACGCGCTTCCCGATCACCTCAAGGCGCTGTACATGGCCTGTATGGAGGCCAGCCACACCTACCGGAACCAGTGGTACTGGGGCGGAGAAGCCAGACTGCGCGCCACCGGTGACAAGCTCGAGCTTCGCTCTGTCCCCGCATCGGACTGGAAGCAGGTCGAGGATGCGGCGGTGAAGTTCTGGGACGAGATCGCCGCGGAAAGCGAAACCAAGGCGAAGGTCATCTCGATCTTCAAGGAATACAACAGCGTCATCAACAAGGCCGGCTTCCCCTACGGCGAAGGCTGAGCCCGCTCAAGACGGAATTCCCGCCTCCCGGTCTTGCGCCGGGGGGTGGATTGCCACTACAGCGCCGGCGTGGCCCGGCGCGACAGGGCTATCACCTTTAAACGGCGCGCTGGCGCCATTTCGCCGCAAGCCGAGACTGAAACGTCAACCACATCATCGGGACCCTATCGAAATGGCCGGAAACCTTAGCTTTGAAGACCTGAAATCCGCCGCCGATGCCGGTGACATCGACACCGTTTTGGTGTGCTGTGTCGACATGCAGGGCCGGCTGATGGGCAAGCGCTTCCATGTCCGGAATTTTATCGACTCGAGCCATGACGAGACCCATTGCTGCAACTACATCCTGGCGACCGATCTCGAAATGGCGACGCCGGACGGCTATGCGACCACGAGCTGGCGGGCAGGCTACGGCGATTATGTGATGAAGCCGGATCTTGCGACCATGCGGCGGGCGCCGTGGCTCGAAGGCACCGCCATGGTGCTGTGCGACCTGCTTGACCATCACAGTCACGAACCTGTTCCGCAGTCGCCCCGGCAGATGCTCAAGACGCAGATCGCGCGTCTCAAGGATCTCGGATACGAGGCAATGATGGCGACGGAGCTCGAGTTCTTCCTGTTCGAGCAGAGCTTTCGCGATCTTGCGCGTTCGGGATACCGGGAGCTGACCCCGATCAGCGCCTATAATGAGGACTACCACATCCTTCAGACCACCAAGGAAGAGGCGATCATGCGACCGGTTCGCAATCATCTCTTTGCCGCCGGCATTCCGGTGGAGAACTCCAAGGGCGAAGCCGAGACCGGACAGGAAGAGCTCAATATCCGTTATGCCGTGGCCATGGACTGCGCGGATCACCACACCATCGCCAAGCATGCTGTCAAGGAGATTGCCTGGGCCAATGGCCGTGCGGCGACCTTCCTGCCGAAATGGAACCGGAACAAGGTGGGATCGGCCGCCCATGTTCACATGTCGCTGTGGAGCGGCAAGACACCGGCGTTTCACGATCCGGAGCGGAAGCACGGCATGTCGGAGCTGATGAGCCACTTCATGGCCGGGTTGATCGAGTATGCGACCGACTACACCTGGTTCCTGGCGCCCTATGTGAACAGTTACAAGCGTTTCATGAAAGGCACCTTTGCGCCTACGCGCACCGTCTGGTCGGTGGACAACCGCACCGCCGGTTTCCGCCTGTGCGGCGAAGGCACCAAGGCGGTTCGCGTCGAGTGCCGCATTGGCGGGGCCGACATCAATCCGTATCTAGCGCAGGCCGCACTGCTGGCTGCCGGCATCCGGGGCATCGAGGAGAAACTCGAACTCGCGCCACCGACGACCGGGGACGTCTACGAGAATGCCGAGGCCAGGCATATTCCCTCGACCTTGAGGGATGCGACCGAAACCCTGCGCGGATCGAAGATGCTGCGCGAGGCTTTCGGCGATGCCGTGATCGACCACTATGTTCGCTGCGCCGAATGGGAGCAGGAAGAGTTCGACAAGGCAGTGACCGACTGGGAAATCGCGCGCGGTTTCGAGCGCGCCTGATCGCTGAAAAGTTACAATTGACCTTAGTGCATATAGTTACTATAGTTCCTGCTTATGGCGTCTAAGCTGTAAGGAAGGAGAGTCCAGATGAGCAAGTATGACCCATTGTCCAACTACCTGAAATCAAAGACGCAAGATCGCGTCCCGATGACTTTTAAGCAGTTGGAGTTGTTGATTGGCGACCGCTTGCCACCGTCGGCCCGGAAGCATCGGGCCTGGTGGAGCAACAATCCGAGCAACAGTGTTATTACCCGTGCATGGCTGGATGCAGGTTATATAACCCGTGACGTCGATTTGGGTGGCGAGCAGTTGACATTCAGGCGACAGCCGGAGCCGAAATCTGAGAAGCGCGATGCAAACGGTTTCGGGGATGGCCTGTCCCGTTTAGGCGGAGAACAGAAGCCATCCATTTTCGGGTGCATGAAAGGAACCTTGACGATCCTCCCCGGCGTGGATCTGACAGAGCCAGCGGATCCGGATTGGGGCAGGGTTTACGAGGATGAGTGAGCGGCTTCTTCTCGACACCTGTGCGATGATCTGGATCTCGCAGGCTGAGACCATCGATACAGCCGCAGCCGAGTTGATTGCCATTGCGGAAACCGATGGCACGCTTAGCATCTCGGCAATGTCCGCCTGGGAATTGGGAATGTTGGTGGCAAAAGGGCGATTGCCGTCTCGAAAACCTCCGCTCCGGTGGTTCGCGGAGTTCGTCGAGGCGTCCGGTGTGAAGGTCGAGGATGCGACACCCGACATTCTCATCGCATCGTCCTATCTGCCGAGCCCGATCCACAATGACCCTGTCGACCGCATACTCATAGCCACCGCCCGAGAGAGCGACTTCACGATTCTAACCCGCGACCGGGCCATACTCAAATACGGCGAACTCGGCCACGTCCGGGCAATTCACTGTTGATTGGAAAAAACAATGACCCCCAAACTTAAATGCATCTCACCCGTCGACGGCTCGGTCTTTGCCGAACGCGAAGTGATGGCGCCTGAAAGCGCCGCCGCGGCTGTCGCGCGGTCGAGAGCGGCGCAGAAGGACTGGGCCCGCCGGCCGTTGCAGGAACGTATCGCCCTGGTTCAGGCCGGCGTTGCCCGCCTCAATGAGATGAAGGATGAAGTCGTGCCGGAACTGGCCTGGATGATGGGCCGTCCGGTGCGCTACGGGGGAGAATTCGGCGGCGTGAACGAGCGCACCGAGTACATGGCAGGCATTGCTCCGCGCGCGCTGGCGCCGATCGAGATCGAGAACTCAGAACAGTTCGAGCGCCGGATCGCGCGCGATCCGCATGGCGTCGTGTTCGTCATCGCGCCCTGGAACTATCCCTACATGACCGCGATCAACACGGTCGTGCCGGCGCTGATCGCCGGCAATACGGTGGTGCTCAAGCACGCTACCCAGACGCTTCTGGTGGGTGAACGCATGGTGCGGGCCTTCCACGAGGCCGGCGTTCCCGAGGATGTGTTCATCAACCTGTTTCTCGATCATCAGGGCACCGAGAAGCTGATTTCGGCGGGCAGCTTCAATTTCATCAACTTCACCGGATCGGTCGGCGGCGGCAAGGCGATCGAGCGTGCTGCGGCGGGCACCTTCACCGGTCTCGGGCTCGAGCTTGGCGGCAAGGATCCCGGCTACGTCATGGACGACGCCGATCTCGACTGGGCGGTCGACGTGCTGATGGATGGCGCGATGTACAATGCCGGGCAGTGCTGCTGCGGCATCGAGCGTCTCTATGTGGCGCGCCCACTCTACGATGCGTTCGTCGAGAAGGCCGCGGCCTGGGTCAGTTCGGGTCTCAAACTCGGAAATCCGCTTGATCCTGAGACGACCATCGGACCGATGGCCAATGTGCGTTTCGCAAATGAGGTGCGGGCGCAGATTTCCGAAGCGCTCAAACAGGGTGCGCGCGGCCTCATCGATCCTGCGAAGTTTCCCGCCGATGATGGCGGCGCCTATCTGATGCCGCAGGTGCTGGTGGATGTGAACCATGACATGCGCGTGATGCGCGACGAAAGTTTTGGACCCGTGGTCGGCATCATGCCGGTGGACAGCGACGAGGAAGCGCTGACGCTTATGAACGACTGCCAATTCGGCCTGACCGCTTCGCTCTGGACCAACGATGCGACCCGCGCAGCAAAGATCGGCGACGGCATCGAAACCGGAACCGTATTCATGAACCGGGCTGATTACCTTGATCCGGCGCTGTGCTGGACCGGCTGCAAGGCCACCGGTCGCAGCGGTTCGCTGTCGGAAATCGGCTTCCACAATCTCACCCGTCCCAAATCATACCATCTGAGAAAGAAATCCGCATGAGCCCGCGCGCCAACTGGTCCTATCCCACCGCAATACGTTTCGGAGCCGGCCGCATTTCCGAACTGGCGGAAGCCTGCGCGGCCGCAGGCATCAAGAAGCCGCTTCTGGTCACCGACCGAGGGCTTGCTTCCCTGCCGATCACGATCAACGCGCTCGATCTCATGGAGGCTGCCGGTCTGGGACGCGCAATGTTCGCGGAAGTCGATCCAAACCCCAACGAGAAGAACCTTGAGGCCGGCGTCGCCATGTTCAAGAGCGGCGGCCATGACGGGGTCGTCGCCTTTGGCGGCGGCTCGGGGCTGGATCTCGGCAAGTTGATCGCCTTTCAGGCCGGCCAGACCAGACCGGTCTGGGATTTCGAGGATATCGGCGACTGGTGGAAACGCGCCAATGCGGATGCGATCGCGCCGATTATCGCCGTTCCAACCACCGCCGGCACGGGGTCCGAGGTCGGCCGCGCTGGCGTGCTCACCAACTCGGTCTCCCACGTCAAGAAGATCATCTTTCATCCCAAGCTGCTTCCGGCGGTGACGATCTGTGATCCGGAACTGACGGTCGGCATGCCGAAGATGATAACGGTCGGCACAGGCATGGATGCCTTCGCCCATTGTCTCGAGGCCTACTCCTCGCCGTTCTATCATCCAATGAGCCAGGGCATTGCGCTCGAGGGCATGCGGCTGGTCAAGGAGAACCTGCCGCTGGTGGTCGCCGACGGTTCCAACATCGCGGCCCGCGCCGAAATGATGAGCGCGGCGGCCATGGGGGCGGTGGCGTTCCAGAAGGGCCTCGGCGCAATTCACGCGCTGTCGCATCCGGTGGGAGCGGTCTACAACACGCATCACGGCATGACCAACGCTGTGGTGATGCCGCCGGTGCTTCGGATGAACCGTCCGGCGATCGAGGACAGGATCGCCCGGGCTGCCGACTACCTGGGCATTGCCGGCGGCTTTGAAGGCTTTTACGATTTTGTCGTGAAGCTGCGCGCCGATCTCGGCGTTCCGGACAAGCTTGCCGACCTCGGCGTCGGTCATGACCGGATAGACGAAATGACCGCAATGGCGCTTGAAGACCCCAGTGCAGGCGGGAATCCGGTAAAGATGACCGAAGAGAACACAAAGGTCCTCTTCAAGGAGTGCATCTGAGGGCCCGATGCGCCGCGCCCATGTGGTGAACCGGGACCAACGGCCCGCCGGACCGCATGGACTTGCACTTGCGTTTTCCGAAGGGCGCGGTCCTCGCCCTGTCGGCCCACTGGCTATTTGCACTGCAACAAAACAGACGCTATGCATTGAAAACGGGTGTTGTGAGCCCGCCTCAGATTGTGTCAAAGGGGAGCCAGTTCGTGCCGATTTCCAAGATTCTTGTCGCCAATCGCTCCGAAATCGCCATCCGCGTGTTCCGCGCCGCCAATGAACTGGGTCTGAAAACAGTCGCGATCTGGGCGGAGGAGGACAAGCTCGCCCTGCACCGCTTCAAGGCCGACGAATCCTACCAGGTCGGCCGCGGACCGCATCTCGACCGTGACATGGGGCCGATCGAAAGCTACCTGTCGATCGAGGAAGTCATCCGCGTGGCGAAGCTTTCCGGCGCCGACGCCATTCATCCCGGATACGGGCTCCTGTCGGAAAGCCCGGAGTTCGCCGATGCCTGCGCTGAAAACGGCATCGTGTTCATCGGACCCCGGCCCGACACCATGCGCAAGCTCGGCAACAAGGTTGCGGCGCGCAATCTCGCCATCGAAATCGGCGTTCCCGTGGTGCCGGCAACCGACCCGCTGCCCGACGACATGGACGAGGTCTCGCGGATGGCCGGGGAGATCGGATACCCGATCATGCTCAAGGCGTCCTGGGGCGGCGGCGGACGCGGCATGCGCGCGATCCGCGACCCGAAGGATCTCGTGCGCGAAGTCACCGAAGCCAAGCGCGAAGCCAAGGCGGCGTTCGGCAAGGACGAGGTCTATCTCGAAAAACTGGTCGAGCGGGCCCGGCATGTGGAAAGCCAGATCCTCGGCGACACCCATGGCAACGCCGTGCACCTGTTCGAGCGCGACTGCTCGGTTCAACGCCGGAACCAGAAGGTGGTCGAGCGCGCGCCGGCGCCGTATCTGACCGAGGCGCAGCGTCAGGAACTGGCCTCCTACTCGCTCAAGATCGCCAATGCGACGGGCTATGTGGGCGCAGGCACGGTTGAGTACCTGATGGATATCGACACCGGGGCCTTCTACTTCATTGAAGTCAATCCGCGCATCCAGGTGGAGCATACCGTCACCGAAGAGGTGACCGGCATCGATATCGTCAAGGCGCAGATCCATCTCCTCGAAGGGGCGGTGATCGGCACCCCGGAATCGGGCGTGCCGGCGCAGCACGAGATCCACCTCAACGGCCATGCGCTGCAGTGCCGGATCACCACCGAAGATCCGGAACAGAACTTCATTCCCGACTACGGGCGCATCACGGCCTATCGCGGCGCGACCGGGTTCGGCATCCGGCTGGATGGCGGCACCGCCTATTCCGGTGCGGTTATTACCCGCTATTATGATCCGCTGCTGGAAAAGGTGACAGCCTGGGCCCCGACGCCCGAGGAAACGATCATGCGCATGGACCGGGCGTTGCGCGAATTCCGCATTCGCGGCGTTGCCACCAACCTGACGTTTCTGGAAGCCATCATCGGGCATGAGAGCTTTCGCGACAATTCCTACACGACCCGCTTCATCGACTCGACGCCCGAGCTTTTCGAACAGGTCAAGCGGCAGGATCGCGCCACCAAGCTTCTGACCTATCTTGCGGATGTGACCGTCAATGGCCACCCCGAGACCAAGGGCCGGCCCATGCCGCAGGCAGATGCGGCGTTGCCGCGCGTGCCCTATGTGGAAGCGCCGGTGGCGGACGGGACCCGGCAGTTGCTCGACCAGATGGGCCCCAAGCGCTTTGCAGAATGGATGCGCGCGCAGACCCGTGTGCTCATGACCGACACGACCATGCGTGACGGGCATCAGTCGCTTCTCGCCACGCGCATGCGAACCCATGACATTGCGGCAATTGCGGGCACCTATGCACGGGCGCTGCCGAACCTGCTGTCGCTGGAATGCTGGGGCGGGGCGACCTTCGACGTGTCGATGCGGTTCCTCACCGAGGATCCGTGGGAGCGGCTTGACCTGGTCCGCCAGGGCGCGCCGAACCTGCTCCTGCAGATGCTTCTGCGCGGCGCCAACGGGGTCGGCTACAAGAACTACCCGGACAACGTGGTCAATCATTTCGTGCGCCAGGCGGCGAGCGGCGGCATCGACCTGTTCCGTGTTTTCGACTGCCTCAACTGGGTCGACAACATGCGTGTTTCGATGGACGCCGTCTGCGCCGAGGACAAGTTGTGCGAGGCCACGATCTGCTACACGGGCGACATCATGAATTCGGCGCGGCCGAAATACGATCTGAAGTACTACACAGAACTGGCCGCCGAACTGGAAAAGGCCGGGGCCCATATCATCGCGGTCAAGGACATGGCGGGTCTGCTCAAGCCAGCGGCGGCGCGGCAATTGTTTACGGCACTGCGTGAGGCAACCGACCTGCCGATTCACTTCCACACCCACGACACCTCCGGGATTTCGGCCGCCACCGTGCTCGCCGCCGTCGACAGCGGTGTCGATGCGGTGGATGCGGCAATGGACGCGCTGTCCGGCAACACCTCGCAGCCGTGCCTCGGGTCGATCGTCGAGGCGCTCAGTGGCCATGAACGCGACCCCGAGCTCGATCCGGAGTGGATCCGCCGGATCTCTTTCTACTGGGAGGCCGTGCGCAACCAGTATGCCGCGTTCGAAAGCGACCTGAAGGGGCCGGCTTCCGAAGTCTATCTCCACGAAATGCCTGGCGGCCAGTTCACCAATCTGAAGGAACAGGCCCGCTCGCTGGGCCTGGAAACCCGCTGGCACGAAGTGGCGCAGGCCTATGCCGACGCCAACCAGATGTTCGGCGATATCGTCAAGGTCACGCCGTCGTCGAAGGTTGTCGGCGACATGGCGCTGATGATGGTGAGCCAGGATCTCAGCGTTGCCGATGTCGAAAATCCCGAAAAGGACATGTCCTTCCCCGACTCGGTGGTTTCGATGATGCGCGGCGATCTGGGCCAGCCGCCGGCCGGTTGGCCCGAAGCGCTTCAGGCCAAGGTGCTCAAGGGCGACAAGGCCTATACGGAACGGCCCGGGTCGCTCCTGCCTGACGCCGATCTCGAGGCCGAGAGGGCGGAAATCGAGACCAGGCTTGAGCGCAAGGTCAGCGAGTACGAATTCGCGTCCTACCTCATGTATCCCAAAGTGTTTACCGATTTTGCGCTTGCAACGGACACTTACGGCCCGGTCAGCATGCTTCCGACGCCGGCCTATTTCTACGGTCTGCCGGTCGGCGGTGAGCTCTTCGTCGAGATCGAGAAGGGCAAGACGCTGGTGATCCAGAACCTCGCCGAAAGCGAGCCGGACGAGAAGGGCATGGTGACCGTATTCTTCGAACTCAACGGTCAGCCGCGCCGGGTGAAGGTGCCTGACCGGGCGCATGGTGCGGCCGGCGGCGCGGTGCGGCGCAAGGCTGAACCGGGCAATGACTCCCACGTTGCCGCGCCGATGCCGGGCGTGGTGTCGGCCGTCGCCGCGGCTGAAGGCCAGAAGATCAGGGCCGGCGATGTGCTTGTTTCGATCGAGGCAATGAAGATGGAGACAGCCATCCATGCGGAACGTGACGGCGAGGTGGCGGAAGTGCTGGTCAGGACCGGCGATCAGATTGACGCCAAGGATCTTCTCGTTGTCTATGCCTGATTGAAGAGGCGTGGCCTTTGCCGAGGCTCGCGGCCTGTCGCCGCGGCCTTGCGCGGCCCTGCTCCAAGGGTCATGTTGGCCACGGCTGATTCGATTGGCCGAATTGCACGTCGCCAACAATTACGGTTTTTGCCGTGGTCTGTGCCGCCGGGAAGGACAAGACAATGATTGCAGCAATTCCCTTGATGATCGTGCCCTTCATTTTCTACAATGTGATCATGCTCGGCTTTGCGGGCGACGGCGTGTCCGATCTCGGCGAAATCCTCATTTCGCTTCAGATGATGTCCGGCGCGATCTGGACGATGAGTTGGGGCGACGTCCTGATCGTGATCGCGTTGGTGCTGTTGTTCATCGAGGTGCTGAAGGCTACACGGACAGGTTCCTGGTCGGTGATCGACCACATGTTCTCGATGCTCGTTTTCATCGGGTTTCTGGTCGAGTTTCTGCTGGTGCGGGACGCAGCCACCCAGCTCTTCTTCATCCTGATGATGATCGCCTTCGTCGACGTGATCGCCGGATTCTCGGTTTCGATCCGATCGGCGGGACGCGACGTGTCCATAGGGCTTTGAATTGCTTCGCATCCGATGGGGTGCGCCGACCTGGCAGAGATCTGCCTTCGGTCAGGTTCTTTCAACCGTAAATCAACCGGCGTCGGCGGTGTAGCCGGCAGTCTCGATGCCCGCGATGGCGCAGGTTTCGTCATTGTCCGACGTATCGCCCGTTATTCCGGCAGCCCCGATGATGGACCCCTTGCGATCGCGTATCAGAACGCCGCCCGGGACGGCGACGATCTTTCCGCCCGAGACGGACGAGAGACCCTCGAGAAAATGCGGCCGGGTTTCGGCCTGCACATTGAGCCAGCGCGAACCGGCGCCAACGGCGAGGGCTCCGTAGGCCTTGCCGCTGGCAATCTCGAACCGCATCATGGAGGCGCCATCCTGGCGTTGGAAGGCTTTGACATGGCCACCCGCATCAAGCACGACGACCGCGAGCGGTTTGAGGCCAAGTTCCTTTCCTTTCGCCAGGGCGGCGGAGATGATCTTGAGCGATTTGGCCAGCGTGAGATCTGTCATATCGATTGCCTTTCAGAAAAACGTCAATGCAATGCCGGAGGTATGGCGGCCAAGCGCGGCCTCCGCCGGACGCGAAAGAAGGTTGCCTGGTGAAAGGTCCCTTTCCAGAAAGAGAAGGAGCGGGACACGGTTCTGCCGGCCGGTATCAAACCGGGCCGCCGGCAAGCCGAAGATCTCAGCTGTCGATCGAATTGATCTTGTCCTGCAGCGATTTCAACTCGGCCTTGAGATCCTCGATGTCCTTGGTGCTTCCGGGCTTCGTTTCGGTCTTGTCGGGATCGGCGGAATGGCCGAGCGTGAAGGGCGAGAACATCTGCATCGCCTTCTGGAA
Source organism: Hoeflea sp. (assembly GCA_040218025.1). Classification (GTDB taxonomy): domain Bacteria; phylum Pseudomonadota; class Alphaproteobacteria; order Rhizobiales; family Rhizobiaceae; genus Hoeflea. Next base: position 18,254 of record JAVJQD010000012.1, on the reverse strand, counting down.
CATCTCGGTGTTGCGCCGAACCTGGTCTTCGACCAGTTGCATGGGCAATTGCATGTTTCGCGCCATCGGATTCTCGCCCATCGACTTGGTCAGTTGGGCGCGCATCTGTTCCTGCTGCTCGGTCAGGGCCGACATCGAATGCTCAAGATAGCTCGGGACCACCATCTGAAGCTGGTCACCGTAGTAGGAAATCAGTTGCCGGAGGAACGACACCGGCAGAAGCGTATTTCCGGTTTTCGATTCCTGTTCGAAGATGATCTGGGTCAGCACCGAATGGGTGATGTCGTCGCCGCTCTTGGCGTCAAGGACCGCAAAGTCCTCACCTTTCTTGACCATGACAGCCAGGTCATCAAGCGTGACATAGGTGCTTGTGCCGGTGTTGTAGAGCCGGCGATTGGCATATTTCTTGATCGTGACGGGACCGCTGTTTTTGGCCATTAGGTTCTCCTTGAAGGTCTCCCCGGACCTGAAAGCCTCAGTTTGGACAAGACTGTAGGCGATATTCCGCCGAAATGACAAATTCTTTGTGCAATGCAGCTAAAGTTGCGGCAATTCGGCTCGCATGCCTTGCAGACAATCGCCATCAGGCGACCTTCCGCCGGGCTTGCGGATCGCCACGAAAATGCGCCGGGGCGGGCATCTTGCCTACCGTACGACCGCGCGGTTTGGAGGAAAGCGAGGGGCCCAGGCCGACAAACAGACGGCCTCACCTCGACATGGCCGTACACGTGCGTACAAGCATTTGACAGGCGCGCCAAGCTCCGGCACGTTCTGCTCAACTTCTCGGCATTATATCATGACAGGGATATCACCATGAGCTCAATCGTCATCGCCAGTGCCGCCCGGACTCCGGTCGGATCGTTCAACGGGGCACTGTCTTCCGTCGCCGCCCATGATCTGGGGGCCGTCGCCATCAAGGCGGCGCTCGAACGCGCGGGCGTTGCGCCGGAGGAAGTGGATGAGGTCATTCTCGGCCAGATCCTGTCGGCGGGCCAGGGCCAGAACCCGGCGCGCCAGGCGGCCATGGCGGCCGGGATTCCGCAGGAAGCGACCGCCTGGGGGCTCAACCAGCTCTGCGGCTCGGGCCTGCGCGCAGTCGCACTCGGCATGCAGCAGATCACGAGCGGCGACGCCGACATCATCGTCGCGGGCGGTCAGGAATCGATGTCCATGGCGCCGCATGCGATGCACATGCGCAACGGTGTGAAGATGGGCCCGGCAAGCATGGTCGACACCATGATGCACGACGCGCTCACGGACGCCTTCTACAACTACCTGATGGGCACGACGGCCGAGAACGTCGCCAGGAAATGGCAGCTTTCGCGTGACGAGCAGGACGCCTTCGCCGTCAACTCGCAGAACAAGGCCGAAGCCGCACAGAAGGCCGGCAGGTTCAAGGACGAGATCACCGCTGTAACCATCAAGGGCCGCAAGGGCGATACCGTGGTTGAGGACGACGAGTACATAAAGCACGGCGTCACCATCGAGGGCATTTCCAAGCTCAGGCCCGCCTTCGACAAGGAAGGCACGGTCACGGCCGCCAATGCGTCGGGGATCAATGACGGCGCCGCCGCCACGGTTCTGATGAGCGAGGCCGAAGCCTCCAAACGCGGCATCACGCCGATGGCGCGGATCGTTTCCTGGGCGACTGCCGGGGTCGACCCGCAGATCATGGGGACCGGCCCGATCCCCGCCTCGCGCAAGGCGCTGGAGAAGGCCGGCTGGAGTGTCGGCGACCTCGATCTGGTGGAAGCCAACGAGGCGTTTGCGGCGCAGGCCTGCGCCGTCAACAAGGACATGGGCTGGGACCCGGCGATCGTCAACGTCAATGGCGGCGCCATCGCCATCGGTCACCCGGTGGGCGCGTCGGGCGCGCGCATCCTGAACACGCTGTTGTTCGAGATGACCCGCCGCGATGCGAAGAAGGGACTGGCCACGCTGTGCATCGGAGGCGGCATGGGCGTCGCGCTCTGCGTGGAGCGGGGCTGAACCGAAACATGAATACAGCGCCGAACCCTAAAAGGTTCGGCGCTGCTTACCAATAAGATCCAGTCCGCGACAGACGGGCGGCAGGGTGGAAACAGCGTTCTGGGAGGAGGAACAGCATGAGCAAGGTGGCAATCGTGACGGGTGGGTCACGGGGCATAGGGGCGGCGATTTCGGTCGCGCTGAAAGATGCCGGTTACACGGTCGCGGCCAATTATGCGGGCAATGACGAGGCGGCCGCGAAATTCACCGCCGAGACCGGGATCAAGACCTACAAATGGTCTGTCGCCGACTACGACGCCTGCGTCGCCGGGATCAAGCAGGTGGAGGAGGAACTGGGCCCGGTTGCCGTGCTCGTCAACAATGCGGGCATCACCCGCGACGGCATGTTCCACAAGATGACGCCGCAGATGTGGAACGAGGTGATCAATACGAATCTGACCGGCCTGTTCAACATGACCAACCCAGTCTGGGGCGGCATGCGCGATCGCAAGTTCGGACGGGTGATCAATATCTCCTCGATCAACGGACAGAAAGGCCAGGCCGGTCAGGTCAACTATTCGGCCGCCAAGGCCGGGGACATCGGCTTTACCCGCGCCCTGGCGCAGGAGGGCGCGCGCGCCGGAATCACCGTCAACGCCGTATGCCCGGGCTATATCGGCACCGACATGGTCCGCGCCATCGACGAGAAGGTCCTCAACGAGCGCATCATTCCGCAGATTCCGGTCGGCCGCCTGGGCGAACCGGAGGAAATTGCGCGCGCCGTGGTGTTCCTCGCCGCCGATGATGCCGGCTTCATCACCGGTTCGACGATCTCTGCCAATGGCGGTCAGTATTTCTCCTGATCCGTACACGTCGCGGCCATCGACAGATCAGCAAAGCGGCTGCTTCGGCGGCCGTTTTTTGTGCGCCGAAGAGCGCAGGCGCACGACGGGCGAGCGCAAAGGTTAACAGCGCGGGCGATTGTTGCCTGTTTCATTGTGTCAACCAATGAGAACATTAGTAGCCCGAAGGAATTCGCACTCCATATATTGTGTGAACAAATCAGAAACATTGTCAGGTCTGCGATTCGTCGCCGATTCGTTCTGCCAAGGTTCCGAAAGTTAACGGCAATGTTCAAATACGACTGATAGCGTTAGGGAAATGTTTGGAATTGTTAATGAAATCCCAACGCCGTGAACCGGCCGGGCCGGCCTCGAAAGGTGCTTTGACGGGGATTGGCCAAAAGTTAACGGCGAAGGCCTTTTCGGAACAAAACCGGTCCATACCGATTCAGCATTTTGTGCGGAGCGAAGGGTTCGAAACTAGATGTTGCGGTGAACAAAAGCGGAATCAGGCCGAGTCAATGATTCGTCGCCGATTCGTTCCGCCACTGTTCCGGAAGTTAATGCGGGAGCTTCCGCAAGGGTTTGATTTTAGCGCTGTTCGAAGCCGGATGATATGTTAAGTCATGCACGCCCGCCGGTATGCCGGGCGGTCCGGGCAAGCAGGGTTTCCGCTCAGAGAAACCTGCATGGCCCGGTCTGACAGCCCGCTGCGCGCGGGCGCCCGAAGCCTGAAACGGACACTGATGCCCGCTTCCCACAGCCCGAAACCCCTGATCCTTTCCGGACGTGGCGTCACCGCCGTGCTGGGCCCGACCAATACGGGCAAGACCCATTACGCGATCGAGAGGATGGCATCGCATTCCTCGGGCGTCATCGGGCTGCCGCTGCGGCTGCTGGCGCGCGAAGTCTACGGGCGAATGGTCGACAAGGTCGGCAAGGCGAACGTCTCGCTTGTCACCGGCGAGGAGAAGATTTCGCCGCCGGGCGCACGCTTTTCGGTCTGCACGGTCGAGGCGATGCCGCAGGAGACCGATGCCGCGTTCGTCGCCATTGACGAGGTGCAGATTGCCGGGGACCTGGAGCGCGGGCACGTCTTCACCGACCGGCTGCTGTCGCTGCGGGGCCGGGAGGAAACCCTGCTGCTGGGATCCCTTACCGCCCGCGGCATCCTCGAAAAGCTGCTGCCGGGTATCACCGTTATCGAAAGGCCGCGCCTGTCGGAGCTTCATTATGCCGGCTCCAAGAAGATCACGCGGCTGCCCCGCCGCTCGGCCATCGTCGCATTCTCCGCCGATGAGGTCTACGCCATCGCCGAACTGGTGCGGCGTCAGCGCGGGGGGGCTGCCGTGGTGCTCGGGGCGCTGAGCCCGCGCACCCGCAACGCGCAGGTGGAGCTCTACCAGAACGGCGATGTCGACTATCTGGTGGCGACCGATGCGATCGGCATGGGGCTCAACCTCGACGTCGATCATGTCGCCTTCGCCCAGGACCGGAAGTTTGACGGTCATACCTACCGGCAACTGACCGCATCGGAATTCGGCCAGATCGCCGGGCGCGCCGGGCGGCATCTGCGCGACGGAACCTTCGGGGTCACCGGTCAGGTGCAACCCTTGCCCGACGATCTGGTGCAGCGGCTCGAGAGCCATGTGTTCGAGCCGGTGAGAATTCTGCAGTGGCGCTCAAAGCAACTCGATTTCTCGTCGCTCAAGGCCTTGCAGGCAAGCCTTGAACAGGTTCCTGCGGTGCCTGGGCTGGCACGTGCATTGCCTGCGGTCGACCAGCGCGCGCTCGAGCATCTTGTCAACGATTTCGAGGTCCGGGACCTGGCGGGCACACCCGACAACGTGGCCACCTTGTGGGATGTCTGCGCGCTGCCGGACTATCGCCGCATCGCGCCCGCTCAGCATGCCGACCTGATCGCCACCATTTATCGCGACCTGATCCGCCGAGGCGCGGTGAACGAGGATTTCCTCGCCGAACAGGTGCGCCGAACCGACTCCACCATCGGAGAAATTGATACACTTTCAGCGCGGATCTCGCAGATCCGGACCTGGACCTATGTCTCGAACCGGCCAAAATGGCTTGCCGATCCGACACACTGGCAGGAAAAGACGCGCGAAATCGAAGATCGATTGTCGGATGCGCTGCATGAAAGGTTGACGAAACGCTTTGTTGATCGCAGGACATCTGTGCTCATGAGGCGCCTGAGAGAGAACGCGATGCTCGAAGCTGAAATCAGTGTAAACGGTGATGTCTTTGTTGAAGGTCACCATGTCGGCCAGTTGGCGGGGTTCCGGTTCATGGCCGACAGTTCGGCCCAGGGGCCGGACGCGAAGGCCGTGCTTGCCGCCTCGCAAAAGGCGCTTGCGCTGGAGTTCGAGGCGCGCGCGGCCCGGCTGCACGCGTCGGGGAATTCTGACTTCGCCATTGGCGCCGACGGCACCGTACGCTGGCTTGGCGATCCGGTGGCGCGGCTTGGTGCGGGCGATCACATTCTCAGGCCCCGCGCGATCCTTCTTGCCGATGAACAGCTGACCGGCGTGGCGCGGGATCTCGTTGCCGCGCGGATTGACAGGTTCGTCAATCATCACATCGCCACCGTGCTCAAGCCGCTCGACGATCTCGCCCGGGCCGAGGATCTTGACGGTCTCGCGCGCGGCCTGGCGTTCCGGCTGGCGGAAGGCCTCGGGGTGCTGTTCCGACGCGATGTCGCTGACATGATAAAGGAACTCGACCAGACAGCCCGCGCCAGCCTGCGCAAATACGGCATTCGCTTCGGCGCCTACCATGTTTTCATGCCAGCTCTTCTGAAGCCTGCGCCGGCCGAACTGGTCACGATGCTATGGGCGCTTGCCAATGACGGTTTCAACCGGCCCGGATACGGCGACGTGACGCCGATGCTGGCCGCCGGTCGCACCTCGGTGGCCACCGATCCGGGGATCGATCGCGAATTCTACCGGCTGGCCGGTTTCCGGTATCTCGGCAAGCGCGCGGTCCGGATCGACATTCTCGAGAGACTGGCCGATCTGATCCGCCCCGCGCTGCAGTGGAGCCCCGGCTCGCAAGGCGCGCGGCCGGAAGCGGCCTATGACGGGCGCCGCTTCATCACCACGACGGGAATGCTGTCCATACTCGGCGCGACGCAGGACGATATCGAGGAGATCCTCAAGGGGCTCGGCTACCGTTCAGACGCCGTTCCGGCGGAAGAGGCGCAAGCCCATCTTGCAGCCCTCGATGCGGCCCTGGTCGAATCCGGAGACGAGAAGGCCGGAGGGCCGGTGGTCGAAGTGGTGGCCTCACGCACTGCCGCCGATCGTCCGCTCAAGAAACCTGTTGCCGCGACACAGGCAGGTGAAGACGGGGAAACGGCAACCGCGGAAACAGAACGACCCGCAGCCGGCAATTCGACGGAGGGTGAGACGTCCGGAACCGAGGCCGCGGCTGCCGAGATCAATGCCGGGCCGGAAAGCGGTTCTGTCACCGAAGAGGACAACACCGGGGCGGCAGGGAACGAACCGGCCGAAGAAGCCACGGGATCACAGACGAGCACAGAACGCGCACCTACACCGGCCGAAGAGGCGCCTGCATCCGCCGGTACATCGCCTGAAGCCGCGGGGGAAGAGCCGGAAGAGCAAAAGCCCGTGTTGCTGTGGCGGCCGGGCGGCCGTTCCGATGGCCAGCGCCAGCGTCACGGTGCTGGCGAAGGTCAGGGCCGCCGCGATGGCGGCAGGCGTCAGGGCGGCGATGCCGGCCGGAGCGCAGATGGCGCCGAAGGCTCCGGCAGGGGTGCGGCGGGCAAGGTCGGCCGCGGCAAGCAGGCCCGGCATGCCGGCAAGCCTGGCGGCGGCAAGGCCGGACACGGAAAGGGCGCTCACGGCAAGGGCGGCGATGCCAACCGCGGCCCGCGCAATGACCGCGCACCACGCAAGGAGAAACCGGTCGATCCGGATTCGCCTTTCGCCGCGCTGGCAGCGCTGCGCGACAAGCTGAACAAGTAAACCGAGGGTCAATGGACCAGGCCGGCCGCCAACGGATCGACAAATGGCTGTTCTTTGCCCGGGTGCTGAAGTCCCGCACGCTGGCGGCGAAGTTTGTCGCCGGCGGCAACGTGCGGGTCAACCGCGACAAGGTCGATCAGCCGAGTTTCGCGGTCAAGTCCGGCGATGTGCTCACGATCTCGCTGGAGCGGCGCATTCTGGTGCTGCGGATTCTGGGATGCGGCCATCGGCGGGGTCCGGCGCCTGAAGCGCAGGCACTCTACGAGGACCTGACGCCACCCGCCGTACCCGCCGACAGGATGGTTCCCGGAAAGCCGGCCGAGCGGGAGCCGGGCTCCGGCCGCCCCACCAAGCGCGACCGCCGCAAGATCGACCGGTTCAGATTTTCCGATCCCGATAGCTGATCGCGTGCCGGCGGCGCTCAGAAGGGGGATGACGGACGCGAAGGCGAGACCCGCCCCGACTTCGGTCCGCGACCTTTGGGCGCAGTTGTGCCGGCGGCTTGCCAATTTCGTTCAAAGCCGTTACCTGACCGCCGGTGCTCATGCCTGAGTACGGCTTTGGAAATTTATTCCTTGAGCAATCCCGCCAAGCGCTATTAGACAGTGTGCGGAGCACTCGCTCGAGCATTGCGGCGCGTACCGCGCCCATACGTCAGGAGACTGAAATGACCTATGTGGTGACCGACAATTGCATCCGCTGCAAATACATGGATTGCGTTGAAGTCTGCCCCGTGGACTGTTTTTACGAAGGTGAGAACATGTTGGTCATTCATCCCGATGAATGCATCGACTGCGGCGTGTGCGAACCGGAATGTCCGGCCGAGGCGATCAAGCCCGACACCGAACCGGGCCTGGAGAAATGGCTAGAGGTCAACACGGAATTTGCCGACAAGTGGCCCAACATCACCATCAAGCGCGATGCGCCCGGCGACGCCAAGGAATATGACGGTGTCGAAGGCAAGTTTGAAAAGTACTTCTCAACGGAACCCGGCGAAGGCGACTGACAGTCTGCTCGTTTGCCGGATTCCTTTTGCAGTGCAGGTGCTTAAACCGTTGCACTGCAGCGTGATCGGCCTGCGCGGCGCGCACCGGCCTGTTGAGAACTTGCGTTTCCCCGCAAATCATTGATTTATTCGATATTTTGTGGTAGGGTTCATCTTACTGACATTTTCGAGGCGCCGTCAGGGCGGAACAAGAAGCAAAAACGGAACCAAACGTCCTTTCACGCGGTGACCTACATCCTTGCAGCCCTTCGCTGCCGGAACGGCATCAGCCGCTCAACGTCTGGTTAATTCGTTCAATTGCCTGGTCTCGCTATCGGCTCGGTCATGTTGGTGCGGTTCGCTGTCGAGCGTCCGCAGGACCTGTCCGGACAACCCATGTCCGTCTCCCAGTGTCCGTTTCCGTAACAGGGAGTATTGTACACGCATGACAACCCAGCAAAAAAAATCTTCGACGAGACAGGGTTTCAAAACCGGTGAATCGATCGTGTATCCGGCGCATGGCGTTGGCCAGATCGTTGCCATCGAAGAGCAGGAAGTGGCAGGTCACAAGCTTGAGCTTTTCGTGATCGACTTCGAAAAGGACAAGATGCGCCTTAAGGTCCCGGTCGCAAAGGCATCGACCATCGGCATGCGCAAGTTGTCCGAGACCGATTTCGTCGAGCGCGCATTGAAGGTCGTTCAGGGCCGGGCCCGCGTCAAGCGCACCATGTGGTCGCGCCGCGCGCAGGAGTATGACGCGAAGATCAATTCCGGCGACCTCATTTCAATCGCGGAGGTCGTCCGCGATCTTTACCGTGCGGAAAACCAGCCGGAGCAGTCCTATTCGGAAAGACAGCTTTACGAAGCTGCTCTCGACCGCATGGCGCGCGAACTCGCTGCCGTCAACAAGATGTCGGACACCGAGGCCGTCCGTCTGATCGAGACCAACCTGAACAAGGGTCCGAAGCGCGGCAAGGCCAATGACGAGGACGGCGCGCAGGAAGAAGCCGCATAACTCGAGCGGACCACGGTTTGGAACAAACCGGAGCCCGGGTGCAGGTCGCACCCGGGTTTTTTCGTCCGCTGTGCGCGCAGTGCGAGAGATAAAATGTTTCTTTTGACCTGGCCGATGGAACTTTAGCAGGGCGCGATACGTCATCCCGGATGAGTGTAAGGTTTCGTCTTGGGTTTCCGGCGTTTGTCTTGCCTGATCACAGATATGTCATCGCGCGTGATGATCCGATTTTACTCGCGAGGCGTAGACTGTACAAATCAAGAAGGAACAGGAGCGTGCCATGACAGCGATTAGCGCAAACAGGCAAATGGTCCGAGCTGCCATGGCGGCGCCGTATCTTGAACGTGGCGAGGAGCACGAACTTGCGGTCGCCTGGAAGACCCGCAAGGACCAGGACGCCCTCCACAAGATCACGATGGCGCATATGCGTCTGGTGATTTCGATGGCCGCAAAGTTCCGCAATTTCGGCCTTCCGATGAGCGATCTCATACAAGAAGGCTATGTCGGCCTTCTCGAAGCCGCCGCCCGTTTCGAGCCCGAGCGGGAAGTGCGCTTCTCGACCTACGCCACCTGGTGGATCCGGGCATCGATCCAGGATTATATCCTGCGCAACTGGTCAATTGTCCGCGGCGGCACGAGTTCGGCCCAGAAGGCCCTGTTCTTCAATCTTCGACGGCTGCGCGCTCGTCTGGCGCAAGACGATCCCGCTCTCAGCGAAAGCGCCATTCACAATCAGATCGCCAATTCCCTTGGCGTTCAGGTCAAGGATGTTGCAGTGATGGACGCGCGGCTTTCGGGGTCTGATTCATCGCTCAACGCGCCTATGTCGGATGGCGAATCCGGCGCGTCTTCGAACCGGATGGATTTTCTCAAGAGCGATGATCCGCTGCCCGACGAACAGGTTTCGACAATGATAGACGAAGAGCGTCGCAATACCTGGCTCGGAGATGCGCTCGATACGCTCAATCCGCGCGAACTGCTTATCATCCGCAACCGTCGCCTGGCCGACGAAGGGGCAACGCTGGAATCCCTGGGTGCAACCCTGGGCATCTCCAAGGAGCGGGTGCGGCAGATCGAGAATCGTGCTCTCGAAAAGCTTCGCGCGGTCCTGACAAGCGAAACGCCGGAAATTGCCAGCCTTTGAGACCGGCCTGCATCAAAGCGATGTTGTGCCTGTTCGGGCATTAAACGGCTCACGCACCGTTGACAGGTTGTTCAAAAACGCCGCGCGTCTGATCGGAGGCGCGGTGTTTTTCTGTTTTGGCGTAGGAATTCCCCATCGCCGCTCTTTCACGAAATCAAGCGACCCTTAAAAACCGGGTCACCTGTCGGTGACAATCTTGACCTTCTGGCCGGCGGACAAGGATGCACCGGGCGCCAGCGCGTTGAGCAGACGGAACAGGTCGACCTTGCGTTCGACGCCGCGCATGCGTGCGGCCAGAGAGGCGACCGTATCTCCCTGGGAAACTTCGACGATACGGATACGCAACGGCTCCAGCGATCGTATCTCTCGCGCCGAGAGCTTTCGAAAGCCTGACCTGATGGCCGATGCCGTCGGCTCAAGGTTCGGGCTGCCGCGCGGCGCTGCAGTCAGAAACCGGTAGATGCGGTCCTTCAGCCGGATGACGGTTATGTCGAAATCCCACGTGTCAGCGCTTGCACGCGCGGTTGCGGCGGCCAGGCCGGCAATGCGGGTTTCGCGGATCGAACTCTCATCGAGACCTGCAACCCAGCCACTGGCGATATACTCGGACATCGACTGCCGGCTGTCATCGGTCAAGCCGTCGAAGCGGATGGCCAGGTCTCCGGGGCCGGTGGCGAGCACCGCATCTGCATTGTTGTCGATCCGGAAGCCCTCGGGCACCGTGAACCGTATGCCAAGCACCGGGTGCAGGAATTCGGAACCGCGAACATAGCCTTCGGACGGGCTGTCGCCAAACAAAAGTCCGTCTATGCCTTCGAGATAGTAGTCACGTCCGCGGTCGCCAACCCCCTCCGGCCCGAAGGCACGGGCATGGTTCTTGGCAAGCTCCATGCGCTGCGGCGCGTTGGGATGGCTGGCCAGAAAGTCGAGGTTGGCGTCAGTGTCGGGGTCGACCGCGTTGAAGCGCTGGTTGGCATTCATCGACTCGAGGAACCTGGCGGCGGCAAACGGATCGTAGCCGGCTTCGCCGAGCATTCTGACGCCGATGACGTCGGCCTGAAGCTCCTGGTTGCGTGAAAAGGCAGCCAGTGACAGCTTCCCGCGGGCCAGCACCTGTCGTCCGGCAATGGAGTTGGCGAAGAGTTCCTCTGCGACCTGGCCGGCAAGCTCAACCTCCTGCTCCCGCCGCTGACGCTCAAGGCCGTGATTGGCGGTGACATGGGCCATCTCATGCGAAAGAACCGCCGCCACTTCCGATGCATCATTGGCGAGCGCCAGAAGGCCGCGGGTGACATAGAGATATCCGCCGGGAAGGGCAAATGCATTGACGGCCGGAGAGTTGAGCACCGTGATGCGGTAGGCCTGATTCGGATTTTCCGACACTAGGGTCAGGGCTCCCACGATCCTTGCCACCAGACGCTCGGTCTTGGCGTCGCGATATTCGCCGCCATAGCTGGCAATGATGCGAGGATGTTCATTTGCGCCGATACGTGTACGCGGATCTGACGCACCGGCATTCTCGGCGGTCTGCGGCGCATTTGAAGGCCTAAGGGTCGGTTCGTAGAAATCAACTCCCAGCGTCTGACATCCGCCAAGGACCGCCAGGGATCCGACGAGCGCCAGGATCGTGACGGAAATCCGGTGCGCGGCGGTGGTCGGGATCGGTCTGGACGCTATCGAGGCCATTGTCCGTGTCTGCGTTCGGTTGAAGAGATGCCGGAACGGAGGCCTGCAAGCATCGGCGACCGGAGCGGAGGTGACGGGTCATATAACAGTTCGCGCCGGTTCTCCAGTGGCAAGCACTCACGACGAAAATATGGCGTGATTTCAAGAAGTCACCGTTCGGCCCAAATATTTCTCGAGATCCGGCAAGTCGCGGCGCTCGAAAAACCCTTCGGCGGAGGCGTCTGCATTGACGCGGCCGGCGGAAATGAACAGGATCTCGTCAGCTGCCGCGCGCGCCTCGTCGGGATCGTGCGTGACCATGAGGACGGTGGCGCCGACATCGGTGCGGATGTCGCGCATCAGGCCGAGCATGTCGGCTGCCAGTCCCGGTCCGAGGCCGTCGAAAGGCTCGTCCAGCAAGAACAGCGAGCGGCGTCTCGCAAATGCCCGGGCCAGCGCCACGCGCTGGCGCTCGCCGCCGGAAAGCGTTGCAGGCATGCGTCGGCCAAAGCCCGGCAAGCCGACACGGTCGAGGGCGGCGTCGACCTTCGCCCAACCGGCGCCGTCCAGCCGCAGGGCCGGGTCGATGCCCAGACCGATATTGGTGCGGATATCGAGATGGGCGAACAGATTGTTGTCCTGAAACACGATGGAAACGTCACGCGCGGCGGGAGGCAGTTCATTGACCCGCTGCCCATGCAGACGGATCTCGCCGCTGCGTGGTTCAAGAAAGCCCGCAGCCAGATTGAGCAGCGTCGACTTGCCGGCGCCTGACGGCCCGAGTATTGCCGTGACGCTGCCGGGTTGCCGGTGGAAGCTGAATTCAGCGCTGAGATCGCCGACACCGAATCCGACAGCGTCAAACTCTATGGCCGGGGTGCCGGTCATTGATGCTCCCTCGCGGTTCGGTTGGCGAAGCGGTCGGCGAAGAAGATCAGGCTCATGGTGACCAGTCCAAGAAGAAGCGCCAGTCCGGCGGCATCGGCGGTGCGATAGCTGCCGAGCTTCTGGTAGAGCAGCCAGGGCAGAGTGATGATCCGGTCGCTTCCAAAAAGCGCAATCGCGCCCAGGTCGCCAAGCGATAAAGCCAGAGCGAAGGCAAAGCCCGTCGCAAGCGGCAGCAGCATGGCGGGAAGATCAATCTGCAGGAGACGGTTGATTCCGGTAACGCCGAGCGACAGAGCCAGTCTGCCGTTGCGCGCCATGGCGGTCTGATAGGCGGGCTCGAGAACCCGCATGACAAAGGGCAGCGCCATCAGCGCATTGACGACGACGATCGCCGCCAGCGGCGAGAAGAGCTGCCCCGCGCCGCCGCCGAGCAGCAGAAACCACCCCGCGCCAAGCACAACCGGCGGAACCAGAAGCGTGAGCGAACCCGCCGCGTTGGAAAGGCCGGACAAGAGGCCGAGGCTTACGCCCCGAGGCGGATCGCCGGCGGAATGACGCGCCCGGACCATCAGGCTTGCGATCAAGGTCGCCAGTGTGGCGGCGGCGGCCCCGATCCCGAGGCTCGTCGCCACAGCGCGCCAAAACAGGGCATTGTCCATCAGGCCCAAGAGGTCGGCGGCGAGACCGGCGACGAGGATGGCGACCATCGGACCGAGCACAAAAAAGGCGGCAAGTCCGATCACGGCCGCATCGGCAATCAGGGGCAAGCCGCCGCGGGCATCCGGTCGAGCGGCGCCGCCGCTGGTATGGCCCGGATCCACGGGCGTAGAGATGAGTTTCAGCACGGCCATGATCGCGAGGGTCATTGCGATCTGGATTGCTGAGAGCAGTACGGCGCGTCCGGGGGCGAAGTCGAAACGGAGCGCCTGGTAGATTGCGACTTCAAGGGTGGTTGCGGCCGGCCCGCCGCCGAGCACCAGAACCAGCGTGAACGAGGTGGCGCAGAGCATGAAAACAAGCCCTGCGGCACCGGCAACGGACTTGCGCATTGCCGGCCATTCGACCAGCCGGAACAGGGTGGCTCCGGACATGCCGAGATTTGCCGCCGTCTTCCAGTACTCCGACGGCAGGCGCTCGAGCGCCGGGAGAACGAGCCGCGCAGCCAGTGGAAGATTGAAGAACACATGGGCGATGAGGATGCCGCTCAGCCCGTATATCGAGAATGGCGCCTGAACGCCGAACAGCGCCAATCCCTGGTTGGCGAGCCCGCTCCGACCCCAGATCTCGATCAGCCCGAGGGCCGCGACCAGTGGCGGCAGGCCCAGGGGAAGGGCGAACAGGTTGATCAGCAACCGCCGCCCCGGAAAGACGGGGCGACGTGCAAGCGCGCGGGCCAGCGGTATGGCCAGCCCGACGCTGAGCAGGGTGGAAATCCCTGCCTGCAACAGGGTGAAGCGGGTGATGCGGAACAGGTAGCCGGCCTGGTCGGCTCCAATTCCGGACGAGACCTCCATCCCGACCGATATCAGCACAGCCACGGGGACTGCCAGGGCGAGGCCCACGGAAACAAGCGCCAAGACTCCGCCCACCCGTGCGGCACGGTGTTCCACCCTTGTCAGTGTGGAATCCGCCGGTCCGGAGGCGGGCGCGTTCAGGGTTGTTTGCAGCGGGCCTGTGAGCATCCGAGCGGCAGCGCGATCAGCGGCTCATCGCGCCCAACCATTCCTCGATCCAGGCCGAACGGTTTTCCGAAACCTCTTCAGGCGAGAACAGCAGCGTCTTTTCAGGCATGACCAGGTCGCCGAAGGCCTCGGGCAGCTCGGTGGTGGTTTCCGCCGCCGGCCACATCCAGTTGTTGGTCGGTATTTCGTTCTGGAAGCCCGGCGTGATCATGAACTTGAGGAACTGGCGCGCCAGGCCCTTGTCGGGGGCATTTGCGAGCAGGCCGGCAACCTCGATCTGCATGTAGTGACCTTCGGGAAACTCGGCGGCGCGGTAGCGATCGGTGTCCTCGACGACCATGTGGTAGGCCGGCGAAGTTGTGTAGGACAGCACCATCGGCGCTTCGCCGGAGGTGAAAAGCCCGTAGGATTCCGACCAGCCCGGGGTCACGGTCAGGACCCTGTCCGAGAGCTTGGCCCAGGCTTCGCCGGCCTGGTCGCCGTAGACCTTCTTGACCCACAGCATGAGCCCGAGGCCCGGCGTGGATGTTCGCGGGTCCTGGATGACGATCTTTTCATCGGGATCGCCTTCGACCAGGTCCTTGAGGCTTCCGGGCGGCGTGTCGAGGGTTTGGCTGTCATAGATGACGGCGAAATGGCCATAGTCATAGGGCACGAACGTATCGTCGGTGAACCCGCCCGGCACGTTAACGGCGGCCGTGTCCAGCCCATGGGCTTCGAAGAGCCCGGTGGCCTTGGCTTCGGCAACCAGGTTGGTGTCGAGACCAAGCACCAGCCCGGCCTCGGCGTTTTCGCCTTCGAGCCTGAGCCTGTTGAGGAGCGCCACACCATCGGCGACGCCGACCCATTTGAGGTCGCAGCCGCAGTCGGCTTCAAAAGCGGCTTCGATCCTGGGGCCGGGCCCCCACTCGGCCACGAAACTGTCATAGGTGTAGACGGTGAGTTCCCGCTCGGCGCTCAGCGCCGTTCCTGAAACGAGTGCGAGAGCCGCAGCAAGGGCGGCAGAGATGGTGATGGTTCTGGGCATGATTTACGCCTCCTTTTGTTGACAAACAGGAATAGGCGCGTGATCGGCGTCTAATCCCTCCGCCGGTACAAACCGGATCAGGTTCTTCGGGTTGGCCATCGGATTGGCCTCTCAGCCCGGCTTTCGACGCCGGGCACCCCGTTAGAGCGAGACAAGACATAGAATTTCTGCCCGGCGCTGGCAAGTGCAGTGAAAACTGCTATTGGCTGTGCGCAATGAAACCCGATCTTACATTTGCGATCCTGCTGGGCGGCGAGCTGGTTCCGGACGAGCGCGTTCGAAGCCTGGTGGAGGGCGCGCGCGCAATTGCGGCTGACGGCGGAATGGCGCATGCGGCGGCACTCGGATTGTGGCCTGAACTCTGGGTCGGCGACTTCGATTCGGCGCCCCAGGACATGTTGTCCCGACATGGCGACGTGCCGCGACAGGCCTTCCCGGCTGAGAAGAATTTCACCGATGGCGAACTCGCTGTCGAGGAGGCGATCGATCGCGGCGCAACCCGGCTCATTCTTGTCGGCGCGTTTCAGGGGCCGCGGACCGACCACGCCATCTACCATCTCCTGCAGGCCGTCACACTGGCCGAGAAAGGGCTTCGTGTCGTGCTGACCTCGGGTCTGGAGGAGGCATTTCCGCTGCTTTCGGGCTCGTACGAATTCAACCTCCCTGCCGGATCGCTGTTTTCGGTGATTGCGTTGACGGATCTCGAAGGACTGAGCCTTGAAGGCGCGAAATATCCGCTTGAGGGAATCGATATCGCCTTTGGCGCATCACGCACCATTTCCAATGTGGTGACCGGTCCGCTAAGGGTCGGCCTGAAATCCGGACGGGCAATGCTGCTCGCCCGGCCTCACGATTTTTCCGGATACTGACCATGGCGCCGCCGATCCTCAAACTCGACGATATCAGGCTGTCCTTTGGCGGCACGCCACTGCTTGACGGCGCCGAACTCCAGGTCGAGCCGGGAGACCGGATCTGTCTGGTCGGGCGCAACGGCTCGGGCAAATCCACACTTCTGAAAATCGCGGCAGGGCTTGTGGAGCCGCAGTCGGGAGAGATCTTCACGCACCCGTCCGCGACGATCCGCTATCTCCCGCAGGCGCCCGATTTCGAGGGATTCGCAACTGTGGAGGCCTATGCCGAGGCCGGACTGGGGCCCGGTGACGATCCCCACAGGGTGAGCTATCTGCTCGAAAACCTGGGCCTAGATGGAACGGCCGATCCGCAGATCCTGTCGGGCGGCGAGGCGCGGCGCGCGGCGCTTGCGCGGGCGCTGGCACCGGAACCCGATATCCTGCTGCTTGACGAGCCGACAAACCATCTCGACCTCCCGACCATCGAATGGCTTGAGGACGAGTTGGTTCGCGCACGCGGCGCCCTTCTGGTGATATCCCATGACCGGAGGTTTCTGGAACGTGTTGGCCGGGTCACGGTGTGGCTTGACCGGGGCCGGTCGCTCCGTCTTGAAAAGGGTTTCGAGCATTTCGAGGCGTGGCGCGACGAGGTTTTGGAAGCCGAGGAACTGGAGCAGCACAAGCTCGGCCGCGCCATCGAGCGGGAAGAGCACTGGCTTCGCTACGGCGTGACTGCAAGGCGCAAGCGCAACATGCGCAGGCTCTCACAGCTCAAGACCATGCGGGCCGATCATCGCGGTCACAAGGGGCCGCAGGGTCGCATCAACGCCCAGGTTTCGGACGCGCGCGATTCGGGCAAGCTGGTGATCGAAGCGGAGGGCATTTCCAAACGTTTCGACGCGGAGCCCGTGGTCCGGGACTTTTCGATCCGGATCAACCGGGGGGACTGTATCGGAATTGTCGGCCCCAACGGCGCGGGCAAGACGACACTCCTGAAAATGCTGATCGGTGAACTGGAACCCGACACCGGGTTTGTTCGCCATGGCTCGAAACTCGACATTGCCGTTCTCGACCAGCGCCGCGACGTGCTCAATCCCGAGGAAACGCTGGCGCATTATCTGACCGACGGCCGCGGCGACAGCCTGATCGTCAACGGCGAGGCAAAGCACGTCACGGGGTACATGAAGGACTTCCTGTTCCAGCCGGAGCAGGCGCGTACGCCGATCCGCAATCTCTCGGGCGGCGAGAAGGCAAGGCTTGTTCTGGCGCGAATTCTGTCGCGGCCGTCGAACCTCCTGATCCTGGACGAGCCCACAAACGATCTAGACATGGAGACGCTCGACCTTCTGCAGGAGATCGTGGGCTCCTATGCCGGCACCGTGATCCTGATCAGCCACGACCGAGATTTTCTCGACCGGACCGTAGGGTCGGTGCTGGCGCCGGCGAACCCGAACAGCCCCGACGGACGCTGGATCGCCTATGCCGGGGGCTATACAGACATGTTGTCCCAGGCCGGCGCAGCCACACGGGAGAGGAAGGCCAAGCAGGCGACGGAAGCCGCCCGGAAAAGCGACAGCGCCGGCAAGCAGCAACCCGGTGGCCGGACGCCATCGCAGAAGCTGTCCTACAAGCAGAAATATGCCCTTGAATCCCTGCCCGGCAAGATCGAGGCGGCGCAGGAGAAGCTCGCCGCGATCGAGGCGGAGATGGCCGATCCTGCCTTGTTCGCCAAGGATCCTGACGGGTTTGCCGCGCGCGCGAAGACACATGACGGGCTCAAGGCCGACATCGAGGCCATGGAGAGCGAGTGGCTCGAACTGGAAATGCTCCGCGAGGAAATCGAGGGGGGCTGAGCCGGGTTTGGCCCAGTGGCGAGCGCCCTTGCAGACCCGAACCGCAAGCGCAGCGACCAGTCCCCTGGCTGACGTGGCCGGGCCGCTCTCCGGGCCAATGATCAGCGGTTGCGATGGCGGCTTTCAGAGCCGCACAACCTGTCTTGCTACGACATCCATCGTATTTACCCGCCCCTGCGGATGTGCTGACTCAGAGCCCGATTCAAAAGTTCTTCATTGCTCGCAATGCCTTGCCAACCGCCGCATGAGAATGCGGATATGGGCGACGAGGGTCCATGCTGTTGAACTCTGGATGGATTTCTCCCAGTCCTTGGCCAGCCTACGGGACCTCCC
>JAVJQD010000009.1:0-1854 GCA_040218025.1 Hoeflea sp. | reverse complement strand
ATTGACCAGGCCATGCGCATCCGCACCGGCGAAACCGACGCGGACGCGTTGTAAGGCTCAAGGAGTTACCCCAATGACAGTATCGATGTCTCTCAAGTCCGGTCTGCGAACCGGCCTCACAGCCGCCGCGGCAATGGCTGTTTTCGCAGTTCCCGCCTTCGCTCAGGAGGCAGCGGAAGCCGCTGCGCCGGAATTCGCCTCGGCTGCGGAAACCGCATTCATCTTCAACACGCTGCTGTTCCTCATCGGCGGCTTTCTGGTCATGTTCATGGCCGCGGGTTTCGCCATGCTGGAAGTTGGCATGGTGCGTTCCAAGAACGTCTCGATGCAGTGCCTGAAAAACGTTGCGCTCTACTCGATCGCAGGCATCATGTTCTGGGTTGTCGGCTATTCGCTGATGTACACAGATGTTAACGGCTACTTCGGCACGCCGCTGCCCTATGGCTGGCCTGACGCCGGTGTCGCCAATGAAGGCGACTACTCCGTGGCCTCCGACTGGTTCTTCCAGATGGTGTTCTGTGCCGCGACGGCTTCAATCGTGTCGGGCACCGTGGCCGAGCGCGTCAAGCTTTGGCCCTTCCTGATCTTCACCGCCATCCTGACCGGCATCCTGTATCCGATCTCGGGTTCCTGGCAGTGGGGCGGCGGCTGGCTCAGCGAAGCAGGCTTCTCCGACTTCGCCGGTTCGACCATCGTTCACTCGGTTGGCGGCTGGGCAGCACTCGCCGGCGCCATCATCATCGGCGCACGCAAGGGCAAGTACTCAGCCGACGGCAAGGTCAACCCGATCCCGGGTTCATCGATGCCGCTCGCAACGCTCGGTACCTTCATCCTGTGGCTCGGCTGGTTCGGCTTTAACGGCGCATCGCAGCTTGCCATGGGTTCGAATGGCGACGTGTCCGACATCAGCCGGATCTTTGCAAACACCAATCTGGCGGCAGCCGGCGGTGTGGTCGCGGCAATCATCCTGACCCAGGTCATGTATAAGAAGATCGATGTCACCATGGCTCTTAACGGCGCCCTGGCCGGTCTTGTGTCAATCACGGCAGAGCCGCTGATGCCTTCGCCGCTGGCGGCGATCCTCATCGGTGCAGTCGGTGGCGTGATCGTGGTCTTCGCCGTGCCGATGCTTGACAAGTTCAAGATCGACGATGTCGTCGGCGCGATCCCTGTCCACCTTCTTGCCGGTATCTGGGGCACGCTGGTGGTTCCGGTCACCAACCCCGCAGCCTCCTTCGGCACCCAGATCCTCGGTATCGTCGCTTTCGGCGTCTTCACCTTCGTCCTGTCGGGCATCGTCTGGTTCATCCTCAAGATGACCGTCGGCATCCGTCCGACCGAAGAAGAGGAGATGAACGGGCTCGACATGACCGAGGTCGGTGTCGAAGCCTATCCGGAGTTCACCAAGGCGTAACCCATGCCCTGGAGATAAAAATCCCGTCGGGATGACATTCATCCCTGCCTCGGGCCCGGTTCGCCGGGCCCCTTTTTTGTTCTTTGCCCGACTTGTGTTTCCGTAAGGCGGTCTCGACATGAACGAATGCCGGGAAGATCGGAGCTGCCGAAAATATGAACAAATTCCGGTCAAGAACGCCTAACAAAACGTCACTCTGCACGTCAGGGCAGCGTTCTGCACGCTGATTCGGCGGCTTTTCCTCCTCTTTGCCGATTGGCACGGCACTTGATTGCCGCCACGCGAGCGGGATGGAGAGACTTTGCCTTCTGCCCGTTCCTCTCAGGCGGCAATTGCCGCAGACAAAAAGGATGGGAAACCAGATGAAAATTGTGATGGCCATCATCAAGCCGTTCAAGCTCGACGAGGTGCGCGAAGCCCTCACCGGGATCGGCATTCAG
>JAVJQD010000006.1:0-40209 GCA_040218025.1 Hoeflea sp. | reverse complement strand
CGGGGCTTCGAAGCTCGGCGAACCGTCCATGCCGGCCCGGTCGTAGCTGACCAGGTCGTTTTCAACACCGGTCACCGTCTGCACGGCTGCAGTGTTGGCCTGCGGGAAGGTGTAGGCGTCGAGGGCGGACGAATCCGCAAGTGCGGCGGTGCCTGTTGCGAGGGTCATGCCGAGGGCGATAAGAAGCTTGTTCATTGTTTCGTTCTCCGTCTTGGTCGTTGTTCATTCTCGATTTCATCTGCGGGAGCGGCGTTGGCCGATTGGCTGTGATCGCCGCGTCTCGATGACCAGCATCTGGGGTGGCGGGATCGGGATTGCCAACCACACTTTTGTGAGAATGCGTGCTGAAACTAATTCTTGAAAAATTCGTATCGGATTCTTACCGATCTATTTTTCCATTATTTTTCAATGTGTTATAAAGTAATAATGGCTGACCGCCTAAGGACCCCGGTGTCCCATTGTGCACAACGTCGTGCCCACATCGTTCACCAAACAGCGCACGAAATCGCCCCTTGCAACGCGGGAACAGCCGACCGCCGAGCAGCGTGTGATTTGTCTTGAAGAGGGGCCAGCCGCAGTGCGGATCAGTTTTCGACCTTTCGGCGCATGATCCGGTCGTAAAGACCTGGCGACAAGCGGTTGATGAGCCATGCCATTCGCGCGACCCGACCGACCGGTACGAAACGGCGGCCCTTTCGCCAGCCGTCAAGGATGATCGCAGCGGCTTGTTCGGGCCGCATTTCGTCAAAGCCGTCTGTCGCGGCCCCCGGTCTGCCGACCCCCTCTGCCCCGAAATCGTACCGCCCGGGATTTGTTGCCACGAATGAAGGCGCCGCGACCGTGACGCTGACGCCATGACGCGCCTCTTCCGCCGCGAGCGAAAGGAAGAAGCCGTTCATGGCATGTTTGCTCGCGGCATAGGCGGTCCGTTTGTACAGCGGCGAGAAACCTGCAACCGATGAGACCGCCAGATGCGAGCCCTTCGCCGCCCGCACCGCATTGAGAAGTCCCGCCGCCATGCGGACAGAACCGAAATGGTTGATCTCCATGACCAGCCGCTGCGATGCAATTGTGGTGGCTTCGAAGAGATCGATCTGGGTGACACCTGCATTGTGAACAACCAGATCGATCGCCGGATGGCGGGATACGATCCCTGCGCACTCACGCTCAACGGCGGCATCATCGGTCAGGTCGCACGCCACGCACTCAACCGCCTGCCCCTGTTCGGGCAAGGCATCGAGTGCTGCAGGCAGATCGACCAGCACCACATGCCAGTCCTGTTTCACCAGCATTGCGGCGAAGGCCTGGCCGAGGCCGCCGGCGCCGCCGGTGATCACCGCGACCCGGCTCACAATCCCGCAGCCTTCTGCCAGAGCCGGAACGTCTGTTCGCTCGACAATTCGGGCCGGTAGCCGAAAACGGTCTTGAGCGCGGAATTGTCGAGCACGGGCCGATACTGCAGAAACCGGACCTGCTCGGGGCCGTAGCGGGTCAGCCGCAACGGCCGGGCCACGGCCAATGCCGCCTTGAGAAGCCAGGCGGGCAGGCTCATCACAGGCTTGTCCAACTCCCTGGCGAGTTGGTGAACCGACATCGCTCCGTCTCCGCACACATTGAATATCCCGCTTGGCCCATCGCTGACCGCACGCGCGAGGATGCGCGCCAGGTCACGCGTCCAGATGAACACGAAGGGGCTTTCGCTGCCGTGCACGGCAATCAGGCGGTCGCGGTGGAACAATTCAGTGATCTGGTTCTCCAGCCCCTCGCCCAGCACCGTGCCCACACGAAAAATGACCTGCTCGAGATCAGGATGCGAAGACCTTGTCGCAGCAAGCATCTCTTCCACCTGCCGCTTGTGATCGGAATAGGCGAATTCCCTGTTGCCGCGCACCGGATCGCTTTCCTTCAGCGGGACCGGGTTGTCGGCATGGTAGCCATATGCCGCGCCCGACGACGTCACCACCAGCCGCTTCACCCCGTGATGCAGCGTCGCCTCCACGATGTTTTGCGTACCGCCCACATCGACATCATGGGCAAACTCCCGTGTCATTTCCCGCGTCGGCGACACGATCGACGCCAGATGCACGATCACGTCGGGCTTGAATTCACCGACAATTCGCATCGCATCGGCGCCGCGCACATCCAGAATTTCGAACGCCGTCCCCGGTGGCAGATCGTCCGGACGCCGAATGTCTGTGGCGAGAGTCTCGACACCTGATTCCGTGAGTTCGCCAAGCAACGCCTGCCCGACCGCGCCTGCGGCGCCTGTCACCAGCACGCGTCTCATCGTTTGGCCTCCCGGCGCGACCAGACATGGGCGAGCACAAGCCCGCTGATTGCATGCCAGATCCCCCAGAAGGCCGCTGCGACCGCCATGCCGCCCAATCCGCCGAAGAAGGCAAAGATCAGCACCAGGCCGAGACCGGAATTCTGTATCCCGGTTTCAATGGCAATCGCCCGGCGATCGTAATCCGACAACCGTGCAAGCGTGGCCGTGAGATAACCGCCCCCCAGAGCGAGCGCATTGTGCAGGATCACCAGTCCGGCGACCGCGCCGGCAAAGGAAAGGAAAAAGCCCCAGTTCGCGGCAAGTGCTACAACGATGAATGCAATGAAGATTGCCATCGACAGCCATTGCATCGGCTTGCGGATTCGCGCGGCGACCGCCGGCCTGTTTGCATTCAGCATCACCCCGAGGATCAGCGGCAGGATCAGCATGAAGAACACCGTCACCGCGATCGAGACCGGATCGAGCGATGTCTGGCGCAACAGATCCCGCGTCGGCGCGTAGAGATTGCCCCAGAGCGCCACATTGAACGGCGTCAGCACAAGCGCTGCAACCGTTGCAATGCCGGTCATTGAAACCGATAGCGCCGAATTCCCGCCGGCCCGATGGGTGATGAAATTGGAGATGTTTCCGCCCGGACACGCCGCCACCAGGATCAGCCCGAGCGCGATCGACGGGCGCGGATTGGTTGCGAGCAGCATCGCGAATGTCAGCGCGGGAAGCACCAGGAATTGCGAAATCAGACCGGTGAACAAAGGTTTCGGCGCCCGCATCAATGCGCGGAAATCGCTCGGCCTCAAATCGAGCGCAATGGAGAACATCACGATCGAAAGGATCGCGTTGAGCACCATCAGCCCCGCGGGGCTGAAATTGAGCATGACGTCATCGATATCGGTCATGCCGCATCCTTCTTCAGCGCTTCGGTCCGGCTGGTCACTGCTTTGCGATAGGTTGCCTTGTCGACGTAATAGGCCATCCGGGGAAGGTCGATATAGGACATGCCGCCGGTCGCACGTTCGAAACCGGCAGCCTTTTCAGCCTTCAACGCGTGGGCCGCTGCCGTCCCCTGTCGCAAGCCGGCAATGTAGCGCGCAACCATCTCCGCCTGTTCGTGACGCCCCTGCCAGCCGAGCCCTGACGCCTCCACCATGCCCAGCACGAAAAGATCGTCCCGTTCGGGATGCATGCAATTCAGAAACAGGTGCGGCGCATCCCCTTGCCAGTTGAGCAGGCCTTTCTCGACAAACGGGTAATGCAGCTTGTAGCCCGTGGCCGCCAGAACAAGATCGTAATCGGCCTTGCTTCCGTCCTTGAAATGGACCGTGCGGCCCTCGAACCGCTCGATATCCGGACGGATCGTCAGATCGCCATGTCCGGCATGAAACAGGATCAGCGAATTGACCACGGGGTGGGATTCGTAAAGTGCATAGTCCGGTTTCGGGAAGCCGTATTTCGACGGGTCTCCGGCAAACCACTTCAGGATCATTCCGTCGATCCTGCGCTTGAGCCACATCGGCAGCTTTATTGCGCCTCCCATCGTATCCGCCGGCCGGCCGAAAATGTATTTCGGGACGAAGTAGTACCCCCTGCGCATCGACAGGTCGCAGCTTGCTCCGTGATGGATCGCGTCCACCGCGATATCGCATCCCGAGTTGCCCGCGCCGATGATCAGCACCCGCTTGCCCGCAAAGACGGTCGGGTTCCGGTACCGGCTCGAATGAAGAAGCTCCCCCTCGAAGGCCCCGGGAAACTCGGGCATGTTCGGTTCCGACAAGGTGCCATTGGCGATCAACAGACCGGCGAACACGCCCTGGTGCTCATTGCCGTCGCCATCGCGCCACACAAGACGCCACCCGTCGCCCGACGCGCCAAGCGGCTCGGCGGACACCACTTCCGTGTTGAACAGGTAGCGCTCCCGCAATCCGAAATGGTCCGCGAATGACCGGAAATAATGCTTGAGTTCGCGGTGGGAGGGATATTCGGCGACATCCCCGTCCATCGGAAAATCGGTAAACTCCGTCATCCGCTTGGAGGAAATCAGGTGCGCCGTGTCGTACATGGTCGATTTCGGACCGTCGATATCCCAAAGGCCGCCGACATCGCTGTGGATCTCGAAACCCTGAAAGTCGACGCCCTGCTCGAGCAGAGTCTTGGCAGCGGCGAGCCCCATCGGCCCGGCCCCGATCAACGCAAAGCGCTCATCCACCTTGCCGGCGGCTGCCGGACTGGATTGTCTGGTCAACTGTCCCCTCCCTGGATCCGGCGCTTTTCCATCCTCCGCCTAATATTGAACGATCGTTCTAATTAAGGCAAGATGAATCATGACCGCCACGAAACCGCCTCCCGCCGCCCCCGAACGCATGCGTCGTCGCGCCACGTCCAAACGCGCCCTTGTCACGGCGGGCAAGCTTCTTGACGCGGCCGAGCGGCTGTTCGCTGAACGCGGCTATGACGGAGCTTCGGTTCGGGACATCGCGGCGGCGGCAGGCGCTCAGATTGCCTCCGTCAGTTTTCACCATGGCGGCAAGGAAGCCCTCTTCGAAAAGGTGATCGAACGCCGCGCTTCGGAACTTGCGGAGTTGCGCATCGCGGCGCTTGGTAAGGCCAGGACGAATGGCGGTCCGTTGACTCTGGAGGCGGTCCTCTCGGCCTTCGTCCGGCCCTATCTCGACAAGGCCGCCGACGATGCGCAATGGCTTGCCTATGCCCGGCTTGTGGCCATGGTGTCCGCCGACCGGCGCTGGCGGCACATCTCGCAGCGGTTGTTCGATCCCACCGCCGGGATTTTCATCGACGAGATCGCCGCACTGTTTCCCGGGGCGAAGCGCGGGGCCATTGCGGTGACCTTCGTCTTCTCGGTCTCGGCAATGCTGTCTGTGTCCACTTCGCGCTGGCGCATCGAGGAACTGGCGGACGCGGCGCCGGACCAAGTCACAGATATGGATGCACTGGCCGATCCGCTCATCCGCTACTGCGCGGCCGGCATCCGCGCCGCCGTCTCCGTCTGATTCCGGCGGCTCCAGACACGTCCACGCTCCAAACGGGTCCCGTACTGCGTGCGAAGAAGCACGGTCAGTTCAGGAGGATTTCCCCGTCCACCCGCTTCCACTCGTTTGGTCCGATCAGCCGCTTGTGCGTGTAGCGCACCGAATGCAAACGCCCGTCCAGCGTGTCTTCCCAGAAATCGAGGAACTTGCGCATTTCCGGGAAATCCGGGGCCAGGTCGTAGTCCTGCCAGACATAGGTCTGAAGCAACGACTGGAAATCGGGGAGCCGGTAGAGAATATGCGCTGTCGTCAGCCCATAGCCCTCGATCTGCCGTTCGAACTCGGATGAAGTCATGATCCGTGAAACCTCCTGTTCTGTGACGCTTCAAATGACACCAAAAAACACCCGGTCGGGCAAGCAGTAAATTGCAATTTAATTCACGTTATCAGCATGTTAGCAGCCACTTTCAATGAGTGCTAATTTTTTGCGGCAAAGCTCTTGAAAAGGTGTTTCACGCAAACCAGATCATAAGCCGCCGGGCGCTTTGACACGAGGCTCGGCATCCCGGTTCCATGGTGGGGCCGGGAGTGGGAGTTCAATTTGTGTTTGTCCAGGAGGAAAGCATGAAGTTCAAACCCTTGCACGACCGCATCCTTGTTCGCCGCATCGAAAGCGACGAACGCACCAGGGGCGGCATCATCATTCCAGACACGGCCAGGGAAAAACCGCAGGAAGGCGAAGTTCTCGCAGTTGGCCCGGGCGCCCGCAACGAACAGGGCCAGGTGACCGAGCTCGACGTCAAGATCGGCGACCGCGTTCTCTTCGGAAAGTGGTCGGGCACAGAGATCCGCCTCGACGGCGAGGAGCTGCTGATCATGAAGGAGTCCGACGTGATGGGCATCCTTCAGTCCGACGCCGCAGTGCGCGCTGCCGCCTGATCGGTTTGTGTTGATCCTGAAACGTGAAAGGAACGGAAGATGGCTGCAAAAGACGTCAAGTTTCACACCGACGCGCGTGAGCGGATGCTCCGCGGCGTCGATATTCTCGCCAATGCCGTAAAGGTTACGCTCGGCCCGAAGGGACGCAACGTCGTCATTGACAAGTCCTTCGGCGCACCGCGCATCACCAAGGACGGCGTCTCGGTCGCCAAGGAAGTCGAACTTGAGGACAAGTTCGAAAACATGGGCGCGCAGATGCTGCGGGAGGTCGCCTCCAAGACCAATGATCTGGCCGGCGACGGCACCACCACCGCGACCGTGCTGGCCCAGTCCATCGTTCGCGAAGGCGCAAAGGCCGTTGCCTCCGGCATGAACCCGATGGACCTCAAGCGCGGCATCGACATGGCTGTCGACGCGGTGGTCGCGGAACTCAAGAAAAACGCCCGAAAGATCTCCAACAATGACGAGATCGCCCAGGTGGGCACCATCTCGGCAAACGGGGACACCGAAATCGGCCGTTATCTTTCCGAAGCCATGCAGAAGGTCGGAAACGACGGTGTGATCACGGTCGAGGAAGCCAAGACCGCCGAAACGGAACTCGAAGTGGTCGAAGGCATGCAGTTCGACCGGGGCTATCTTTCCCCCTATTTTGTCACCAACCAGGACAAGATGCGTGTCGAGCTTGATGAACCCTATGTCCTGATCCACGAGAAGAAGCTCTCCAACCTTCAGGCCATGTTGCCGGTTCTCGAAGCCGTGGTTCAGTCCGGCAAACCGCTGTTGATCGTGGCCGAGGACGTCGAGGGCGAAGCCCTTGCAACCCTCGTCGTCAACAAGCTGCGTGGCGGCCTCAAGATCGCTGCCGTCAAGGCTCCGGGCTTCGGCGACCGCCGCAAGGCCATGTTGCAGGATATTGCAGTCCTCACCGGCGGCTCGGTCATCTCCGAGGATCTCGGCATCAAGCTCGAAAACGTCACCCTCGACATGCTCGGCCGCGCCAAGAAGGTCACGGTCGACAAGGAAAACACCACCATCATCGACGGCGCCGGCGCGCGCAGCGAGATCGACGGCCGCATTGCCCAGATCAAGGCCCAGATCGAGGAAACCTCGTCCGACTACGATCGTGAGAAGCTGCAGGAGCGTCTTGCAAAGCTCGCTGGCGGCGTCGGGGTCATCCGCGTCGGCGGTGCGACCGAGGTCGAGGTCAAGGAGAAGAAGGACCGCGTCGACGACGCCCTGCACGCAACGCGTGCCGCCGTCGAGGAAGGCATTCTGCCCGGAGGCGGCGTTGCTCTGCTCCGCGCAACCGGCGCCCTGGATTCGCTGAGCTTCGCAAATGACGACCAGCGCATGGGCATCGACATCATCCGCCGCGCCATCGAGGCTCCGGTGCGCCAGATCGCCGAGAATTCAGGCGCCGAAGGCTCGATCATCGTCGGCAAGCTGCGCGAGAAGACCGATCTCGCCTGGGGTTGGAACGCCCAGACCAACGAGTATGGCGATCTCTTCAAGATGGGTGTGATCGACCCGGCCAAGGTGGTGCGCACCGCACTTCAGGATGCCGCGTCCGTTGCGGGCCTTCTGGTGACCACGGAAGCCATGATCGCCGAAAGACCCAAGAAGGAAGCAGCAAGCCCGGCAATGCCATCGGGCATGGATTTCTGATATTCGACGCAAAAACACCGCCCCGCCTTGTGCGGGGCGGTTCTACTTCGGCGAGTTTCCCGATCGTTCAGCCGTCCAGGCCCGGCTTTTTCCCGCTGGCTTGCTCGGCTTTGTCCTCGACCACATGTCCCTTGCGGATGGATCTGACCACCATCCATGTAAATCCGATGGCGACAGGCACGAAGAATGCCGAAATCATGCCGGACTTGACCGGCAGATCGAGCGTGTCGAGCGGCTTGGCGAGGTATCCGAACAGTCCGACGATATAGTAGGAGATCGCAGCCACCGAGAGGCCCTCCACGGTCTGCTGCATGCGCAGTTGCAGCTTGACCCGCCGGTTCATCGAACTCAGCAGGTCGCTGTTCTGCCGTTCCAGTTCAACATCGATCCAGCTTCTGAGCAGCGCCGTGGCGCGGGAGAGCTTTCGCGAAAGGTTGGCCTGGCGCTCCTCGATCGACTGGCAGGTCCGCATCGCAGGCGCGAGCCGCTTTTCGAGAAAGGCGCCAATGGTCTCGAAGCCCGGCTGCGCCGCCTCGTTGAGCGAGGCGATGCGTTCGCGCACGATCGTGTAATAAGCCCGGCTCGCGCCGAACCGGTAAAGGCTGAGCGCGGCGTTGGCTTCGAGTTCCGCCGCCAGCGCGGTGATGTCGGCCAGCAGGCTGTCGGCGTTTTCGCGCGCGCCGGCCTTCATGCCCTGGGTAATCTTCGTCAGACCGTCCTCGATCCTTCTCATTTCAGGCGAAAGCGAACGCGCGAGCGAAAGGCCCAGAGCCGCGAGCGTCCGATAGGTCTCGATGTCGAGAAGCCGCTGCACCACCGCCCCGCGCCCGGCATCCGTCATGCCCTTGTCGATCACCAGAATGCGGGTGAGCCCGTCGCCATCCTGCCGAAAATCGGTCGCAATCATCGCCTGACCGTCCTTGACCTCGCTCAGGCACAGGCTGGTCGGATCGAAGCTGTCGAGCGCCGCCTTGGTTTCCTCGGATTCCGGCCTGACTTCCAGACGGATCCCGGCAATCAGGTTTCCCGGCGGAGAGAACTGGTCGCCGAATGGGTGGGTATCGAGCCCCTCTCCGAAATTCTTTGGCGCGGGTGCATCCCAGAAATATGTCGAAAATTCAGTATGCCGCTCCCAGCGCAGCGTTCCCTGCCCCCAGCCCATGGCGAAATGGGCGGCCTCGCGGCTCGGCGCAGCAACCCCGCGGGCGCGCGCAAGTCCCGCAAGCACCGCATGATCGACCACAGATCCGCCTTCGGTGAGAAAGGCCAGGTGAAAGATGACACGCGATTTTCCGACCAGCGCGAACGGCCGCGCATGAATCTCGCCCAGGGCCTCCGCACGCCCTTGCGCCATCGGAAATGAAAACCTGCCCATGCCGTCATCCCCCGTCTGTGCCGCACCATCCCGGCGGCTGCGCCCGCAGTCTCTTGCAAGCCCGCATTAAGGACCGCCCAGCGAGCCCGGTAAAGCGCTACATGGACACTTTACGCAGCCGCAAGGCAAGGGGATCAATTGCCGCTCCCGCGCCCGGACAAAGATCTAGGCGGTTTTCTCGGTCCGCACGGACCGCGCGCGCCGCGCCGAAAGATAGATCGCCGCGACCACCAGCGCCGCGCCTGCCAGGTTTGCCGTCCAGTTGAGCGGCCAATAGGCGCCGACGGCGCCCGCGATGATCATGAGATAGAGCAGCGGCGTAAGCGGCCCTTCGGCATATCTCTGGATCAGCGCGTTTGTGGCGTAGATCCCGAACAGCGCGAAGAAACCGATCTGAACGATCTCCGTAAAGGTCCCGGTGAGCAGCGGGGTGTAGGCAAACATCAGCGGCACGATGTAAAGCCCCTTGGCAATCTTCCAACTCTCGAATCCCGTCGCCATCGGTTTCGAACCGGCTATGCCCGCCGCCGTGAATGCTGCAAGGCACACCGGCGGCGTGACATTGCTGTCCTGGCTGAGCCAGAAGATGATCAAATGGGCCGTGAGCAGGAAGGCCGTCTGCGTGACCGGGTCGACAAGCAGCGGGCGCACAGTGATCGAAAGCTCGAACGGCATCGCCGCGAGCAATTCAATAGCCTCCTCACGCAGCATGCCGGTCGCAACCTTTGCCGCGTGCGGACTGTCGACCAGCATGAAGAACGCGGATTTCGCCGGATCGCTGATCCCCTGAACCAGCTGGTCGATAATGATGCCGTCCGCAAGGATCCCCGCGAGCGCCGGCGCTGTCAGGATCGCAAGGATGATGTAGGCGGCGGTGACCGGGAGCCCCATGCCCAGCACAAGCGAGGCAAGTCCGATCAACAGGATGGCGACGACCAGCGAACCGCCCGACCATTGCGCGATCATCAGCGAAAATCCGTTGCCGATGCCGCTGGTCACAATGGCGTTGTTCATGATCCCGATGGTCACCAGCAAGATGCCGGTCATGACGGAAGACTTGATGCCGATCAGCAAGGCTTCGCTGATCTTGGCCGGCCCCATTTGCACGGGCTCGAAAGCTTGCGAGCCGATCACTCTTGCGAGCAGCGAAACCAGCCACGACACCCCCACCAGCGCAGCAATCGCCCATGAGGCCGCATAGCTCGGCGTGACGCCGCTCATCAGCAGGTAGATCATCACGCCGAGCGGAATGATGAAGACCAGACCGCCGGAAACGAGTTTGCCGCGATTGACCGCCAGGTCGATGCCTTCGCCCACCTGGTGCTTGACCGCTTCGATCCGGACGATGAAGGCGACCGAAACGAAGTAGAGAAGCGCAGGCACGATCGAAAGCGACACGATCGTCGAATAGGGGATCGAGGTGTAGCTCGCCATCACGAAGGCGCCTGCGCCCATGATCGGCGGCATCAACTGCCCGCCGGTCGAGGCGGCGGCTTCGACGCCCGCGGCAAAGCGCGGGCGGAATCCGTTCGATTTCATCAGCGGGATGGTGATCACCCCGGTGGAGGCGGTATTGGCGATCGCCGAGCCGCTGATCGTGCCTGTCAGCGCCGAAGACAGCACCGCCACGAAAGCCGCTCCGCCGCGGGTCCGTCCAGCCACCACCTTCGACAATTCGATGACGAAATCGCTTGCGCCGGAGGCCACCAGAAAACCGCCGAAGATCATGAAAAGCGTGATGTTTGTCGAGGAGATGCTGGCAAGGATGCCGAACATGCCCTCGTCATTGTAGAGCGTTCTGAACAGCACGTCGTTTGGCGGCAGGCTGGCCGCTCGGAACACGCCGGGAAGATGGCTGCCGAGGAAGAGAATGTAGGACAGGGAGACAATGACCAGCACCGGGATCACCCAGCCCGAGACCCGGCGGGAGAGATCGAGTGCGGCGAAGACCAGCAGTCCGCCCGCCGCCCAGTCGATCCAACTGAACTGCCAGGACTGCCCGGTGACCGCGAGCGTACGCGCATAGATGCCGTTTTCCGCATAGGCCACCCAGAGCGCCGCGCCCGCGATCGCCAGCCCGTAGAGCAGATCGAGCGCGATCGCCCAGCCCTTGCCGGCCCTGCTGCCGAAAGGGCTGAGAGTAACGGCCGCCAGAAACGCGAACCCCGCAAAATGAATCGCGTTCTGCCACAGCCCCGGCTCGTTGAGCCAGATGTTGGTGGCGATGTGCCACAGCGCAAAGCAAATGGCGAAAACGACGACAACCATCCGGACCGGATCGCGTCCCGGTGGCAGCGACGCCAGCCAGAATGCGCGATCGTCGTCCGGGGAACCGGTCGGCGTTGCCCCGTGAGAGTTCATGGTGACGAATGTCCCTGTCTGCTGCGGGCGGTGATGACGAAGGCGGGGGATGTTCCCCCGCCAACGATGATCGAATGCTCGAGCCTACTTCATGAGACGCTCGGGGATGTCGAGACCGACTTCCTTGTAGTAGCGCGCAGCCCCCGGATGCAGCGGAACCGGCAGGCCGGCCATGGCCTGCTCCACGGCCATCACCTTGGTCGCCGGATGGATGGCCGTCAGGAAGCCGAGATTCTCGTACATGGTCTTGGTGAGCAGATAGACGTGCTCATCATCCACGCTCGCATTGACCGCCAGAAAGTTCGGCTGGGCAATGGTGTTGATGTCGTTTTCCTGACCCGGATAGGTCCCGGCGGCGATGGTGTAGGGAACCCAGAGGTCGCGTCCGCCGTCCATTTTCGCCAGTTCCTCCTCGGTCACGTCGAGCACGGCGAACTTGCCTTCATTGGACGCCATCAGCTTGGTGATCGCGCCGGTCGGCGGACCGGACGGAATGCCGGCGGCAACAACCTGGCCATTGGCCATGGCGTCGGTGGTCGGTCCGTATCCGGCATAGACCAGCTCGAAATCCTCGTCGATGTTGATGCCGAGTCCTTCCAGAAGCACCCTGTTGGACCCGATTGTGCCCGAGTTCTGGCTGCCCATGCCGGCGGACATTCCCTTGAGTTCCACGAGATCGCTTACGGTCCCGGATTTCACATGTTCGGCGGCGACGACGAACTGCTCGACATTCTGCCACAGCATGGTCACCGACCGCAGGTTTTCCTGTGGCTCGGTGATCGGACCCGTGCCGGTTGCGGCGTAGGATCCGTAAAGCCCCTGAAGAATGGCGAAGTCGGCGGTCCCCGCGCCCATCGCCTGAACGTTCGCGCCCGACCCGGCGGAATTGACCGCTGTCAGGCTGAAGCCTTCCTTCGGAAGCAGCTTGACCTTCGTCAGCGTGGAAATCGCCGTGCCAACGGGGTGATAGGTTCCCCCGGTCGATGCGGTGTTGAGAACATAGTCCTTGGCGTCCTGCGCCGTGGTGGCGGTCGCCGAAAGCGCAAGCAGTGCGCCAGCGGCCAGCAGTGTCAATTTTTTCATTCTTTTTCCTCCGTTGGGCGCCGCCTCCACGGCGCCAAAATGCATTCCTGGATGTCCGTCGGAACTGGCCCGGGACATCAAAACGGCCTGGCATGCGGGTGCTTCCCCCGCGTGCAGGGCTGATTATGCGTCTCGCTGGCGGTGTTGCAAGCTTCCGCCCTGATTGATTTGCTGGCAGCGCCGAAAACACCATCCGGGCTTCGGGTTCCGCTACGGCTCTCTCAGCGGTGATGTGAGGGATTCCGCCCGGTTTTGCGCCATTTGGGCTGCCAACGAACCCGTTATGGCCTATCGAGCCCTCTCCAAGGCAAGGATGGGCGGGAATCGAACCCGGCCCATTTTTTGTGGGTTGTCGGCAAAAAAACGGCGCTTGACCGCGCAATGGGTTATAACGCCGCATTCACGGTCCCGATTGATCACCGAGCCGGTCAACCTTCAGTCCCCAATCGAAATCACGGCTCAACCCGAGGTAAACACCCCATGCAAACCCGTGACGTTGTCTTCATCGCACTTTTTGCCGCCATCATTGCCGCGCTCGCGGTCTTTCCACCGATCACCCTTCCCGTGGTGGCGGTGCCGATCACCGCCCAGTCCCTCGGCGTGATGCTGGCGGGCGGAATCCTCGGCGCCAGACGGGGAAGTCTTGCGGTTGTGCTGCTGCTGGTCCTCGTCGCCATCGGCCTGCCGCTGCTTTCCGGTGGACGCGGCGGCCTGGGCGTGTTCTTCGGACCCACGGCGGGCTATCTCGTCGGGTGGATCGCGGCCGCGTTCGCGATCGGCCATCTCACCGAAAAGCTCTGGCACAGGCTCAATTTCATCCTTGCATTCCTGATCTGCATTTGCGGAGGCGTGGTTCTTCTCTATGCGATCGGCATTCCGTGGAGCGCCTATGTTGCCAAAATCACCATTGGGGCCGCCTTCGCGGGGTCCCTGCCTTTCGTTCCGGGTGACATCATCAAGGCCCTGATCGCCGCCGCCATCATGGTGACGGTCAAGCGCTCCTATCCGATCATCACGCCCCGGAAATGAACTGGCCGCGGAAGCCAGATCCCGTACCGGAAAGTCCGTCATGATCCGCTTTTCAGACGTCTGGGTCGAAAAGAACGGCCATGCGATCCTGCGCGGCATCAACCTGTCCATCACCGAACGCCGGGTCGGGATCATCGGGCGCAACGGGTCCGGCAAGAGCACCTTTGCGCGGCTTTTCAACGGGATCGAGAAGCCGAGCCGCGGCGAAGTCCGGCTTGCGGGCGCCACCGGTTCGGATGAGTTGCGCCGGCATGTCGGCTTCGTTTTCCAGAACCCCGACAACCAGATCGTCTACCCCATCGTGACCGAGGATCTCGAATTCGGCCTGAAGAACCTGAAACTGCCGAAATCCGAAATCAGCGAGCGGGTCGACGAGGTGCTTGACCGGCTTGCCATCGGGCACTTGCGCAACCGGCTGACCCATCAACTCAGCGGCGGTGAAAAGCAACTGGTCGCCCTCGCCGGCGTGCTTGCGATGCAGCCGCGCATGATCGTTTTCGACGAGCCCACAACCCTGCTCGACCTATGGAACAAGCAGCGGCTGATGTCGACACTCGCCGAACTTGATCAGCCGATCGTGGTGGTCTCCCACGATCTCGACCTGCTGGCAGGGTTCGACCGCATCCTGCATTTCGAGAATGGCGATATCATCGACGACGGCCGCCCAGAACCGGTCATCGCCGGCTATGTCGACAGGTCGAAATGCTGACCGATCTCTACGTTTTCGGCGACAGCCCGATCCATCGCGCCCGTCCTGCGGTCAAGATCGTGGCCCTGGCCGCAATCTGCACCGCGCTGTTCGTTTTCGAAGGGTGGACGTTTCTGCTTCTGGCCGCCATGCTTGTGATCGCGGGCTTCGGCGCAGCCGGGCTGCGTCCGGTCCACGCGCTCGGCGCGCTCAAGCCGGCCCTGTGGATTCTCGCAGCGATTTTCGCCGCGCAGATCTACCTCAACGATGTTTCCCTCGCCGGTTTCGTCGTTGGCCGTTTCGCGGTGATGATCCTGGCTGCAACGCTGGTGACGCTGACCACGACCTCCTCCGAGTTCGTCGAGGGCATTCACTCGGTCTTGAGATACGCGCCGGACTGGGTGCCGAAGGCGCGCATCGCGCTGGCGATTTCGCTTTGTTTCCGGTTCATCCCGCTCGTCCGGAGCGTGCTTGCCGAAGTCCGGCAAGCCCAGCATGCCCGCGGTCTCGGCCGCAATCCGCTGGCTGTTCTCGTCCCCCTGATCGTACGCACACTGAAAACGGCAGACGAGGTGTCCCAGGCGATCTACGCCCGCTCCTTCGACTGAGCTGCAGGACGGAACAAAACGCCGGAAAGTGCGCTACCCGTCAAACGATCCCCTGCCCTTGGCTGCGTCCCCCATACACAGTGCAGGCACGCCCCCGAGCACCAGATCGGTGACGATATTCGCATAGGCGTCCCGATCCACCGGACCTCCCGGCTTGTGCCAGAGGTAGAACCAGTTGAGCATCCCGAACACCGACATCGTCACCGGAACGACGAGTTCGGGCCGCGCGGAGAACCGTTCCGGCGCCACAGCGCGAATGCAGTCCGACATCACGGCAACCATGCGGCGCTGAACTGCGCGCAAATGCTTCTGGTCTTCCTCGGGCAGGGAGGACAGCGCATCGAGCTGCACCTTGTGCTCGGCATCGGAGTCGCGATAGGCGAGCAGCACCGCCTTGATGACAAGGCGCAAGCGCGCCTGCGCCGCGCCGTCTTCTGCACCCGCCGCATCCTCCACCACTTCGGCCAAAGCTGTCAGATGCGTGTCCAGAATGTCGAACAGGAGTGCATCCTTCGACGGATAATAGTGATAGATCAGCGCCTTGGAGACGCCGCAGGCCTCCGCCAGCTTGCCCATGGACGCACGGTCGAAGCCGTGCCTTGCAAAAAAGACCGCCGCGGTCTTCAGGATCGCCTGGCGCTTCGCCTCATGGTCTTTGGCAATCG
Organism: Hoeflea sp.; assembly: GCA_040218025.1. Taxonomy (GTDB): domain Bacteria; phylum Pseudomonadota; class Alphaproteobacteria; order Rhizobiales; family Rhizobiaceae; genus Hoeflea. Next base: position 24,522 of record JAVJQD010000006.1, on the reverse strand, counting down.
TTCGGGCCAAGTGGTTACTCCTTGTCGCGGTTGTCGACCACGCGCTTGGCCTTGCCTTCGGATCGCGCCACCCGGCCCGGTTCGCTCACGTTGATCCGCGCGGTCACACCCACGACGCTCTTGATGTGGTGGGCCAGTTCCCGGGCGGAGGCCGCACGCGCCTCCTCGGCTGCGGCCTGATCCGTGCTCTCGACATTGACGGTCATCTCGTCAAGCCGCTCCTTGCGCGACAGCTCGATCTGGAAATGCGGCGCAAGACCCGAACACTTGAGGATCTGCTCCTCGATCTGGGTGGGGAACACATTGACGCCGCGCAGGATGATCATGTCGTCCGAACGCCCTGTGATCTTTTCCATCCGCCGCATCGAGCGCGCCGTGCCCGGCAGCAAACGGGTGAGATCCCGCGTCCGGTAGCGCACCATCGGCAGGGCTTCCTTTGTCAGCGTGGTGAAAACCAGTTCCCCGATCTCGCCATCGGGAAGAACCTCGCCGGTCACCGGGTCGATAATTTCCGGATAGAAATGATCCTCCCAGATGTGAAGCCCATCCTTGGATTCCACGCACTCGTTGGCAACGCCCGGTCCCATGATTTCCGACAGGCCGTAAATATCGACCGCATGCATGTCGAAAGCCTGCTCGATCTCGGTCCGCATCGAATTCGTCCAGGGCTCCGCACCGAAAATCCCGACCGCAAGCGAGCTGTCACGCGGATCGAGGCCCTGGCGTCGAAACTCGTCCAGGATCGACAGCATGTAGGACGGCGTCACCATGATCACTTGCGGCTTGAAATCGTTGATCAGCGAAACCTGCCGCTCTGTCATGCCGCCCGACACCGGAACCGTGGTGCAGCCGAGCCGTTCCGCTCCGTAATGCGCACCGAGCCCGCCGGTAAACAGCCCGTAGCCATAGGACACATGGACGATGTCGCCCGGCCGGCCTCCGGAAGCGCGTATCGAGCGGGCGACCAGGTTCGACCAGCGGTCGATGTCGCCTGCCGTGTATCCCACGACTGTCGGCTTTCCGGTGGTGCCGGAAGAGGCGTGCACGCGCACGACCTGCTCCCGCGGAACCGCAAAAAGACCGAAGGGATAGGTGTCCCTCAGATCGAGCTTGGTCGTGAACGGAAACTTCGACAGATCCTTGAGCGTTTCGAGATCGTCCGGATGCACACCCCTGGCTTCGAAAGCGGCGCGCGTGTGCGGAACGTTCTCGTAGGCATGGCGCAGCGACCATTTGAGCCGCTTGAGCTGCAACGCCGAAATCTCGTCGCGCGAGGCAATCTCGATCGGATCGAGACTGGCCCGGTCCGGGGTCAAATCAAGCATGATGTCCTCCAACACTATCGATGGCCGATAGAGGCGCGCCGTCAGGCTTCTCCCTCGAACGGCCGGTCTTCACCCGCGGTCCGGTCAACCGGTCCCCTCGTCGAAATGGGTTCCCGAAACGGTGCGCGACAATCCGCGGAACTCCGCAATCACCGTGCCGTCGCCGCGCGCGACCGTGACGTCATAGACGCCGGAGCGGCCTGCCAGCGTCACTTCCCGCGCACTGGCGACCAGCCGGTCGCCCTCGCGTCCGGGCGCCGCGAAAACCACCGAGCACTGCTGAGCCACGGTCAGCGTGTTGTGACTGTTGCAGGCGAACGCGAAAGCGCTGTCGGCGAGCGTGAAGATCACCCCGCCATGGCACGATCCGTGACCGTTGAGATGGTCCTTGCGCACCACCATCGACAACGTCGCCTGTCCCGGTCCGACGGCTTCGACTGTCATGCCGAAAGCCTGGCTCGCATGATCGTTCTCCCACATGGCGGCTGCCGAGCGTTCCGCACGCTCCTGGGCGGACAGTTCGCTCATTCGCCGCCCCCGAACCTTGGTTCGCGTTTTTCGAGAAACGCACGCACACCCTCGGCGTAGTCGGGCGAACGCCCTGCCGCACGCTGATACTGCGCCTCGATGTCGAGATGCGCATCGAGACCATGACCGGCGGCCTGCTGTATCAGGTCCTTCATCAGGCCAAGCCCGAAAGTCGGGCCGGCGGCGAGGCGGGCTGCAAGGTTCCGCGCCTCGGTCATCAGTTCTGCGTCATCGACGGATCGCCAGATCATGCCCCAGTGTTCCGCCCTTTCGGCCGTGACCGGCTCCGCGGTCATCGCAATGGCCTTGGCGCGCGCCTCACCGATCAGCCGCGGCAGCATCCAGGATCCGCCGGCGTCGGGAATGAGGCCCACCCGGGCAAAGGACTGGATGAATTTCGCACTCCGCGCGGCCAGAACAATGTCGCAGGCAAGCGCCAGATTTGCCCCCGCCCCGGCCGCAACGCCGTTGACGGCGCAGAGAACGGGTTTTGCGAGACCCCGGATGCGGCGGATCATCGGGTTGTAGAACCGCTCGAGCGTCTCACCGAGATCCGGCGGGCCATCCATCCTGTCCGGATTGCGGGCATCGAGATCCTGGCCTGCGCAGAACCCCCGGCCCGCTCCGGTCAGAAGCACCGCGCGGCAGTTCCTGTCGGTCTCCGCCCGGCTGAGCGCATCCGCCATTGCGGCATGCATGTCGTCATTGAAGGAATTCAGCCTGTCGGGCCGATTGAGCGTGATTTCAAGCACGCCGTCGGCCCGATCTGTCAGCACCGGTTCAGTCATCTCGATGGTCCTCCCGAAAACAAAGGTTGCATAAGCCGACCGGTTGGTCAATTAATAAAACAACCGGTTCGCAAGTTGGTTTTCGATGCAAACCCTTGGACCGCAGGGAGGAAAGCATGGGCCTGATCAACGTCAACAGCTTTGTCGCGGGACAATGGGTCCCGTCCGACGACAGCGGCCGCAGGATTGCAAATGCCGTCACGGGAGATCCGCTCGGGCTGGCAGGACGCGCAGGTCTCGACACCCAGGTCCTGCTCGATCACGCACGCCTGAAAGGCGGCCCGGCGCTCAGGGCGATGACGTTTCACGAGCGCGCAAAAATGCTCAAGGCACTGGCGCTCGAGCTTTCCAAACACAAGGACGAACTTTACCGCCTGTCCCACACCACCGGCGCCACCACGCCCGACGCCAGGATCGATGTCGACGGCGGCATTACGACCATGCTCGTCTATGCCTCGAAGGGCCGGCGCGAGATGCCGGATGGTCACGTCTACATCGACGGCGAGACCGAGGTGCTCTCGCGCGGCGGGACATTCGTCGGCCAGCACGTGGCGACCCCGCTCAAGGGGGTTGCGGTCCACATCAATGCTTTCAATTTCCCTGTCTGGGGCATGCTGGAAAAACTGAGCCCTGCCCTGCTCGCGGGCATGCCGGCCATCGTCAAGCCGGCCACGGCGACCTGTCATGTGACCGAGCAGTGCTTCCGCCGCATCATCGCTTCGGGCATCCTTCCGGAAGGCGCGGTGCAACTGGTCACCGGCGGTCTCGGCGACCTGCTCGACCGGCTCGACTATCAGGACGTGATCGGCTTCACCGGCTCCGCGGCCACCGCGCTGAAGCTCCGGTCCAATCCGCGCCTGATCGAAAACAGCGTGCGTTTCGTGGCCGAACAGGACAGCCTCAACGCCAGCGTCCTGGGTCCCGACGCGACACCCGAAAGCCCGGAATTCGACATTCTCGTCAAGGAAGCGGTGCGGGAGATCACGGCCAAGGCCGGCCAGAAATGCACCGCCATCCGCCGCATTATCGTGCCGGAGGCGATGCTCGGCCCTGTGGGAGATGCGATCGCGGACCGCCTTTCAAGGATTCGCATCGGCGATCCGGCGCTTGAAACCACCCGGATGGGCGCTCTCGCATCCGCCGACCAGAAAGCCGACGTGCTGGACAAGGCCCGAAGGATCGCCTCGGAATGCCGGACCCTGACCGGAGACCCGGACAGGTTCGAGATCGACGGCGCGGACAGAGACAGGGGCGCCTTCCTGCCGCCGATGCTCTTTGTCTGCGACGACCCTGACTCCGCCGAGGTCGTGCATTCCACTGAAGCCTTCGGGCCGGTATCGACCCTGATGCCCTATCGCAACGTGGATCAGGCGGCGCGGCTCATGAACCGCGGTCGCGGCAGCCTTGTCGCCTCGGTGATCACCCACGATCCGGAGGTCGCGCGAACGCTTGTCCTCGAAACCGGCGCGGCCCACGGAAGGATCTACGTGAACAACCGCGACAGCGCCGGGGAGGCGACAGGTCACGGCTCGCCCCTTCCCCACATGCTCCACGGCGGTCCCGGGCGGGCGGGCGGCGGCGAGGAACTCGGCGGCATTCGCGGCGTGTTGCACTACATGCAGCGCACCGCCGTCCAGGGCAGCCCGGACATCCTGTCTTCGATCACCGGCACCTGGACCAAGGGTGCGTCAAAACCGAAATCCGCCGCTCATCCCTTCACCCGGACCTTTGACGAGCTTTCAATCGGCGACACCATCGAGGCCGGACCGCGCGCGGTGACGCTCGAGGACATCGAGCATTTTGCGCATTTCACCGGCGATACGTTCTACGCCCACATGGACGAGGAGGCCGCAAGGGCCAATCCGTTCTTTCCGGGCCGCATCGCCCATGGCTATCTTCTGCTCTCCTTCGCCGCCGGCCTGTTCGTCGAGCCTTCGCCGGGTCCGGTGCTGGCAAACACCGGTCTCGACGGGCTCAGATTCATGAAGCCGGTCTCGCCGGGGGATGCCATTTCGGTTGCCCTGACCGTCAAGCGCAAGACCCGCCGCACCGAAGACTACGGCGAGGTCCGCTGGCATGTGGCGGTCGTCAACCAAAACGGCGAGGATGTGGCCGAATACGAACTCCACACGATGAATGCCTACGCCGCCTGACGGCCCCCTTGGGCCTTTCGAACCGACGATGGTCCCGATCACCCGGTAAAAACGAGGTGCGAAAACCTGTGACTGACAAAGCGCGGACATCTGATAGGTTGCATGAGAACTGGGGGGAGCGACTTGCATACGACACTCAACATCACCCGCGCCGGCACCACTGCGGGCATCATCCTCATGTGCCTCGGGGTGGCCTGCCTTTGCATCAATGATGCCATCGCCAAGAAGCTGACCGCCGGTTATTCCCCGCTCCAGATCCTGTTCATGCGCAACGTGATCGCCCTGCCCTTTGCGATCCTGATCGCCTACAAAATGGGCGGCAGGGCGGCGCTCAAGTCGCACCGCCCACTGGCCCACTTTTTCCGCGGCGCGCTGTGGATCGGCGCGACCATCATGTTCTTCACCAGCATCATGTTTCTCGGGCTGGCCGAGGCGACAGCGCTCATCTTCGTTGCGCCGCTGTTCATCACCGCGCTGTCAGCCATCTTCCTGCGCGAGCAGGTCGGCTGGCGCCGCTGGGTGGCGGTCATCATAGGTTTTGTCGGCGTCCTGATTGCAATCCGGCCCGGCACGGCCGCTTTCCAGACGATCTCGCTGTTGCCGGTGGCGACCGCCTTCGTCTACGCCATTTTGATGCTGAGCGCCCGCTGGGTCGATTCACGCGAAAGTGTGTGGACGCTTCTGCTCTACATGACCGGGACCGCTGCGGTTCTCAGCGCCTTCATCGTGCCGCTGGTCTGGGTTCCGATCAGAATCGAGGATCTGTGGCTCTTCGTCGCCATCGCGATCTTCGGCACGGCGGGCATGACCATGATGACGCAGGCGTTCCGGCTGGCGCCCGCGGTCGTCGTCGCCCCGCTCGATTACACCGCGATCATCTGGGCCACGCTTCTGGGCTGGGTGTTCTGGACGGAAATCCCGGATGGTTTCACCTTCTTGGGTGCGGCGATCATCATAGCCAGCGGCGTCTTCATCATCTGGAGAGAGCACCGGGCGGAGAGCTGAAAAGACTGTCTCAACCGCAAGGCATGTGGTTGAAAGTTGGCCGCCCCTACTCCGCGCTCGCAAGCTCCAGAATGAACTTCTCGCGGATCATCTCGCCGAACGAGGCATATCCCCGCGCCGCTTGAACGAATGCGCCCGGCCCGCCGACCACCGATCTCCTGAAATAATTGGCAAGCCCGCCCTCGGGGCGCGTATGCGTGCCGTTGGGAAAGGAATCGAAAGCATCCTCGATCGCCAGCGCATTGATGACCGCGCCGTTGCTGACGGCGAAATCCCGCGCCTCGTGGATGCGGCCGCCGACATTGTTGGTGCCATCGGAGGAGATATCGATGACCATGCGGCCTCCCACGACCGGCGCCTCGCGAAACTGGCGCATGCAAAACCGGATCACTTCGGCAATCGAGGTGTTGCGGACCGTCCAGCCGATCCAGGGCGGCGGCGGCGATCGGCGGATCTTCTCGGCAAAACCGGCGGCCGAAGCCTGGTCTCCGACCACATGCCAGCCAACGCCGGTGAACTGCTGCTGTTGATCGGCCCATTCGACATAGGAAATCGCGATCCGCCCGTGCAGCCCGCCGCTGATCACGCGAACGACCTCCGGATCCTCCACCGCCGCGGCATGCCCCAACCGTTGCAGCGCATATTCGCTTTCCGACACGCTTTCGGAAACGTCGGCCGCCAAACACAAAAGCATGTCCACAGGTTCTGCGCGGGCAGGAAGGGCACCCGAAAGGAGGCACAAGGTCACGCCAATGAGAATACGCAGCTGGTCCACGATAATCTCCCGCATTGCCAATGTACTTTCAGGATTATCATCATGCCGCACGGCCGGGAGTTGGGCAATATGACTGCTCCTTTGCCAGGACTTCGCATGCCGATTTCGAACGGAGATGACAAACACTGCCCATTGCCCGAGAACACAGGGCCAGAGAACACAGGGCGCGAGAGAACGGAACCATGGCGAAGTTCTCATCGGTCAGGCAAACCGCTTGCATCGGAGGCTGCCCTTGCAAAGCACTCGTCTTGTCCGTAGTCACGCCCCTGAACCCGTTTCCGGCAAGAAGGAGCAATCCATTGCTTCAGACCCCCTACTACCTGATCGACAAATCGAGACTTCGCGCCAATATGGAGAAGATCGCGAAGCTGCGCGACCTTTCCGGCGCCAAGGCGCTTCTGGCCCTCAAATGCTTCGCCACTTGGTCGGTCTTCGATTTCATGGCCGACTACATGGACGGCACCACCTCGTCCTCACTCAACGAGGTCCGCCTCGGCCATACCCGCTTCGGCAAGGAGACCCATGCCTATTCAGTGGCCTATGCCGACCACGAGATCGACGAAGTCGTCTCCCATGCCGACAAGATCATCTTCAATTCGATCAGCCAACTGACCCGGTTCGAGCGCCAGTCGGCGGGCATCATCCGGGGATTGCGCCTCAACCCCGGCGTCTCCTCCTCGACCTTCGATCTGGCCGACCCCGCCCGCCCCTTCTCGCGGCTTGGCGAATGGGACATCTCCAGGGTCGAACCGGTGATGGATCTGATTTCCGGCTTCATGATCCACAACAATTGCGAGAACGGCGATTTCGAGCTGTTCGACAGCATGCTCTCGAGGATCGAGCAGGAATTCGGCCCGCTTCTGAAAAGGGCCGAGTGGGTCAGCCTGGGGGGCGGCATCCACTTCACCGGCGAGGACTATCCGCTGGAAAAATTCGCCGAGCGGCTCAAGCGCTTTTCAGGCGATTTCGGCGTTCAGGTCTATCTCGAACCGGGCGAAGCCGCGATCACCAGATCGACGACACTTGAGGTCACGGTGCTCGACAAGCTGTTCAACGGCAAGGATCTTGTCGTGGTGGATTCCTCCATCGAAGCGCATCTTCTCGATCTGCTGATCTACCGGGAAAGCGCCAAGGTGCATCCCGATGCGGGACCGCACCGTTACATGGTGTGCGGCAAGTCCTGCCTCGCGGGCGATGTATTCGGCGAGTTCGATTTTCCCGAAGCGCTCGAAATCGGCGACCGGATTTCGATCCAGGACACCGCCGGTTACACGATGGTCAAGAAAAACTGGTTTAACGGCGTGCAGATGCCGTCAATCGCCATCCGCGAACTGGATGGCAGCCTCAGAACGGTCCGTGAATTCGGTTATGCGGACTACGAAGAAAGCCTCTCCTGACTGCGGGAGAGGGCTCTGACGATTGGACTTGAAGGAGTTTGTCCCACCATGAAAAAGAACGTGCTTATCATCGGCGCCGGCGGCGTGGCCCAGGTGGTCGCCCACAAATGCGCACAGAACAACGACGTGCTCGGCGACATCCACATCGCCTCCCGCACCAAGTCGAAATGCGACGCCATCATTGCCTCGATTGGCGAAAAGAACGCCATGAAGCAGCAAGGCGTGCTCGAAGGCCATGCGCTGGACGCCATGGACGTTGAGGCCACCAAGGCGCTGATCAAGCAGACCGGGTCCGAGATCGTCATCAATGTCGGCACCGCCTTCCTCAACATGTCGGTGATGCGCGCCTGCCTCGACACGGGTGCCGCCTATATCGACACCGCCATCCACGAGGAGCCGGGCAAGATCTGCGAGACTCCGCCCTGGTACGGAAACTACGAGTGGAAGCGCGCCGACGAGGCCGCAGAGAAGGGCGTCACCGTCATCCTCGGCGCCGGTTTCGATCCGGGCGTCGTCAACGCCTATGCGGCGCTGGCCAAGAACGATTATTTTGACAAGGTCACCGACGTCGACATCGTCGACATCAATGCCGGCAGCCACGGCAAGTATTTTGCGACCAATTTCGACCCGGAGATCAACTTCCGCGAATTCACCGGCGTGGTCTATTCCTGGCAGAACGGCGAGTGGCAGACCAACAAGATGTTCGAGATCGGCAAGACCTACGATCTGCCGGTGGTCGGCCCCTCCAAGGCCTATCTCTGCGGTCATGACGAGGTGCACTCGCTGGCCAAAAACATGGACGGCGCCGACGTGCGTTTCTGGATGGGCTTTGGCGATCACTACATCAATGTCTTCACCGTCCTCAAAAACATCGGTCTGCTGTCCGAGCAGCCGGTCAAGCTCGCCGACGGTTCCGAAGTGGTGCCGCTCAAGGTCGTCAAGGCCTGCCTGCCCGACCCGGCGTCGCTCGCGCCCGAATACACCGGCAACACCTGCATCGGCGACTTCGTCAAGGGGCAGAAGGACGGCAAGGACCGCGAGGTCTTCATCTACAACGTCGCCGACCACAAGGACGCCTACAACGAAGTGGGCAGTCAGGGCATTTCCTACACCGCCGGCGTTCCGCCGGTCGCAGCCGCCATGCTGGTCGCCACCGGCGAATGGGACGTAAAGAAGATGGCCAATGTCGAGGAACTCGACCCCCGACCCTTCATCACCCTGCTCAACGGCATGGGTCTGCCAACCCGTATCAAGGACGAGAACGGCGACCGCGCCGTCGAGTTCTGATCCCCGGCTCAACAGGCAAATGAACGGATGGCTCCGCCGGGGAGAACCGGCGGAGCCTTTTCAACTCCATTGATGCGAGGCAACCGATGAAAACAGTTCTTGTTGCCGGTGCAACCGGCTATCTGGGACGCCATCTGTGCTCCGAGTACAAGCGCCGCGGCTTAACCGTCCTTGCACTGGTGCGAGACAAAACGCGCGCCGCCGACATTTCATGCGACCGGCTCGTGGAGGCCGAAGCCACTGTTCCCGCAACACTCCCGGGCACCATGGATTCGGTCGATCTGGTGGTATCGGCTTTGGGAATCACCCGCCAGGCAGACGGGCTCGGTTGCCGCGATGTCGATTACCAAGCGAACCTGAACCTGCTTGAAGAAGCAATGCGTGCCGGGGTTTCGCACTTCACCTATATCCATGTCCTCAACGCCGACAAAATGAAAGGCGTGCCGCTTGTGGACGCCAAGGCGGAATTTGTCTGCGACCTCCGGCGCGCGGACATCGCGTCCACCATCATCGCTCCTTCCGGCTATTTTTCGGACATGGGCGATTTTCTCGCCATGGCCCGAGCCGGCCGGGTCTGGCTGTTCGGGGACGGCCAGCACAGTATCAATCCGATTGACGGCGCCGACCTGGCCGCCGCGACGGCCGATGCGGTTGACGCAAAGACGGAATGGCTCGATGTCGGAGGGCCGGACAGTTACACCCACATTGAACTAGCCGAACTTGCATTCCGCGCGCTTGGCCAGCCCGTAAAAATCACCCGCCTGCCCGACTGGATCCGCAAGACAGCGATCGGCATCCTGCCATGGGTGACACCGCGAAAGGTTCATGGACCGGCTCAGTTCTTTCTCACCGCGTTCGGCATGGACATGGTTGGCCAGAAACGCGGGACCCGCCGTCTCGAGGACTTCTTCGCTCAGAAGATTGCCCGCGAAACGGCCGACTGATCCAGGGGTTCCGTGACGCCAACATTCTCGCCCCGCTTTCACGGCCCACTTTCGGGAATTGCCCAAACCGGCTAATGGCAATGAGCCATGAATTCGCCATCATCCATCAAAGATCTCATCGAGGCCCGGCTCGAGGCACTTCAGGCGGGCAACCGCCTGTCCGCCTGGTCGCTGATCGTCAGCTTCATGGGCGATGCGATCAGCCCGCGCGGCGGGCTTGTGTCGGCCGGGGCGGTGCAGGCCCTGATGGCCCGGCTTGGGATCGGTCACGGGGCCGTGCGCACGGCCGTCTCGCGGCTTTCGGCCGATGGCTGGATCGAGCGGCAACGCGAGGGGCGCAACAGTTTTTACCGTCTCTCCCCGGAGGTCACCGAGACCGTGCGCGCTGCCGAGGCGCGGATCTACGCCTGGGCTTCTCTTCTTCCCTCCGACACGCCGATGACGCTGGTAATCGGCGCGGATGCCTTTGACGACGCAGCGCACGAACGGCTGATGTCTCTGGATGCACTCCTTCTCGACGCCCGGATTGCCTTGTGCTTTACCGCTCCTGAAGACCTCCCCCGGGCCCTGCACCCTCCCGTTGCCACTCTTGCGGCGACATCTTTCGTAGATCCGGGAGTTGCCGGCACTGAGCGGATTGCCGAGGCGCGGCAATGGGCCGATCTGCAAGTCTTCTGCGCCGCCTATGAACCGGTCCTGCGCGTTCTTGACCGTCAACCCGAACTTGCCGGCGAAGACGCGATGGCGCTCAGGTGCCTGCTCATCCACGAATGGCGGCGGATAGCGCTGAAAATCCTCCCGGTCCCGCCAGGCCTGCTTCTGGCGGAGGATCCGGAATCCCGCGCGCGGAGGCTCGCAGCCGCCATCTATGACCGTCTGAAAGTAGCTTCGGAAGCCTGGCTCGACGCACATGCTTGCACCCGTGCGGGCCCGCTCCCTCCCCGCGACCAACGGTTTGCGGAGCGGTTCCAACAGGATTATGTTACCAAAACGGATTGACGGGACTTGCGTCTGTAACATATACTGATCTCCAGTTTGGAGGATCAGTGAAATGTACAGCCAGGGCCTGATCGGCGCGGATTCGAGCACCACGGAGACCGAGGGGTTTCTTGAAGCCTTCCAGGCGCGCATTGACCGCGAGGAAAAGATCGAACCCAACGACCCGATGCCCGAAGGCTACCGCCGAACGCTGGTGCGCCAGATCGGCCAGCACGCGCACTCGGAAATCGTCGGCATGCTGCCCGAGGGCAACTGGATCACCCGCGCGCCGAGCCTGCGCCGCAAGATCGCGCTCCTGGCCAAGGTGCAGGATGAGGGCGGCCACGGCCTCTATCTCTATTCCGCCGCCGAGACTCTCGGCGTCTCCCGCGAGCAGTTGACCGAGGAGCTTCTCTCGGGCAAGGCCAAGTATTCCTCCATCTTCAACTACCCGACGCCGACATGGGCCGACATCGGCGCCATCGGCTGGCTGGTCGACGGGGCGGCGATCATGAACCAGATCCCGCTCTGCCGCTGTTCCTTCGGCCCCTATGCCCGGGCCATGATCCGCGTCTGCAAGGAGGAAAGCTTCCACCAGCGCCAGGGCTACGAGATCATGATGACGCTGGCGCGCGGCTCGGACGAGCAGAAGGAGATGGCCCAGGATGCGCTTGACCGATGGTGGTGGCCGTCGCTGATGATGTTCGGCCCATCCGACACCGACAGCACCAATTCCGACCAGTCGATGAAGTGGAAGATCAAGCGCTTCTCCAATGACGAGTTGCGTCAGAAATTCATCGCCGCCACGGCGCCGCAGGCCGAGTATCTGGGGCTGACCGTGCCCGACCCCGATCTCAAGTGGAACGAGGAGACCAAGCTCTACGACCATGGCGAGATCGACTGGGCCGAATTCAAGGCCGTGGTCTCCGGCAACGGCCGGATGAACCGCGACCGCCTTCGCGACCGCAACAAGGCCTGGGATGACGGCGCCTGGGTGCGCGCGGCGGCGCTCGCTCACGCCGAAAAGCGTTCCAATGCCGCACAAGCCGCCCGGGAGGCCGCTGAATAATGACTGACGAGCAAAACCTCACCCCCCTTTGGGAAGTCTTCATCCGTCCGCGCAACGGGTTGCATCACCGCCATGTCGGCTCGCTGCATGCAGCCGATTCCGCGCTTGCGCTGCGGGCCGCGCGCGATGTCTACACACGGCGCGGTGAAGGCAACTCCATCTGGGTGGTCCGCTCGTCCGACATCGCTGCCTCCGATCCGGCCTTTGCGGAGCCCAATTTCGAGCCCGCCGACGACAAGATCTACCGGCACCCGACATTCTACGACATCCCCGACGAAGTGGGGCACATGTGATGGCGGGGGCAGACACCGCAGTCACTGCGATCCTCGAAATTGCCGATGACGGATTGATCCTCGGCCACCGCCTGTCGGAATGGTGCGGCCACGCGCCGATGCTGGAAGAGGATCTGGCGCTCGCGAACATGGGGCTCGATCTTCTCGGCCAGGCCCGGGCGCTCTATGCCCATGCCGGGGAAATCGAGGGCAAGGGCCGTGGCGAGGATGACTTCGCCTTCCTGCGCCGCGAGCGCGACTATGTGAACTGCCTGCTGGTCGAGCGCGAGAACCGCGACTTCGCCCACACCATGCTGCGCCAGCTCTATTTCGCGGCCTTCATGCAACCCTACTGGAGGGAAATCGCGGCCACGTCTTCGGATGAAACGCTCAAGGGCATCGCGACCAAGGCCGAAAAGGAAATGGCCTACCACCTGAGGCACGCCGGAGAGTGGGTGATCCGCATGGGCGACGGGACGCAGGAAAGTGCCGCGCGAATGGCCGAAGCGGTCATCGAACTGCACCGCTACACCGGCGAATTGTTTGCCGCCTCGCCTGCCCGCACATGCGCCATTGCCGAAGGCCTGCTGCCCGACCCGGAAGCGGTTCGCCGCGAATGGGACGCCACGATTGCCAGCGTTTTCACGGAAGCCCGGCTTGAAACGCCCGAGATCCACCTCATGCAGAAGGGCGGCCGCGACGGCAAACATGGCGAGCATATGGGTCATCTTCTGGCCGAACTGCAGTTCATGCAGCGCGCCTATCCCGGGCTCGAATGGTAGCCGCCGTGACCCAGACGCCCACCATGACCGGGATCCGGAGCCGGGACGGCGGCAACGAAAGCCCCCTCACGACTGTGACCGATTTCGGGCTGGCCCGCGCGCTGGAGGTGGCGAGTGCCGTGCCCGATCCGGAGGTGCCCTGCGTCACGGTTGCCGATCTCGGCATCCTGCGCTCGGTCGCGCGTGACGAAGCCGGCCGCATCGTGGCCAGGCTGACGCCGACCTATTCCGGCTGCCCGGCGGTGATCGCCATCGAGATGGCCGTCGAGACCGCGCTGCTTGACGCGGGCATCGAGGCAAGGATCGAGCGTGTGATCACGCCGGCCTGGACCACCGACTGGATTACCCCGGAAGGCCGGGAGAAGCTGCGCGCCTATGGCATCGCGCCGCCGGCGGGATCGTCCGGCGGCCGCCGCGCATTCTTCGCCGATGACGTGATCGCCTGCCCGCGCTGCGGATCGTCCGACACCGCAAAAGTGTCCGAGTTCGGCTCGACTGCCTGCAAGGCGCATTACCGCTGCAAGGCCTGCGCCGAACCCTTCGACTATTTCAAGTGCATCTGAGGACGTTGCCGATGGCCGCACCCCGATTTCACGAGCTCGAGATCGTCAAGGTCCGCAGCGAAACCCCGGATGCGGTGGCGATCAGCTTCGCGATCCCTGACGAGCTTGAAGACGTTTTCGCCTTCACGCCCGGCCAGTACCTGACGCTGCGCGCCGACATCGGCGGCGAGGACCTGCGACGCTCCTATTCGATCTGCTCGGCGCTTTCCGAAACCGGCCGCCGCACCGTCGGCGTCAAGCGCATCGCCGACGGCCGCTTCTCGGGCTTCGCCCAGACGCTGAGAGCCGGCGACCGCATCGAGGTGATGCCGCCGCAGGGACGGTTCACCGCCGAGATCGGCGGGGACCATGATTACCTGCTGCTCGCCGCCGGCTCCGGCATCACGCCCTGCCTGTCGATCGCCAAGTCCGTGCTCGCGGGCGAACCGAAGTCCACCGTCACGCTGCTTTACGCCAACCGCAATTCGGCGAGCGTGATGTTCCGCGACGACCTGAACGATCTGAAGGACCGCTACACCACCCGCTTCACGCTCGTCCACGTGATGGACGAGGAGGTGCAGGACGTCGAGATCATGAACGGCCGGCTCGATGCCGAGAAGCTCGAAAGCCTCGCGAAGCTGCGCGTCATCGATCCGAAATCCGCCGATGCGATCTATATCTGCGGACCCGAACCGATGATCCGTTCGGCGTCGGCCGCCATGGCCGCGCTCGGCGTCGACGGGGACCGGATAAGGTTCGAACTCTTCACCCCTGCGCCCGGGGCGAAACCTGCGCCCGCAAGGTCCGACGGCGCCGCGGTCACCGCAACCGCGACCGGCGGCGCGGGTCAAGGCGCGGCTGTCGAGATCATCCTCGACGGCGCCCGCCGCACGATCCGGGTCGACGCCCGAAGCGACACGGTGCTGTCGGCCGCACGGAAGGCGGGACTCGACCTGCCCTGGTCCTGCGCGGGCGGCATGTGCTGCACCTGCCGCTGCAGGATCGTCGAGGGCGCGGCCACCATGGACGAGAACTTCTCGCTCGAACCCTGGGAGATCGAGGCGGGCTTCACGCTTTCCTGCCAGACGCGGCCCGGCACCGAAAAACTGGTGCTCGACTTCGACGCCCAGTAGCGACCGCACGCGAGAAATCGCCCCGCCATCCGGACAGCCGGAAACGCGCCCGCGCGGCCTGGCCGCCGGGGTGTGAGCAGGAAAGGGGTCCGGAGGGCCGCACGCGGGCAGTGCCTCGGGATTGGCAGTCTATGTGGTTGGGTGGCGCTGAACGCGCGCGGCCCGAAACTCGCCGGGCGTTGTCCTCACCCGACAGGCGGCGCCTTGCAGTTCCGGGGCGGTTCCCGCCCTGCCCGGATTGCTCCGGCCGCGGCCCGGACAGGCCGCGGAAGCTGTGTCTGGCACGGTCCGGCACGGACGCTGTTGAATGCTCAACATGTCCGCCACAGGCCCGGCCCGGTCCCGCCGCCCTCGCCCGCATGTGTTGCGGGGTCTGACCGGCGCTCCGGCCCGGTGGCTGGCTTTGCACGGCGGCCCTTGAGGAAACCGCCGCCCGCCAGCGGAGCCGTGATGGCCATCCGCCTCCCCGCGCGCGCCGCGCCACGTCCGCACGGCCCACACGGGGCATTCCCTCCCGCTTGGCTCGAAACGTTCGCGATCCATCCGGCAGCGGGAGTGAGGCGATTATGGCACGGGGGTGGAGGGTGTGGATGAAATGGGGGTGCACCCTAGTAATTTACATCAGGTCAATAGGGTGGCGGGGTCTGCAATTAGGAAGCCTTGAAGAACCGGAGGCGAAGACACCGAAACCGAAGACGACAGGTTCTCTGCTCTACGCAAATAGTCGCAGCTATCTCACAACCTGTTAGCGGACAAGGCTGAATACGGCATCGGGCGTACCGAATTCTGACGTGCAACAAATGAACACCGGATCATGCGCATAGTGTCCATGAAAACCACCGGACAATCGCATCGATGGAAGCAACGGCGGTTTAGGTCACCCATCGCTAGTCGGCGAAATGAAGCTCGCCTTTGAGCCTTCGAAGGATCTTATCAGCCTGATCCGGATTCTTCAGATAACGCGTAACAAGATGCCTTACATAGGATGCAACACCTGGGGAGGGCCGCCACCGGAGCGGCCTATATTTGCCGATCATACCGCGATCCCGCGCTTCCACCAAGCGTTCGCTCAGAGGGCGAGGAACCGCATTGAGATAGGACGGCCACCCTATCTCAACGGCCAACTCGGACATCCCGTCGAAAATATCGTCTTCAGAGATCCCATCCGGATGGTCTTGCATCACTGTAAAGAACAATATTTCCTGTTTAGTCAGGTCATCGCACATTTGAATTCTCCAAAGGAACACCCAAGAGTGACGCTACGGTAGCATGGGTTATGAGCAGCGTCACGAAACATTCATACGACTTCATTCGACTACTGGGTTTTTCCGGTTCTACCGCTCCAGTCCTTGTATGCCCCATCCTCTTTTGCCTTCCGGACATGGGCGATCACAAGTGCTTCGACCGCCTCAACCACCTCAGGATTGGCCTTAAGATTGCGACCAATCAGATACAATTGGAGACCGATATTATCTTTGCGACTCTTTTCCATCACACTCAAGGTTGGTGCAGCATTTCCCTCATCAATACTGATCACCTCCTCGCCGTTAGGGTCCGCGATCCAGGTAAACTCCTCGTAAACGTGCTTCTCCGGAAGCTTCGGCTGAAAGCACTTCGGAGCGATTTTCTCTGCACATATCAGGAGAGGTTCATAGAAACCAATCTGGTCCACCCAGTCGGGATCGCCAAGCGCCTCGTTGATTTCCTGTACCGTGCGGGCAAGTGGATCCGGTGCGGCGATCTGCTCGATGAAGCTGACCTGCGCCCGCTTTTCGCTTATTCCCAAGGCGTCGGTCAAACTGACCTTCGCTGTACGTTTCTTGAAAAGGGTTTCCGTATGATTCAAGCTACGAAACAGTAGCATCTCGATCATCACATCAAGTTGTTTGGCCCGCCTCCATCGCTCCTCACATTGTTCACGCAAATCATCAAAATTACCGTCCCGGCGCAAGATCGCCCGACAACGTTTCATTAAAACTCTCAGAGAAGCATCGTCCAGGGACTCACCGTCGCCATCGCCGCTGGGCAGGATCTCCGACAGGACAACCTTGCCATCCTGGTCCTTGCTTGTCCTTATGAAGTCGAGCCGGCTCATTACTGAAGCGCAATCGCTATAGGGGTAGAGATAGGCATACTCATAGAATTTTTGAAGCAGCAGCTGAATGGCTACATTGGCGCGGCTCGATGTACGATGGTGGACCAAGTAGCGATAGCCCTGATAGCGGGACTCAAAAAACTGCTCGATCCCCGGCACTGCACGTGAACCGAAACCAAAAGCAAAAACGCCATTGGGTCCTTCGTTTTGATCAATGAGCTGAACCAGCAGCGTGTCGCGCACCACTCGGTCAAGATCAAATTCACCAAAATTCGCCCCTGCCGAACGGCAATCCCGGAGTGTATAGTCAAGCCGGTCTCCGTCCACCTGACCGTCTACGAGTTGCCGAATTGCGTAGAGAAACCGGGTGGGAGTTGAATCCGTAGTCAATCCTCCCTTGTGAGCAGCTATGGAATAAATCAGACAGAGTGACACGTGGTGGATAAGCCTGCAGTATTCATCGAGCCAATTATCGGCTTTCGCGCCCGGAGCTTGTGTTGCGTCTATAGACAAGAACTCCCCATATCCAGCCGTGAGCCTCTGCTGTTCCTTGAGGTAGCTGCTTAAGATCGCATAACTTCTGAGCTCGTGCAGCGCTTTTTGGCCGATGATCTTCTGGACGCTCGAAATCTCAACTTTAAGCATCGAGAAAAGGAAATCACCGAGTACTTCATAGTCAAGTTTGCCTTGAAACTGATTTTGCGCTCGATTGTAAAGAGCAGACGCTGCGGGACCATTGTGCTCTGGCGGACCCCCATATGCAAAGCCAGCGAAAGCCTTAAGCGCTTCTTCGAAAGCATGGCTCATCGGAAGGTGGCCAACGTCATGGGCAAGCGCATAGATCCTCAGCGCCTGCCAGTATGTGTCGATAACAAAGGCGGCACCCATACGCTTGCTTGTTCCAACCAGTGCCTCGGTATCAACCCTTCGTTCGGGGTCCTCAGCGAGACGCTTGCCCACATGCGCTATGAGCGGTGTATGGAGGAATCCGCTGCGACCTGAGATGGAAGCCTTGTGGGCTTTCATTAACCCTTCAAGCATCTTGTCCACATCAACAGGGTCCGGATCTACGCCACCCCTCCTGCCGTAAAGGTTCTGTATAAGCTTCTCAAGAAAGTCAGCCGCATCATTGAGAAATGCGCGAAGATCGATATCGCTAGCATTCGATAAAGCGCTGCTGAACATACGCCCCACTGTGTGGGCAGCTCCTAGAGAGTGCGGAAAACGAGTATTCTTGTTCGAAGGGAAGGCGACAAAACTGGCCGACTGCTGGAGGACATAGTGTAAACGTTGAAAATCGGGCCGATCCACAAAATCTCTGTGAGCCCGATTCAAAAGTTCTTCATTGCTCGCAATGCCTTGCCAACCGCCGCATGAGAATGCGGATATGGGCGACGAGGGTCCATGCTGTTGAACTCTGGATGGATTTCTCCCAGTCCTTGGCCAGCCTACGGGACCTCCCCAGCCATGCGAACGTGCGTTCGACAACCCAACGGCGGTGAAGCACTTTGAAGCCCTTCTGGTCGTCGCAGCGCCTGACAACTTCGATGGTCCAATCGCCATTGCCCGTCAGCGCCTGTCTCAGCTTGTCACCCGCATATCCACCGTCTGCAAAGATGTGCCGCAAGAACGGATAGAAGCGGCGGATCGATTGTAGCGTCGGCACTGCCCCGTCGCGATCCTGAACTGCAGCGCTATGCACCAGCAATCCGACCATGAATCCGTTGGTGTCAGTCACAATATGGCGCTTGCGCCCTTTGGTTTTCTTGCCCGCGTCGTACCCACAAACGCCTCCACTTTCGGTGGTTTTTACACTCTGACTGTCGATGATCCCGGCACTCGGACACGGTTCCTTCCCCTCAAGTTCCCGCGCCACCTGCACCAGCGCAAAGTTCATCAGCGCCAACGTTCCATCGTTGCGCCAGCGGTAGAAATAACCCCGGACTGTGGAGACAGGCGGAAAATCCCTCGGCAGCATTCGCCATGGGATGCCGCCGCCAGCGATGTAGAGAATTGCGTTCATCACCTCGCGCATATCGCTCGTACGGGGCCGACCGCCAGGCCGCGAGCGCGGAACCAGCGGTGACACCACAGCCCACTCGCCGTCCGTCAAATCGGTTGGATAGCGGTCGGAATTGCGGTTATGCTCAGCGCGGGTGATATCAGTCCAGGACACAGTGGCCTCCATCGAATCTTTGACAATCCGACGGAATCACATCCCACTGATATCACTCAACAACTTTCAAATCGGGCTCATAGCGCGTTGCTATGCCTCTGAAATCCTTGATCTTCGCGAAGTAGTTTTCAACCAGATGCCGCCATTTGTAGGCTTCGACATCGTAGTCACGCTGTTGCTTTCGGTTTGATTTCGGTGGGATCACAGCGCTTGCGCCACGCTCATCCAACTCCTCTAAAAGCCAGTTCGCGTCGAATGCTTTGTCCGCCATTAGCGCGCCGAAGGAGACATCCCGGATCAGCGGCGCAACTTCTTTCATGTCGTGCGCATGACCCGGCAGCAGCAGAAAGCGGACCAAGTTGCCAAGAGCATCGACGAGCGCAACGATTTTGGTCGTCAGGCCGCCGCGTGAGCGCCCGATGGCCTGAGCCTGAGTCCCCCTTTTGCGCCGGTTGCCTTCTGATGAACCTGGACAATGGTGCCGTCGATGAGCGCATATTCGAGGTCGGGGTCACCACTCATGGCTTTGAAAAGACTCTCGAATACTCCCGCCTTTGCCCAGCGGCGAAACCGCCGAAACTGACTGTTCCAATTCCCGAAAGCTGGCGGCAGGTCGCGCCACGGTGAGCCGGTCCGAACGCGCCAGAAAACTGATTCAAGAAACAGCCGATTGTCTCTTGCCGTGGCTCCCGCATCGCTGGCCTTTCCAGGCAAATGCGGCTCAAGTCGCTGCCATACATCATCCGTTACCACAAAGCGCTGCTCGTTCATTCAAACCTCCGTTTGGAAAGTTTGAATCAGAAATCAAACCCGATGGGAATCCTGAATGTCCACAGGCCCTAGTAAGTCGCTGTCAGGGCGATATGCAGCCTGTTGCTTCGCTTTGTGGTTATGGAGCCAGCAGAGAGACTGTACCCCCAGCTCGTTTTGAGCGATACACGATCCGTCATTCGGACTTCAGCACCCAGTCCAATGCTTGTTATTCCCGACCAGCCTCCTAGAGAGAAATCGTAGACTTTTCCGTGATCCAAGAACCCGTAGAAGTCCACAAGCAGTTCACCGAAACTGGCTGGAGGAAGGTGAAGTTCAGACTGCGCCCAGAAGCCGTGATCGCCACTGAGTTCACCTGTTGCATATCCGCGGACCGTTCCTACGCCTCCGACATCAAACCGTTCGGTTTCGGGTAGCACTCCCGAGGCCACTTGTCCCTGACCGGATAGATCCAGTCTCAGGGCGTGGGGCAGATTGAGTGAAGCATCTGCCCAGGCTTCGAGATACGCGTAACGAGCCTTGGCACGGTTATTGGCGCTGAACGCTCGAAACGCAGTATCGGTGTTGTTCGATCCAACGCCGCCGGGGCTGAAAACACCACTCAAACCGTACCTGATATGATGCCCGTTCCACTGCGCCTCGCTCTGCACCCCACCGGTGACTTGATAGATCTCCACTTGGGACTGCCCTAGCGGGGTTCCGGCAAACTCACGTTCGCGGGATTGCCATTTGGCTTCAGCGCCGACGAAAATTTCTGAGGCAGGCCCCAAGGGCGAGAAAGGTATGGATATCCGGGCCCCGGTCTCAAGGAGACGGCTGTCCTGAACCAGAAAACTGTTCTGCCGAGATCGGGAGTGAATGTAATTGCCGTCCAACGAGAGTTGCATGCGATTGTCGAACGCCTGAACATACGAGAAACCGTGTGACAAGTAGACTTTGTCGCCATTGAGGTTGTGAAACCGTCCATCCGAATAGATCGTCTCCGGGGACGTTACATACTGGTATGAAACCAGTGCGTCCCACGGGAGTTCTGCAGCAAACCCACCATAAACCCTGTCATGGCCCGATGCGCGGGTGCCGCTGTTGGCATAACCTGCGTAAGCCTGCCAAGGGCGCTCATCCTTGAGCGTCAATGTGATGTCGGTTTCTCCGGCAAGGCGCCCTTTGTCGAACACAACGCCAACCTTGCGAAACGGGCTTCGGTTGAGCCAATTCAAATCCTCCAACAATTCGCCGGAGTCGACCTCTTCACCGGGTTGAACCCGGACCGAAGCGAGAATTCTCTCGTCACTTCCACGTTGATAACGGGAGCCGAGCCGTTCGACTTTCTTCTCGCCGACGACGAACGGAAGAACAGCAATCCTCAGCGTCCCGCCCGTAACCTCTTGCGGGGGAACGATGACGGCGACCAGAGGACGGTTGTGGTCGCGCATGTGGGTTACGACTGCAGCGCGCACATCATCGATAAGCTTGAAGCTCAAGGGCTGCCCGATAAAGCCGTCGAGAACCGATTTCAGCTGCGGGTCGTTGATTGTCTCGTTGCTGGTTCTGATCCGGACCCCGCCGACGTCTCCTTTGGGAAACTCGTGTAGGCTATCATCGACAAAGATGCCGCCAAGCGTGACGCCGAGTGGGGTCGCGTCATCCGATCCGCCGAGCTCCTGCATGCCGGGGAGGGTGCTGGCAGAGGGTTGTGTCGGTTCGGGAGCCGGATGACGCTCGATGGCCGCGGCCTGGTCTGCCGTTCCGGCGAGGAGCAGGGCAGATGCAGCTGCCAATTTCCAGGATGCGTTGCCAGATGCCGGATATCGGCATCGCGAGCTGAAGTAAGCCAATGTTTTGCCGGCAGAATGATGCCGCCCCGATAGTCCGAATTCCTATCGAGAAGTAAACAATGATGGTTAACAGAACCTTTATCGGCTTAGGGCAACCACGTTCTTTGTTCTCTCTTTTGAACAGCGCCTGGCTATCATCTCGCAATGTCCCGAGATTCCGTTGCCTAAGGCGAGACGATGCAGAATGCCTCGGTGTCGAGATCGGCTTCATCCACAGAGTCCGAGTCGCAGGTAAAAGCCACACGTTGGTTGGTTGTCAGCCACTGGCCTGGATCTGCGGGGCCTTCACCGTCAAGTCCCGGCTGGCCTGTTGTTTCGAACGAACCCGGTTCTTGATCGGTCGGTTGGGCCCGGGCCTCGACCAGGAGCACTCCACCCAGGAAGGTGATCATATAGTTGGTGTTGTTCAGTGTTCCCTGTGCGATGGCATATGAAGCCGGTGACGAGTTTTCGTCTGCGGTCGTATAAAGAGCTCCGTTCAGGGAATCTCCGTTGAACAACTGGCCGCCTGTGACTGACCAGGTCAGCGGAGGATTGACTGACCCTTCGAGCTTGACCTTGTCGTCGGCCTTAACCTCGAGCGCCGCCTTGTCGACGGTGAGTGTGCCATCAGCATAGGAGATGTCGTAGTTGTTCAGGCGAGTGCCTGCGGCATTGGAGGTCGTGATAGCGTAGCTGCCGGCATCCGCCGTCGAGGCAGCACCCGCGCTGGCGAGATCAACGCCAGTGACGCTGTCGCCATTGGTCGCGACCAGTCCGGAGACCGAGTAGCCGGTGAGGCTGGCGGTCTGGCCGTAGGTCTTGGAGGCATCGCTAGCGGTAATCAGAAGCGCCGCCTTGTCGACAGTCAACGTGCCGTCGGCATAGGAGATGGTGTAGTTGCCAAGGCGATTGCCCGAGGCATTCGATGCTACGATATCGTAGCTGCCGGCATCCGCCGTGGATGCCGCGCCCGCGCTTGCCAGATCGACACTGGTAACAGCGTCGCCATTGGCCGCGACCAGGCCCGAGACCGAATAGCCGGTCAGGCTCGCAGTCTGGCCATAGGTCTTGGAGGCATCGCTAGCGGTAATCAGAAGCGCCGCCTTGTCGACAGTCAACGTGCCGTCGGCATAGGAGATGGTGTAGTTGCCAAGGCGATTGCCCGAGGCATTCGATGCCACGATATCGTAGCTACCGGCATCCGCTGTCGAGGCCGCGCCGGCGCTGGCGAGGTCGACATTCGTCACGCTGTCACCATTGGCCGCGACCAGTCCGGAGACCGAGTAGCCGGTGAGGCTGGCGGTCTGGCCGTAGGTCTTGCTGGCGTCCGATGTCGTGATCAGCAGCGCTGCCTTGTCGACGGTCAAAGTGCCGTCGGCATAGGAGATAGTGTAGTTACCGAGGCGATTGCCCGATGCGTTCGAGGCCACGATGTCGTAGCTACCGGCATCCGCCGTGTAGGCGGCGCCTGCACTTGCGAGATCAACGCCAGTGACACTGTCGCCATTGGCCGCGACCAAGCCGGAGACCGAGTAACCGGTGAGGTTGGCGGTGTCGCCATAGGTCTTGCTTGCGTCGTTGGCCGTGATCAGCAGGGCTGCCTTGTCGACGGTTAGCGTGCCGTCGGCATAGGTGATGTCGTAGTTGGTCAGGCGATTGCCCGAGGCATTCGACGCAACAATATCGTAGCTTCCGGCATCCGCCGTCGAGGCAGCCCCCGCACTGGCAAGATCGACGCCGGTGACGCTGTCGCCGTTTGCCGCGATCAGTCCCGAGAACGAATAGCCGGTCAGGCTCTCAGTCTGGCCGTAGGTTTTGGTGGCATCGCTAGCGGTGATGGTGAGCGCTGCCTTTTCGACGGTCAGCGTGCCGTCGGCATAGGAGATGTCGTAATTGCTCAGGCGGTTGCCCGAGGCGTTGGAGGCCGTGATGGCGTAGCTGCCGGCATCTGCCGTCGAGGCAGCCCCAGCACTCGCGAGATCAACATTCGAAACGCTGTCGCCGTTGGCCGTGACCAGTCCGGAGACTGAGTACCCGGTGAGGCTCGCGGTCTGTCCGTAGGTCTTGGAGGCATCGCTCGCGGTGATCGTGAGTGCTGCCTTGTCGACGGTGAGCGTGCCATCGGCAAAAGAGATGTCGTAGTTTCCGAGGCGATTGCCCGAAGCATTCGACGCCATGATATCGTAGCTGCCGGCGTCCGCCGTCGAGGCCGCGCCCGCGCTTGCCAGATCGACATTTGTGACGCTGTCGCCGTTTGCCGCGATCAGTCCCGAGACCGAATAGCCGGTCAGGCTCACAGTCTGGCCATAGGTCTTGGAGGCATCGCTGGCGGTAATCAGAAGCGCCGCCTTGTCGACAGTCAACGTGCCTTCGGCATAGGAGATGGTGTAGTTGCCAAGGCGATTGCCCGAGGCATTCGACGCGACGATATCCCAGCTGCCGGCATCCGCCGTCGAGGCTGCGCCCGTACTTGCGAGATCGACGCCAGTGACGCTGTCGCCATTGGCGGAGACCAGGCCGGAGACCGAATAGCCGTTAAGGTTGGCGGTCTGGCCGTAGGTCTTGCTGTCATCGTTGGCCGTGATCAGCAGCGCCGCCTTGTCCACTGTCAGCGTACCGTCGGCATAGGAGATGGTGTAGTTGCCAAGGCGATTGCCCGAGGCATTCGACGCCACGATATCGTAG
>JAVJQD010000013.1:0-18154 GCA_040218025.1 Hoeflea sp. | reverse complement strand
CCGCAATCACCCGACCGCGAAGGTCGCCGCTAAGGCTCCTCGTCATTATCACCTCCTGGCAAATCACCAAGACCACTGAATCAGACAAGTCCGGTCGCGTGAATCCTCAAACCGACTCTGCGTTCATCGAAGGTGCTCTAGCTGCTGACGCGAAGCCTTCTTTTCCTGCTGCCATGCAAATGAGCGAAAAACGGCCAGACACGCTCATGCCAACGATCTCCGGCGGCAGGAGGAACCCGATGCGGTCAGGCCGTAGCTTCGGATCTCCCTTGCGTCTCATCGCCATGGCGGACCAGCCAGTCCAAGAGCAGGCCGTTAAGCTCATCGGGACACTCCAGCGGAGGACAATGCGCGCAGCCATTGAGTACGCAAAGCTCGCTGCCGGGTATGGCGGCATGAATTTCCTCCGAGCGGTCGGGCGGTGTGACCCGGTCCCCCTCGCCGACAATGATCAATGCAGGGCAATCCACCAGCGGCAGGTTCCGCCGGCCATCGGGGCGCTTGATGATGGCGTACTGCTGGGCGCGATATGCGTCCTTGCCAAGTGCGACGGCGGCCATCTTGAGCGTCTCGCGCACTCCGGCATCCAACGAATCATAATCGACACAGCTGAACGCCATGGTGCGCATATGGGCGGCGGCAAGGCCTTCCTTCTCGGCCGCGTCGAGGTTGGCCATGCGACGTTCGGTGTTCGTCGGATCCTCTGGGCGGGCGGACGTACAGATCATGACGAAACTGAGCAACCGCCCCTTCAGGTGCGGCAGCATGTCGAGTGCGACATAGCCCCCCATTGACCATGCCACGAGATGAAAACGCTCGGGAACCTGTTCAAGGACCTTCTTCGCCATTGCCGGAATGGTTCCAAGAGCCTGATGGCCTTCCGGAACAACAACGTCGTAACGGTCATCGAGGTGATCTATCTGGAACATCCAGGAATGCCGGTCGGATTGAAGCCCGGGGATGAGGACGACTGTTTCACGCATGGGAAGGCTCTGTGGCGGGAGTGGATGACGTGGCGAGAACATCCTCGGCACGATGACAGGCAGCTTGCTGGCCGCGGCCTATGTCGCGCAGCGCAGGGACTTCCGATGCACAACGGTCGACCGCCAGAGGGCAGCGGGTACGGAAATGGCAGCCGGATGGCGGGTTGAGTGGACTTGGCAATTCGCCCTTCACTCCGGTGCGCGCATGCCGGTACGCCGGCAACGGTCGCGGAACTGCGGCTAGGAGTGTCTGCGTATAAGGATGCGCCGACCGGTCGAAGATGGTGTCGGTCGGGCCCGTTTCGACGATGCGCCCGAGATACATCACCGCGACCCGATCCGCGACATGTGAAACAACCGAAAGATCGTGCGAGATGAAAACCAGAGTGAGATTGAGCTCGGATTGAAGGCGGGTGATGAGATTGAGGATCTGCGCCTGAATGGACACGTCCAGGGCGGATACAGGTTCGTCGGCGACGATAAGCTGCGGACTGAGCGCGATCGCGCGGGCGATCCCGATGCGTTGGCATTGTCCACCCGACAATTCATGGGGGAAGCGGTCGAGGTGATAGGCGCCCAGTCCCACCTGCTCCGCCAGGCGTTCGACCCGGTTGTTGATCTCGGCGGCACTGCCGAGCCTGAAGTTGCGCATCGCCTCGGCGATGATTGCCCGCACCTTCATGCGCGGGTTGAGCGACGCATAGGGATCCTGGAATATCATCTGGAAATTCCTGCGCGCCCGCTTGAGCGCACGCCCTGATAGCTGCGCGATATTCTGGCCCCCGATGGTGATGTCGCCGCGACTTGGCTCTTCGAGCCGCAGGATGAGGCGGGCCAGGGACGACTTTCCACACCCGCTTTCGCCGACAAGGCCCAGCGTCTCGCCTGTATTGACATGTAACGAGACGTTGTCGACTGCCCTTACCTGCTGGAGGGGTTGCCCCATGCCCTGGCGTTGCACCGTATAGGTCTTGGAAACATCGGTGAGAACGAGATGCGGAGTGCCGGTCATGTCCATGCCTTTACGATATCTGTCCCGGCGACCGCCCGGTAAACGGCATCGGTATGGATGCAGCGCGCCGTGTGGTCGGGGCCCACGGGGACGGCTGGTGGCAGAGGGTGTTCACAGGCTTCCGTTCTGAAGGCGCAACGGGGCGCGAAGCTGCAACCGGGCATGGGCTTGTCGAGGCGGGGCACTGCTCCGGGGATCTCGGCCAACGCCCCGCGCTCATGCACATTCGCGCCCGGCAGGGATTGCAGCAGGCCCGCCGTGTAGCCGTGCGCGGGGTGCGCGAACAACGCTTCGACGGGCGCCTGTTCGACGATGCGACCGGCATACATGACCAGCATGCGATCGGCATGTTGAGCGACGACCCCGAGATCATGCGTGATGAGGATGACGCTCATGCCCAATTCGGCCCTGAGGTCGGCGATGAGCTCGAGCACCTGCGCCTGAACGGTGACATCGAGCGCTGTCGTCGGTTCGTCCGCGATAAGCAATTCGGGATCGCAGGCGAGCGCCATCGCGATCATGACGCGTTGGCGCATACCGCCGGACAGTTCGTGCGGATAGGCGCTCAGTCGGTTCTTCGCATCGGGAATACGCACGAACTCCAGCATCTCGAGTGCTCTTGCGCGGGCCCTTTGCCAGCTCACACCGCGATGACGCCGCACGGTTTCGCCGATCTGCATTCCGATTGTGTGGACCGGATTGAGGGATGTCATCGGGTCCTGGAAAATCATGCCGATGCGGTTGCCGCGAAGGCTGCGCATCCGTTTCTCGCTGGCATTCAGCAGGCTCTCCCCGGCAAGGGATACCGTGCCCTGCACTCTGGCGCCGTGCTTCGGCAACAGGCCCATAATCGTCATCGCTGTCACTGACTTACCGCATCCGCTCTCACCGACGAGCGAGAGAATCTCTCCCCTTTTGACCGAGAAACTGATGTCGTCGAGTGCGCGGACTGTGCCGCTCGACCCGAAGAACTCGAGCGACAGGTTGTCAACATTCAGAATGGTTTCGCCGGTTGCCGGGCTGATTGCGTTCATCACAACGCCCCCCGTTTCTGCTTGCGCGGGTCGAGCGCATCGGAGAGACGGTCCCCGAGAATGTTGACAACCAGCACCATCAGGGAAAGCAAAACCCCTGGATAGGCCATGAGTTCAGGGTGGATGCGGAAGTAGGATCGCGCATCGGCCATCATTCCGCCCCAACTGGGAATTTCGGGCGAAGTGCCGACTCCGAGAAAGCTCAGAACGGCAGCGGCGATAATGGCGGAAGCGCAAGCATAGGTCGCCTGCACCAGAACCGGCCCCAAGGTGTTTGGCAGGATGTGTCGCCACACAAGCGGGAGGCCCGAAGTGCCGATGGAAATGGCAGCGGAAACGTAAGGCTGCTGCCGCACGCCGAGAACAACGGAACGGACCAGGCGCACCATTCTGGGCACTTCGGGAACGGTAATGGCAATGATGACGGTCATGAGCCCCGCATCCATCAGCGCGGCAAGCGCAATAGCGAGCAGGATTGCCGGAATGGCCATCATTGCATCGTTCAGACGCATGACGATGGCGCCGCCGGTACGTGACATCCCGGCATAGATGCCGATGGCGACACCGAGGACCGTGGTCAGCGCAGCGATTGAAAAGCCGACAGTCATGGAAACGCGCGTGCCGTAGACCGCGCGGGCGAAAACATCCCGCCCGAGATGGTCCCGGCCCCAGATGGCGTCGGCGCTTGGACCGTCGAGCCGGTCCGCGGGACTGATCTTGACCGGGTCGCCCGCGATAAACGGCGCGAAGAAGGCGACCGCGACAAAGGCCGCAAGAATAACCATGCACACCACAGTGACCGGATCGCGGGACAACCGTGCGGAAAGGGCGCCCAGACGAGATGTGCGCGGGGTCCGAACGACAGAAGCGTGCGTCATCGTTCAGCCCCTCACTCGCGGGTCGAACAGCGCATAGCTGAGGTCGACAATCAGGTTGATAAGGATCAGCAGCGCCGAGAAGAAAAGGATCGATCCCTGCACCAGCGGATAGTCCCGCCTTGTAATGGCGTCGACAGTCAGGCGGCCTATGCCCGGGATGTTGAACACGCTCTCCGTTACCACCACGCCGCCGACAAGGGTCGCAAAGCCGATGCCGATCACCGTGACAACGGGCACGCCGGAATGCTTGAGCGCATGGACGACGAGAATGCGCAGCGTGCCCAGACCTTTGGCGCGCGCCGTGCGGGTGAAATTCTCGCTAAGCGCTTCAAGCATGGAAGCACGGGTGACCCGCGCGATCAGCGCTGCGAAAATCATGGCGAGGGCAACCGAGGGCAAGGTGACCGAATGCAGCGTCGCAAGCACGCCATCTTCAAGCGGTTTGTATCCCTGTACGGGAAACCATCTCAACTTCACTGCGAAAATATAGACGAGCAGGTAACCGATAACGAAGACCGGCACCGAAAAGCCCAGAACCGCAAAGGCCATGATGCCGCGATCGAGCCATCCGTTGGCGCGCCAGGCGGCGATCACGCCCAACGGCACGGCAATGGCAACCGTCAGCAAAAGCGTAACTGCGGCAAGAACCAGTGTGGGCTCGATGCGCTGGGCGATAAGCCGGGTGACGGGCTGGTTTGAATAAATCGAGTCGCCGAGATCGAGCGTGAGCGCATTGCCCGCCCATATGCCGAATTGCACGACAAGCGGCTTGTCGAGGTGCAGGCGCTCACGGATCTTGTTCACCTGTTCGGGATTGGCATTGTCTCCGGCGAGCAGGACCGCGGGATCGCCCGGCGTGAGATGAACCAGTGAGAAGATGAAAACTGCCACGAGACAGATGATCGGAATGGCGGCCAAAAGGCGGCCGAGAACGTAGCGTAGCATACTCCCCCCTGATGCCTTGGCGCCACCCCGCAAGTTGCGGGGCGGCGGGTTGCGTTCAGCTCAATCGGCGCGCCGCACTTCCCAGAAGAAGGGCACCGGACTTTCGATGAAGCCCTCAAGATTGGTCGCTATACCCTGCGAGGGAAAGGCCTGCCCCATCGGAACATAGCTCACCAGATCATGCGTGAGGACTTGCATGCGCTCAGCAAGCTGCTTGCGCACCTCGGGATCGGCTTCATCGGCAAACTGCTTCCGCAAATCCTGCAGCTCTTCCGAATGCGCCCAGCCGAACCAGGCGTTTTCACCGTCGCCGGAGACGTAGACGTTGGTCATCGGGTTGGACTGATCAACAAAGCCCCAGCCGGTGAAGAAGAGGTTCCACCCGCCTTCGGAGACCGGTTCCTTGCTGGCCCGGCGCGTCGCAACAGTCGCCCAGTCGCTGATCTGCTCCTCGACCACGAAACCGGCCTCTTCGAGCATCGGCTTGAGCACCGAATAATACGCATCGTGCGCGGGAATGTCGGTCACGTGCATTAGCACAACCGGCGTTCCGTCATATCCGGCCTCGTCCAGCAGGGCCTTGGCCTTCTCGACATCGCGGGTGAGAACACGTTCGGTATTGGCGTCGCTTGCATAGGGCGTATCGCAGAAGAAGACGGCCGCGCATTCGAGGTACCGATCCGTTGCATCGCCATATGCGGCAAGCAGGAAGGGCTCCTGCTCAAGCGCCCACTGCAAGGCATGACGCACCTTCTCGTTGTCGAATGGCGGATTGAGATGGTTGACCACGAGTTGCATGGAGTTACCGGATTGACGTGCGGCGATCGGCTTGGCGGTATCCACGCCCTCGAAGAAGGGCAACATGTCGGCGGGCACTTCTTCGATCCAGTCGATTTCACCGCCAATCAGCGCATCAATGGCGGTTGCCGTATCCGGGATATAGACAAGTTCGACACGATCGAAATGTGCAACCTTTCCGCCCGCCGCCATATCGGCCGGCTCGGAACGCGGCGCGTAGTCCTCGAACTTTTCGAACACGGCGACGGAGCCCGGCACCCACTCTTCGGGAACGAGCTTGTAGGGCCCGGATCCGATTGGCGCGGCCACCGGCTCGGAGGGATCATTGGCAGCCTGTTCCGCGGTCATGATGACCGGAACATTCGACGAGATCTTTCCCAGGGCCGGGATCACCTGTCCCCAGGCCTCAGACATCCGGATGGTGATGGTTTTCTCGTCCGCCGCCGACATGGACTCCATCTTGGAGAACAGGGTCTTCCCAAGGCCATCGACCTTGCCCCAGCGCTCCAGAGAGGCGACGACGTCGCTCGCGGTGACCGGATCGCCATTATGGAACATGAGGCCGTCGCGAAGCGTGATCGTGTAGGTCAGACCGTCTTCGGAAAGCTCATAGCCCTCGGCCATCTGCGGCTGGGGCTCGTAATTGGAATCCAGCGCAAAGAGCGTGTCATACATCAGGTATGCCGCATTGCGGATGGTGAAGTTGGTGGTGGAAATCGGGTCCATCGTGTTGATGTCCCCGTTCAGACGCAGCCGAAGCACCTCCTGCGCCACTACCGGCGCGGCAACCGAAGTCGCCAACACGACAGCGAGGCCCGCTGCCTTCAAAAACCCAGTCAAACCCATTTGATCCTCCCTAGTTGCTCGCGCATCGCAAAACGTTACGCGTTTCATGGCTCCCACTGCAAAGAGCCATAGCAGCTCAAAGCCTTCAAGAGCACGAAACGTTTTGTGTTTAGCGCATTGAAAGGCGGATTTCAACACTAACATGTTAGTCAAGACCGCTTGCAAACTCCGCTTGAGCCGGCGAAAGGCTGAAAACTGGCGCACACGGAACGATTTGTGTATGTACTGGGAATCGGGTGCGAGAGGTAACAAAGTGGCCACAATCAGGGACGTTGCACAGCTTGCGGGCGTATCGGTGACGACCGTTTCGGCGACACTGAATGAAACCGCCCCCGTGAGCAAGGAGTTGCGCGCCAGGGTGTGGGAAGCGGTCAAGCAAGCCGGCTATCATCCCGACCCGATCGCACGCAATCTGCGCATGGGAAAGTCCAAGACCATCGGCCTCGTGGTTCCCGATATCGCGACACCCTGGGCTGCGCATCTCGCAAAGACCATGCAGGGCGCCCTCTCCGATATCGGTTACAACATGCTTTTTGCCAGCAATGACGACGATCCGGAACGGGAATTCCGCGAGATCGACCTGTTCCTCGCCCACCGCGTGGCAGGACTTGTGATCGCGCCCACGACGCATGGCGAGAATTATGCAGCACGCCTGACAACGGTCGTCCGGCAACCCGCCGTTCTGGTGGACAGGATCGTGCCCGAAGCGCCTTTCGATGCCGTGACCGACGACAACTTCCTCGGTGCGAGACTGCTCACCCATCATCTGCTCAGCCTCGGCCATCGCGATATCGCGTTTCTTGTCGGCCGGCCCGGGATCTCGGCTTCCTTCGAACGGTTCGAGGGCTTCTGTCAGACCATTCGTGACGCAGGACACTCGGTACGCAGCGATCTTGTGCATCACTCGATCCACAAGAAACATCTCGCCTACAACGCCGTTCAGCAATTGATGCTGCTCAAGACGCCGCCGACCGCGATCTGCTGCATTTCCATCGCCCAACTGCTCGGCACAATGGCAGGTCTTCAGGCAATGGGGCTGAGTGTGCCCGGCGATGTCTCCGTCGTGGCGTTCGACGGCTTTCACCCGGCTGAGGGCTGGACGCCTTCGATCACCTCATTGACCCAGGATATTTCCGCTCTCAGCGCCCGGGCGGCCCAAATGCTGCTCGAGCGCATTGACGGCTCTTATCAGGACGCGCCACGGATCGAGCGCGTGGCGCCCAGCCTTACCGTCCGCACGTCCTGCCGGCAAATCTAGCCGCCCCGTCATCCCCGGCGCTCGGCCACAGGAGTGTTGGAATTGGCCGAACGGCGGTTTTCGAGCCGCACGCAGTGCCGAAAAACGGTTGGTCCGCTTGGGAAGTCAGTCACTCTTCAGGCCATACGGGATGTCGCCAACTCGATCTTGGACATGACGTCCCGACTCGAGACGCACAAGGCCCGGTCGGCGGGCTTTTCTACGCCCTGACCGGGTGAACCATCGACAAATGAAGATCTGAGCCTACGTCTTGGTCATCGCAGATCAGGCAACGCTGCGTCACGTCCCCGTTTCAAGGAGTTTTCATGCCTGCTCTCCTGAGCCGCCGAACCACGCTGTCACTTGGGATCGGCACACTCGCCACAGCCGCCCTTCCGCGCGCAACCCGCGCAAATACGATCAGCTTCGACAATGTATGGGAGCATCTGACATTTCGCCGCCTGAAACCTAACTCTTTTCAGACTGATGCGAACCGCCTGACAGTTGTTGCTGAAGGGACATCCTCGATCCTCTATCGCATTTTGCCCAACGACTTGTTTGCCAGTCGTCGCGCCGAATGGACGTGGCGGGTTGACAGTTCCGTGCCCCCGTCAGATCTGACAACCATCGGCAATGACGACCGCAATTTGGGTGTGTTCTTTGTCAATGCGCCCGACGGTGTTGCTGCGCACATCCGTCCCGGCACGTCAATTTCCAGCCTGATGCGGAACCGCAATGTTCAAGTGCTTATGTATACACGGGGCGGAAACAGCCCACAGGGCACCATTATCGCCAGTCCGCACGCACCAAGCCGATTACGCAACATAGTGCAGCGCCGGCCAACGACAGGCGAATTCCGTGAGAGTGTTGACCTATCCCGTGATTTTCGGCGCGTCTTCGGGGTTGAGATGCGCAATCTGGTGGCGCTGGCCGTGTCATCCAATAGCGAGAACTCGGGCCGCCGAGTTGAGGCAGAGGTCAGCGGCTGGGTGTTGGGTTAGTTTGTTGCGATCGTATCGCTGCCGTATTTTCGACCGTCTGGATGTTCCGAGAGTTTTGTGTTTCCCCTTTTGTAACCCGGTTGCACGAAGGCGAATCCCGGATTTTCACGACTTTGGTACCCAGCAGCGTTCCCATCGACCACCAGGTCCAAAATCAGGTCCCGCGTCCGGGTGATATTGCAACAACGGGTTTGGGCCACGCACCCGATCTGTCAAACCGGAACCGCACGAAGATCGTGACCGAAACCGACCTATCGGTTCTGTTCTGTCCGGGATCGTGGCATCGTTATTGGAAATGGTTCCTGTCAGTGCGACGCCAGAGCTTGGCTCTCGTCGACCACGCTGATGCTGGCATAACCGTTCGCAGTTGTTGAAATTTCGGGGCAGGCATTTTTCCTTGAGCCGGGTGCCCTGAAAAGACTGTTTCGTTTTGAATCCTGCCGGGTGGAGCGGTAGAGGCAATGGGTGACGACTTGGGATATTTTGATGTCCGAACAGGGAGCGTCTTCAAGTGCGCCCCATGAAACATTGCTGATTGCGATGCCGTTTGCGTCTTCGCGGTTGAATGCAGCCCTCAGCCGTTCTGTCTTGGTTTGCCCGCTTTTGATGTCGTTGAATGTGATTTCACCGTGAATTTCGGCAATGCCGTTCAGCTGCTTCCAGTCAGCGAGCGCGATTCTGTTTGGCTGACATTTCCCGCTTTTCAGCATGACAGGCTTGTAGGTGAATTCGACCCTTTGAGCGGATGTCGATACAGCCTCTGTGCTGTTTTGTTCCGTGAGGCCGACAAAAAGCAATCCTGCCCCAAGCAACACCGCGCCGAGGAGCGATGAACCGATGATGTAGCGGAGCGGGTTCAATTGGGCCTCACTTCGTTTCGATTGGACACAGGATATTGACCCCAACCATTTGGTCGCCTCTCCCAAATGAGGGAGGAGCCGGCGGCTTTGCTTCGCCTAGGTTCTCCTTCGACAGAAACGCGGAGGCGGACCATCAATGCATCTTAAATCGACAAAAACGCCGCGACGGCTTCAGCGCCATGTGCGAGCCACCGCGCATGCAGCTCTTCTGTCCCTATCGTTTTGCAGCGCAGCACTGGCGCAAGAGACGCTCAGCGACGCCGAAAAGGCGCGCCTTGCAGCATCCGATGAAGGGGCGGACATGCCGCTTGCGATTCCGACCCTGCCCTTTGGCGACACATTCGAGGGCTCCAGCTTGAGCGCAGACTGGACCGTGCTCAATGAAAACAGGGACAAGTATCTTCCCGACAATGGCGCAGTATTCGCGCTACAGACGGGTGGAAAGGCGCATCCTGGAGGGGCAGGCGCGGAGAATATTTTCGCGCTCAACCGAACGCCTCCCAATGAGGACTTCGACATTTCACTTGATGTGAAATTCGATCCCAAATCTGGATATGATGACATCTGGCTCGGGCTTTGGAATGATCGGGACGATTACCTTGCCGCCAATGTCAGCGTACACACCAACGGGTGCGGTCCCCAGCTGAGATTGAGTGTCGAAAACAAGCGGATACTGGACGATAGCGCCAAGCCCGTCACGACCGGTTTCTCCAGCAATTTGTTCGACGGTCCGCTAGTCAAGCATATCTGCGGCAAAGGTGCGCGCGCGGCAGGTGACCTCGTTCTTGCCGCGCTCAATCAGACCGGCTTTACGCTGACGCTTTCCCGCAGGGGCATGCAATACTCCGCCCGGATCGATTTCACGGTTCCGCAGACGGATGCGTTTGAGGCCGGCCCGCGCAGTTTCAGCTCACGCGCTGTCTCTCGCCTCGCGCCGTTTGGGCAGCCGTTTTTCATGTTGGGTCAGGCTGGCAAGGCGAAAAACGGCGAGACAACCGCGCTTTTCGAAGAGTTTTCCATCACCGCAGCACAGTAATTGCGAAGGGGTTTCGATATGAATTCGGTCAGGACAATTGGCTCTCTCGTGCTTGGGCTCTGGATGAGCGCCGGGGTGATCGCTCCTGCCCAAGCCCAAAGCCCCGATATCGGTTCTGCGACTGATTTGGTGCGGCTTTTCTTTGCAAGTCATACGCAGCGTTTCCAGGCTGGAAGCTCCCCGCTGCTCAACGATACTGATGCAACGAGACCGTTTCTCGTTGATTGTCTGGCGGTTGACGGATTGCAGGGCAGGCTCGGATTTGATCCGGTCTACGGCGCACAGGATGCAGATGTGACCGAACTCGAGGTGTTCCCCGACCCGGATGCGCCGATCCTGCGCGGGGCAGCCCAGATACATGTCAGCTTCAGGAATTTCGGCGCACCTCGCCTTTTCATCTACACGCTGATTCCGGTGTCTGACGGTGCATGGCAGATAAATGATATCTACTCAGATGATGATGGATGGACGCTATCGGGTCTGATGCGGGACGCCGGCATTGCAAGTGCAGCCTGCGACCCAAAAAGCGAGATTACGCTTTTTGGAATGTCCAACGATCAAGAACAGGAAGCCGCTGATGCTGTGACGCCTGGAATGGAGGAAGGCGACCTTCCCGGCCATATGGATGGCGCGGAAGAGGCGCAAGAGGTTGCCGAAAACGATATCGGGATGGAGCAGGGTGATTTGCCCGGCGATGGTGTTGTTGCAGGAAAACGCGATCTTTTGTTCATTCTGGATGCATCGGGCTCCATGTGGGGGCAGATTGATGGTGTGGCCAAAATCTCGACAGCCAAGCAGGCACTTAGAGGTTTGGTCGGTGACCTCGACGACAACACCAGCGTGGGATTGATGGCCTACGGACATCGTCGCGAGGGCGATTGCAGCGACATTGAAGTGTTGCTGTCTGTCGCCGACCATGCTCCGGGCCAGGTTGGGCCGGCGATCGACAGCGTCACGCCACGTGGAAAAACACCGATCGCCGGGGCGCTGGAGGCAGCCGCTGGCAGCTTTGGAAATCCGGACCGACCAGCCGATGTGCTTCTGATTTCCGATGGTCTGGAAACCTGCGGCGGCGACCCTTGCGCAGCGGCCGAGGCGCTGGCTGCGCAAGGCATAGGCACGCGCGTCCATGTCGTCGGCTTTGATCTCAAGGAGGAGGAAAAGCGCGCGCTGCAATGCATCGCCGACAGGGGAAACGGGACCTATTACACCGCTGACAATTCGGAAGAGTTTGGTGACGCGCTTAAGCAGATCGCCAACACGGTGAACAAGGAACCAGCGGCTCCGGAACCGCAGCCTGCACCCGAGAAATCTGCAATTTTCGAGGAGACGTTTGATGGACCCGGCATTGATCCTTCCTGGGAAATCGTCAACGAGAACACCAGGCTTGAGGCGCTGGACGGCCAGGGGGCATTGTTTGTGGCCGCTGCCGGAAAAGAGACCTTCTATGAGGGCGAGACGGCGCGGAACCGCTTTGTGCTTGATAGCCCCCTGCCCGAGGGTGACTTTGATCTGGTCCTGAAGGTACGCTTTCCCGTTCAGACCGGAAGCGAGCATGCCTGGCTTTCCGTTTTCGAAAGCCCGACCGAGCAAATCGGCGCCTTGGCCTGGGCGACGTGGAAAGGTTGCGGACCGGCG
This sequence comes from Hoeflea sp., assembly GCA_040218025.1. Taxonomy (GTDB): domain Bacteria; phylum Pseudomonadota; class Alphaproteobacteria; order Rhizobiales; family Rhizobiaceae; genus Hoeflea. The sequence continues at coordinate 5,886 of JAVJQD010000013.1, read as the reverse complement.
ATAAATTTCTCTCTTGTCAAAGTCTCCGGTCCAGCCGGTGAGAAGCCGGAGAAGACAGCATTTGAGCATAACCTTTTCAACAAGGGCAATATGCTGAGCAATCTATGTACCGACGAACGCGGCTATGGCGATGCGATATTGCAGGTGCTTGAAGAGGAAGGCGCGACAATTCGGTTGAAGCGGCGCGGCAGGGCTTTGACTGCGGTGTTTGAAATGACGCTTCCTGCCTATGAGGACAAGGAGGCAAGGCTCTACAGCTTTGAAACCGAAGCGATTACCGCGCTGCGCCTTTCGGGTCGTCCGAGCTTCTTCATGGGCCAGTGGTCCGGGGCCAGGAATGGTGAAAGCCATTTCTTTGTCGATCACTTCGCGATTGAAAGCGGCGACAATGAATAGTCCGCTCGCCAGGGCGCTGCTTGCTGTTGCTGCGGCCAGCCTTGTGTTTGCGGCTCCGCTTACCGCGCAGGAGATTGACAATCCCGATATCGCTACATTGCGCTGCGCTGCCGGCTATGGCTGTCAGAGCCAATGCGAGGCGCAACGCGCGCTTGGCGTTGAGAATAGCGAATCCGCGAAGAACCGTTACGCACTCGATCATCCCGCCGCCTATATCAAGGATGTGCAGGATCTTGGGGGCCGCCCGCCCGAAACTTGCGCGGAATCTGTGGCTCGAGATGAAGACAATATGGCCGGGGAAGGCGTGCGGGAAGAAGCATCCAATGCGGAAACGCCAGTCAATCCGTCATGCCATCTTAACGATGAGGGTGAATGGATCAACTGCGAAGCAGGCGGATCAGGTGGCGGGAGTGCCGCCAACGGTGGCTCGCCTGACTTCGCTGGACGTGACTTGCCTGATTTTACCGAATGGGAGGGATATTCAGAACAACCCTGCCCCGGCCGGCTTTTTGAAGACCCGCGCCACCCGATTGCGCCCAGCATGCGCATGCTCACATGTTTCAGCGGCGCGGATGGCGCTTTTACCGAGTGCGGATTAACACCCGCACGGTCATTCTGCCTGATGAACGGCAGTATTGAGGCGCTTTGCTATGGCGTAACGACCGCTCCGGCGGCGGCCACGGTCGATGCGGTTTGTGAAACCGGCACCTGCCCGGCCTTCAGTTACATTGTTTGCAGATGAGAAGGGCTGGTTGGTGGCCAGCCCTCCTTTGAGCGGGGTTGAAGTCAGATATTCCAGATCAGCGACAGACCGGATGTGTTTTGCTCGCCCTGTGTATCGAGCACAACCAGGAAAAGCCCGTTCTTGCCCTTGGCTGCCTCGATTGCTCTTGAAGATTGACGCTGGATCGCTCCCTTCACATCTTCGCCTGGCCTGAATGGCGCGCTCTGAACGGCCTCACCCGATGCAGACCACTCTTTGGGAAAGAAGCTGCCGCCGGGGAAAAAATTTTCACCTGGGAAAGACATTTTGCCGGGCACGAATTCAAATGGCCCGGAAACGAAGATGTCTCTCGGTTCGCCGTCCACGACAAGAGCTGCCGCGAAGCGCACCTTCATGGGTTTGGATGTCTTGCTGTAAAGCGCGAGCGCTTTCATCAGTCCTTCGCGCAGTCTGTTGCCGCTTTGCCCGGCAATGGCCCTGGCGTCGCGAAGCCCGATTTCAAAGGCTGCGCCTTGTACCGCCAAGGTCCGCGAAGCGGCCGCCGTCAGTGCACCGGCAAGCATCAATTTTGAGATGTTTCTGCGGGTAATCATGGGGTCATCCTGTGCTTGTTTCACATAAGCGAAGATAGCCATCCACCACGTTCCGGCCTCACCCATTTGGGAGAGGGCTGGCAGGTCAGCCACGCCTATCGTCGAGTCCAACGTTCAGAAAGAGGATGAGACAATGAAGATGAAAAAGCTGATTCTAGCCGCCGGATTTGGCCTGTCGTTTTTCGCAATTGCTTTCACCGGCCAGGCAATTGCCGCAAGCTGCGAGAAGAACTTCACCTTCGTCAACACGAACAACGGACCCATTACATTCAAAATCCAGTCGCGCACGCGGGCCAATGCCACCTGGTATGATGGTGGGCTGATCTTCAGCGATCGCCGCAAAGTCCTGCTGGCTGGCCGCACCGCAAAAGGCACGATCACCTATCCCGTTCTCGGATGCGGTGTAAAACGCAAGATCCGCATTCGCATAGCCTGCCTGGACAAGGGCCAGCGCGCGATTGGACGACGGGTAATAAACGTATCCCGCGGCGAATGGCACAGACCTTACGATCTCAAGTCAAAGCTGAACTGCAACTGAAAGTGGCCAACAATACACTTGGAGTTTTCATGAGAAGGATCGGAATCTGGACACAACGGCGGTCCTCCGCAGTGCTCAGCCTATTTCTGACGCGGAATCCCGGTGTCGCTTCCGCACAGAAGCCTTCACCTGCGCGCAACAGTGGGAGTTACGTCCGTGGCGCAGAGGTTTGAACTTCGGCCTGCCAGGAGACTGTATCCTGAATACGGACGACGTGGCTGATCTCTCCCAAATGGGTGAGGGAATAGAGGAACTGATCGACCTAGCATGATGGCGAACCAAGAAAGGAGAGCTACCATGAAATCGAAATATCTTGCCGGAATATTATGCGCCCTGTCGCTGACCGGCCTTGCCGGCTCGGCTCAGGCTGCAGATTGTTCGAAGAACTACACTTTCAAAAACACACAAGGAGCGAAAGTGCAGTTTGTCATTGAGTCTCGTACACGCGCCAACCCCCGCTGGTACAACGGAAATTACGAAACGGCGAAGGGGTGGGCCAAACATGGCCGCTTCGGGGAATTGCAGGCAGGTGAAACCCTCAAGGGAATCGTGACCTACCCTGTTATCGGATGCAACACGAAACGCAAAATTCGCATCAAACTTGAGTGCTGGAAAAACAACAACAGGGAGTTTGACGGACAACGCATCATTGATGTTTCTCGAGGCGAATGGCACCGACCCTACCACCTCAAAAGTGATCTGAAATGCTGAGTGTCATCTTAGCCAGCCAAGCGGTCCGGACATGATCCGGGCCGCCAGTTCGGCCTGGCTGTGCACGTCCATCTTGTGAAACGCTTTTTTGAGGTGGCCGCGCACGGTGCTGACCAGAATCTCCATGTCACCGGCAATCTCATCCAGGCTCTTGCCTGACGCGACCGCGAGCGCGATTTCGGCTTCCTTGCCGGTCAGCCCATAGGCAAGTTCCGAGAGGACGCGCCTGGTTTCGCCTGCCTCGGCGCCAGCATCCCCGGCACGCAATATGACAATGCTTGCCGGCCCCTGCCGCTGCAGGCTCGTTTGCTTGAGGGCCTGCGGGAAGAACTGGAAACCGACGGGCCGTTCTTCAAAAAGCAAGACCTGCTCGTCAGTGTTGCGCTGCGTGGGCGCTGACTTCGCATTGGTTGCAAGCAACCGCCTGGTCACCGCTGCCACTCGAATGTCGTTCTGCCGGTCTTCATTCATCGACGAGGAACAGAGGGCTGCGATCGCATCCTCATAAGTACCGTTGGCATGCAGGAGGTCGCCGTCTTTATCCAGAATGGCCACGCCAATTTGCAGCCGATCGACCACGCTTTGCAGCAGGACACCCAACGTTGCGTTCATCATGACCTGACGGTTCAACTGAAACGCACGTTCCCAATGCGGCATCAGGCGGCTGATCCGATCAGTCAGCTCTTCTTCAGCCAGGTCACCGGAGCGTTCCGCATCGTAGATCATGCGGAAAATGATTTCGTTCCAGCGACTTTCATCATCAATGGCGTTGTAGCAAAGTTCGACAAGTTCATCCGGTGTCAGATTGCTGCGGTCCGAGGCGTTGATGCTCGCCAGCACCTCAGAGGCAAGCTGTGCCGCATCAACCTCGTCATGATCGGCTTCCGGTCTGTTCTTTTCGTTCACCCAGTCCAGAATGCGCCTGGAAACCTCGAACCTCTCTTCTTCCAGAAAGAGCGCAGAGCGCGCGCCATCCACCCGTTCGGAGGCCACATCTTCGATGCCGACATTACGGAGAAACCGTTCGATCGGCGCCAGAAATCCTCCGCTGCGCAGCATGGCGTCTTCGCCGCCAAACATCACCAGGCAACGCGTGCCTGCTTTCATTTGCGCGTTTTCCGTCCATTTCCAGGCCGAGAGCATGCCGTTGAAAATACTGGACCAGTAGGCAGATGTGGGCGTTGGCCACGCCAACGGATCATCAATCACACTCTGGATGATGGCCCGGTCTGAACTCATGACATCGGCGGGATGTTGCCGTTCGTTCAGATGGCTGCCCAGGAAAGAATAGAGATGGTGAAGCGGTTGCTCGTCGGGTTCGTTCGGACCCTTGAGCCGCATTCTGACCTGCGAGAAGGTCTTGCCCATCAGCGCCAGTGCTTTCTGGTTGGGTGGAGGCGATATGAGAACGATATGGCGCGCAATATCAGGCCAGTTCTTCATCACTTCCAGTGTCAGAAGGGCCGTAATGTTGGGAACCACGATCAGCCGGTCTTCCCAATCCGTACCTTCAAAACTCTTTTCCAGCAAAAGGCGCATATCGTCTATCGCGCCGCTCCAGCCGGTCTTGTGATCCAGATGCCCGAGGACTGAATTGCTGTCGGTGCTGTTGCCGTGGCCGCGAATGTCGCCGGAATGGGCCTCCCAACCGGCATTGCGAAAGCCTTCTGCAATTTTTGTCAGCATGCCCGAATGGGTTGGCTGGCTGTGCCCCAGAAACACGACCTTGCGGGTCCCCGAGGTGCGAAGTCCCGGCTCTATAGGCCACTTCCGAAACAGCAAGGTCGGCGCATTGCTGCGCGGCAGGTATTTGTATTCCATATGATTTCTCCAGAGCCTGAATGTAGGCTCCGGTGTGTGAACCGGCCCTGAACGTGGCATTCATAAACCGCGTTCGGTCGAATCATATCGAACTAGATGAAAGAAAGTAAAGCGGTCACGTCCCGCCCGTGTTCACAGCGGCGTTACCGCAAGGTGGCGCTATTCAACGTAGTTCTTGATGCCGAATTTCGTTTTCTCAAAGTCGGCCACGATACTGCTGATCAGCCGGTCCAAGCCGTTCCGGCTGGCATTCTCGCCCACCAGTTTGTCCTGTGCCATGAAGAAGAGAATGTCGTCGTCGATCACGAAACCAACATTGTGATAACGTTTCAGGGCCGTCACCATGCTGTCCTGGGTGGCCGGTGTCAGGATCCGGAAGAGCTCGAGTTCCGGAACGTCGCCGCTTGAAGCGGCGTCCTTATGGGCGCCGGATATATGGAATGCATCGTTGAACGCGATGGATTCCAGTTTTGTATCACGGTCGAGCGGTCCGACATGGACAGTGTTTTCCGGCTTGATGACCGCCCGAATGCCCGTCTTTCGGCCCAGCTTGTATGCGCCAAGCAGGGAATAAAACTGACCGGATGTACCGCTGCCGCCGCGGCTATCTCTTTTCAGGTCCGTGTTGAACGCCAAACCGGTATCCATCTGCATGGAGCCGATCGCCAGCCAGAATGGCAACCTGTCCTGGCTGCTTTCGCCCCAGAACTCACCGTCAAAATTCGTGCCGACAAAGGCGCCAACCGTTGGTTTGGTAAGCTCCGGCACAAGCGCCTCCACAGCTCTCTCACGCTCGGACTTCACCAGCTTCGAACTGCGCCCGCGTTCATCGCCGTTGTAAACCACGGTCCGGGTCATCTCACGCTCCATCAATGCGCCGGTGTAAGACCAGCCTTTGGATCTTGCGAGCTCGACCCGGCGGATTGTCTTTCCGCCCGCTTCGTTTTCCAGGGTTGTTGCTCCTAGAGCAGATTCGACTTAATCCGGGTCATATCCTGCGGCCTCGAAGTAGTGTGCGCACTCCTCCGGCGTGAAGGCGGAGAGGCAGTCTGCGACGACCGACCACAGTTCGTCGATGGTTCTGGCGGCGGCCTTTCTGAGCA
>JAVJQD010000014.1:0-91742 GCA_040218025.1 Hoeflea sp. | reverse complement strand
CAGACCCGCGGTTCTCCTACCGGGGCGAAGATGTAGTACAAACACTCGAACGGGTCTGCCGGGAAGTCGGCTATCCGAAAATGATCAGGGTTGATAATGGCAGCGAATTCATCTCCCGCGATCTCGACCTGTGGGCTTATGCCAATGACGTCACGCTCGACTTCTTACGGCCCGGCAAGCCGACGGACAATGCCTACATCGAATCCTTCAACGGCAAGTTCCGGGCGGAATGTCTGAACCAGCACTGGTTCCTGACGCTTGACGACGCCCGCCAGAAGATGGAGAAATGGCGTAGAGACTACAACGAGGTTCGACCTCACAGCGCCATCGGCAACAAGCCGCCGATATCGCTCATGAATGCCTCCGGCGCATCCGGTCCGCCGTGAGTATTAGCCTTGGGAAATTCCCCAGCCAAGTGGTCTAAAACCGGGTCTCACGTCACAATCGGTCGAGGCTCTAATCCACGCCGGATGAAAGTTCCGTGGCAGGTCAGTCGTGGCGCTCCCATGAAGAATCTGGCCGATGGCGCCCCCATTATTTTGGATGACAGGCATGAACCCTCAATCCCTAGGATCAAATATTTCTAACCCAAGAACTTGGAAATTCTAGGACCTGGCTACATGTTGCCTACAGCAAGTGCCAACCGCCCAAAGCCTCGAGAAATTGTGCCGCCCGAGTTTCAACCGGTTGGCACAATGTCGTCAGTCGAAACCCACATGTTGTCTTCCCCGACCCAGATGCCATCGATGTTCTTGAGAACATCAATGCCATACTCCGCGTGAGATGCGGTAATCGCACCATCGGCATCTTTCTCAAAGGTGTAATCCGAGAATTTGCCAATAAGGTCGACCTGATCGTAACCGCCTGGACCTCCGTCATAAACATCATCTCCTTTGCCTCCGACAAAGGTGTCGTTGCCTGCACCACCGCGGAAGTCATCCTTGCCGTCCGTGCCGGTGAAGTAACCACCATTGTTTCCGGCCTCAATGACATTAACGGTTCCGGGATCTCCAGGATCGGTAACCAGATCTTCAAGCGCATACCACTTGGCCTCGCCCGAGAACCACAGGCCATCGATGTTGCGAAGCGTGTCTTTTCCCTGAACAGGGTTTGAGACTGTCACTGAACCATCGTCATTTCGCTCGAACGTGTAGTCCGAGGCCGATCCGGCAAAGTCGACCTGGTTGTAGTACCCGCCGGCGCCGTCATAGACATCGTCGCCCAAACCGCCGTTGAAGACATCCTTGCCTGCACCACCGCGGAAGTCGTCCTTGCCGTCCGTGCCGGTGAAGTAACCACCATTGTTCCCGGCCTCGATGACATTTACGGTTCCGGGGTCACCAGGATCGAAAACCAGATCTTCGAGCGCATACCACTTGGCCTCGCCCGAGAACCACAGGCCATCGATGTTGCGAAGCGTGTCTTTTCCCTGAACAGGGTTTGAGACTGTCACTGAACCATCGTCATTTCGCTCGAACGTGTAGTCAGAGGCCAATCCGGCAAAGTCAACCTGGTTGTAGTAGCCGCCGGCGCCGTCGTAGACGTCGTCGCCCAAACCACCGTTGAAGACATCCTTGCCCTTGCCTCCCCGGAAATCGTCGTTTCCGTCCGTACCGACGAAATATCCACCTTTGTTCCCGGTCTCGATAACGTTGACCGGTACGTCGGCTTCATCGTCGTCGAGGATTGTTGCAGTGGCGGAGAGTGTTGCGCCCGGGTCGGCGTTGACGATGTCCGACAGACTTACCGTGATGGCCTGGTCCGGATTGTCGTCGTCATTGCCATCGAAGCTGACATCGAGCGCGACCGAAGTCTCACCCGCCGGAATGGTCACGGTCTGCGGACCGGTGGCATTGCCGGCGATCGTCACCTTCGCGGTCACGGCCTCTGCTGCAGCCTTGTCCAGGCTCACCAGATAGCTCAGCGTCCCTGTCTCACCGGACGCGCCTTCCAGTGCATCCGCAGGCGCTGCAATCGAGATCACCGGCGCAATGGCCACGGGATCATCGCTTCCGTCCTCATCGACCGTGATTGCAATCACTTCGCCGATCAATGGCGTGTCCCCACCCCAATTTGAGGAACCGACAAGCTTGCTCGGACGCTCCACATCCGGCGGCACAATGCCTTCGCCTTCCGCGACTAGAACACCATCCTTGAACAACTGCATGGTGCCGTCGCTGGTGATCTGCGCGGTCCAACGTGCCGTCTCGCCTTCAACAATGCCGTCAACAGCATCTATCGAGTATTTTGTCTGGCCATCGAGGATCTCGAAGCGCATCTCGTTGCTGCCGACCGCCTGGCCAAGCCAGATATTGTTGCTGTCAGGCCCGTCGCCGTAATCGAAGACACGCTGCCAGTTGCCGCCATCAAGATCGTCAAACCGCACGATTGCTTCGGCGAAAAATGACATTCCCGCTGGTGTGGACTGCACATCATCGTCAAAGATCGTGGCGGTTGCGGAGATATCCGTCTTGCTTCCTAGCCTAGCGTTTGTGGCACTCAGAATTTCGACTGTCGCGAGTTCATCCAGCTCCTGGATGTCATCTCCCGTGAAAGTTAGTGTGACAGTAGCTTGGGTCTGACCTGCCTGAATGGTAACGGATTCCGGACCGGTTGCACTGCCCAGCACATTGTAATCCATTGTGACTTCCTTGGTTGTCACGTGACTCAGCGAGAAGACAAAATCCAGCGTCCCGGTTTCGCCTTCATCCCCCTCGACGGCATCGCCCGTAAATTCAACTGCAACCTTTGGCGGTATATCCGGATCGGGATTTCCGTTATCAATCTCCAAGTTGCGGACTTCGCCCACGAGCCGCTGGTCAGTAATCCAGTTTGAATCGCCGATATAGTCCTGGGTCCGTTCAACATCGGCGGGAACCGCACCCTGCCCCTCAGCTACAGACACTCCGTTTTTCCACATCCGCATGTAACCGGATTCGTCGACGGAGACCTTCCAGCCAGCCCGGACGCCTTCCTCGATCGAGTTGGCTGCGGCAATCGAATAGGCAGTGCCGTTGACCCAAACTTCGAAACGCATGTCATCCGTGCCGGCGACCTGACCCAGCCAGATATTGTCCTTGGCCGGTCCATTGCCGAAATCGAATATGCGCTGCCATTCACCTGCGCCCAGATCGTCAAAACGGGCCTCGACAGTCAGTTCGAATGCACCGTTGATCTGTTCGCGATCAATGCCGTAGTACTGCAAAGTTGTCTGCTCGAGTGGCGGTGTTTCGAAAATTTCAGCCATGTCGACACCGACGATTGCTGCTTCGGAAGGCACACCGGCTGAATCAACCGCATAGAACATCCAGGCGCCTGGTCCGAGGATGAGTGCGTCAGGTGTTTCAACTGCAATTGTCGTTCCATCGATCTTAGTGAACTGCAGTTCAACGAACCGCGTGTCCGAGTTGCGGGCATGGGTCATCCCGCCGGACCGGATTGCTGTTACCATTTCGATATCGGATGAATCGTCGATGGTGATTTCAAACGTATCGCCCGCACTGATGTTTTTTGGCGCTTCTGTAATCTCGGGGCGCTGAGCCAGATTTCCATCATCGCCATACATGTAATCCGGACGGAAGAACTCGACATTGGTGTTGACCAAAGGTCCGGGCGCTCCGCCGCCGCCAGACCAAATGGAACCATCCGGAAGCAGCAGCCCGCTGGAATGATAAAGTCGCGCAAGTGCTTGCGCCTCGCCCTGCTCAAGAGAGTTGTCCGATGGATCCCAGATCGTCGGAGTGTAGATCGCGTTGGTCAGACCGTTGCCCTGGTCAGTGTTATCGCCATAGGGCGTCGATCCGCCAACTACAAGCACACGTCCATCGGGAAGCGAAATCATCGTCGCATTGGTGCGCGCGTTTTCAAGCGTAGCGACCTTGGTGAAGACAGGCGCCGTGGAAAGATCCGAGATGTCGGCAGTGTAGATCCCGCCGTCGTCGCCGATTATTGCAATCTTGTCGGTACCATAGAGCAGAGATGAGTTGAGTTTGTAGGATTCAAACCCGGTTTGACCGATTTTTGCGACGGAGCCCACACCATCGGTGTCGAGCCGGTAGATGTCGCTGCCGAATGCCTCGACAACGATAACTTCGCCCTTGCTGTTCTCCCAGACATGCGGGTACCACCAGCTCTCGTCCAAGTTGCCGCCGCTGCCGCCGTAAAGGTCGGGCATGTCGGCGCCGGTCAACTGCCGGAAGGTGCCGGTTTCACCGTCGTAGACTTCAGGGATCGTCGAGCCGAGGTAATCCTTATCCCGACCGCCCAAGACCAGAATGTCGCCATTCGAAAGCGTGATATTGCTAGGATACCAACGGGCGTATTCCATGGGCTCGGCTTCGCTCATGGTCTGGGTTCGGTAATCAAAAATTGTGACTGAATCGATGCCCGATATACCGCCGCCACCGTTGCGATTTCCATCGCCCCCAAAAATAACGACATTGCCGGTCTCGGGATCAAGCGCCATGTTGGAGCAGAATATGTTCGTTCCAGTCGTGTTCTCGAGCACTTTTTCTACGCCGGTCTCCGGATCGAAGAGGCTGTAAACAAAGTCTCCACCTTGACCGCCGGCTTCTGTGGAGCCGAAGCTGAACACCTTGCCATCCGGCAGTACTACGGCGTGCAGCGGGATGATGGTCAGGGCGACGACGTTGCTCCATTCGCCATCTCCTTGCGTGTCCGTGTCGGAGATCACGATGGAACGGCGCTCCCCTTCTACATGCTCGTCGGTCGGACGCAAGACGCCGCACAGGCAGGCAGCTTCACCGGTCAAGGCACAGGGACTGTCCGGATTTGTCGGATCGAGTTCGGCGAGGTTGCCGTAATTGGCGATTTTCAGGTCACTGATTGCCCCTTCCATGTCCTCGCCATAGATGGAAAGCGGACGATCGATGTCCTTCGGGACAACTCCGGCGCCCTGAGCGATGACTTCGGTGTCGTTTGAGATCCGCATGATGCCATCAGGATCAATCCCTATGCGCCAGGTTACCAGTTCACCTTCCTGGATGGCGTCCTTGGCGATGGTCCGGTACTCGACACCATCCTGCACAAGGACAAATTCCAGGTCGCTGCCCGTGCCAATCTGACCGAACCAGATCTTGTCTGTCCCATCCCCGCTTGAGAGTTCAAAAACCTTCTGTCCGCTGCTGCTCCCTAGATTGTCGAAACGCACATCAACCGCGAGCGCGAAGGCGCCATCGATTTGTTCGTTGTCAATTGAGCTTTGTTCAACTTGAGCCATGGTTTTGTCTCTTCGTGATCTATTCTGGAATTTTGGGACGGATAATGTGAGCTTCAGGCGGCCAGAAGGCGCATGTTCGCTCCGGTCCTGCGTTTATCGTCGAACCTATACACGCGGGCTCGGCGCAAGAAGGAAGCGGCCATCAACACGAGCCCTGTCAACGCGACCGGACAACCCCAGCAATGCTCAATGTTTCGCATCAACCAGATTGCTTGATCCATATTGAAACCCGAGCCGCAAATACTCTGGAACACGCCGTGAGAAAGCGTTTTGACGGTTCCTGCAATCAACGCGGCAAACCCTCCGTAGAACAGCGCGAACGAAATTCGTGAATTTTCAGATTTCCTGGCCACTGGCGCCCCCCACAACATTTTTCATCAAGTCCACATCCGCTCGAATTCGAACACGATCATCACCAGCTTTTTACAAAATTCGCTTGAAAAAGGAGCTTACTTCCAAAGCAAAAAATTTGGTTGCCGGCGCACATCATGCCAACTCGGAAAAATTGTATTTTCTTTTTTGGGTGGAGGAAAGTTTATCTATAATTAACCATTAATATATATATTTTTATATTTATTTGATGCTTACCCACCAAAAAAGTGACCAGACGAGTTCGTCAGAAAGAGCACCTCACGGTCTTGACATGGTTAACCCAGATTTAATCGATGCCATGCTAAACCGGCGGTTGATTTTGCGTCCGGGGGCGAGTTCAGTGAGTTCCAGTCAGTCAACCGCAGCCAAAAGTCGCGTTTTCCTGTCCGGCATCGCGGGGTTTCTTCGCCGTAGCGGTCGAGTTCATGCACAAAGCCTGTTGTGGTATTCAGTTCTAGTGAACATTGCCGCACTAGCACCATCATTTCACATGATGCAGGTCTATGACAGGGTTCTGTCATCAGGGTCTGTCGGCACACTTGTTTCCATCAGCCTAATCGTACTCTTCATGCTTTGTGTATTCGCTGTTGGCGAGACTGTCAGAGGGCGGGTTTCTCAAAGGCTTTCAGCAGTTTACGCCGTTGCAGTGTCACGCAAACTTTTTGCTCGCCTCGGCGAACCCAGCGCAGCGAGCAGCGCGCCTGCCTACATCCGTGACTTCGCCATGGCGCGCCAGTTCTTTGCTTCCAGAGTTTTTGTGGGCCTATTCGATCTCCCGTTCATACCCTTATATCTGCTGCTTTTGTTTTTCGTGCACCCGACAATATGCCTTGTGACCGGTCTCGGGCTTGGCGCCTTGATGACCGCCGGCTTTTTCAATTTTAAGCTTACAGCTGCAGGACGAGAGATCAGCCAGAAGGCCGAAGCAGAGGCTGCAGGTTTCGCACAGAGCGCATTTGCGCGCAGTGGTGAAGTGCGCGCTTTAGGGATGATCCCAAGTCTATTGACAACCTGGGGCATGCGAATGTCGCTGACGCTTGACGCAGCGGACGACGCGGCCGCAGTTTCATCGTTTCTGTACGCGCTGAGCAAGGCCATCCGGCAATCGATTCAGGTTGTAACTATGGGTTGGGGCGCATTCCTGGTCTTGGATGGCAACATGTCCGGCGGAATGATTTTTCTGGCATCCATGATATCGGGCAGAGCGCTATCACCTCTCGAGCAAGTCATCGGCGGCTGGGACAATATTGTCCGCTCGGTTCATGCCTTCAACAATCTCGAGGAATTGACCGGTCCGGATAAGACGCTCAGCAGACGCCCCGACCTGCCTGAACCGAAAGGCTTTCTTGAAGCAAGCGAAATCGGGTTCAGCGATTTCGGTAGGCGCCCCGTTCTTGTCAAAGGAAATTTGCGGATGAAGCCCGGCGAGGTCGTCCTCGTCAATGGAAATCCCGGAACGGGTAAATCCGTTTTGATATCGATCCTGGCAGGCGCTCGGGAGCCGCAGGCTGGCACTGTCAGCCTCGATGGCGCGCCCCGCTCACTGTGGCCACAGGCGCAATGGGGCAGTTCGATCGGGTACTGCGGTGAAGAGTCTGGCCTGTTGGCCGGAACCGTTGCCCAGAACATTTGCCGTTTTGACCCGGAGGGAAATCTCGACGAGGTCTATCGCTTATCCCAACAACTCGGCCTGCATGAACTGGTTATGGACCTGCCTCAAGGATATCAGACCCTGGTTTCGAATTCGGCGGATCTCTTGCCAGCTAGCGCTCGGAAACAGATTGCGCTAGCGCGCGCACTATACGGGCATCCCAAAGTCATTTTGCTTGACCAGCCCAACACCTTTCTTGATCAGCGACGCGAAGGGGCTCTGCTCAATGTACTTTCGGAAGCGCGAAAATCTGGGGCCGCAATCGCTATGGTTACGCGCTCCCCAATTCTTCTTCGTCTCGCGGATCGAGCGGTCTTAATTGAAAACGGTCACATCGTTCCTGATCAATTACCGCAAAAAAACTCCGTTCAGACCAACCGGAGCCAGGCGGTTGACGGTTCCGACAAGCAGCCTCATCAGGAGTTGGCGTCGTGAACAAGGCCCCAGAGGAAATCGACCCATTTGACAACACCGCCCTCTCACCTTGCGGCGTGACCGGTCGTGCTGGAAAATTCGTCATGATTGCGTTTGCGGTCGTCGCCGGTTGGGCGCTGTTCGTGCCTCTCGGGTCGGCAGTGATAGCACCGGCCACTTTGGTCTCCAGTGCCAACAACCAGTTACTCCAGCACATAAATGGCGGGGTCATAGCGGACATTCATGCCCGTAATGGGGACCTGATAGAAAAAGGGCGCGTGATACTTGAATTGGACCCTGCTCTGGACCAGGCAAGGTTGACCAAACTCCGGGCACGTCATGCAGTTTTGACAGCTTTAAGGAACCGGTTAGAAGCCGAGAAGGCCAGTGACATCGGCGGCCCATTGCTCAGCATGAATACCATGCCCCTGAGACTTCGTCGCAACGATGCCATCGACTACGGGGTCACCGCTGCGACGACCAGAACTACATCAATTGAAAGAGCTCTCAACGCCGAGCAGGTGAGAGAGCTGGAAAAAGGGCGGCTTGCACTGGATGCGCAACTTCGCGGCTTGGTCGAGCGCAACATAGGCAACCAGCAACAGATTCGCGCACTTTCCCTGCAGATTTCGTCGGCCGAGCGCCGTATGGAACTTCTGCGTCGGCAGCTCTCCAAAGCCAGGTCGCTTGTGGAGGCCGGCCATCTGGCACAACAACAAGCCTGGGACATTGAATCCAGCTATCTGGAATCAGAGAGTGCGCTGCTACAGCTGCGATCTCAATTGGCAGCTATGCAAGGCTCGATCGGAGAAACCGAAGCGGAAATGGATCGTGTGCGGCTTTCTGACGGAAAGGAAACATCGCAACAACTGACGGAAGTTCTAGCGGAACTTGAACAGATCAGTGACGAGCTGGCTGCAGCAGAACATACGCGGTCCAACTCGTCCGTCCGCGCACCAGTCCGAGGGCACCTGGTGCATTTCGAGGCAACTACCCTTGGCGGCGTCGTCAAAGCCGGGGAAACCATTGGCGAAATCGTTCCGGCGGATGCGCCGCTTGAGGTTCGCGCTCGAGTGCCACTGAACCAGATCAGTTCAGTAAATCTGGGGCAACCTGCCCATATCAGGCTGAGCTCCCTGAATCCCCGTATCCACGACCCCGTCCAGGCAAAGATTAGTCAGATTGCAGCCGATGCAAGCCGCGACGAACAAACAGGAGAACGTTACTTCGAGATTCGCGCGGCCCTCGATGAACAATCGACCCGAGAACTGGCTGAACCTTTGGTGCCAGGTATGAGTGGCGAGATCTTTATCGAAGGCACTGCGCGTACTTTCGCTGCGTATTTGCTTGAACCCGTTCTTGACGGCTTCACACGTAGCTTCCGGGAAATGCACTGAATGCGAAGTAATTTTCTTGCAGCGATATTCGCATCGGTCCTGACTGGCTTCACCACTCTTGCGACAGCTGAACAGGTTACCGTCTCGTCCGACCCGGAGCGCACCGGTGCTGCCGACCGACCGGCTTTGCGTCAGGGAATCGACATACGGGAAACACCAAACCCTGAGCCACTGCAGTCTTTCAGGTTGAGGGCAAGTCTAGAAGACATATCCACCGGACCTCGTGGACTGCGAGGAGCATTACAAACCGCGCTTGGCCGAGATGCCGACTGGCAGGCCGCATTGCTGGACGTCAAGGTGGCTGACCGCCAGGTGTGGCAGGAACTTCTTCGGTTCACGCCCGTGGTAACC
Source organism: Hoeflea sp. (assembly GCA_040218025.1). Lineage (GTDB taxonomy): Bacteria > Pseudomonadota > Alphaproteobacteria > Rhizobiales > Rhizobiaceae > Hoeflea. The sequence continues at coordinate 82,318 of JAVJQD010000014.1, read as the reverse complement.
GGAACGCTTCAGACCAATCATTCTTCTGCCGCAGACGGCAGCCGCCCGCTCGATCTGGTGGACAGGGAAAGCTATATCGCCATATCGGCGTCTTTGCCGATATGGACCAGTGGGAGCCGCTACTATGGCATCAAGGCGGCGCGCAGCCGTCGAGACGCGCTGGTTTACGAAGCAATGGCCGCGCGAGACCAGGCCAGCATAAGGTTGATCGACACCTGGGTACGCTCACTAACCGGAGCCCGTGACCTCGAACTTCACCAGAGTTCGATCGAACGCCTTAAACGGCTCAGAACTGCAGTCGTCGCCCGCCAGCGATCAGGTTTCGCGAGTTCAGACGATATCGCAATGGTCGATGCGAACCTTGCCACTGCCAATCAAACCCTGTCTTCTATTGAGGGCGGACTGGAAAAGGCTAATGGGAATTTGAAACGTCTGGCGGGACAGATTCCAGACAGGTCCGCGCGGATCGTTCGATTCGATGTGTACTTTCAGGCCGGAAAGCAAGCGTTTATTGAGCGCGCGCACCGCACCAACCCGAGCCTGCAAGCTGCGGCAAGCCGTTATCGAACAGAGACTTACTCGACCCGATCGGCGATGAGCAAGCTGCTGCCTTCGGTTAATCTGACGGGAGAATACCGTCACTATCTGGAAAGCTCGCGACAAGCTTACGATGACCGGGGCTTAACCGTTGGCGTCCGGCTGCAGGTCCCCCTCTTTGACCTCTCATCCGTCGCAGAAACCGCCGCACAGAAAGCCCGGAAGGAAGCCGCTCTTTACCGGGAAGTCTCGGCGCTCAACGCGGTTGAAACCCAGATCGATGAACTCTGGAGTGACCGTAAGGCCACAATTGCCATGCGCAACGAGGCGGAAAGAGAACTTGCCGCCCGCACGAATAACGCCGCAGCTGCGCTCAACAGGTTCAGGAAAGGGCTTGGCTCGCTTGAAGACGCGATACGTGCGCAGTCCTCCCTGCTGACCGCACAGCGGACTGCGCTGCAATTGAAAGCGCAAAAAACTGTATTATCGGCTCAATTGTTATTGATTTCAGGTCAGTTCACAGCCGCCATGCTCAACCAGAACTGAAGCTCAGCTATCCAGCTGGGTGACATCGAATTTGAACGCACAAAACAGCGATTCGATTTCTATCATCTCTAACAGAAATTACAGTGTTAGGGGGCATTGGGACAGGAAACACCCTTATTTCCAAAACCTAACTGGGCATTGGACTCATGATGGCGCAGACGTAACCTCATCGCCCGCAACCCGCTGCAGCGCGTCGGTCGGCTGCATGCGGGATCCAGGGCTGATATCATCTGGCCCCGCACGGCGATCGACACGGTGCCGGCCCGCGCCCGCCCGCACATTCGCGCGGCCATGGTCATGGCGCTCACCACGCTCCAGCGCCAAGGCGATTGCCTGACCATGCCGACTCTCGCATGGATGGATCGAGGGCATGGATCAGGCAGGGCAAGACCGGCGCCCGGGTGCGAATCACGCCGGCGGCGATGCTGCTGCCGATCCTCGATGACGCCCGCAGGACCGGCCGCGCCACGGTGCTTGTCAATTCCCGCGGCGAGCGATGGACATCGACCGGCTTCCGGTCGAGCTGGCGCAAGGAAATGGCGCGGCTCGGCGTCAGGGGAGTGACGTTTCACGATCTGCACGGCACCGGCATGTCGTGGCTGTACATGCCGGCAACCTCACAATAGCCGACATCGCAGCGATCTCCGGAAATTCGCCGGTCGACCCCGAGGCCATCATCCGCCGCCACTACCTCGCATCCGAAGCCGTCGCCAACGCCTGGAACCGGCTCGAACCGTGATCGTCAGGTGTAAAAAGTCTGCTGAGCGTAAAAAACGGGCAACCAGCAACCCGCCAAGTGATTGATTCTGGTGGGTGAGCACGGGCTCGAACCGTGGACCCGCTGATTAAGAGTCAGCTGCTCTACCAACTGAGCTACACACCCACACATGCCCCGCGCGGAAGCGGGACGAAGGCGCGTATAGACCGTATGGACCGGCTTGTCCACACCGATTTTCACAAAGCGAGAACAAGCGGTGCGAACCGCGTTTCCGGCCCGCTTCGATGACGCGTCTCAGACCAGGAGCCGCCCCTCGGCGATGCGGACCGCCTCCCCGCCGATCCGCACATGGGTCAGTTCCCTGCCGGTGCAGTCGAGATGCAGGTGGATCAGCGAGGGGCGGCCCATCTCAACGCCCTGTTCGATCACCAGCGCATGATTGCCCTCGCGCAATCCGTCATGCTCGTGAATGGCGCCCGATAGCGCCGCCACGGCCGAGCCGGTGGCGGGGTCTTCGGCGATACCCTCGGCCGGTGCGAACATGCGTGCATGAAAATCCGCCGTGTGGTGTACCCCGCCCCGGCAATAGACGTAGGCCGAGGCCAGTTGGCCGTCCGCCATCGGTGCAACCCGCTCCCACAGGGCGGGGTCGCATTCGGCCTTCGCCGCTGCCGAAAGATCATGCACCGGCACCAGCACGAAGGGAACCCCGGCGCTCCACAGCGAAACCTCGTGGTTCTCAAATCCGATCTCGTGCGGATCGAGGCCAAGGGCCGTGCCGATATCCTCGCGCAGGATCCCGATTCCGGACCGCCGCGCCAGACGCGGCAGGTCGAACTCGGCAAAGCCTGCGGTTTCTCGATCGATACGGACCGCGCAACGCACCGGGCCAATGCCTTCTTCGAGCATTTTCACCAGGTCAATCCGGTTGCCGGCAAGCGACGCGCCCAGCCGCCGATGCGCGAGCGCGACTGCCGCACCCACGGTCGGATGCCCGGCGAAGGGCAGCTCCCGCCCAGGAGTGAAGATCCTCAGCTTCGCGGTGTGAACGGGATTTTCCGCTGTCCTGACGAAGACGGTCTCCGACAGGTTGAACTCGCGCGCGATCGCCTGCATCTGCGCATCATCGAAGCGGTCGGCGTCAAAGACCACCGCCAGCGGATTTCCGGCCAGCGCCGTGTCGCTGAAAACATCGTAGATCGCATAGTCCGACATGTTTCGCCCTCGTCTCCGCCCATTCCGCCGCGCCGGCCACAACCGCGGACCGGCAACTTCATCCTAGCCGGTTTCGCCGCCCTCACAATTGCCAATCAATCTTCGGGCCCGGTGTTGAAATGGCATGCCATCAGCGCCTTCATGTAGGCGGGCGCGGTGGGTCCGGCATCATCCGGCTTGCGCACCACCACGACATCCTCGATCTCCTCCTCCGCGCCGGTGCGGATATGATCGGCGATCCGCCTCGACAGGACGGCAGCGGTCTGTTCCATCTGAAACCGCCGGAAGACCGCGACAAGCCCGCCCCGACGCCAGCACATCAGGCCTGGCTCGGTGCTCGCGCCGGAAAGGTCCAGTCCGGTCTCCTCGCGCGCCTCGCGCCGGATGGACCCCTCGACATCGATCCTGCCGCGCGCGATGTCGGATGGATCGAGCGAACCGGCGGGAGCATAGACCTTGCCGGAATTGGCCGTTTTCCGTGCCATGCGGATCAGCAGCATCGCGCCGTCCGACGAAAGCACGATGGCCGAGCCGAACAGATGGGCGACATCGGCGCGAGGCCAGGTGGAGACCAGGTAAAGCAGCGCCGCATAAGACGCGCGGTGGCTTACGCCGCGGATCACCCCGTCCTCGATCCGCAGGCCCCGGTGCAGGATCATCGTGCCGTTGAACAGCCATGGTCGCTCGATCTCCTCGCGCGCCCAGTGCGCCTCGATTGCGGCACGGTTCTGAACCACCCAGGGATGCTCGGCCTCATCGAGATCGAGCCGGACGGAATCCAGGGTGAAGACACGGTTTTCGGGAATATCCGCCATCGCGCTCACACCAGATCGAAACTCATCGCCACCGGGCAATGATCCGAGGCCTTGGGCCGGTCCCAGCCGGTGCGCGGATAGCGGTCGACTTCCTGGCCCGGCGGAAACGGGGTGCGCCAGGGCTGTCCGGCGCGGATGATGTCGGGCAAACGGTCACGGCTGGTTCGTGTCAAGGCCGGCGAAGCCAGGAGGTAATCGAGCTGACACAGATGCCGCTCCTGCGGTCCGCGCGTGTGATACAGTGTCCAGCGGTCGAGTTCATGCCGGCGCTGGACCACGTTTTCGGTGAACTGGCCGCCAGTGAGCGTCTCCACTGCACCGGCTTCGGCGGGTGCGGAGGTGAAATCATAGCCGTTGCGTCGGTCGCCGGTGATCACCAGGCGATCGCTGTAGTCATTGAGATCGCCGGCAATCACGTAGCGCTTGCCGCCACCGCCCGCGCCGAAGCGGTCGGTGATGATCTTGCGCACCGCCCGCGCTTCGGCCAGCCGCACCGGCATCGAATAGCTGCGCCCGTCGAGACCGTCGCGCGGGCCGCCCATGGACTTGAAGTGCACCACATAGACGGTGAGCCTCTTGCCGCCGATTTTCAGGTCGACCTCCAGGCAATCGCGCTTGAACACCCGCTCGTTGGGATGCGCCAGCCCCTCGAGGTCAGGCGTGTAGACCCCCGCCTCGTCATAGCTGAGATGCGCGTGGCTGGTGGTCTCGAGGATTTCGATCGGCGCACCGTCCAGCGTCCGCTCACGCGCCATCAGCGCCAGGTTGATGCCGCGCTGATCGTTTCCCTCGACCAGCACCTTGTGGCGGTAGCCGTCGCCGATCATCTTGAACAGGTAGCCATATTCGAACCTGTGCAGCGTATCGAGATTTTCCACTTCCTGCAGACAGAGAATGTCTGCATCGGCCTCGGCGATGGCCAGCGCCGTCATCTGCCGCGTGTCATCGGTCAGCGAGATGGCGCGCGCAATTTCGGCCTGACGGTACTGCGCCTCGGAGTCAAAGTCGTAAAGTTGCGCCACACGGTCCTGCCTCAACTCGTTGCGGAAACCTGAAAAATCAAACCGGCTCAGCAGGTTTTCGGCATTGAAGGTGGCGATGCGGACGGTCATGCGAGGTCCTGATTCTGCGCTGCGCGGGATCGATGGGGCGGAGCCTATTGCGCCACAGCGGGCGATGCAACGACCTCAGCCGCCCACCCGCGTCCGGTCCGGCTTGACCGGATCGGACCTGTCCGCCATCCCCGCTTCCGCCTAACGACCGGTCAGGAGCCCGATCACCAGCTGATGCACATTGCCGCCGTCTCCCATCTCCACGCGGTCGAACGCCCGCCCGCGTGCACGCTGCTCGTCCGAAAGTCGCTTGAGATGGGTCTGCAGCTTCGCCCGCGCCTTGTGGCAGCCCGGATCATCGGGCGCGCTCAGCCCGACGCTGACATCCTCGATCGCCTCCACCATCTCGATGATATGCTGTCCGTGCACCCGCTCATGGGCCGCAAGCCCCTCATAAAAGCGCTTCCAGCTCGAGGCCACGGAGGGCGGCACGGGTCCGCGCGGTTTCGGCAAGGTATAGGTGATGATCAGCTTCGGGATGTTGGAGGCGATGACGCATCCACCATCGGCGCCTTCCCGGTAGTCGCGTCGCCAGGTGAGCTTGAAAGTGGTGTGGGCGATGGTGCGCCGGTTCCCCGAGATCACCGGCCCGTTCTCGCCGATCGACTGGTAGAGTTCCGCCCCGGACTGGCCAGCGACCGGATAGGTCTTCACCTGTTCGACGGCGGTCCAGGCCTGGGCCGGCAATGATCCGGTGATGAGAGCGGCGAATCCAAGGGCAAACAGCAGGAACAGACGTGATATCAACATGCAGCCTCACTTGATTTCGGTGAGATAGACAAACCGGCGGGCGAAGGCCGGCACACCCCCTCAAAGCCCGAAAATTGCGGCGCCGTTGAGACGGCGATGCGGGTGGCATCCGACGCCCGCCCGGGCGCCGATGCCAGCGCCGATGCCAACCCGCGGCGCACAGCCGATGACAGCGGGCGCCATCAGGCGGAGGCTCGGGATCGGGAAAAGCGTTTCGGGACAGTCTACCTTCGGGCCGCCACTTGTCCAGACCCACGCTCCTGGCTGCTTCAGGGAAACCCGCAGGCCCTTCCCTATCCCCGCTCGGGTTCCGGCAAGGCTGCCGCAAGCAGATCCCAGAAATCAGGGCCGGTTTCGGGCAGCGTGAGGGTGGCGGTATAGGCAAATGTGGTCTGGCTCAGATCAAGCAGATCCTGCGCCAGGGTGATGGCGCCGGGCGACGGCCAGACCGGCAGCCGGAAGGGTGCAGGCGTCCGCGCCGGCGTCACCGGCCCCTGCGCGGCCTCAAGCGGCCGCCTTGCCCGAATGCCGTCACGGCCAGCAGGCGCACCGGCGGAAGACACGCCAGCATGGTCGTCCACGAAGACGGTCGGCGGAAGGGAGATGGGGCCATCGATGGCGCTCATGGACCGCGTGCTCCTTCAGACGCATTGGGATTTGCAGGTCGATCCGCAACGCTAGCGCCGCGCGCCTTGGCGCCTGGTAAAACGGAACACAGTGATTTGCCTCAAATGCCCCGGTTCGACTGCTGCCGTCCCCCGGTTTTGGAGACCGATCGGGGGGGCGGTCTAAGCCGCCCCCAAAAATCCACTGCAATTTATCGCAGATCAAATTAGCAATCACTTATCTGTTTGCCGACAAAGTGTCGCCGTCGGATATTGCCGCCCCGATCGGTCGTCTGAACCGGGTTCATCACGGGACGGAGCGATGGCATGCGGACCATCGTGGAAACGCCGGCGGTTGGTCGCTCTGGCTGGTTTGAAACGCAGGAAGACTTTCACATGCTACGAACGATCCTCGCCCCTCTCGCCACCAGGTGCAGCTCATGACTTTCCCCATCCCGAGAAACGAAATCGATCGCCTGGCGGCGCTGAAAAAACTCAGGATCCTCGACACCGAACCGACCGCCGAGTTCGACGCGGTGGTCGAAATGGCTGCGGCGATCCTCGATGCGCCGGTGGCCCTGGTTTCCTTCCTCGACCAGACCCGTCAGTGGTTCAAGGCAAAGAAGGGGATCGACGTCAGCCACACCTGCCGCGAGATAGCCTTCTGCAATCACACGATCTTCGAAAACCGGATTTTCCAGATCGAGGACGCCACCCGGGACGAACGCTTCCGGCGCAATCCGCTGGTCACCGGCGAGCCGCATATCCGCTTTTATATCGGTGTCCCGTTGTCGCTCGACGGCCGGACCAACATTGCCTCGCTCTGCGTGATCGACACAGTACCGCGCCGCGCCACGGAGGCCCAGATCACCCAACTGCTCAAGCTGCGCGACGTTGTCATCAGCCTGATCCGCACCCACAGGATCGCCATTGATGCGCGGACAGCGGAGAACAATGCACGCCAGCGCGGCAAGCTGCTCTCCCAGGTCGAGCGCATGTCGAAGATCGGCGCCTGGTCGCTCGACACGGGCAGGCAGACGACGCGATGGTCCCCCAGGACCTTCGAGATCCACGAACTCGAAGCCGATGAACCCCCGAGCCTCGAAGGCGCGATCGCGTTCTACCCCGAATACGAGCGCGAACGGCTGACCGAAGCTGTCCGCAAATGCATGGAGGACGGTCAGGCCTACCAGATCGAGTGCGACTTCATCACCGCGCTGGGCAACCGGCGGCGCGTGCGCACGAGCGGCGAGATGGAGCGGGGCGACGACGGCACGAAGCATCTCATCGGCATCATCAAGGATATCACCGACCAGCACGAGCACGAGCGGCAATTGTGGCACGCCGCCCATGTCGACGCGCTGACCGGCATCGCCAACCGCCGCAGCTTCCATGAGGAGTTCCGCCGGCGGCGGGCCACCCCGCCGGCCTCGACCCCCGCCTCTGCTCCCGTTCCGGCGCAGATGGCGCTGCTGATGATCGACCTCGACGATTTCAAGGAGATCAATGACGGACAGGGCCATTTGACCGGCGACAAGGTGCTTTGCACCGTTGCCGGGCGCGTCAGGGACACGATCCCGCGGGACGCGTTCTGCGCACGGCTCGGCGGCGACGAGTTCGCGGTGCTGCTGTCATCCGGCAGCGATGTCGCAGCCGCCGAAGATCTCGCCAGACGCCTTCTCGATGAGATCGGCCGCCCGATCGTCCACGGGGCGCAGACGATATGCACGGGAGCCTCGATCGGCATTGCCCTACAGGACCAGGCCGATGCAAGCGAGGACACCCTCTTTGCGCAATCCGATCTCGCGCTCTATCACGTCAAGCAGAACGGCCGAGGCGGCGTGAAAACCTACGAGCCTGCGATCACCGATGCGCTCGAGGAACGGCGGCGGGCGATAGCGCTGGTCAGATCGGCGATCGCCGGGGGACGGCTCGAGCCGCACTACCAGCCGATCGTCGACCTGAAAACCAGGAAAATGCGCGGCGTCGAAGCGCTGGCCCGCATCCGCAATGCCGACGGATCGGTCTCCGGCCCCGCCCAGTTCTGGCAGGCGCTGCACGAGCCGCAATGCGCCCACGAGATCGACCGGGTGATTCTCGACCTGGCGCTGCGCGATTTTGCCCGCTGGAGGCGGGATGGCCTCGATGTCGGCTTTGTCAGCGTCAACGCGTCCTCTGCGTGCATCCATTCCGACGCCTTCTTCGAGCGCGTCATGGATGGGCTCCGCCGCCACGGGCTGACCGCCGCCGATCTGAAGATCGAGGTGGTGGAGAGCGTCTTCCTCAATGACGACAGCATCGACGTGCGCACCGTGCTCGAACGGCTGTCGGCCGAAGGCATCGGCATCGCGCTCGATGACTTCGGGACCGGCTTTGCCTCGCTCAGCCATCTGCGCGACTACCCGATCGACTGCATCAAGATCGACAAGTCCTTCGTCATGGGACTTGGCGACAACGACAACAACACCGCAATCGTCAATGCGCTGGTGACGCTGGGCAAATCCATGGGTCTTTCGGTGGTCGCCGAGGGCATCGAGACCGAAGGGCAGCTCGATTTCATCGCCGCGCTGGGAAGCAGGTACGGTCAGGGCTACCTGTTCTCCCGGCCGATGGATGCAGCGCAAGTCGCGGACTTCGCAAGCCGTTGCGATAAACCGGCGCTTTCCGGACTGGCTGCGACCTGAAGGGAGACATGAGCCTGCCGGATGCATGCCAGGCGCGCATCGTTCCCGCCTCGGGACTTCGGCCCGTGCCGGCGACGTTGCGCTACCCGGGCATGCCGGACCCCGGCGGCCGTCCACGATGGAAATGAATTCGGCGGAGCGAACCCGCCAGGCGTCAGGGACGCTGCACCGTGATTGGCGCCGAAGGGAACGGGGTCGGGCGAAGCCCGCCTCAGCCCCAGCGCTCGTCGCGGTCCTTCGGCTCGAGCGCGCTCATCAACATGTCCCACATGTCCATGCCGGTTTCCATCACCGCCAGATTGGCCTCGTAGCCCATCTTCGCCTCGATCATGCCGGTGAGTTCGGTGGCCAGATCGATGCCGCCCGCCCCGGTGTCATCCTCGCGGACCACGGCCTGCACCCCTCCCCCTGCCCCGTTATTGGGCCCCGACACCATCGCCACGTCGCGCCGCGCATAGCCGGGCGTATCGGCATTGGCGACGTTCGAGGCGATCGCCTCCATCCGCTTCTGCTGCGCGGCCATGCCCGAAAAGGCGGTTGAGATGATGCTGGAAATCATGACGCAATACTCTCGCTTTCGCGCGACAGGATAGCGTCAGGATATGAACCGCCCGTTGGCAAACACGGTTAGCGGCGGGTTAACACGGGCGGCCGGGACGGCCCCGCGCGATGCACCCGCCCCCTGCAAACACCCGGCGGCCGGCGCCTCATTCGGTTTCGACCGAGACGCCGCTTTCGCCGATGTTGATCTCCAGCCCCGACGGCTCCTGCTGCTCCTGGTAGAGCCGGTAGCCGATCACGGCGACGCCGACGGCGAGCACGGCGATGACGATGTAGAGCGTGTTGCGGGACATGGGGTACTCCTGGTGGTGCTGGCCGGGTGGGGGCGGCGCCCGCCGCGATGAAAGCCGCGCCGGGTTCGCAAGGTAGGGCCGGCGCTCCCTGGCACGGTCTGGCCGTGCGGAAAGCCGGGTCTGCGTTCTCTGTAAACTACGTTGCCGGCCTTTGGTTCCCGACCCTCGGCTTTTGGCCCACCTTATTACCCCGTCTCGCGGCATCCTGTCCCCCCGCCGGCGGGATTTTTGCGCGGGAGCAGCACCAGACCCCCGGCAGCCGTGCGGCTCCGGGCTTCGGGGTCGTCCTGTCATTATCGCCACCCCTTAGAGGTCGGCTGGGGCGTTTCGAGCGCCGAATGAGAAGGAATAGGATGACGCCCGAAGCGCCCCATTTCGGCGTTTCTGCTCCGCGAGCTTGGTGATCAACGCCTGGTTCTCCCTCCACCTGGGTGGGGCTTTGGGACGGTCCGCACATGAACGGCAGCGCCTCGGCCTTCCGCCTCGACACGGCCTGCGCGGCCCGGGCAACAAACCATGTATGAGCTTATGCAGGACTGACCTGCACTTCGGGGGGAGCCTGCCCTGCTCCTTGTCCCGCCGGGTCACCCTTTTACGCGAAACCCCGGCAGCCTTTCCTCAAGGGAATGACCGATGCCCGCCCGAAGGCCGGCAAATCCGAAAGGCTGCGTCGGCCTCAAGAACCCGGAACCGTCCCCGCTCGCCGCCACGCCTGGCGGTGTATCCGTGCGGGACCGGGGGAGTATGGCATGGGGGTGGAGGGTGTGGATGAAATTTGGGGGAATTTTTAGGTAGGGCCTTGCCTCTCCCCGTCGGGGAGAGGACGTGTTCTCAAAGGCCTGGCGCAACAGCGGTAAGTGTTAGAAATCGTTGGTGAGGGGGAGTTTGTGCACGAAGATCGCCGGATTGCCCCCTCACCAAGCGCGTCCGTGCATTCGGCTGCGCCTCATGCGGACTTGCCATCCGGGTCCAAAAGCCTTGCGGGCCACTTCAGCGCGCTCGGCTCGGGGCATTTCCTCCCACCTACCTCGAAACTTTCGCAACCCATCCGGCAACGAGAGTAATGTGAGTAGCGCATCAGCGTGGAACATGTTGAGAAAAGTTGGTTGGATTAATGGAATGATCGGTAACTCGAATAAAAAATCCGCGAACAAGACAAGCTACAATAGTGCTTGAAATTACGAGACAAGTTTACGGAACACACCCCTGCCCAATGCCGCAGGTCAATACGGATACTCAAGATGACAAAGCGAGGTCATGTGGGGACCAACAAAAACAGATAGATATTATCTATCAAGCATTTAGGCAGCCATCAGCTCCGGCGCAGATTGCGCTTCATTGGCATCATAGAGAGCCTGACGAACCCGGTCGGCGTTGTCCTGGATCGCATCGACAGCCGTCTTGCCGCCGTCGATAGCGGTTAGCATGGGTCGCAGGCGCGCACGCAAAATCTGCAATCCGCGATCGTCAGGAGCATCATCGCCCCGCGCCAGACGCGCCGCGATTTCGCGAGCAGCGTCCACATCGCCAAACAGCGCACGGGCAAGCAGAATGAGCGCTTCAAGCTTTGGCGCGCGCTCGGCCAGCGCAGCAAGCCGGGAGAGGTCCTTATCGGCCAGCGCTCCCTCAAAAGCGGCGGCAACTGTCGGCAACATGTCCGATTCAGCGCTCCACAGCTTGTGCCGGGCGGCCAGCAGTTGCGCATAGGCGAAGGTCGGATCCTCGGTTAAGACCCGTTTCAATTCCGCGCGGGCATTCTCATCGTCATCCAACCGACTGCGCAGCGCGCGCAAGGCCCCGTCTCTCAGTACACCCTCGAGTGTTGAATCGGTCGCCCCGACATCACCGGAGGCCTTGCGGGCGCGATACGCCGCACTGACCAAGGGCGGCGCCTTGCCGTGTTCAAGGGAAGACTGTTGATTCAACAGGATTTTATTATACGGATCAATCAACAAGCCCTGCGCAACGGCTCGCTGAGCACCGTCAAAATCGCCCTCATGGGCGCTCAGGCGCGCGAGCATTGCAAAAGTGGCCACGTCGGCGACACCATCGGCCATTGCGGCCGATATCACCTCCCTCGCTTCCGCCTCGCGCTCATCCGCGATCAGGACCTCCGCGAGTTGATTACGCGCATGGGCATCCTCTGGAAACACCCGCACCGTTTCCCGGCCAAGCGAAATGGCTTCCTCCAATTCACCGATTTCCTTCGAAAGCAAATCTCCCAGCAACGTCCGCGGCTGCGGATCCTCGGGAAAACGCCGCACCATCTCCCAACCCAGCGCCCGAGCGGCTTGCAGCGCGCCTTCCGCCGCCAGCGCGTCGCGCCACAGCGACCATGCGAACAGATTGTTTGGCTGATGGTTCAAAGCTTCACGCGCCAAGGACTGCGCGTAGCGGGCACGCTGGACACGAGCCTCTTCGTTATTGCGGATCAACGCCATGCCGATATTACAGAAGCTGCGGACCAAGTTGTAGTCATCTCCACTTCGCTGGGTATAAATTCGAAAGCGACCTGCGAGTGCAGCTATTCGCGGTTGAAGCTCCGCATAAGGTCTATTTTCCCGAATATCTTGAACAAGCTTCATCACCACTTCAGGCGACGGCGGCTCAAGCGCAACCACGCCCGGTTTGCTCTGTGCTTTCGCAAAATCCGGGTCTGCTGTCCACCACGCCGGAAATTCGATTTCCGCATCCTTGAATGGTTTTTGCGCCAACACGTTGAAGACCTGCTTGCGCAAGGTCGCCGGAGGCGCGGGATATAGCCGCTTCAGGGGGCGCCAAAAGCGCAGGAACTGTTTATCCGGCGGTCTGCGCTCCAGTGCCCATGCGGCAAGACCGGCGATCCAAGGTGTATCGCCGCGCTGGATAGAGCCCGGCAATTGCCGCAAACCCAAAAGCCCGATTTGCAAGTAACGCTGCTCCAATTCGCCGCCGGCTTCCCGGCACAACCGCATCCACAACGGCTGCAGCGCATCGGGGCTTGCGACGACGCCCACCACGGCGCCTTGGGTTTGGCTCAGCATCCGCAGATATGCAGCGTGTGCGTCCCGGGCTGACTCCATGACCAGTTGCGCCGTCCAATTCGCCCAGCGAACGTATTCACGGCGCAAAGTTGCGGCGGCTTCCGCCACCTGCAGCAACGAGATGATCTCGAACGCCTCGGAAACCTCGCGGATCAAATTCTGGCGCGCCGCCACATCGGCGGGCAAGGGCCTGCGACGTGCCGAATTCAGCCATTCCATAGTGCCAATCGAAAGCGCTGGCCAAGCAGGATCATCACCCGGCAACGGCCCGAACAGCATGCGGGCGGCGTCCGGCGCATCGGCGCGCGTATATGGAAAGACCGGCGCATAGCCCGCCAGTAGGTCTGAAAACCCCTTCGCTGGATTGGCGACGAACACGTCCAGCCAAGGATGCCGTTGTGCCACAGGACGGGCCATCGTTACACTCATACGCCAAAATCCTCGCGCCCAGATGCAATCTGCAGCGCCAGCAGATGCATTTCGCGCAGTTGGGCAATGTCATGCACCGGCGCAGGCATGTCAATCTGCCCAATCCGCCGTATATGATCGTGCTTATAGGTTACTCTTGAATGAAGAAACTCCGCAACAAGAGTCTCATCGCCGTCGCATGGTGTTAAGGCCATTGCCCGACCATAGCACAGGTCCTTCGGAGCGGGGAAGAAATGCTCCCAAGGGTCGCTGTCGAGCACCGTCGGCATAGTCACGGCAAAGGATGTTTCGGCTTCCTTCAGGACATCGGCGACCGAATAACACATCAGCGCAACCGGTTCGGGTGCACTCGTTGTTGGATAGTGCGCAAGACCGAAACGATCACGCAGCAAGAGAGGCCACCGATCGCTTTCCACCTCATCCGGCACCTCCCTCAAGAAGGTTCCAAATGCCGAGCGTCGATCGCGAAGGCCGTTCCATACAAGCAAAAACTCATCAAGAAACGCTCCATCCTTGTCATCAAACGCTCCAGACAACTCCTCCAGTGAGCATCCAAATTCATTCATCGGACGAACCAGACTTTCGATCCGGACGATATGCTGCGCTTCGTCAATTTCGCCGAAAGCAGCAGGCTTCAAATGATCAAGGAAGCTGTGCGGAATCTCGGTCGTTTTGACAAACAACCGGACATAGTCGCTTTGGCGACGAGCCAAATCCAGCCAAGCTGGACCACGAATCCCGAAATGATCCGTTTCAAAAAAGGACTGTCGAGGTCGGGAAACGGATTCATCCCAAGCAATGTTTTGCGCCTGTGCTTTGATTCTCTCAACGTCATGATTGAGGCCTTCGGACAAAGCTGTTGCGAGATCGGTTTCAAGAAAATTCATAGACAACAGATTTCCAGCGTCGAGTATCCAGGACTTGAATTTATCCCGGCAACCAAAAATGCGATTACTGTTTAGTAGGTCTGCTTCCAATAAGATGCAATATCAATACAGGCAATTTAATGTCGCATTAGCCAGCTTACTCGATCCCATGAGGCAGCCAATAGACGAAGTCTCTTGGATAACTATTCCAACCTACCGCCCCGGCTTCCCCGTCTTGCCCGGACGCCGCTTGCGGCGGGCCTCCTCGGCCGGGTCCTCGTAGGAGCCGGCGCCGGGTTTGGCGCGGCGGACGGGTCCCGGATCATCGGGCTTCTTCGGCGTCTTGCCGGGCATCGGCTTTTCGGTGCGGCCGACGGTCATCTCGTCGAGATCATTCTTGCGGAAATAGGACCGGCGTTCGCCCGCCGGCACCGCGTGGTCGCCGGAGGTGCCCATTTCGTCGAGATCGGGTTTGCGGAAATACCCCCCTCCCCCTTGAGGGGACGTGTCAGGCGTCCGCGAAGACCCCTCCCCGGCGCTTTGCGCCGACCCTCCCCACAAGGGGGAGGGTTGGGACCCGGACGCACCTTCCCGCTCGCCATCAGCCTCGCGTCCGCGGGTTGCCCCACCATCGCGGCCGCCCTTGCCCTTGCCTTTGACCGGCTTGCCGGTCGCCGTGGCCTTGCGGGAGGCCTTCGTGTTTTCGATGCCGGCGTCGCGCGCCATCGGGTCGTCCATCAGTTCGAGCTCGACGGCCTTGAGGCGCTTGATCTCGTCGCGCAGGCGGGCGGCGGTTTCGAAGTCGAGATCGGCGGCGGCGTCGCGCATCTGCTTTTCCAGCGCCTCGAGATGGGCCGCGAGATTGCCGCCCACCATGGCGCCGTCGCCGCCCTTCTTGCCCTTGCCCGCAGGTCCCTCGATCGGCGCGCGCACATGGTCGCGCTCATAGACCGAATCGAGAATGTCGGAGATGTGCGCCTTGACCGATTCCGGCGTGATGCCGTTGGCGGCGTTGTACTCTTCCTGCTTGGCGCGGCGGCGCCGGGTTTCCTCCATCGCCCGCTCCATCGAGCCGGTGACCTTGTCGGCATAGAGGATGACCTTGCCGTCGACGTTGCGCGCCGCGCGGCCGATGGTCTGGATCAGCGAGGTTTCCGAGCGCAGGAAGCCCTCCTTGTCGGCATCGAGAATGGCGACCAGCCCGCATTCCGGGATGTCGAGGCCCTCGCGCAGCAGGTTGATGCCGACCAGCACGTCGAAGGCGCCGAGCCGCAGGTCGCGGATGATCTCGATGCGCTCCAGCGTGTCGATGTCGGAGTGCATGTAGCGCACGCGCACGCCCTGCTCGTGCAGATATTCGGTCAGATCCTCGGCCATGCGCTTGGTCAGCACCGTGCAGAGCGTGCGGTAGCCGGCCTCCGCCGTGGCGCGGATTTCGCCCAGCACGTCGTCGACCTGGGCGCGCGCGGGGCGCACCTCGACCGGCGGATCGATCAGCCCGGTGGGGCGGATCACCTGCTCGGCAAAGACCCCGCCGGCCTGCTCCATTTCCCAGGCGCCGGGCGTGGCCGAAACGGCGATGGTCGACGGCCGCATCGCATCCCATTCCTCGAAGCGAAGCGGGCGGTTGTCGAGGCAGGAGGGCAGCCGGAAGCCGTATTCGGCCAGCGTCGCCTTGCGGCGGAAGTCGCCGCGGTACATGCCGCCGATCTGCGGGATCGAGACATGGCTCTCGTCGATGAACAGGAGCGCGTTGTCGGGGATGTATTCGAACAGCGTCGGCGGCGGTTCGCCTGGGGCTCGCCCCGTCAGGTAACGGGAGTAGTTTTCAATCCCCTGGCAGACGCCGGTGGCCTCGAGCATTTCCAGATCGAAGCGCGTGCGCTGCTCGAGCCGCTGCGCCTCGAGCAGGCGGCCCGAGGCCTCCAACTCGGCGAGCCGGTGCTTCAGTTCCTCGCGGATCGACTTGATGGCCTGGTTCAGCGTCGGGCGCGGCGTCACATAGTGCGAGTTGGCATAGATCTTGACGCTCTTCAGGTCGCCGGTCTTCTTGCCGGTGAGCGGGTCGAACTCGGCGATGGACTCGATCTCGTCGCCGAACAGCGAGATCCGCCAGGCTGCGTCTTCCAGGTGGGCCGGGAACAATTCGATCGTGTCGCCCCTCACCCGGAGCGAGCCGCGCTGGAAATCCATGTCGCGGCGCTTGTACTGCTGCGCCACGAGGTCGGCCAGAAGCTGGCGCTGGTCGATGCGGTCGCCGACGGCCATCTGGAAGGTCATGGCGGTGTAGGTTTCCACCGAGCCGATACCGTAGATGCAGGAGACCGAGGCGACGATGATGACGTCGTCGCGCTCCATCAGCGCGCGCGTGGCGGCGTGGCGCATCCGGTCGATCTGCTCGTTGATGGTCGACTCCTTCTCGATGAAGGTGTCGGTGCGCGGAACGTAGGCCTCGGGCTGGTAATAGTCGTAGTAGGAGACGAAATATTCGACCGCGTTGTCCGGGAAGAAATTCTTGAACTCGGAATAGAGCTGGGCCGCCAGCGTCTTGTTCGGCGCGAGGATGACGGCGGGGCGCTGGGTTTCCTCGATCACCTTGGCCATGGTGAAGGTCGGGCCCGAGCCGGTGACGCCGAGCAGCACCTGGTTGCGCTCGTTCTCGTTGGCGCCGGAAACGAGATCGGCGATGGCCGTGGGCTGGTCGCCGGCGGGCTTGTAGTCCGTCGCCATCTTCAGCGGCACCCCGCCCTCGGATTTCTCCGGCCGGGCGGGACGGTGCGGCGTCCAGGTCTTGCCGTTCTTGAACAGCGGGTTGCCGCTTTCGATCAGATCCGACAGCGCCTTGACGGTGGCGGTGTTGGCGCCGGTGGCCCCCGAGGCCTCCGCCTCCTCGACCGAGATGTCGAGCCCGGCCACGGCGTTGAGACCCGCCGCGGCGCGGGCGCGCGGATCGTTGCTGGAGCCGATCGAGGCGCCGCGGGACGTTTTCTTGGCCTTGATCTTCTCGACTTCCGTCGCCTCGGCTTCCGAAGGCGATTTTGCCGCGGCCTTGCGGTGCTTGCCCGCAGCCGAGCGGATCGCGCGGTTTTCCTCGCGGCGGCGCTGCTTCACCGCCTCGCGCTCGGCCTCCTTCGCCAGATCAGACGCCCAGTCGGAGATCGACCCGGCAGACGCCGGCGCCCCGGAAAGCGGGGCTTGCGGCGCTTCGCCGAAGCCGTCGAAATCGCTGTCGGTGGGCGCGCGACCCTCGCGTGAAGACGTGTCCCGGCGGGATGATTTTGCGGAAGATTTGGCCATGGGGGCAATATGGGCAGAGTCGATGCCGAAGGAAAGAGGCTGAAGGGGCAAAAGGGGAACGGATAGTTGCGAAGCAAACACTACGCGCTTACCTTGACGGTGCTTCATGATGGGAGGTTGTTTTAGATGTTTGAACCTGGCGTGTTTAAGAAACTTGCACACAATGACACAGGTGCCGCGGTCGGGCACCAAGGTGGAATCGTCATACCGAAGATTATAGAAGAATATTTTCCTGACATTCAGGGAACAAATTCTTTCAGCTCTCCTACAGTTGATGTCCCTGTCGACGCCATATTGATAGTGAATAATCGTTGCGTGGGCCGTGTAACTACGAGATATCAATATCAAACTTGGGGCGGTACGCGAAGTCCGGAAAGAAGACTGACCTCCGAACTCGCGCCGATTCGAAATTTGGCAGTAAAAGACGATTATTTAATTTTTCAACGATCAATAGATGACCCACGTCAAATGCTGATCACCCTTATAAGGAAGAATGATTCAGAATATGGAGTGATCGAAAAATTATCTTCAGGAAAACGCTATGGAGTATTAGACCCGTCTAACTCCCCTACGTCCAATACAGATATTCGGAGAGCAATTACCGAAATTTCAAAAGAGGCGGAGGAAGAGTTTTCGGCATTTTCGACTGAAAGAAAATTCAAAATCAGCGTAAAGGAAAGAAAAGCGAGATCGGCTGCCTTTAGAAAAATTATTTTAGAGAATTACAATCATGACTGCGCGATTACAGGCAATTCGATGCGAACACCAAGCGGTTTATCAAGCGCAGAGGCGGCACATATTGTTCCGGTTGAAGCCTTTGGTTCTGATGATCCAAGAAACGGAATTTTGCTGGGAAAAGAATTACACTGGGCATTCGACAAGGGCCTGTTTGGTATTCGTAATGATTATTCGATTGTCGTCTCTCAAGAAGCTGCTGGCATACCGGAGAACACATTATTGAACGCAATAGATGGGGTAAAGCTGAGATTACCTACAAATATGAAATTAGCTCCGCACCCTGACAGCCTCACATGGCATCGAGACAAGTGGCAAATCGAATAATTTTGGCAACATCAAAGTCTGCCTTGCTGGAAGTGACTTCGCACTCCCACACTAAAAGCACTTTCCATCCCAGCTTCTCCAAATCCGAAACGGTCTCTCGGTCCCGCTCAACATTCCCTTCAATTTTCTCACGCCAGAATTCAGGCCTCGTCTTGGGCCATTTGAATTTCTCGCAATCATGACGATGCCAGAAGCAACCGTGGACAAATATGACGGTTTTGTATTTCGGCAGAACGATGTCGGGCTTGCCCGGCAAGTCTTTCACATGAAGTCGATAGCGATAACCAGCCCTATGCAACGCCTTACGAACAATCATCTCCGGCTTCGTGTCCTTGCCCCGGATGCCGGACATCATCCGGGATCGCGTTGCACTGTCGACGACATCAGCCAAGTCAGGCCACCTGCGGGATCGCTTTTGCACTCTGCAGGATGAAGGGAGCCATGTGCTCGGCAACCGCCTTGACTGCCGGAACACACACAGAATTGCCAAATTGGCGATAAGCCTGTGTATCGGATACCGGAATCTTGAAAGATGCCCCGCGCGGCTCCTCGAATCCCATCAATCTGGCACACTCTCTCGGAGTCAACCGACGCGGATTCCGCCCCTCCTGCCGGACAAGGATTTCAGAACCGTCCTTGTAATACCGAGCAGAAAGGGTGCGAGCGACATCATCGGGTCCGACCAAACCGAAACCGAAACCGTTCCCCTTGGCCTGGTGCTTGGCGGCGTAGTCCTGCAAATACTTCCAGAGATGATCGGTAAGGGTATACTTGTCGGAAACGCGTGCGATGTTACCGCCGGTAAAGTGACCGTCAGGCGCTTCCTCACCATTCTCTGGATGAAGAATTGTTCCGAGCTTGGGACCCGAGACTACCGGAGGCGTGGGAAAATTCTCAAAGGAAAACCCGCAATCCTCTTGAAACCCGACAATGAAAATGCGCTCCCGATGTTGAGGCAACCATGCCTTGGCATCAATCACCTTCCAGTCGATGAAATATCCGAGTTCGTTCTGCAAAACCTCCCGGATGGTTGCAAAGGTTCTACCCTTGTCGTGACTGACAAGGTTCTTGACGTTCTCCAACAGGAAAGCCTTCGGGCGATGATGCGCGATAATGCGCTGAACATCGAAAAACAGCGTGCCTTGGGTATCACAAGCAAAACCATGAGCCCGACCCAAGGCATTCTTTTTTGAAACGCCGGCAATGGAGAATGGCTGACATGGAAACCCGGCAAGAAGCACATCGTGCCGGGGAATCTCGGACGCATCGATAATTGTAATATCCCCACGAATTTCATGCTCGTCGTGCGGAAAATTTGCCCGGTAGGTCTTTTGCGAATAGCGATCCCATTCCGACGTAAAGACACATCGCCCGCCAATGGCTTCAAACCCGAGCCGTAGCCCGCCGATCCCGGCAAAGAGATCGATAAACTCAAATGACGACGACGCTTCATGTGTCGGTTTCGCACCTGCGGCAACAAGCCCTCTCATCGCCATGATGTCACGGGGCTTGGCAGCGGTTTCACCCGTCTCGTAACGCCTTATGGTCTTTTCGCTGACACCCAATTCGAACGCAACTTCGGCATGGCTCAAACCACTTTTATGAAATAGGTCAGCAAACACTGTTACAGGCATGGCGAATCATTCCTCTAGGTATATTTTGGACAGAATGTCACCATTGTTCCCAGTTGGCAATCAGATGTTCCCACTTTGTTTCCCTCACCTCAGCACCCTGATCCAGCGCGCCAGGTTGAGGAGGCTGGTCAGGGCTGCGGCGACGTAGGTCAGGGCGGCGGCCTTGAGGACGCTGCGGGCGGAGGCGAGGTCTTCGTCGGAGAGATAGTTGCCCTCGCGCAGGATCGGCAGCGCCTTGTTGAAGCTCGCGTCATACTCCACCGGCAGCGTGACGAGATGCACCAGCACCCGCACGCCGAGCAATCCGATGCCGATCAGCGCCATGCCGAACATCGCCGCCGGGGTGCGCAGCAGCACGGCCAGCACCGGCGCCGCGATAAAAAAGACCGAGGCGATGCGGTCGGTCTGCATGGCGAAGGTGACGAGCGACTGGCGCAGCCTGAGGCCGCGCTCGCCGCGATGGTGCTGCAGCGCATGGCCGACCTCGTGCGCGGCCACCGCGACCGCCGTGAGGCTTGATCCCCGGTGATTGGCTTCGGACAGGCGCACGGTGCGGCTTTCGGGATCGTAGTGATCGCCCTTGTCGGTCATTTCAACGCCGACGCCGTCGAGCCCGAAGCGCTCGACCAGATGCTGCGCCATCTCGCCGCCGGTGCCGGGAAAGTCCGGCCGCTCATGGCTGTGGCGGCGCATCGTGTGGCCCACCCAGAACTGTGGCGCGTAGATGAGCGCAAGCACCAGCAGAACACCGAGGAGCCCGAGAATTGCCATGTCAGTTGCTGTCCGTGCCGGAAGGGATCATGCCCTATAGATAGGTGCGCCGACCGCCCGATAAAGGGCCGGACTGCCGCGCCCGGGAGGGGCCCGGTCCGCAGCCTGTTCGACATGTGACATTGCCTGCGGCGATTGGGTCCCGACCGGCCCTACAGGTCGAGCAGGTTTTCCAGATGATGCGTCCCGATGCCGAACATCGCCTTGATGGCGTCGATCCGGCCGAGCACCGCATCGCGGTCACGCCCTGCGCGGCCGTCCCTTTCGGCAACGATCAGATTGTTCTTCGGCGTGTGGGCGTCGGAGACGAACTCGAACACCCGGGTGCGATAGCCGTGGAGTTCCAGCAGCAGCGCGCGCAGCGTGTCGGTGATCATCTCGGCCTGGCGTTCGACGAAGATGCCGTGCCTGAGCAGCGGTTCGAGCGTCGGGTCGGGCCGGCCAGCCTCCATCTGGCGGCGGATCTGCCTGTGGCAGCACGGCGCCACCGCAATGAGCGCGGCCCCGGCGGAAATGCCCCTGAAGATCGCATCGTCGGTCGCCGTGTCGCAGGCATGCAGCGCGATCACCGCATCGGCGCCGGAGGCGTCGAACTCCATGATCGTGCCCGCCGCGAAGCTCAGTCCGTCGAAGCCGGAGGCCTTCGCCGTGGCGTTGCCGTCCTCAACCAGTTTCGGGCGCATCTCGACGCCGACGATGCGCACCGGCCGCTTCACCACCGTGGCGAGATAGTCGTAAAGCGCGAAATCGAGATAACCCTTGCCCGCGCCCATGTCGACGATCAGCGGCGGCTCGGCCTTCAGCGACGCCACCAGCGGCGCGAAGATCTCGACCATCTTGTTGATCTGTCGGAACTTGTCCTGCGCGTCGTGGCGGATGGCGCCGTTCTTGCCGGCAAGCCCCAGCGCCTTGAGCCAGGGCTTGCCGGTGTCGCCCAGCGGCCGGTTCTTGGCCCGGTTGTGCTCGGTCGAGGGCGCCTCGCGGCCTTCCACCTCAGTACGCTTCAACCGCTGCTTGGAACCGTTTCGCTCATACATCATGTCGAAGTTTGTGGTCGCCAGCTGCGCGCTGCGGAACTCGGCAGCGAGTCCATCGCGCAGCATCGCCAGCGCCTCGTCTTCGGGATGGTTCTTGATCGTGTCGCGGGTCTTGTACTTGTAGGTGAAGGAGTATTTGTCACCCGCCCTGGTCGCGATCTTCTTCACCTCGACCGCCTTCAGGTCCGGCTCCGGACCGTGATAGCCGCCAAGCTTGAGCCGGATCAGCGATCCGCCGGCAAAGGCCTCTCGTGTGGCGTCGAGCAATTCTGCGATGCGGTCGGGCGGGGCGTTCACGGGCAGTCCTTCGGGGTCCTACGGAAATCCGGGCGATTCCGTTTCCTCAAGGTCCTTCTACCTGCACGCCCCACGGAATCCCATCGGGTTTTCGGGAATCCACCGCGCACGGAATGTCAGGTGCGCTTCCCGGCATAGGTGATTTTCCGCAACACCCGCTCCATCGGACCAAGAGCAACGCGCGTGTGCCAGATCATCAGCGCCGTGATCAGCCCCGCGGTCACGGCAATTGCGATGGCGACGGCTGTGAACCGGTCTACCTGCTCCCACAGGCCCAGGCCATAGGCCGAGAACAGGGTCGAAAGAACGATGGACTGCCCCAGATACACGCTCAGGCTCGACCCTCCGGCGGCCAGCACACGCGCCATGACCGGTCCCGGCGGTCGGGCGAGCCGGGCGATCAGGCCGAGATAGCCAAGGGTTGCGACGGGGGCGACGGCTATTGTCACCGCGGCGCCGGGTATGGCCGCCCCCCATTGCCAGACCGCGGAAGCCGCCAGACTGACGGCCACTCCGGGCAGCAGGCACCAGATCCGGCCGCGCCGCCAGAGCGGATGGTCCGCCTCGTCGATCATGCCGGACTTGACGGCTGCCAGCCCGAGGCAGAACCATCCCAGCGCCGCAACGCCCTGAACCAAAAGAAAAGAGGGCATGATGAAAGCGAAGCCGACGCTGCGAAACAGCACGGCATCAAGAAAGCCGCCTTTCGTCAGGACCGATCGTTCCAGTTCGACAATATCAGCCGGTGTCTCGGGCGCAGCAAGCAGCAGCGGCGCCGCGATGAAAACCTGCGCGACAATCAGCACGGCGCCGATCCGGACCAGGCGACGGACCGTCCAGTTCCGGAACAGGTAGAGAATCGAACCCGTCACTGCATAGATGGCCAGAATGTCTCCTGGAAAGAACAGGCATCCATGCGCGACACCGAGGATCAGGAGCCCGATCATGCGGTTGCGATAGATGCGCCCGAATGCCAGGCCCCGCCGGGCCGCCGACCGCATTAGAAGGCCCAGACCGACACCGAACATGAAAGAGAAAAGGCCATAGGTCTTCAGCAGCGCCAGCCCGTTGACGAGCCAAAGCGCAACCGCGTCGCCGGCCGTCTCCGCGAGCGGGCCGGCGAAACCGTGCAGCGCCGAAAAAGCGATGAACTGGACGTTGACCACGACAATGCCGAACAGGGCGAACAGCCGCAGATAATCCGGCATAAGGGCACGCGCGGATCCGCTCATGGCCATACCGCCCCCGGCAGGGCCGGCGGTTTGCCGGCAAGGTTGAGCCGGGTCGCAGATCCCCCCTCTCTCATGACGGCAAGCAGTTCTGCGTTGAAGTCGGGCGGGGCGTTCACGGGACGGTCCTTCGGGGTTGATCGATAACAGCGGGCAATTCCCATATCCAGCGGTCCTTCTACCCGCGCAAGCCGCAGAAGCAAATCGGCCGCGTGGAACGAGGCAGACGGACTGCGGAACCGCCTTGGCGGCCTGCGGCCCTTTGCGGACGTCGTTGACATGGCACGGACGTCGTTGACATGGCCTCTAGCAGGTCAATATACGCGCTTCATGAATGATCTTTCGACACAAACCCTGGATGAACTGAGCGTCGACGAGGCTGCGCGGCCCAAGGCCCCGCCGGTGCCCGAGGCGACAGACATGCACCGCCGCCAGGGCCGGCAGCTTGCCGCAATCCACAGTCACTATCTCAGGGAAATGGCTCAAATCGGCGCGGTCCTCGTCAGGATCGAGGCGGGGGACGTTCCGCCCGAGCACCTGAAGCAGATCGTGCTATCGCTCGATATGGCTGAGAATTTTCGCGCGTTCGGATCGCTTTGCGGCCGTGAATGCCAGGTGCTCAAGTTTCACCACGACATTGAAAGCGCCGACATGTTCCCCCGGATCGAGGCAGCGGGTGGCGGCAGGTTTCGCGAGGTTGTGGCGAAATTGAAGGCGGAGCACGAGGTCGTCCATGAATTGATCATCCGCCTCGGCCGTGCGGCAGATGCATTGGCGAAAGACCCATCGGAGGCAAACTTCGTTCGGGCTGGCAACACATTCCGAAAACTGGAAGAGGTCGTCCGCTCCCACTTCGGCTATGAGGAAACCGAATTGGCGGAGGCCATCGGCTACTACCTCGGATCAATCTGAGGCCGTTTTCAGGTAAGGCTCGCTCCGGGCCTCCAAGCGTCGGAACAATAACGCTTTCAAACAGGATGTCGTCGACGGGACCGGCGCTCCGCCGGCAAGAAGCCCGGCAATCTCGCCATATGCCGGTGTTGTCAGCCCGGCAGAGCGTGGGCGCAATCCGCAGCGGCAGTCCGCTTCCCGCCACAAGCGCCGCGGAAGGCCTGGTCGCAGAACCTCAACATCCGGGGCGCGGTGATCGGCAACCGGTTCATGTCCGGATCCAACCCCTGAATGCACGCCCCTGAACCGGGCGCCGGAGGATCGTCCCGACCTGTGTACGCGCACCGAAGATCACGCCCTTAAGGGCTCAGCCGGCGCCTTCGTAAACATCGACATGGGTGACGCGTCCGCCCTGCCCCATCACCCGGACAAAGACATAGTGCCCGCGCCCGCTCATCACATCGTTGAGGATATACGCTTCGACCGAACGCCCTGCCTCGTAGAGTTGCGGCAGCTTCGCCCGCATGTCACGGCTGCCGAAGACGGTGTCGCCCGTGTCCAGCTCCTGCCGGATCCCGAAACGATGGTAGTTGGCCCGATCCTGCGCCAGCACCTGACCGAAGGAACCGAGCTTCACGCCCTTCGAGTTTACCGTATCCCGGGCATCGAGCCATGTCAGATATTCGGCGATGACCTCATCGGCCAAAACCGGAGTTCCAATCAGTGACGCGAGCACGACAACCAGACCCGCAATCTTCTTCCCCAACAACGACTTTGCCTCCAAAACAGAACACGCTTGCAGGCAATCATTCTTCACATTTCGGCGGAAAAGCCAAATCGTGAGAAAGGTCTGTGCTCGAATGCGTGCTAGGCTAAGGTCAGGACATACAACGGATATCCATCCCGAAAGGACGCCCCGATGATCCGCACCCTCACCAGCCTCGCAAGCGCAAGCCTGATCGCGCTCGCACCCGCTGCCGCAATCGCGCAGGAAGCCGCGATCTACAGCTCGATGGATGCCGTGCATCCGGTCTGGGCAGAAAACGCCATGGTCGCAGTGCAGGAGAAGGCCGCCGCCGAGGTGGGACTGCGGGTGCTCAATGACGGCGGCAATGCTGTCGATGCCGGTGTCGCCGTGGCGCTGGCGCTCGCCGTCACCCTGCCGCGCGCCGGAAATCTGGGCGGCGGCGGCTTCATGCTGGTGCATGACGCCGAAAGCGGCGAGACCAGGGCCATCGACTACCGCGAGATGGCGCCCTCGAGCGCGACGCGCGACATGTATCTCGATTCCGAGGGAAATGCCGACAGCAGGCTCTCGCGCTTCACAGGCCTGGCCATCGGCGTGCCCGGCACCGTGGCGGGCATGCAGCTCGCGCTCGAGACCTACGGCACCATGACGCTGGCCGAAGCCGCAGCTCCCGCAATCCGGCTTGCCGAGGACGGAATCACGGTCACCGCCGACCTGGCCGACAGCTTGAAGGCGCTGGAAAAGCGGCTCAAGGGGTCTCCGGCCTCTGCTGCGATTTTCTACAAGGAGGACGGCGGTTTCTACGAGCCGGGCGACGTGCTCAGGCAGCCCGACCTGGCCGCCACGCTGAAAAAGATCGCCGCCGAAGGTCCGGACGGGTTCTACCGGGGTTCAGTGGCCGAGGCGATCTCTGCAGCGGTCCAGGAAGCCGGCGGAGCCATGAGCCTTGAAGACCTCGCCGGCTACAAGGCGGTCATTCGCGAGCCGGTAACCGGCACCTATCGGGGCCATGAGATCGTCTCCATGCCGCCGCCAAGCTCCGGCGGCACCCACATCATCCAGATCCTCAACGTGATGGAGGGCTATCCGATCGGCTTCCTCGGCCACAATTCGTCCGACGCCATCCACCTGATGGCGGAAGCCATGAAGCGCGCCTATGCCGACCGCTCGGAATATCTGGGCGACCCGGATTTCGTTGACGTCCCGGTCAAGGCCCTGACCTCGAAGGCCTATGCGGCCAGCATTCGCGACGGCATCAGCCTGAACCGCGCCACGCCGTCTTCCACGATCAAGCCCGGCACGCTGGCGCCCTTCGAGAGCGACCAGACCACGCATTTCTCCATCGTCGATCAATACGGCAACGCGGTGTCCAACACCTACACGCTGAATTTTTCCTATGGCTCCGGGATCACGGCGGCGGGCGCCGGGGTGCTGCTCAACAACGAGATGGACGACTTTTCCGCTAAGCCGGGCGTGCCCAATGCCTACGGCCTGATCGGCGGCGACGCCAATGCGGTCGAACCCGGCAAACGGCCGCTATCCTCGATGAGCCCGACGATCGTGCTCAAGGACGGCAAGCCGTTCCTGGTGACCGGCAGCCCCGGCGGCTCGCGCATCATCACCACCACGCTGCAGGTGATTTCCAACATGATCGACCACGGCATGAATGTCGCCGAAGCCACCCACGCCTCCCGCATCCACCACCAGTGGCTGCCCGACGAGATCCGTGTCGAGGACGGAGGATTGAGCCGTGACACCGTGGCGGCGCTGGAGGCCAGGGGGCATGCAATCGCGGTCAAGAGCGTGATGGGCTCGACCCAGTCGATCCATGTGGATTCGGAAAAGGGGTTGCTGCTCGGCGCCTCCGATCCGCGCCGCACGGGCGCGGCGACGCTTGGGTATTGAGACGCTGGTGTATTGACCGGCGGTCAGCGACCCGTCCGGATGCGACGGCGGGCGCAACGGGTACCAACTGGAAAACAACGGCCGGATCAGCTAGGTCTTCTTCGAAAGTGATGGCTTGCCTCGGCATGCGCATCGTCGTGATGAATTACATGCAGGGGATCTGGGTGCATGCGGACCTTGGAAAAGCTATTCGGACTCAACAAACACAAGCGCCTGAAAGTATGGGAGAATTCGCAGGAATTCGAATTCAAGCATTGCAGGCTGTTCATGGAGACCGATGCATTCAAGTCCTATTATACGCAGCTACGCTCCGAACCTTCCCCGGAGCGCACCCGGCAGATGCGCGAGGGCCTGTCCAATTTGTTCTTCAAGGGCCGCGAGGACGAGTTCCCCGCGGTCTGCGAGCATGCCCGCCGGCGACAGAACCTCGAGATCGGATCGAGTTGCGCTCCGGCCATTTTCGCCTTCGAATCCGAGATCGATCCGGTCATCATCGAACCGATGGGACAGAAGATCGTGGACTATCAGCGCGAGCATTTTGCCGACGATGTGTTCCGGCATTCACGTCTGTTCGCCATGGACGCGGCCATCCCTATCAAGGAGCTTGAAGGCAGCATCGACGGGGTCATCTATGTGCGCAACTGCATCGACCATACGCCGAAATGGCCCTTTGTCATGGCCAACATCGCCCACTATGCCAAACCCGGCTGCAAGCTGATATTCTGGTCGGAGATGAGCCATGGTCCCACGCCGGACATCGGCCACTACAACATTACCGATGACGTCAATGACTTTCTGCGATTGATCGATGCCCTCGGATTCGACGTCGACCACCATTTCTCGAATGTTCCGTCCCTCCCCGATTTGGGTCTTGTCGCGACAAAGCGCTGACAGAGCAGCGTCCCGGGCGCTGCCACATCTTTCGTGGCAGCCAGCCTTCGCAAAAGACGGGCCGGTATGTGGCGAGATTGAGCATACCTGCCGGCCGGAACAAGGGTTGCCCCTTGGACTGAGGGAAGCCGAATATCGGATCGCGCACGGCATACGGTTGCACCCCGCGCCGGTGGAGCCAAAACCGGCCCGCAACATGAAATCGGCTTACGGTTTTCCGTTCTCCCAGACCACGTCCTGGCCGTAGAGCGGCACGGTGGAGATGTTCATCTTGGCGGAGCCGTCCTGCACCTGCTGGGAATTGACCAGGTAGATCAGCGTGTCGTTTTCCCTGTCATAGATGCGGTTGACCACCAGCGACTTGAAGACCAGCGAACGCGATTCCTTGAAGACGACGTCGCCGTTCTCGTCCAGATCGATGTCGCCGATGGTGATCGGGCCGGTCTGGCGGCAGGCAATGGAGGCATTCGACGGATCCTCGAACCAGTTGCCTTTCTGCAGCCGGTCGATGATGCCGCGTTCGAAATAGGCGACGTGGCACGTGACGCCCTCGACCTGGGGATCCGCGACGGCGTCGATGAGGATGTCGTTTCCGAGCCAGTCAACACCGACCTCGCCGACCTGATCGGCATTTGCGGGGGCGCAGAGAGCCAGGGTCGCGGCAATGGCGCCGGCGGAAAGTACGGATCTCGAAAGCGAGAAAATGGTCATGAATTGTCTCCTTGTTTCGCCAACGCTGCCGGCTTGTTTCGCCCAACGCCGGCGGCCAGGTTCCGTTCTCGTATAGACGCCCGGCGGCACGCCGCCTGCAGGCGTCAGGCGGTTCCGGCGCCGATTCGATGCGGCAAGGTTCGATATGGCCATTCCACCACGGATTTGAAAGGTCGCGCGGTGCGGATTGTGCGGCTTGGCGCGCCATCGGCACCCGGACTTCGGTTACCCCGAACTTCGCGTGGAAGCCGCCGCTTGGCATCGCGTGCGCGGCGCGCTAGATAGGGGGCATGTCACCATTCTTCGCGACGCAGCATTCCGGCATGAAGATCCTGAACCGGCCCCACAGGTCCCGGTTCTCCCACCTGTCACGGTTCAATGGCGCGCTCAGCCTTGCGGCAGCAGCGTTGGGCGTGCTGGTGGTGTCGATGCTGACCGGACTGGCCTTCGCGGCCTGGACCGCAAACGGTCCGGCCTTGCTCAATGCGCTTGCCGCCAGCGGACTTTCGTGGTGCCTCTGACACTCTGACAACAACCTGTTTGCCGAATTGCGCGTGGCCGGGCGGCCCGTCGCTTTCGGCATCAAGCTGGAGACTTCGATGAAAGCGTTCCGCACCGTGCTCTGGATCCTGATCGCCGTGATGGCGGTCGTGCTGGGCTGGCTGACCTATGAATGGCAGCGCAGCAGTCAGGAGATTGCCGGCAAGCCCTACGGCGTACCGTTCCAACTGGTCGACCAGGAAGGCGAACCGATCACAGAGGCCGCCTTCCGAGGCCGTCCGACCGCCCTGTTCTTCGGTTTCACCCATTGCCCGGAGATCTGCCCCACGACGCTTTACGAACTCGACGGCTGGCTGAGCGAGGTCGACCCCGAGGGTGAGAAGATCGGGGCCTATTTCGTGACCGTCGACCCGGAACGCGACACGCCGGAATTGCTCGGCGACTACGTGTCCGGCGTCACCGACCGGGTGACGGGAATTTCCGGGGAACCGAATGCCGTCGAAGAGGTTATCAGGGGATTCAACATCTACGCCAAGAAAGTGCCTCTCGACAAAAACGATCCGGACGGCGACTACACGATGGACCACACGGCCTCCGTCTTCCTTCTGGACGCGGAAGGACGGTTCAAGGGCACCATCGCCTGGGGCGAGAACCCGGAGATTGCGGTCGAGAAGCTGGAAAAGCTGATTCAGGGCTGAACCGGTCCGGAGACATCGCGGCAGGGGGCCGACATGGAAGACATCGTTCTCAAACTTGCCGTGATCGGAGCCGCGGGCATCGCCGCGCAATGGTTTGCCTGGCGGCTGCAGCTGCCGGCGATCGTGCTTCTGCTCGCCGCGGGCTTCATTGCGGGTCCGGCGACCGGGTTTCTCGACCCCGCCAGCGACTTTGGCGACATCTACCGCCCGATGGTTTCGATTGCCGTGGCCATCATCCTGTTTGAAGGCGGGCTCACCCTCAATTTCAAGGAAATCAGGGAAACCTCCACCGCCGTCCGGCGGATTATCATGTATTCCGGTCCCATGGTCTGGGGAATGGCCGCGCTCGCCGCCCATTACATCGGCGGCCTGTCCTGGCCGACGGCCATCGTGCTCGGGGCGATCCTGGTGGTCACCGGGCCCACAGTGATCATGCCGCTGCTGCGTCAGGCCCAGCTCGAATCCCGCCCCGCCTCGCTTCTGCGCTGGGAAGCGATCATCAACGATCCGATCGGCGCACTCTTCGCGGTGATCTCCTTCGAGATCATCCTGGTCTATGTCGGTTTGCATGAAGCCGACAACCTGCTCGTCCTGCTGCTCACCGGCTTCGCCCTGGCGATCGGCAGCGGCTGGCTTGCAGCCAAACTGCTGGTCTGGGCCTTCATCCGGGGCCATGTGCCGGAGTATCTCAAGGCGCCGGTGCTGCTTGCCTCGGTCGTCACCATCTATGCGCTGACCAACATGGTGCTCGAGGAATCGGGTCTGCTCACCGTCACCATCATGGGCGTGGTGCTGGCCAACAGTCGGATCGCCTCGCTCACCGACATGCGCCGGTTCAAGGAAACGATCACGACGCTTCTGGTCTCCGGTGTCTTCATCATCCTGACCGCATCGCTGAGTCTCGAAGACATCCGCTCGCTTGACATGAGCGCAGCGCTGTTTGTCGCAGCGCTCTTGTTCGTCATCCGTCCGGTGGCGATCATGCTCGCCACAATCAGGTCCGGCGCGACGATGCAGGAACGTATCCTGACCTCCTGGATCGCGCCGCGCGGCGTCGTCGCCGTCGCCATCTCCGGCCTTTTCGGAACGCTGCTGGCCGACGCGGGCGTGGAGGATGCCGGCCGCATGGTCGCCTTCAGCTTCGCGGTGGTGGTGACGACCATCGTGCTGCACGGATTCACGCTCAAGCCGCTGGCGACCTTGCTCAAGCTCAAGAAGGACGCCAAGCCGGGCATTTTGATCGTCGGCGGATCACGCTGGTCGACCGCGCTCGCCGCCAAGCTCAAGGAAGCCGATGTGCCGGTCATGCTGGCCGACCAGAACTGGAACCACCTTGCCGAAGCGCGGCTTGGCAACATCCCGGTCTATTTCGGCGAGGTGCTTTCCGAATCCGCCCATCACGCCATCGACCCGAAACGCTTTTCCTCGCTGATCGCCGCCAGCGACAATGATGCCTACAACGCTCTCGTCTGCACCGATTTCGGGCCGGAACTGGGGCGCAGCCATGTCTTCCAGATCGGAAGAACCGACGACAAGGCGCGCCAGTCGATCAGCTTCACGCTTGGCGGGCGGTCCCTGACCAAGGAACCGGCCGGCTTTCTCGATCTGCGTGAGAAGCTGCTCAAGGGGTGGACTTTCCAGTTGACGCGCCTCACCGACGAATTCGGCTGGAAGGCCTATCAGTCTTCGCGCCCGGAGGGAGCGATCATCCTGTTGTGGGTCAAGCCGACCGGCGCGCTGGTGTTTGCCGCGTCCGCGTCCGCCAGCCCGGGCCCGAATGACAAGATCCTCAGTTTCGCAACGCCAAGGGATGACGTACGCGCCGAAGCCGCAAGCCAGACCGCGCGCAAGGCCGAGGCCACGGCCGCGGCGAAAACGGCCGAGAAGGAGCCAGAAAGGGCGGCTCCCGCAATCGGCGGGGCCACCGGGGCAAAACCGGCAAGCGGAAAGGCAGCCGGAAAGGACAGCGGCAAATGAGCGACCATCGCTATTTCATCGTTACCGACGAGGCCGGCGTCGCCAGGGCGCTCGCTCTCCTCGAGCCGGTTTTCGAGGACGAGGGCTACCCCATCGCAACCATGGAAGTGGACGAAGACAACGGCATCTGGGAAGCCTCGATCTATGTGACAGGCGACCCGGACCCGGACTTTCGCGAACAGGTTCGCCGATGCCTCGTCCCCGCGTTCACCGACCCGAAAGTCGAAATCGAGGAGTTCGGCGATGTGGACTGGATCGCCCGCTCGCTGGAAGGATTGAAACCCGTGCGGGCCGGCCGTTTTCTGGTGCATGGAGCGCATGACCGCGGCGTCGTCAGGGCCAACGACCTGGCCATCGAGCTCGAGGCGGGCCAGGCCTTCGGCACCGGACATCACGGCACCACTGCCGGCTGCCTTGAAATGATCGAAGGGGTGATGCGCGCCGGACCGCGCGGCCCTGCCGGAGCAGGACCGGTGCTCGATCTGGGGACCGGATCCGGCGTCCTGGCGATTGCGGCTGCGATGCTGGGCCCGGTTCAAGTGCTTGCCACCGACATCGATCCGGTGGCAACGCGCGTGGCACGGGCCAATGTCCGTCACAACCGGATGAGCGCGCAGATCGATTGCCAAACCGCGACCGGCTTTCATTCCACCGCATTCGGCCATGCCGGTCCGTTCCGGCTGATCATCGCCAATATCCTGGCGCGACCGCTGATGCGCATGGCGCCCGACATAAGACGGCATCTGGCGCCCGGTGGATCCGTCATCCTGTCGGGCATTCTCGAAAGCCAGCGCTGGCAGGTGCTGGCAGCCTTCAACGGCCAGGGCCTGCGCCACGTCAGGACGCTGTGGCGCAACGGCTGGGTCACGCTTCATCTGAAATAGGCGGAAACCCGGGGCGAAGAGCCCCGTCCGAAGGACCGGGACGCCTTGAGGCTGAGTACGACGACGTCCGCCAAACAGAAACGGCCCCCAGAGGGAGCCGTCAAAGCATTTGCCGTCCTGTCATGCCGGACGTCTGAGGTCCGGCCGAGGGATCTCGTGATCAGAACATGTAGGCCTGCGCGCCTTCGCGCCTGAGTTCTTCACGCGTACGGCCGAGTGCCGCAAGCTGGGAGTCATCCATGGCCATCATTGCGCCATTGATATAGCGGCGAGCCTGGCGCTCACGGGCGGCAACGAGACGGTCGAGGGCGGTCTGGAAGAATTTGCTGGACATTTCTGTGTTCCCTTTGGTCGAGTGAGTTATCACTCCTCCTGACGCTCAAGATACGTTGTTCCGTGCCGATTTGGAGAGCTTATGTTGCAGTGCAGCTATGCATGAAACGCATATGCTGCATCGCACCAATGCAAACTGCTCATCAACTGCACAAAATTTGATCCTGCACGCGTATTGATCGCCTCGTGGCAATCCGAACGCAATGTCTCCCAAAGCTTCCGGTCTTGGTATAAGAAGCCCGAACACATCAGACCACGACCGTGCGGAACCTCCATCATGCTGCAATCCTTCGACGTCCTCTCTTCCCCGGAACAGGCCGCTGGCCGCATTGCCCGCCTCCGCGCCCGCTTCGACGAATGGGGCGTCGATGCGATCGCCGTTCCCCGATCGGACGAGTATCTGGGCGAATATGTGCCCGAATGCGCCGAGAGGCTGGCGTGGCTGACGGGCTTCACAGGGTCGGCAGGTCTTGCGCTTGTCCTCAGGGACAGTGCGGAAATCTTCGTCGACGGCCGCTACACGGCACAGGCCCGCGGACAAACCGATGCAGCCGTTTTCGGGTATCAGGACATGGTCGCAACGCCGCTGTCGGCCTGGCTGGAGACCCATGCGCCGGAGGGCTTTCGTCTCGGCATCGATCCATGGACATGGCCGACTGGATCGGTTCGGCGGATGGAAGCCGCCCTCGGCAGAACCGGCGGATCCCTGGTGATGCTGGAGCACAATCCGGTCGACGCGGTGTGGGACGACCGGCCGCATCCGCCGCTGGGAGAAGTGACCATCCAGCCGCTCGACTACGCCGGGCAGCCGGCGCGCGACAAGCTGGAGGCGATGGCACAGGCCGCAGGAGATGCAGGCGTCCGCGCCGTGGTGCTGGCAGACCCCTCATCCGTCGCCTGGACCTTCAACATTCGCGGCCGGGACCTGCCTTCGACGCCGCATCCGCTCTCGCGCGCCATCATTCCCGCCAAAGGCCGGCCGGAGCTTTTCATCGACAGGCGCAAGACAGGGATCGAGGCCGAGGCCTATCTCACCCAGCTCGCCGATCTGAAGCCGCCGTCCGAGTTCGACGACGCGCTCAGGAAGCTGGGGGCGTCGGGATCAACCGTTATGGTCGATCCCGACGCAGCCTCCCATGCGATCCCGATGCTGATTTCGGAATCGGGCGGCGCCGTGAAACAGGCACAGGATCCCGCCCGCCTGCCGCGTGCGATCAAGAATCAGGCCGAGATTGCCGCCAGCGCATCCGTACACCGCCAGGACGGCGCGGCAATGGTCCGGTTTCTTGCCTGGCTCGATGCCCAGACACCGGGCAGCGTCGATGAGATCAGCGCCGCGCAACGCCTCGAAGAGTGCCGCCGCCAGATGGGCGAAGCCCTTCAGATGCCGCTCAAGGCGCTGTCCTTCGACACGATTTCCGGCAGCGGACCCAATGCGGCGATCATCCACTACAGGGTCAACACCAGAACCAACCGCCGGCTGCAATCGGGCGAGATGTTGCTGGTCGATTCCGGAGGCCAGTATGTCGGCGGGACGACGGACATCACGCGCACGATCGCCTCGGGCGAGGTGCCGGAGGAGCAGAAGCGCTTCTTCACGCTGGTGCTCAAGGGCATGATCGCGATCAGCGAGTTGCGCTTTCCCGAAGGCACCCGCGGCATGGATATCGATCCTTTCGCACGTCTGGCGCTGTGGCAGGCCGGAGCGGACTTCGCCCATGGCACAGGCCACGGCGTGGGCAGCTACCTCTCGGTTCATGAAGGGCCGCAATCGATCTCGAAACGCGGTACACAGGAACTTCTTCCGGGCATGATCCTGTCCAACGAACCGGGTTACTACCGTGACGGCGGCTTCGGCATCCGTATCGAGAACCTCGTGACCGTGCACGAAGCGCGCGAAATCGAGGGCGGCGACAGGCCGATGCTCGGGTTCGAGACGCTGACGCTGTGCCCGATCGACACCCGTCTTGTGGTGGCCGGGATGCTGAATTTTTCCGAACGCGCCTGGCTCAATGCATATCACGCGCGCGTTCGCACCGAACTGGCGCCGCTGCTTCAGGACGACCCAGCAGCGCAATGGCTGGATCAGGCAACGGCCGAGATCTGACCGTCGGGGTAGAGGGGATCGGCCTTGGCCGAAGCGTCGCTCCGGCCGCAACCGGGATCCGCTTCGGTGGCGGCTCTAAATCCCCGACGCCCTGAGAACCACGATCAGTGCCCACCCGACGGCAAACATCGCCATCATGGGGATGCGCAGCCCGAGCACCAGACAGATCGCGAGAGTAAGAGCCTCGGCGGTACCGTTGAACACCGCCGCCGGCGCCACAAGCGTTGCCAGAACCGCGGCGGGCACCGCGTTCAGCGCCGCATCCACACGCGGCGGAATCCGGCTGAACCGCGACAGCAGCAGATACCCCCCGCAGCGCGTGAGATAGGTCACCAGCGCAGAGGCGAGAATGATCCAGATGTTGACGGGCACCGCACTCATACCGGCATGTTCTCCGCCTCGCCCGTAGCGGGTTCCGGACGCACCGGCATGGCGACGGCCACGGCTATCCCGGCAAGCGCGCCCAGACTGACATGCCAGGGGGAGCCGACCAGGACATAGGCAACGATGGATCCGACGCTGGCCGCCAGCACCACCGGCAGCCAGTTGGCCCGGCCGCGGAATCCGAGCACAAGACCGAGAAAGTAGATCGCCAGCAGGAAATCCAATCCGTAGATCTCGGGATTGGCAATCATGCTGCCGAAAAGGGCTCCGAGCCAGGCTTCAAGAACCCAGACCACGTAAACCGGCAACGCCATACCCATGAACCAGGCCATCGTCAGCGGAAAGCCTTTTTCGGACCGCGCCTCTGCCGCCGCGAATTGAGGATCGGTGAGGAAGAAGAACGCCAGAGCCTTCCGCCAGCCGGGGATCAACCCCATCTTGCGTCCCAGCGCGGCCGAGTAAAGCACATGTCGGAAGTTGACCGCGAATACGGAAAAGACGATCAGCCAGGGCGCCACCTCCGAGCCGAACAGCTCGATGCCGACCATCTGGCTGGCGCCGGCAAAGACGGTGGCGCTCATCAGCACGGCTTCACCGACGCCCAGACCGTTGTCGACCGCAAGCGCGCCAAACAGAAGGCCGAAAGGCGCCGCCGCGGCCACGATCGGAAGGCTGTCGCGAACGCCTCGACGGAATTCATTGTCGGAAAGGGACATCTCGGCTCCAGATTGAGGCCAAGGGGTAGGTCAGCAATGCTGACGTGTCAATTGAATAGGCTTGAGGCGATTCATCAAGTCTGTTGATGCGTTTGCGTGTACGGGAACGCTGCGTCGCGACGCTTTGCCCGCCCCGCAGATAGAGGCGCGAGCATCGAAAAAGTCAGGTTAGTGCTTCAGGCCGAGCGGACGCGCAGTTCGTTCAGGGCAGGTGCACCGCTTGCCGGCGTTTCCGAAGATGGCGTGGCCACCGCCATGTCCGTGAAAGTCCCGGTGGCGTCCGCTTCAATGCTCAGCGTTCCCTTCTCGACCAGTTGCGCAATCGGAGATGGCCGGCCGAGCAGATAGCCCTGCGCCTCATCGCAGCCCTCGGTGCCGAGCAGTGAAAGTTGGCCCTGGGTTTCGATCCCTTCGGCAAGAACCGGGATTTCCAGACTCTTGCCCAGCGCCAGGACGGCGCGGATAATGGATTTCGCCTGAATGCTGTCTTCGGCCTCGATGATGAACGACCGGTCGAGCTTGATCTTGTCGAACGGGAATGCGCGCAGCATCTCCAGAGAAGAATAGCCGGTTCCGAAATCATCAAGTGCGATGTTGACGCCGAGCGCCTTGATCTGTCGCAGGACACTGAAGGAGCGCTCCTTGTCCTGGAAAATTGCAGATTCCGTGAGTTCCAACTCCAACCGGCTTGCGGCGAGGCCGGTGGACATCAGGACTTCGAGGATCATTTTCGCCAGATCGCCATGAACGAATTGGATCGGCGAGAGGTTCACCGCCACCTTGTAGGACGGCGTCCATGCGGCCGCATCCGCACAGGCGCGACGCAACACCCACTCACCCAACTGCAGGATCAGTCCATTCTCCTCGGCAAGCGGAATGAACTCCGAAGGCGGGATGAACCCGTGCTCGGGGTGGTTCCAGCGCAGCAGGGCCTCGAAACCGCGGATCTCATTGGTCGTGACCGAGGTCTGAACCTGATAGTGAACATCGAGTTCGTCGTTGGCGATTGCCGAGCGGAGATCGGAAGCCAGACTGCGGCGTGCCCGCACGGTGTCATCCATCGACTGGCAATAATAGCAGACATGGTGGGTCAGGTCGGCCTTTGCCCGGTACATGGCAAGGTCGGCATTGCTGATCAGGGCTTCACGCGACGCGGCATTGTCCGGATAAAACGCAACGCCCATGCTGGCGCCGACCGTGATTTCATGCGCCGAATCCTCGATCGGTGCGGTCAGAACGGCAGTGAGCCGCCCGAGAAAATTTTCCAGCGACGGCTGGTCAACATAGCGCTGGATCGCGGCGAACTCGTCACCGCCGGTCCGGGCGACGAATTCGCCCTCCTGCAGAACCTCCGCCATACGCTCCGCGAGCACCTTGAGCACGCGGTCTCCCGCGGCATGACCGCGAATGTCGTTGACTTCCTTGAAACGGTTGAGGTCGATCCCGATCAGCGCAACCTTGCCCTTCAACTCGGAACTCAGATCAATCTCGTGATCGAGCCGGTCGATAAAGCTGCTTCGGTTGGGCAATCCCGTCAGGCTGTCGTTGAGCGCCATGTGGCGCAACCGGTCCAGCGCATCGGTGCGCACGCTGTCATCGATAATGTAGCTTGCAAGGCCCGCACCGACGATAACCATCGCGACGGCGGCGACAGAGAGCGCCAGCGCCAGCATCGCGTCGGGATTGGAAAACGAATTGTCCACGAGCAGGGGCGTGACCTGAAACGCGGTCATTCCGGTGAAGTGCAGCGTGACGATGCCCAGCAGCAGCGCTGCCGAAGCCGCGATGCGGTAATGGCGGACCGGCTTGGCCGTGGCGATGTAAAGCGCCACCGATGACAGCACCACCGCCGCCACCAGCGAAGCCGCGAGGTAGGTCCGGTCCCAGCTGACGATTCCCTGCACCCGGTAGGCGGCCATGCCCGTGTAGTGCATGACGGCAATGGCAAGCCCCGTTACCGCGCCGCCAACGGCGGACGCGTAGCGCGAAAATCCGCTGGCAGCGATCACGAACCCTGCGCCCGCTCCGGCCATTGCGATCAGCAACGAGAAGATCGTCATCATCGGATCGAATGACACCGGAACGCCCGGTTCGAAGGCGAGCATGGCGATGAAGTGCGTACACCAGATGGCTGCGCCCGCCGCAACCGCGCTCAGGAAATGCCAGCCTGCCCGCTGTAGCCCGGACGTCCGGGAAGCACGGTCATAAAGGCAGACAACAGCCCATGAGCCGGCCGCGCAGACGAAAGCTGCCACGAGCACGAGCCAGATATTGTGACTGTCTGTGATGCAATTCAGTACATTGATCATCGAGGTCCATCGCGGGGGCGTTCAAGGAAGGGGAATCTCAGGCGCGAACCATTGCACTGGACGCGTTAAGTCCGGTTTGACCGGCGATGGCCAGATCTGGTAGCCCCGCGTTTAACCTTTTGCAACCATTGAAAATTCTTTTGGAAAAATGCTTCCTGAGGTTGCGTCAATCCGTTTCACTGGAGCAAGAATCCAAATTCATTCCCTCCAAAAGACAATATTCGCCATTCCGGATCGGCTTCACACTTGCGCAAGCCCCGATGCTCCGGCCTGCATCAGTCGGCCTTGCGGGCCAGATAGACGGTCTGGGTGAACGGCCGGTCCTGAAGCGGATTGTGGAATGTCACCGGTTCGGCCCAGGCTTCGGCAAACACCCCCGCCAGCCGTTCGGTGAATGCACTGTCCTCGCGATCATCGGACCAAAGACCGAAGATGCCGCCCGGCCTGAGATGCGATGCGAGGTCGGCAAGACCTTCAGGCTGATAGAAACTCGTGCTGCGCTCATTCAGCAGAGCGTCGGGTGAATGGTCGATGTCGAGCAGGATGGCATCGAACTTCCGCTCCGGCGCTTCGGTGTCGAACCCGGACGCGCCACGTGCCATGGCAAAGAAGTCGCCATGCACAAGCCGGCAGCGCCGGTCCCCTGTCAACACGGGACCAAGCGGCAGAAGCCCCGTTTCGTGCCAGTCGATGACCGCTTCGAGGTATTCGACCACCAGGAGAGACCCGCAACGCTCACTTTGAAGAACCGCCCTGGCGGTGTATCCGAGCCCGAGCCCTCCCACGACAACATCGAGATGTTCGCCTTCGCGCGCCACAAGCCCGAGATCGGCAAGCGCGATTTCCGAAGCGGTGAAGAGATCGGACATCAGGTGCTCGTCGCCGAGCTTGATCTCGAGCACATCGACGCCCAGACGCAACTCGTGCCGGCGCCTCAGGCTGACCGCACCGATGGGCGTGGGACGGTAGTCGAGTTCTTCGAAGAATCTGGACATGGTGTCTCCCGGTCCCGTGGTTGTCGGAATCTCAAAACCCGCGTGAACCTTATCGACGCTACCGCAAATGCTTGCAAGCCACGCCCGGGATCTCGGCTCCATGCGCCCGACGGTCCGCAATCGCCTTCAATTGCATCAATCTCCGCAGGTTGCCTGATGCCCCCGCCGGCAAACCCAACCCCTGACGGTCAGGGCCGCGCAAAACAGTTCAATGTCGCAAAACCCGGCAGCGCCGGGTAGCCGCAAAGGCTGCGTTGCGCCGGAACCACCTGTCGCCCGTCTCGCCGCCCGTGGCAAAACTGTGGTGCGCGACGGCCAGGGGCGCAGGCGTTCTCACCCGTCCGGCCAGACCAGCGACCGGTGGATCTGAGCGCCGGCCCAAGCGCCATCCGCAACCGCCAGCGTGACCGAATGCGGAATCCGGGCCACGTCTCCGCAGGCGGAGATCCCGGCCACCGAGGTCTGCTTCGCCTCATTGGTGCGGATCTGGATGCCCATCATGGTTTCTTCCAGATCGCAGCCGGCCTCCTCGGCGAGACTGCTCGAAGGCACGCAAAACGGCGCCGTGAACAGCCCGGCAAACCCCAGCCGCCGGCCGCCTTTCAGCACCACTTCCGCCACACCGTCGATGCGCTCGATCAGCGTGGTTTCGATGCTTACACTGCGGCCCTCCAGCACCTGCCGCGCGGGCGGATCGAGTTCCACTGCGCCATTGGTCAGAAACGTGACCGGCCCCCATTCCGACACGATCTCTGCCTGATGGGTGGACATCGGTCCCGTCGCGATCACACCGATCTTGCCCTGGTCAAGCTCGTAGCCGTGGCAGTAGGGACAGTGAAACACCGCATGCCCCCAGCGCTCGGCGAGCCCGGAAATCTCCGGCAACTGATCTTCGAGCCCTGTTGCAAACAACACGCGCCGGCTACCATGGCGCCGGCCATCGGCGGTGGCCACGGTGAAATCATCCTTGCTCCCCTCAACCGAGACCGCGCGGCCATCGACCCATGAAAGCGTCGGATAGGCCTCGAGCTGCCTTCGAGCGGACAAGGCGATTTCGGCTGCGCCAACCCCGTCCTGCCCGAGAAATCCATGGGAGAAGCCGGCAAAACGGTTGCGCCGTTCGCCCGCGTCGATCACCTTGACATCCCTGCGGGCGCGCAAGAGCTGCAGCGCCGCGGCCATTCCGGCATAGCTGCCCCCGACAATAATCACATCATGCATCTGTCTCACCTTTCCTGAACCGCCACGCCTTGTGCCGCCGCGCGAAGTCGTCGGCGAGGGTGGCAAGCGTGATTCCCTCAAAACGCTCAAGCAGCAGCGCTTCGGCTTCGGCAAAGGCCCCGTCCAGCGCGGCGTTTACCGATTGCTCGACCAGGCATTGAGGTCGTTCATTGCGATTACCGAGCGCAAAGATCGCCGGCTCGCCAAGCGCTTCATGCAATTGCCGCAAGGTCACTGCCGAAAGGTCTGCGGAAATTCGCCATCCTCCGGCATGGCCACGATCGGACGTCACAAGTCCGGCTTCGCGCAACAGGCCCATGGTGCGGCGAACCACCACCGGATTGGTGCCCAGGCACTGAGCAAGGACTTCCGAGGTCATCGGTCCGTCATGATCGGCCATGTGCAGCAGGGCATGGAGAACGGAGGAAAGGCGGCTGTCGTGCTTCATGTAACTTCATATGTTACGATTCCCGAGCAGGGTCAACAGCAAATTTCGAAAGACTGGCCATTGAAGCGGAAAGCTGCAGGCCACGGACCCGACAACCGGGGAAAAATCGGCAAATGCACCGGAAAACCGCCCGATCAACCGGTCCGGCGGTTGACTGCCGCGGCCCCGGCCTTCATCCACACCGCAACGCGCGTCACAAAACTGTCACACAAGCCCCGATGCCGTCGCCGGGGAGACCGGAAACCGATAGAGACCATGGCCGAGACATACCGCAAGCCCACACTCGACAAGGATCTCGAGAAGCTCTCGACGATGGAAGAGGCCACGGGCCTGATCAGTCGCCGGTTCGTCACCCCCGGCCTGGCCCTGGTGTTCATTTTCCTGTGCGCTGTGATTGCCGCCGTTTTCGTCACCGGACAGCCGGGCGCTGTGGTCATCATCGCCGCAGCAGTGATCGGAGCCTACATGGCGCTCAATATCGGCGCCAACGATGTGGCCAACAATGTCGGCCCGGCGGTCGGCTCGCAGGCGATGACGCTGGGCGTGGCGCTGGCGATCGCGGCCGTCTTCGAAAGCGCAGGCGCGCTGATTGCCGGCGGCGATGTCGTCAACACCATTTCAAAGGGCATCATCGACCCCGTCGCAGTATC
Source organism: Hoeflea sp. (assembly GCA_040218025.1). Lineage (GTDB taxonomy): Bacteria > Pseudomonadota > Alphaproteobacteria > Rhizobiales > Rhizobiaceae > Hoeflea. The sequence goes on along the minus strand of JAVJQD010000014.1, from coordinate 40,468 downwards.
CGATCCGGCGGTGTTCACCGCCGCGATGATGGCGGCACTGGTTTCCGCCGCCATGTGGATCCATCTCGCGACCTTTCTGAGTGCGCCGGTCTCGACCACCCATTCGATCGTCGGCGGCGTGATGGGCGCCGGCATCGCCGCAGCCGGTGTCGATGCGGTCAACTGGCCGACCATGGCCTCGATTGCCGCAAGCTGGGTGATCTCTCCCTTTCTCGGCGGTCTCATCGCGGCAAGCTTTCTCGCCTTCATCAAGACCGCAATCATCTATCAGGATGACAAGATCGCGGCAGCCCGCCGCTGGGTGCCGGTGCTGATCGCCATCATGACCGGCGCCTTTGCGGCCTACCTTTCGATCAAGGGCCTGAAGGCGCTTGTATCGGTGTCGATCGGCATGGCGCTCTCTGTCGGGCTGATCGCAGCAGTCATTGCCTGGCTTGTCTCCAGGCCGCTGATCGCCCGGCAGTCGCAAGGGCTTGAAAACCGCAACCAGTCGCTCAGAAAGCTGTTCGGCATTCCGCTGATCTGCTCGGCGGCGCTGCTTTCCTTCGCCCACGGCGCCAACGATGTGGCCAACGCCGTCGGCCCGCTCGCGGCCATCGTCCATACCGCCGAATTCGGCGAGGTTGCGCCAAAGGTGGTGATCCCGCTGTGGGTGATGGCCGTTGGCGCAGCCGGCATCTCTGTCGGATTGCTGCTGTTCGGCCCGAAGCTGATCCGGATGGTCGGCAACCAGATCACCAAGCTCAATCCGATGCGCGCCTACTGCGTGGCGTTGTCCGCCGCCATTACCGTCATCGTCGCCTCGTGGCTCGGGCTTCCCGTGAGTTCCACCCATATTGCCGTCGGCGCGGTCTTCGGTGTCGGCTTTTTCCGCGAATGGTACACCGAAAACTCATCGCGCCGCGCCGACTATGTCGCCCGCCATCGCGGCAACTCGCACAGCGAAACCGACACACCCGTCCGCAAGTCCGATCAGCGCCGCCGCAAGCTCGTCCGCCGCTCGCACTTCCTGCAGATCATCGCCGCCTGGGTCATTACCGTTCCCGCCGCGGCAATCCTGTCGGGCTTTCTGTTCGTGGTGCTGCGCGCCACGCTGAGTTGAGTTGCCGGGCCGGCCTTCGGGACACCCCGACACACACTCAACCTGCTTTTGTTTGATGTTGGCGTGGAAAGCCCTACCTGAAGTCTTGATGGCTCAGGCCGAAGTCGTATCGGTTTGGGCCGAACCCGTATCCTCCGATGCGCCACAAGTATCGGCAGGCAGAGCGAGCGCCATCACCGAACACAAAGGACGACGGCAATGACCACGGAAAAGACAACGACCGAAGCCAGACAGGGAACGACCACCAAGGGGACAACCCGCAGGATCCTGTTCATATCCCTGACGCTCGCCATCGTCTGCATCGGTCTCGCGCTCTACTTCATGGCATAGCCCCCCTGAAGCATTGGGCATCCCCTCCCTTGTGTGCCGGTTTGGATATTCGCCCACAGGCTTGGCTTCTGGACAGGGCGCCACACACCCGGACCGCAAGCGCCCGAATATACGGCGTGGACCAAAGCCGCACGAGGAGCTGCTCCGGGGCAGGCGCCGCCTGAAAAAATTCAGGAAGCTTGCCGCGATGGAGCTATTGCTGCTGAAGAGACTCCACCCGTTCCAAAACTCCGGTCCAAGCCCCACCGCCGTCCGGTCGGCCGTCGATCCCTGGGCGTCGCAGAACCTGTGATTCATTGAATGACGTGCCCCAATGCAGCGTGTACTGCCTTCGCTTGCACAGTCTATGCTTGCATTTCCGGCAAAAATCCTGGTACCATCACTTACGGGGACAATAGACGCGGCATTCCAGCGCAGAAAAGCAGTTTGCAAACTGCTTTTCATCAGGGGGTCGCATGCGAATTTTTCAAACACCAAGGAAAGAATTTGGACGCGGCTCGGGCTGTCTCGCCTTGCTGCTGTTCACCGCCGGCCTTCTGTCGGCCTGCTCCGCCGTGAACAGCTACAGTGTAGGCGAAAACTACACGTCGGACTCGACGCAGAAAGCCGGAGTATATTTTCTTGCAAAACACCTCCTCAAGGTCACGCTGTCCGGGAGCGGCAATGCAGCGACCGTTACGGTGGAGCCGGAGCCGGTCCAGGATCAAAGCCTCGCACTTGAAGTCGGAATGGCCCTGTCGCCATTCTCCGACGACGACATCAAGGTTACGTTCACCGGGGATGGACGTCTCAAATCGGTAACGGCAAAGCTGAGCGACAAGAGCGCGGAAATTGCGACCGCAATCGTCAACCTCGCTGTACGCAGCCGTAGTGAGGAACAGTCGGCCGCTTCTCTGAAGGAACTGCATTTCGATCCCTTTGATGCCCACAGCGCCAGAGACGCAAACCGAAGCTTGTCGAAGAACGGGTTGTGTATCGCTGTCGAAGTGAAACCCAACCTGTGGAGCCCGGGATGCGAGCGCTGGATCAAACACCCCTCCTTCACCACAAACCAGGAAGCCGGCGCACAAGTTCCGGAGAAGCTGGCCCCCGGAATTTACTACAGACGGCCCGCGCATCGCATGGTGCGGGTCTACCGCAATGGCGCCCTGGAAACCGCCAAACCGATGCTCTTCGCGAATGCAACGCCGATTTACCGGATCGATATTCGCCGCAGCATCTTCATCCAACGCGATACCACAATCAATTTCGATAAGGATGGAGCGCTGCAGGACGTTCAGGTCGATAAGCCCTCTGAAGCACTTGAGGTGGCGAAGTTCCCGGCGACGGTTCTCGAAGCCTTCGCAAATGCTGCGACCGGTGGAGTCGCCAAGGCTCGCTCAACCGCACTCAATGCCGAAGCAAAGCGGCTCAACAGTGCATCCGCGGTCAACGATGCCCTGGCCGGCAGCATTGCAAGCGGACGTGTCGATGCGACAGCGGCATCCCGGTTTGGTGATGCAGGCGGTCTCAAGCGCGTCGACCGGACCGCACCGCTATCGGACGGGGAGCGGGTAAGGTGTGAAAACATAGGCTTCCTGTCGGAAGAATGCCTCAGATACTATCGGGAGTGACAGCATGTTCAGGGCTCCATGGGCAGCACTGCTGCTTCTCGCGGCTTCCGGCCTGGTCAGCGCAGCTGTCGCCCAAACAACCCACACCGGTCAGTGGCCGGCCTCGGTACCCTTTCCGGAACCTGTCGAACCGACGGGAATCCGTGTCGTCGGCGCAAACCTGAGCAATGAGGAACACGTGGTGGGCATCGCCTTCGAACAGAATGGCGAGTATCGCGCTTGCAGCGGTCTTTACATCTCGGCCTACCGGATCTTGACGGCGGCGCACTGCACCTGCAATGCCAGCAATTTCCGCGTCAGCAACCAACGCTACAGAGACGAATTTTATGTCGAAGCCGGTGTGATCGCGATCTTCGGCAACTACAACTGCGATTCTGAGGGCTATCTGCCCAGAGGCGACGATCTTGCGCTCCTCGAAATCTTCCAAACATTGCCGGTGCGCGAAGCAATCCCCGCCAATGAACCGCTGAAGGAAAAGACGGCGTGCGAAAGTTTTTCGCTGCTGCCGCGCATGCGCGTGATGTCGCGTTACTTCCCCGATCCGCCCAAGAACATCAGTGTGGCCGGATATGGATTCAATGGTCTGAACTCCGGTGAAAGGCGTGAGGCGGTCGTGAGTCTGGACTCGGCACTGTGCGCATCAGATCGTGCTGCCAGCCTCGGCTGCCGGAGCTTCGCCGAATTCATCGCAGGCAACACTCCCTTGTCCGGCGCCGATCGCGACACCTGCGGCGGCGACAGCGGTGGTCCGGCCTTCTTCCGTGTGAAGGGAGAACTTGTCCCGGTTGGCATTGTCTCACGCGCACTGCCGATACCCCAGGGTTACGGCACCCAGTATTGCGGTCGCGGAGGCATTTACACCAACATCAACCGTTACGATGTCTTCGGATGGCTGAAATACCATGGCGTTCCTGACACCGACAGAAAGTGCGAAGCACTCCCGGCCGAGTGAATTCCGGCATCCTCTCCGTGTCCCATGGCCTGCGATAGATTGCGCTTGCAAAGCGAGAAGGAGATGACCGGCACTCCAAGCCCTCATCGGCCCGGCGCAACGCCGACAAGCTCGAACCAGCCATCCTCGTCCATGGTGCGCACGCCAAGCTCCTGCGCCTTGGTGAGTTTGGACCCTGCCCCCGGCCCCGCCACCAGGATGTCGGTCTTTTTCGAGACTGAGCCCGCCACTTTCGCGCCCAAACGCTCCGCCATCGCCTTGGCCTCGTCGCGGGTCATCTGTTCAAGACTGCCGGTGAAGACGACGGTCAAACCGGCGACAGCCGAGTCCTGCGACGGCTTTTCGGCTTCGAGAATCGTCAGCTCGGCCGTGAGCCGGTCGACCATGTCGACATTGTGCGGTTCGCCGAAGAAGCGCCCGACGGCTTCCACCACCGCCGGACCGATATCGTCAAGCGCATCCATCTCCTCCATCGCCACCTGGTCGCCACCGGCGATCTCCAGTGCAGCCTCATGCACCGACGCCCAGTCGCCATAGGCGCGGGCCAGCGTCTTGGCGGTCTGCTCGCCGACATGCCGGATGCCGAGCGCGAAGATCAGCCGGTCGAGCGCAATTTCACGCCGCGACTCGATCGCATCGAACAACTTCCGGGCCGATGTTTCGCCATAACCTTCGCGGTTTTTCAGCCGCTGAAGGCCGTTGGCCTCGTCGCGCGCCTTCAGTGTGAAGATGTCGGCCGGTTGACGGATCGGCAGGGTCTCGTCGTCATAGAAATACTCGATCTGCTTTTCGCCGAGCCCGTCGATGTCGAACGCCTTGCGCGAGACGAAATGCTTGAGATGTTCCTTGCGCTGGAACGGGCAGGCAAATTCGCCCGAACAGCGCCGGATGACGCCCTCAACGCCGCTTGCGGTTTCCTCGCGCACCACCGGCGTCTTCAGATCGCAGGGACAGGTCGCGGGGAATTCGAATTCGACCGCATCGTCGGGCGACGACACCACACCGAGCACCTGCGGGATGACGTCACCGGCGCGCTGGATCTGCACCATGTCGCCGATCTTCACACCGAGGCGTTCGATCTCGCCGGCATTGTGCAGCGTCGCGTTTGTCACGACCACGCCGCCGACGGTGATCGGTTCGAGCCGGGCCACCGGTGTGAGCGCGCCGGTGCGGCCAACCTGGATGTCGATGGCGGTGAGCCGCGTCGCGGCCTTTTCGGCCGGGAACTTGTGCGCGATCGCCCAGCGCGGACTGCGCGAACGGAACCCGAGACGGCCCTGAAGGTCGAGACGGTCCACCTTGTAGACGACGCCGTCGATGTCATAGGAAAGGTCGCCGCGGGCGAGGCCGATGCCGTTGTAGTGGTCGATCATCGCCTCGATGCTTTCGAGGCGCTTCGTCAGCGGGTTGACCGGAAACCCCCAGCTCGAAAGCACTTCGATCATGCCGTGCTGGGTGTCCGCCGGCATGTCCGACATCTCGCCCCAGGCATAGGCGAAGAATCGAAGCTTGCGGCTTGCCGTCACCGAGGCGTCGAGCTGTCTCAGTGATCCGGCGGCGGTGTTGCGCGGATTGACGTAAGTCTGCTTGCCTTCTGCCGCCATGCGTTCATTGAGCGCCAGAAAATCCTCCTTCGCCATGTAGACTTCGCCGCGAACCTCAACCACCGAAGGCGCACCTTCAGGCAAGGTGTTGGGGATCTCGGAAATGGTTCTGACATTGGCGGTGACATTTTCGCCGATTGTGCCGTCGCCGCGGGTGGCGGCCGAGACCAGCTTGCCGTCCTCGTAACGGATCGACATCGACAGACCGTCGATCTTCGGCTCGGCGGTAAACGCGATCGACTGGTCGGGCAGTTTTCCGAGAAACCGGTAAACCGAATGGACGAAATCACGCACTTCGTCGTCGCTGAACGCGTTGTCGAGCGAAAGCATCGGCACGCGGTGGGTGATCTTGCCGAACCCCTCGGCAACCGGCGCGCCGACCTTGAGAGAGGGCGAATCGGCAAGCCGGAGATGCGGAAAGGACTCTTCGATCGCCAGGTTGCGGCGCTTGAGGGCGTCGTATTCGGCATCGGCGATGACGGGAGCGTCCTGTCGATGATAGGCCTCGTCGTGACGGGCGATTTCCGTTGCCAGCCTTTCAAGCTCGGTCTTCGCCTCGGCCTCGCTCAACGCGTCCACGGGCTTGGTTTCTTTTTTCATCGGCGCCACTCCGGAATTGCAGATCGGTTTTAGAGCAAATCGCCCAAAAAAAAAGACGGCTGTCCCGGTCGCACGCCTTCTGGCCGCTACAAAGGCCATCAACGCCCGGTTAAGCTGGTTGGGGCATGATGCCTCCCGTAAAGCTGCGGGCCCGGCGGCCCGATGAGGAACCGATCCATGAATGTCGGCGCATTTCTATCTGCCGTCTCAAGACCGCCCGCCGAGCGCGGACCATCGCTCGGACCTGCGGCGGATCCCGCGCGCGAGCCGTCAGATCCGCTGAGCGTCCTCGAAAATTTCGTGGAAGCGGGCAACGAGAGCCGCAAGGTCCTTGCCCGGGAGCGGCTGGACCACCTGAAGGAGCAGATGAACACGCTGATGCTGTTCGATCTCGCGCCCGGCTTCCTTGTCAGCCACACTGCGCGCATGACCCGCGAGCTTGAAGCGGCTGCAACAGATTTCGCGATCGCCACCAAGGCGCTGGCCGCCCGTTCGAACGCCTCGGCACAGCCGGATGCCGGCGCGGCCCTGTCGTCCGAAGCCGCCAAAACCTCCGCACAAGAAACCTCCGGATTGCCGCCGGCCTATCTCTGGATTCTTGAAACTGGCGGTCTCCCAAGCGGTTTGGCCCGAGGGCCAGCCGCCCTTCTGTCGCCGGAAGACGCCGAAACGGCCGGCGGATTTGCCAGTGTCGCCCATCATCTTCGGTTCGTGATCGAACTTGCCGCGGACGGCTCCGGCCACAACGGGCCGTCGGATCTGACCGCGGACGCTGCCCGGAAATCGGCAGCGCGCGTAATCGACACGATGGCAAGCCTGCAGGGCCCGGCTGGCGCAACCGCACTCTACCTTTGAGGGTTGCAGAAGCCCTGCGCGCGCAAGGGTGGCGCGGCTGGAAAAGACGCAAGGACCGCTATTCGGCGCCTTCGAGCAGCCGCGCGGCCGCGGCCCGGGCCTCGGCGGTTACATGTTCGCCGGCCAGCATCCGCGCGATTTCCTCGCGACGGTCGTCCTCGTTCATGGTGTTGACCCGGGTCGACACCGTCGCGCCGCCCGCCTCGGATGGCCCCTTGGCGATCAGCAGATGCGTCGCCGCCCGGGCTGCGACCTGCGGGGCATGGGTGACCGACAGCACCTGGACATTTTCCGACAGCCGCTTGAGCCGCTTGCCGATCGCATCGGCGACCGCACCACCCACGCCGGTATCGATCTCGTCGAACACCAGCGTCGGCGCCGATCCGCGATCGGCCAGTGCGACCTTGAGCGCCAGCAGAAAGCGCGACAGTTCGCCGCCCGAAGCCACCTTCATGATCGGACCCGGCCGCGAGCCGGGGTTGGTGCGCACGTGAAACGCCACCTGATCGATTCCGGTAGGGCCGGCATGGCTGGCATCGCTGGCAATCTCGACCAGAAACTCCGCGCGCTCGAGCTTGAGCGCCGGCAGTTCCGTCATCACCGCGCCCGCCAGCGCCGAACCGGTTGCATGGCGGCGCTCGGACAGCGTGCGCGCGGCATGCAAGAAAGCCGACTCACTCTCACCGACGCGCGCTTCAAGCGCAGCCAGGCGCTCCTCGCCGGCGTCGAGATCGGTAAGGTCGGCAACCATCTGCGCGGCCAGTTCGGGAAGCGATTCGACGGCGACATTGTATTTTCGCGCGGCCCCCCTGAGCGCAAACAGCCGTTCCTCGGTCTCCTCGAGTTCACGCGGGTTGAAATCGGCGGCCCTAAGTGCCGCCTCCACCGCCGTCTGCGCATCGGCCAGCGCGTTCAACGCCGTATCGAGCGCGGCCACCGTGTCATTGAGAAGTTCGGGGGCCTGTTCGGCCTTGCGTTCGAGCCTGCGCAGCAGACCGCTGATCACCGGGACGGGAGAGGCCTGGCCGCTAAGCACCTCGTCGGCCTCGCTGATGTCGCTGGCCATTTTCTCGGCCTTCATCATCGCCGACCGGCGCTCGGCAAGTTCCTCCTCCTCCCCTTCCACGGGACTCAGTTTCTCAAGCTCTTCGACGGACGAGCGAAGCCAGTCGGCCTCGCGGCGGGCGTTCTCCACCTTGATCCGGTGTGCCGACAGCGCCGAGCGGGCCGCCCGCCAGGCCTCGAACAGCGAGCCAACCTCGGCGGCACGGTCGCTCAGGCCGCCGAATGCATCCAGCAGCGACCGGTGGGCGTCCATGTCGACCAGCGCCCGGTCATCGTGCTGGCCGTGAATTTCCACCAGGTGAAGCCCGGCCTGACGCATCAGCGCCACACTTGCCGGCTGGTCATTGATGAACACGCGGGTCCGTCCGTCCCCCGACTGAACACGCCGGAACACAAGATCGCCGTCGTCGTCGATGCCGTTGTCGCGCAGCAGGATACGGGACGGATGATCGGGGGCCACATCGAAGACCGCCGTAACCTGGCCCTTGTCTGCGCCATGGCGAACCAGGCCGCCATCGCCACGGCCGCCAAGCGCCAGCGAAAGGCTGTCGAGCAGAATCGATTTGCCGGCGCCCGTCTCGCCGGTCAGCACCGAAAGACCGGCGTCAAATTCGAGATCAAGCCTCTCGATCAGGACTATATCGCGGATCGACAGCTGGATAAGCATCGCGCCCTGCTTCAGGCGCCGACGAGGCGGGCCCCGGCGCGCGATATCCAGGAGCCCTTGTTCTCCCGCGGCTCAAGCCCGCCGGTCCGCAACAGATTGAAGGAGTCCGCATACCACTGGCTGTCGGGGAAATTGTGCCCCAGAACGGCGGCCGCCGTCTGCGCCTCGCTTTCAAGGCCCATGGCGTAATAGGTTTCGACAAGGCGGGCCAGCGCCTCTTCGACCTGGCGGGTGTTGGGATACTGTTCGACCACACCGCGAAACCTGTTCGCCGCAGCCACGAACTCCTTGCGCTCGAGATAGTAGCGGCCGACCTGCATTTCCTTGCCGGCGAGCTGGTCGCGTGCATAGCGAAGCTTGGCCTGACTGTCGGCAACATATTCGGAATCCGGATAGCGCTCGATGACCTCGTTGAAGGCGGCGATGGCCCGCGCCGAGGTCCGCTGATCACGTGTCACCTCGGGGATCTGGCGGTAATAGGCCAGCCCGACGATGTACTGCGCATAGGCCGCATCCTCATCGTTCGGGTACAGGCTCAGATACCGGTTGGCGGTGCTGATCGCCTCGGAGTACTGGCCCTGCCGGTAAAACACGAAGGAACTCATCACCATCGCCTTCCGGGCGAACTCGGAATAGGGGTGCTGCTTGTCCACCGCCTCGAACTTGCGTGCGGCCTCTGTCAGTTGTCCGGCCTGCAGATTCGCCAGCCCCTGATTGTAGAGCACGTCGGCGGGCTCGATCGTCTGCGCATAAGCGGTGATATCGATGTCGGGATCGGATTGGCAGCCGCTGACAAATGACGCGACGCCGGTCAGTCCGGCGACAATGAGCGCAACTCTTGCCGCACGCCCGCGCCCATCCATGACCGATGTAATCATCCTGCAAAACCTCTCAACAGCCGCGAATGAACCCATCCGCGGAACCAGACACGCGTTTCTATCCGGAATTGCCCGAACTTCGCAACGTCATGAAGACGCTTTGCCGCAATTTTGTGGCAGATGTCTTTGGAATAAAGGCGTTAAACCCGCTTTGCCCGAAACTTTCATTGTCGGCTTTGCCAGGCTGGATGCCGGGAGACCTGCCGATTTAAAGGGCCCAGGGAGCATAAGCGGCAGCGTTGACCGCAACCAGTTCGCCGTGGCGAACCGTATCGCGGCGCGCCGGAGCCTCGACGACTTCATAGGCCGAGGTGTCGGCAAGCAGCGCACGCAGCGCCAGCGCATTCAGCTTGTGCCCGCCGCGATAGCTGCGATAGCAGCCGATGAACTGCGCGCCGGCGAGAGCCAGGTCGCCCACGGCGTCAAGCGTCTTGTGACGGACGAATTCGTCGCGGAAGCGCAGCCCCTCTACATTGATCACCTTGTCGTCGTCGCCGATCACCACGGAATTCTCGAGCGAGGAGCCCAGCGCGTGGCCGGACGCCCAAAGCCGCTCGACATCACGCATGAAGCCGAAGGTGCGGGCGCGGGCAAGTTCGCGACGGAAGCTGTCGGCGGTGACTTCGCCCTTCCAGCTCTGGCGGCCGATCAGCGGTGTGTCGAAATCGATGTCGACTTCGAAGCGCGTGCCATTGTGCGGCGTGAACTCCGCCCAGGACCCGCCCATCTCGATACGGACAGGCTTGATGACCCGGATGTACCGGCGCTTGACGGCATGATTGACCAGACCGGCATTGTCGATGGCGTCGATGAAAACAGCGGCGCTGCCATCCATGATCGGCACTTCGCCGCCGTCGATATCGATGCTGATATTGTCCACGCCGAGCGCGTAGAGCGCGGCCATCAGGTGCTCGACGGTGGCGACCGAACGGTCAGGCGCGGTGCCCAGAAGCGTACACAGATCCGTCGATCCGACCTGGGACGAGACCGCGCGCACGCTGATCACATCGCCGCAAGGCAGGTAACGGTTGAAGACGATTCCGGTATCGGGGTCTGCCGGGTGAAATGTGATGGAGACGTTTTCGCCCGAGTGGACACCAACGCCTGACAATGAAATCGACCCCGCAATCGTGGTCTGAAGCCCTACTACATCACTGCTCATCAGATCAGCCGTTTCCCGCTTGCTTGCCGAGGCCCCCCTGAAGGCCCTGGCCGTCCCCAGTCCGGTGAAGCGAGCTCCCGCGTTCAATCGCGTGGTTGTCCGCCCCTGTCCCATTTACGGCCTGCAAGATACGGTGGTGACGGACAGTTTCCAAATCACGCTTTTTTTCGTTCTGTTACGAAGCAGCAACATCCCGGTAACTCTAATACTCCTTGGTTAACAATGTTTTAACAAGACCGGTCCGGTAGCGCCCGAGCTGCCGGACCGTCAATGTTACAATCTGCAACACCCGTGTTACTTGGCCTGGCGGCGAAGGAAGGCGGGAATCTCCAACTGGTCGTCTTCATGAGTCGAACGCGCCTGCGGCGTGACGCGGCCCTGATCGTCAAGCTGCCCGCGCCGCGGCGCATAAATGCTTGCCTCGGGCGTCAGCGGACGGCGCTGCGGCTGCTGCGTCGAAGCACCGGCCAGAGGGGTTTCCTCCTCCTCGCGGCGACCGAGCGAGCTCGACAGGCGCTTGAGCAATCCCATCGGCCCGCGCTCGTCGCCCTGGGGCTGCGGCGCACTGCGCTGCTCCATCTCGGCCTTGACGACCGGCGGGAAGTCTTCGATCCGGGGCATCCGGGCAACCGGCTCTGTCTCACGCGGCGCAGGCGCTGCGGCGGGAGCCGCTGCCTGGGGCGCCGGCCGGTTCATCGGGGCCTGCGGCGGGGTCATCGCGGCTCGCTGCGGCTGAGCGGCAGTTTCCGGAGCCCCGGCAAACAGGCGGCTCTGCGGTTGGAAGTCCTGCTGAGCCGATGCGGCGGGCGCTTCGGCCTGGGCCTTGGCGGCAAGGTCGATCTCGCTGGCGATATCGAGTTCGCGCTCAAGCTCGGCCTCGGCAGAAACGATGGCTTCGCTGACCGGGTCCTTGGCTGCGGTGGCAGCCTGGGCCGTCGCCGGAGAAGGCACTTGCTGAGCCGGCTGCGGTGCAGCGGGGCGCGATGCCTGCGGCGCCTGCGCGCTGGTGGCAGGGCGCGAAGCTGGGCGTTGCGACGACATGGCCGGACGCTGCTCGTACTCGCTTTCGACACGGTCGATGCCGGTGGCGACAACGGACACGCGGATGAGACCTTCCAGCGCCTCGTCGAATGTGGCGCCGAGAATGATGTTGGCGTCGGCGTCGACTTCTTCGCGGATGCGGGTTGCAGCCTCGTCGACCTCGAACAGGGTCATGTCGCGGCCGCCGGTGATCGAGATCAGCAGGCCCTGCGCGCCCTTCATCGTGGTCTCGTCGAGCAGCGGATTGGCGATCGCGGCTTCCGCTGCGGCCATTGCGCGGCCCTCGCCCGAAGCCTCGCCGGTGCCCATCATCGCCCGGCCCATCTCGCGCATCACCGAACGCACGTCGGCGAAGTCGAGGTTGATCAGGCCTTCCTTGACCATCAGGTCCGTGATGCAGGCAACGCCTGAGTAGAGCACCTGATCGGCCATCGCGAAGGCGTCGGCGAAGGTGGTCTTGTCGTTGGCGATGCGGAACAGGTTCTGGTTCGGGATCACGATCAGCGTGTCGACGCACTTCTGCAGTTCCTCGATACCGGCCTCGGCAAGCCGCATGCGGCGCTGCCCCTCGAAGTGGAACGGCTTGGTGACCACGCCGACCGTCAGAATGCCCTTGTTGCGCGCCGCCTGGGCCACGACCGGGGCTGCGCCGGTGCCGGTGCCGCCGCCCATGCCGGCGGTGACGAAGCACATGTGGGTTCCGCTGAGGTGGTCGACGATCTCGTCGATGCATTCCTCTGCGGCCGCGCGTCCGACCTCCGGCTGGGAGCCCGCGCCAAGACCTTCGGTCACGGCCACGCCAAGCTGGACCAGACGGTCGGCCTTGGACATCGTCAGTGCCTGGGCGTCAGTGTTGGCGACGACGAAGTCCACGCCCTGCAGGCCCGCATTGATCATGTTGTTGACGGCGTTCCCGCCTCCGCCGCCGACCCCGAACACCGTGATGCGGGGCTTCAGCTCGGTGATGTCCGGCTTCTGCAAATTGATGGTCATGGCACCCGTTCCTTCCTTTGGCATGGCCGCACCGCCGCGTCGGCCAATTCGGTGAATTCAAAAACTTTCCTTGAGCCACTGCCCCATCCGGGACAGTCGGCCGCCGGCCCCGGCCATGGCGGCGAAGCCGCCCTCGCCGGCGCCGTGGGATTCGAGATGAGCGACCTGCGGATAGATCATCAATCCGACCGCGGTCGAAAATGTGGGTCCCTTGGCCGCCGCGGGCAGTCCGGAGACACCCAGAGGCCGGCCGATCCTGACATTGCGCGCCAGGATCCGGCGCGCCGATTCCGCAAGGCCCGTCATCTGGCTCGCGCCGCCTGTCAGCACGATGCGCTTGCCCACGATCGGCGAACAGCCCGACTGCTGAATCCGGTCGCGCAGCATCTCCAGCGTCTCCTCGACGCGGGCGCGCACGATCCGCGAAACCAGGCCGCGCGGCACATGCGCGGGCTGATCGCGATCGTCATCGCCAATCGGCGGCACCGAGATCACGTCGCGGTCCTCGCCCGCCTGGGGCAGCGCCGAACCGTGCACGACCTTGATCCGCTCAGCGTCCTCCATGCGGGTGGAGAGCCCGCGCGCCAGGTCCATGGTGACATGCTGGCCGCCGAGCGCGATGGCATCAGCGTGCACCAGCCGGCCTTCATAAAAGACCGAAATCGTCGTCGTCCCGCCGCCCAGATCGATGGCCGCACAACCCATTTCGGCTTCATCGGTCACAAGGGCTGCGAGCCCGGAAGCATAGGGTGTGGCAACCATCGCTTCCACGGTGAGATGGGCGCGGTTGACCGAAAGCTCAAGATTTTTCAGCGGCGCGCGGTCGGCTGTCAGCACGTGCATGTCGACGCCGAGGACGTCACCATACATGCCCGCGGGATCGCGTATGCCGCGCTCGCCGTCGAGCGTGTAGCTCGAAGGCAGCGAGTGCAGGATTGCGCGCTCGTGCTGCTGGCTTTGCCGGGTCGCGGCATTGACCACCTTGCTCAGATCCCCGCTCGCGATCTCGTGACCGCCGAGATTGACCGAAGCGGAATGCGTTTCGCTCTTGAGCCGTCCCGCGGTGACATTGATGATGAGGCTTTCAACGGTCACGCCCGCCATCCGCTCTGCCGCATCGACCGCCAGCCGGACCGAGCTCTCGACCGCGTCCATGTCCGAAATCACGCCGGCTTTGAGGCCCCTCGATTTCTGATGGCCGATGCCGAGAATCTCGATCTTGTGGCTGCGCCCGGCCAGTATGTCGGCGCCTTCCACCGGCGTCAGCCGGCCGATCATGCACACGACCTTGGACGAGCCGATATCCAGAACGGTGACAATGCTTGAACGCTTGTAGGACAACGGCTTTAGCCGTGGCAGCATCGACGACGGACGGAAGAAGTTCATGTGTTCTTCTCCGCGGCCTTGATTTCCCTGGCCCGGGCCTCAAGCGCCTCTTTCCGGCGTTCGAGTGCGGCTTCGGTGAGCCGCAACGTGATCCTGTCGTCAAGCCGCAGATCGACCGCAGCGATATCGCGCTCCAGCACCTCGCGTCCGGCGTCGAAAGCCGCGAAACGCTTGAGCGCGTCCCCGACATTGTCTTCGGGCAGGCTGATGGTCACGCCATTGGCGAGCCTGAGGTCCCAGCGCCGGTCGGCAATGCGTATCGCGGCCTTCACGCGCCCGCGCAGCTCGGGATGAAACAGCAGTCTCGCTTCAAGTTCATCCGAATGACGGTCGGCCCCGAGACCCACGTAAAGCGGCAATCCGGAATGTCGCGTACCGGCCAGCGGCGCAATCACGTCGCCGCGCGCATCGATCAGCGACAGCGCATCGCCGTGCTGCCAGATGCCCGCGGCCTTGCGCTCGACCAGATGCACCCTGAGGCCGCGCGGATAGATCTTCTCCACATGCGCGTCGCTGACCCAAGGCAGTTCGATCAGCTTGGCGCGCGCCGCATGGGCGTCGATTGCAACCACGGACGTCGAACCATCAAGGCCGAGTTGCTGAAGGATGTCGATATCCGAAGTCTCGACATTGCCGCTGACCTGAACGTCCTCGAGCGCGAAGCCGACGCCGCTCGTCAGGGCCTGCGTGACGGAGGCGGTGTGATCGCCAAGCTTCATGCCGTAAAGGCCGGTGGCGGCCAGAAACGTGAAAGCGGCAACGGACCCCAGATGCGGACGGATGGCGACCCGGCCGCTCGCCAGAGCCGCAAAGGCCCTCGCTGGCCGGCGCAGAACCCGCGGCAGAACGAAAACGCCCGGAAACGCCGTGCGTCCGGACGGATCCGCCATTTGGGTCTGCGAGACCCCTGCCCTTGGTCTTGTCATCGGCGACACGAAGCGTCCTCTACCATCCAGCTGACAAATTCCTCAAACGAATGGCCTGCCTGCAGGGCCATTTCCGGCGCAAGCGATGTTGGTGTCATGCCGGGCTGGGTGTTGATTTCGAGCCAGATGACCTCCCCGTTTTCGGAGAACCGGTCATCATAACGGAAATCGGACCTGCTTACGCCGCGACAGCCGATCGCTTGATGCGCCTTCAAAGCCAACCTACGTATTTTTTGGTAAACAATTGGTGAAATTTCCGCGGGACAAACGTGTTTCGACCCCCCCGCGACGTATTTTGAATCATAATCATAGAAGCTGTGCCCCTGCGGCACGATTTCGGTGACCGCGAGCGCCACGTCGCCCATGACGGTGCAGGTCAGTTCGCGCCCGGGGATGTAGCGTTCGACCATGACCTCGTCGCCGTATTTCCACTCCTGCGAGGTGATCACCTGCGGCGGATGGCTCTGGTTTTCCTGCACGATCACGACGCCGAAGCTCGACCCTTCATTGACCGGCTTGACCACATAGGGCGGCTGCATCGGGTGGGCTGAAGTAAAGTCGTGACGGTTCATCACCATGGAATCGGCCACCGGGATGCCGACGGCCTTGGCGACGATCTTGGACAGCCGCTTGTCCATGGCCAGCGCTGAAGCCGTCACGCCCGAGTGGGTGTAGGGAATGCCCAGGTATTCAAGCACACCCTGAATTGTGCCGTCCTCGCCATAGGGACCGTGCAGCGCATTGAAGCATAGGTCGGGCTTCAGGTCGGCAAGCACCGTTGCCACATCCGGACCGACATCGATCCGCGTTACCCTGTAGCCGGCCGCCTCCAGCCCCTTCGCGCATGCTTCGCCCGAAGAAAGGCTCACCGGCCGTTCCGAGGAAAATCCGCCCATCAGAACGGCCACGTGTTTTTTCGATATGTCAGCGGTCATTCCGTTTCCTGTCTTTCAAGTCCACTTCCTGTCTTTCAAATCCACCGGGCGACAATCGCGGCCTGCGAAACCGTCGCGCGCAGCAGGTTCCGACGGACCCGGGAATGCGGCCCTAAACTTCAAGATACGACGCGAACATTGCGCCAAACCGTTCGATCCGAGCTGAAACAAACCGGTTCAGGCAGTTTTACGACTTACGTGTCGACAAGAAGGCCGCAAAAATCAAATGGGGCGCACTGAAGCTTCCCGAAACAGCCGACCTTTTCGGAAGAATACGACCATCCGTATTGGCGCAAATCATTCGTTCAAAATCTTCCATTAAATAACAATAACTTAATATTTCTACCGCTAATGTTCCAGTAGAAGAAATACCGCCGGTCTGACGGGAACAACATTGCGCGGAACCGGATCATTTGGAATCACCAAACATTATTCTTTGGTGAGGTTCGCTTCAGGATCGTTCGAGGTCTTCCATGACGGAGCTTCGCACCACAGAGCTTAGAGTACGAAACTCATGGTTTTGAACAGGATTTTAGATATTCACAGGAAGTTTGTCGATCCGGTGCGTCAGCAAGCGATGGCGAGAGCCTATACGCCGATCATTCGGTCGATACTCATCCCCGGCTGCGCCTACTATGCGTTTTTGACCTACCGGCACTTTCAAGACGATGGAAGCATGACAGTATTCATGCTTGCAACGGTCAGCGCTTTGACGAGCTTGAGTTATCTGTTCATCCGACAAAGCCTGCTTGCCGCTCCTGATGCTTCATTGAAGCGCCTCGAACTTTCGGGCCTTCTTTTCAATCTACTTATGTATTTCAATGTACTAATAAATCTTCTTGTAAGTTTCGAACAGCCAAAGCTTGTCTATTTTTCTATCATGGCGGTCATATTTTCGACAACGGGAATCACGCTTCGAGTTACATTGTCCACTGTATTGCTTTCGCTGGCTTCTCTCTATTTGTTCGCATTAAAACTTCCGGACGAACTCTTCGGCCAGTATGTGTCTATCGGAATCGCCACTGCCTTTGCATCCATCAGCATGACGACGCTGCTGCGGCAGGCTATTCTTCGTCAAATCGACGCCAGGCTGCTTGCTGACGAACTGGCGGCGAAGGCCCAGAGTTTGGCCGACACCGACATGTTGACCGGTATTCCCAACCGGCGCGCCATGTTCGACAAGATCGACTACCTCGTGCAGCAACGCAGGCCGTTCTGGATGGGCATTATCGATCTTGACGGTTTCAAGGGCATCAACGACGTCTACGGCCATGTCATTGGCGACCGGCTGTTGCGCGCAGTCGTCGAGCGGGCCAGGGCGATGGATACGGAAGGAGCGACATTCGGTCGGATCGGCGGCGACGAATTCATAGCCATCCTGCCCGGAACGATCGGCGAAGACGAGGTTCGGGAGATCGGAGACCGGTCGATCGAAACGATAAGCGAGCCCTATACGGTCGAATCTCTCGATCTGTCAGTGGGCGCCTCGGCCGGCTTTGCCCATTTCCCGAGCATGGGCAGTTCGTCGGCCCAGCTTTACGAGAAAGCCGATTTCGCGCTCTACAAGGCAAAGTCACAGTTCCGCGGGCAATGCATCGTCTTCGACACAGCCGAAGACAAGGAAATGAAACAGGCAATTGCTATCGAACGCGAATTGCGTGAAAGCAATCTCGAGGAAGAGCTGTACCTGCTGTTCCAGCCGCAATATTCGCCATGCATGAAACGCGTGGTTGGCTTTGAGGCTCTGGCCCGCTGGCAGAACGCAAATCTGGGTCTGGTGCGCCCCGACCATTTCATCCGGGCGGCCGAACGCGCCGGACACATTCGCAAGGTGACCGACATCCTTTTCTCGAAGGGTCTCGCCGAACTCTCCAACTGGCCAGGGGACATCAGTCTCTCCTTCAACCTTTCGGGGCAGGACATCTCCAACCAGGCCTTCATCATGTCCTTGCTCGGCAAGATCATGGCATCGGGCGTTTCCCCGGCGCGCCTCGAGTTCGAAATCACCGAAACCGCGGTGATGTCCGACCTGGAAATATCGAAAGCGGTTCTTGAGACATTGCGCGCCAGCGGATGCAAGATCGCGCTCGACGACTTTGGCTCCGGCTATTCGAGCTTCGAGTATCTTGACCAATTGCCGCTCGACAAGGTCAAGGTCGACCGAAGCTTCGTCCGCAAGGTCGCACACAGCGAAACATCACGCGAAATCGTTGCCGGCCTGATCGGCCTGTGCCGCAAGCTCGATCTCCGCTGCGTTCTCGAAGGTGTCGAGACCGAGAGCGAAATGGCGATCCTGACGCCCATGGAGCCGGATCTCATCCAGGGGTACCTGTTCGGCAAGCCGATGCCTGCCCACGAAGCACGCAAGCTGGTGCTTGATCAGGACAATGTTGAGTTCGAGGAGCGTGCGACCGCGCCGCATTCGGCCTGAAGTGTCTGCGGCGGATGCTGTCCTGACCCGAAGGTCTGTTTCATTGGTGCGAGGCAAGGCAAATGCGCGAATCGCACGCGCGCTGTCGTCCGGCCCGATGCCGCAACCCGGCGTCGACCGGGCTCCTGCTGGCAGATCGTCCCCTCACAAGCTCAGGCGACATTGTCGGCTTTATCGACGGTTTCGAAGTCGCCCACGATCCTGTCCCGGCCATCCTGTTTGGCCGCATGAAAATGCCTTGTCCTAACGGAACGTCAGGCTGCCGACTGAGGTGTACTCGTTTGTGAGTTGCTCCACTCACTGCGCGGCGAAAATCCGGCGCGGGACAGGACGATCCGATCGCGGCCGCCGGCCTTGGCCTCGTACAGCGCCTTGTCGGCGCGGGAAAACACCTGACTGAAGCCTTCGCCGGGCAGGCTGTCCGCAACGCCGCCGGAGACAGTGACGGAAAAGGTCTCCGACTCCGCGGCGATCCGTTCGCCGGCAATCCGCCTGCGGGCGAGTTCGCAACAGGCTGCAAATTCGCCAAACGGCATGTCCGGGCACAGCACGCCGAATTCCTCGCCGCCGATGCGTGCGCAAACGCAGTTCTCCGCAAAGACCGATTTGAGGACCGTCGCCACACGAATGATCGCCTGATCCCCCGACGAGTGCCCATGGGTATCATTGATCACCTTGAAACGGTCGATATCGAACATTGCCATGATCCTGTCGCCTTCGGCGGCTTCGAACGCAGTCTGGAATGCCCGGCGGTTTGCGATTCCCGTCAGCGTGTCGGTTTGGCTGAGTTCTTCGAGCCTTGCTCTCGAAACACCGATGTCGTGGATCGCACACCCGAAAATGACATAGAAAAAGACAGCCAGAACGAATGTGATCGGCGGCGTCAGCAGGGTCGCAACGACCAGCGCCGCCTTGAGATCGTAAGGCAGAAGGCCGAACTGGTGCATCAGAAGGTGGCATGCCAGATTGATGCCGTAGGCGAGCAGGGAAACCTTGAGCCCCACCGGGACAGACTTCCGGCAGACATCGCCATAGGACTGGAATTCACCCAGCTCAAGCTGCTTGACGATCCAGTTCCGCGCCACGGCAATCATTGATACGCTCCACTTTCGGCGCCAAGCCTAGTCGCGGCAGTTTAAGAAAACACTTCATTTCCACGGAATAAATCACCGGTATGCTCGCCGGATTCGGGCCCCGTCCGATCCGGAAACCGGGAGATCCGCCGCGCGCAAACGGCAAGGCACATCACACCAGCTGGCCCTGGAACTCCTGTACCACCCTGCCCGGTTCGAACAGGCCAAGCCGCTTGATTTCCCATTCGAGACGAATGCCGGAGTTTTCAAGCACCCGGGCGCGAACGGTCTCGCCAAGATTTTCAAGTTCGTAACCCGAGGCCGCGCCGGTGTTGATCATGAAGTTGCAATGCATCGGCGACATCTGCGCGCCGCCAAGGGTCAGACCGCGGCAACCGGCCTCGTCGATCACCTTCCAGGCCGAATGACCCTCGGGATTCTTGAAGGTCGAGCCCCCGGTCTTCTCCCGGATCGGCTGGACCGTCTCGCGGTGATGCTGAACCGCGTCCATGTCGGCCCGGATCCGCTCCCGATCCGCGGGCGCGCCCTCGAACACCGCGCGGGTAAAGATCAGGTTCTTTGGCGCCGAGGAATGGCGATAGGCATACCCCATGTCCGCATTCGAGAGCACGTGGCGCGCGCCCTTGCGATCCAGCGCATGAACCTCGACCACACGCTCGCGCGTTTCGACCCCGTTGGCCCCGGCATTCATTCTGAGCGCCCCGCCGATGGCGCCGGGAATCCCGTGATAAAAATGAAACCCGCCAAGCCCGGCTTCGAGCGCCAGCGCGGCCAGATGCTTGTCGGGGCAGACAGCGCCCGCCTCAAGCCGCGTTTCGGAAAGCTGCCTGGCCTGGCCAAATCCTTTCGCCGAGAGCCGGATCACCACGCCCGGAATTCCGCCGTCGCGCACCAGCAGGTTGGAGCCGATGCCGACCGGCAGAACCGGAACATCCTCTGGCAAAACCGCCAGAAAGGCAGACAGATCGTCATCGTCGGCCGGCTGGAACAAGAGCTCCGCCGGTCCGCCGGTGCGGAACCATGTAATCTTCGACATATCCGCATTGGGCGTAAGCCGTCCCCGAACCTTGTTCGATACGCCGTCGAGCGACGCCAGCAGCTTCTCGCCATCGACCTGAAGCTGCTTCATGCGCCGCCTCCCGCACCCGGCCTCAAAGCCGCAAGGTCCTTGGGCAGCTGATTGGCCCACTGGGTGATGGTACCGGCGCCCAGACACACCACGTAATCGCCGGGATTGGCGATCTCCGCGATCATCGGCGCCAGCGCCGCGGGTCCGTCGATCAGCCGGGCATCGCGGTGGCCGCCGGCTTTCAGGCTGGAAACCAGATGCGCCGAATCGGCGCCCTCGATCGGATCTTCCCCGGCCGAATAGACCGGCGCCAGGATGACCGTATTGGCATCGTTGAAGCATCCGGAGAAATCATCGAACAGACTCGAAAGCCGCGAATATCGATGCGGCTGGTGCACCGCGATCACGCGGCCCGGACAGGCGTCGCGTGCGGCGGAAAGAACTGCCTTGATTTCAACCGGATGGTGCCCGTAATCGTCAAAGACCTCTGCGCCGTTCCAGGTGCCGGTATGGGTGAAACGCCGCTTCACGCCACCGAACTGGCCAAGACCCGCGGCAATCTCATCGGGCGTCAGCCCCAGTTCATAGGCGACCGCGATCGCCGCCACGGCGTTCGAGACATTGTGGCGACCGGGCATTGGAAGGCGCAGGCCCTTCAGTTCCGCCGTCGCTCCGGTCTTGCGGCTGTTGATGACCACGTCGAACACCGAAACCGGACCCTCCATCCTGTGGTTGGAGTAGCGCACGTCCGATTGCGGGTTCTCGCCATAGGTGATGACGCGGCGGTCCTCGATGCGGCTGACCAGCGCCTGGACTTCAGGATGATCGAGACACATCACGCCGAACCCGTAGAACGGAACGTTCTCGACGAACTGCCTGAAAGCGGCCCGCACCGCTTCGAAATTGCCATAGTGGTCGAGATGCTCGGGATCGATATTGGTGATCACGGCGATTTCGGCGGGCAGCTTGAGGAATGTACCGTCGCTCTCGTCGGCTTCCACCACCATCCATTCGCCTTCGCCCATGCGCGCATTGGTGCCATAGGCATTGATGATGCCGCCATTGATCACGGTCGGATCCAGCCCGCCGGCTTCGAGCAGCGTCGCCACCATCGACGTGGTGGTGGTCTTGCCGTGGGTGCCGCCGATGGCGATCGCGTTGCGGAACCGCATGAGTTCGGCCAGCATCTCGGCGCGACGCACAACGGGCAGAAACCGCTCGCGCGCCGCCATCAGTTCCGGATTGTTCTTTTTGATGGCGGTCGAGACAACAACGACCTCGGCATCGCCCAGATGCGCCGCCGAATGACCGATATGCACCTCGATGCCCTTCTCTCTCAGCCGCTGCACGTTGGCGCTCTCGGACTGGTCCGAGCCCTGCACCTTGTAGCCCAGATTGTTGAGCACTTCGGCGATGCCGCTCATGCCGATGCCGCCGATACCGATGAAGTGAACGAGGCCGATGGTTTGCGGCATTTTCATGCGGATGTGCTCCTGAACTGTTCCGGGCCGATACCCTCCGAGATAGCCTCGGCAAGATTGGCAAGCAAGCGCGCCGCATCGGGTTTTCCCGTCGCCTGCGCCGCCGCGGCGGTTGCCGAAAGCCCGGCGGGATCGTTCATCCGGTCCGCGATCATGTCGGAAAGAACCTGCGCGGAAAGTTCGGACTGCTTGATCACGCTGGCTCCGCCCTTGGCCATCAGCGCGGCTGCGTTGGCGGCCTGATCGTGGTCGAGCGCATGCGGATAGGGCACCAGGATCGCCGACCGGCCGATCACCGCAATCTCGGAAACCGTCGAGGCGCCCGACCGCGAAATCACAAGGTGCGCCGCGCCGATGCGTTCGGCCATATCCGTGAAAAACGGCGAGACCTCCGCCTTGATGCCGAGTTCCTCAAGCCGCGCGCGCACGTGCTCTTCGTCTTCCGTACGCGCCTGCTGGGTGAGTTCCAGGCGCGTGCGCAACGGGTCCGGCAACAGCGCGATCGCCGAAGGTATGGCGTCGGAGAAAAACTGTGCGCCCTGACTGCCGCCGAAGACGACGAGCCGGAACGGCTCTCCCTCCATCGAGGGCGTGTAGGGAATGGCCGCTGCGGCGAGAACCTCGGGACGCACCGGGTTTCCGGTGATCACCGTCTTGTGCGCATGAGCGCCCTTGCCTTCGGGAAGGAAACCGCCCGCAATCGCCTTGACCCGCGAGGCCAGCGCCTTGTTGGCTCGCCCCATCACCGCATTCTGTTCATGGATCATGGTCGGCAAACCGGCATTGGTCGCAGCCAGAAGCGGCGGAATCGTGGGATAGCCGCCGAAACCGATCACCGCGTCCGGCCGGATCTTTCGGATCAGGGCGCCCGCCTCGCGCACGCCCTTGAACAGCGCCCAGAGCGCCCGGGCGATCTTGATCGGATTCTTCGACCCGATGGTTGCCGACCGCACCACGTGTGTCTCCAAGGCGGGGAAGGTTCCGGCGAACCGTTCCGCGCGGCTGTCGGTGACCAGGTGCACCTTGTGACCCCGGGCAACGAGTTCATGCGCCAGAGCCTGGGCAGGAAACAGGTGTCCGCCGGTGCCGCCCGCCGACAGCAGAAACAGTTTGCGCGCGCTCATGAAGCCTACTCCGCCGCCATCTGTTGCGGCATCCGGTAGACCGGCCGCGCCTGCGCCCGGCTCTCCGGTCGGCGGCGGGTCAGCGCCAGAAGGAAGCCTGCCGTGATCGCAACCGCAACCATTGACGATCCGCCATAGGATACCAGCGGCAGCGTCATGCCCTTTGCCGGAAGCAGTTCCAGATTGACGCCGATATTGATGAAGGACTGGAAGCCGATCAGCAGAGCGAGGCCTGCAACGGCAAGCCGCGTGAAGTCATCCTGAAGCCGCCCCGCCAGGGTGAGACCGCGCAGCACCACGAAGGCAAAGAGCGCCACCAGAACCATGCAGAAGACGATGCCGAACTCCTCGGCCGCTACGGAAAAGACAAAGTCCGTGTGGCTGTCGGGCAGGATCCGCTTGATGGTGCCCTCGCCGGGGCCCTGGCCGAACCAGTCGCCGCGAATGATCGCTTCGCGGGCGGTATCGACCTGGAAACTGTCGCCTTCCCCGAACAGGAAGCCGTTGATGCGCTCGGCCACATGCGGAAACATCGCATAGGCGGCAAGGAAGCCGGCGATCGCCAGGCCGCCGAGAAGCATGATCCAGAACCAGCTCATGCCGGCCATGAAGAACATCCCGCCCCAGACGGCCGCTGTCAGCATCGTCTGTCCGAGATCCGGCTGGGCCACCAGCAGCGCCGCGACAATGCCGAACAGGATGATGGCGAAGAGGTTGCCGGGTATCTCCGGGTGCCGCGAGCGTTCGGAAAACAGCCAGGCACAGATGACCACAAAGGCAGGTTTCATGAATTCGGACGGCTGCACGGAAATTCCGGCAATCGAAATCCAGCGCCGCGACCCTTTGATTTCCACGCCGAAGAACAGTGCCAGCACCATCATCGCGATCGATCCCGCCAGGATCAGCAGGGCCAGCCGCCGCACCTGCCGCGGGTTCAGGAACGAAACTGCGATCATCACCGCAAGCGCCGGGAGAAGAAAGAATCCATGCCGTTCGACAAAGTGAAAACTGTCGAGCCCGAGTCGTTCCGCCACGGCGGGACTGGCGGCAAACGACATCATCAGGCCGACGCCCATCAGCGCGACGAATGCTGCGAGAAACAGCCGGTCAATGGTCCAGAACCAGTCCGCGACCGGTCCGCGTTCTGCACGACTAACCATTGTGTTCTCCTTCGCCCGGCGTATCCACAAGCATCTCGATATCATCCAGTCCTGAAACGAGGCTGACGAAGGCGTCACCACGCACTTCGAAATTCCGGTACTGATCGAAGCTGGCGCAGGCGGGCGACAACAGCACGGCCGGCATCTCGGAACCGTCGTCCGCCGCGTCACGCGCGGCATTCGCGACGGCCCTGTCCAGAGTGCCGGAAATCTCGAACGGCGCACGCTCTCCGATGCCGGCGGCGAATTCAGCCGCAGCCTCCCCGATCAGATAGGCCTTTGCAATCCGCGGGAAATATGGCTCGAGAGAGGCAATCCCGCCTTCCTTGGGCAATCCGCCCGCAATCCAGTATATCGGCTGGAAGCTCTGCAGCGCCGGCGCCGCGGCTTCCGCATTGGTTGCCTTGGAATCATTGACGAACACCACCCGGCCGCGGCGACCGACCGGCTGCATCCGGTGCTTGAGCCCTGGAAAACCGGCAAGCCCTGTCCGGATTTCGTCGTCGCTCAGCCCGACCGTTCGGCAGGCGGCGATGGCAGCGGCGGCATTCTGTGCATTGTGCCGGCCGCGCAGTGTCGGAATGCCGCCGAGGTCGGCCACCTCGCTTAAAGCGCCGTCGGCGGCGCGGAAGATCCGGCTGCCCTCCGCGAAATAGCCGCTGGAAAGCCGTGTGGCCTGCGAGATCGGCTCGACGCGCTTGCCTTCCGCTGAAAGCCTTTCTGCGATGTCGCGGCACCAGTCGTCATCGACCCCGACCACCGCCACGTCGCTCTGTCTCACCAGCCGCGTCTTGACCTCGGCATAATGCTGCATCGACCCGTGGCGGTCGAGATGATCGGGCGTCAGGTTGAGCAGCAGACCGGCACTCGGGTCGAGCGACGGAGCCAGGTCGATCTGGTAGGACGAACACTCCACCACGTAAAAGCGGTCATGGCCTGGCGGTTCGAGCGTCAGAACCGCCGTCCCGATGTTGCCGCCAAGCTGCGCGTTGCGGCCGCTGGACGCGATCAGATGCGCAATCAGCGCCGTCGTGGTCGACTTGCCGTTGGTGCCTGTGATCGCGATGAACGGACACCCGGGCGCCAGCGCCCGGCGCTCGCGCACGAAAATCTCGACATCGCCGATGATTTCGACGCCGTTCATATTGGCGAGATCCGCCGTCCAGTGCGGCTTGGGATGGGTCAGCGGCACGCCTGGCGCCAGCACCAGCGCGCCGAGATCGGTCCAGTCGATGTCGCGCAGGTCTCCGACCCTGATGCCGCCCCTGTCCGCAGCCTCCACCTGCGCCGGGTTGTCGTCCCAGGCGATCAGATCGGCGCCGCCGGCCATCAATGATCGTGCGGTCGCCAGACCCGAGCCGCCGAGCCCGAAGAGCGCAACCTTCTGTCCCTTGAATGTCGACGCCGCGATCATCGTCTATCTCAGCTTCAATGTGGCAAGCCCGATCATCGCGAGCCCGACCGAAATGATCCAGAATCGAACCACCACCTGGCTTTCGGTCCAGCCCTTCTTCTCGAAGTGGTGGTGGATCGGCGCCATCAGAAAAACCCGCTTGCCGGTGAGCTTGAACCACGCCACCTGGATGATCACCGAAAGCGCCTCCATCACGAACAGCCCGCCGATGATCGCCATGACGATCTCGTGCTTGGTGGCCACCGCCACGGTGCCGATCAAGCCGCCCAGCGACAGCGAGCCGGTGTCGCCCATGAAGATCGCCGCGGGCGGCGCGTTGAACCAAAGGAATCCGAGGCCTGCGCCGATCACCGCGCCCAGAATGACCGCGAGTTCGCCGGTGCCCGGGACAAAATGGATCTGCAGGTAGTTTGCAAACACCGCGTTGCCGGCCAGATAGGCAATCGCCCCGAAGGACGCCGCAGCGATCATCACCGGCACGATCGCCAGCCCGTCGAGACCGTCGGTCAGATTGACCGCATTTCCGGCGCCGACAATGACGAAGGCGCCGAAAACGACAAAAAACCAGCCGAGGTCAAGAAGCAGATCCTTGAAGAACGGAAATGCCAGCGACGAACCGAACTCCGCCCCGCCGGCATTCGCTGCCGCCATAGAGGCTTTCATGATGAAAAAGACCGCGACGCCCGCGATCATGAACTCGATGCCGAGCCGCGCCTTGCCGGAAAAGCCCTTGTGGCTCTGCTTGGTGACCTTGAGATAGTCGTCATAAAATCCGATCGCGCCGAAGCCGAGCGTGACCAGCAGGGTGGTGACCACATAGACGCTCGACAGATCGGCCCACAGCAGCGACGACCCGATAATCCCCGCGAGCATCATCAATCCGCCCATGGTGGGTGTGCCTGCTTTCAGGAAATGCGTCTGCGGTCCGTCGGCCCTGATCGGCTGCCCGCGGCCCTGCCGAACCCGGAGCGAAGCAATGATTCGCGGACCGAACAGGAAGACGATCAGAGCGGCGGTAAACATCGCGGCTCCGGTCCTGAAGGTGATATACCTGAAAAGATTGAAGAACTGGACCGTGTCCGCCAGATCCACCAGCCAGATGAGCATGTATTCCAGTCCCCCAGATTCGTTCAGTCCCGGTCGCTGCTGTCAGTCACGACCGGATACTTGTCAAGAAGCGCCTTGACGATGCGGCCGGAGCCGATGCCGAGCGAAGACTTGATCATCACCACATCCCCTTCGCGCAACACGGTCTTGAGATAGTCGGCGAGATCATCGGCGGTCTCGCGCCAGACCGTCTCGATCGTGGTCCCGAGTTCATCCCGAAGGGCTTTCATCTCGGGTCCCGCCAGGCACACCAGATCCGTGTTGGCTTCGCGCACCGGTCCGGCCAGTTCGCGGTGCACCCGCTCGCTGAACTTGCCCATTTCAAGCATGTCGCCCAGCACCGCGATGCGCCGGCCCCGAAGCCGCAATGGTGTGTCGCGCAACAGTTCGAGCGCTGCCCGCATGGAAGCCGGATTGGCGTTGTAGCTCTCATCAATGACGATGAAGCTTCCGCCGTCGATCTTCAGTTCGTGGCGGGCGCCGCGCCCCTTCTTTGCCGAAACCCGCGCAAGCGCATGCGTTGCCTTGGCGAGATCGGCTTCGAGCAGTTGAACCGCGCCCAGAACCGCAAGTGCGTTCTGAACCAGATGCCGGCCCGGGGCGCCGATCTTGGCGGCCACTTCATCCTCCCCGATCTTCGCGGTGATGGTCGAGCAATCGGGAAGCAGCTTGCAATTGAGCAGCCGGTAGTCGGCCTTTGCGTTTTCACCGAACCCGCGCACCGACCCCGTGCCCAGTTCGGCGGCGCGCTTTTTCAGCCAGCCGAAC
This sequence comes from Hoeflea sp., assembly GCA_040218025.1. Lineage (GTDB taxonomy): Bacteria > Pseudomonadota > Alphaproteobacteria > Rhizobiales > Rhizobiaceae > Hoeflea. Next base: position 12,711 of record JAVJQD010000014.1, on the reverse strand, counting down.
TTCTCGTTGTCCTGGTTGAGCAGGATATGACCGCTCTCGACGACACCCTCCATGATCTCCGCTTTCGCGGCGGCGATCTCGCCCAGATTCTTGAAGTTGCCCAGATGCGCCGCGGCAATGGCGGTGATGATCGCCACATGCGGCCGCACCATCTTGACCAGCGGACGGATCTCGTCAGGGTGATTCATCCCGATTTCGAAGACGCCGTATCTGGCGCTTGCCGGCATGCGGGCCAGGGTCAGCGGAACGCCCCAGTGATTGTTGAAGGACGCGGCGGAGGCATGAACCTCGCCCGAAGGCTCCAGCGCCCTGCGCAACATCTCCTTGGTGGTGGTCTTGCCCACCGAGCCGGTGATGGCGACGATCCGGGCCTCCGAGCGCGCGCGCGCAGCGCGCCCCAGATCCTCGAGCGCGGCCAGCACGTCCTTGACCACGATCATCGGCACCGTCAGCCGTCCCAATGCCGGCAGCTTGGCTTCCGAAACGACCATCAGCGCCGCGCCGTTGGCTATTGCAGCGCTTGCGAAATCATGGCCGTCGAACTTGTCGCCCTTGATCGCGAAGAAGGCGTCGCCCTCGCCAAGGGTGCGGGTGTCGATGGAAATCCCCTGCACGCCCTTCGGAAGGTCACCGACCGGCCGGCCGTCCATGGCCTCGATCATGTCGTTGGCGGTCCATAGAAAGCTCATTGGTGCAGTCCCTCCAGCGCCTTGCGGATTTCCGCGTGATCGGAGAAGGGCAGCACCTTGTCGCCCACCGTCTGCCCCTCTTCATGTCCCTTGCCCGCCACTATCAGCGTATCGCCCGCTTGCAGCATGCCGACGGCCGTGCGGATCGCTTCCGCCCGGTCGCCGATTTCCCGTGCGCCGGGCGCGGCGAGCATGATTTCAGCCCGGATCGCGTCGGGTTCTTCCGAGCGCGGGTTGTCGTCGGTGACGATCACCACGTCGGCGAGCTTGGTTGCGATTGACCCCATGATCGGCCGCTTTCCGCGATCCCGGTCACCGCCGCAGCCGAACACCAGGATGATCCGACCGGTCGTGAAGGGGCGCACCGCATCGAGCACGTTCTCGAGCGCTTCGGGCTTGTGGGCATAGTCGACATAGGCCGGCGCCCCGTCCGCTGTCGATCCGACGAGTTCAAGCCGTCCCGATGCCCCCTCCAGATGTTCGAGCGCCTCCATCACCTGATCGGCGGCTGTCCCGGTGGCAATCGCCATGCCCGCCGCCACCAAGGCGTTGAAGACCTGGAAATCTCCCGCCAGCGGCAGGTCGACCTCGAAGATCCGGCCGTCCAGGTGAATTTCGGCGATCTGCCTGTGCCTGAGATGCTCGACGCGCTTGAGAGACAGAAAGCCCCCCTTGCGCCCGACGGTCAACACCCGCGCACCGGCGCGTTCGGCGGTTTCGACGGCGCGGCCGGACCACGGGTCGTCGGCGAAGATCACCGCCGGGGCGCCCTTGGGCAGCAGCGTGTCGAAGAGGCGCATTTTCGCCGCCATGTAATCATCCATCGTCGGATGGTAGTCCATGTGGTCGCGACCCAGATTGGTGAAACCGGCGACACTCAGCATCACGCCGTCAAGCCTGCGCTGGTCGAGCCCGTGGCTCGACGCTTCCATCGCGGCATGTGTGACACCGTCGCTGGCAAGTTCCGCAAGCAGGCGATGCAGCGCCACAGGATCCGGCGTCGTCAGCGAACCGTGGGTCTTGCGGCCAGGCGCGGTCACGCCGGTGGTGCCAAGCATCGCGGCCTGCTCGCCGGCATGGGCCCAGATCTGGCGCAGGAACGAGGCGACGGAGGTTTTCCCGGCGGTTCCCGTCACCGCAGCCATGACGCGCGGCTGCGGTCCGAAGAACGCCGCCGCCATTCGCGCCAGCGCCTGTCTCGGATCCTCCGCGCGCAACACCGGCGCCCGGCTCTCGGCTATCTCCGAACCCTCGGCTGCGACGATGGCGGCAGCCCCCTTCGACGTTGCTTCCCCGGCAAAGCGGGCGCCGTCGGTCTTGACCCCGGCAAGCGCGAAAAACAGGTTTCCCGGTCCAACCTCGCGGCTGTCGGCGGTCAGCCCCGTGACCGGAAGATCAAGATCGGCCGAGGCAGGCGCTACGATGGTTCCGGGAGGCAGGGCCGAGATCAGCGCGGACAATTTCATCGAGTACTCGGATCTTTCATTATTGGTGCGGCGGACAGAACTGCCCGCCGCTTGTGTTTTCAGTATGACAATGCGAGCGGCCGGGCGCCATTGCCGAAATGCGGCTTCACATCGAGGAACGCCGCCGACCGGCGAACGATCGCGCCCACCGTCGGCGCCGCGTTGAGGCCGGCCGTTGCGGAATGTTTGCCTTCCTCGGGTTTCGGTTCGTCGATCACGACAAGCACCACATACCGCGGCTCGGAAATCGGAAACGCGGACAGGAACGCGTTGAACCGCACAGCCGACGAATACCGCCCGTCCACCACCTTCTCTGCGGTGCCGGTCTTGCCGCCGACATCGAAGCCTTCCACCTGTGCGCGCCGGCCCGATCCCCTGGCGACATTGAGCGCCATGAGCGCGCGCATGTTGTCGCTGGTCGCGGGATCCAGCACCTGCACGGCCATCGTCTCCGCCTGTTCACGGCTTCGCGGCAGGAATGTCGGGCTGATCAGCTTTCCGCCGTTCATCAGGGCAGCCGCCGCGACCGCCGTCTGGAGCGGCGTCGTCGACACGCCGTGGCCGAAGGAAATGGTGATCGAATTGATCTTTTTCCATTCCCGCGGCTGGGAGGGCATCGCAACCTCGGGCAGTTCGGTGCGCATCCGGCTCAACAGACCGAGCCGTGTCAGAAATTCCTTGTGACCCTCGATGCCGACCAGGTCGGCCATTCGGGCCGTGCCGATGTTGGAGGAATAGATGAAGATCTCCGGGACTGTGAGCACCCGGTTCTTGCCGTGAAAATCGGAAATCGTGAACCCGCCAATGCGGATCGACCCGCGCGCATCGAAGGAATCGGACATGGTCACTTTGCCGGAATCCAGCGCCATCGCCGTGGTGAAGGCCTTGAAGGTCGAACCCATTTCGTAGGTGCCGGCCGACATCCGGTTGAGCCGGTCCTTCTCGAGAGCCTCGACAGGATTGTTCGGATCGTAGTCGGGCAGCGAAGCCATCGCCATGACCTCGCCCGTATGGATGTCTAGCACCACGCCGGCCGCCGCGATGGCCTTGTAGCGTTCCACCGCCGCCGAGAGCTCGTCACGCAGCACGTGCTGCACCCTCAGGTCGAGCGACAGCCGCACCGGGTTGATGTCCTCATTGACGGTCAGCCCCGCATCGGCCAGATCGCCGAAGCCCTGGCCGTCGACATATTTCTCCATGCCGGCGATGCCCTTGTTGTCGATATTGACATGCCCGACAATGTGCGAGGCGGTTGGGCCGCCCGGATAGAACCGCCTTGTCTCGGGCCTGAAGCCGACGCCGGGAATGCCGAGCGCCAGAATCTGGCTCTGCTGTTTCGGCGTCAATTGCCGCCGCAGCCACTGAAACCGGGAGTTTGAAGACAGTTTGCGGTGAATGCCCTTGAGATCGAGATCGGGAAGCACCGTGGCGAGAAGCTCGACCGCTTCGTCCGCGTCGACAATCTTGTGCGGTTCGGCAAACAGCGAGACCGTGCGGATGTCGGTTGCCAGCACCTCGCCGTTGCGGTCGAGAAGATCCGGGCGAGAGGCCATGAGCTGGCTCGCGCGCCCGATGGAGGACACCGTTTCCGGCGCCCTCATGCCGTACTGGACGAGCCGTCCGCCGATCACGGCGTAGATCAGGCCGAAACAGGCGATGGCGATGATGATTCGGTTTTTCGCCTGGTCGCCCTGTGCCTTGCGGACGCCCTCGAATTCAAGATGGGCGCGCCCGGCCGGATACAGGGGGGCATTCACCGGAGCGAGTTTCCTCAGGAGCTTACCCATTCTGCTCATGGCTTCACCGATCCTGTCGTTATCGACGCATCGCTTCCGATTTCGGTTTCGGTTTCGCTTACGGCCACCAGCGGCTCGAAATCCCTCGCGTATCCGGGCAACTCCCCGGGCGCGGCCATCTGCTGCGGCTCTATCGGCTTGAGCTGGAGCTCATCCTCGAAAGCCTCCGACAGGCGCTGCAGCCGCGAAGGCTGGGTCAAAAGACTCCAGTCGGCCTCCAACAGGTCGATGGTCTCTTCCTGAAGCTTGATCGCCGCCTCAAGCTCACGCACCTTGGCCAGCTTTTCCTCGGCATTGTGCTTGATCTGATAGGTGATGGTGGCCGCCGTAATCATTGCGCCGACGAGCACGAGATCGAGAGTTCGCAACATGGTTCAGCCTCCCAGCGCAACGAGATTTGGAACGGGAAGGATATCGGAGCCGGCGGGACCGGCGGTCGCATCGGTACGAAGGCCGGCCCTCAGCTTCGCTGAACGGGCGCGCGGATTGACTTCACATTCGCCCTCCCCGGCCGCGACCGGCTGTTTTCCGATGGGTGTGAATGTGGCCTTGCGCTCGATCGTCTGCGGCAGATGCCTTGACCCGGAGGCCTTGCCGGAACGGTCCTGAAAGAACCGCTTGACGATCCGGTCCTCGAGCGAATGGAACGAGACCACGACCAGCCGCCCGCCGGGCTTGAGCGCCCGTTCAGCCGCAAACAGGGCGCCCGCCAGTTCACCGAGCTCGTCGTTGACATAGGTTCGAAGTGCCTGGAACACCCGCGTTGCCGGATGGATCTTGTCCTGGGGGCGGCGCGGCGACACCTTCTCGATCAGCCCGGCCAGTTGCCGCGTGGTCGAAAATGGCTGTTTGGCGCGCTCGGCCTCGATGGCCCGGGCGATCCGCCCGGAGTGGCGCTCTTCGCCCAGGATTCCGAAGATGCGCGCAAGATCGGAGGACTTTGCGCGGTTGACGACGTCGGCGGCGCTGATGCCGGACCTGGCCATGCGCATGTCGAGCGGCCCGTCGCGCATGAAGGAAAAGCCGCGCTCGGCGTCGTCGATCTGCATCGAGGAGACGCCGATGTCGAGCACCACGCCGTCAAGGCTCGCCTCTTCGACATGATCAAGGAGCCGGGAGAACCGGGCGTGCACGAGCCTGAGCCGCCCGCCGGACGCCGCCGCCATTTGAGCGCCCGCGGCTATCGCTTCGGGATCGCGGTCGAAGCCGATCACGGAAGCGCCGGCATCGAGAATGGCGGAGCTGTAGCCGCCGGCGCCGAACGTTCCGTCGACAATCGTCTCCGATGCCACCGGCCTGAGCGCCTCGAGCACCTCGCGGAGAAGAACCGGAATGTGGCGGACAGGTCCGCCTTGGGCGTCAGAATTTCCACCGCCCATGTCCACCATCATTCCGTTTCTCCATCCGTGATGAACCGTCAGGAACTCGCCGTCCGGTCTTTCCGGGCTTGCGCCTGCATGTCCTCGAATGCAGCCGGATCCCAGAGCTGAAAATGATCGCCGCGCCCCGCAAACGTCACCTTGTCGGTGATGCCCGTGAAATCGCGGATAAAGTCCGTCACCAGAAGCCGGCCTTCGCCATCGAGCTTCATGAACACGCCGCCGCCATGAATGAGCAGCGACATCTTGTTGGCCTCCAGCGAAAACGGATCCGCCGATCCGATCATCCGCTCGAAGCGATCGAGCACGTCCGGTCCCGCCATCGAAATCGCCGGGAACACGAAATCCTGCCAGACATAGAGCTCTTCGACACCCGAACGGGCCAGGACGGCGCGAAACGTCGAGGGCACGGAAACCCGCCCCTTTGCGTCGATCCTGTTTGTCGCATGCGACAGGAACCGGTTCATTACGCTTTACCGCCGCTTCCGCCATAAGGCCCCACGCCATCGGCCCTCCGCCATATCCCGGCAAGCAATCCCGTGCAGGTCCGGCGGCGGCGCAAACCACCTTGGCGGCTCCGGAGCGGAACCACGGTCCTGATAGGGGAAAATCGGCGGACGCCCGCCTGCTTGCCTTGGGCATTTGGGATACCATGGGCCAGTATGGGCGTCAATGGGAACTACTCCCATCTCAACCGTGCGTTTGCCCGTTAATAACCCGTCAAGATTAACGAAGGGTTAGGAATGGTGGACGGAGTGTGAATGGCTGGAACGAAGGAGGGAAAGGCTCGGATTGTCGAATGTCCGCGGCCGTGCTAATGAGCCCTCACGGTCGGCAGTCACCGAGGCGTCGCTGTCCCTTCGGGGAAGCTAAACCTGCCATTTGGATCGGCAATGCATCGCAATCCTGTCGGATGCTCGCATCGTCAAGTCAGCGACCGGCGGTTCTTAAGCGAGCACGCCAAGGATGTGACATGTCGAAACAAGCGATATCCCTTTCGGTGAAGGACATTTCGCCCTTCACCCGTGCTCTTGCACGACAGCTCAAAGCAACCCGCGAAACGCCGTCTCATCTGAGCCTGATGAACATGGTTGCGCGCGCGGCCGGATTCCGCAATTTCCAGCATCTTCGCGCAGCCCACGCCGCCGGAGAGCGGCTTGCCAGTCCCGCGCCACCTGAAACGGTGGACCATCTGCTGGTCGAACGCACACTGAACCATTTCGATTCGGCCGGACGGCTGCGGCAGTGGCCTTCGCGGCGGAAAACCCAGGATTTGTGCCTGTGGGCGTTGTGGGCGCTCTTGCCGGCGCGAACCCTCATGACAGAGCGGGAAATCAATCTCCGCCTGCGCCAGGCCCACCTCTTCGACGACCCGGCCATCCTGCGCCGCACACTTTTCAGTCTTGGAATGGTGACGCGGAAACCCGACGGCTCGGACTATTGCCGCAGGGAAGTTGCTCCGCCCGTTGAAGCGCGGCAGTTGATCGCCCTGCTTGAGCCAAGGCGGAAGGCCGAACCCGCTGCGCGCGTCTCGGCCCCGGTCACGCCTCGCCCAGCATGGTCAGAGTGCTCTGTTTCAGGGTAGCGAGCAGCCGTGAGAGATGGGCCTCATCCCGCGCGGTGAAATTGAAGCTCGACGCCGTGGCGTAAAAGAACTCGGCAAGTTCGCCCGGACTGCTGCCGCGAACGGCAAGCGCCTCCGCATAGGGGGCGAACATGTCCGAAAGCAGCGCCAGCTTGCCGTTCTCGGCTGCGATCCGGGCCGCCTTTGCGCTGTCTCCGTGGCCGCTGAGCAGGTCGCTGGCATCCGGCATACGCCGGATCTGGTCGAAGAAGCGGACGACCGCGCAGTCGAGGAAGACATCGAGGCGGTCGCCAATGTCCTGCGCGGAGCCCCAGCCCTGCGTCACCTCCTGGCAGACACGCTCGGCAATCAGCTTCATGGCCGCCGCCATGATATCGTCCTTGTTGGAATGACGGGCATAGAGTGTCTGGCGAGAAACTCCCGCCTGCTCGGCGATGTCGCCCATCGTCGCCTTACGCATGCCGTAGCGCGAAAACACCTCGATCGCCGCATCCAGAATTCGGTGATCTCGATCAGTCATCGCAAACAACTTGACATTTTTTGTTGATTTGTCAATTTAACAAAAGGCCCGGTCATGATGGAAGGCGGGATGGGATCGCCTATCTTTGTTTCAACGCCAGCCGGCGCCAACGAAGAGGACTTATCGAACAGTCCGGGTCAGGAGGCAAGCGCATGAGAATTTCGGTCAACGGCCAAACCCATGACGTGGATGTCGAACCCGACATGCCGCTGCTTTGGGTGTTGCGCGACGAGCTCGGCATCACCGGCGTGAAATATGGTTGCGGCATTGCCCAGTGCGGCGCCTGCACCGTCCACATCGATGGCTTCGCTGTCCGATCCTGCCAGCAACCGGTTGGAGATGTCGAGGGTGAGGTCACGACCATCGAAGGGCTTGGCGGCCCCGAGGCGCTTCATGCGGTTCAGGCCGCCTGGATCGAGCATCAGGTTGCCCAATGCGGCTACTGCCAGTCAGGCCAGATCATGGCCGCGGCCGCATTTCTCGAGCTCAACACAGATCCCAGCGATGAAGACATTGACGCTGCGATGAGCGCAAATCTCTGCCGTTGCGGCACCTATCCACGCATCCGCGAAGCCATAAGGGCCGCCGCACAGAGCCTCAGGAGCGCATGAGATGGGACGTTTGAAAACCTTCACCCGTCGCGCATTTCTCGTCGGCTCGGTCGCTGTCGCCGGCGGCGTTGCATTCGGCGTCTACACGGTCCGGAAACCGCATGCCAATCCGCTGCTCGACACGCTTGGGGACGGTGAGGCGGCGCTCACGCCCTATGTGCTGATCGATTCCGGCGGGGTCACATTGATCACGCCCCGCGCCGACAAGGGCCAGGGAGCCTATTCGGTTCAGGCGGCGTTGATAGCCGAGGAACTCGATGTCGATCTCGACCGGATCAAGGTCGATCCAGGTCCGCCGTCGGCAGCTTACTGGAACCAGGCGCTGGCCGACGAGGCCGCCAGCTTCATGGCGCCGGGAGGCGGAATCCCCACCCAGGCCGCATACGGAGTATTGTCGTCGGTGATGAAGGTCATCGGCATGCAGATCACTGGCGGCTCGACGACCGTGCCCGACGGGTTCGACAAATTGCGTCAGGCCGGAGCCTCGGCGCGCGAGGCGCTCAAACTCGCCGCAAGCCGCAAGACCGGCGTTCCGGTCAGCGCACTCAAGACCGCATCCGGCGCGGTTCAGCTTCCCGATGGAACCTCGCTTGACTACACCGAACTGGCCGCCGACGCCGCTCAGATCGAGCCGCCGCAGGATGTGGAACTGCGCGCGCCGTCCGAATGGCGCCTGATCGGCAAGCCGATGCAGCGCGTCGACATGATTGCCAAATCCACCGGAACCCTCAAATACGGCATCGATTTCGCGGTCGATGGCATGGTGCACGCCGCGGTGGTCCTCAATCCCGCCCAGGGCGGCCCGCTCAACGGTTTTGACGCAACGGAAGCGTTGAAAATGCGCGGCGTCCGGGATGTGGTCGAGATTACCGGAGGAGTCGGCGTGATCGCCGACAACACCTGGCGCGCCTTCCAGGCCGCAAAGGCCGTCGAATTCGACTGGGGCGCGGCTTCGTTCCCCTCATCGATGGAGGACCACTGGCGGACGCTGTCGGACAGTTTTGCGGAAACGGCGCTTGACAGCCGGCAGCGCGACGATGGCAATGTCGAGTTCTCCTTTGCCGAAACCGGCGAAATCATCAGTGCGGAATATCGTGCGCCCTATCTGGCTCACGCGCCGCTCGAGCCGATCAGCGCGATTGTCAGGATCGACGGGGAGTCCGCGGAAGTCTGGACAGGAACCCAGATCCCGCGTTTCGTCCAGAACAATGTCGGCAGGATTGCCGGCATCGACCCCGGGAATGTGACCGTGCATGTGCTCTATATGGGCGGCAGCTTTGGCCATCGGCTCGAGGACGAGGTCGTCAAGCAGGCGGCTGAAATCGCGATGGGAATGAAGGGCACTCCGGTCAAGCTCACCTATTCGCGCGAACAGGACATGACGCATGATTTCGTCCGCCAGATCGCCATGGCGCGGATGCGCGGTGTGGTCCGTGACGGCAAGGTCGAGACCTATGACCTCGGCATCGCCATGCCTTCGGTCGTGGTGTCGCAGATGGCCCGCCAGGGCCTGTCGGTGCCCGGACCCGACAGCCAGATCGTCGCGGGCGCCTGGGACCAGCCCTTCGCCGTCCCCAACCATCGCGTGACCGGTTATCGCGCACCGGAACTCGCACCCGTCAGTTCCTGGCGCTCGGTCGGCGCCTCCTCGAACGGTTTTTTCTACAATGCCGGCCTCGACGAACTCATCCATGCCGCAGGCGCCGATCCGCTCGCCGAACGCATTCGCCTTTGCAACAATGAAGAGGCCCGCAAGGTTCTTGAAGCCGTCGGCGAAATGTCCGGCTGGGACGGTGTCCTGGGCAACGGCCGAGGCCGCGGCGTTGCGCTCACCCAGTCCTTCGGCGTTCATTGCGCCCAGGTCATCGAGGTGGCGGATACCGAAAACGGCATCCGGATCGAAAAGGTTTTCGTCGCCGCAGAAGTCGGCACGGTCGTCGATCCGGTCAATTTCGACAATCTCGTCAAGGGTGGCGTGATCTTCGGGCTCGGCCACGCCATGAACTGCGAGATAACCTACACCGACGGTATCGCCGACCAGGACAATTTCCACGTCTTCGAGGGCATGCGCATGCATCAGTGTCCGGACATCGAGGTGCGGGGACTGGAAAACGGCTCGAAGGTGCTGGGCATCGGCGAACCGCCGGTCCCGCCCGCAGCACCTGCGCTCGCCGCCGCCATCTTCGCGGCGACGGGGACACGCCTCAGGGAAATGCCGTTCAACAGATTTGTCGACTTTGCCTAGGAGCGCCACCATGAAGAATGCACTGCTGGGACTGGCTTGCGCATTTATGCTCACCGCACCGCTGTTCGCGGAGGAAACGCTCGGGAGCGGCCGGGTCATCAACGAGTTCGAACAAGGCTCGGTCTCCACGTCGGAGGGTCTTGCCAGTTGGCAGACATTTTACGAGGTCGCTTCGCACCCGCGCTGCTCGAACTGCCATGTCGGCGCTGACAACCGTCCGATGTGGTCGGGGCCAAGTTACGGCGAGACACGGGTTCACGGCATGAACATCAATGCCGGGGAGAGCCGCATCGGCGCCGAGACACTGATGTGCTCGACGTGCCACGTGACCCTCAGTGAGTCCGACCCGGACGCCAACCCGGTTCCCCACGCCGCACCGCGTGTCGCCGCGCCCTGGCTTCTGCCCCCCGTCGAGGCGGAGTGGTTCGGCAAGTCGTCGGCCTATATCTGCAACCAGCTCAGGGATCCGGCGCGCAATGGCGACAGGACCATCCGCGAGGTCGCCGCCCACCTCGACCACGATCAGATCCTGCATTGGGCATGGAATCCGGGCGGTACACGCGAACCCGCGCCGCACTCGCTTCAGGGCGTAATGGACGCGCTGATGAAATGGTCTGCCGCAGGCACGCCCTGCCCGGAAGAGTGAGAAGATATCATGTTCAAGGCCTCCAAAGCGCTCGGGCTTGCCGCCATCGTTACCTATATTTCAGCCCTGATCCACTTCGCGACACCGGCAATGACCGGTTTTTCGAGGGAGGTGTTCTGGCTTGTACCCGTGGCCGTGCTCTACACGCTGATGGCCTATCTGATCCTTCCCAACCGCCGGCTGATGGCGTGGCTCGCCTTTTTCATCCTGCTGGCGGGCGCAATCGCAGCGCTCGGCGCCTCAGCCGGTTCGGGCACGGTCCCGCAGACCTGGTGGGCGGCCATCCTTGCAGCCGACCTTGTGGCGGCGAGCCTTCTGTTTGTGTATCTGTGGCGGCCCAAGCCGGTCACCCCCGCCTGAGGTCAGGTTTCAGCGCAATATCGGTGATCGAACCGTCGCCGAGCACGACTTTCTTCATCGCGATGTCCCACGGCATGGGGAAGATTGTCTTGATCCGGGCGAAGGGCTGGCCGACGCCGATAGTGAGAAGGTCGCCAGGCAGCCGCGCCAGCGTGCGATCATAGTAACCGCCGCCATTGCCCAGCCGGTATCCGTGCTCATCGACGCCGAGCAGCGGTACTATCACTGCGTCCGGCGCCACAGGTTCCGGTTTCGCAGGCACCGGAATGTTCCAAAATCCCCTGGACATGGCACACCCGGGTGTCCACAGGTGAAATTCCACCGGCTGGTTTTTCTCAACCACCACAGGCAGGCAGATCCGTGCGCCGTGCCGGCTTGCCTCAACCATCCATGGGCGCAGGTTGATCTCGCCCCGGATCGGCCAATAGACCGCGATTGTCCGCCCGGGGACTTCGCCCAGCACCTCGGTGAGCATGGCGCCGACACGGTCCGACATAGCCCTGCGTTCCGCCGCCGAAACACGCTGTCGCAGCTCATAGAGCCGTTTGCGTTCGGACTTGCGAAAGGTGGCAACATCTTTCCAGGTTTGCTGATCGACCACATGGCCGCCAACCAGCAGATGCGCAAAGCAGGCCGGAGCGCCTGACGGTTCGTCTTCTTCTGCATCGCTGGTCATGAGGATCAGCCTATCACGGCCGGCCCGAGGATCGGAATGCGCGATTGCGGCAGATGCCGTCTCGCGAAGGAAATCGCCAGCCGGCCTGTAAGCCGGGTTCTGTATGGCCTTGGCCCTTGCGGACCAAAACGTGGCAGCCATTCCTCTGGGCCACGCATTGCTGCGCGCCTCAAGCAACCTACCCGGATGATCAACCCCGGAAAAAGGGCCGGGCTTGCGCCCTGCGTCATCCCTATTCGGTTTTGCTCCCGGTGGGGTTTACCGTGCCGCTTCCGTTGCCGGTCGCGCGGTGGGCTCTTACCCCACCCTTTCACCCTTACCCCGCCGCCTCATTGCCGGATGAAGCGCAAGGCTCATCTGTGGCAGTCAGGTGGCGGGGCGGTTTGCTTTCTGTGGCACTTTCCCTGGGGTCGCCCCCGCCGGACGTTATCCGGCACCGTTTATCCGTGGAGCCCGGACTTTCCTCACCCTGCGGCCTTTCGGCGATTGCAGGCTGCGGCTGCCCGGCCGACTGGCGCGCTTGTCTTAGACCAAGATGCCGGCGATGGCCAGACAAATGCCCGGCCGCAATTCAACCCGTTTCGAACTCGCTAATGTCTAAGAGCCCGATTTGAAAGTTGTTGAGTGATATCAGTGGGATGTGATTCCGTCGGATTGTCAAAGATTCGATGGAGGCCACTGTGTCCTGGACTGATATCACCCGCGCTGAGCATAACCGCAATTCCGACCGCTATCCAA
>JAVJQD010000010.1:0-5854 GCA_040218025.1 Hoeflea sp. | reverse complement strand
GCTGCAGGAGAGCGAAGACGGCTCGACCGGTTGGACGGACGTTGCCGCCGCGCACCTCGTGGGCACTCTGCCCGCCACGCTCGAAGCCAATAGCGTCTACAAGCAAGGCTACATCGGTTACCGGCGGTACATCCGCACGGTCCTCACCAAGAACAGCGGCACCTCGATTGCCGCCGGGGTGACGATCGTGAAGGGACACCCCGCCAACGCGCCGGTGAGTTGACGATGAATTCGCGGGGGTGCTCCTTATTGAGGGTGATCCGGTCAGCCCAAAAACGGCAAGCTGCCCTCCTGCCACGCCCCGCGTCACGTCCCATGTGGCTCATGGTCAAGGGCAGCCAGACCGGCCGGGGGCGGCACCACGCCGCCCTCGGAAACCTGATACCGGAGATTGAACCATGGATGGATATGCAGAGATCTACGGGGGCGCGCTTTATGCGTGGAGGTGAGCCATGCCTACCAAACCGGCGCGCCTATGCGGCTGCGGGCATCGCGTTCCGAACGGGACACGGTGTCCATGCCAGCGCAAGTCCGACGCGGAGCGCAAGGCGCGCTTCGACAAGACCCGGCCCAATTCCAGCCAGCGCGGCTACACCGGCACGTGGGAGAAAGCCCGCAAGGCGTTTCTCAGGCGCAGGCCACGCTGTGCCCGCTGCGGTGCCCAGGCAACCGTGGTGGACCACATCAAACCGCACAAGGGCGACCAGACGCTGTTCTGGGATCAGGCCAATTGGCAACCGCTCTGCACTCCCTGTCACTCCGGCGCCAAGCAACGTGAAGAGCGCCGCAACACCGCGAGGAAACTGACATGACTATCTATGCAACCGCCGGGGCCAAGCTTTTTATCGGCGGCGTCCTGGCCCAGCAATCTGATGATTTCGTGGAGGCTGATTTCAATTCAGAGACCTGGACTGAGATCAAGGAACTGGAAGCCCTTGGCTCGCTGGGCGATGCCGCCGAGGAAATCTCCTTCTCCGCCATTGGTGAGTCTCGCACCAAGCGCCTGAAGGGGCCGCGCAGCGCGCCGCCCATGGAAGTCGTTTGCGGGCTCGACTACTCCGATGCAGGCCAGCAGGCCGCCATCGCCGCCGAGAAGGAAATCCACGACTATGCCTTCAAGGTGGAGTTCAACGACGCGCCGGATGGCGGCACGCCGTCTGAGCGGTATTTCATCGCCAAGGTGGCCAGTTCGACCGAGGCGTATGATACGGCCAATGCGGTCATGAAACTCAACCTGGCGCTTTGGGTGAACAGCAACGTTGTGCGCGTTGACGCCGCCGAGGCGTAAGGCTGCCCGATGGCAATCGCGACCTTCCATCAGTTGAGCGATCAGCTGTCGCTGACGACGGACGTACTCGCCTACGATGGAAACCTCTTGCAGGACAAGCTCGACGCCGCGCAGGCATACATCGAGCGGATGCTGGGGTTTCGCATCGAGGATGTGTTCGGCGGCGAGGATCAGGATCCAGTTCCGCCGGATCTGGTCGAGGCCGTGCTGCAGCTTGCCGCGTGGTGGTACGAACAGCGCGAGACGGCCCTGACCGGTACGATCGTCGCCGAGGTGCCATTCGGCGTGCAGGAGATCATCACCGCCTATCGGGAGTTCACCTTCTGATGTCGTCCGATGCTTCGCTCAAGAAGTTCCAGGCACGGATGAGGGCCATTCCCAAGGCCGCACGGGATGCGGTTATTCCAGCCCTTGAGCGATCCGCTGAAGAGATTGCCGACACGGCACGTGCCCTTGTTCCCGTCGACGATGGTGATCTAGAGGCGTCGATCGACTGGCAGCACGGGCCACCCCCTCCCGAAAGCCGTCTTGCCAAGAGCACCGGCGGCGATCCCTCGTTGATGGTGACGGTCTTCGCCGGAAACGATGAGGTCTTCTGGGCGCCGTTCGTGGAGTTTGGGACGCAGGCAGGTATCGCGGGGCAACGTGTTACCTCGAAAGGGGCCGGCAACAAGCAGTCGAAGAAAGGACGCCTGAGCTACAGGACGCATCCTGGTACGCCAGCACAACCCTTTTTCTATCCGGCATACCGACTGAACAAGACGCGGATCGAACGACGCATCAAACGAGCGGTCGCCAAAGCCATTCGGGAGACCAAGAGATGAGCATGGACCTCGCCGTTCAGAAAGCCATCCGGGCGCGCCTCGTGGCCGCGTCAGCGGTCACCGATCTCGTGCCCGCAGGCTCGATCCTCGATCGCAACAAGGCGCCGGCTCCGAGCCCGAGCATCATACTTGGCGAGGTGCAAGTCTTGGATGAGGGTGACAACATCGGGCGAACGCGATCGAGGGTCTACCATACAATCCACGTCTGGAAGGCTGAGCCATCCCGCGAGGGGGTGAAGCGGATCAACGCGGCCATCAAGGCGGCCATCCGTGCCGGTCGGCTCGATCTCGGCCCTGGCCTGCATTGTGCAGATTGGCGGGTGTCATCCATGCGCGCCCTCAGCGACCCTGACGGCGAAACCTCGCATGGCATCGTGACCGTCAATCTACTGGTGCAGGAGGTGCCGTCATGAGGTCAGGCAAGCTTGTGCATGTCATCGCCGTGCTACGCGCCACCACCACGGTGAACGATGCCGGAACGCCGGTTCAGACCTGGGCGCAGGTTGCGGTTCTGCGTGCCGAGCTGTTGGAGCGGGCCACGGAAGATTTTCTTCATAACGCTGGTGAGATCAGTACCGCGCGCACGGCGTTCCGGACACGGTTCCTTGCTGACCTCCTGAATACAGACCGGATCAACTTCGATGGTCAGCATTTCGAGATCGAGGAGATCACGCGCATCGGGCGCCAAAAGGGGCTGGAAATCCGGTGCCGGCAGGTGACCGAGGAGGCCAGGTCATGAGAGGCGTGAAACCGCATCTTAGGGTCGAGCGCGAGCCGCTGCGTGATCGGCCGCCGCCGGACTACCTGAGCGATGACGCGAAGGCCGAATGGCTCCGGATCGTGCCACTCTTGGCCGAGCGCAAGATCCTCACCGAGGCGGACGTGGGCATGATCGAGACATACTGCATGTCGATCGGCACGGTGCGTGAGATGGATCGCGAGATCCAGCGCACCGGCGCCGTGCAGAAGGTCTACAAGATCGACAAGGAAGGCAATTCACATCTGATCAACGTCCGGAAGAACCCGGCCGTGTCGATCCGCAATGAGGCAATGACGCAGGCGCGGCTCGTCGCCTCCGAGCTGGGCGCCACGCCTGTCTCGCGGTCGCGTCCGACCATCGCGGATGATGATGACGACGACGATCTGTTCGGCTGGCAGGGGGCGTCCTGATGCTGGTGCCCTCGTGGATCGACGCACCGGAGGAAATTCCGGACCCGTTCGGCCGAGGCCAGCTGGCCGTCGATTGGCTCCGGAAACTGAAGCACCCGAAGAACCCGGCGGCCGGGCATCCGTTCCAGCTCGATCCCTGGCAGGAGAACACGATTCGCCGCATATACGGGCCGCGCACCGAAGATGGGTCGCGGCTCGTGCGGCGGGTGGTCCTTCTGTTGCCGCGGGGAAATCGCAAGACTTCGCTGGCGGCGGCGATCACTCTGTTGCACCTGATCGGGCCGGAAAGCGTACCCGGTGGATTGATCGTTTCGGCCGCGTCGGCGCACGAACAGGCCATGGAACTCTACAACGAAGCCGCGATGCTCATCCACTTCGACAAGCGGCTCGCAAAGCACCTCAGCTTGCGGGAGTACCAGTCGAAGATTGTTTGTAGCAAGCGCCAGACGAAATATGTCGCCGTGGCATCGGACGGCAAGGTGCAGCATGGGAAGACACCCAACGTGGTGATCGCTGACGAGCTGCACGCGTGGGAGGGGCGTGCGGGCATGCGTCAGTGGGAGGCCCTCGATAGTGCGCTTGTGAAAGTCCCTGGCACCCTGATGATCATCGCGTCGACTTCCGGGCGGGGGCAGGAGAACCTTGCCTGGCAACAGGTGGAGTATGCGATCAAGGTCCAGAAGGGCGAGATCGAGGATCCGGCCACTCTCCCCGTCATCTTCATGGCCGAGCCGGAAGACGACTGGCGCGATGAAAAACTCTGGCATGCGGTCAACCCGGGCCTGCAGCACGGCTATCCGGACCTCGCCGCTTTCCGGGACAAAGCGCGCAAGGCGGACCATTCGCCGTTTGAGCGCGACAGCTTCCTGCAATTCAATCTCAATCGGTGGCTCGATCAAACGACATCACCGTTCGTCGAGATGCATGTCTACGACCAGGGCGCGCCAGAGGTCGATCCGGAGGAATTGGAGATCGTCCAGGAGCCGTGCTACCTCGGCGTGGACCTGTCGAAGAACGAAGACCTGACGGTCGTTGTGGCGTGCTGGCGAGATGGCGAGAACGGCTACCAGGTGATCCCGTTCTTCTTCTGCCCTGAGGACAACTTGCGCGCGCGTGGCGAGCTGCACGGCGTCGATTACCTTGCATGGGCGGCGAACGGATACATCATCCCGACGCCGGGCAACACGGTCGACCTGAAGGCCGTGGAAGACCATGTCCGCGAACTCTGCGCCCGGTTTAATGTCAAGGAAATCGCTTTCGATCCCACCTACGGGAGGCACATGATGTCGAGCCTCAACGAGGACGGGTTTCCAGTGGTCGAGTTCCGGCAGGGGTGGGTGACCATGGCGCCCGCCGTGAAGGAGCTGGAGCGTGCAATACTGAGCGGTAACTTCCGTCATGGTGGGCACCCGGTCCTGCGCTGGAATTTCGGCAACATCCAACTCCATATCGACACAGCCGGGAACCGCTCGTTTCACAAGGGCAAGAGCGGCAACAAGATTGACGGGGCCGTGGCAGCTGCAATGGCCGTGGCGCGATGCGCAGCCGATGAGGACGGGCTCGTGACCTCGGCGGACTGGTTCACTGACGAGATGTGGACGGCGTAGAGGAGGCCAACGTGGACGACGAAAGATTGATTGTTGCCCTCGAAGCCCGCATCAGGGATTTCGAGCGGAACATGGCCAAGGCCGAGCGCCGGGGCACCAAGACTTACACCGGCCTGCGCCGAGGTTCCAAGGTCGCGACAACCGCGATGGAGCGGGATATGCTGGGCTCGACGCGCCGGATCAACCAGGCGCTCGCAACCACCTCGACTCGGATCGGATCATTCGGCAAGGCATTTGCAGCGGCCACCATCGCCGCCGGCATGGCTGCCATCACGCGCGGCTCCACCCAGGCCATTCGCAGCATGGCCGAGATTGGCCGACAAGCCGAGCGGGCCGGGCTGAGCATCACGGCATTTCAGGAACTGAAGTTCGTCGGGGAACAGAACCGGATCGAGGTTGACGCCCTGGTTGACGGACTGAAGGAACTGCAGCTTCGCGCCGATGAGTTCATCGTCACGGGCCAAGGCCCGGCGGCCGAGGCGTTCAAGCGGCTGGGCTATGGGGCCAGCGACCTGAAGCGCCGACTCGAAGAACCGGAAGAGCTCTTCGCGGACATCATTGGCCGGATGGAAGGTCTCGACAGCGCCGCGCAGATCCGCGTGGCCGACGAGGTGTTCGGTGGGACGGCGGGCGAGCGGTTCGTGGAATTGCTCGACCAGGGTGAACGGGGCATCCGGCAGCTCACGGCACGGGCCAACGAGCTCGGCATCGTGATTGACGAAGAGGCGGTGGAGAAGGCTGCCGAGCTCGACCGTAAGTTCGCAGAGGTCCAGGCGCGGGTCGCAACCCTGTCGAAGACCGTAGTCGTGAATCTTGCCAGCGCTTTGGAGGAAGCCTTCAGCTTCGACGTGGATGACCTCTTCGGATCGGCCGAGCGGGCCGTTGCGATGATGGGCGAGGAAAACTACCGGGCGATGAAAGACGCGGCGGCTGTGACCGAGGACCAGAGGAACAACGCTGAAGAC